>JADMKE010000011.1 GCA_018780035.1 Candidatus Sericytochromatia bacterium
TTCAGAATACGCCCTTTCTATTTGCTCATGCAAAAATCTCCGAAACTACAGTATTTCCCCAAGGAATTAAATTCAATTATACAAAATGAAATAAAAAGAATAATTATAAATAATTGGCCATATGCTCTAAAATAGAGAGCTTAATTTGATTCTTTAAAGATTAAGAACTATTTTGTGGTTGATTTTCTCTGTGGGATTCTAAAGAAAATGTATTTACTTCCCCACCTGCTTCAACCACTCACAGGTCGAGCCCAGCCCCAACGCACAGGCCTTGCGCCAATCAGCCAGGGCTTTCTCGGGCTGTTGCAGCGCCTGATACACCCTTCCCCGCTGGTTATAAGCCACAGCTGAATGGGGGAAAAGCTTCAGGGCCTGATTCAGGTCGGCCAGGGCCTGTGGGTATTGCTGCAGATCGAGGTAGACCGCGCCTCGGCTGCTAAAGGCCTGGGCGTAGCTGGGCAAGAGGTCAATTGCTTGGCTGTAGTCGCTGAGCGCTTGGGTGTGCGCCTGGCGCTGAGAGTAGATATTGCCCCGGTTATTGTAGGCATAGGCAAATTGTGGGTCGAGTTTGAGGGCCTGGTTATAATCAGCCAGGGCCTTGTCGTATTGCTTGAGTTCACTGTAAACAGTGCCGCGGTTATTGTAGGTTTTGGCGTATTTGGGGTTGAGTTTGAGGGCCAAAGCGTAATCGGCCAGGGCCTTGTCGTGCTGTTTGAGCTGTTTGTAGACTACCCCGCGATTGTTATAGGCCTGGAGCAGCTTTGGGTCATACTTGATCGCCTGGGTGTAGTCGGCCAAGGCCTGGGGGTATTGCTGGCGCTCATAATAGACCACCCCCCGGTTTAAATAGGCCGCTGCATAAGCGGGGTCGAGCTTGAGGGCCTGGTTGTAATGCCCCAAAGCGGAGTCATAGGCTTTAAGCAGATAGGCTTCGTAGCCCTTGCGAAACCAGTCGGTGGCATTGTATTTGTTTTCGAGCTTTTGCCCAGTGCTGGCGCGCAATTGCTGCACTTGGTTGAGATCTTTGAGCTTTTTTAATTGCGCCTGATAAACCCGGATCTCCTGCTCCAAGGCCTTGTTGCGGGCAATCAGGGCTTTTTCTTTTTCGAGCGCCTCGCGGTGGGAGGCAAAGTGTTTGATCCGGCTCTCCACCAGAGCGGTGTCCACCGTGATCTTGGCGACGATTTCAATCCCAAAGCTTTGGTCATGGGTAATCGCTTTTTCGCTCAGCAATTCGGTTTTGCTCACCCCACCGGTAAAGGCCAAAATTTCGTCTTTGCTCAAGACCGAATTTTTGACCAAAGTCAGCGATTCGACATAGGTGCCCGCCTGTTCGAGGGCCTGGCGTTTGGCTTCGAGGGTGGCCAGCTGGCGGGCCTCGTTTTTGGTTTGGTTGTCGCCAATAAAGGCCTGGGCTTTGACTGTAAAGGTTTTTAGCTCAGCCCAGACGGGCCAAGCCAGGAGCCAAAAGAACAAGAAGATGATATTGGTTTTAAACACGGGCAGGCTTCCACCTTTTTGGAGAGGGGTCTCTTTTTATTGTAAGCGCATTCTCCATCATCTGGGAAAGAGAGAGGGCAAGCCCATGTGGGAATGATGGATGTTAAAATTCCGATTAAAAACAGACTAAAAGACAAGTTTGTCTCTTTTGGCAAAGATAAATGCTGCAAGCCCCTTATTTCAGCCCTGCAGGCCTTTTCCCGAAAGGACAGTTTTATTATGGTTGATGGTTTTTCCCCAGAGCTTTCCAGATCCTCATCTTCAAGTGCCCCCGCTTTTCCTTTTGCCTTGCCTTTAAAACCCGAAGCGCAGGTCTGCAAACCCGTTGAAGTTGAAGCCCCTGTCTGCAAAGCTCCCCAACCCCCGCAAGCCAGCCCAGACCACTCGGCCCTGACAAACGCTTCCCCCAGCGGACGGGCCCAGGCCAAGCTGAACTTAAGTCCGGTTCAGGCCAGCACCGAACTCAGCCTCTCGGTAAGCGATCGCAATGGCCTCAACCGCACAGGCCGCGAAGATATCACCGGCACCCTCGATGGTCAGGTGAAGATTGAAAAAGAGGTCTTAAACAGCGCGCTGCAGGGGCTGGTGGGGCTCAAAAAAGGCGATGCCAGCATCACAGGTATGCGCTTTGATGCCAAAAGCAGCAGCTATATACTTTCACTCAAAGCCGATGTCTTTTGGTTTATCGAAGACGATCTGGAGCTGCAGATTCGCACCAATCCCCAGGGCCAGCTCTATTTGCAGGTCAACGAAAACTGGACCCCCAACAGTTCGGTGCTCAGCCGCGTGCGCAATGCCCTGCAGAGCATGCTCAAAGACAAGATCAACGGCCAGCAGGATATCGTCTCACTCAAGCTCAACACCCGCCGCGATGGCGACAAGCTCTTCCTGACCCCCGAATTGGAGAGTATCAAGGTGCCCCTGGGCAAAGGCCAGCAATTGCGGATCGATGGCCTCAATACGGCTCAGGCCGGGAAATTTAACATTGATAGCAGTGGCAATTTGCAGGTGACTTTCGACAGTCTGCATTTCTCTGGCAGCTCCGATGCCAATGGCCCCAAAGCCGCGAATCAAGGCAAAGCCGACACCGCGCAATTGGAGATCGCGGGCAAGGTCTTCAAAGACAAAAGCAGCGAAATCTCAGCCCAGGGCCGCATCAGCCTCGATCTCGACAGCCAAGACACCCAGCAGATCAGCTTTGGTGGTGAGAACCTGGGCAAACGGGTGACCTCAGCCCGTTTGGAGGCCCAGATCGACAGCGATGTGGCGATTGACGCCAAGGGCAAGGTCCAGGCCCAGAGCCGCAATCATTGGCGGATCGAAGATGCCCAGATCCAAGGCCGCCGCTATGATATTGTCTCCGACCAGATTGACGTGGCCCTCGACACCCAATCGGGCCTCAAGCTCGAAGTGCGCACGGCCAGCCGCCCAGTACCCCCTTATACGCCCCCTTTGAGCCAGAACGTGGTTGAGTCGCTGATTGATGGGCCCAATTACAATGCCGAAATGCTCAAAGCGATTGCCGGGGCCCGTGAGAGCATCGAACAAGAGACCTTTCTGATGTATGCCGGCGACAAAACCCAGGTGTTGATGCGGGCCCTGGCCCTGAAAGCGGCGGGCCTCAAAGAAGAAAAAGGCCAATTGGTGCGGGATGCGATCGCGCCCAAAGGCATTCCCGTGCGCGTGCTGTTTAACAACAACAAGCTCAACCACGAAGGGGCGCTGCCCACGATTCGCCAATTTGAGGCCACGGTCAAGGCCCTCGAAGCGGAGATCGCCGCGCTTAAGTTGCCCGATAAAGCCAAAGCGGCGTATACCCAACAGCTCAAAACCCATCTCGAATGGGGCTCGCTCGAAAGGGGCGTGGCCAAAGCCGATCACCGCAAATTGCTGGTGATCGACGGCAAAACCGCGTATACCGGCGGGATCAATATGGGCAATCACTTTTTGCAGCAAGACAGCTATCACGATATCATGCTCAAGGTGAATGGCCCGGCTGTGCGCGAGATGCAGGGGGCTTTTGTCGAGAATTGGAAAGATTTTACGGGGCAAGACCGCAGCGATTGGAATACCAAGTCAGTTCAAGAGCTGGGCAAACACCGCGACCACTATGCCCGGCAGCACAAGCTGCAACCCACAGGGGTGGCTGTGGCCACCACCGACGAAACCAAAACCGAGATCGAAGCGGCCTATTTACACGCGATCGAAAACGCCACGGGCAGCATTTCGATTGAGCAGGCCTATTATTTTTATCCCCCTGTGCAAGCGGCGCTCAAACGGGCCCTGGCAAGGGGGGTGACGATTGACATGATCGTGCCCAAACGCAGTGATGAAGAACTCTTTGATATTATCAACCTGGCGCAGATCCGCGATTTGATGGAGACCCAGCAAAAGCTGGGCAAAGGCCAGGTCAATGCCTGGCTCTATACCGGCGATCCGGGTAAATACGCCCACACCGTGCATACCAAGGCCCTCAGCTCCGATGGCATGCGGGCGGTAGTTGGCTCGGCCAATCTCTTGCCGCGCTCCCTGCGCTCGCCCTTTCAAGAAGACATGCCCGATGGCAGCAAACGGCAGGTGCTCTTTAACGAAGAGATGAGCCTCTACCTCGAAGGTGAGCAGGTTCAGCAATTGCAGATGCAGCTCTTTGAAAAAGACAAAATCAAGGCCCAGGCTGTTGACCTCAAAGCGGTGCAAGAGCAGATTCGTCTGCTCGGAGGCGAATCTGCCCTGCAAACGGCCCTGATCAAAGCCCAACTCGCTTAAGGCCCCTTAAAGCGGTTGCCAGGCAGCCAAAAGAAAAACCCCGCCGAAGCGGGGATTGAAAGTTAAATTCAGTGGCTCAGTTTAGCCTGGGGGCAATGCCCCTTAGCGAGCCTGGTAGGTGATCATCGAATAGGTTGCTTTAAATTCACTCAGGGGCATTTTAAATGTCCCGTCGTTTTTGCCATCGCGGGTGCTGCCTTGGGCATTGTTGACTTCGGTATGGCCCCAGGGGTTGCGAATCGTGATTTCATCCGTTTTGGCGTTATAGTCCAACACGCTGTAGGCGTGGGCCATGGGCAGGCCATTGGCGGTGCGGCCTTCGTTCCAGGGGTTGAGGCTTTTGTTGATACCTGCAGTCACAACCCGTTGGCTGGCCATGGCGGTTTTGAGTTTGCTGCGCAGGCTGTCGAGAGAGGTAATCAAAAGCACGTCGGTATCTGTCGATTTGCCGCTGACGGCACCCACACCAGCGCTTAAGAAGGCACCATTGCCAATTTTATCGTAGGGATTGCTGCGTTGCATCAGGGGAATTAAGGTGTCGCGATTGGTCACTTCCGCATAGGCTTTTTCGAGCACACTCAGCCACATGCCATCTTGACCAGCATTGGAGTAGAGCGAGAGTTCCATCTCGGTGGGGGCATGGAAGGTGATCGGCTGTTTACCGGGGAAGTTCACGGTATAGGTGCCATTGCCATTGTCTTTGATCATATTCATGATCTGTTTTTTGCCCTGGGGGGTATTGGCCTGTGAGGCCACAGCCGCCAAGAAATAACAGTCGCCAATTTCACCCTGTTCGATATGGTCGGGGCGAATGCTCTCAATCCCTTTGGGGAAGAGTTCGCGTTTCATGCCCGCCGCAGGATAACTCGACATCGAAAAACGGCCAAAGACCTCACTCACACGGGCATCATTGGGACTTTTGCGGGCGGTTTCGACAAAGGCATCGAGATCTCTGCGGCTCAGGCCCCGTTCGTCGTAATTTTGCAGGGGGAATTTGTCCAGCCAGGCGTGTTGGGGCAATTTGGGCAAAACATTGGTATCGTCTGAAAAACCCTGGAAATCGCTGACCAATTTATACAAGGTGGTCACAGAGGCGGCGGTTTCACCTTTAAATGCGGGGTTGCCAATCGCTTTGGCACTTTCAGCGCTGGAGATCAGGCCATTGCTGTCTCTGTCGAGTTCGGCAAAGCGGGCGTTGAGTTCGCTGGCGATGCCATGGGCCCGCATTTCGTTCTGAGAAAAAATCACGGCACTGGCTTTGGGCAGGAGGCCCTCTTGCAGGCGTTTGTTCAAAAAGAGCAGATCTTGGCTGTCAAATCCGACTTTTTTGCCTTCGTCGGCGGAGATTTTGCCATCGCTATTGCTGTCTACGGCTTTGAGTTCCTGGGCAGAGAGGCTGCGGTTGCGGTCCAAATCCAGAGTCTGTATGGCTTTCAATGTTTGCAATTGCAGGGGCATGGGCATAACCTCACTTTGATTCAGGGAAGATTAAAATTATCCAATTATTTGGTTAACTTTCTTATCCTGAGGTTAAGGTGAGATCGTTCTTGTTAAGGTAGGGTTAATGGTTAAAAAGCGGATTAATTAAGGTTAAATTTCGGTTAATGCTTAATAGGTTTCGCTGTTCCAGCCCAGGGCTTTTTCCATTTCGGCATAACCAGCTTCGTTCTCACCGAGATCAAAGGGTTTACAGGTCGCCGTCATTTGAATCGTGCCATGGTGGGTTTTGGCGTCTTCTTTATTGCCCCAGGTGCCGGTATAACCGAAGGTTTTGCTGCCGTTTTGAAAGGGGCCTTGCTTTTCTTTTAAGGCAAAATAATAGGATTGCCCTTTGATATTGCCGGTGGTGTATTTCTGTTCTACCCAGCAATTGCCCTCGCCACAGCCCCCACGAATGCGGGAGGGGCCAAAGCTATCTTTGCTATTGGCACTCAAGATCAGTCCGCCGTCTCCGGCGTGCAGAAACCCAGCCATCAGCATTGGATCGGTTTTGGGATTGCCTTTTTCGCCCCAGGTACCTTTCCAGGTGCAGCTCCAGGCCATCGGCTCTTCGGCCCGCAGGGGCTGGGCCAAAGTGGCTGCCAGCAAGGCGAAGCTACCGAGCAAGAGAAACTGTTTTTTTAATTTTTTCATGGTGTTTTCCTTTACCAGCGAAATTTACTGCCGACTGTAAACCCAAACATGCTGGGGAACTGATCAAAATAATTATAATTGATCGTGCCCAGCAGCCCCCACTGGGGGGTGATAAAATACTGGCCATTTAAGAGGCCAAAGAAAATATTTTGGCCCTGCAGCTGCGCATTGCTGCCCACCAGCATCACCTGTCGACCCGCGCCGACCCGCACTTCGGCAAAATTATCTGCCGAGTCGAAAAAATAGCGGGCCCAGAGCGCCGCTTGAATGCCAGGGCCTTCACCAGAGAGAAAGAGCTGGGGCTGCAAACGCAGATACCAATTGCCGAGATAGGTGCCTATCCCGGCCTGAAAGAAATTTACAGGCCCGGTCGTAAAACCCATATAGCGGTAGCCGAGTGAGCCCTCCCAGATATCCCCGAATTCTTGAAAGACCTCGCCAAGGGCATCGAGCCGGGGCAGTACGTCGGCATTGACCGAAGCCTGCAGGCGCAAATTGCCTGCTGCCCGTGGCCAGAGACCGAGATAGCCGTCGAGCACAAAGGCCTGATCGAAGCGTTCAAAGCGGTTGACGGTCAGGCTCTGCAGGGCCAGAGAACCCTGGGGAAACTCGTGTTTAACGCCGAGAGTCAAGCTGTGCCAAGGGGCGCGGCTGGGCGCAAAAGCCTGCAATTCGTAAAAACCCTGCAACTCCCAGGGCAAGGCCCCCGGCATGCGTTGAATCTGGCTTAAGAGGGTGTCGGTTTCACTTTTGGAGGCCCCCAATTTTTGGGCCTCGGCTACGGCGCTGCGGGCCTGGGCAAAGCGGCGAAAATCCCGGTACAAGACCGCTTGGGCCAGCGCCGCTTCTGGGGCTTGGGGGAATTGTTTACGCCAGGCCAGCACGTGTTGCTCGCCTTTGTCGAATTGGCGATCCCAGCGGTAGGTATCCGCCAAAGCGCTCCAGGCTTCGCTGTAATCGGGCTTTTTTTCGAGCAAGAGCAGCAGGTCGGCAGCAGCCAAATCGAAGCGTTTCAGCCAGCCATAAACGCGCCCGCGTCCGAGCAAACTGTCGGGATCTCCCGGAAAATCTGTGAGAATGGCCGTGTAGATTTTTAAGGCCTCTTCGTAGTCCCCCGCAAAGGCCAGGGCCCGCGCCAGACCATAACGGGCTTCATATTCCTGATTGCCGTTTTGGCTGATATATTCCCGGTAGAGCGTCACCGCCCGTTTATAGTCACTTGCTTGCATCGCCTCTTGCGCGTCGCTCAGCGAAGCGGCCATGAATAACGAAACCAGGGTCTGTTTGAACAACATGCCATTTTCCTTTGGTACTCAAGTCTGATCGCAGGATACCAGGGTCTGCCAATCAGCGGCAATTTGAGTCGCAATTTGAGCTGCAATTTGTTTGAAAAATTAACTTCCCGCCTGTTGGGCCAAGGCTGTGAGCAATTGACTGGTTTTGGCCAGCAATTCCAGATCGGCGGGCAAACCGTGGCGGCGAGCCAAATAATAGGGGTTATTCCAGGTGATATACACCTCCTTGTCAGAGGTTTGCCAAACCAAATACTTTAAAGGCAGATCCAGGCCGATGGTCTGATTCTGGTGCATCAAGAGGGTGCCCGTGTGGGTATTGCCAAAGAGAATCAGGATGGTCGGACGCAGAGAGAGTTTGGCCCTTTCCGCATTGGCGCGGTGGTCAATTTTGCCAAAAAAAGACAGGCCTTTTTCGCGAATCAAACGCTCTAAACGCTCGCTCGTGACCTGCACATTGTGTTTGCTTGGCAGTGAGATCATACCCAGGGTGTCTTCACTGCCAGAGGAGATCGTGGGGCTGTGTTCGCGCACCGATGACTGGCTGAACGCAGACGTTGGAGTGAGGAGAAGGAGCGCTATCAGAACCCAATAAAAGCAGGAGCGTAGCATATGTTTTTGCGGCCTCTCGCAGACAAAATTCAAAAGCTGATTAAGATCATAACATTCTCTGGCCTTTCTCGCAGGTGGGCGCTTGTTGCGTCCGATTGGCCCATGCCATACTAAAAGGATGTTGCAACTCAATCCCACCCTCAAAGCCCATCTGAGTCTGGAAAGCCAGGTTCATCCTGGTTTGCTGCGCCACAACAGCATAGACCCACAGCAATTGCCTTTGCTCTTTGCCTGGCTGAGTGAGGCCCTGCTGCATCCCGAAAACGACTGGACCCTGCAGATGGAAAAACTGCCAGAGGAACTGGCAGATTATCTTTTGGCTCAGGGCATTTTGGTCAACGAAGAGACCTGCCCCCGGCATGTGCGTCTGCTTTGTCCGCTGGATTTGACTTGGCCCGATCTTTTGCCTGAAAACTTTTTAAAAACCCTGCCGCCGTTTAACCGGCTTTTATTGCAGCAATTTAAACCCAATCCAGAGTTGGAATGGCGACCCCTGGAAAAAGAACACCCCACCCTGCCTTTTACCCAGTGGTTTGACTTTTCCCAGCGTCTGCTCTGGGTCAAGGAGCCTTTTTACCAATTGGTCTTTCCTTATTGCCCTTCGCAGGCCGCTTTGCCCTGGCTTGAAAGATTGCTTGAGCAGGGGGTGATTCCCCCAGATATTCCCGAAGTGCTCTTTCACCAATTGGCGCTGGCCCAGGTTGTCATTCCTGCTGACGCGCAGTTACAAGCTGAATTGAGTCAGGGCATTTGCCAATCGGCCCAATCGGCGCTGCGGCAACAGGATTATGTTATTCTCAAGCACCTGCTCAATCCGCTCCAGGTGGCCGCTTTTCGGGATTATTACCGCAGACTTGAAGCTGCCAATTACCTTGTCACCCAGAATATTGATGTCTCCTTTCGGCAGTGGTTGCACAACGATTTGGCGCTGCGCTTTGTACATCACCAGCTTTTGCCTTTTATTCAGACCTTGGTGCCTGAGGCGATCAAACCTTCGTATAGCTTTGCCTCTTATTACCAAGGACCCGGCGTGGCGCGTCACACCGACCGGCCCCAATGTGTCTGGAATATTTCGATGATGATCGATCCCCAGCCCGAATCGCTTGAAAACTGGCCGCTTTGCTTGGAAAAACCCGAAGGCGTCGTGGGTATTATGTTGGCCTCCGGTGACGCTGCTCTCTACCAGGGACGGCGCTGGCCCCATTGGCGACCAGATCTGGAACCGGGTCAGAGGGTGACTGTGGCACTGATGCATTTTGTGCCACAGGAATTTGAGGGAGATTTGCGATGAGTCTGGCCTTTTTAAATGCAACCCAACACCGCCCTTGGCCGCTCAATCCTGCTCCCTGGGTGATGCAACAGCGCTGGTGTGAACTGCTCTTTGCCCATTGGTCTGTGCCACCAGATGCCCTGCGGCCCTTGATGCCTGCAGGGCTTGAATTGGAGACCTTTGAGGGGCAAGCCTGGCTCGGGGTTGTGCCTTTTCGCATGGAAAACGTCAAACCCCGATTTATACCTGCCTTGCCCTGGCTTTCGGCCTTTCCTGAACTCAATTTGCGTACGTATGTGCGCCCCGCAGGGGCGGGCCAGAGCGCTAAATCGGGCGTTTGGTTTTTTAGTCTCGACGCCGGCAATCCTGTGGCTGTTGAGGTCGCGCGCAGTGGCTTTCATTTGCCCTATTTTAACGCCCGCATGGGGTTGCAATACGAAGGTCAGAACTGGGTGCGTTATGCCAGTCAGCGCATTGATGGCCGGGCCCAGCCCACAGCTTTAAAAGCGCATTATCGCCCAACGGGGCCCGTTTATCCCAGTACTGCGGGCACCCTTGAACACTGGCTGACCGAGCGCTATTGCCTCTACGCCGCTGATCCCAGAGGCCAATTGTACCGGGGCGAAATTCACCATCTGCCCTGGCCGCTCCAGCCTGCAGAGGCGCAGTTTGATTTAAATACCCTGGCTTTGCCAATTGGGCTTGCGCTCAATACCCAGCCTGCGTGTTTGCACTTTGTTAAACGAATTGATGTCGTGGCCTGGGCGCTTCAGCGGGTCTAAACAGCCCCAATTGGCCCTGCGTGGGAAAACTGTATAATGATAGACACCTGTCAGGGAGGCTAACCATGTCACATCTTTCCAGCTCCGATCACGATTTGAAGCAAAAGTTGCTTGCACAAATGCTGGTTCCAGAAGCTGAAATTCAGGCGCTTGAATCAGAACTGCAGTCTCTTCAGCAGGCGTATCAAAGCAAATCTGCTGCGGTTCTCTACAGCCTGGACCACGCCCAGCACAAATTGAGCATTCGCCAATTTGAGACTGGGCAGATCTTACAAGAAATTGAATTGGAGACAGATGCCAGGCTTGGCGTAACAGGGGGAGGGGGCAGTTCTGCTGCCCAAGATCTGGTTTTGGTTGATGGTGAAAATGGCCGTCTCAAATCCATTCAGCCCATTTCCCCAACTGCCCAGCTTGGCTTGTTGGTCACACCCCAAGCCAGCTTTGTCTATACCCCTGGTTTTGAGAGCGAGCCTTGGGTGGTCTCTGGCCGCAGTTGGTCAGAGCTGCAGATCTCTCCGCAACACAGGTTCCTCTTTCTGACCGATCGCCAAGCGGGCACACTGCAGGTCATTTGCACCACCTCCCATCAGGTTTTGGCAAAGTTCAGGCTGCGCAAACCCGGTAGCCCCAAAGCGATTCATTTGGCCGTCGATGACGCCAATGACCGCGTGTATATTACCGACCAAGAGAGCACCGAACTCAAAATTCTCAATCTCAATAATTTGCGCATTGCAACTTATCAGCCCGGTTTGGGGGTCTTGGGCAATCTGCTTTTGGCAGCGGATCCCCGCTATCTGTTTGTGGTGACATTAAAACCCGAAGTGGGTTTAAAATACCTCGATGTGCAGACCTTTGACCTTGTCAAATCAATCAAGATCAAAGGCGCACTTTTCAGTCAGGCCGATGGGGCAGCCCAAGATCACCTCTATCTGACGGCCAATCGGCAATACGCCTTGCTGATGACCTACCAGAATGAGCCTGTGCCTTTGACACCGATTGTCAATGTGGTCGATAGCGAAGCCGTGCGTCCGGTCTTGAGATATGCCCTCAAAGAGGGGCCCCGTCCCGCCCTGCTCAGCGAAGCCTGCTTAAACCCCTTTTATGCCGCCAATCTTAGCTTTGCCCAGTTGTTGGTTCAAACCGGTCTTTTGAGTGACAGCCAGTTGCAGGCAATCATCCACCCCCAATCCAAGTCTGAAGCCTTGCTGGATCTGGGCCAAAAACAGTACGAAGCCTTTTCTGCCACAGGGCAACCAAGCCAAAAGGTGCCTGTGGTTAAATTGCCCAAAGAAGCCGATGAAGAAATTCAAACGATTCTGCTGAATCTCTTTTGCCGTGAAACGGGCATCCAATTGCGCGATTATCCCTCAGAAATGTACAAGGTCATGGAGTTGGCGTTTTCAATTCGCCAAGAGCTAGAAACACTCAACCAGGTCGATATTGATAAATACCGCCACTTTCTCAATTATTTTACGCTCAAAACAACTCTTTTCCGCGAGACAATTTTGGAATTATTGGAATTGCATAAGGGTTCGTGGGCCTCTATTCCAGTTAAACCTCCCTATCGCTGTCCATGTTGTACCCAGCCTTTACAGGGGCGTTGGACCTGTCAGACTTGCCGTTTTATTGTTGAGAGCCCAGAGAGGGCCCGCAAGCGCTCTCGGATGTCTGTCGAAACCGACAGTCTTGGCTTTTCCAACGAAATGTTGATTCCCTGGCCTGACGAAGAAAAAATCCTGATTATCAACCGCCAATCCCAGTCTGTTTGGCAAAAAGATCTGCTTGAAGTGGGGCTGCAGAGCGTGAGTGATCTGCGCTATTTGCCTCAGCACCATTTTCTCGTCACCGACGCCATATCGGGGCGTGTGGTGGAACTCTCACCCCAGGGCCAAGTGGTTTGGGAATTGGATATTCCCCTCAAAGGCCATCCCAGCCGGGCCACTTGGTTCCGCTCTCAGGGGGCTGACCACTTTTTGGTGGCCGACCCCGAAAACCAACAGGTGTTTGAGGTCGATCGCTCGCAAGTGGTTTTCTGGCGTTATGGAGGGCCCGGCCAGAACCAACTGAGTCAACCCGTGTCACTCCAGCGCACCATGCAGGAGACGATCTTGATTGCGGATCAAGGCCTGCGCAAAGTGATCGAATTGGATCAGCAAGGTCTGTTTCTTAAGGAACATGGCCAGAACCTGAATCTACAAGGGCCGCTCTATGCCCGGCGGATGCTGGATGAACAATTGCTGATCGTCGATGCCCAGGAGATTTATCTCTTGGCGCCCGATGGCAGCGTCAATTTTCAGTTTTTCTTTCAACCCACGGATTTGCCCGAACAGTTCAAACTCGGCCCGATTCAATGGGTCACCCAGGCCCTCAATGGGCATGTTGTTCTCAGCGATGGCCAGCGGCTGATTGCGGTGATTCCAGAATCCCGCCAAATTCCCTGGTCACTTGATCTCAAAGACCTCTCCCTCGTGCCCCAAATTTTGGGTGACCCAGATAGGCGTTTTATGCCCCCCAATCCCCTCGCTCAGCGCATCTCTTTTCTCTCTGAGCAGCCCCTGTTTAAGGGCTTACCCGAGGCGGCTTTGGCTCTGCTGGCAGAATCGCTGACCCCCGCCAGCTTTAATCCCGAAGACAAAGTCATGAGTGAGGGGGAACCGGGCTCGTGTCTGTATATTATTTTGCAGGGAAGCTTACAGGTTCTAAAAAAAGGGGCTGAAGGGGTGGTTGCCAGTCTCGAAAGTGGTGCGATTGTAGGCGAAATGGCGCTGTATCTCTTGGAACCACGCAGTGCCACTGTTGTGGCAAAAACCGACGCTTTTCTGTTGCGTCTGGATCACGGCCCTTTCCGCAAGGCCTTGAAACTCTATCCAGAGATGAATCATCGCTTTAACGAGTTGAGTTTGCAGCGCAAACGGGTCTTGCACCAGCGCAAAATGGGCAACCATCAGGAGGCGGTCGAAAAACTCAAGGCCCGCATGGCTTTTTCCCGTCTGCAAAAGCTCAAAATCTTTCAAATGCTGGGTACGCCAATTTTTGAAGCTATTTGCGACAAACTTTACAGTGTCTCTTATCCCAGCAATCACTATGTCTTTCGTTACAAAGATCCGGCCAAACACCTCTATTTTATTAGCCGTGGCAATGTCGATGTCTTTGCCGAAAATGAGCGCAAGATGAATACCTTGCCCGAGGGGGAGGTCTTTGGCGAAATCGCACTTTTGCTCGGTAGTCCCCGTACAGCCTCTGTGCGCACGCAGGGCTATTGTGAACTCTACCAATTGGATAAAGAGGTCTTCGACACCATCTTGGCCCAACACCCGACCCTCAAGCACCACCTCGAAGACATTGCCAAAGAGCGTCTGGAGCGGGATCCGGGAGTGAGTCGCTCAGACCAGTATGCCCCTGAGACCTTGGCAGCAGCCCTGGCAGAAAAAAGCCGTGTTCTGCTCCCTGCCGAGCCGCTCTTTTATTGGGCCGTGCCTGAGACCCAGCAGATTGTTGGACTCGACGCTGCGGGTCAGGTTCAATGGAAATTCCAAACCGAGGGCCAACAATACCAAATTCTTGATCCTGTTTGGGTCAATGCCAGTTCGAGCACGCTGCTGATTGTCGACCAAGGCAATAACCGTATCCTCGAAGTGGACCGCGCCACCCAAGCCATTCTCTGGCAATCGGGGGATCAGCCCGATCTCTTGATGAATCCGACCAGTGCACAGGCTTTGACTGGCGGGTCTATTCTGATTGCAGATCCCGGCCATGAGCGCTTGGTCGAAATCAACCGCCAAGGCGAAGAACTGTGGTCCTTTTTCGATATCGAGCGGCTTTTGAGCCCGGCCTATGCTGAACTCACAACCGAGGGAACCCTCCTCTATACTGACAGCGAATTGCAGGCAGTGGTAGAAATCAGGCGCGATCACACAGAAATTTGGCGTTTTGACAACGAAGAATTAACCGCCGATGGGGATTTGCAACTTCGTCACCCCATGTTCGCTACGCGTTTGCCCAATGGTCATACCCTGATTGCCGACACAGGCCATGATCGGGTCTGTGAAGTCAATTCGGCCAAAGAAATACTTTGGCAATTTGCGGGAACGGCAGAAATGCCCTTGACCGGGCCGGTTTTTGCCCAACGACAGCCCAATGGACATACCCTGATTGGCTTTGAACAGCACCGGCAGGTGCTTGAAGTGGATGGGGAGGGGCAGCTGTGCTGGCATTGGCAGGCAGGACAATAGCTCTATTGCTTAAAGCCCCCTAAAAAACGCTATAATACCCTATTATGTCATCTTCCACCGAATCACCGCTCGAAGTCCAATTCCATCAGGCCCTTTTGGCACTGCAGGCTGGTCAGCCTGTACAGGCCCAGGCCCTGTTTGGGGCTTTGGTGGCCCAGTACCCCGAGTGCAAAGAGGCCTGGTACCAATTGGGTGAACTGGCCCAGCAAAGTGGTGAATTGACGCAGGCGATTGAATATTACAGCAAGGTGCTCGAGCGCGATCCCAGTATTCAAGAGGTATACAACAATCTCGGTGTGATTGCCACCCGCCAAAGCCAAGGTGAACTTGCCAGCGGTTATTTTTTTAAAGCCCTGGAGATCAATCCCCACTTTGCCCCGGCGCATATCAACCTCGGGCATTTATTTGCCTCACTCAATCAGGCCGAATTGGCGAGCCACCATTTTGCCCAGGCCCTGCAAAGTGAGCCCGGTTTGGCCAAGCCGCTCTTTCAACAGGCGGTTATGCTCATCACCCAAGGGGCATTGAAAGCGGCAGGTGTGATCTTGCAGGGGATTGTCAAGCAGGGAGGTGACTTGACGGTCAGTGCTCTGCTCAAATGGGCCTTTTGCCTGCAGCGCGAAGGGGCTGATCAAGCGGCTTTGACTTGTCTCAGTCAGGCCCGCAGTCTCGATGCGGATGGGGCTGTGGCTTTGATGGATGCCCTCTATCTGCCTGTGGTCTATGCCAGTGAAGCTGATCTCAGCCAGTGGCGCAGCCGGGTTGAGCAAAAGTTATCTGAATTGGAAGGCCAAGCGCAAATGCGCTTTGAGCGCCTGCATGAGATTGATTGGTACCCTTTTTATCTGGCCTATCAAGGCCAAAATGACAAAGACCTTTTAACCCGTTTGGCGGCCTTGGTCACGCCTGCGTTGCCGGCCGCAGCTGGGCCCACTTCTGTCGCCAAGACCACAGAGTCTGAAACACCCTATTCCCCCCAGACACCCTTGCGGATTGGCTGGGTTTCGCGATTTTTTCACCCCCATTCGGTTTCGCGTTGTTTTTTGCCCCTTTTGCAGAGCTTTTCTTCGAAAACAACGCATATTCTCTTTCGGGCGCCAGGCTCGCAACCGGGCCTGCTCGAAGGCCCCTTTAGTCAGCGCGTGGCAGGAGTGGTTGCACTGCAGTCCAATCTGGAACAGGCCTCTCAGCAAATTGCCCAACAAAATCTGGATATCTTGCTCTATACCGACCTGGGCCTTGACCCCTTTACTTGGCTTTTGGCCTCTCAGCGCTTGGCCTCATTGCAATATGTTTTGCCGGGTCATCCAGTTACTTCGGGTTTGAGCAGCCTCGATGGCTATATCTCCAGCCAGCAATTGGAGGGCCCCGAGGCGCAAGCCCATTACAGTGAACCCTTGGTTTTGCTCGATCATCCTTTGGTCAATTTCCCGCTTTTGCCCCAGTCGCAGGCCTTAAACCGCGTGGATGCGGGACTGCCTGAGGGACATCTCTATTTTTGCCCGGTGACCCTGTTTAAGTTGCACCCGTCTTTTGACGCTGCTTTGGCTCTGATCCTGGCCCGCGATCCGCAGGCTCAGCTCGTCTTCTTCCAAGACCAAACCGATGGTGTGACAGCTGTACTCAAAGCCCGTTGGCAGGCTGCTTTGGGTGAGCATTTTGCCCGTTTGCACATTTTGCCCTGGGCTTCCGAGGGGCGCTTTCAGGATTTGCTCGCTTTGGCTGATGTGGTGCTTGATCCCTTTCCCTTTGGCTTGGGCACCACTGCTTATCTGGCCCTCGCGGCTGAGGTGCCGATTGTGAGCCTGCCGCCCGCATTTCTGCGCGGGCGTTCGGTCCAGGCGCTTTATCGGCAATTGGAGATGGATACGGGCCTCGCAGATTCACTTGAAAGCTATGTGGAACAGGCCGTTGCCTTTGCTTCGGATCCCAAGCTGCGTACGGCTTGGCGGGCCCAATTGCAGCAGGGCAAAGATCTGCTCTTTGGCAATGCCTTGGGAGGACAGGAATTGGTGGTCTTTTTGCGCGATGCCCTGACATCTAAGCAAGCGGGCAAAACCCTTTAAAAACGCTGGGCCAGACTTCTCTCCAGGGTCTGTTGCAGGTATTTTTTGAGTGTGGGTTCTAAGCGCAACTGGGCTTCGGCATAAGCCGCTTGGCCGTTTAAGTCGGCTTGCACAGCAAGATCATGTAAATCGCCCAAATGATCGGTAATGGCTTGCAAATGAAAGCGGATAAGCTCAGGCAAAAGCCGCTCGGGCTGGCTTTGAGACAGCGTCATATACAAAAATAGCAGGTGTTTAAATTCAATTCGCATCAGGTGCATTTCGTGCACAGAAAGGGTCTCTGGAACCAGGGTTTGGCGAATCAGTGCGGCTCTGCGGTTGAGATCGGCTTGTAAATCTGCGCGGGAGACAGGCACAAAATCCTGCACCGTATTGTCGATGTTCTGGGCGTTTAAGACGGCCTGCAGACTCAAGGCCCGGCTATAAATTGTGGCGGTCTGTTTGGCTGAGACGGCGTCCATTAAAAGCCCAAATTCGTTGACATAGTTCTCAAACGGTGCGGGTGGGCTGTGGCGTTGATCCATTAAAAAATAGACCGATCCCAGATACAGGGCCTGTTTGCGCATGGTCTTGAGGGCTTTAAATTGTTCTGTCGAAAGCGGCTTTTCGGGGTTGGCAATCAGCTCAGCCAAAACCGCTTTGAGATTCAGGCTCTGCCTATTTTTGCGCCAATTCTCCAGGTATTGCCTGTGCAGCGCTCTGGGGCTGAGTGCAGGCTGTTGAAAGTCGATTTGTTGGGCATAAAAAAACTTATATGCCACATTGGCATAATAGCCACCCATTGAAAGCAGATAGATTTCTTCACCAGGAATCCCTGCTTGAATCAAATGCTGGCGTATAAGCTGTAACGAGGCATAATCTGGCAGATAATGGCCCGATTTATTGGCCAAAAATAGCACCCGTTTGCCCTTTTGCTGAAAGAGAAAGAGGTTGCCCGCCGTTTGCACAGGGCCACCTTCGGCCAAGATTGTGTGATTGGGCCATTTGCCTGTTTCTTTTTCAATTTCGCTATCGCGCATCTCAATCGGCGAGAGGCGTACTTCGCCCGTGGGCAGCAGCACAAAGTCGTAGCCCTGTTCTGCTGGGCCTGCGTTCCAGGTGCTGAGATCAAAAGGCTGGGGCGCGCCAAGGGGCTTTGCCAGATAGACTTGGCGCTCCTGGGCATAAGCTGAATTCCGCTCAGCAGGGCTGAGAGCCCGCTCCAATTTGTAATTGTTTAAAAAATGGCCTTGGGTATTGCGGCTGACCGGCGGGTTTGGAAAGAGAGCCAGACGCAATTGTTCTGATTGGGCCAGGGTTTTTTCGTGTTCGGCCTGGCTCTGTTTGAGCCAGGCCCGGTATTTGGCTGGGTCCAATTGGGGATTGCGCACAGCGGCAATCAGGCTTTCTTGGACCTGCAAGACGGCTGCTGCTTGGCTGTTCTGCTGTGTTTGGGCTGCTGGCAGCGCTGCTGCCGTTATGGGAGCTTGGCCGAAGGCGGGGTTGTTGAATGAACCCGAAAATGAACCCAACAGACCTGCCGCAGCAACTGTTAAAATGAGGCAAAATTTTGTCCATTGTAGGCCTGGGCGGCTGAGTTTGGCCATGTTTGTTTGCTCCTGTATCTGATGAGGCATGGCCCCAGTATAGCGAATCAGTCCGCTTGGCGACCAATCCTTTTGACGCCAAGCCCTGCTTTCCGCTAAAATCGGGGGATAGCCCTGCCCCAAGAGACAGGCAAAAGCAAAGGATTATCCATGTCGCACGCCCAGCACCCACTTTATATCGCTTTTATCTGGCACATGCACCAACCGCTCTACCGCGATCCCGAAAGCATGTATTATATGATGCCCTGGGTGCGTTTGCACGGGGTCAAAGACTATCTCGACATGGCCAGTATTTTAGAGAAATATCCCCGCCTGCATCAGACCTTTAATTTGGTGCCTTCGCTGCTGGAACAATTGCAAGACTATGCCTCGGGAGAGGCCGAAGACCGCTATTTGAACCTGAGCAAAATTCCTGTGGCCGAGCTGGACAAAGGCGAAAAAGAGGAAATTTTAAGTGGCTTTTTTGATCTCAATTGGGAGCAGATGATCCGGCCCTATCCCCGCTATTTGGAACTGGCAGAGAAACGGGTCAAACTCTTTCAGCACTACCAAAACTATTACCAAGTGGGTGAACATTTCAGCGAACAGGAAATGCTCGATCTGACGCTCTGGTTTAATTTGGCCTGGATTGATCCCGTGATCCGCCGCCGCGACCCCCGTTTGGCTGCGATCGAGACCAAAGGTGGGGGCTTTAGCGCTGAAGAGCGTCGCTATGTCCTGGATGCCCAACAGGCGATTATTCAGGAGATATTTCCCACTTATCAGCGGCTTCAGACCCAGGGTCAAATTGAATTGACGACTTCGCCTTATTACCACCCAATTCTGCCGCTTTTAACTGACTCTGCCTCGGCTTTGGTGGCCCGTCCCCATTTGCGTTTGCCCGAGCAGCATTATGCTTTTCCCGAAGACGCGATTGCCCAATTGCACAAAGGGCGGGAGTATTTTTCCCGGATCTTTGGTCAAGCCCCGCGTGGGGTCTGGCCCTCAGAGCAGAGTTTGAGCCCGGAAATTGTGGCCCGCATTGCCCAAGAGGGCTTTACTTGGGCCGCCAGCAGCGAAGGCGTGCTCTGGCACACCCTTGGCGCCCAGCCCCACCGCAACAGCCAACATGTTTTGGACTTGGCTGAATATCTTTACCGGCCTTACCAAGTGCAGGTCGGGGGGCAGGCCTTGAATATGGTCTTTCGGGATATTTTTATCTCTGATTGGATCGGTTTTAATGGTTGGAAAGGTGACAATGTGCGCAATGCCTACCAGCTCTATGAACATATCAAACAGATTCAAGGCAGTCTGGCCGAAAAAGAGCCCTACCCTTATCTGCTCACCATTGCCCTCGATGGTGAAAATTGCTGGGAGTATTACCACGAAGACGGACACCATTTTCTCAATACCCTCTATGGCCTGTTGCAAAATGATCTCAGCCTGGAGTCGGTCACAGTCTCTGAATATCTGGAGCAGTTTCCGCCCCAACAGGCGCTCAAGACCCTGCACAGTGGCTCTTGGATCAATTCAGACTTTTGCACCTGGATTGGCGACCCCACCAAAAATCTGGCCTGGGATTTTCTCAAGACCACCCGCGATTTTTTGGTTCAGAACGAAGCCAAACTGGATCAAGCGACCCGCGCCAAGGCCTGGGAGTGCATCTATATCGCCGAAGGCAGTGATTGGTTCTGGTGGTTTGGCGAAGGGCACAGCAGCTCTCATGATGCGCTTTTTGATGCCGCTTTCAGACGCTATCTCGAAGAAGTCTATCTTTTGCTTGATTCACCTGTGCCAGATTGGCTCAATCAGCCCGTCGAGAATCAAGTTCAGTCTCCTGCCCCACGCCTGCAAAATCTGAGCACACCGATTGGCACCATGCAACCAGCTTCGGAGTATTATCATGCCTGAGTTGGACTGAACCAGATTTGCCAGCAGACCCCAGACTCGGAATTCAGATTAAAGCGACCATTGAGCTGTGTGATCAGGGCTTTAATTAAACGAAAACCCAGGCCAGGACTGCTGTCTAAGTCAAAGTTTGCGGGCAGGCCTTGGCCATTGTCTTGCAAAGTGAGGCAAAGTGTTTTGCCTTCACTGTTTAAGTGAATTGAAACCTGGGGCTGGCCTGCATAAGGGGGACGAAAGCCGTATTTAAACGAATTGGTTAAAACTTCAGTTACGAGCAGGCCACAGGGCATGGCTTGTTCCAGTGAAAGCGAGAGGGGTTCCAATTCAAACCTAAGTTCTACGGGCAGATCATTCAAATAGAGCGAAGACAGTTCGCGGGCCAGTTCTTTGAGGTATTTGCGCAGGTCAATCTCTGCCACACTCTGTGATTCGTAGAGCAATTCATGCACCAAAGACATACTGCGAATGCGATTGTGAGAAGTCTGCAAAACGTCGTAAGCTTCGGGCACATTGAGTTTGCGCATTTGCAGATTTAACATACTCAACATGACTTGGAAATTGTTTTTGACCCGATGATGGATCTCTTGCAATAAAATTTCCCGCTCCTGTAGCGAGGCCTTGATTTGTTCTTCAAAAGATTTGCGGTGAGTAATATCTTCAAGGGTGCCTACATACCCGAGTATTTCTCCCCCTCGGTGAGTAATACTGCTGGCCTGAACAGCGACCCAGCGGATGGTCCCATCAGGATGTAAAAATCGCAACTCATGTTTGAGAAGCCCGTTTGCTTTGATTTGACTTTCCCATTCTTGCCAGATGCCAACTCTGTCGTCCGAGTGAATACTTTCGAGCCATTTTAATCCAACACCTTCTTCGAAGCTTAATCCGGTTATTTCCTGCCACTTGCTATTTACGTAGAGGCAATTTCCATCAGAATCCTGATAAAAAATACCCATTGGAGATGATTCTGATAAAATACGAAATCGGGCTTCGCTGTCTGCAATTCTTTGTGCGGCCTGCTTTTGGCTTGAAATATCTCTCAGGATGACCAAGGTAAAGTGTTTCTCCTGTTTCCAATACGAAGAGACGGTGACTTCCATGTCAAATTCTCGGCCATCTTTGCGCAGGCCTTTGGTCTCATAAAAAGTCGGAGGATTTTCTTTGTTGTAGCGCAGGCGTACATAATTTAAAATTGGGTCACGCTCAGAGGGCGCAATTAAATCAAGAATACTCCGGCCCTGCAATTCTTGATTGCTGTCGTAGCCAAACATCTTGAGATAAGCTGGATTGACAATCACGTGGGTGCCGGCATAAGACAGGCCTATGGCGTCGCGGGAGTTTTCAAATACGGCTTGGTATAAGCTCGCTGGATCGCCCCAGAAGTCTAATTCCGACACATTTTTTGCTCCCAGTGGTTTTGGTGTATTTTACTATTCTACGCGAATTAGGGGATGATTTTTGGCTTTTTTCGTGAGATAATGGGGGGGAATGTTTTTCCTTGGAGACCATGTGCATGCAAGTTAATAAACCCGTATCCACTCAAGACCCCTTTAAATCAGGCCCTGCATCAACAGGCAAGCCCGCTGCAGACCCCTTTAAACCCCAACAACCTGCCACAGGCAAACCCGCTTCTGGCGGCCTCGGTGCGACCGATGGCTTTAATGCCGGTCAGAATGAATTGGTGGGCAAACACTCCGCGATTGGGGCCAAACGCGCTGAATTGCTCGAAAAAGTCGGTGTGACCAGCATGAAAGAATTGTCCCGCCGCAATCCCGAAAATTTGGCGGAAAGTCTCAATCAGACCAATCAAAAACTGGGTATTACCAAAGAAAACTATTCTGCTGCCACGGTTCAGAAATGGATCGATGAAGCCAAACAGTTGGTGGGCAAAGAAATTCCCGCTACCACCGATCCGTTTAAACCCCAACCGACTCAGCCCACTCAGCCCAAACCCGGCAGTGGCTCCGCCACCGGCACCGATCCGTTTAAACCCCAGCCCAACAATGGCAATGGCGGAGGCAATGCGGGAGTTGATCCATTTAAGCCCAAGCCGGGCAATGGCAACACCGGCACAGGGGGAGCCGTGGGCGTCGATCCCTTTAAGCCCCAGCCTGGCCAAAGCAATGATCAACCTGTGGTGCCGGTCGAAACCGAAGAAGACCGCTACCGCAATGCCGCCAATACCTATGACAGTGGCCGTCTCAACGACCTCTCTCAGGATGATAGCCCACGCGTCCGCGCAGCTGTGGCTGGCAATCGTTACACCCCCCAATCCACCTTGGATCAATTGGCCCGTGACCGCTATCCCGAAATCCGTTCCCAGGTAGCTGCCAATGGTGCCACTTCAGCATTTACCCTGACCCAATTGGCCGCCGACCGCGATACCGGCGTGCGCGATATCATCTCCCGCCGCAACGATTTGCCCAGCGACGCCGTGCGCCGTTTGGCTGCCGACCCGAGTGGAGATATTCGCCTGCGTATGGCCAGCAAATCCAATTTGCCCCCCGATGTGATGGATTCTCTCGCCAGCGACAGCAATAGCAGCATCCGCAAAACCATGGTTCAGCGCAACGACCTGCCCGTGCACGTGCTGCGCCGCATGGCCAAAGATCCCGACTCTTCGATTCAAATGGCCGTCTTGGCCCACCGCAATACCGATGCCTCTGTGCTCTCAGAGATGGGTGGAGATACCGACAGCCGCATTCGCGCGGGCGTGGCTGGCCATGCCAAAGCCACCGAAGCGATGCTGGTCTTCTTGGCAGCTGACAGCGATGCCAATGTTCGCAGTGCCGTGGTCCAAAATGGCAATACCCCCAGCCGGGCCCTGGTGACCCTGAGCCAAGATCCCAACCCAGCCACCCGTTTGGCTGTGGTCAATCACCGCAACAGTGGCGCTGAGGTCTATGACCGCCTGCTCGAAGATCGCGATCAAGGCATCCGCCGTGCGGTTGCCAATCGCACCGGCAGCGAAAGCCAGCTCTCGTTTTTGGCCCAAGACAGCTCTGCTGAAATTCGCCAAATCGTGGCCGGTCGCACCCAGCAGGGTGAAACCCTGGCCGGATTGGCCCAAGATCCCGAAGCCAATGTGCGCCGCACCGTGGCCAATAATGGCAATGCCACTGCCGCAACCCTTACCGCTCTGGGCTCCGACAAAGAGGCAGGCATTCGCAGCAGCGTGGCGGTTCACCGCAATACCCCCGAAAAGACCCTGAGCAAATTGGCGGGCGATGATGAAGTCGGCGTGAGACTTGCCGTGTTGCGCAGCCCCAACTTGAATGCCACTGTGCGCAAACAGGTGCTCGAAAAAGGGGTGAGCCCCGAAATCCTGGGCCAATTGCTGGATGACAGTCGCACACCCACCGAGACCCTGGAGCAGCTCAGCGGCCAGACCAATACCGATGCGGCCCGTCAGCGTTTGATCTACCACCCCAATGGCAACGAAAAAACCATCCGCGCCGTGATGGCTCAGCCTTTGGGTGAGTCGCTGCAATTGACCTTGGCAGGCAATGACCGCACCCCGGCATTGGCCCTCGACTTGCTCGCCAAACAGGCCGAAAACGATGGCGTGCAAGAGCGCCTGATTCTCAACAGCGCTGTGCCAGCCACCCTGCACAAGACGATCCTGGACAAAGGCCTCGGCGCTGAAGCGCGTCTGTCTTTGGCTCAGAACACGGCCACTCCTGCGCCTGTGCTCAGCCGGATCGCCAGCGAAGCCGACAACGATGCCCAGCGTCTGGCGATTGTGCGCAATCCCAAATCCAGCCAGGACATGATTCGTACGGTGGTCAGCCAACCCCTGAGCTCGGCCAGCAAAGTCAGCTTGGCCAAAGACACCCGCACGCCGGGTCTGGCCCTGGATGCCGTTTCAACTGATCCCGCCACCCACAAAGAGCTGGCCCGCAATAGCAGCGCGTCTGCCGCAGCCCTGCTCAACGTGGCCAAAGGTTCCGACGTGAATGCGCAGTTCCTGGCGGGTTTCCATCCCAATGCCAACGCTGCTGTGGGTGATGCCCTGGCTGCCAGTCCCAAATGGGAAGTGCGTTATGCGCCCGCCAAGACCCAAAAGGCCTCTCCGGCCACGATTGCTAAGCTCAAAAAAGACAGCAATAGCTGGGTCAAAGACATGGCCAATAAAGACAAGCCGTTCTTTGGCACCGGTTGGGTGCAAAATGGCAAGCTCGAAAAAGGCCTGACCGCCGGTGGCATCAATGTCGAAGAGCTGGAACAGCGCAAAGTGGCGTTTAAATTGACGGACTAAGCCGTTCCCTTCGACATCTCGGCTCACTCGATGCATCGCTCCGCTCAGGGAACGTCTGATATTGTTTCCTGAGCGGGGCTGCTTTGTGCTAAATTAGCAATATGGCCAATTGGATACAATATTTGATTCCCCCGATTATTGGCGCGGGCGTGGGTTATTTTACCAACGATATCGCCGTGCGCATGTTGTTTCACCCGATCGAACCGGTTTATCTCTGGGGCAAAAAGCTGCCCTTTACACCGGGGCTGGTGCCCGCTGAACAGGCCCGGCTGGCTGAGAAGATCTCGGCGTTGATTGTTCAGACCCTTTTGACCCGTGAAGACTTTCAGCATTTGGCACGGCAATTATTGACCAACGACCGCCTCGGGCAGGCTATCAACCGCAGTGTGGATGCCCTGCTGGAGGAAATGGGCCACCCTGAAAAGCTGGAGTTGCTCTCTGAGGACATGGGCGGGGCGCTCTCCAATTTGATTGAGCGCAGCCTGCCGTCGCTGATCGATCACCTCTCCCACAAGAGCCTGACCCCTGAGCGCATCCGCCATGTCTTGGATCGGATCATGGACAGTGTGCTCGAAAACTTCAAGGTCACGCCCGCCATGGCGGCATTTTTAAGCCAGCGGATCATGGCGAGTGTCTTGACCCCTGAACATGTGCGGGTGAGCCTGATCAGCCTGCTCACGCCTTCAAATATCGCCGCCCTGGACGAATTGGCCAAAGCCAAAATGACAGGCCGGTATGCAGTGGTGCTGTTTTTTCTCAATCTGCCCGATGTCTTGAGCAAGTTGCGCCACTTTTTAGAAAGTGATCCCGAGCGCTCAAATGAAATGCTGGACGAAGTGCTCTCGATGATGCGGCTCGATGATGTGATTTCTCGGGCCCTGCTGCGCTTTAATCCGCGTGAAATGTCCTGGGAAGATCTCAACCACTTCAAAGAAAATCTCGTGCTCTGGATTCACGATTACCTGATTCACCATTACGAGGTGATTATTCCCCCTTTGGTCGAAAAAATGGATTTGCCTGCGCTGGTCAAAGATCTGATTCGCCGCTTCCATCCCCAGGATATTCCTCCTGCCACAGTGGAGTCGATCAAACGCGAGATCACACGCTTTTTAGAACGTTATTTGGACGAAAAACTCTTTGAATTGGTCGAGCAGGCTCTCGAAGTGGCAGATATCCAAGGTGTGATTGCCACCAAAATTCGCAATTTTTCGCCCCTGCGCATGGAGGCGATTATCATGGAGGTCTCGCGCAAGGAGCTGGGCATGATCGTCAGCCTGGGCGGGATTTTGGGTTTTGTGATTGGGGTTTTGCAGAGTGGGCTGATGTTGCTGATGGGGGGGTAATCCCTCTTTAAAGCTGGGGCATTGGCTTTTCGTTCATTTGAATTTTGAGCAGACGGTTTTCCTCGGCGATAATCAAATTGCCTTCGCTGTCTTCAGCCAGAGCCGAAATAGTCCCCAATTGTAAAGCCTGGGGATATCTGGCCAAACCAATATAATCGGCAGCCGTTCCACACAGGTTTAAACTTGTCACTTCTCCATCCAAGCTGACTTTGCGCAGGCAGTTGTTATCCGCCACCAAGAGATAGCCCCGTTTACTGAGAATGATATCGTATAAATATCGGAATCCGGCTTCCTGACCTTTGCCATCTACTGAAGAGGTATATTTTCCACCTGCAAAGACTTCTAATTGATGGGTCTTGAGATTCCACTTGAGCAAAACCTGCCAAGAACGATCCCCCTCTCGCAGTTGGCGTGACCGATCCAAAATATAGGCATCTGATTCAGTAAATGCGGCATCACCCGGCTCTCCAATTGGATACCCAAGTGGAGTCCGATAAGGGTGTAAAGGATTAAAATCCTTGTTTTCTTGAAGTGGATCTGTACGTATCAGGAGTGGATTTTGAATCTCCATTTTAAGCGTGTCGATCACGCGTAGGGCACGGCTTTCAAAGATATAGAGTTGATGCGGGGGGACAAACACTATTTTTTGAGGATTGAGTAAAGCAACACTTGAAGCCGGGCCAGTAGTCAACGCGTTGGTACCTGCTTGACCTGTTCCTGCAAATGTAGACACTTCTCCCGCAGGGGTGATTTTGCGAATGCGGTGATCTAAAGAGTCGGCAATCAATAAATTAGATTCAGCATCCAAAGCCAATCCTGACACGCTTTTGAATTGAGCAATTGAAAGAGGGCCGTCTTTGAAGCCCCTGCTTTGGTTACTCAAATATGTAGAAACCCGTTTGTCTATCCCCATCTTGCGAATGCGGATAATGTTTGCGTCAACTGGGGTGCCTTTTTCTGTGATAAATAATTCTTTTTGGGCATTAAAGGCAATATCTAGAATCCCATTAAACAGTGCTTGAGATGCAAAACCATCTTGATAACCGGTTTTTTCACTCCCCGCCAAGACCGAGAGCTGGCTTTTAAGTAAATAAGGATATTCAGATAAAGGAGCAGGTGTAGGCGTGCTCAGCGGATAAGGCAGTGTGGGGGTGATAGACGGACCCGGTGAAGCCATGGGCTCAGGTTGCGCTCCTGGAGGCGTTTGCTGAGAAGAATGAGAGACACACCCCAGCAGCCACCATAAACACAAATAAGTTAACCGTTTCATGACTTATCTCCTTACTTATCTCCTTGTGCCAACTCCTCTTCATTTTAAGGGTATATTCAATTTGACCCTAACGGCTCTTTGTAATCCAACAAAACAGGCCCCCGAATTACTTCAGGGGCCTGTTGGCTTTGTCTGGCTAGCGATACAGCCTCTTGCGCAGGGTCTGGACTGCCGCTTTCAGCTCAGCGGTCTGCAGCTCAGTGGGCAGCGTGTTGGCCAGAAAGACCATCATCTCCAGCTTTTTCAAGCTGCGCCGCTCCACGACCCCGGTCATGCCTGTGGCAGCAAAGGCTTTTGCCAGCGTGTTATACCCTTGATACAGCTGCTGCAAGTGCAACAATTGCGCGGGCGCTTTGGCATAGGCCTTTTCTACCAGCGGCCATTCTTGGCTTGGATAGCGGCTCATAAACAGCACCTGATACCCGCTGTCCAGACCCCTGGGCTGAGCAGCTCTGAGCAAGATCCGGTGTCCCAGGTATTCTGGGCTGTTGCTTCTGCTGTAATACAACTCACTCAGGGAGTAATAATAAACCGACCCTTGCAGGGCTTGCCAGGGGGTGGCGACGGCTTGAGCCAAAGCCAAGGCTTCAGATCGCTTGCCTGCCTGCCAGAGGGCTTCGGCCTTTAATCCCCGGTTATCGTGGCCACTTAAGGCTTGTGCTGCCAGGGCAGGGTGTCCATGCTCCAAGAGCCAGAGCCCATCTGCACGGCTGCCTCTGAAGTATTTTTTGGGGTCAGCCATCAGGTGTTTGAGCTCTTGCTTGCAATTCCACTCGACATCTCTGGCCAATTGGGGCAACCAGGCCGGGGCGATGTTGCGCTGCTTAAAGTCCGCCATGAGACTTGGCAATTGTGGACAGAGTCCCGTCCGATAATCCGTCAACACATACAGCACAGATTCAAAACTGCTGGAGCGGTAGCGGCCTCTCGAATCTGGACGATAACCCGCCTGCAATGTCTGCAATGCGTATTCCAGGGCCAAGTCCCATTGGCCACTTTCGAGCGCGATCTCATGGGCCGCTCGCCAAGCCAGGGTGCTTTTCTCGGGAAAGCGCTTGGCAATGCTTGTGTAGGTATCCAGAGCAGGAGCATAGCGCAGCAAATAGCTTTCCAAGCGGGCTTTTTGCATCAGCCACTCGACCCGAACGGGTTTGGCCTTTAAGGCCTCGGCGTTGTTAGCCTGGGCCTGGATAAAATCCCCTTGGGCTTCGGCCATCAGGGCTTTGAAATAGGCCAAATTGTCACTCGCTGGGGCGAAACGCAGCCAATATTTGCCCTGAGCCAGATAATAAGCGGTATATTCACGCTGGTAGTGATCTTGGCCAGGGGGGTTATATGCCCGTCCGTCGCTTTCGGAAGTTGCGACCGTCAGAAACAATTTCTCTGCCAATTGCTGGGCCAGATCGGCATTGTGGGGCTGTTTGACTAAGTCACGCAGCAGCGACAGCTCTGCAAAAGAGGCCGTCCATAGATCTTCTGGGGCTTCTGAATACAAACGCCGTCCGGCTTTGACATACAGCACTTCCAGGGTCTTGGTGGCCAACTGCTGCTGCTCACGCACACTGATGCCAAATTTCCCCTCTCCGCTATTGAGGGCCACAAATCCCGCCAGAGGCTGGGTTTTGAAACCCAGCACCAGCACGATGAACGCGGCAAAAACAGGTGGCAAATAATAGCCAAACAGCCGCAATAAGCGCATCCGAGGCAGGGCCAAAGGCTCCCAGAAATGGCCCTGAAAGCGCCAGATATCCCAGGCCCGAAAGGCCAAGGCCGTTCCCCACAAGGCGATTGCGGGCCAATCGTGGCTGTGCAGCAGCACTGCCGCTCCAGGCACCAGGGTGGATGACGTGCCAAAGCCAAAGGCCAGCAAGAGCAGCAGCAGTCCCACGCCCAGTTCTCCAGCCAGCCAGAGAAAGAGCAGAGCTGTGGCCAGATTTGCAAAGTTCAGGTTTTGGGCAATTTCGGGCATGCTCCAGAGCAGGGTCTGGCCCAGCGCCACCAGCCCCAGCAGAAACAGGCTTTGCACACCCCAGTTCACAGCATATTGCCAGATCCGAGGCAAAGGCCGGGTGCGAAAAAACTCCCAATAGCTATTGCCTGCCAAGCGCACAGGCAGCAGCAAGAGGCAGCCCCCCGCCAGGGCACAGGCCAAGATCCACAGGGCACTGGCCATTGGCAGATTTTCCAATGCGGCCCGGCCCAAAAACAGGGAGAGCAAAAAGCCCAGCAGGCCGACGATGGCCAAGAGCTGCATATACAGCATATACGGATGGCCACTCAGCAGTTTGATTCGGGCCATCCAAGGCCCACGGGCTGGTGAGAGCAGCAGCGGCGAGTGGGCGCCCAGCCAATTTAAGCTGCGAAAGAGCCAACTGCGTTGCATGGCCTGGTACTCATCATCGACCCGGCCCGGCACCTCCAGCGAGAGGTCGCTGAGTCCTTGGGCCAATTGGCGCTGTAGCCAAAACAAGAGGCCTGCGCCCGCCAGCAAGGTCAGGCCATGGCCCACGGGCAATCCGAGCACACCCCAGCCATCGCCCGTGAGCAGCCAGCCCAGCAGAGCGATGCCTGGGAGTAGCAACTGGCGCAACAAGTCGCCATTGGCCACAAAGAGCAGGGCCATGAAGAGGCTCAAGGCTGGGATAAACAGAGCCAATTCCCAGGGGATTTCGCGCCCAGAATCGTATTTGATCCATTGGCTGGCGCTGCAGAGCGCAAGTAAAAGCAGGCTCAAGGGCGTCCAAAATTTGATAAATTCACCCCAAAAGAGCTTGAACAGGTCTTGGCGATTCAAGGCGCGGGTATACAGCCATTCGCCAAACCAGGAGAGCAGCAGCCAGGGCAAACTCAGAGCCAAAAGCGCAGCGATCAGACTGCCACTCAGGCTGTTCAGGGTCCAACGGATCAGGTCGAAACTGCGGTAGCCCCATTCGTTGGCGGGCTCACTCAGACCTTGAATCAGGCCCACACTGGAGCCCAAGAGCATCAGGCCCAGGGTCAACAGCAGGGTTTGGGTCAGGCTTTGGCGAAAGAGGCTTACGGGGTGGCTGGACATGTTGCACCTCCGGCTGTTAGGGTAGACGTGTAGATAATAAAAATCTCCTCCAGTGAGAGGGGGCTTTGCTCAATGCGGGCCTCTGGAAAACGCCGGAGGAGTTTTTCTTCTTCAGCGGCGCTCCAGTTTTCATGAATCCATTCCAAATAACCGGCGCGGGTCTGCAAATGCAGCACACCGGGCCATGCTTTAAGTGCTTCGGCTTGAGTGCTTGCCTGGGCATTTTTGTCGATCAGCACCACCCGGCGGCTGCGGGCCTTGAGTTCTTCCAGTGGCATTTCCAGGCGCATTTGCCCGTTTACCACCAGGCCAATTTGGTCGGCAATCCGCTCCAAATCGCTCATCTGGTGCGAGGAGATCACGATCGTGCTGCCCGATTCGTGAATCAGCTCGATCATGCTTTCGAGGAACTCTTTGCGTGCCAAAGGGTCGAGCCCACCAGCGGGTTCGTCGAGCACCAGCAGTCGGGGCCGGTGGCCAATCGCCAGAATCAGGGCCAGTTTTTGTCTTTCGCCGCGCGAGAGGCCAAAGACCCGTTTGCGGGCATCCAGTTCCAGCCGTTTGAGCCATTGCTGCACATAGCTTGGGTCCCAAGCCGGGTAAAACGAGCCATTGTAAGCCAGCAATTCATCCACGCGCAGCCAGGGAATCAGCTGCATGCTGTCGGAGCTATAGCCAATTTGCTGGCGCAGATTGAGCGGCAGGCGCTCAGGGGCATGGCCCAAGACCTGTGCATCGCCGCCACTGGGGCGAATCAGGTTCATTAAAATCCGCAGGGTGCTGGTTTTGCCAGCCCCATTGCGCCCCAATAAACCATAAACGCAGCCTGTGGGCACCTGCATATTTAGGTTCTGTAAGGCTTTGTGAGCACCATAGGTCTTGAGCAAGCCATGGGTCTCAATGATCAATTCAGACATTTGCTACCTCCTGCCAGTTTTTTTCTACCAATTCAACGGCTTCGGGGCAGTTAAAGCCCAACCACGCCATGTCTTTTCCAAAACGTCCCGCCAGTTCATTGCCCTGTTGGTGGCGATCCTGGGCAGACAAAGCCAGGGCCGACTCACTCACAAAGCTGCCTTTGCCCACACGGGTGATCAACAGGCCTTCGCGCTCCAATTCTTTGATGGCTTTGGCCACCGTATTGGGATTGATGCGCAATTGCAGGGCCAGTTCTCGAATCGTGGGGATCGGCGTTCCGGGGGCAAAGACCCCCAGGGCAATCGCGTGGCGGATCTGCTCCATAATCTGGAGATAAAGAGGAGTGCCACTTTCGGGATTGATAATCAGCACGGGTGCTCCTTTCGTATTCTGTACTATTGTACTAGTCAAATAATACAATAGTACAATCGATCTTTACAAGCCCCCGCTACCAAGTTTTGCTATTGCGTTGAAGAGCGACCGGGAAATAGGCTATGCTCAAAGCAAAAGCGCCAGCGAGGGAAAATCTCCAATGCCGATTCAATCCGACAAAGCCACTCGTTCCTTTTCTTTGAACTTAAAAGCGGCTCTGCTGGGACTGGTGGGGGCAGCTTTGTTATTCAGCTGTGCCTCCGAGACGGTCCAGGGCGAGGGGCCGCTCAAACGCGAAGAACGCACTTTGGCTGCCTTTCAGGCCGTGGACGTGAGCCAGAGCTTTATTGTTGAGATCGAAACGGGCAAGCCCCAAAGCATTGCCGTCGAGGCAGATGAAAACCTGGTACCCCTGATCGATACCCAGGTGGTTGACAACACCCTCAAAATTGCCAATAAACCAGGCAAAGCCTTGAGCTCCAATAACCCGATTAAAATATTCCTGTCTCTGCCCAGTTTGCAGAGTGTCAATGCCAAAGGCGCCTCCCGCCTGGTGATTACCGGCATTCAGGGCGATAAACTCAAACTCAACCTGGAGGGCGGCCATCAGGTGCGTATGGTTGGCGGCATTTTACAAGATTTGCAGATCAATGCCAGCGGCGCGGCCCAGCTTGAATCGCTGATGCTCAAAGCCCAAAATGTGGATATTCAGCTCAGTGGCGCCGCTTCGGCCCGTATTCGCGCGGAAAAAAAGCTCAAGGTCACCGCTGCCGGGGCCTGCAAACTGGAGTACAAAGGCACACCTGAAATCACCCAAAATTTAACCGGCATGAGCGTCCTGCGTAAACTCTAGTCTGCTGAAGAGCGCTTTTTTTCGTGTTATAATAAAGCGTCTCTCAAGAACTCAACCAAAACACCCATTAAGGAAGGAGCAGACATCTTTTTCCCCAAGTTTTAGTACTCGAAAAGGATGGACAAGCGCTGATGAAATTTATTATTCATGGAAAAAACGTGGAAGTCACCGACGCCCTGCGCGATTATGTTAAGACCAAGCTGGGCAAAATGGAGAAATACAGCCGTCACATTGTTGATGTCAATGTGGAGCTGAGTGTCGCCAAAAATCCACGCATCAAGAACAATCAGCAGGTAACTGTGACCACCTCCGTCAATGGCCTGATGCTGCGCTCGGAAGAGTCCAGTGTCAATATGTATGCTGCCATTGATCTGGTCGGAGACAAACTCGAACGCCAGTTGATCAAATACGAGCGCAAACGCACCGACCGCAGTGCAGCTGTCAAAACAGCTGTGGCCATGGGTGAAATGGTAGACGATGAAGACGAGGTCGAAGAAGGAGTCGCTGTCGCAGCGCCTGCCAAGAAAAAAACCGCGACCGCTGTCACCAAGAAAAAAACGGCGGCCAAAGCCCCCGTCAAACGCAAAGTCAAAAACGAGCGCTTGGCGATCAAGCCCATGAGCCCCGAAGAAGCAGCCGCTCAAATGGAGTTGCTCAAATACACCTTCTTGTTGTTCCGCAACCAGGATAGCAATGACCTGAATATTATCTTTAAGCTCGATGGTAAAAACAAAGAGTATGGCGTGATCATCCCCAACGAATCTGTGGATGAAGCCGTTGTCATGCGCCTTTAAGCCCGCGTTTAAGATTTGAGCAGGAGCGCCACCATGAGCGATGTCTACCTTTTAACCAAGCATTTCTACGACAGTGCTGCCAAATACAGCAGCAAAGCGGCCCTGATGGAGAAAAAGAACGGGATTTACCGTTCTGTCACCTACCAGGAAATGAAAGAGCGGGTTGAACAGGTGGCTGCTTATTTGATCCAACACGGCCTTGAGGCCCAGGATCGGGTGGCGCTGCTCTCGGAGAATCGGCCCGAGTGGCCGATTGCAGATATGGCGATCATTGCTGCAGGGGGAGTGAATGTTCCGATTTATCCCACCCTGACGGGCCATCAAATTTTGTATATGCTCAACGATTCGGGCACACGGGTGATCTTTCTCTCCAAAGCAGCCCAACTCAATAAAATTGCAGCGATTCACCATGACTGTCCGACCCTGAAGCGGGTTGTTATTTTAGATCCTGCTGAGAACTTGCCCGAGCTGCGCAATATTGAAGTTGTCAGCTTTCAACAGGTGCTCAGCGAAGGGGAGGCGCTGTTGGCTGATTTGACCAGCGGCATCCGCGAAGAATTGGAAAAACGCCTGATCCATGCCCACGAGAGCCACATGGCCAGCATTGTCTATACCTCAGGCACCACGGGTGAGCCCAAAGGCGTGATGCTGACCCACCGCAATTTTGCCAGCAATGCGCGCAGTGCGGTCAAAGCTTTGGGTTTTGATGCCTCTCAGACCTCGCTCTCATTTTTGCCGCTCTCCCATGTCTTGGAGCGGGTCGTGAACTATGCCCTGCAGTACTGCGGGGCCACGATTGCCTATGCCGAGAGCATCGACACCATTGCCCAGAACCTGCAAGAAGTGAAGCCCTCGGCCTTTGTGGCCGTGCCCCGGGTCTTTGAAAAAATCTACAACCGCATCATTCAAAACGTCGAAAACGAAAAGCCACTCAAGAAAAAAATCTTTTATTGGGGTTTGGGGATTGGCAAACAGGCGGCCGTCTATACCAGCCAAGGCCAACCCATTCCCAGCTCTCTGGCTTGGAAACACAAACTCGCAGACAAATTGGTCTTTGCCAAGGTGCGGGCCCGCACTGGGGACAATCTCAAGTTTGCCGTTTCCGGCGGTGCGCCGCTGATGCGCGAACTGGCTGAATTTTTCTTTGCCGTGGGGATTAATATCTACGAGGGTTATGGCCTGACTGAGACCAGCCCCGTGATCTGTTGCAATCGCCCCGGTGGGGTCAAATTTGGCTATGTCGGCCAGGTGATTGAAGATGTGGAGGTCAAAATCGCCCCCGACGGTGAAATTTTGGCCCGTGGCCCGAATATTATGTTGGGCTATTTTAACAAACCCGAAGCCACCCGCGAGGTGCTCGACGAAGATGGCTGGTTCCACACCGGGGATATTGGCGAATTGGATGCCGATGGCTATCTCAAGATCACCGATCGCAAAAAAGAGATCATCGTCATGTCCAATGGCAAAAATGTGGCGCCCCAGCCGATTGAAAACACCCTCAAAACCAGCCCTTATATCGAGCAGGCGGTGATGCTGGGCAATAACCAAAAATACATGGCGGCCTTGATTCACCCCAGTCTCGACCTCTTGGACCAATATGCCCGCAACCACAATATCAAAGTGGGTAGCCGCAAAGAATTGCTGACCCACCCTGAGATCCACAGCTTTCTCGACAAAGAGATTCACCGCATGATGGCGGATTTTGCCCGTTACGAGCAGGTCAAAAAATTCATTCTGATTGCCGAAGAACTCACCCAGGACAATGGCTTTTTAACGCCCACGCTCAAATACAAGCGCCGCCTGATCAACGAACATTTTAAACACGAAATCGCCGAACTCTTTGCCGATTCGGGCCGCGACTAAGCCACGCGCTCAGGCCAAACGAGACCCAAGCGGGTATAACATCACTGACAAAGTACCGCGCTATCTGGCAGGCTGTTGGGTATGCACGTTCTCATCCGCTCTGGTGGGCGCTTCTGGCGCACGCTGATATTTTTTATCTTGACGCTTGTGCTGGTCGACATCTGGGTCATCAAGGCCTTGCTGCCACAGCTCAAGTCAGATTTTAGCAACAGCTATCGCCTGCCCGAAGGCCAGGAAATGGCCTGGCTGCCCTTTTATTTGAGCGCTTTGGCTCAAAATCCCTCCCCGGCCCTGGTCTTTCTGGGATCGTCTCCCACCTATGGTATTCGCATCAGCGATCCCACTCAGACCTTTCCGGTGGCCACACTCAGGGCCCTGCAAAAAAAGGGCCTGGCTTCAAATTGGCAAAGTTACAACCTCTCCGCCAAAGGTTTTTTGCTCTCAGACCAGTATTATCTGCTCAAAAAAGCCCTGCCTGAAGGCGAAGCCTTTGTGATTCAGCTCAACTACCACACCTTCAGTCCCAGTCTGCTCAAAGGCACACGCATGCGCCACCCTGAATTGGCTGAAAAATTGGGGGTCTCGGTCAGTGAGGCCGAGGCTGCTCTCTTGGGGCTGCGTCCCAGCCCGCCTTTGCCACTGAATGCTTGGCTGCGCCAGGGACTGAGCCAGATGTGGGCCTTTTATCGCAGCAAAGAGCTGCTGGCGGCCCATTGGCTGGGTCATACCCCCGAAGGCTGGGCTTTTGCCCAATACGAAAAAGCCCTGGGTATTCAGGCCGCTGAAATGGACGGGGCCACGCCTTTTCTCGATCTCAAGCCGACCCAGCAGATGATGGTGCTCAAACGCTATGGCCAAAATGCCGGCTTTGAACTCAGCCCCGACAATTCCGAGTTGCAGGTGCTGAAATGGACCGTAGAGCTGCTCAAACAGGCGGGCAAACCCGCCCTCTTTGTGATGGGGCCGCTCAATGTCGAGGCCCTGGATGCCTACGAGGCCCTCGATTGGAAAAAATACCAGGCTGTGCTGACGCCGATTCGCACCACCATTGAGGCCGGCGGATTTGACTTGCTGGATATTAACCGCGGGGCCTATCTGCCTGCTGATCAGTTCTTTGACATCACCCACACCCTCAACGCCGGGGGCAGTGCCTTTGGCGAGCGCGTGGCCGAGCGACTGGGGCCATTGCTCAGGGCAGAGCGAAGGTCTTTGTCCAAACAGGGGGCGCCGCGATGATCTTTAACGAAGCGCTTTATGGGGTCTTTTTGCTCTTGTCGGTTTTGGGCTTTTTTGCGGTGCCGCTGGTCTGGCGCGGGGGCTGGCTGGCCCTGACGGGCTTTGTCTTTTATGCCTGGTATGGCGGGCCCTTTGTCTGGCTGTTTTTGATCGAAGCGGCTGTGGTCTATTTTGCGATTCGGCGCTTTCGCCAGGACAAACGCATCTTTGCGCTTTTATTGCTTGTGACGGTGGCCTTGCTGGTGGGTTTTAAATACCGCAATTTGCTTTTGGGCTCTTGGTTTGAACTGCGGCATTTGGCCACGGGCAGCAGTATCCCGACGCTTGAGCGCTTTGTCTTTCCCTTGGCGATCTCGTTTTTTAGCTTTGAATTTATTCATTACCTGGTCGATGTCTACAAAGGCAAAATTGGCCCCCACCGCTTTCGCGATTACCTGGCCTTTATTCTCTTTTTTCCGACCATGGTGGCCGGGCCGATCAAGCGCTTTCAGGACTTTGTCCCCAAGTTATCCACAGCCCGGTTTGAGTGGGAGCATTTGCGCATTGGGCTCTTGCGCATTTGCATTGGGCTGGGCAAAAAGATGATCATCGCTGATTCCCTCGATCTCTGGATTCAGCCGCTGATGTCTGAAAATGCCGCCAACGCAGCTTCGGGCCTCACGCTTTGGATCGCCCTGCTGGCCTATTCGCTCAAGATCTACACCGATTTTTCGGGCTATTCAGACATTGCGATTGGCTCGGCCCGTCTGTTTGGGATTGTCGTGCCCGAGAATTTTAATTGGCCCTATTTGCGCCGCAATATTGCCGAGTTTTGGCGGCATTGGCATATCTCGCTCAGCTCCTGGATCACCGATTATGTGTATATCTCGCTGGGGGGCTCGCGGGTCAAATTTCCGCGGCTGCTGCTCAATCTGGTGTTGGCCATGGGCGTGTCGGGCATTTGGCACGGGGCCGAATGGCATTTTCTGGTTTGGGGCCTGTACCATGGCGCGATGCTGGCGATCCACCGCGTCTTTAAAGACAAAGTGGCCCCGCGTCTGCCTTGGCTCGAACAGTTGCGCTGGGCGACCACGCCGCTCTTTACCGTGCTGACCTTTGTCTTGGTGACGCTGGGCTGGGGCCTGTTTATTATGCCCGTGGGCCGATTTATGGGGCTCTTGCCCAAATTAGTGGGGGTGAGTTAAATGGCTGAATGGCTCAAAGACGCCGCCACCGGTGTGGGAGCGGCGCTGCTTTGTCTTTTGGCGCTGTTTTTTGCCAGTGGCGGCTCGAACTTTATTTATATTGATTTTTAAAGTTTAGCAGACAGCGAAAAACGCTTCTTGAGAGGCTGCGAGCGACTGCCCACTCTGTTCGCGGGTCTTTTTGCTCAATTCAAAGCGGCTGTGCACGCCAAAATGATCCGAGACAAATTCGCCGGGGGTATCATATGCCAAGGCCGATTGGGTCACGCGTACATCGACGTCTTTGCCGGGGCGGTAGAGGATATAATCCAAGCGGCTGCGGCTTTTGCTGCCTTTGGCGGCTTTGATCGGGTTGCGTTCGCCATCGCTGCTAAAGCCGGGATCACTGGGATGTAATTCGCGAAAGGAATCTTTCAGGCCCAGGGCGGCCATGAGTTCGGGCACAATCGGGCTGCCATCTTTGGCATTGAGATCGCCCAAGACAAAGGTGGGGTAGCCCTGATCGTGTTTCTGCATCAGGCTGATCAAGACTTCATTGTCGTGGCGGCGCAGGGCCTCATGGGGCATGGTCATGCCAGGGAAGATCAGATTGGCGGCTTGGCGCAGAGCCTTTTGATGCCAGGGCAATTCTTTGTCGCCATTGGCCTGATAATGGGTGTTGTAGATATCCACAGGGCCCACTTCGGGGACCTGAATGCGGGTAAACATCACGCCTTTTTTTGCCAAGGCATCTTCATCGCTGGCATAGACAAAGCCCTTAAAGTCTTTGGCCACAATTGGATAGCGCGAGAAGACCTGCAGGCCACTGGTGCCCAAACGGCGTTCGCTCGGGCGATAGGTCTGGTAATTGGGGCCCGCATAAGTGGCGGCCAGGGTTTCGCCAATCGCTCGGGTATCTCCCGAAAAGGTCTCTTGCAGAGCGGCGATATCATAACGGCCCAGGGTGGCGCCAATCACGGCTGAACGCTGGGCAATGTTTTTTCCCACGGGTTTGGGCAGGGCAAAGACGTTTAAAGAGAGCAGATCGAGGCTGATTTTGCCTACTGTTGGCTGAGTGGGGGCAGGCAGGATATGCGGCTGCAAACGGGGCAAAAAGAGCAAATCTGGGGCCTGGAGCCGGGCGTGGGATGAGAGCTGAAGTTGATCTGGCAGGCCTGGGGCCACTGCTGCTGGGTGGCTTTGCGCTGGAGCTGGCCCCACAGGGCGCTGTGGCAAAGAAACAGGCCCAGAGGTGAGGGGGTTAACGGGGTGAGAAAGTAGATTTGCAATCATCAAAGCCAGCCCTAACAAACAAATTATAATCTTATCTTAATCAAGATTTAATCTTTTGTCAAGCTGGCCCTGATGTTCTCTAATCCACCACACACTCTTCTTCGCAGCGCTCCTGTTTTTGGGCGGGAGTTTCCACGCCGGGGAGCGAACGGGGTGTGCCGATTTGGCTCAGGCGCGGGTAGATCACAAACCCCAGCAGCATCATGCCCACAAAGGCCCATACACCCGGATTAAAACTGCCCAGATTGGCCAGTGCAGGCCCTGGGCAGAGGCCACTGATGGCCCAGCCAGAGCCAAAGATGGCTGCGCCGCCAATCAGCTTGGGATCAATTTTGGCCTGGCCCGGCAGGGCAAAATGGTCGCTCAGAATCGGGGCTTTGCGTTTGAAGATCAGCGGATAGGTCACAAAGGTAACTGCCAGCCCGCCACCCATCACCAAGGCCAAACTGGGATCCCAGCGGCCTGCCAGATCCAAGAAACCTTGGACTTTTTGGGGGCTCATCATGCCCGAGATTCCGAGGCCGATGGCAAAAATTAAACCAGAAACAAAGGCGCTCAGATAAATTTTCATATTAAAACCTCGCAACTCCGATCAAATGACTCATGACAAACATCACGACAAAACCAACACCCATAAACGTGATGACAGAACCCAAGGAGCGCTGAGAGCGCCGGGCCAGACCACAGATGCCGTGACCGCTGGTGCAGCCATTGCCCATGGCGGTACCTACGCCGACCAAGAGGCCGCCAAGAGCCATTTGTGCGGGGTTTAATTTGAGGCTCAGCGCTGTCGCTGCCGGCAGGGCATAGACCATTGCTGCGCCGCCGAGCACCAGACCCAAGGTAAAGGCGATGCGCCAGAAACGCTCTTGGGGGGTGGGGCACTCGCCCAAAATACCTTTGGTAATGCCGCTGATGCCTGCAATTTTGCCATTAAACAACATCAGCAGGGCGGCGGCTGAACCGATCAGGCCTCCGCCAATCAGGGCGGGAAGCGGGGTAAAATTTTCGATAACCATTTGCAGTACCTACTCCTGTGATTACTATACCCAGTATAGTATATTTTCAAAACCTTTTCAAGCAGATCTTGGCAGACTCTGTCGGGTCTATTTTTCTAAGGGATACCCGGCTTCATACCAGGTCAACATGCCTCCGCCAAAATTGGTCACGTCGTTGATCCCGGCTTCGGCCAGCATTTGGCAAGCGCGGCCACTGCGGCCCCCGCTGCGGCAGATCAGAATATAGCTGCGGCTGGGGTCCAGGTTGGCGGCTTGCTCAGGCAGATCGTCCAGCACAATCCGGGTCACACCAGGAATCGTGCCCATCTCCCATTCATCGGGGCGGCGCACATCGATCCATTCATACTGGTCTTTTTTGGTTTGGTAGAGTTCATAAATATCTTTGAGATACAATTCGTGAAAAGACATTCAGGTTTCCTTTTCGCAGTGATTTTCTTGCAGGGATCTTTGCTTGTTTAAGCCGGACTGACTTCAGACAGATTACCGCATTTGAGATTGGCAGGCACGGCCTCCATGATCTTGGCAGGTTGGGCCAATTTGAGATTGTCCATGATGTCAACAAATTCGGCTTTGCTCTTGCCACCGCCCAACCGGGGGTTGTGCTGTTTTTCCTCGCCGATCGTGCTGGAGGTCAGGCCGATATAATTGTGGCCAGGATAAACCTGGGTCTGATCAGGCAAGGTAAAAAGTTTTTGGGTGACCGAATCATAGAGTTGGCTGGCGCTGCCCTCCTGAAAATCTGTGCGTCCACAGCCGCGAATCAGCAGGGCATCACCGGTAAAGACCCGATCTCCGACTTGATACGAAATACAGCCATTGGTATGGCCCGGTGTGGCCAAAACGCGAATTTCCAGCTCCCCGAGCTGAAACAGATCGCCGTCTTGGGCCAGGTGATCGGCGCAGGGTGCGCCCCCTTGGGCCGAGACCACCGACTTGGCTTCAGCAAACTGGGTTTTGAGACGGGTCACACCGGTAATGTGGTCGGCGTGAACATGGGTTTCGAGCAGGTATTTGAGCGTGAGCCCCAGCTCTTTGAGCACCTTGGCATCGCGCTCGGCCTGTTCCTGAACACTGTCAATCAGCGCCGCTTCGCCACTTTTTTCATCCGCGAGTAGGTAGGTATAGGTACTGCTTTCTGCGTCAAACATCTGTCTAAAGATCATCTCTGTGTTTTCCTCTTCGCTCTTTGTTTTTTTTCCTTGTATTAATGGCCGCTGTTCAGGCCGGTATTTAACAGAATAAACACACCCATCACCAGCACAAACCAGCCAAAGGCGGGTTTGAGTTTGTCGCTGGGCACAAATTTAGAGGCCCAGGTGCCGATCAGGGCGCCAGCCACAGTAAAGACTGAGAAGCCACCCAGAAACACCCAATCCAGAGGAGCGCCGCCGAGATCCCCTAAAAATCCTACCAGGGATTTGATACTAATGACCAGCAGGGAGGTGGCCACTGCCACTTTGATATCCAGTCCGGCAAAGAGCACCAGCACGGGAATCACCAAAAATCCGCCACCGGCTCCGACCAACCCGGTCAGTACACCCACGACCAGGCCCTCCAAAGAGACCATCAGAATTTTTTTGAGTTCGGAGTCGTGGCTGTGGTCTTTTTCTGCTACTTTTTCTTTGCTCGGGCGAATCATCGAAACCGAGGCCACCACCATCATGACTGCAAACAGCGCCATGATCGCCATGTCTTTGCTGATCGCCATTCCCCCGATTTCAAACAATTGTTTGGGAATGGCAGGCACGATAAATTTGCGTGCCGTAAAAACCCCGATCATGGCGGGAATCGAAAAGACAATCCCCACTTTAAAATTGACCAATTTGGCTTTGATATACCCAGCCATACCAAAGATGCTGGTCAGACCGACAATAAACAGAGAGTAAGCGGTGGCCAGCACTGGGGGAATTTTAAACAAATAGACCAAGATCGGCACTGTCAGAATGGAACCACCGCCGCCAATGAGTCCCAAGACGCCCCCCATCAGCACCGCGGCGAAGTATCCTATGATATTGAGTAGATCCACGAAAATGTCCTTTCTAAGCGTTGCGTTGTGGTTCACACATGCTTTTGCAGATATTTTGCCTTACTGGCATCTCTTTATAATATACCCCCTATGGTATATTATTGCAAATCTTTTCAATTAAACAGACATGATTTTGTACTCAATGGGGTATAAGTATACGCACTGGGCTTCTCATACCCTGTATAGTATTCTAAGATAAAGACAGATTGTTATATTGAAAGGTAATTGAAAGGCCATTCCATGGAGAATTCCAATATTGAACTGATTCACCGCTTGAACCGCGCTCAAGGACAGATTGAAGCGATTAAAAAATCCCTGGCTGCGGATGATGCCAAAGACTGTGTCAAAACCTTGCGTTTGCTCAAAGCTGCCAACAATGCCCTGAAAAAGTTTGGCGAAGCTTATGTGGCCCAACATTTACACGAGTGTATTCGTTCCAATGTTTCCAGCGAAGACATGGAAAAGGGCCTGCAGGAAGTCGTCTACTCTGCATTTAGTCTTTAGATCTGACCATCAGATAGTCTGAGTACAGGCTTTCGGGGTATGATGATGTTTGCTTAAATTTCAAATTTCAAGGAGCAAACCATGACGGTCACCACGATCGAAGAGATTCATAAATACCCTGACCAAACGGTCACCCTGCGTGGCTGGCTCTACAATAAACGCGAAAGCGGCAAGCTGGTTTTTTTGATCCTGCGGGATGGCACTGGCTTTATCCAATGTGTGGCCTTTAAAAAAGACCTGCCCGAAGAAGTCTGGGATGCGGCCAAGTCCGTTACCCAGGAGTCGTCGCTGATGATCACCGGCAGTGTGCGCAAAGAAGAGCGCGCCCCTTATTGTGGCTACGAAATGGGTGTGCAAAATATTGAAATTGTCAGCAAAGTCGAGGGTGAATACCCAATCAGCCTCAAAGAACATGGCGCTGATTTTTTGCTGGAACACCGCCACCTTTGGCTGCGCACGCCTTCACAAATGGCCGTGATGCGTATTCGTGCTGAGGTCATGGCCGCCAGCCGTGATTTTTTTAATGAGCGCGGTTTTGTCAATGTCGATGCCCCGATCATCACCGCCAATGCCTGTGAAGGTACCACCAATCTCTTCCAGATCGACTATTTTGAAGATCAGGCCTATCTCTCTCAGACCGGCCAACTCTATATGGAAGCTGCCGCTCTGGCTTTGGGCAAGGTCTATTGTCTGGGCCCCGCTTTCAGGGCCGAAAAATCCAAAACACGCAAACATTTAACCGAGTTCTGGATGATTGAACCCGAAGTGGCCTTTTTGACCTTTGAAGAAAACCTGGCGATGCAAGAAGAGTATGTCTCTTACGTGATTCAGCGCGTCTTAAAAACCCGTGCGGCAGAACTCAATTTGCTCGAACGCGATACGAGCAAATTGGCAGATATCACGGCGCCTTTTCCCAAGATTTCTTATGATGATGCCGTCAAATTGCTGCAGGAAAAGGGCTCCGAAATCCAATGGGGCGATGATCTCGGTGCGCCGGATGAAACCCTTTTGGGTGAACATTTCCAAAAGCCGGTCTTTGTTCACCGCTTTCCCAGTGCGATCAAGGCCTTTTACATGAAACCCGACCCCGATCGGCCCGAAGTGGCTCTGGGCGCAGATTTGATTGCCCCGGATGGCTATGGTGAGTTGATTGGCGGCGGCCAGCGCATCGACGATTACGATTTGCTCGTGCAGCGCATTCAAGAGCATGATTTGCCAATGGAGGCCTTTGGTTGGTATTTGGATCTGCGCAAATATGGCTCTGTGCCCCACGGAGGCTTTGGCTTGGGGATTGAGCGCTTTGTGGCTTGGATCTCCGGTGTAGAACACGTGCGTGAGACCAGTCCTTTCCCTCGGACCATTTATCGCATTCAACCTTAGCGATGTATCCGGTTGCGCAGCCCGATCCAGCGCTGCGGGACTTTATCGAAAATTATTGGTGGGTCGCTCCCCTGGGAGATCCCGTGAGTCTGAGCGTGGATGTCTATGTGGACGCTCGCTCAGACTTGTTGTTTAATTTTGGCGTGCCTTATCAGCGTCAGGTATTGGGAAAAATCCCTGTGATGTACCGGCACTCCTGTTTTGATGCCCAGCGCAATCACCTGATTCGGATTGAACAAGTAGGAGCTGTGGCGATGGTCGGTGTGCGCTTTTGGGCCGGTGGAGCCGTTCCTTTTCTCTCATGGGCTTTGCAGCAATGGACCAATCAAACCCCTGATTTGGCAAGCATATTGGGCTCCGCTGGAATACGCTGTCGCAATTGAAATTGCGGCCCCCGCTGAAGCGGTTTTGCAGATTCTGACTCGGGCTCAGGACTATCCCCGTTGAACAGTACCGTTGTTTCGCTCAGTGGCGAAATTGTGTTGGGGGGCAAACTGATCCTGGTTTCTCAGATTGCGCCCCAACAGCCGTTTAAACTCAATATTACTGCTTTACAGGTTCCCCAGCGCATGGTCTGGCAAAGTGGTCATCCTCTCTTCTTTGGGGGTGATCGCACTTACAGTTTGCAGACCACGCCAGAGGGGGGCATTTTTACCATGCGGGAGATCTTTCAGGGGCTGATGCTGCCCTTGACCGCCAAAGCGCTGCCCGATTTCCGCGCAAATTTTAACCAGTTTGCGGCAGATCTCAAAACGGCAGCAGAATCTCGGTTTGTTTAACCTTTTTTGAAGCGAAGACAAAAACAGAAAAAGCCCCTGGTTGCATAAACCGGGGGCTTTGCTGTGTCAATTAACGGCGAGCGGGTGCGCTGCTCAATGTTTTGGCAACATTGATACGGCCATGGCCGAAATACTTGTCGAATTTGGCGTCACCGAGATCATCGCTGGTGGCTTCGATATGGGCTTTGACCTGTTCCTGTTTCATATCGGGCCATTGGCTGCGAACCAGAGCTGCCAGACCGGCCACAGCAGGGGTTGCCATGGACGTTCCTGAAATGCTGCCATAGTCTTTGCCGGGCATGCCGCTGGCATAAGTCGGGAAGGTGGCCAGAATATCTACGCCAGGAGCGCTGACGGAGATCCAGGGGCCAAATTGCGAGAAGCGGGCGATTTTATCGTTGCTGTCGGTGGCACCCACAGCCATTACACCGGGGTAAGCGGCGGGATACGATTTTTGTTCACGGCCAGCATTGCCCATGGCGGCAACGACAACTGCGTCTTTGCTCAGGGCGTGTCTAACAGCATCACCGACGACAGCGGAATCAGAACCGCCACCCAGGCTCAAGCTGATCACTTTGGCGCCATTGTCTGCAGCCCAGGCGATACCACCGGCCACATCGGCCCAGGTGCCAGAGCCCCGGTTGTCGAGAACACGAACGGGCATGACCTTGACGCCAGGAGCATAACCGGCCACACCGGTTTTATTGTCGGTGATAGCGGCTGAAATGCCTGAGCAGTGAGTGCCATGGCCTTGACCATCGTTGGGATCTTCATCTTTGTCGACGAAGTCATATCCTTTGATCAATTTGGCGGCCAAATCAGGGTGTTTCAGATCGACACCGGTATCCACAATGGCGAGCACCATGTCGGGGCTGCCTTTCTGGATCGCCCAACCGGCCTGTGAGCTGGTTCTTTTGTGGGCATACTGCTTTTCAAACATTTCGTCGTTGGGGTAGCTGGGTTCGTCAGCTGCGCGCAGTGCATTGGCGGCAGAAGCCTGTTCAGGGCTCAGGCTGATAATGCCATTGGGTTCTGCGTACAGAACGGCAGGGTTACGACGCAGGGCTTCAATGGCCTGTGCTTCGCCGCCTGCAACGGGGGTTTTAACAAGATGGATACCGAGGGAGGGCTGTCCCACCATTTGAACAGTGGTCAAGCGCAGAGCGCTGAATGCTGTCTGAGTGGAACTGGCACCTACCCCGGCTTTGAATCTGACTATGATTTCTCCAGGAACGGCTGCGGTATTTGCGTGAAGAGATGCTTTGAATGGGGTGCGATTTACCTGGGCGGACGAGGTTGACGCGGCATTCAATGAAGATGCCAAACGCTGACCGGTCAGCGAAGGAGAGACTCCCGACTGACAGGCTGCAAGCGATGCCAACAAGCTGCCGCTGGCAAGGATAAGACTGGTAAAACGAATAGAGGGATGAGACATGTAATATTAAATCTCCTGAAATAAATCTTAGCTAATGGTTATTGTAAGGTTAAAAAAATATTAAGTCAACTGCCGATTTAACATTTTTTTAATTATTTTTTAAAAATACTTGCTTTTGTTTGTTTTCAAGGAAAGTTATACTGGAGCCATGAAAATGCTTAAAAGCTTTCAAACACCGGTGTTTTATGCTCTTTTGCTGTGGGCTCTGGTGCTTTTCCAGCCCCAGACCCACGTCCAGGCCCAAGTTCAGAATCAGCTCCAGACATTGACCCATGACGCACTGGCTCGCCATTGGGCTCCCCTGATTTATCAGCAGACTGATTTGCGCTTGCCTGCTGCCGATTATTTAACCTGCTTTGATTTTGATGGGGACTTTAACGGTTTTAATAATTGGGAGAATCTTGAGCATTTCCCTTTAAGCGGGGCCGTCTATTATCACGTGGCCGAAACCGATGTTTTGTTTTTTGTCTATTTGGGCTTGTTTCACCCCCGCGATTGGGAGCCGGGTTTTGATAACCCCTTCAGCAGCCATGAAAACGATCTCGAAGATCTGATTTTGGTGATTCACAAAGATGGCTCTGCTTATGGGCGGCTTCTCATGGTTGAGACCCATGCCCATTTTGATTTTCATACTCATGCAGCTCCTTCCCTCAGGGCCAAACACACAGTCATTGAAGGCCCTTTGCCTTTGGCGGGGCACCAGCCCCGTGTAACGGTTCCTCCGGGTGGGCACGGCATTTATCCCCTCTATGAGGCGCGCCCTGCTTTGCCCGGCATTCTCTATCAAGCAGGAGATCAGGCTGAGGTGCCGCTAGAGCCCTCTTTGAAATACCCGTCTTCGGCCTACGTTTTGCTGCCTTTTGACGCGCTTTGGCAGCGCCGTGATCAGAGCGGGCCGGGCACGCCCTACCGCAGCTTTGGCGAGTTTGGCGCCAACGACTATACCTGGCTCAATCCTGCCTCGGCGCCCTGGATCCACGATGATCCCAACGACGGGCCGGTGGGGCCCGGTGATCTCTTTAGCGATCCCGATTATGCCCTGCGCAATCATGTCTCTGGCTTGCCCGAGGGACAGCCCGGTTACCTCAAAGAACCGCTTTATACTCACCGTTTGGCCTTGGGTGCTGTTCAGATTTTGAGCCCGGTCACAGCACCGCGCTTGAGCCTCTGGCAGGGAGCGCAAAAGCTCTGGGAAACTGCGCTTTTACCCGGTCCCGATGGGGCCTGGATGCCCGAGCAGGCCCTGCGCTATTGGACCCTGCCCCCCGGAGCTGAACTGAGTGTGCAGATTTCGCAAGATTCCCGTTCCCTGGCCCGTTTTGGCTTAAAAGAGACGGCGGGTGAGTGGGAGCGTGTGGGACAGGGCTCGGTTTGGCTGCAAGCGGCTCTCAAGCGGGGGACGTGATACAATAAACCCTATGCCTTTCCAAATCAAACACCTCCAAATCAAACACCCTTTAACCATTGGCTTGCTCGGTTTGTTTTTTGTCTTGCAAGCTGCCCCAGCCGGTCAAACCCATTCGGGTTATTCTGATCAATTGCGCTATCTCTATCAGAAATCCATCAATTGTAAGCTTTGCCATGGGCCCACGGGTCTGCGTCCTGTGGGGTTGGATTTGGCCCGCATGAAGCCGACAGCACTGACTTTGCACCGCTTGATCAAAAGCTGGGCGGCCCTGGACAGCGATCAAGACGGGGTCAACAATGGGATCGAAATCAAGTTGGGCTGTGATCCCAATCGGCTTGAAGCGGAGTCGTTTACAGGCAAATGTGGCTCTTTGATGTTGAGCCATACCCCTTAATCTTCAATAAGAGCCAGCAAAAATACCTGCAAAGAGTGCAAAAAGCACCAGCACCAAGGCGTTTTCGGCACTGATGCCAAAGAGCAAAAGGCCCCCTGACAAACTGAGTCGTCCCCCCAAGGCGAAGAGATTGTCGCGAAAGCTGCGACTGTCCAAATTTGACTCTTTTAGCCAGAGCCAAGACAGACCCAAACCGGCAGGCAGACTCGTAAATAACAGGGCGTAGCTAAAACTGCTGAGCTGACTTTGACCCAATCCCAAAACGGGGATTAGCAGTAAAAACAGACAAAAAAGTGGCAAGAGCAGACGCAGGTAAAATTGACCAATCACCAATGAGTGACGCAAGGGAAAACTGGGTGCTAGATTGTGCAACAAGGCCTGTGGCGGTTTCTCTGGTCGGTCTTCGTTTTGCAGGGTGCGGTAGCGCAAGATGGGCAAAATGGCGAGCCCGACCCAGAGTGCCGACCAGCCCAGCCCAAGCCAAGCCAAACCCATTTGCAGTCCCGATTTTAATATCAGTCCTGCCAAAGGCAGGAGCAGGGCCATTCCTCCCAGGCTCAAGAGCAAGACCAGATAAATTTCCCGCCAGGGAGCGGGCCAACGCTGATACCAAGCCGGATAGGTTTTCTGAAGTCTGAGATAGATCCGCCGAATGGGGGTGAGTTTCCATTCCAATAAATAGCCCAAGACCACCAAGAGCAAGGCCAGTGAACCGGCCAAAAAGAGGGTCATTGCCAAAGGCGTTTGATTCAAGGGCTGGCCAATTTGACGCACCAAACTGGGTTCGGCCAATAATAATTCGGCTAAAAACGTTTGGGGCGCAGGCAAAAAGGACAGGCAGACGGTTTCAATCGCCAGAAAAAAGAGTGTGGCCAAAAGCCACACCCAGAAAACATAAATAATCACGTGCCTAAAACGTCAGAAACGAGGCAGAGATCAGGCCCGTGCTTTGGAAAATTGAGAGGAGATCTCATCATAAGTGGAGAGATTTTCCTGCAATTCTTCCAGCAGCATGTCCATGGCCTCTTCGTATTGAGCTTCTCCGCTGTTTTCTGTCGCTGCTGCTTCTCCTGCATGGATTGCAGCTGTAGCGGCTTCAACTTTAGCGGCTTGCCGTTCTTCGTAAGCCTGCCGCGCCAATTTTTCGTAATGGTTTTTCTTTTCTTCCAACTCGGCCAATTTTTGCTTGAGACTATTCAGTTCATCCAGGTATTCACCTGTTTGCTGACTGCCACTGGCACGCATGCGTTTTTGCAAGGCATAGACATCGGCTTCCAAATTGGCGACCTGGGTCGAAATCCGGGAGATAATGCCGTCTTTGGCTTCCAGTTGATAGAGAAACTCTTGGTTTTTGTTTTCGAGGTCGCGAATAAATTGATCTTTTTCATCGATCATGTCGCGCAAAGTGTCGAGTTCAGCAACTTCCTGCTGGTGTTCGTTGCTTTGACCTTCGTATTGATGAACCAATTTTCTCAAGACAGCGACTTCTTTTTTCTGTTCAGCAATGCTGTCTTTGAGATCCGAGAGAAAATCTTCTTGATCGCCAGTCTCACCCATCATTTGATTGAGTTGCTGTTGCAGAAAATGATTTTCTTTTTGCAATTCACGGTGCTTAGACAGGAGTGCCTGCACAATCACCTGCATTTCTTTTTTATAACGGGCCCGTTGGGCCTCTTTGGTCTTTTGCAACAAATTTAATTTTTGGCGAAGCTCACTGATCTCCACATAGGGATCCTGTTCTTCCTCTGCTGCATAATCACCGGATTCCTCCAGTTCGTCTTCAGCATCAAAATCCTCAGCCATTCAGCTCTTCCCTTCGTTTGATAAAGATTTATCTGATTTATCTTGGTTGATTTCTTGGTTGATTTCTTGGTAGATTATCGAAGAAAGTACAGTATATCCCCGTTCATTATAATACATGCTTTTTCACAGTGTTGAAAAAATTTTTACATATTCTTGCCCCTCGCTTCTGGAACCCCTGCACTTTCTTTGTTAAAAAAAGATTAAAAGTATTTTCCCCAAATTAAATATCCATCAAAAAAATGTTTATTAGCTCAAGACTGGCAATTGATCCTGCGATAGGTGGACGTGTAAAGCTATCTTCATTTTTGAAAATAGCCATTGAGAAATCCATTTAAATTCTGAATTTATTGAGACGTTGAGTTTTACCACCAAGGGGTTAGTTGAGAAACCATGACCAGCATTTTCTCAGGACAACTTTATAATAATTTCCTGAAAGACAATAACTACTACCGACTCGAAACCTATGATGTCAACCGCTTTCAGCGTACGATTGAACAAATGTCCAATCAGGGACTCGCTGAAAAAGAACTGCGTGAAGGGCTGGAATACCAGCAGGCCAAAATGGCCGATATGCAGTCCAAACTCAATGAGCTGATCGAAAAACTCAATAACCTCTACCGCCGTTTTATCGACAATAAAGCTGTTTTCCGCAAAGTCTCACAAGAACCCGAATATTTTGGCACCAGCGCCACTCTCAATGTCCTTCAGAATATCAACGCCAATCCCGATACCAACGGTTACCCCACCGGTGGAGCAGGCATTACCTCTGATGACGATTACGATAAAATCCGCAACTACTCCTGGAACCCCTTCTTTGGTTCCAAGGCCATTGACGAAAGCGATAAAACCGTCAACCGCACCTTCTGGGAAGAACCCAACGAAATTTTGGAGCAGGCCTATACCGAAAACGGCGCTTTCTGGTCCACTGTTTCGTATCTCTGGGGTTGGGATTTGGATCGCATCAATGCCACTTATGCCACCACCAGCAACAACAACAATGTCCAGATCAATGTCACTGCTCTGCAGCCAAATAAACCCCAATACCCCCCCATGAAAGCAGGGGATCGCTTCCCGGTTTACACAGGACCCATTGCCAATTATCCAGGCTATCCCGCGATCAATATGTCGGGTATTCGTCCCGGTGGGGTGGATTATAGCCATGCCTCTGATACGGTCAATACGGGAGGGGATTCAACGGCTATTTTCCAGACGGCCAATATAGTTGGGCCGGCAGGTAATGGTTCGCCTGGTAATGGCTTCTTCGTTGATGATGCCTCGTTTTTGGTTGTGGGTGATGCGATTGTGGTCGGAGGTACCACCGGAACAGTCAACCGCCAGATTACATCCATTACGCCGGCTCCAATTGTAGGCTTTCCCAATCGCGCTGAAATTAATACGGCAGGATATACACCTTATGGTTCTCCGATTTCTTCCGGGACTATTACAAAACAGACCGGGGGCACTACTTCGAGGGCCAATTTTAATGTGGTCGGCGAAAATGCCCTGAACTTTGGTTGGGAATTTGACGATCTGCCCATGGCCCTCGAAGTGGTTGCGGTCGACACCCGTCCTGACGGCACCACTGTGCCAACTGAATACAAAATGGTCTACGATATTCCGCCCACGCACCCGCACTACGCCAGTTTGCAGGTGCTCAACGGTACCGAGCCTCAGATTCTCGATGCCCCTGTCGCTATTTCACGTGACCGCATTGCCAATGATGGCTTTGACTACAGCGCTTATACCTATATCCCCGGCGCACAGAGCGGTTCGATCCGCTATGCCCAGGGCGGGATCCACAATACCGGTGGACAACCTTGGAAAGACAATACGGTAGAAAATGAGTTGGCGCCGCCCAAACTCTATACCAGTGGCACGATTGCGGGGCCCAGTTACAATACGCTGGGAGGAGCAGATTTGGGAACCGTTGGCAATCCGATTACGCTTTCTGCGGCTGACCGCATGTTATTTGGAGCTGGTAGTCCAATTGAATTGGTGCCCCAGGGCATCAGTACCAGCGTTTCCAAGGTGCAGTGGAACACCACCGCAACCCGAAATGATACGGGCAGTGGTCAGTCTCCTTCTGAAATCACCACCAATGACGATTTAAGTGGAATCGATGTGGGGGATTATGTCAAATTCAGCACCACTGGTGGTGTCTTTATTTATCAAGTAGACGTCAAAACCAGCACGGGTTTTACCGTCACGCCTCAAAATGGTGGGCCCGTCAACCCCCTTACCGTGGGTGTCGCAGGGCAAACTATTTTTAATTATGGCACCGACAGCACTGCCACGACTTTAAAATACGCCAATGAAGGTTTGGTGGTTGTCGCTCCATCCGGCACGGATGTGGTTCAGGTTAAAAAACCAGATATTGTGGGAGCTACAACGCCGATCATGAGCTTTACGCTCACGGCCTGTAGCGATTTGACCATTACTCCTTCCACGATGGTCAATATGAAATATGCCTTCCGCGTCCACCAAAATCACCGACAATTTGCCTCTCCAGGAGATGACCCCATCGCCCAGCCCTCACACTCTCACAATAACCACGACTGGACCAGTTTGCCTGCGGATACTGATTATTTGGGGGCTGGGGTTTCCACCGGGAACTTTGCCCACGCCATGCCGCCTTATACCTATTTGAGCAATTCGCCGATGGCGGCCGGCCCTGTGGTCTTGGCCCAGTCCGATGCAGTTAATTCGATGGCCACCGATGCCTGGATCTTTGGCATTCGCGAGAGTGTCTCGGCCCAGATTGTGCCCGGTGCCCTGCCCAACGAGGCCGTGATCAACGTCTATTTTAATGGCGATATCAACGGCTTTGAAATGAATATCGAAGACGTTCAGCTTGTCACCTACGATGGCACCATGGGCACTTGGACCCAGGGCAAATACGATGCCGGCAACGTGGTGCCGTCGATCAGCAATGGGGACCCCGATGTGCTCAAAGCCAATAGCCCGGATGAGGTGATCAACAAGTATATTCCGGGTGTTTACCAATTTACCCAGTTCAACGATCAATACAATCTTCTGCACACCAGTGGCGACCGCAACGATATTGTTCGCAGCCCCTGGGAGTTTGCCGAACTCGATCTCGGTACCAATTCGACCCTCAGTGGGGAGTATTGGGTCGACCTCAACAGCCGCCGTTTGAATTTGGATCACGACCCCCTCCAGGCCAATACCGATGGTTGGGGCAATACCACAGCGGCTGTTTCGGGCACAGGTTTCAATTTGACCACTGGTGCTGTCAACAATGCCCACGACTTTATTCCGGTCGTTCACCCTGGGGATTATTGCGCACCAGGAGATGAGTCTTATGTGATGCGGGATTCAGATCCGCTCAGTGCTTTGGCCGAGCGTTATGATACGCAAGACGACGAAGTTATGCAAGGGGAGGCCCATCAGAACTCCACCACTTTGGCGTTGGATCCCTTACGTACAGCGAATCCTGGGGCCGTGATCACCCCCAATTACTACAGCTTAAATGCAACCCCACCGCCCGTGTTTAGCCCTGTTCCCAATGCCATGATTGGTGGTGGCTCGAACGATGCCACCAATACAGTGGACCGCATCGGCGCGGCACTCAAGTCTTCGGATCCTGCCGGCACACCGCGCTTGGACTATAACCTCACAATTCCAACCACCGATGTCAATTTGGTGCGCAATGAAAACAATGTGCTCATGAATTTGGGCTCGATTGAACGCCGCGATATGGCGATCAATATTACCTCTGCGGATATGTACGTGCGTACGATTCCGGGTTATACCACGGTGCCCCGCTACCGTGTCGATCCCGGTGGCAACGTCTTTGACCTCTTTGGCAAAGGCTTTTACGATCCGCTTAATACGGCCGATGCCAATTCGATCAACCGGGTTTACACCACCAGTGGGGGAGCGACCAAAAACGGTCAGGTCAGCAATTTTGACCAGCCCACCAATGGGGCGTTTAATGCGGCTTATACCACGACCTATGCGGCCGCAGGCTCATTTGAGGCCTATGTCAACAATCACAACCGCCTCTCAATGGCGGGTGATGATTACAACCTCTTTGACTATGTGCCCGATCTCAACTTGGTTCCCGGTGATGGGGAAGGCCGCCGTTTTGGTGAAAGTTATGTCGGGGCTTTGCCGAGTAATTTCTACTATTACCGTGAGCAACTTGACAATTCGGTTGATGCTGCTGGGGGCGCCAATGTGCCCACGGGCGACTCTACGGCTTTGGGTGGGCCCAAGAACTTTAACAATGATGGCATGGGCTCGATCAACTTTGATGGTGCCAAAACCAACCTGGATGGCTCATTTACAGGTTCGCATACCTATGTGAACAATCCCAATATGCCCGCTTTTGCCAATGTGGCCTTGGGCTATGTTGAGCAAAATGCCAAAATGTACAATACGGCGCGGACCACCACCCAAGCTGTCTGGTTGGGCTTTCCGGGCCTCGGCGGTGAAACCAAATACGCTGAAAACGTCACTGGTTCCACCAATGTCAGCAATCCAGTCAATGCCTTGGGCAACAATACGGCCATTGCCGCCATGAATTTCCCCAATTCTCAGATTATTTTGGCGATGGGCCAAGAGGTCAATCGTGGGGGCACATTGATTCTCAATGAGATTAATTCTTTGGGAAATGTGGATCCTCACACCATTCCCTTGCCTTTGTTGAATTACAGCGGTACTTTTCCGGATTTTGACGATCCCGATGATCCGGCGGATCCCACCCCCACTACCTTTACCTTTAATGCCTACGGGGCAGAAACGGTGACTCGCACGGGCAGTGAGTATATCAATTTTGCCAGCATTATTGATTCTGTTGATGATGGTTTGCTCAATGGCTCAAACAATAACACCACGGGTATGGCACAGCTGGCTGCCGCAGGAGGCGTCTTTGCCGCCGGAGATCCTGCGGGTTTGCCCACCACTTGGCCCAATGGCGTCTTGCTGCACGTCGACAATGCGGAGTCATTTGACATGACCTATCCCAAAAATATTGTCACCTTGGGCACCGATGCAACTGAGTATCGGGTCGTCTATCGCAACAAAGACAGCCGCCCTCAGACCCTCTTCTTGATTCCCAATGGCGGCCCAGCGATCACCAATACCTTGGGCACAGCTGTGACCACTGCCAATTTTGTCCAGGCCGATTTGCAGGTGCGAGCCAAAACTGGGCAGTATACTGTTCAGGTCACCAATGCCGCAGGTGTTGCCGATGCCCATGGCAGCCATGTCCGCATTGATTATACAGATTTGGGCACACAGCAACCGGGCCAATTGGCCAGTGTTGGCATTTCTTCGGACTTTGACCGTGTTGGCCGCATTGCAGGCGATGACCCCCGTACCACGGCCGTCGAGAACAACCGGATTGCACCCGAATTGTTCCGTTCTCCCCATGGCTACGTCCAGCCCGACGCCCAGGTTGCTCTCAATCTGGTTGCTCAGGATACGGATGGCAATTCTCGGCCCCGCCGTTTGAAATCGGTGACCGTCGAGGTGGAAAGTGGCGAGCAATTGATTCCAAGTGCTCTGACCCAGACTTATTCCACTACAGGCAATGCGGGTGTCTTCAGCTATAACGATGGCGCGGGCCACTGGCCAATCGCACTCTTTGAAGAAGACACCCAGCTCAATCCGGCTGTCACCAACGACTTGAATTATTTTGTCGGCCTTTATCAGGGGATTACGGCCTTTAATGCCACAGCGGCGACACCCACTGTCACTGTGACCAGTAATTTTGGTCTGAGCATTGGTCAAAAGGTGACCATCAACGGTGAAAAACGTGTGATTGCAAATATTGCAGGCAATGTGATTACTTTGGATTCACCCCTTTCGGTTGAGCCTAAAATTGGCGATACCATCAATACAGGCAATGGTTTAGGCACTCAGGATATCCAGATGTACCTCAACCGTTCGGTGGCCATGTCGATGGGCGCTGGCATGAAAGTGACCCTTGAATGGGATGAATATGATGTGATTGGCTTTCCTCCCACGGTGGATACCACCGCAGCCAATATTGTGCCTATCACTGAGACCATTGGTTTTGGCAATGCCTCTCCCAATTCAGAGTTGCAGATAGCCAACACCAATGTGGGCACCACTACCATTACCCTGACCCAACCCCTGACCGCAGCTCAGGCCGCTCAGTTCCCCAATGGGACACAAGTCAATGTTAACGGGATCACCCGTGTCTTGACTGCTGCGGCTGTTGCTGGTGGTACAACCCTGACCGTGGATCGGCCTGTAGAGACCTCTTTGGGGCAGCCTCTGAAGTCCGGTTCGATCAGCCAGATCAATTATGAGAATTTCTTGGCGGTGGGTGAAGGCCGTTCGGGCGGCAGCAAAGAGAATGAGTTTACCCAGGAACTCAAACGCATCATTGATAACCCTGAATACAAAGAGATCCTTAAATACGGTCTGATCAAGAATATAACGATTTCGGCTTCTTCAAACGATCAGTTTAATAACCTGGTCTCTTCGAAGATCTTGTTAGATTGGGATCGTATCCGCAAACAGGTTCAGATCCAGCAGACTTCGTTTATGGCTTACTTTAAGTCTGTTTGAGGATATGGAGACAAAAACCTGTCCAGATGGGCATGTTGTACAGGCTTCAGGCAGACTCTGCCTGACCTGTGGTTGGTTGTTTCCCCTGACCGAAGGCCAGATTGTTTTGGACAGTTGGCAGGTGCAGGGCTCTGTTCGCCTACACGATCGCTATTTTTATCGCGTTGTGAGGGGGGCCGAAGAGTCTGTACTGGCTGAGGCCCTGGAGTTTTTTCAGGCCCCTTTTCGCCATATGCTCTATGCTGACTTAAAACCCGTTCTGGACAGCTTGGACATGCCCATTTTGGACTATGCCCATTCCCAGGAGGGGGCCTTGCTCTTTCTGCATACCCGTTATCCCATTGCGCTGTGGCACGCTCTTCAACATCCACTGAGGCAAGAATTGGACAAAGTGGGTATTTTGCCTGAGCCAGAATTGCGCTCGTTATTTGAGGCGATTCAGCTCATGTGCCGGGGATTAAAAGAAGCAGGTCGGCTCAATCCCAGTTTGACGGCTTATTTGCTCGGGCAAGGAGAGAGTGGCAAATGGTACTTTTTTGAATGGGAATACTGTGTGCCTCCTTCTGCAGCATTGCTTTTCCCGCGCTGGTATCTCGGCTATCATGTGGCAAGCAAACAGGGACAGCGCAGTGCTGAGGGCTATAATTTGGCATTGATGCACACGGCTTTGCGGGGACTCTTATTGGAATGTTTGACGGGTTCTTCGCCCGTTTTTTGGTACCCTGATTCGGTCTCCGTGACCTCGTGTAAAGCCCTTTTGAGCCCCGCCTGTTTGCGCTGGCTGGAGGCCTTTGAACAATCACCCGATCCGCGTCAATTTGCACCCCCTTCCTCTTTTTACAGTTCGCCTGCGGCCCGCGCTGCGCTGCAAAAATCGTGCCAACTCTTTGCCGAAGGTTATACCCTTTATCAAAGTGGGCAGATACAAGCGGCTTATCCCTCTTTTGAACAGGCCACCCGTCAACACCTGCTGTTTTCTCAAGGCTACCGTTTTTTGGGCTTGTGTGTGCGCAAGCAGGACTATTCTCTCTTTCTCAGGTTGATTGATCAGGCCCTGCGTGTCGAACCCCGCTCTTGTTTTTATTTTGAAAGGGCCGAAGGGCATTTGTTGCATGAAAAGGTCGAAGCCGCCGCAGAAGATCTGGTCAAGGCCCTCAACAATCAGGCTTATTTTCCCGAGGCCTGGTATTTATTGGGATCTTGCCAAGAGCGCATGCGCCAATTCTCTTTGGCTGAAATGGCCTATCAAGAGGCCTTGAAGCAGTGTAATAATCCCCAGTTCAGCTTGGCTTTGGCCAAACTCTACGAAAAACAGGGATTAACTGAAAAGGCCAAAAAATACCAGCGCAGTTCTTTGCGGGTTGGGGCCAAATTGTCGGTACAATTACATGAACCCTATTTGCCCGAGCATATTGCTTGCCCCCAAGGGCATTCCAATCCACCTGAACAGGGTTTTTGTTTGCAATGTCAATTGCCATTGGGGCCTGAAATAGGTGCAAAAATGGGCGAATATACCCTTTTAGAGTGTCTCAAACGCCGCGACCCTGGTGCCGAAAGTTATACCTCGGTTTACCGGGCCCACGATGCTTCGGGCCGTGAAGTCTTGCTCAAAGAGCAATTTGTGCCTCCCCACAAACGTGAGTATTTCTTGGATAAATACCAACGTCTGCTTGAATTGCAACATGAATATATCCAAAATATTGAGGCTGTTTTTCTGGATGGACCTTATGGCTATTTGATCTACCCTTGGAAAGCGGGCCAGACCTTACAAGACGCCTTGGAGCGGGAGGGAGCCTTGCCTGAGCAACACGTCTGGCAGGTTTTAATTACCATTGCCTCTGTGATTGTCTATTTACAGGCCAGCGAATATCCACGGGTGCATGGCGATATCAAACCCGCCAATATTTTGCTCACCGATGCCGGCGATGTCTTGTTGCTGGATTTGGATTCGGTCGTGACGGTCAAACCCGATTCGTATCGCCGCCAGGGCATTGCCACATATCCCTATGCGCCGCCAGAACAAATACTTAAAGAACGCGTGGATATTCACACAGATGGTTATGCCTTGGGTGTGACTTTATTGGCCTGTATGACTGGGGTTTTTCCCGAGATCTTTATTTCCCATCATTACAAGCGTTTTTATAAATGGGAAGAGCGCATTCCCCATCTCTCAGCCCCCTTAAAAACCATTGTTCAGGGTCTGATTGCCTGGAAGCCCGAACAGCGTACGCCCATTTCACGCGAAAATCTGCGCCAATGGCTGATGGCCTTTAAAGCAGCCCAACCTTTGCCTGTGCCAGACAAATTTCAGCAGTTTCAAAAGGCCTTTTGGGCGGTCTACCGTTCTCCAAGTGAGGAGCTGGAGAGCAAGGTCGAGGTCCTCTTAAAACAGGAAACGAATCGCGTCACCCTGTTTTTTGCGGCCTCGCGTTTTGTTCAAGAGGGCATGAATCAGCCCGCTTTGCGTCTTCTGCGCAATATCCAACGCTTGAGCCATGAGTTTGAGAGCACGCTTTGGCTTTTGGGTGAGGTCTATTTAAGTGAAGGGTATTACCAAGCGGCAATAGAGGTTTTGAACCAGTCTTTGGAAAATTGCAAAGATGTCTATTGGCCCTATCTCTTGTTGGCGCGGGCCTACAAAAAATTAAAACAGATGCAATTGGCTTTGGCTGCTTATGAAAAAGCCCATTTACATGGGGCTCCCTCCGCTATATTTTTGGAATATCTGAGCTTTTTACTCCAAGAGCAGTATTTTGTCGAGGTGCGCAATTTGGCCCATGCCAAATTGATGGAATTTGATTTGCCCCATGAAAGGGCTTTTTTACATGGCGCAGCGGGGATGGCTTTGGCGCAATTGGGCTGTGAAGAAGATGCCTTTGTTGATCTGCAGGCTTCTTTACGCTGGGAGCCCGATCAGGTACCCATTCTCTTTCATTTGGGCAAAGTCTGTCTGCGTCTTCTGCGTTTTGATGAGGCCCAAAGCCATTTTGAGCAATGTTTAAAACTTGAGCCGGGGCACCGTGGTGCCCGTTTCTATTTGGCCCGCACCTGGATTGAAAGCAAACATTTTGAAAGGGGTTTACAGGCCCTGCGTGATTTGGAATCGGACACCCAAGCTGAAGCCGAAATGATCGATCTGCTCTTTCAAAAAGCCCGTGTCTTGACCCTCTTGATGCAGATGAAAGAGGCTGAAGCCTGTTACCAAGAACTTATGCGCTTATTTCCCTGCGAAGCGGTGTGTGTCAATTATGGCAATCTCTGTTTGATCTTGCAGCAAAATGAAAAAGCCCAACGTCTGTTTGAACAGGCCTTGGGCTTTAATGCCGCTTCAGCTGAAGCCAAACACGGTCTGAAATTGCTACAGCCTAATTGACGGTGCCGGCCCGAAAATTGGTTGCCTCAACGTCTGCGGTATAAGAATTACCCGAATTGCTTAAGGTTCCGTTCCGTTTGGGCCAGGGGGCTGTTGCTGGCATATTCGGTGTGGAGACCTTCATGCCTTGAACCATGATGAATTGGCGATCTCCCCCATCGACGGTTGAAGCGTAAAGGGTGCCATTGCGCAGCGTCAGACCATTCCAAAGATTGCCGCCAGCGGAGTTTTCCCATTCAATTTGAGGTTTGGTACCGGTGTCTCGAACGGCATAGAGCTTAGAGTTTTTTAAACCGGTATAAATAATTCGGCTGCCATCGGGTTCGGCTCCAATTAAGAGATCCGCAAAGACGGTGTTACTGGCTGTTGTGTTGAGTTGAATATTGGCGGGTGTCCATTTGGCTGAAGCAGAGGTTCCTTCGTCGATATAAGCATATAAATGGCTGCTCTTAATCGTAGAACTACTATCGGAGCTGATCAGGTAAATGACGTCTTTGCCATTTTGTCGATCGACTACGGGCGAATTCAGGAAGGCAATGTTGGGTAAGGCCACCGTCCATTTTGCTGTGCCATCGGGGTTAAATGCTTTTAGTTGAGATGCACTGACACCGTCTCCAGGCGAGGCATCATAGACGATCACATAGACGGTGCCATCCGTTCCAATCGCAGGGCCCGAACGTGAACCATTGCCCAGGTTCACCGATTGCACAAGGGTGCCATCAGTCCGATTGATCACTATCAGTTTTCCTGCAGAGCTGTGGTTGGTGACAAAATACAATTTGCTGCCATCACGGGCGACAGCGCCTCCCCCCATGATATCTGTTTGTGGCAGGATATACTCCCACATCTTGGTCCCATTGGTCGTACCTGCCGTGCCAACGCCACCGGGACGCTCCTGTTTAATGCCATAGATACCCGTTGAGTTCCCCGCTGAAACATAGACAAAAACCTGATCTTCAGCCCGACAGGCACAGCCTGTGCCGGGGTCACGCCAAGTCAAAAGCGGGGCTTTGATCGAATCGGCAGAACCATAATTGTCGACCGAAAAGGGAAAGGTATATGTCCAAATTTCTTGGCCATTGCTGCGATCTTTGGCGCGGATATGGCCTTTTTTGGGCACAACTGGATCACCGGGGGTCAATTCTTGCTCCAGGTAGAAAAGCGACTCTTTGGTGGCTCCTCCGGTGGGATTGCTTCTGCCCAAGACGATGTTTGGCACAATAATCTGTTTGGTGTTTAAAGCAGCAAACTCTTCTGTGTATTTTTTAAAGCCTGTGCTGCCATCTGCCGTAGTGGCTGTGGTGATGGCATAAAGCCGTTCTGCGGCACCATCTCCATCTTGAACCTCGCTAAAATAGGCTTTGCCACTGAAGGCATCGATGGAAATATTCTGATCAATGCCATAACTCCCCCCCACAGTGCTATAACGCGCAATGGGATAAGGGGTCTTTTGGTAATTGGCGGGATCCAGACCCGCGCCGACACCATTTGTGACATTGGCTATGCTGCCCAAATTAATCGCAATCGCCAAATCACGGGTGGCCAAAGCCTGGGGAGTGGGGGGATTGAGGGCTGTTAAACGCGGAAAACTGAGGGTACCACTGTTGACGACAGCCCCTGTTAAGCCGTTGACAAAAGACTGATAGGCGTTTAAATCGAGGGCATTGTTTAAAAAGGCAGATCCAAGTTTGTTCAGCTCTTCAACAATGGCACCGGTTAAAAAGGTTTGCATATTGACGGTCACGGTCCCTGTGAGTGGAACATGAAAGGCATTTTTGAGCTCCAAAATGGGAGCTGAGGTTTTATTGCTATAAAATCCAACAGTCACCACCCAATTATTGCCATCGGGAATATTGGCGCCCAAAGAGAAAGTGGCATTGGGATTCACCACCTGGATAAAGCCCTGAGCATCGGCGTTAGAGTCGAAGATCGTCTGATTGCCTTTGACTGCCGTCAATTTAATGAAATTGGCCTGCGCTGTTTGTTTGAGGCTGAATTCGGCTGTGGGTGGCTCAACTTGAAAGCGCACAAACCGTTTTGGGGCATTGGGGTCTGCTGTTTGAACTTGGGCCGTCGTTTGGTTGCTGGCGACGGTGCCGTCTGTTTGGTTCAAGGCGGGTTGCACAGGGGTACAGGCACCAGCCATCAACATGCTGGCACTTAGACACGCGGGTATTATCAGATTTTTTACTTTCATTCTCTTCATCTCCCTTTTGCTACCACAAAGCAGACATCTCTCAGGTTTTACCCCCAAAAATACACATCTTCCCACATAGGCTTATCGAAAGAACATAAATTTTGCATGTTTCAATTAATCATAAATTAATGTTGATTAACAGGTTTTTAAAAGAGGAATCTGCTTTCATCTGATTTACATCTGGAATCCCTGACTGTTATACTGGTTTTCACCTGAGCCGAGGTGGCGGAATTGGCAGACGCACTAGTTTCAGGTACTAGCGCTCGCAAGGGCGTAAGGGTTCGACTCCCTTCCTCGGCATTTAAAAAATCTTTTAATTATGTTAGCCAACCCCCCTCCTGAAGATGCGTCGTCACTTTCTGTGACGCTTCGTTGGCTTTGGCCTTTCTGGAAGCCCCTTTTCCCCCGCCTTGTCTTTCTGCTTTTGGCCACACCCCTGGTGGTGCTTTTTGATGCCTATGTGCCCATGGTCATTCGTCAAATTGTCGATGGTCTTTCTCAGCACAACCTTCAACCAGCGTGGCTTTGGCAGAAATCGCTGCTGATTCTGGGCTTGGGTTTGGCTCATTTTGTGCTCTATGTTTTGGTTCAAAGCACGCGCGGAGCCACCAATTTTGGCTTTGAAAATCGTTTCCGTATGCGTTTGGCTGAGAAGCTCGTCAAACAGGGGCAGTCCTTTTTTTATACCTTTCGCACAGGGGATGTTTCGACACGTTTGATCGATGATATCAGCGAAAACAAATTGGGCTGGTTTGCCTGCAGTGGCATATTCCGACTCTATGAAGCGCTGTTGATGATCGCGGGCTGTATTTGGTTTATGTGGCATTTGCATGTTGGCTTAACGCTTTTGACTGCTTTGCCGCTGCTCTTTGTGGCCTTTTTTTACATTCACTCTTCTCGGCGGACCCAGGCCTATTCGCGCCACAGCCAAAAGGCGATCTCTGCTTTAAACAGTTTTCTGACCAGCACCCTCGAAGGCATTCGCGTGGTCAAAGCCTATAACCAAGAGCAGAAACAGATCCAGGCCTTTGCCGGGGTGGTGAATCAGCAAATGCAAAAAGAGATTCAATTGGTCAAGGTCTCTTCGCTTTTGCAGCTGAGTTACAGCCGCTTTTCTGAGTTGGGGGCCCTGGTGATCTTGGCTGCGGGTGGCTATCTGGTGATCCAGAAAGTGATGACCCTCGGTGATTTAATTGCCTTTAACGCCTATATTTTTATGCTGATTTGGCCAATGGTGGATGTCGGCCAGTTTTTTATCAAAGGGCGGGCCGCTGGGGTGTCGGTGGAACGGGTGCGCGAGATGGAGGCTTTCCCGCCTGAGATTGCCCCCCAGGGACAGGCTTTGGCTTTCCCCGCCGAAGACTTCGAGCTGTCTCTCGAAGACGTGAATTATCACTTTGGGCAGCAATCGGGTTTGCAGGGGCTCAATTTAAGCCTCAAGAGTGGTCAGACTGCGGCTTTTGCCGGAGCCGTTGGCAGTGGCAAAACCCTTTTACTCAATCTCATCCCCCGGATTATTCAGCCCCAGCAGGGCCGGATTACGCTCAATGGGCGCGATCTGGCCGATTATGATCTGGCCGATTTGCGCCGCCAGATTGGCTATGTCAGCCAGAGCCCCAGTTTGTTTTCCGATACCATTGCCGAGAATATTCGTCTGGGGCGGGAGATTTCTGATGCTGATCTGCACTGGGCTGTGGAAGTGGCGCAATTGCAGCAAGACTTACCTCTCTTTGCCCAGGGGCTCGAAACCCGGATTGGCCAACACGGGGTGAAATTATCGGGGGGCCAAAAGCAGCGGATTGCGATTGCACGGGCCCTCGCGGGTAAGCCCCGGATTCTGATCTTGGATGATTGCACCTCGGCCTTGGATGCCGAGACCGAAGCCCGTCTCTGGCAGGCTTTGTATACCTTTATGCCGGGTTTGCTGGTACTTTTGGTGACCCACCGCGTCAGCACCCTGCAGCGGGCCGAGCCGATTTTTCTGCTCTCCCGCGGGCGTTTATTGGGCCAGGGCTCTCATCTGACTCTTTTGCGGGATTTTTCTTCCTATCGGGATTTATACCGGCAAGATGCCCAGCTTGAGAACGTTTAAAGCTGCATCTGTCCTTGGCTTTGGCGCGGCTGATGAACGTGGGGGGCCTGCAGACAAACACTCTGAAACTGCAGCGTTTGTGAAGATTCGCGCTTCCCTTTAAACAACCAGAGGCCTGGTTCCAGGCTGAGCGGCTCGCCCCTGAGCAGCCCTTGGTAGACATCCCAGAGGTTCCAGTGTAATTCTCTTGAAAACTGCTGACGCCCAGGCAATTGGCTGCAAAACAGATCCCGGCTGAGGGCCAAGGCCTCCTGCAAGGCACTCAAATCCAGTTCTCCAGAATCCAGTTTTCCAGAATCCAGTTTTCCAGAATCCAGTTTTCTAGGAGCTTGGTTATATAAGCTGTGCAAAAGCTGTTCACATTCAGCCAAAAAAGGCGTCAACCTGGGGCTATACAGCAATTGGGTGAGGGCAAAATAATCACTTTCCAACCAAACCCAGTTTGGGGAGTTGGGCAATTGGCCCGCGCAGTATTCGCCGCCACCGGCCAGAATCTCGGCACTTTTGTCACTTAAAAATTGCCGCAAGCTTTTTAAAATTGGATATTCAGGGCCCAAGTCTGTCTCGCAAAAATAAGACAGAACCGCCGCATAACTTGCCACCTTGTACTGCTGAAAAAGCATCATGGGCAATTGCAGGGCCCGGCTAAAATAGAGAATATGGGTCATCCATGCAAAGATCCGCATCTTCTGCCAGTCTTGGGGAGAAAAACTGTTTGTGGCGATGACCATCTCTTGCCATTCTAAGATCCCTTCAGGTGGCGACTGAACCCGGCTTTGGGGTGGCACATAGGGAATCTTGACCGATCTGATTCCGTGTTCCTGGCGATAAGCCGGATCGGCCAATTCGGCATTGGGCAAGATATAGACATTGTAAAAGCGCATTTCTTGATGCTGACCCTGTTGGATCAAGGTGCCGACACCCTGTTTAAAGGACTCCACGGTTTCTCCTGGCAGCCCCACCAAGACATCGGTATAGGTCGGAATCCCCGCTTGGCGAAAGCGGCTTTGCAGCTCCTGATAAGATTTTAAGGAGATGTTTTCGCGCCGAATTGCACTCAGCGCTTGAGGAGAGACGCTTTGCATCGAAAGGGTGGTCCCGGTGTGCATGCCTGCTTTAAACAGAATTTCTTGACTTTCAAAGACTCTTTCGGTGGCATTTTTAGCCGTTTGGGTATAAAGTAAACGCGGGTAGCCAAACTCTTCTCTGACCGCTGCTGCCAGCTTGGCAATTTCCAGATCCCTTTCAAAAATGCCAAAATTGGCGTCACAGCAGTAAATGACTTCGATTTTCTGTTGGCCAAACCAGCGCAACTCAGCTTCAAGCCGCTCCAGATCAAAACGCAAGACTTTGGCATTGGTCAAAGAGCCCCAATCACAAAAACTGCACGAAAACGGGCAACCGCGATTGGTCTCCCAGACGGAGAGCCAGCGGTTCTGGGGGTGATTCAAGAGCAACGGTTCGAGTATCCCTGATAAAAAGGCCGAAGCCACCTGCTCCAAATTGCGGGCCCGCTGTTTGGGCTTGCTGATAATCTGCTTTCCCGCACGGTAGCTGATCCCGTTTAAGTCGGCATAATCGCGCGCGGGAAATTGCTCCAGCAAAGCCAAAAAAGTGGCTTCTCCTTCACCATTTACACAGACATCGATCCAGGGATATTGCCGCATAAAGGCCTCAGCCCGATCGGGCACGTGGGGGCCACCCACAACAATCAAGGTCTCGGGTTGACGGGCTTTGAGTCTTTGCGCCAGCGCCAGGGTATAAGCCGCATTCCAGACATAGAGGCTAAAACCAGCCACATGGCTCAACGAGAGACGCTGCAATGCGATCTCGAAGGGCAGGCGCTCAAACAGGGGCAGGGTAAACAGATAGCGCTCGGGCAGGGGGGCATTTTTTTTGACAAAGGCCTGGAGCAAAGCCGCCGCATAAGGCAGATTGACAAATTGCAGCATCGGTTCTGTCAGCTGAATCAGGCTGATGATCACCGGCTTATCTGTCATGGGCCCTGAAGTGCATAGAGGTATTGATCGTTGCAGCCAATATACACTGTGCCGTCCCCTTGAACCCAGGGGGTCGAATAAATGCTGTCGTTGGCATAATAACGCCAGCGCTCTTGGCCCTGGGGGGTGAGCGAGTAAACACTGGCATCGGTGCTGCCAAAATAGAGATTGCCTTCGATGTCAAAGGCCAGGCTGGATTCCAGGGCATCGCGGGCTTTAAAACGCCATTTTTCTGTGCCATTTGCATTTAAGGCAAAGAGATGGCTACCCGTGCTTGGGACAAAAATGGTGCCGTCTTTGCCCACTGCCAGACTGCCAATCACTTCATGTTCGGTTTCAAAGTTCCAAAGCACCTGACCAAAAGGATTGAGGGCATAGACCAAGGTGTCGAGGCTGCCGACATAGATCGTGCCGTCGGGGCCGATTGCGGGTTGTGAGCGGATTGCGTCTCCGGCGTTAAAAACCCAACGTTTGTTGCCCTCGGGGGTAATCGCATGGAGCGTTCCGTCCATAACAGGTAAATAGATAATCCCCTCTGATGATACCGTGGCCGCCGCTTGCACCTCGTCGTCGATATAATAATCCCATTTTTGCGTGCCATCGGGCGCTACGGCATGAAAGGTGCCTGTGGTGGTGGCCACGTAAATATTGCCATCTTTGCCCAGGGTCGGGCTGGCTTTGATGGCGCCATCGGCGGCAAACTTCCATTTGAGACTGCCATTGGGATAAAGGGCAAAGAGAAAACCTTCGCGGCTGCTGAGATAGACGGTGCCGTCGCTGCCCAAGAGTGGTTGGCCTGTTAAAGGCGTAAAGGTCGGGTATTTCCATTTGAGTGAACCATCGGGGTTGATCGCATAGAGGCTGTGGTCATTGCTGCCCACATAGAGGGTGCCATCGGCCGCTTGCACGGGGCTGCCGTAAATGGCCCCCTCGGTTAAAAATTTCCATTTTTCCTGGGCCAGCGGTGCTTCGCTGGGTTCGGGGCTGGCTGGTGTTTCTGATGTCGGTTCTGGCGTTGGCTCAGCGCTGGGTTCGGGGCTGGGTGTTTTGAGCGGCGTGGGGGTGGGTTGCGATCCGAGCGGCGTTGAAGGACTGGTGCTGGGGGTGGGCAAGCTCGAAGGGGCCAAACTGGGAGCGGTGCTGGGGGGTATGAGTGGGGGATTGGGTGTTTGGTTGGAACGGGGGGAAAGGGTGGTTGGCGGTGTCGGGACTGCGTTACAGGCGCTGATGAACAACAGTCCCAGGGCAAAAAGGTGAAGACGTGCCATGATTCGTTGAAACCTTGTCTTGATGAATTGATCCGATTGATCCGGCTTGGCTTGATTCTAGCATATTCACTGTTTGGGAACAGGGATTTGCCCCGATTTCACCCGACAAGGGGTAAGATGAAGCCATGCCTCAAACACAGACGTCTAGAGATTCAACAGCCTTAAAGGCTTGGCCCCGACCTGTGCTTTTAACAGCGCTGGTGTTTTTTGTCTGTGTGCAGGTCCTGGGTTTATTGCTGCGTTGGCAATTTGTGCAGGTTTTGCCCGGTTTTAATTATAAGTTTTTTCTGCACGCCCATTCCCATGTGGCCTTGCTGGGCTGGGTTCATGCGATTTTGATGGTGGCCCTGATGCGGGCCTTTTTGCCTGCGGGGCAGGCTCAGGCCAAACGTTGGCATGGGCTCTTTTGGGCGGCGCAGGCCCTGGTTTTGGGCATGTTGTTCAGCTTTCCTGTGCAGGGCTATGCGGCGGTTTCAATCAGCTTTTCGACCCTGTTTTTGTTTGTCTCTTATGCCCAAGCGGGGCATTTATTGCGTGCCACACAGGGCGATACTTCGCTTTCGCGGCGTTTGCTTTGGGCCTGTCTCTGGCTGATGATGCTGTCTTCGCTCGGGCCCTGGAGTTTGGGGCCGATCATGGCGCTCAAACTCAACCAAAGCCCCGTTTATTTTCTCGCGATCTATTTTTATTTGCATTTTCAGTACAATGGCTGGTTTGTCTTTGCACTTTTGGCCTTGCTCTTGCGTTGGTTGGAAGCGCGTGGCATCGACACGGCTGGGCCTTTGCCCCGGCGGGCCGTTTGGCTTTTGCTTGGGAGCAGTTTGCCCGCTTACGCGCTTTCGGCACTTTGGACGCAACCGCCGCTGTGGGTCTGGGTTGTGGCCGGAGCCGCGGCCCTGGCGCAGTTGGGGGCCTTGGCCCTGTTTTGGCGCTGGGGCTGGGTTTTGCGCCAAACAGGCTCTCACCTGTTCTCTTCCGTCCATTTCTCTTCCATCCCTATTTTGCCCGAGGTCAAGCTTTTGTTGGTCTTGGCTTGGGGCTGTTTTAATCTCAAACTGCTTTTGCAGGCCCTGACTGCCTGGCCGTTCTTTGCTCAATTGGCCTACCAGCAGCGCTCGCTCGTGATTTTTTACCTGCATTTGGTGCTCTTGGGGGTGGTCACGTGTACGCTCTTGGCCTATTTATGGCAAGAGCAAGGCCTGCAGCTTAACCCGACAGTGCGTTGGGGATTGGGGCTGTTTTTGCTGGGGTTTGCCCTGAGTGAGACCCTGATTCTCTTACAGGGTCTTGCCGCTTGGTGGGGCCTGGGGGCCTTTGTCTCGCTGCCCCTGCCGATTTTTCTCAGCAGCTTGCTGATACTTGTGGGCTGGCTGCTGATCGCTCTGGGGCAGTGGCCAATTGTTCCCGGTAAGCCTCTACCCGCGGATCCATAACTTTTCTCCAGAGTGGGGGCAGCAGGGCCAGCAAAATCATGCCCGCGTAGCCAGCGGGCAATTGTGGGCTCTCCTCAAATTGGCGCAGAACCGGATAGCGCCGCGATTGGTGGGCATGGTGATCGGAGTGGCGCTGCAGCATAAACAACAGACAATTGGTGAGCAAAAAATTGGCGTTCCAGGAGTGGCGAATATTGACGCCTTCGTAAACACCTGGGCGGATTTCGCGCCGTTCGAGCCCGTAATGTTCGACATAATTGACCGCTTCGAGCAGGCTGAAGGCCATGATGCTCTGGCCGATAAAAAACCAGAGCGCTTTGGGGCCCCAGAGTAAGAAGAGCCCCAGGCCAAAGCTGCCCGAAAGCAGGCTGTAGTTGATCATGCGGTTGTGAAAGCTCCACAGGCCTTGTTGGCGTTTGCCCGGGCGCTGTTTTTCGAGGCGCCGTTTTTCGATGCCCCAGGCACTGCGCCAACTGCCCAGCACAGTGCGCAGATAAAAGCTGTAAAAACTCTCCCCCAGACGGGAGCTGGCGGGATCGTCCGGGGTGGAGACCCGGCGGTGGTGGCCATAGAGGTGCTCGATATAAAAATGCAAATAACAGACGGGCATCAGCAGGGCCTGGCCCAAAAAGCGCTCAAAGCGATCGACCTTGTGAATCAATTCATGGGCCAGGGTAATGCCCAGGCCGCCTGTGCAAATACCGACCGAAAGCGTAAAACCGATCTGCTCCAGGCCACTCCAGTTTTGCTGGCTGATCAGCCAAGCGCCCCCGATGATCAGGCCGTATTGCACGGGCACCTGTAGCCAGGTCATGAGTTTAAAGGTGAAACTATTGAGCAGGGCCTCGGTCTCTGCCTGACCGGGATTGTGCAGATAATGGCCCAAGACAAAATCCAAAACTGGGATCAGGCCAAAGACAAAGAGTGGCACGGCAAATTGCGCCAGCCCGCCGGTTTGGGCACCCCAGATCGCCAGCAGCGGAATAATGTATCCCACGCCAAAGGCCAAGGGCCGCAAGGGGCGGTTGAGCACATTTTGGGGCGGGGTGAGATTCAAGGGCAATTGCATGGGCACCTCCGGGGCTTTGGGATTTTATCGGCAGGAGTGGTGCAAATATTGCTTTAAGAAATCCAATTACACATGGGAAATTCCCATAAGTATTCAAATGCGATAAAGGTCATTGCAAATTCAATTGTTACACCCAGCGCAATGAGGCAGAGACCCAGGACTTTTTTGAGCAAGACTCGTTTCTGCATCACAAGTAAAAAAGGGCTAAAAATACTCAAGCAAGCCAGTTCCCATGTCATCACATCCATGGGTACATGAACGGAACCCCATTCAGATCGGGATTGAAAATGGATCAAATCTGCCATCAATCCAAACAAACCCAGAAAAGACAAACCGTAAGCCAGGTATTTTAACCAAGCAGGTAAAGTCGGCCAGCGGGCTGAACGCCAAATCAACATCCCTGTGCAGAGAATCAATAAAGGGGCGTTGTGGCTAATTGTGTCGAAAAAAGTGGGGTCTGAAGGCGTTTCAACGATGGATGGCAGTTCAAAAGTGACAGAAATAGATTGCCGTTCAATGAAGCCCGATTCGGGATTGAGTGGGTCAATCGGTATTTTTTCTGTTTCCATTTTATTTGATGGTTTTTTTCAAAATCGCTTGGTGGTGAATCTTGCTTAAATAGGCAAAGCTTTTATTTTGGCTTGCAGAGCAGGTTCAATCTCACGGGTTTCTCGGGCCAAATTGAGCAAGAGTGTGACCTGCGCGGTTTCTAAAAGCGTCTCATTCAACGAATAGGGTTTGTGTTGTTTGAGCCAGTTCAAAACCTTGGCCAGATGCCAGATTGCAGCTTTTCCTTCATGGATGGGCGCTGGAAAGGTCCCGTTTCTCAAGACCAATTGGCGCATATTTTGACGGCTAAAACCCAGGATCTCAGCCAAATCGGTCAAACCGACAAAGTCAGGACCCGCTTCTACCAGCTCTGAATCTGGTATCGCTGTGCGAATCTCAGCCAATGCACTTGAGATGGCTTCGTATGCCGATGGTGCTTCGCGGATAAAATTCAGGGCAATTTTTCCTGCTTGGCCAACCCCGATTAAAGCATCGGTACATCCCGCTTCTGCCAAGGCATTTAGATATTTTTCGGGCTGGCTTTCAGGTTCTGCCAGCTTTAATTTGAGGGTAAATTCGTATTCCCTCATGCTATTTTAACCCCTGGGTTTTTGAAAGAGGCAATGATCGACCACTCGGATAATCTGTTTGGCATGGTTATCGGCATTCTTGGGGGTGCTCCAGATGCTGGTAATGCAAAATTCGCCGCATCGACAGGCTTTGTCATTGTAGGGACAATACATCTTTCCCCAGGCATGAGAACCTCCGACTTCGACTTGCCACCCTTTGGACTCAGCGTATTTTAAAGCCGCTTCAATCGCTTTTTTAGGATGTTTGTTTCGGGTCATATGGGCTTAGTTTGAAAAGCCTCGTACAATTAGGTATAAATCCAGCTTAGTATTTTTGATGGTGTGTTGTCAATCGACAATGCCTTTGCCCTGCAGGGCCGAGACCCAGCCCCTCTGACACGCCGTGTTATAATGGGGCCATCTCAAAAACCAGGACAGATGCCACGCCATGACCCACACCGGCCCCTCCCCCCACGCCCTTGAAACCCTGCTCAAAGAACGGATTGTGATTCTCGACGGTGCCATGGGCACCATGATTCAGACCTTTGGGCTGGAGGAGGCGGATTTTCGCGGCAGTCTCTTTGGCGATCACCCCTTGCCCCTCAAAGGCTGCAATGACCTGCTTTGCCTGACCCGGCCCGAGATTATCAAACAGATTCACAGGGCCTTTTTAGAGGCCGGTGCAGATATCATCGAGACCAATACCTTCAACGCCCAATCGGTCTCAATGGCGGATTATGGCATGGAGTCGCAGGTCTATGCGATCAACAAAGCAGCCGCTGAATTGGCCCGCGAAGTGGCGGCAGAAGTGGCCGTCCAAGATGGCAAGCCCCGCTGGGTGGCGGGCTCGATTGGCCCGACCACACGCACAGCCTCGCTCTCGCCCGATGTCAACAATCCCGGTTTTCGCAATACCGACTTCCAGGCTTTGGTGGCCGCTTTTGGCGAACAGGTGCGCGGTTTGGTCGAAGGCGGCGTGGACCTGCTGGTGCCCGAGACGACGATCGACACGCTCAACCTCAAAGCGGCGCTCTTTGCGATCGAGGACTATTTCGAAGCAAGCGGAAAACGCCTGCCTGTGATTGCCTCGGTCACGATCACCGATGCCAGTGGGCGCACGCTTTCGGGCCAAAATGTTGAGGCCTTTTGGAACAGCATCAGCCATTTTGACCTGCTTGCAGTCAGCATCAATTGTGCTTTGGGGGCTGCACAAATGCGCTCCCATGTCGAAGAATTGGCCAAAATCTCTCCCGTTTATCTCTGCTGTTTTCCCAATGCCGGTCTGCCCAATGAATTTGGCGGCTACGACGAAACCCCCGAACAAATGGCGGCGATTCTCAAAGACTTTGCTGAGCAGGGCTGGCTGAATATTGTCGGCGGCTGCTGTGGCACGCGCCCAGAATTTATTGCCGCGATTGCCAAAGCCATGCAAGGTCTGCCCCCACGCCAGATTCCTGAGCTGCCCGCTTTGCCACGTTTCAGTGGCATGGAAGCCTATACGATCCGCCCCGACTCCAATTTCAGTTTGATCGGCGAGCGCACGAATATCACGGGCTCGCGCAAATTTGCCAAATTGATCCGCGAAGAGAATTACGAAGCCGCCCTCGAAGTGGCGCGGCAGCAGGTCGAAGGTGGCGCCAATCTGATCGACATCAATATGGACGAAGGCCTGATCGACTCGGTCGCGGTGATGCGCAAATTCCTCAATTTGATTGCCGCTGAGCCGGACATCGCCAAATTGCCGATCATGGTCGACAGCTCGCGTTTTGAGGTGCTCGAAGCCGGGCTGCAATGCCTGCAGGGCAAAAGTGTCGTCAATTCAATCAGCCTCAAAGAGGGCGAAGATCTCTTTAAAGCCCAGGCCCGCCGCATTCGCCGCTATGGCGCGGCAGTGGTCGTGATGGCCTTCGACGAAAGTGGCCAAGCCGTGACGGCTGAACACAAGCTGCAGATCTGCCAACGGGCCTATCACATTCTGACTCAAGAGATTGGCTTTCCACCCCAGGACATTATCTTTGATCCCAATATTTTGACCGTGGCGACGGGCATGGAAGAACATGCCGATTACGCCATGGGCTATCTCGATGCGATCAAAGCGATCAAAGCGGCCTGTCCTGGTGCGCTGATCAGCGGCGGGGTCAGCAATCTCTCCTTTTCATTTCGGGGCAACGACTATGTGCGCGAAGCGATGCATGCCGTGTTTTTGTACCACGCGATTCAAGCGGGCATGGACATGGGCATTGTCAACGCGGGCCAATTGGCACTCTACGAAAATGTGCCCGCTGAATTGTTGGAGCAGATCGAAGATGTGCTCTTCAACCGCCGCCCGGATGCCACCGACCGCTTGGTCACGCTGGCTGAGAACTACCGCCGGGGCGGGACCTTGCGCGAAAAAGACGAGACCTGGCGGCAGGGGGCTTTGCAAGATCGCATCAGCCACGCTTTGATTCACGGCATCGACAGCTATCTCGAACAGGACTTGCCCGAGGCCCTGGCCAGCTTTGCCCGGCCCTTGGAAATCATCGAAGGCCCGCTGATGGTGGGCATGAGCCAGGTGGGCGACCTCTTTGGGGCGGGCAAAATGTTTTTGCCCCAGGTGGTCAAAAGCGCACGTGTGATGAAAAAGGCCGTGGCCTGGCTTTTGCCCCATATGGAAGCAGACAAATCCTCCAATAGCAGCAAGGGCAAGGTCTTGCTCGCCACCGTCAAAGGCGACGTGCACGATATCGGCAAAAACATTGTGGGCGTGGTGCTGGGCTGCAATAATTACGAAATTGTCGATTTGGGTGTGATGGTGCCTGCCGACCGGATTTTGGCCGAGGCCCAAGCCACAGGGGCAGATATCATCGGCCTGAGTGGCCTGATCACGCCCTCGCTGGATGAAATGGTGCATGTCGCCAAAGAGATGACCCGTTTAAAGTTTAAAACCCCGCTTTTGATTGGCGGGGCCACCACCAGTGCCAAACACACCGCTGTCAAAATTGCCCCGGCTTATGAGGGCCCTGTGGTGCATGTCAACGACGCCTCGCGGGCCGTGACGGTGGTCAGCCAGCTCTTGAGTGACTCCCAAGCCGAAGATTATCTGACGGATGTGCGCGCCCAGCAGGCCCTGACCCGCGAGCGCTACCTCAATCGTTCGGCCCGGCCCCTGCTCAGCTTGGCCCAGGCCCGCGAACGGGCCCCGCGTTTTGACTGGGCAGCGGCGGTCTTGCCACAACCGGCTTTTTCGGGTGTGCGTGTGCTGGAGCAGATTGATCTGGCAGAATTGGTGCCGTATATCGACTGGACGCCTTTTTTCAGCGCCTGGGAATTGCGCGGCAGCTATCCGGCGATTTTGCAACACCCCGAAATGGGCGCCGCCGCCCGCGACCTCTTTGAACACGCCCAAGCCATGCTGCAGCAAGTCGTGGACGAAAAATGGCTGAGTGCCAAAGCGGTCTATGGCTTTTTCCCTGCTGCCTCTCAGGGAGAAGATATCTGTGTCTATGCCGATGATTCGCGCTCTGATGTGCAGAGGGTCTTTCACAGCCTACGCCAACAAGAAGAACTGGGCAACAAACCCCATTTGGCCCTGGCGGATTTTATCGCGCCCGTCGAAGCAGGTTGCCAAGACTGGATCGGGGCCTTTGCGGTTACCGCCGGTCTCGGCCTCGATGCCCATGTGGCGCGCTTTGAAGCCAACCACGACGATTATAACGCGATCCTGCTCAAGGCCCTGGCCGACCGCTTGGCCGAAGCCCTGGCCGAATGGCTGCACCAAAAGGCCCGCCGCGAATGGGGTTATGGGGCCCATGAGGATTTTTCTGCCCATGATCTCATTTCAGAAAAATACCAGGGCATTCGGCCCGCGCCGGGGTATCCGGCCTGCCCAGACCATACCGAAAAGCGCAGCATCTTTGACCTGCTCAATGCCGAACAAATTGGCCTGGCTTTAACCGAACACTTTGCCATGACCCCCACCGCCGCCGTGAGTGGTTGGTATTTCTCGCACCCCGAAGCGCGTTATTTTAGCATTACCCGCTTGGGGGCCGATCAGGTGGCAGATTACGCCCAGCGCAAAGGGCTGAGCCAAGCTGAGATGGAGCGCTGGTTGGCGCCCTGGCTGGGTTATGAGCCTTAAGGGCGTTGCTTGAACATGTCTCAGCATCTCTCTTGTGGGTATTTCTCTTGGATGCGTTGCTTGGGTGCCATCGCTCTCTGTCTCTGCACAGGCCTGCCCGCCTTCTCACAGTCCTCGACCGCCGTTGCGCTGTCTCCCCTGGTTGAGCTGCAACAGGCCGTGCCGGGCATCGAAGTTGAATTGCGTTTTGCGACCGAGAAACAATTTCTCAAAAAAGCGGTCTATCCCTTTCGCAAAGCCTGGGTGCAGCCTGCTTTGGCTGAGCGCCTGCGCAAGGCCCAGGCCTATCTTTTGCCGCGCGGCTACCGCCTCAAGGTCTGGGATGCCTACCGCCCGATGGAATTTCAAGAGTTGTTCTGGCAACACGTTAAAAACGAAAATTTTATCAGCCACCCGCGCAAAGGGGGCCGCCACACCCGTGGCACTGCCATTGATTTGACCTTGATCGACAAAACTGGTCAAGAGATTCCGATGCCCACGCCGTATACCGAATTCAGCGAAAAGGCCTTTCGCGATTATGCCAAATTGCCCAGCTTGCTCAAAGCCAATCGCCTTTTGCTGCAACAGGCCATGACCCAGGCCGGTTTGGAGCCGCTGCCGACTGAGTGGTGGCATTTTGATCTGCCCAAGTGGCGCACGTTTCCGGTGCTCAAGCTCAAAGGGGAGGCCTTGGCGGAGTATGAGAAGCAGTTGAACCCTCCCGATTAAGCGCGGATCGGTATTGAAAAATGCCCAACAAAGACTTGAACTTACGCGCTGTTTTGATTACAATAGCGCTTGAATCTCATTCAGACCAGCTGAGGGACGGGCCCGTTGACGCTGGGGCAACCTTTTCAGATTCTGTCCAGAAACAGGGCTGAGAAACGGTGCCAATTCCTCCAGGTACACCTGCTGTGCCTGACAAATGAGTGATTTGCACAGCCTCTGTGGCTGCCTGAATTGCCCATCCCTGATCCAGGAATTGCTCGGCTGAGAGCCAATCTGAGCCGGAGGTCTGGTATTGTGTGCCGTCTATTTGGTTATTTTTCCCAGTTTGCGGGCCGACCCGCTGCCTTGAGCCAGCGTGATCATTCGTTTGTCCAATTGAGTGAAACCCACCGCGATGGCTGGGGTTTGGCCTATTATGAACAGAGCGAAGATCTGCCGCGTGTTAAGCTCAAACGGGCTCTGCTACCGGCTTTTCAAGATCCCGATTTTGCAGCCCTCAGCGAGAGCCTGGAGACCCGGGCCCTGATTGCCCATTTGCGTTTGGCCACGATTGGCGAAAACAGCCTCAATAACAACCACCCTTTTTCATACCAGAATTGGATTTTTGCCCACAATGGCAATATTAAACACTTCGACAGGTACCGCGCCCTGATTCTCTCGCAGATCGATCCCCATTTTCGCGCGGCGATCCAGGGTGAGACCGACTCGGAGCTGATTTTTTATTATCTGCTGAGTGAATTGGAGCGCTGGGGGCTGGTCTCAGCCCAATACCCGCACAGCAGCCGCGAACTCGGACGCTCGCTCAAATGGGCGCTCGAAAATCTTTTGGCCCTGATTGGGCCCTTCTCCAAACAGACAGGGCCGCCCAGCGAGACGTATATCAGCTTTTTGCTCAGCAATGGCAAAGCGCTTTGGGCCCACCAGGGCGGGCAGCCGCTGTATTACCGGCTGGAGCCCGGCGCTGAGGGCCGCGCTTGGGATGAAATTGTTTTTTGTTCAGAGCCGGTAGGCAGCCCAGAAGATTGGCAGGCCATGTCCACCGGGGATTTGATGGCGGTTGATCAGGCGATCCAGCTTGTTTCGATTCGCGGCTATTGAGACCGGGATTTAATTATAAGGAGACAGACCGTGAAACAGTCTTTGTTGCAGCAATTTTCAGCCGACCGGCCCCAACTTGTGGCGTTGGAGGCCTTGGTTTTGGCCCAGTTTAATGTGCTTTTGCAAGACGCTGCGCTCAAGATTCACAGCCTGTCTTCCCGGATCAAAGCTCCTGAGAGCTTGGCCTACAAATTGCGTCGGCCCGACCGGACTTACCACCAACTGACTGAAATCACCGATCTGGTGGGGGTTCGCATCATCACCTATTTTGAAGACACAATTGAGCAATTGGCAGCCCTGGTAGAGCAGGCCTTTGAAGTGGACTATATCCATTCGATCGACAAGCGCCAAAGTGCGGATTTGGCTCAGTTTGGCTATCGCTCGCTGCATTATGTCTGCCGTTTAAAAAAGGGAGAAGGGGTGGTCTCGGATGCCCAAGACTATGCCTTTGAGCTGCAGATCCGCAGCATCTTGCAGCATACCTGGGCCGAGATTGAACACGATCTCGGTTATAAAACAGCGGCCCAGATTCCCGCCGAGTTGCGCCGCCGTTTTTCGCGCGTGGCGAGTTTATTGGAGATCGCCGACGCAGAGTTTTTGGCCATTCGCCAAGGCCTCGAAGGTTATAAACAGCAGGTGCAAGCAAAACTCACGCAGTCGGACGCGACTTTGGGGCTCGATCAGCTTTCGCTGGAAGAATTTTTGGCGGATCCCGAGGTCCGGGCCCTGGAGCAGGATTTTGCCGCGCGGATTGCTGTGCCTTTCAGCGAAGACTATTTTTATCCCGATTATCTCTTGCGCATGTTGCAGGCCGTTGACATGACCGAATTGGCCCCGCTGCGAGAGGCTTTACTCGGGCAAAGAGAGGCTTTGCTTTTGTTTATTCAGCCCTATTTTGAATTCACCCACAGGGTCTGGCAATTTGATCGGCAATCGGTGGGGGTGTTTTTGCGCGGCTACAGTCTGGTCTTCTTGGCTCATTTTTTGCTCTTGCGCTCCAGTGCCCTGGGCATTGAGCGGCTCGAAAAATTGACCCGTTTTTACCAATCGATTGACTATCCCCACGATGAAAAAATGGCGCGGGCAGTGGCACGGCAATTGATTGAGACGATCCAAACCGTTTAGTCTGGCGGCCTTTTCTGCGGGGCCATGTTAAAATGCCCCTATGAAAACCGAGTGGACATCCGACAATCCCAACAACGACAAAGCCTTGCCCACGCCAGATCTGGCCCAGCGCTTTGGGGTGCGTTTTGTAGCCCCCCAGGAATCACTACAGATCTCGGCCCGCGCACAAGATCTGTATTTTTATACCCTCTATGCGGGGGCCCACACGATCTCTGTCGAACGTGGCGATTGTGTCTTTTATCTCTCCCAAGACAAACAAGAAGCGATGCTCAAGCGGGGGCCAATTGACATTACCAGTCCTTGGCTGGCCACGGTGATCCGGGGCTATATGCCCGAAAACAAAACGTCGGGTCTTTCGACCCAGGCCAATTTGCCTTATGTCAACGGCTGCGCCACCCGCCAGGTCTTTCCGCCCGAGCGCGTGGGCGACCCCACCCTGCAGCTCTTGGATATGCCACCTTATTCCTCTGAACAGGTTCACCATATTCACTCCACGGTGCGTATTGTTTACGTCTTGCAGGGCCACGGTTGGTGCCATGTGGGCATGGACAAACACTCGTTCAAAACCGAACTCTTTCCGGGGCAGATCATCTTGCTCGAAAAAATGTGCCCCCACCATTTTGAAACCGATGGCGAGCGCCTGATTGTGTTGCCTTTACACGTCTTCAGCTCCGTCGGCCCCCAAGAAAAAGCCCACCCCATGTTTCACGGAACCTACCAAATAGGCTGAACCTGTTCCCTTCGACTCCGCTCAGGGAAACGCTCAGGGAAGATGGCGTGATGCGGGGTTGTATTTTATTAGAGAGATGTTGAACTGTAAGGGACTTGGCCTGTGTTGGGCAATTAGCCCGTGAAGCACATGGATGTGCGAAATGGGCGGCCCGAATGCCCAGCAACAGGCCCAAGCCACCCACCCACATCTCTAGGACTCTTCTTTTAGAACGCCACTAAAACTCCCCAAAGCCCCCATCGACCAGCAATTCCGTGCCAGTGATATAACTGGAGGCCGACGAGAGATAAAAGCTGACCGTTTGCGCCACTTCATCGGGCGTTCCCTGGCGTTTCATGGGGTTGGATGCGATGATGCTGCTGACAAAGCCCTCTTTTTCGGCTTCAGACAGCCCCATGCGATCAATAATTGGCGTGGCAATCGGGCCCGGGCTGACCACATTGACGCGAATGCCGCGTGGCAGCAATTCTGCTCCCAGGGTACGGGCAAAAGAGCGCAGAGCGGCTTTGGTGGCGGCATAGACGCTCGCTGTGGCAAAGCCTTTGTGGTGAACCACCGAGGCGTTTAACACAATCGAGCTGCCGTCTTTTAACAGGGGAGCCAATTTTTGCAGCGTAAAAAATGCTCCTTTGACATTGGTATTAAACTGGCTGTCAAAATGGTCTTCTGTGACCGCTTCAAGCGGGGCAAACTGGCCAATGCCCGCGTTGATAAACAGCCCATCGAGTTGTCCCAAATGGGTTTTGACATATTCTGCCAGTTTGTCGGCATCGCTGATTTGGGCGGTATCTGCCTGCAAAGCCAGAATATTGTCGCCAATTTCTTTAACGGTCTGATCGAGGGTGGCCTGATTGCGCCCTGTGATCAGCACCTTGGCACCTTGCTCCACCAATAATTTGGCTGTGGCTTGGCCAATTCCGCTGTTGCCGCCAGTGATCACGATCTGTTTGTTTTTGAATGACATATTTTGTTTTCCTTTTCGATATATTTAAATCTATCAATCTATTGATATTAGTTATAAGTCGAAACATTTAAGTTTGTCAATATGTAAAACAAAAAAAATCAAAGGGGCAACAAAGGGGCTAGTGAAACCAGTTTTGCAATTGACCTGTAAAGGCGTCGAGCACCTCTTGATTGACGGACAAACGCACGAAACGGCCTTCTTTTTCGGCTTTGACCAGGCCTGCTTCGGTCAAGATTTTGACATGGTGTGAGATCGTGGGCTGAGAGAGTGGGCAAACCTCTTGGATTTCGTTGCAGACCAGATTCTGGCGCTCGCGAATGCTGCGCAGAATGTGCAAACGCCGCTCGTCAGCCAGGGCTTTGGCAATTTTTTCGACCTGATCTTGGTTGAGGGGCATCACGGTATTTGACCAACTTTAAGCAAGGGATAAATGGCGGGAAGGAATCAAAAGGCTGTCTTTATTCAGATTGAAGCCCTTTGATCTTGATTCTAACAAAGTCCCGATTGAAAACCAAGCCAATGGGGGTTTGAGTAAATTCCCCGCTTTGTGCTAAGATCAGGCCACGATCACGGAGAGAAGAGGGAGCAGACGATGCATTTAGTCATTCATCAAGATTTCCCGGGTGTGGTTCGTTTGGAATTACATGGCCATGTCGATCAAGAAGACGTGGCGATTTTTGAAAGAGAATGCCTGAAGCTTTTGCAGCAGGGCTGGCGGCATTTCTGTGTTGATTTTACGCCTTGCAGCCGTTTAGAAGATTCACTTTTACATCTGTTTCGGCCCCTTCAGCAGGTCGGTGCCCAGTGGCAATTTATAGCGCCTCAACCGCGGATCTTTCATTGGTTGCAGCAATTGCGCTTTCCCGTTTCTTTACAGGCCCACAGCTTTGCCCATAAAAATCCTGTTCAAGATCTCAGCTTGCCGTTCTGATCGCGAAGGTGATTATGTTACAATACATTCCGATCTGAGTACGATTGTGGCACAATATATGCTAAGCGTAATCATAAGCACCTGTTTCTCTCTGTTTGACAGGTCTGACCCAGAAGGCTCTCCAGGTCTGAAAAGGTCTGACATGCTCTGATAAAGGCCCTGTTAAAGGCTCTTAAGACTGAGAAGCAGCTGATGATCGTCATATTCATCCAATGGATCCAGATTTTTGAAAGGCAGGATAACTACGGCTATCACGAAGAACAACAGTAACAGCAATAGCAATAGCAACAACAACAGTTCGAATAAGGGCTTACCCGTCAATGAGCAGATTTATGCCAAAGAAGTAAGACTGATTTCGGAAACAGGCGAAGTCCTGGGCGTTATGCCAACCAGCGAAGCCTTGCGACAGGCCCGCGAAAATGGATTTGATCTGGTGATGGTGACCAATGCCTCCAGCCCTCCGGTTTGTAAACTGTTGGATTATGGTCGTCATCGCTACGAATTGGATAAACGCCTAAAAGATGCCCGTAAAAAACAGCATTCAGCAGGATTAAAAGAAATCACCCTGAGCTATAAGATCGGTGAACACGATTATCAGGTCCGGCTCAAGCGTTTAACTCAGTTTCTCGAAGCTGGACACAAAGTCAAAATGACCGTACGTCTTCGGGGCCGTGAGGCACAGCACTCTGATCTTGCTATCCAGTTGCTGCTCCGTTTTTCGACTGATACCGAAGAATTGTCTGCTTTCGAGCGGGAACCAAAGCTGGAAGGGCAACGGATTATTATGATCCTCAACCCCAAGAAGGATGCCATTAAGAAGGAGAAAAAAGTCCATGAAAGTTAAGATGAAGACCAAGCGCGCAGCAGCCAAGCGTTTCCGTCTGACCGCCTCTGGCAAGCTGATGCGTCGCAAAGCCTTTAAAGCTCATATTTTGACCAAAAAAAGCTCTAAGCGCAAACGCGGATTAAGCGGCTATGCCGTTGTTGATAGTAGTGATATGGAACGGGCCACTTTGGCTCTGCCCTACCCCAAGTATTTGCGTTGAATTCATAAGGAGTTATTAAACCATGCGTATTACAGGTGGTATTGTGACCCGCAGACGTCACAAGAAAATTCTCAAGTTGGCCAAAGGCCACCGTGGAAGTCTGCACACCCTGTTCCGTCCGGCCAAAGAGTCAGTTTTAAAGGCGATGAAGTATGCAACCATGCACCGCCGCACCAAAAAGCGCGATTTCCGTCGCCTTTGGATTGCGCGTATCAACGCCGCTGCGCGTGCTGAAGGCATTCGTTATAACGAGTTTATCAATGGTCTGAACAAAGCAGGCATCACATTGAACCGCAAAATCCTGTCTGAAATGGCCATTCACGATCCCCAGTCCTTCAAATCTTTGGTGGACAAGGTCAAAGCCCAATCCGGCAGCGCCGCTTAGAATCTTTTTTATGCGACCCGCTTGAGGTCGAAGCCAAACGTCTTGGCTTCGACCTTGTTGGCGTTTGTGGGTCTGAACCGCTTCCCCATTTGGATTTTTACCAGCAATGGTTGGCTGCCGGTTATGCCGGTGAGATGGGCTATTTGGAGCGCCACGCGCCGCTCAAAGCCGATTTAAAAATGCTCTTGCCTTCGGTCAAATCTGTGGTGGTGGTGGGCTGTAATTATTATGGCCCCGATCAGCCTTCACCAGAATTTCAGGTCGCCCGCTACGCGCGCGGCGACGATTATCATGGCCTGATGAAGGCCCTTTTGGAACAGTTGATCCAGGCCCTAAAAACCCATTATCCCCAACTCGAAGCGCGGGCTTTTGTCGATTCGGGGCCACTTTTGGAACGGGAATTGGCGGTCCGTGCGGGTCTGGGCTGGATCGGTAAAAACAGCTGTTTGATTGTGCCAGGCCAGGGATCCTGGTTTTTATTGGGGGCGCTGCTGACCAATTTGGATTTGCCTGTGAGCGAACCTTTTGAGGCGCTGCACTGTGGTAGCTGCACCCGTTGCCTTGATGCGTGCCCGACCGATGCTTTTGTGGGGCCCTATACCCTCGATGCGCGCAAATGTATTGCCTATCTCACGATTGAAACCCGCGAAGAGATTCCCACAGCGTTGCGCAGTGGGATTGGCAGCCATCTCTTTGGCTGTGATGTCTGCCAGGAGGTCTGTCCCTGGAACGTGCGCTTTGCTCAGCCCACCCAACAAAGCGGCTTTTTTCCCCGCGCCTGGTTGAGCGAAAAGCGCCTGACCGAATTGCTTTTGCTCACACCCCATGAATTTGAATTGCAAATAGCCCCCCGCAGCCCGATCAAACGCCCCAAATACCGGGGCTTCATTCGCAATCTGGCCGTCGTGATTGGCAATTCTGGGCGGCGGGACACGTTGCCCGCTTTGGCCGAGGCCCTCGAACGCCATCAAAGTGATCCGATGTTGGCTACCCATTTGCGCTGGGCGATGGAACAAGTTGAGGTTGCCGCCGGTCTTTAGAAACAGTGCCCAAAACTGGAGTTTATTCATGAAAAATCGCTTTCGATCTGTTGCTGCTTCCATTGTATGTCTCGGAATCTCGCTCTTGGGCCTGTCTGCCTGTCAGAGCAATGCCGCTTCCAGTCCCGTTCAAACACCTTTGGCTCTGGCCAACCCGATTTGGAGTGCCACGACCTTGGCTGGTAATGGCGCCTATGGTTTTGTCGATGCCCAGGGGGAGGCCGCCCGTTTTTACAATCCCAGCTCGATTGCGCTTTTGCCGGCGGGGGATCTGGTCGTAATGGATCGCTACAACCACCGCCTGCGCAAAATTCAAGCCAACGGTCTGGTCACCACCTTTTGGGGCAAAGGTGAACGCGGCAATCTCGATGGTGACAGCAATCAAGGCCGTTTGAACCAAGCCATTGCCCTGCATGTTTTGCCCAGTGGCGATCTGGTGATTGCCGACGCGCAAAACCACAGCTTGCGCAAACTCTCCTCCCAAGGGGTGCTCAGCACCTTGGCCGGTACCGGTAGCGAGAGCAGCCGCGATCAGGAGAATCAGGCCCTGATCCAAGATGGCCCGGCCCTCAAAGCAACCTTTAACTGGCCCGCTGATTTGGTGGCTGATGCCGCAGGCAATGTGTACATTGCCGACCGTCACAACCACGCCATTCGCAAACTCAGTCCCGATGGCAATGTTTCCACCTTGGCGGGCAATGGGGCTGCTGGCTATGCCGAGGGCAAAGGCAAAAATGCCTCCTTTAACGAACCCATGGGCATTGTGCTGGGCCCGGATCAGGCCCTGTATGTCTCCGATTCTCAAAACAATGTGATTCGCCGTGTCACCTTGCAGGGCGAGGTCACGACCTTTGCAGGCAGTGGCCTGGCAGGTTCTCGCGACGATCAGGCCGACCGGGCTGAGTTTCGCACGCCCTCGGGCTTGGATTTTGACAAAGCCGGTAACCTCTATGTGGCGGATCGCCTCAATCACCGCATTCGCTTGATCGGCAAAGACAAAAAGGTGAGCACCCTCGGCGGCGATGGCAAACCTGCCTTGCGCGATGGCCCCGGTGAAAACAGCGCCTTCAGCTACCCCTTTGATGTGGTCATGGCGCCAAATGGGCTGCTCTATGTGGCCGATTATAGCAATCATGCGGTGCGGGTTTTAAAGCCCGCACAGTTGGCGCTTTAATCGGGCATTTAATAGACGATCTGCATCAGCATTGAGCCGGGGGCCGTGCCGGTCAGGCGCTGGTACATCTGTACGGCCTGGGCCTCAGCCATGCTGGCGATCAGATCGATCACAATGCGTGTGCGCAGATCGGGATCTTCGGTCTTTTCCAAGCGCTCGCGGTAAGCAAAGGGAAAAATATCCCAATCGCTGCGGCGAGAGGCGTGAGCGGCTTCGTAAAAGACCTTGAAGAGGGTTTCGATGATTTGCATTTGGCCTTTTTTCTGGGCCGTCAGGGCTGGGCGGCGCATGACATAATGCCAGGTCAACTCTTTCAACATTTTGACTTCAAGCAGGGCGTCTTCGGAGATCTCAATGGCCTGGCTCTGATCGGGGTCGCAGAGCTTGACCGCGTTGATATACCTGCTGACATGCAGCGAAGTAAAGTGCCGCAGATAGGCCTTTTGGGCGTGGGCCCCTTCATAGGGCTGCTGAATGCCTGAAAGCTGCGCGATGATATGCACAAAGGACTGCTTGAGCTTGTCGCGGCTCTCTTCGCTGCTGAACTCGGCCTGCATGCCTTCGTCGTCCCAGCGCTTAAAAATAGCGCGCAAAAGCTGATCGGTCTCAGAATCTTTGAGTACTTCCCAGCGGTTGTTTTTGCCTTTGCGCAGCGAGCCCACCAGCCGATCAAGGGGAATCAAATTGGCGCGGTAAAAATCCTCGACATCGTGGATCGAGTAGGCGATATCATCCGCCCAATCCATCAATTCTGCTTCCAAGCATTTGGCTGGGCTGTTTTCAAAGCCTTGGCGGGCAAATTCAAAATCCACTTTTTCACTTTCGTAAGCCCCCCATTTTTTGGTGGTGCGGGGCCCGTGCTGGCCATAGAGCCAGGGGTATTTCAGAATGGCGTTGAGGCTGGCGCGGGTGAGGTTGAGACCTGAAAAATGCTCTTTGCGAATGGCCAATTGGGTCACGATCCGAAAAGACTGGGCATTGCCTTCAAAGCCATCTTTGAGCCCGACATCTTGGGCCAATTGGTTGAGTTTGCGCTCGGCGATATGGCCAAAGGGGGGATGCCCCAGATCGTGAGCCAGGGCGGCGGTTTCGGCCACATTGGGGTCGATTTCCCCCCATTTTTTGACCTGATCGGGATCGGTTTCGTGTAATTTGAGCGCCAGGGCGCGGGCGATCTGTGCCACTTTTAAACTGTGGGTCAGGCGGTTGTGAAAAATATGCCCCTCTTGCACCGATACGACCTGGGTGACCCCTGCCAAACGGCGAAAGGCCGAACAGAATAAAATCCGATCCCGGTCTTTTTGTGAGGGTTCGCGGTAATCGCGGTCGGTATTGGCGGCATGGATCTCTTCTGGGTGGCGGCGCTCAAATTTGCTCATGGGTTTACTCACGGATCTACTTCTGGATTTACTTCTGGGGGTATTGTTTTTTCAGCTGGGCCAGTTTCTCAGTGGTCAAAAGAACCTCTTCGACATGGCTGGGCGAATAATAATCATACTTGAGAATCAAGGTGCCCCAGGGGCGGGCATAAAAAGCATAGCGGTAATAATAGCCCATGCTTTCGTCTGCAGCGATGCGGCTAAAGTGCTGGTAAGGCCCCAAGATCTCGTCGATCTCGTGGGGCTCCAGGCCCAAGATGGCTTTTGAGAGCGTGCCCTGAAAGCCAGGCTCTTCAATATTGTTGACTGAAATGCTCTGCCCCGGCTGAAACGAAAACCCGGCTGCGGCAAAGTACAACGCGGTTTTTTTGCCCTGCCCGGATTGGCTGTGGGGGCAGGGAAAGGCCTTTTTGACCTGGGCCAGAGAGGCCGTCAGGGGAATGCCGTTGAGGGTGCCTTTGTCGAGATCGAGCAGCATATTTTGGCAGGGGGCAGCCAAGGCTGCCGCAGAGAAAAAGAAATAGATCAGCGTCGTTAGCAGCAGAATGCGCATGAATCAGGACCTCAGAGATGCATTTTTCTTTAGTATACAATTCTTAGGCGCGCTCTGCCTGTGACCGAGAGCTGAGCGCCTAAAATTGAACCAGAAAAACTGAACGATTTAAAACTGAGCCCGAAAAAAGGCGGCCAAATCTTTGGGGCCCTGGCGATTTTCGAAGATCCGGGGGCGGGCTGCTCGGAGCTGGCTTTTGAGTTGGCTGCGCAGGGCTGGATCTTGCCCCAATTGCAGGGCTTTCTGCAGATAGTCGGCTTTGTCTTGGGCGATCCATTCAGACAGTCCCGCCATGTGATAAAGCCCTGCGGCCACCCGGCAGCGCAATTGCTCTGTCGGCAAATGGATGATGGGCAGGCCCAGTGCAAAACACTGGTAACTCACCAACCCGCCGCCCAAATACAAGCCGTCCAGGGCCAGATCGGCCAGATTTAAGAGCTGTAAAAATTGGGACTGGGGCAGCCAGGGTAAAAAACAAATTCGCTCCAAGTCAGCTGTAGACAGGATTTTTCCCAGTCGTTTTTGCAGATCTTCATGCAGGCGCGTTTCGCGGTAGCGCAACAAGACCAATACCGCCTGCGGATCTGCGGCGAAAAGGGCGGCGATGATCGGGTCCAAATCTGGATCCAGGCGAAAGAGGGTATGGGGAAAGAGGTAGAGGGTTTTGTCTGGGGGCAGGCCTAAGTCAGCCCGATTCAAAAGCGGTGAACTTAAAGGGGGCACTTCGACCTGCCAGGGTGGATTTGGCAAGGCAATCAGCTTTTCACTGTAATTTTGCTGGGCTTGTTCGGGTTCAAAAGAGCGGCAAGAGAGGTAATAGTCGATGGTTGAAATGCCTGTGGTGATGGGAATCCCACTGGAGACACATTGCAGTTTTGCCAAGCGGTAATGGGCCAAGGTGTACAACATGGCTTCTTGGCCAATATCCAAGTAAAAGAGGATATCTGGCTGCCACGCGCGGATTTCTTTTAAGCCCGTTTCGAGGCTTAATTCCAATTGCACAAAATGATCTGCTGTGCGGGCAATTTCTTCGGTGACTGAATCGCGGGGCTTGCCAAAATAAAAGACACCGTTGCAAAAGTCCGGATCTTGGCAAAAATAGCGGATCAGGCCCTTAAAATAATCCATGGTTGAATGTTGGTAAAGCGAGAACGAAACCCAGGCAATCCGCAGGGGTCGAGCGGCTTGTTGAAGCGTGGGCTTGGCGCTTTGTTTTTCCAAAAAGAGTTGCCGCCAGATCGTTGAAATGGCCTCCAGGGTCTCTTTTTCGTTTTGGCCCAGCAGCATCAGGTCAAAAATTGGCGAGCCGACAATCAGCTCTGAGCCTGTGAATTCAGGCTTTTGGGCGAGCCAGGCCTTTAAATCCTGCAATTTATCCCGCAGGCGTTGCCGCCATTGACCCATGCTGGCCGTTGAGGCATAAAACTGTGGCAGCAAAAAGCTGTCCAAGAGCCGAAGCTCCAGATTCTGGGGGTCTTGTTTGAGATAGCCTTGGAGCAATTGCTCAGCCTGATGGGTCTGATTGGCGCAGCGCAAGGCCCAGATCAGCGAGCCTCTCAATTGGGGCATGCGCTCTACCAGGAGCCCATAGAGTTCTGCGGCAGTTTGAAAATTGCCTTCTTGTACCAATTCAAAGGCGTTATCTGAGATGTTTTCAGCCACTTCAGGCAGCCATTCAGATTTGAGACTGGTCTTCCAGTATTGGCTGGCCAAGGGATAATTTCTTTGCAAAAAACAGGCCAAAGCCAAGTTGGCCCAGCCCTCCGCGTCTTGGGGAGTGGTTTTGAGATGGGATTCAAACGCTGTTTGGGCAAGGGCAAAGGCCCCTTCTTCCAGGGCTTGTATACCCATTTCAAAATCTTCGTAAATCTGTTTCTCTCCCGGTTTTGAGCTCATTAGAACGATGTCCAAAAATTAACACAGTTCTGGCATTGCAGCAATCCGGGCTTAGACCCACGCTGATTTAATTGAGAAAGGATCAGTGCGTAACGGGCGTTCCGTCAAGCTCACTCAATTCCAGCCTGGGGGTGGGCAATTGACTGTTTAAACTTGGCGTTTGATAAATATATTGGTTTAATCCCTTCAGATAAATGCGTTGCGCTTCCTCATTGGCTCCCTGTTGCAGAACACCAAAGAGCAACGCGCCTCCTAAGCCCAAGGCCCAGGTTCCCCAGCCAAGATAATTGAGGTTTTCTCTCAATTCCTGATCTTTGACTAAATAGGTACTGAACGTATTGAGCGTTAAGATGAGCCCCAAAGAGCCCAGTGTACTGCTAACCGTGGACCAGAGCTCCATATTATCGGCGTGTCGGAGCGGCTGGCTGACTTCCGGCGTGATAATCTCCATCACAGGCTTAAAAGAGTCCAAACTATACATTTTTTCGGGAGCTGCTTCGGTGGTCATCGTCCGACCCTGGATGCCCCGGATAGCGTATTTTTTATAAATCTGCTTGCGCTGGGCCTGATCTAAGGTGGCAGGATCAGGAGGTGGGCCTTCGTCCCAATTGTGAATGGTATAACAGCTGCTGAGAGACATGATTAATAGGCCGCTCAAACAGGTTGTAAGCCATGACTGACGCTGCATAAAAACATTCCCTTCATATGTTGTTTTCTGTCCTCAGAGTAACATTTGTAATTTGAGAGCGGTGTCGCTGGAAATCGGAAATTCATTGATCTCAAACAACATGTTGCGGCGATTTAAATCGGGCTTGAAGCGCCGATTGACGCAGACTGAGGCAATGCCCGAGCAGGGCCAACGGCACCAAAAAGCTCGGCAACCAAACAAAGGGAAAGCTGGCGACAAAGGTATTGCTCGGTGCCTGGGTAAAGACCTGAAACGCCGTGGGCATCGAAAGAATCGAAATGCCGACAATATTGAGCAAGAGAGTCAAACCCGCCAGATTCCAGATCAGCACCAGGGAACGCCGGGCTTGGGGCTGCTGTACCCAGAGCCAAACCATCAGCGGGGCTGTTAAACCCGTGAGAATGTCCCAATTGCGGCCTTCAAAGGTCATTTGCACAGGCACAATCGCGCTGGTAAACAGCAACCAGAGAAAGAGTTCGACCCCGATGCGAAAGGTCTGAAAACCCAGCAGCCAGGTGGTCGGCACCTGCTGCCAAAGCGTTTGCAGGCGGGGGTGAAAGGTCAGTATCAGGCAAAAAAACAGCGCGGGCATGACCACTGCAAACATCCGCGGAGGGGTGCTGGAAAAATGGTTTAAAACGCCGCTTTGGGCCAGTCCCGCTGTGAGCAGCAACCAGCCCACCAGGCCGATACCCGTCCATGTCTGGGCACGAGACGAGACTCCCAATGCTTTTAAACTCCAGAGGATTAAACCACAGAGTGTCAAACTGATTCCGATACACAGTCCGGTGGCGAGATGAACAGCCAAATCTTGCATATAAAGCTTCCTTTCAGATCCTGTCGGATCGGTGTCTTCTGAAATCCAGATCCTGTCGGATCGGTGTCTTCTGAAATCAGCCTAACATTTTGCCCTCAGGGCACTGAATGGCAAAAATTGCGAAAAACAAGATTTGCAAAAAAGGGCTCAAAGCAAATGGCGGTATTGGCTGGGGTAGACCCCCACTTTTTTGCGAAAGAGGCGGCTGAAACTGGCGGGCTCGTCAAAGCACAGCAACTCGGCAATGGCCTGTACACTCAGCCGGGTTTGGGCCAGCAGCGCACGGGCTTTTTCGACCCGCAATTGCAGTTGAAACTGGTGCGGCGTACAGCCATAAGCAGCCCGGAACATGCGCAAGAAATGGTATTTCGAGAGACAGGCGATCTGGGCCAATTCTTCGAGAGAATACGCATAAAGCGGTTGGGCATAGAGGCAGTCTCGGGCCCGGTTCAAGCGCTGATGTAATTCTTGCTTGGTGCCCTGTTTGAGCGCCGGCAAGCGTTTGATTTCCGCTTGGATCTGCTTTTGGCCCAGCAGAAGATAGACGATCAGATCTTGCAAATTGGCTTCTAAACTTGCCGAATCTACGTGCAAGCGGGCTTTTTCGAGCCATTGGCAGACAAAGGCATCTTTGCGATTGAGCCGATTGGGAAAGACAAAAGGCTGCGTGACTGGGGCCAAGGGATCCAGCAGCAAGGTCTCTGGTGAGAGACTCAAACTGGCCTGGATCTGTTCGAGCAAGGCATTGCCCAGATGCAAATTAAAGGTCTCGACGGGGGTCTCGCTTTCAATTTCGAGACTGTAATACTGCCCAGCATTGCTGATCAAAAAGGTGTCTTCGGGAATTTCAATATTGTAGCCCTCGATTGTGCAGCGGCTCTGGCCTCGGCGGTTCATAAACAGCGAAAAGGGGCCGCGGATATCTGGGCGGTAGGTTGCCTGGGTCTGGGCATTGAGAATTAATGAGGGCCACGATTCCCCTGGTTTGTTCTGGGGGGCATTGGCGCGGGCCTTGAGCGTGGCCAGATCGGGAAAGTCCTTGCGCATAAAGGGAGACTTGTTGGGTGCCGTTATGACCGGGTCAGGTGACAAAATGGGGCGAGGATTCATGCGCGGCAGTCCTTTTTTAGGGGTTCTTTCATTTTACGCTTTTTTCCAACCCCCATCAGCCCCTGAAGATAAGCGCCTCACATCTTGGCTGAAGAAAAAACGATCATTCTGAATGTTTTAACGAAAGTTTAACCTTCTCTTTGTCTATATATAATTCAAGACAGGCAATAAAGAAGGTCTATTTCGGTGCAAGGCGTTCAACCCATCAATTCGGGACTGCAAATCAAGGGCTATAACCCCTATGAGCAGGCGACCTTTTCGCGTGGTCAAGTCGCTCCGCCCAGCACTGTTCAACCTGCCCAGCCCGGCGCTCCCGTTGCCAAACCCAATCAGGGTGGCTTTCGTGCCTTTGGCACAGATACCTATCAGTCTTACCAGAGTGCCCACGGTTCCCCCAACGAATACACCACCAATATTCAGGCCCACAACCTGACCTACCGTCTGCTCGAAGGCAATCTCAATATCAAAGTGCCTTATGCCAATCTCGACCTGATTGACCGCACCCCCGAAAACCCCCTGCACCTCGAAGGTCTGGACTTTAACCTGCACATGAAACAGGCCCAACTTCGGGTTTCCGATGTCGATCTGACCCTGACCGCTGATTATTTTCTCAAGTCCAACCCCAAGTTGCCCGTCAAAGACATGCGCGTTTCGTTTGAGCCCAATAATGGGGTCAAAGTCGAAGGCAAAATCAGCAAATTTGGCATTCGCCTGCCTTTTGAAGTCAATGGCACAGTTCAAGCCACTGCCACGGGTGAACTCAGATACGATCTGGGCAAAGTCAAAGTCGTCGGCCTGCCTGTCAACGGCCTGATGAAGACCTTCGGCCTGAGCATCGACAGCCTGCTCAAATTGCGTGACCCCGAAAAAGGCTATTATACCCAGGGCAATTCGGTCATGGTGAATATCAGCAAAATCACCGAAAAACCCGGCATCCGTGGCATCTTACAAGGGGCCCGGACCCACATCGGCGATTTGGAATTGACCTTTGCCGACAGCCCCGAAGCGGCAGCCCAGGCCCGCGAAACCGCCAATACCAAGGAACCCAATTATTTGCAGCTCAGCGGCGGCCATTTTTATTACGATGGCTATTTCATCAAAGACGGCAAAGTGCGCATGGAAGACAAAACCCCCAGCACCCCGCTGCAAATGGAAAAAGACGGCGAAACCATCATGAACCTGCGCAAAGGTTATGTTGGTGTGACCGACCCCCGTTTTGCAGGCATGATCGCCGGTAAACTCGGCCCAGATAGTTCCCTGAAAAACCCCCAGACCCAGCTCAATGCCAAAGCTGCAGAGCTCAAAGGCAATATGTATGGCTTTATCCCCCTCAAACTCGACCTGCAATTCGACAAAACTGACAAAGGGGATCTGATGTTCACCCCCCGCAATCCCAAGGCCTTTGGCTTTATTCCCCTGCCTGAGGGCTTTGTCGGCAAACAGGTCCAGAAAATGGTTGAAGGGGGCGTGCCTTATGGCAACGGCGTGTCCATCCCGGATTTGGGCGACACGTATCTGGGCAAATTGAGCCATGTCTCCCATCAGCCGGGTTTCCTGATTCTCAAAGCCGACAACGAACCCTAAATAATCGCGAAATCCACTTTGGTTTGCTTTCACTTTGGCCCTTTTTTGGGTTAAACTTCCACTGTTCCGGTCTTAGATCTCAGTCCAGATCTTCGTCCAAACCTCTGTCCAAGATCTTCGCAACAGATTCCCGTAAAACAACCCAGCAAAACAGTAGAAACAACCATGACCGACACGGATATTATTGCCCGCTTTCAGGCCCAATACCCCTTTGCACTGGATACCTTTCAGATCGAAGCCGGTCGGCATTTGCTCGATGGCCGCTCTGTCTTGGTCACAGCCCCCACCGGCTCAGGCAAGACCGTGGTGGCGGAGTTTGCGATTTTTGATGCCCTTGACCGCCAATTGCAGGTCATTTATACCACCCCGCTCAAAGCCTTGAGCAATCAGAAATACCGCGATTTGCTCGAGGTCTATCCCGAAGAGCGGGTCGGCTTGGTGACGGGCGATCTCTCCAACAATCCCGGTGCCGACGTGGTGGTCATGACCACCGAAATTCTGCGCAATATTCTCTACCAAAATCCCCAGCGCCTTGATTCGGTGTTGTATATCGTGGTCGATGAATGCCATTATATGAACGATGTCGATCGCGGCACGGTCTGGGAAGAGATCATCATTCACGCGCCGTCCCATGTCTTGCTGGTGGCGCTCTCTGCCACCATCGCCAATGCCGACGAGCTTTGCAATTGGATCTCTTCGATTCACAATCCCATGCGCGTGGTTGAACATTTGGAGCGTTCGGTGCCGCTCAACCCCTTTTATTATGCCGAAGAGAAGCTGATTCCGATCTTCAATAGCAAAGGTGAGATGGACGCCAAATTGGAGCGTCTGGCTGTCAAACAAAAGCAGCTCAAGCTGGAGATCAACAAAAGCCGGCGCAAGGGCAAAAAAATGAGCGTGCCTGGCATTTCCGACACCGAGGTGGTGCGCGAGTTGGGCCGCAAACAGATGTTGCCCGCCATCTACTTTATTTTTAGCCGCCGCAATTGCGACGAGGCCCTGAGCACCTGCCTCGATGAAAAAATGGCCCTGACCACTGAAGACGAAAAAAAGCTGATTGAGGCCGAGATCAAACGCCTTTTGGATGAACACCCCAGCCTCAAAGAGACGGGGCCTTCCACCGAGAACCTGCTCTTGGCGTTGCCTTTTGGCATTGCCTCCCACCACGCAGGACTGGTGCCCGTGCTGCGCCATTTGGTCGAATTGCTCTTTCAGCGCAATCTGGTCAAGTTGGTCTTTGCAACTGAGACCCTGGCAGCGGGCATCAATATGCCTGCCCGCACGACCGTGATCAGCAGCCTCTCCAAACGCACGGATGTCGGTCACCGCGGTCTGACCGTGAATGAATTTACCCAGATGACAGGCCGGGCGGGCCGCCGGGGCAAAGACAAAGAGGGCTATTGTGTGATCCTGGGCAGTTTGCACCAATCACCGTATCAGGCCTGCGAGTTGATCGAAGGGGATTTTGACCCGATTCAGAGCCATTTCAGCCTCTCTTACAATATGGTGCTCAATCTGCTGCGCCACGGCGAGCGCAAAGAAGTGCGCAAAATTCTGCAGCGCAGCTTCGGGCAATACCTGAGCAACAAAGAGGCGATCAACCTGAATTTGCAGCTCGAAAAGAAAAAGCAGACCCTGGAGCAGATCAAGCCCACAGCTGAAACCAAGAGTTATGTGCGCCACCTGCGCTCGCAAATGCGCTCGATTCAAAAACAGATGAAGGTGCAGCAGGAGATTTACTTGCGCGAATTTGACGCCCTGACCCGTGTTTTGCAGTATTTTGGCCGTCTCAAGCCCGATAGCAGCCAACACTGGAGTTTGACGGGTTTGGGAGAAATGACCAGCCATATTCGCGCCCAAAACGATTTGCTGATCTCCTTGGCGCTGGAAAATTTGGAAATTGAACCCCTCACGCCAGTGGATTTGGCGGTGATTTTATCCACCTTGGTTTATGAGCCCCGGCGCTTTATGAAACACGATCTCACGCCCTGTTCGCGCACAGCCAAAAAAGTTTTTAAAGACCTGCTCTATGTGGCGGATGATCTGCGTTATATCCAAGAGGTGGAAAATATTCACCTGCCGATCACGATTGAATTTGACTTTGCGCCGCTGGTGGCGCTGTGGGCCAATGGGTGTCGTTGGTCGAATCTGTTTAAATTTACAGAGATGACCGATGGGGACGTGGTGCGCTCGATGCGGCAATTGATTGACCTTTTGCGGCAGCTGGAAACGGTGCCGTTTATGCCGCCGGAGTTTCATGCCAAAATCCGTGAGGCGATTCCGTTGATTGACAGGGATTTGATCAAACTGATCTATTGAGCTTTTGCGCTCTTTTGCGCTCCCTGAGCGGAGTCGAAGGGAGCGTTTCCCTGAGCCTGTCGACGGGAGTCGACGGGAGCCAATGAGAGCATTGCGTGGTTGTCGTGGCTCGGAGCAGGGGAAGCCGTGAGTGAACCGCCGGGCCGCTCGTTGCGCACATCCATGTGCTTCACGAGCTAAGAGTCACCCCGCCTTTCGCCATCGTGGCGCGGCGGGGTTCCTATTGCCCGTCTTGTTCCCTCAGGCTTTTCCCCTGCTCGGCTTTGCCTCTGAAACAAGGCTGAATGCTGGGCGCTGGTTATTCAGAGCATTTCTTCTGCTTTAACAGGCGACATACCTGAAATAGAGCGGGTTGCCGACCAGCCAGTGGTGTGATTGAGTTTGTTGTTGTGATTTGTGTTTGACTAGGAGAGCGTTTGACAGCCCGAGATATACAAGCAACGTAAGCAAAAATCTGGATTTTAACATCATTCCCCCATCTGGTTCGCAAGTGTTAGCTAATGATAGATTTATTGCGATAAACTTGTTGAAGTAATTAAAAATTATGAATGTAAAAATGGTTGAATATGGCTATTTTGTTCATGTATCTTGATAAAATGTGAGAATAGGGTAAGATGGGGGTATCTGAGAACTTGGGGGTGAAGATGGGACGTTTTCATGCTGCTGCGATTTGTTTAATTTTGGCTGCTTGTCAGCCTTTACTCCCTCCCAGTCCTACAGCCTCACCTTTGCCTGGGGCGTCTCAAAGACCCTCACCAAGCCTGCCGAGTGCGAGCGGAGCTTCTTCAATACCTGTAGGCTCACCAAGTCCACTTGCTTCAGACGTGCCTTTGCCCGCACCATCAATGACACCTCAACCTGAGTTGGTCTTACCCGCTTCTGCTTTAACTGTTCTGGCCGGTTCAGATGTCGCCGGTTTTCAGGATGGAAAAGGAGAGTTTGCGAAGTTTAATAAACCATTTAGTTTAGCGGTTGATAACAAAGGATATGTTTATATAGCAGATACTTATAATCATGCTATTCGTAAAATTTCTCCAGATGGCCAGGTTTCAACTATTGCTGGCATAGGTAAGCCTGGGTACATAGATGGAGAAGGAAAGACTTCTCAATTTCAATATCCTAAGGTGTTGACCGTTGATGATTCTGAGCAGATTTTTGTTATTGAAGGGCTCCCTTTTCAAAAAACCGTATCCACTGATTCTGTTTTGAGTCGTATTCGTAAAATTAATAAAACAAAAGAAGTCTCGACTCTTAAGCTTGACAACCCTACTGTTACTTTTTTGCCTTTATCTGATATTTATTGGGATAAAAATTCAGATTCTATTTATATTCATTCATTAGATTCTATATTTTTAATTAATAAAGAATTTAATGTAACTAAATTACTTGATAAAAATGATTTTTCTCTCTTGAATTCTAAAATGAATGTAGATAGTGCTCGTTTTGGTGATTATCCAAGATTAGAAGGTATTGTTGTTGGAAATGACGGTAATATTTTTGTAAATGACTCAGAAAGAAGAATTATTTGGAGAATAAAAAAAGAGGGTTCTCTTTCAGCTTATGTAGGAGGGGTACACTTTCAAAATTCTGATAATCTGGATGGTTGTAATCATTTAGCGCGTTTTTACTTCCCACGTAGTTTGGTTATATCGTCTCAAAATTTTTTGTATGTAGCAGAATCTTTAATGGTCAGAAAAGTAAATCCTGAAGGATGTGTTTCGACTCTTCAAATAGAAGGGAAATCTGAATCGGTTTTCGGTACTATTTTTGATCTTGCCCTTGACGAAGCTAAAAACATCCTCTATATCCTTTCCGAAAACAAAGTCTACAAACTTGACCTCAATGCCCGATGAGCAGATCGACTCTGTCTGAGAGATGACTTCGGAGATCGGGTAAAATGGGGATAGCTGACATTTGGGGATAAAACTTGAGATGAATCGTATTCATGTGACTGTGATTTGTTTGGGCTTCACTGCCTGCCAGCCAGTTTTACCCAATCCCACATTTTCTCCTAACCCCAGTCCTGTTTTTTCAGCCCCATCAGCCCAGCACTCTCAGACACCTTCAGGGCAGCCCAGTCCGTCTCCTTTTCCATTTGCAACAGATTCTCCCGCTTTTTCAGCAAATGGGATTGGGGTAACTCCTCTGGCTGGGAAGCAAATATGGGGATACAAAGATGGCCCAGCTTTAGAAGCTCAATTTGGAGATGCGATCGGAAAACTGTGCCAGGATAGCAAAGGTAATATCTATATCCCAGATCGTACCTATTTGCGCAAGCTTTCACCAGATGGTCAAGTCACAACCGTTGCTGGCGGTGCCACAATGGGTTTTCAAAATGGAGCAGCCAAAGATGCTCGTTTTAGTTTTATTTCAGCGTGCGTGATTGATCGTGAAGACAATCTATATTTGACGGATGCTACAAATTTTTGTATTCGCAAATTGAATCGCAGTGATCAGGTTTCTACTTTAGCAGGCCGTTGCAGCCAATATGGAGAATCAGATGGTGAACCTAACACAGCAAGGTTTCAAGCTGTTCGAGATTTGATCATTGATGAAAACAAAGGGAATTTAATCGTCATTGAAGAGGGACGTATTTTATTAAGAAAAATAAACCTTAACTCGGGTTACGTCCAAACACTCTATGATCGTCGCAATGCCTTAGGTCAAGACACAGTCGGGTTTGCAGATGGTTCTCTGGAAAATAAGGGAATATTTGGTTCTTCCTTATTAGGTATTACTTTTGATCCTGAATCCACTAATTATTATGTGGGTGATTTTGATGAAAATCATGCGATTCGTCAAATTAAAGACAGCTCTGTTTCAACTTTGGCAGGGAAAGGAGCTTCTCAAACAAGACCGTCAGAATATATTGATGGTCAAGGAAAAAATGCTGATTTTGCCAGAATGTATGATCTCGCCTTCGATTCAAATCGGAAGCTTATTTTTGTGGCTGATGGCTCTTCAATCCGAACGGTCACATTGGATGGAAAGGTTCGAACGTTAAATTTACCTGAACAAAGTGGATATCAAAACCCCTTGTTTAATTCCATTCATTCTCTCTTTCTTCAAAATTCAAACACCTTGATTGTTGTTGATAATAGTAATAAAACTAAAGGCAAGGCGGTTTTTTACAGAATCAGCCTCCCTGATGGGCCTCTGCCAGAGATTTTAACAAGGGAACCTTATTGAATCCATATCTTGAAAAACAAGCCCAAAATCCTTTGCCCAGTTCGCAAACTGTGTTAACTTAGCTGCATGTTTTTCTCTGAAAGGGCTTTATTCATGTCAAACCCCAACGATATCCCCTTGGCCAATCCCCTGGCCAGCGATCTCAATGTGCAAGCGCAATTGGTCAGCATGTACCGCGTGCGCGGCGATAAATACCACGCGATTGTGGACTTTGGCTATGCCCCGCCGCTGATGCCCGACGAGGCCGAGGATTTGAGTGCCCATCCGGCCCAGGTACACACCCGGCTGGCGATTCCCTACGAATTGGTTGATCAGCTGATTCAGACCCTGGATCGGACCTCTGAAGCAGCGCTTAAATTCCACGGACAGGGTGGACGCTGAGGCGATTTGCCGTTTTTGATGGCGCTGGCTGGCGGTGACGAACTGGCGCTAATTGTCTAAATAAGCGCCAAGAGCGGAGAGGCCAGTGGCAACCACACCCAAGCCAATGCTAACAGGGGTCGAGATCAAGGTGCCAGCGCCGGTCACGGCTCCTGCGCCGTTGACAATGGCCGTGGTGCCATCCACGGTGGCGGCCAGGGCAAAGGCGATGGCGGCACCTGTATTGCCGCGTTTGCCCGCTTCGATGCTGTGTTCGACGCCTTTGTAGGCCAGATAACCGGCGGCGGCGGCACCCAGACCGGGAGCGGCCACGGAGGCGATGCGGCCCACGCCATAAGCGGCTCCGTGAGAGATCGCTGCGCCAGCGGCATGTTCAGCCGCACGTACACCTGCATGTTCGGCAGCTCGTACCGCGCCATGTTCCACCGCACGGGTGGCACCGCTTTGGGCAGCACGGGTCGCTGCCCGTGTCGCAGCGCGGTGAGCCAAATGATGCACGCCGTGTTCTGCGGCATGGTGGGCGGCGTTGACACTCACATCGTGGGCCAAAACCCCCGCGACAGTCGGTGGGGCATGGTGATCGGTGTGTTTCTCTGCGTGTTTTTCGCTTGGCTTTTCAGCGGGTTTTGGGGTTTTGGGACTGCTTGCTTTGGGGGTGGGCGCGTCTTCGGGAAAGAGACTGCAAATTTGGGGTTCCGTGGCAGCTTTGGGGGGGCAAGCAGACATTGCTGGGAGCGGGTTCGCAGCTTTGGCTCTCAGGAGAACAGGCGGGGGCGGGGGTGGCATTGGGTTTGGGGGTGGGCACCGTCTGGGTGCTGTTCTGGGGAATCGGGGTATACGGGAGGGAGGAAGTGCCAATTTTCGCCATGGGAATCATCTGCCTTTGAGTGAATTAATCTTCAATGGATCAGTTATAACCCGTTTTGGATCCAAACTTAACTGGATTTAACAGAAGTTTTACACAATTCCCTGTTGTCTTTGCCAAAGTTCCCGATAGAGCTGTTCCACTTCTTGGCAATATTCAGCCCCTTGGCAGAGTATCGAGCCCGCCAGACGCGGACGCAGGGCCTGACGCCAGAAGGCCAGGCCCCCACGATCTTGGGCCCATTGCAGCCCGATTTGCAGATAGGCTTCGCGGTTGGGGGCCAGCCATTGCTCCAGGCCCAGGGGTTTTAAAATGCTGTCTCCGGCGCGGGTGCCTCCGCTTAAACACAGCACAGGCACACCCATCCAGAGGGCCTCGCAAGTGCTTACCCCGCCCTGATAGGGAAAGGGATCCAGGGCCAGATCGATCTGGTTGTAAAAATGCAGGTGTTCCCAGAGTGAGCTGTGACCCCAAAAGCCGACTTTTTCCACAGGAATTCCACAGCTCTGCAAGCGCTGCTTTAAAAGCGTCTGCACGTGGGGCAATTCTAAGCCACTGAATTTGAGCAAAAGTCGGCTCTCGGGCAGGGCCTGTAATAATTGGCCCCAGGTTTCGAGACAGGCCCGGCTCAATTTAAACGGGTTATTGCCACAGCCCAGGGTCACTTCTTTCTGGCTTAAACAAGGGGGGGCCGCCAGTTCGGCCTTGTGGTGCAATGCGGTGGGAAACCAGTGAAAGACCTGAGACAGATAGAGCAGGGGTTCGCTGTTCCAGCCTGGGTTTTCAGGCGGGCTCAGATTTAGATCCGTGACCCGGCCCTGTAGGCAAGAGAGCCCTGTGCTGGCCCCAAAGCCGAAGCCCGTCAATTGAATCGGCACCACTTGGCGGGCCAAAACCCCCAGGCGGTGGCCGCCCGTGATCCCAGACAGATCCACCAGAATATCCAAATCTTGGGCGTGAATATATTCAGCCAGGGCGCTTTCACTCAGGGATTCAACTGCGTGCCAGCCATCGGCCTGATCGCGAAACCAATTGCTGGCACTGCTTTTGCGGTCATTGCCTTCAGGGTTCCGGAGTGGGCGGGTTGAAAAGAGATGCAATTCAAAGCGCTGGCGATCGGCGTATTCAAACAGCGCGCTGTAGGTATTGGTGGCCGAGTGTTGACCAAAATCCCCCGAGAGATAACCCACACGCAGCCGCCGCTTTTGTGTCCCTGTCGAATTTGCTGAGTGTTTGCTTGCGTCTTGGCTGGATTGAGCTGGGTAATGTGGCCGCATAAACCGGGTTTCCCAGCTTTGGTAGATCCTGGCTTGGCGCAGGGGATCATCACTCACTGCCAGTAAATAAAAGCGCAGCAATTGCCAGAGTTCTTGCGGGCAATCGGGCAGGGCACAAGCCGCCTCTAACCAGGCGACCGCTTCGTCGGGCTGGCCGGTATCGAGCAAAATCTGGCAGGCATTTTGACAGGCTTCCCAGCGGCCGGGTTGGATTTGCCAGGCCTGGCGATAATGGGCCAGGGCTTCGCCCCAGCGCTGGCTGTCGTGCAAAAGCAAACCCAGTTGAAAGTGGCTTTCGCTGCTGGGGGGAGAGATCTGCAGGGCCAGCCGGAAATGGTTTTCTGCTTTTGCCCATTGGTTCTGCAAAAAATAACAGAGCCCGAGATTGTGGGCCGCGCCTTGGGCAAAGCGGGGCTCTTGCGCATGGGTCTTGAGCAGGGTTTGAAAGAACAGCTCTGCGGCTTGCCATTGGCTGGCTTGGGCCAGTTTCAGTCCCCATGCCATTTGCAACTCGGGCAGGGCGTTTAAACTTTGGCAACAGGCCTCCCATTGCCCGGTCTCAAAATAGTGGCGGGCCTGTGCCAATGCTGATGGTATCTCATTCATGGTCGCTTTTCTTTGAGCATACCATTTTCGCTCTGCTATGTTGGGCACTTTTTTATGCTAGTATGTGGCACAGATGCAGATCTGTTACAGAAAATGAGGCAATTAATATCTTATGACAGAACCCGGTTTTACCCAATTTCCCGATCTGGCCAGTGAACAAGTCGGCGGCGTGGCACTTTTTGCCAACGACGAATTTTTTGCCGAAAAAGAAAACCTGCTCAAACCCGGTCGGGGCGTGTTTATTCATGATAAATACACCGATCGCGGCAAGTGGATGGACGGCTGGGAAACCCGCCGCAGCCGGGTGCCCGGTTATGATTGGTGTCTGCTCAAATTGGGGATTCCCGGTATCATTCACGGCTTTGACGTGGATACCAACTTTTTCTTGGGCAATTACCCCGAACATTGCTCAATCGACGCCTGTGCCCTCGAAGGCGATCCCAGCGTGGACGAATTGCAAGCCGCCAAATGGGTTGAACTTGTTCCCAAGTCCCGCTTGCAGGGCGGCAGCCGCAATTTCTTTGCCTCTGAAAGCCGCGAACGCTGGACACATCTGCGCTTAAATATCTATCCCGATGGTGGCGTGGCCCGCTTTCGCGTGCATGGCGAAGCCGCTCCCGATTGGAGCCAATTTGGCGATGATGCCCTGATCGATCTGGCGGGCATCCAAAATGGCGGCCAGGTCTTGATCTGCAACGATATGTTTTTCAGCCCCAAAGACAATTTAATTCTGCCCCGCCGTGCGGCCCATATGGGCGAAGGCTGGGAAACCCGCCGCCGCCGCGAGCCCGGCAATGACTGGCTGATCCTGCGTTTGGGTGCGCCCGGCTATCTGCGTGAGATCGAAATCGACACGGCCCATTTTAAAGGCAATTATGCCGATGTCTGCTCGATCGATGGCTGTCTGATCGAAGAGCCCGTGCCAGTGGATTTTCTCACCAGCCGCAGCTTGCAATGGACCGAAATTCTGCCTGCGCAAAAATTGCAGGCCGACCATATCCACACCTTCTCCGATTTAAAAGCGGGCAACCAGCTGTTTAACCACCTGCGTCTGAATATCTTCCCCGATGGCGGTATCAGCCGTCTGCGCGTCAGAGGCCAGATCAGCCGGCTTTCACGTTTTAATCACAGGCCCCTGCCACTTTTACGCGCCGATCTGACCCGCTGCTGTGGTTCCAGCGAATGGGTCGATCTGATGTTGCAACAGGCCCCGTTTGAATCTGTGGAGCAGGTCTACCGCTTGGCGGAGCAGGTCGCAGACAGTCTGACTGCCGAAGACTGGCTCGAAGCGTTTACCCACCATCCCCAAATTGGCGATGTGGCGTCATTGCGGCAAAAATTTGCCCAGACTGCAGATTGGGCCGCCTCTGAACAGGCGGGCAGTGCCGAGGCCTCCGAGGCCACTTTGCAGGCCCTGGCCGAGGGCAATGCGGCCTACCTGAAAAAATTTGGCTTTATCTTTATTGTCTGTGCCACAGGCAAAAGTGCAGAAGACATGTTGGCTTTGTTGCAGGCGCGTTTGCCCAACGATCCCGAAAAAGAGCTGGGCATCGCTGCGGGTGAACAGCGCAAAATTACCCATCTGAGACTGGAGAAATTATTGGCATGAGCACCCTTTCCACCCATGTTTTGGATACCTCCACAGGCCGTCCCGCAGGGGGATTGACCCTGATGCTGGAAAAACAGAGTCAGCCCGAAGCCTGGAAGGCCTATTGCCAGGCCCGGATCAAAGGCGAAGCGGCCGAAAAACCCAGTTGGACCCGCCTGGCCCAAGGCGTGACCAATGCTGATGGCCGCTGTCCTGAGCTGTTTCCGGCGGGCAGCACGTTAGAGCCCGGCATTTACCGCATGGATTTTGACACCGCCCGTTATTTTGAGGCCCAGGGTGTACAGGGCTTTTACCCGATTGCCCAGATTGTCTTCGAAATTCATGCCACAGACGAACATTACCATGTGCCTCTTTTGCTCAGCCCCTTTGGCTTTTCGACCTACCGGGGCAGTTAGGGCAGGCCATGGCAAGTTATCCGATTATCGACGCCCACACCCATATCGAAGGGCTGCCGGGTTGCGATTGGCAAGACCCCCCCGAGCTGATTCTGCGCCTGATGGACGAAGCCGGCATTGCGCGGGCCGTGGTCATGACCTATTGCGATGCGCCGCTGCAACACGAGAGCTACGACCCGCTGGCTTATGTGCGTGAGGCCTGTGCCCGTTATCCCGAGCGCCTGATTGGCTTTGCCCGTTTAGACCCCGGTGCCCCTGAATCTGTTGCGCTTTTGCAGCAGGCGATCACTGAATGGGGTTTTCAGGGGCTCAAATTGCACCCCTTTGGCTACCGCCAGCAGCCCGACAGCCCAGATACGCTGAAGCTTTTGCGCAAGGCAGCTGAACTCGGTGTGCCCACGCTCTTTCACTGTGGTGACGAAGAGTATACCCTGCCGTTGCAAATTGAGCGGGTGGCCAAGGCCTGTCCCGAGGCTGCCATTATTATGGGCCATATGGGCGGCTATTTTCATGTTGCGGATGCCATTCAGGTCGCTCTACGCTGCCCGAATATCTATCTCGAGACCTCAGCCACACCGCATCCTGAGCGGATCCGTGAGGCCGTCGATGTGTTGGGGGCCGAGCGCGTGATCTTTGCCAGTGACGGCCCTGGCTGCGACCCGTCGATTGAACTCGAAAAGGTCCGTATCTTGGGTTTCTCCGAGGCTCAATTAAAGCTGATCTTGTCTGAGAATATCCTGCGCTTAATGCCAGAAGGACGCAAATCATGAACATTCTGGATTTTCATGTGCATCTCGGCAGCTCGATCTTTGGCTATGGTCAAACCCCCGAAGCGCTGATCTCGCGCATGGACCAATTGGGTATTGCTCAGGCTGTGGCAATTGCCGTGCAGCCCCGTGAATACCACCTCGAACCACAAAATGATGCTGTGGCGATGGCGATTCAGCAGCACCCCAGCCGTTTAATTGGCTTTGCCCGTGTAGATCCGCGCCTCGGTGAAGAGGCCGAGATGGAGTTGGAGCGCTGTGTGCGCCATTTGGGCTTTAAAGGTCTGTTTTTGCACCCCTGGGAAGAGACCTGCCCGATCAACAGCCCAGCGGTCAAAGACCTGATGCCCGTGGTGCGCCGTTTAAAAATTCCGGTGATGCTGGCCGGTGGCCATGTGCGGGTGTCGATGGCCTCTCAAATTGCGGATCTGGCCTCAGCCTTTCCTGAGATTGTCTTTATTGCCACCAGTGGTGGGCAGATCAATATTTCTGGCGTGGCCCTGGGCGAAGCGACCCAGATGCTCAAAGAAAACCCCAATGTCTATCTTGAGACCTCGGGCATTTACCGCGAGGATTTTATCGAAGATCTGGTGCCGCTGATTGGCGTTGAGCGTCTGCTCTTTGGCAGCAACAGCCCCGAATACAGCCAGGCTTTTGAGCTTCTGCGCCCACAAAAGGCCCATCTCTCGGAGACTGAACGCAGTGCAATATTGGGGGAAAATGCCCGCCGCTTGCTGAAGATCGCCTAAAATCACGGATTCAATCACCTTGTCAGTCTTTGACGCTCTTCTTTATGATTCAGATGAGTCTGGTTATTAAATCCAGATCGCTGACAAATTGTTTTTATATAAGAGGGAGAGTGTCTGTTGTGGATGTGCTCAGAGTTGATTATAAAGCCCCCGATGCGGCTGAAGTCTTTGCCCGCTCATTGAGAGAAACAGGGTTTGGGGTGCTCTATAATCACCCCATCAATCAATTGTTGATTGATGAAGTCTACGAGGAGTGGAAAGATTTTTTTGCCTCTGAGAACAAATTTAATTATCTCTTTAACCGCGAAACCCAAGATGGCTATTTTCCGCCTTCGGTTTCCGAGCGGGCTGTGGGTTTTGCCAAAAAAGATCTCAAAGAGTTTTTCCAATATTATACCTGGGGGCGTTTTCCCAGCGAACTCAGCGATGCCACCAAAAAATTACAGCGGCAATTGGCCGGTCTGGCACAGCAACTCTTGATTTGGATCGAAAGCCAATTGCCAGCAGAAATTCGCTCCGAACTCTCGATGCCCCTGAGTGAAATGATCTCCAGCAGTGAACAGACCCAATTGCGGATTTTGCATTATCCCCCGCTGGAGGGCCAAGAACCGCGCGGTGCCGTGCGAGCAGCGGCCCATGGCGATATTAATCTGCTCACGGTCTTGGTGGGTGCGACCACCAATGGTCTGCAGGTCCAAGACGCCGAGGGTCTCTGGCACGATGTGCCCTGTGATCGCGACAGCATTGCTGTGAATATTGGCGATATGCTCGAAATGGCCACCCAGGGCCACTTTAAGTCGACCCTTCACCGTGTGATCAATCCCGAAAATGCCGAAAATACCTCACGGCTCTCGATGCCCCTGTTTTTACACCCCCGGCCCGAGGTCTTTTTGACCAATACCTGTCGGGCGGGTGATTTTTTGCGCCAGCGCTTGCTGGCGATTGGTGTGCTTTAAGGCTTTTGTGAACGAGAAGAAAGTCCTTGCGAGACAGATTAATCAGCTTCAGCGTATTTATGACCCTGCAGCTCTCGTTCCACTCGTTTTGGATGAGCCAGCCAAGGGGCTGATCTATTTTTCTATTTTTGATAATTTGGAACAAATGCCTCTGCTTGAGGTTTTGTTAACGGCTTATAAAGAGGCTTTTTCAGAAGATCAGCCCGTGACCTTGGTTTTGTGCTTTGAAAATCAATTGCTCCAAAATTCTGTGCCCATGACATTATTGGAGAATTGTGATGCTCGGGCTGAAATTGTCATTTTACAAAATTTAAATAGCTATCTGCCCAATCTCTTTGCGCTGGGAGATGTGTTTATTGGCTTGTTTAATTCCTCTCAGAGGTATCTTTATCAGGCCTTGCTCATGAACAAACAAGTTCTTTGTTTACACTCGCTGACCTTATCTTTAAGCGATCAAGAGGTTTTTTTGATCCCAACTCTGGCTGATTTACCTGGGGGGCTCAAGGCCGTTTTTAACGGCCCTAAGAAACCTGGGCAACGAGAACGGTTGATTCAACAGGCTCTTTTAAGCTTAAAAGAGCCCCACGTGAGTCAAAAAGAAATGGCTTATCTCAAGCGATTGTGTGAGCAGGGAGAAACAATTCAGGCTGCTGAATTATCTCTTGAGTGGATCAAACAAGAACGGATTTTTTCAGTTGAACATTTGCTCGAAATTGGTCAATTGCTTTTTCAAGTCAAAAAATACACTTTGGCTTTTCGGATTCTGAATCAGGTTGTTGAAGTTTTTCCTTCCTCTTTGGCTTGGGATTTGATGGCTCAAGTATCGGTCTACCATGGTCAATGGGAACAGGCTTTGAATTGTTTTCATAAAGCCTTGGACTTGGACCCAGGCAATTCAATGATTCTAAAAAATCGCGAACGCTGTCTGCGCAAACAGGACGTAGCCCAACAAACCCCCACTGTATTTTTGAATGGTTTGGGGAATTCTGCCAGTGAATACATTGCTAATTTACTCTCAAAAGGCTTGGGTTTTCCCCGAACATCTGTTGCAGCTGGGATTTCAGACATAAATTACAACGTGATCGTGCGGATGCATTTGGCAGATCACAATCGCGGCCATGTTATTAAAGAGCATTTGCCTCCGCTCAAACCGAATTTATTTCTGATCTCCAAATTATTGGGAAAAATGGTGGTACATGTAAGGGATCCGCGTGGAACCTTGATTTCGGAGTGCCGATTTTTAACTGAGTTTTATCAAAAATCAGTGGGAGACGCCGATTTCTCAGCCAATTTTTATAAAGACTATCCCCCAGAGGAACCCTCTGAATTGAGCACAGAGGCTTTTCTCGCACTTTCTGCACCGCAACAATATGACTATTATATGCGCCCAAATGGTTCCTATCAGCTGTATTTAAAGACACTTGAAGGTTGGCTCGATGCCAGTCAAAATACGCTTATGCCGATTGAAATTTTATTCACGCGTTACGAAGATTTTAAAGCCAACGAAGCTGCTTTTATTGCTCAAATTTTAGACTTTTATCAAATTCCGGCCTCTGAGTTTGAATATCCTTTTTCTGAAATGGAAATGAAAGGGAGTGCTTTTGGACCTACTCCCGATCCTACTTCTCCCAATTATATGTTTCGAAAGGGAGATCCCAATGAGTGGCGGAGAGAGCTTTCCCCTTCCCAGATTCAAAAGGCCACCCAACTTATTCCTGAGCGTTTATTTCAAACTTTTGGTTGGCCTCGGGTCTAGTTACTCTTGGGTGTGTGGAGCTTTGGTCAAGCAGGGCAAACTCAGACACATTTCCAGTCCCCCTTGACCATCTTGGGGCAGGCGGGCGACCAAATCGCCCCCATGGGCGCGGGCCATGCGGCGGGCGATTGCCAGTCCCAGGCCTGTGCCACCCGTGCGCCGGGAGCGGGAACTGTCTGGGCGATAAAAAGGCTCAAAGATTTTTTCGAGATCAGCTGTGGCAATGCCGGGGCCCCGATCCCGCACAATAAAGTGTGCCATGTTTGGGGATTGCTCCAGCTTGAGATCGACTTGGCTGTTTTCAGGCACATATTTGGCCAGATTGGAGAGCAAATTGTTAAAGACCTGGCCCAGGCGTTCCCGATCCACAGACACCATCACAGCTTGTTCGGGCATCTCCGGCAAGATTTCCAAATGCCTGTTTTCCAAAAGGGTTTCGTGGCGCTCCAAGCTTTCAAAAATCAAATAGCGCAAATCCTGTTCCGTTTTTTTGAGTGGCAATTGATCCAATTCCAAACGCGAAATATCCAGCAGATCCTGAATAATATGGTCCAGATCTTCGGTTTCGGCAATGCCTTTTTCAACCAAACTGGCCTGGGCGGGGGCTTCTTTGCCCAGGATTTCCAATAAGATGCGCAGGCGTGTCAGCGGCGAGCGCAATTCGTGGGAGACATCGGCAATCAGGCGTTGTTTTTGGGCAATCATCTCTTGGATTTGTTGGCTCATAAAATTAAACGCCTCGGTTAAGGGTTTAAATTCAGGGGATTTTCCCTCCAGCTTTTGCGAAAAATCACCCTGGGCCAGACGCTGAATGGCTGTTTGCAGCTCTTGGTAGGGTTTGAGCAAAAAGGCGGTGAGCGGCAATAAAAGCAGCGCCAAAAACACCAGCACCAAAAACACGGCCAAGAGCGGTCCCCGTGCAGGCCGTGATAATTGACTCAGCCGGGGTTGCAGCCAGAGATAGCGGCTTTTTACTCCACCAACGGGGCGAAGCGCGCGCGGTGCTGGGGGTGCGATCCAAATCTGGGGCGAACCGGGAAAGTCCCAAGAGATGACATAAGTGTCTGTCTGAAGTTTTCTTTGCTCACGCGGGGTGAGCAGCGGGGGCTTGGGCCGGGTGCTGTGGACCAATTGCCCTTTTTCCCAGAGGGCGATCTGCCAACCCAAATCTTGGCCCAGTTCTTCCATCCGATTGACCAGTTCGGAAGGATTTCTGCGCTGGGTTTTATTGAGTTCGCGCTGAATAAACATCACTTGGCTGCGCAAGACATTGCGCACCAGTCCTTCTTGGTGGGAACTGAAGATCATGCCTGTCACAAGCCCCGTCAGAGCCAGGGTCACGATCAAGACCATCAGGGTGTACAAATAGAGTTTGCGGTAGAGGGCTTTCATCTGAGTTTAATGGTCTGCCGGAAAAATATAGCCAATGCCCCAGACTGTCTTGATTATTTCGGGCTTTTTGGAGGTGTCACCGAGTTTTTGGCGCAGTTTGCTAATATGCATGTCAATGCTGCGATCCAGGCTTTCCCAATCGTAGCCGCGCAATTTTTGAATCAAGTGGTCGCGGCTTTGCACAATCCCCCTGTTTTCCAATAAACATTTCAGCAGATCAAATTCAGTCGGGGTGAGATCCAGTTTTTCGCCTTTGTGGGTGGCGATATGCCCATCAAGATCCACGATCAGGTCGTGTTTGTCCGAACGCAATTGGTTGCGCTCGGGAGCTGGTGCTTCACTGCGTTCAATTCGGCGCAAAATACTTTTGATCCGGGCCTCGAGTTCGCGGGGGTTAAAGGGTTTTGACATATAGTCATCGGCCCCAAGTTCCAAGCCCAAAATGGTGCTCAGATCGTCCCCTCGGGCCGTCAACATCAGCACCGGCAAGTGGGGGTGTAAGCTGCGAATACGGCGACAGACTTCAAATCCGTCCATCTCGGGCAGCATCAGATCCAAGATCACCAGATCCACTGGATTTTGGGCCAGCCAGGCCAGTCCTGCGGAAGGGGTCTCTGAGGCGCTGAGATTGAGCAGGCCGTCGGCAAAATAGGTTTGCAGCAGCGCGTGCAGGCTGGTATCGTCGTCAATCAGATGAATCTGGGGCATGGTTTTGTTACACTGACTCTGTTTGATTCTTTCTTTTGAGTATACTATTTTGCTAGAAACGCTGTGGGGCCTTCTGCCCTTTCTTTTGACGGGTGCCTTGGCCGGACTGCTTTCGGGGTTGCTGGGCATTGGCGGTGGCCTGATTTTGGTGCCTTTGCTGACACTCAGTGGTGTGTCGCTGCACCAGGCCGTGGGCATGAGTTTGTTATATATCCTGATCACGGGCACTTCGGGGGCCTACCAACATTTCCGCCTGCGTAACATTCGATTTAAAACCGCTTTGGCGCTTGCTTCTACGGGCTGTTTGGCTTCTTGGGCAGGCAGTTTTATTTCCCATTTTTTGCCATCAGCCTGGTTGGCTTGGCTTTTTGTCGGCTTAATTCTGGCGGTCTGTACGCTGTTCATTGTCCGCTTAAATCGCCCAATCGTTCAATCTGACACAGCGGTCCAGCCCAGGCAAAAACTGGGAATTCCGTTTTTAATCGGGGCACTTGCAGGATTACTTTCGGGTATTTTTGGCGTGGGTGGCGGGTTTGTCATGACCCCACTTTTAAGCAGTTTTTTGCCTTTTTCGCTCGAAGAAAGTATTGGCACCAGCTTGGCTGCTGTGGTCTTGATTGCTGCTGCAGGGGCTTTGTCCCATCTCTGGATGGGGGATTTGGCTGTGGCTTTCCAGCGTTGGCCCTGGGCCATGGGCGGGATGGGCTTGGCGGGTGCCTTGGCGGCTCCCTGGGGCGCGCATCTGACGGCTGTTTTGCCCCGCATCTATTTGCAAAGGGCTCTTTTGGGCTTGATGGGAGCTGTGGGGATCTATATGTTTTTCTTTGGTTTAAACCGTTAACTCGATGGGGTACTTGTTGCGACTGGGGCGAGAACTGTTGCCGCTCCAGAAGGCAAAGTGGGTTGCTCTATAACGCCGTCTGAAGTCTGAGAGGGAGATTCTGGTGTGTTTCCACGGACATCAGGTGTTGGACTGGGCGCGTTTCCCGGACTTGCAGATGAGCGGCTTCCTGATTGCGTGGGCGTTGGGGTGATATCTGTGAATACAGGCGCTGCTAAAACAGGGCTGCCGCTGGGTGTTGGACTCAAAATGGGGGTTGGCATTGGTGTGTACACAGGAGTTGGAGAGGGGCTTTCTGTTGGGGTTGGTTTGGGAGTGGGCCGAATTAAAGTAGAACGGCTGACATCGGGTGTTTTATTTGAGTTGATTTGAATGCCTGCGAACAAGAGTACAGCAATTCCTGCGCCGATTGATATGCTCCAGATAAAGGGTCCCTTGTCTTGCTCCCACTGCTTGCGCGCCATTTCTTCTGGTGACTGGGCTTGATAAATTGGGTCCTTTTTTTTCTGGCTTGTTGCTGTCGGTTTTTTATCTCTCCAACCACAAAAACCACACATGGCTGTTTGATTTGCACTGAGTTGTGGCAATGTGTGATTACAAATGGGGCACATTTTCATGAAGGGTTTGCTCTCTGGCGCATTTCTCTCATATTCTATTCCCACAGCATAAATCAACGCTTTGCTTTTGTATAGAAGGATTCAAGCCTGAATAATTTGGAGCTGATTAAAATCGAAGAGGTTTAAAAACAAAATGAACTGGGAATAGATAGGGCATCAGTTGGTCGTAAACAATTTGTCTATTAATTTGTAAATTTAGAGTGTGATTTGGATATGTCTTGCTATAACGGCAATTGCTGAGCATGGCTTGGCAACGTTTTTTGTTATTGCTTTCGTTTTTAGAGGGTGGCTCTGTGATGGCCGCTGAATTGCTGGGAGCAAAAATGTTGGCTCCTTTTTTCGGATCTTCACTTTATGTCTGGACCACAACTCTTTCTATGACTTTGGGGGCCCTAACCTCAGGTTATTTTGTCGGGGGTCGTTTATCTCCTTCTCCCCAGCGTTTGAGATGGCTGGTTTTTGTTTTGTTTTTGGCAGCTTTGTTTATTTCATTGATGCCCTTTTCTGTGCGTTACAGCCTGAACATTTTGCCAGAAACTTCTTTAATTGGGGGTATTTTGCTCTCAGGTGGACTCTCTATTTTTCCACCTATTTTTTGTTTGGGAGTGGTCTCTCCTCTTATTATTGGTGAATTGAGTTATCAGAACCAGACACCAGGGCGGGTTGCCGGTAATATTTATGCCTTCTCAACGTTGGGGGGGATTTTATTCACCTTGGTTTATGGCTTTTGGGCCATTCCTTATTTTGGTTTAACTGGGATGGCTTTGTTTACAGGGGGGATTTTGGCCACTTTTTCTGCTGTGTTTTTTTTCAGAGTAAGGGGCACTTTTGCTCTGGTTATTGCTGGCTGGATTGGTTTTTCGGTATTGCCAGATCCGTCACTCGGAAAAATAGAAACCGATCAAAAAAATAGGCAATTAAACGTCTTGTCTTTACAAGAAGGATTGTTGGGACAAGTCATGGTCACCGAACGTCTCGATCCTTCTGGAACGATGCCTAATGCCCGTTATTTAATGGTTAATAGAGTGATTCAAACTGAGTATTTTCCGTTTAAAAAAGAAAGCAGCTCTTTATACTCTCATATAATTGAAAAAATAGCTAATAATTTGAAAAATCGTGATAATGCTTTGGTGTTGGGTTTGGGGGGCGGGCGTTTGTCTTCGTTATTAATAAGTAAAGTGGGTTTTAAATCTGTTCAGGCTTGTGAATTGGATTCCCGTATTTATGAAGCAGCGCGTCAATTTTTTGACTTGGATAAGCGTATTCACGTGATCATCGATGATGCTCGCCATTTTTTAAATCAACTTTCTAAATCTTATAATTTAATTGTTTTTGATCTTTTTCGCGGAGAAGAGAGTCCTGAGCATGTGATTACTTTAGAAAGTCTGAGAGAATTAAAGAAAAACCTTTCCCCTGATGCGCTTTTAATTATCAATAGTCATGGCTATTTTCGGGGGGGGATGGGAGCTGGAAATCAGGCAATCTATAAAACACTTGTAAAAGCTGGATATTCTGTCGATGTTTACGCTACGTCTATTCAGGAGGAAAACAGCAATAATCTCTTTGTTTGCGCATTGAAATCCCCGTCAATTATAAAATTAAGACCCATAATTCAGGGCCGTTTAATTGCTTCAAACAGTTTTGATCTCAATAAAGCCATTTTGCTTCAGGACAATTACCCGGTTTTAAATTACTTAAATATGGATGCAGCAAAAGCCTGGCGAAAAGCCTATATTCAAATTCAACCCTATTACGAGAGTCAAAAAATACCTTTTTTCTACTAGGGCTGGCTTGTTAGAAGCGTATATCTCTTTCTCAATTATCCCCTTCTAATGAGGGTAACATTTTTAAGCTCTCTCTGAAGAGGAACCATGAAGGCCCTTCTTCTAAATGCCCTTGTGAAAGCCAGATCAGTATTGACTTTTTGTAAATAAAAACATTAAGATTAGAGGGTATTGTCTTAAGTTCTCACTTTTGGTTTTGTCCTTTGTATCTTAAGGTTTTTTATGTGTAGGGGAAGTTTAATTTTATGGTCAAAAAACAAGGGTTAATTGTTCAGCGAAATCGACCCTCCCAGAGGGGGTTAAGTGTGATTGAAGTGGTTGTAGCAGCCACGATTCTGTCTTTGATTGCTTTGGGTGCCGCTACTTTTGTGCCCACTGCTTTTCGCCTCAATCGTGATTCTCGCGATATTACGGCATCTACCCAGACCATGAATAAAATTTTAGAAGAAATCAATCAACTGAAGTTTGATGTAATTCGCCCTTATCCCTTTACCACAGAACCGGTTTATGACAATGTTAATCATCAGCCTGTTATTGATACAACAACGTTGAATGTCAGCAATCCCATAACCATTTGCACTCAATTGCTTGAGGGCTCTACCACCACTTGCGCAAGCGGCAAGACCCGCACCTTTCCCGAAACCTATACCGTGAACAACACCAAGTACCGCATCGATTTGGTGGTTTACAAAGGTAAGCATGTCTATATTGCAAAAATTCCCGACCAGTTGGCCGATCGTTATGCCTTGGCTTCGCTTCCTTCTCTGTTTTTGAGCAAAGGTGTGGCTCCTCTGTCCCAGTTGCTCATGCCTCCTGCTGAAGCGGCCCCAGCCCCTAATTCTTGTTATCCCAATTCACCCTCTGCCAGTGTTGCTCTGGGGGCCAGCAGAGCTTTTACAGGTACCAATAATGTGGGTGGGGGGTACAATACTCTGCGTTGGACGTTTGGCCCCAGTCCTGGTACCGTCCAGTCGGGAGACTCTACCAATTACACCTGGAATCAAACAGGTACCTTTACTGTCGATCTTGAGGCCATGAAATCAAATGGTTCAACAGTTCCCTGTAATGGTGCTCCTTTTTCTGTCACTGTTTATAATCCTGGAGTGGACTTTACCGTTACGCCCGACAGTTTGAGTAATTTTATCAATGTGCCTTTTAGTTTCTCGGTGAATACGAGCCAATGCCCGCTCTGCAGCGATTTAAATACAACATGGGACTTTGGCTCCCCCAACCCCCAAACTGCAATTGGGATGACAGGATCTAAGGCTTATGCTCAGGCGGGCACTTATACGGTACGTTTAACCGTAAATACCCCTTTTGGCAGTTTTTATAGTACCAAAAATCTCACCGTTGGGCAGTCTACGGTCTCGATTACTGCACCTTCTAATCCGGATGCCAGTGTGGGCCAAACGGTGAGTTTTTCTGGAACCTGCTCCAATTGTGGGGGCAGTCCGATTTATACTTGGGATTTTGGCGACAGTACAACACCCCAAGTAGGTCAAACTGGGTCTCATAGCTACAATCAGGTCAGCTCTCCCACTGTTATGCTGTCGGTCAAGGATGGCAGTATTACGCCAAGTCCCGTGATTGGGACTGCTACCTTGGTTATGAATGTGACTGACACCAAAGATGTCTCGCTCTCTGTTTCTCCCTCTTCTGGGGTGGCCGGTCCCGTCAACGATGCTGCGACCACTTTGTTTACCTATCAAACCAATTCAGTCGGTTTTAGCGGCTCACCCAATAATGTGGGAAATTTACCTGTTACCTACAAAATTTGGTTTGGGGATACGCCATTTGACTTAGCTTTGCCAGATGCTGTTTTGGTAGACTCAGACCCTTCGGATAGCAATTTCCCTTCCGCTAGCCATAAATACACAACTTGCGGCAATTATGCTGTGCGTGTCAAAGCTGAGGTTGGGTTGATTTCTTCGATTAAAACCACTTCTGTATCGGTGGGTGGGGCTGCTTCGATTTCTGCTTCATCTACCCAGGTGCAAGAGGGAAGCAGTGTCACCTTTACGGCAAACTCTCAAGGGGCGGGCAGCAGCCCTGCCTATAGTTGGTTGTTTGGGGATAATAATAGTACCGCCACTGGCAATAGCGTTAGCCATGTCTTTGCAACCCCAGGCACCTTTAATGTAGGCCTGACTGCGACAGGTGGTTGTAATCCTTCCAGTTCTTCCTCGATTGTGGTCACCCCAGGTGCTAGTTCGATTGCATCCAGGCAGTCAGTAATGAAAAAGGTGATTGTGAAAGTGGCTCCTTGGAGCAATGCCCCCCCTGATGATAGAGACTATGTCAGCAGCGGTGTGTTTTTGAAGGCCAAAAATGACTGAGCCAAAGCGGTGCGAGCATTTCCATCGACAGAGAGGTTTGACCCTTGTCGAGGTGATTATCAGCAGTGCGCTGCTCTTTTTAATCATTACCTCGGGTACTTTGATTTTTAGCAATATTCAGGGTCATTTGACTTTGGCAGAAAAAGAAGTGCGCATGCAGCAATATGCCCGCCAGGTAATTACCCAGATGTCGCGTGAAGTACGACAGGGCCGTGATGTTTTTATAATGCGTGAAGACAGCGATCCTTCTGTGAATGAAGGAACCAGTCTTTATCTGATTGTGCCGGAGATTGATCCCCATAATGGCTCGCTTCTGGGGACCTATAAAGAGGTGCGTTATTATTACGCCGAAGATCATGAAAAACCCGGTTCGGGAATCAAATCTTTGTACCGTGCCTGGAGGAGCAATGGCACATCTATTGCATTTCCTACCGATCCCCCAAGCGTTTTCTCGAATAATCGCACCCGTTTGCTCAAAGAGGCTGCTGCTCTCAATCCTGGCAATGAGTCCTACTTCAGTGAAAACAACGGGATTGTCAAAATTGTCATGATGGTAGCCACTTATAGGACTCGGCCTGATTCTGTTTTTGTCTATCAAGTAGAGCGCAAATTTCAGGTTGATACCGATGTGCAATTGCGTACATTAAAGCAGTGATGAGTCGGTTGAATTTAATGAGGAAAAGGTAGGCAAGCATGAAAAGGCAAAAGCCAAGGCATGAAAAAGGGGCTGCATTGGTCATGGTTTTGCAGCTTACTGTGGTAGGCGCACTCATGGTCGGTGGGATCGCTTTTTTGGTAACTAGTCAGACCCAACATAATTTTCGCACCTTGCGAAGTGAAAAGGCTCTTTGGGTTGCTGAGACGGGTGTTCAGCGTTTTATGGCGGGTTTTCGCAATGATAACGATTGTGTAACCAAGACCATTTCTGAAAATAACTTAAACAATACTTGCACGGGCTATTGGCTCAATAACTGGATTCCTGTCCACGATGAAAACAACAAAGTTATTGGTGAATACCGTGTCAGCATGTTGCCTGGTAATATTCCCGCTAAAAAAATCATTAAATCTGAGGGCAAGGTTTACGCTTCTAAGAATGGAAGCACCGAGATCAATATGGTCAAACGTGTTGTTGGTGCTCAGCTTGAGCGTTTTTCTCTTGACAATTTTGCAATTGCCTCTAACAACCAATTGGGGGGGGCCCGTATCAATGGCGGGGCGCGAATTCACGGGGGTATTTTTACCTCCGGGCGTTTGGGGCTCGATGCCGCTTCCACAGGCATTTACAACGATTATAATGACCTGAACGATAACCAGAATTTTCAGGGATATCCTGCCCCTGTTGTCGCCCCTCGTGCAGAGGTTTTTGTCTATAAAGATAACCAAGCCAATCCGCCACCCACACCCAATGGGGGGGTTGAAATTGCGGCTCAGGCTGACTTAGGTACCAGCACCAATCCCTTAAAGGGTCTGCATACCGACTCTTCTGTCGTCGACCCTGGTACAGGCGGTAATCCCGATCCTCTTACGGTCGGGGACAGTGTGGTGGGCAATGGAGAAGACACCCAGGTCTATGCAGATAAACGTGACCATGAATTGCCTGCTGTCAATTTCCCTGATGCATCCGCAAGCAGCCAGTATATGGCTGATCGTTTGGCTGAAGCTCAGACCAATGGTTGTGTTCGCAACTCTCCTTTGGTTTTGGACAACACGACTGTGGCTGCTCCAGGTGGGGCTGGCTGTGGTTCCAAATTTACCTATACAGTTAGCGGTAATACCCGTCTGCTTCATATCCAAGGCCCGGTCTTTATTTATGGCAATGTGACCATGAATGGTTTAATTCAATATACTGGCCAAGGGGCTATATTTGTGATAGGCAGTGTGACCGCGGTTAAGGGGTTAGAGCCTTTAGTTCCCTCCGATTATCCCAATAACGCAGCATTGGGCATTGTGGCTTCAGATGACCTTTCCCTCACTGAGGGCAATGGCTCGAGTGTCAAGTATGCTGGTTCGTTTTTTGGCAATCGCAATTTGAATATTGAAATGTGTAAAATCTTTGGCAATATTTTTGGTGGTAAGGTCAATCTGCCAACCACAGGCACCCGTCCAGATGTATATGTACATCCAGAGGTGCGTTCTAAAGTCGGGGTGCCCATGCCTGATTTTGAAAACTCCACTGTGACCAAAGCCGAATGGTGGGAAATGTACGGTCGTGCAGCAAAATAAGTCTGCTATTTGATATGTTTGCAAAGCCCTGACAAAAGTCAGGGCTTTTTCTTTTTAATTTGAACTCAAATAATCCGAGGCCCAATCTGTTTGCGCAATTCCCGCAGGGCCCGAATCTCATAAAAAGGCAGAGGCACAGCGCCGCCGAGTTCATCGGCCAATTTGAGGATGCCTGCGACCTGTTCCAGGCGCTCAATGCCATTGGCCGCTTCTTCCAGGCTTTCTCCCCAACAGACGGCCCCGTGCCGGGCCAGGATCAAGATTCTGCAATCGGGTAAAAAGGGCAAGAGCTTGCTGCCCATCTCCAGGGTGCCTGGCCGGGCATAAGGCACCACAGGAATGCGCCCCGCTGCCAGGATGACCTCTGGCAAGGCCTCGGTGGGCAATTCCTTCATTTCAGGGCGTGCAAGCGTCCAGGCGATCGCTGTGGGGGGGTGGGCATGCACAATGGCTTGGGCTGTGGGGACGGCTTTGTAGATTTCCAAATGCATCAGCCTTTCGCTCGATGGGCGACCGCTGAGTACCGTTCCGTCCAGGCTTAGACGAGCCAGATCCTGTTTTTTAAGGCGTGATTTGTTCACTCCAGAGGGGGTCATGACAATCTCTTGCTCAGAGAGACGGTAGCTGAGATTGCCGTCTGCAGCAGCCAAGAGCTGGCGCTGGTGTAAATGTCTGCAGATCTCCAGCAGTGTTTCTGACATATCCATGGCTTGATGTTTCTTTCATGGGAAAAGTATTCGGCTTGAATTTTGAGCTGAGATCAACATGGATCCAAAAAAAACAAAAAAGATCTGTTCTTTTTTATCACCGATTTTCTCCATTCTAGCAGGAATTTTGGGGCAGGATCTGCGCAAAAACAGAAAACAATCCCACGTAATTGTACTCACAGACAGGGATGGGCGCTCAAGAAGGGCTGAACCCATTGAGATTATCTTTAGGTTAAGCAGGATCTAAAAATGATCTAAAACGATCTGTTGACACTCTTTCAAGGGATCCGTTATGATGAACTCACGTTGAACAAAGCGCAGCGAAAACAAGCTTCAAACGAAGCCCAAAAGTCGCCCAACGCAAGTTCAATCGGCGAAATCCGAAACCCGGATCGCGTCAGCCTTTTACGGATTAAATCAAAAACTTAATTCGATCTGGTTGACGGTTTCCACAGCGGTTCGGTAAGCTGACAGAGTGATCTTTGAAAACTGAATAGCAATCATAGTCAACGTCAATTTAATGTGAGTTAAGATTGAATTTAACCGAGACATAAAAGTCTCAACCAGCATTTTAGCTGAGAGTTTGATCCTGGCTCAGAACGAACGCTGGCGGCGCGCCTAACACATGCAAGTCGAGCGATGAAGACTCCTTCGGGAGTGTATGAAGCGGCGGACGGGTGAGTAATGCGTAGGCAACCTGCCTCAAAGTGGGGGACAACCTGTCGAAAGATGGGCTAATACCGCGTAAGCTGTAAGGGTAGTACCTTTCAGTAAAGGCTTCGGCCGCTTTGGGATGGGCCTACGTCCGATTAGATAGTTGGTGGGGTAATGGCCTACCAAGTCTGCGATCGGTAACTGGTCTGAGAGGATGATCAGTCACACTGGAACTGAGACACGGTCCAGACTCCTACGGGAGGCAGCAGTGAGGAATTTTGCGCAATGGGCGAAAGCCTGACGCAGCGACGCCGCGTGGAGGATGACGTCTTTCGGGATGTAAACTCCTGTCAGTGGGAACGATAATGACGGTACCCACAGAGGAAGCACCGGCTAACTCCGTGCCAGCAGCCGCGGTAAGACGGAGGGTGCAAGCGTTGTTCGGAATTACTGGGCGTAAAGCGTACGTAGGCGGTTGATTAAGTCAAATGTTAAAGCCCGGGGCTCAACCCCGAGGATGCATTTGATACTGGTCGACTAGAGGGCGATAGAGGAAAGCGGAATTCCGAGTGTAGCGGTGAAATGCGTAGATATTCGGAGGAACATCGGTAGCGAAAGCGGCTTTCTGGGTCGCTCCTGACGCTGAGGTACGAAAGCGTGGGTAGCAAACGGGATTAGATACCCCGGTAGTCCACGCCGTAAACGATGGATACTAGGTGTAGCGGGTATCGACCCCTGCTGTGCCGTAGCTAACGCGTTAAGTATCCCGCCTGGGGAGTACGCACGCAAGTGTGAAACTCAAAGGAATTGACGGGGGCCCGCACAAGCGGTGGAGGATGTGGTTTAATTCGACGCAACGCGAAAAACCTTACCAGGACTTGACATGTAGAGAATCCCTGTGAAAGCAGGGAGTGCCGCAAGGAGCTCTAACACAGGTGGTGCATGGCTGTCGTCAGCTCGTGTCGTGAGATGTTGGGTTAAGTCCCGCAACGAGCGCAACCCTCGAGTTTAGTTGCCATCAGGTAATGCTGAGCACTCTAGACTGACTGCCGGTAACAAACCGGAGGAAGGTGAGGACGACGTCAAGTCATCATGCCCCTTACGTCCTGGGCTACACACGTCCTACAATGGGTAAATACAAAGGGCAGCGAAGCCGCGAGGTGAAGCGAATCTCATAAAATTACCCTCAGTTCGGATTGCAGGCTGAAACTCGCCTGCATGAAGTCGGAATCGCTAGTAAACGCAGATCAGCATGCTGCGTTGAATACGTTCCCGGGCCTTGTACACACCGCCCGTCACACCACGAAAGATTGTTCAACCCGAAGTCGGTGGGCTAACCCTATGGGAGGCAGCTGCCTAAGGTGGGGCAATTGATTGGGGTGAAGTCGTAACAAGGTAGCCGTACTGGAAGGTGCGGCTGGATCACCTCCTTTCTAGGGATGATTCACAAGCGTAGAATTTGGATTCGAAAGCTTCGGCTTAACAGCTTAAGTTAGAGAGTCTGGTTCAAAGAACTTCGGTTCACGTTTACATTCGCATTCGCAAGAGTGACGAAAGCGAAACGAGCGCTCAGGTGTACTATAAATGGGTCTCGCAAGAGATTCAGACGAAGTGATTGTCCGCAGTGTCTCGCAAAGCGCAAGCTGAGCGATTGATGCCGCGCCAGACATCACAAACGTCACTCACACCTGGTACTTCGGTACATGTGATATCCATTAGGTCGATTCACATTTGTTGATAGAGACTATTTGCTATTCAGTTTTCAGAGATCACACGCTCAGCAATGGGCTATTAGCTCAGTTGGTTAGAGCGCACGCTTGATAAGCGTGAGGTCCCTGGTTCGAGCCCAGGATGGCCCACTGAGGGGGTATAGCTCAGCTGGTAGAGCACCTGCCTTGCACGCAGGGGGCCAGCGGTTCGAGTCCGCTTACCTCCATCATTTTGGAAAAGATGAATGTCTCAACTGAGACGAATCGATTAGAAAAAAAATCGATGTAGACAGCATAAAGTGCTTGACGTAGGCTTAACTAAATGTTAATCTGAAAGAGTCCTTTACGCTGAATAGATCGAAAAGCGATTCGGCAGCGAAATGTTCCAAGCGAGTTTCTCGCCTGGTAGATGACGCAAATGAATCGACAAGATTTACGAAGCGACACATGAGTGTACCTTGACAACTGCATAGAAGAATAAAACAAGAAACCAATGTTTTGATCG
>JADMKE010000006.1 GCA_018780035.1 Candidatus Sericytochromatia bacterium
GACCAGGGAGTTAAAGTTGCATGATTTGCTGTCTTGACACTGGGGAGCACTATAGTTTACTATGTTTTTTAAGGTTTGAACATTTTGGTCTACTACTTCTTGGCTTGTTTTGCTCCCTCTGAGTTTATCAAACAGAATTTTTTCTTCGGGATTCAAACCAGTGGTGTCAAGCTTTTGGGAAAATAAACTTGTCAGGATGTTTTTTTCATCATCGGTTAAGCCAGCAGCATCTTCAGATGCAATCTTTACCAATTGTGCAATTTCTTTGGCGTCAATGCTATTGTCTGAGGCTGCTTTATGCATTCCTTGCATAAAACGTGAGGAAACCGAAAAACTGTTGCCTGATTGAATTTCTGTCATGAAACCCGCCTTAACCGTTTGATCTTAAAACATGAAACAAAATTTGATTTGACTGCCTCATTGGAGCACTGCTGCTTAAATTGGTATCGAAGATTTTTTAAATTATATACCCTGTATGAAAGGATTTATAACAGAGATCTTATCGGTAAACAGATTTTATTTTAAACGTCACCTCTCCTTCGGTGGGTCTGTTTTAAAATCAGGATGTAGGGGTATAACAAAGTCAGCAACATTTCAAAAAGCAAAGGAACCGCTCCATGGGTGATTTAAATATTTCCAGGCAATTTGCACAAAGATTGGGTGATGACACATCCCGGCGGCTTGTCAAAGAGATTTTACAAGATTCTGTCGTTACTGATGCGGATAAAACCAAATTGGTCGAGTTAAAGAAACATTTAGAGGGAGCCGTCGTAGATGCTCCCGATGAAGCCTCTAAAACAGATTTGATTAACTCTTTGACCGATCTGAATACCATTTTAGGGGTCAACGTTGGTACCGATAAGGCACTTTTGGAAGCCAACTTAAAGCGTCTTCAATCCTTTCAAGACAGTAGTCCCAACCAAGTTAATTTTGAAGGCATGTCGATTACAACAGATGGCTGGTTTGGCGATGCCTCCCGAGTAATTCGTTTGCGTGATTTGGAAGACGGTTCTGAAGGGGTTCTGCCGAGCTCGACATCCAACAATTCGAGTACAGAAAATGCCCCCGCTCCTACAGCAACCAATACGGGTGATGCGGTTCCTTCTACAACGCCTCCTACTTCTCCTCCCAAACCGACAACCCCTGTTTCTTCTATTTCTACTCCCAATCCCTATGTCCCACAAGAAACCTATGTGCCCACCACAGCACCCACAGCCACTGCTCCTGCCAGCAAGATTCCCTCCGATTTATCTGCTGAAGAACAACAGGAATTGGCAGCCAATCAAACCGCGTATAACCAATCTGTTAAAGGTCTTCAAACTCAAGCCCTGGAGTTACGCAATTTATTGAATAATCCCGAAGCCGTGACGAACCAGCAATTGTTGTCAAGTTTACAGCGCTTGGCTGACAACGATTCGGGAAAAGCATTTTTGGAAATGTTGCGGTTTAATCCCAATTTATTGGGTGAGCTCCAACAGAAAGGCTTAATTTCTGAGTCTGATCGCAAGAACTTAACGAGTTCTTTACAGGGCATTCTCGAGGATAAATCTAAACTTGCGGCCGGGAACACTAAAATTGGGGATTTGGAAAAGCAAGTTAAAGATTTAGAAGCTCAACTGGGTGGTGTTACAGATGCCACCCAAAGAAAAGGGATTCAAGATCAAATTGCTGGATTGAAAGATCAAATTGAAACCCAAAAAGCCACTAATGAGACATTAAGCAAGAAAGTTGCTGAAGGCATTGATAGGCTCACCACCGGGGATGTCAAATTTGAGAATGGTCAATCGCCCACAGACGTTTTATCTGGGTATTTAAAAGGGACACCTTCACCCTTAAGTGATGCCCAATTAAATGCCTATCGGGCTGGGCTGGTCAAATCTGCCGATGATTATGTGGCTACTCCCAATCAAAGTACTTATGCCAATATGACTTCCAATTTGTATTCCAATTTGTATGTCTTTGAAAAAGGGGTGCCTGCAGCTCAGGAGCAGGCGTACGTTAAATTTAAAGAAGCTGTTTTGGATGCCTCGCAAAAAGAATCAAATTTGACCCATCAGATTGATGCGATGACGGGGAAAACGAGCGCCTTGGGCAATGTGGAAACAGGGGAAGATTTGGCCCTGAAACTTAAGGCGCAACAGCAAGGCGCAACGGATGCGGTTGCCTCGTTTACCAAACAGGGTGAGTCTATTCTCGCCTATTTAAAAGCCAATCCTGGTCAGTATGAAGGTCAAGCGGCTGATATTACTGCTTTAGAAGCAAAATTAACAAGTCTCAAAGCCAGCAAAAATCCCCAAGAACAAATGACCCTTTTAAATCAAATTTCTTCTGCTTTGGACGAAGTTTATATTAAATCGAACATTAGCAAGGGTTCTGCGCCTGAAGTGGACGCAACCAAAGCGGCTTTGTTGGCTGCAAAAGATAAAGTGACATCTGACGATGACAAAAAGAAATTGGATCTCTTGATCAATAATCCCGAGTTGGTTCGGCTTTTGCCAAAAGCGAGTGAATATTCTGCGATTTTGACCCATTTGGCAAATAAGCCGGTGTTGACATCCTCTGAAAAAGAACTCAAAGCTGCACTTGAAAGCGGCGATACCGATAAAGTTAACGCTATTTTTACAGCGGATATGTTTAGCTCTTTTGGTTTTGGTTCATTGGCTTTGGGGGGCTCTTTTTTCACCGGATTTGGTTTGGGCTCCTCTCTCTTCTTTTCTCCTCCGCCAATAAGTTTAAATGCAGCAACTCTTGACCCGACTTCATTGGCTCCGGTAGATCGAGAAGTGAGCCTGAATGGAGCCATGGGCACAAGTTCATTTGACCTGGGGCTTCAATCGGGTGGTCTGGGTCAGACGACAATGAGTTTACCTTTTCAGCTCAATCAGCCCAACTATACATATGCTTTGACCCCACCGACTCCTCCGCCTCCTCTGTGGTTATCTATTCCGGGTGGTTCTTCGCGGGCTGAAGCCCTCTCTGAAGAATTGGCAAGTATGCCTGAAGACAGAAGAAAGGCCTTGGTGGCTGCTTTACAATCGCCTGAAATGTCTGGCATGTCTCAATTTATTCAGCGTATTTCGGCAGAACAGCCTGAGCTCAAACAACAATTGGATCGGGTTCAAGTTGCAGAGACGGGGCTTGAGGCCATTAATCAGGCACATTGGAACAATACTTCTCTCTTAAATGAAGCTCAGTCGGCTCTGCAAACCCAAATGCAGACAGGTCAAGCCATGAAAGCAGAATTCAGTTTGGCTAAAAAAGAATTGGAGCAGATGATTGCCAATCCTGATTTGTCTGCGCCAGTCAAAGCCAAGCTGCAGGATCAATTAAAAGTCATTAATAATTCTCTGACCGCTATTAATGCTGGTAATTTTCCACCCCAGGATCCCGTTGAGCAGGCCAAACTGGATTCTGTTATGAAGGCGCTTTCGACAGAGAACAAACCAGCAGGTTTGAAGCTGTCTGATCGGTTGATGCATCAGGCCACCGTTGAAGTTTTAAATGACTTGAGAAACACACCTCAACTGATGCAAAAATTGGAATCAGCGCCTTCTTTTAAAGGCCTCACTCAGGTCTTTGGCAAAGATCAGGAAGGGGGTTACACCTTCCCCCAAGAAATGATTGATATGTTGCAAGACAAAGAGTTGAGCCCAGAAGCCGCACAAATGTTAATGCTTCAAGTCAACCGTGTTAGCCATTTGGCTACTGCTGCCCAAACTAAATCGGTTGATGAACTCGAGGCGATACTCAAAGTGGGTAAGCAGCAAACAGAGGCCGGCAATGGTGGGGGCGAACTCACTTCGGGGATGGATGCTCTGGCTAGTTTGAACACCTTTAAGACCAATATCACAACTGGAAGTATGTCTCAATTTGACTCTGTCACTTTGATGAACAATATTGCCAAAGAAGTGGGCCCCCTCGATTTGGCGCACGAAAATCGTGAAATGCGTCAAAAGGTCAATACGGCATTTATAAACAACGTTTCTATGATAAAAAATGTGGCTCAAGAAAAACTGAGTCAATTGGATCAACAGAGTAGAGCAACGATCACACAGGCTCAAACGGGTTTGTCCGCTGAATTATTAAAGCCAAGTACCTTGGCAGCCTTAAAGCCGGCTCTAGAAAGTCAAAATGGTAACCCACCTATTCTTTCAACAAGTGACTTGGAACCTCCTTTGGATGAGGCAAAGTTGGCCAAGATCAAGACGGCTATTGAAGCCGTTAAAGCCCCTTTATCAGACTCAAAATTGGCAAATGATCCGGCTGCTCAAGCTCAACTGCAAAAATTGAATGGGCTTGAGACTGCGCGATTGGCTGTTGAAAATTTGATGAGTACCGCAAAAACATCCAAAACAGAGATGTTAGGTGTGATTGAAGAATCCAAACAGCAGTATCTATCAGGCATGACTGAGCTTCGAGATCAGTTACGTGCCAAAGGAATCAGTTCACCAAAACTGGATGCCTATATCCTTAATCCGAATGATCCGAAGGGACCTAAATTTCAAGACGTTTTAAGCGAATTGAGTGCTTTGACCTCCAATTCAGATCCTGAAGTACAGGCTTTGGGGAATGGGTTAAAAAGTTTAGCAACCAATATGAGTGCCATTGCGATGGCGCAAGATGCCATTGCTAACAATAATTATACTGATGATGTTGAAGCTATGTTGATCGGGGCGATTGGTTCCGGTTCTAAAGTTCGAGAATTAATGGCTCAGTTTCAGACAGATAAACAATCGATGACTCCTGCACAAGCAGCCCAAAAACTACAAACAAGTTTGTCGACGCTTGCGGATCAGGTTGAGCAGGCAGCGGGTGATCCTCTGGCGATGGTTGCTGTTTTTTCAGATCACCCAAATCCAGGCACTCAGGGGAATGAGGAGCTTGTGGTTGATCCTCATGCTTCTCCTGATACGGGTCAGTTACCTGCTGCTGTCTTGGGGGGCTTAAAACCTCCCTTGGGCAGAGTTGTTCAGCTTTTGCATGATGTTCGTGTTGTGGATGACCAAATGAGAATTGCTGGTATTAAACCACCCACGATACACCTTTCCGATCTTGGTATACAAGGTTTTAATCCTCCAGATCGTTCTGATTGGGATCCTGGTAAGTTGACTCGTCAAATAGCGAGTAACTTTAGAGAACGTGGTGATATTATTGCCCGTACACCTCCTGATAAACTAGACAGTGTTTTTAATGTGTTCAATCGGGTGGATCAGATTTCTGCAAATGCGGACAATACTTTTCTAAAGGGAATGCAAAACTACCTGAAAGAAATGAATCCGGCTCTTCAAGCCGCTGGTCTTCCTGGGCTTAATTTAAGTTATATAGATGGTTCTGAGCCTTTGGCAGGGGATCCCTTGATTTCGTCAGATAAAGGGAAAGCCAAATTGTCTTCACAAGCCCAGTCTCTGGTGGATAAAGCGGATGATTTGGCCAATGCGATCTTGTCTCCCAAACCCACCGTCGATGGTAAGGATGCTTTGTCTGGTTTGTTGAAAGACTTTCTGGAGAATATTCGGAATTTGGATTTCCAAACCCGCAAATTGGTGATGGCGCAATTTGCCAAACGTTTGATGAACAATATGATTACCAAGATGTATGGTGAGAAAAATTTGGAAAACGCCAAATATCACGAGAAGTCATTGGACCAATTTAAGGCCCGTATGAAAGAGGGCATTGAGAGAGCTTTAGAGGCAGCAGAAGCCCAGGCATCCAGTGGCCAAGCAGCGATGGCTGTCGGTGGGGACCTGGGTTCTAAAACCGGTGGTGCTGTTGCTGACGCAGGAATTTCGGATCAGGCTTTACGCGATGAGGCCAGTCAATTTTTAGAGCCTGCTGTTCAGGATGGTGTTCTATCTCGGGTTCAGAAACAAAAAATTCTCCAAGCCCTTTTTGATGGCAGTTCTGTCACTGGGCAAGAAGGTGTGATGTCCATGTTGACGCGTTTTCAGCAGATCAACAGTTTGATTACACAATAAACAACAGCAGGGCAAAAGGCCAGAGTAAAAATACTTTTTGCTCTGGCTTTATTGCTTAACTTTGTAAAAGTGAAAAGCCCGGTGATTTCCACCGGGCTTTTGAGTTTGAGTTCTGGGTTTTAATTCTAGGTTTTAATTTTTAAAACGTTCATAAAGCAAATCGGGAATCATCCCACCTGCTTTGGTCCTATCAAATTCAGAAACCACATTGTAAATGAATTGGGAACCTCTTGCCTTGTCTTCTGGGCTCAATTGCGAAAATCCATCTGAAAAATTGCGAATGGATCTGATCATGGGGGCATAACCGTTTAAAGGGTTACTTACAGCATAGTCAACAGCAAGGCGCTTCATTGCAAATGCTGTAATTATATTTGTATTTGCTGGATTTTTAAATAATTTTGCAATGTCTCTAACACCGGGAGCCCCTTTTGCCCAAAGTTTGTTCAAATCTGCCTCTGTTACTGTCGGCTTTAAGCTATTTAAAACGCCTTGCGCTTTGGTTGCGACAGGATTAAACTGCAGGCTTTGGGGACTGAAACCGGCATCTTTTTCGGCATTGATGGTAATGCTCTTACCATCGGTGCGGGTCAATTCGGCTATCAGATCTTCTTCTGCTGAATCAATCCCATCTTTTGCAATCGCCGTTTTTAATTGAGTTGCCTCAGCTTCGGTCATATTCTTGGGATCTTTAATCTGCTGCAGGGCCCGAAACGTTGTCTGGTTTAAACCACTTACGTTGCCATCAATGGCCATGATAATTTGGTCCTTTCAGTTTGGCATAGCTTTCTTAACGTTTATATACCCTCATTTTGATCCAAACATGCAGCTCCCACTCAAATTTTTCGAAAATCTTAAACATGCCGGTATACTGCAGAAGAAGTGCAATTCGGAGAATCCCATGTTAAAACCCCTGCTGTTGGTCTTGAGTCTGAGTCTTTTGTTGGCCCCACCCCTGACTCCATTGGCTCATGCCCAAACGGCTTTGCCACCCTCCATTTTGGAAGCAGAACCCAATCTGGCCTATTGGAGTGAGTTACAACCCCTGCAAGAGCAGGTTTTGACCCGCTGGCAAAAAGTACAGGCAGCAGGCCTGCCGCAGGCGGCGGATCCTGAACTCAAAAAACTGCTAACAGAAACAGGCAAAGCCCTACAACAGAGCCCTGAAGCAGATGCTGTTTTGCTCAAAAAGACGGCAAAACAACTGCTTGAGCTTCAAATTCGTCTGATGCCCAGCCGCAGTGTCGAACTACGGGGGGCACTGGTGAATATGGACTTGATTCCCCCTGAACCTGAAGCCTTGCGCAAACGCATCAAACAGCTCAAAGCGGCCGGGTTTAATGCCCTCTTTCCCGAGGTTTTTCGCAGGGGCTTTTCACTCTACCCCAATCGCTTGACCGAACAAGAGCCGCAATATGCGCGCAAAGGCGTGGATCCGCTCAAACATTTTGTCGATATCGCCCAAGAAGAGGGCATGATTGTGATTCCCTGGTTTTGGGTCTTTCGCATTCTCTCGCCCGATCTGGGCACCCGCAACCCGGTTTTGGAGCATTTGCCAGCTTTGCGGGCCGAGCCGCTGGATGGCAAGGGCTATGCCAGTTCCGATGAAAATGTTGAAAACGAGGCGCGGGCTTTTATTTCCCCGGCTTCTGAGGAGTGGCGGCAATTATTGACGGGCACCATGCTCGATCTGACTTCACGTTATGCGGTGCAGGGCCTGTTTTTGGACTATATCCGCTATGGCAATAATCAGATCGAAGATCAGCTCAGTCAAACCCGTTTTCAGCTCGATTATTTTCGCAAAGTGGGCCAATTTCCCCCGGCCCGGATTGACCCATTTTCACCGCTTCAGGGCGAGTGGCATCTCTGGTGCGAAGAGCAGGTCAACCGCATGGTCAGGGACTTGCGCTTGCAAATGGCCGAGAAAAACAGCCAATTGGCTTTGGGGGCAGCGGTCTTTCGCAACGAGGTCAATGCCCGCAATACCAAAATGCAAAATTGGCGGCATTGGAGCGACAATAATTGGTTGGATTTTGTCGCGCCGATGATGTACGCCCGTACCGCAGAGGAATTGGATCTCTGGCTGGACTGGGAGAGCAATTGGGGCAAGCGGGCCGACCTGCTTTATCCGATTCTGGGGGCCCATCAGACCCAACGCAAAACGTCGGAATTGTTTAACCAATTGGCTTTATTGCAGCAGCGCAATATTCCGGGGGTCTCGATTTTTGCCGTGCGCAATCTCAGTGATGAGGTCTTGCGTTTGCTTAAACTGGGGCCTTTTCGCACGCCCGCGACCGTGCCCCATGCCAATTTGCCCGCCGCCATTCGCCAGCAATTGAGCGATCTGCGGGCTTGGCTGATGCTGCCTGCAGATCCCGAAAAAGGCCTGGCTTCTGCCCCCCGGCATCCGCAATTGCAGGGATTTGTCTATCATTTGGCGGGGGTGATTCAAAACTTAGAGGGGGCGACGTTTCGCAATGGCAAAGTGCGGGCCGAAGCCTTAAGCGAACAGATTCAACAGTTAATGGCGCTGCAGGTCAATTTGGGCGAAGAGGTGCCTCTGGCTTTGCGCCAGGAACTGGCCTTTCGTTTGGACTATGCGGTCCATTTGAGCCGGATCTTTTTGCTTCATGAACCTGCCCGTTTAAAATATTCTGCGCCGGGCTCTCCGCCCAGCACCGTTTTGTCTGAAGCCAAGGCTCTGCCGAGTGTTGGCATTCCTGAACTCAGTTCTGCACCTGAACTCAATGGCATGCTCGATGATGCCGTTTGGAACGAAGCGCGGCTTTTGCCTGCGCTGTTTTGGAGCAACGGCGCTGCCCGCAGCGAGGTGCCGACCGAGATCAAGCTCGGTTATGATGCGCAAAATCTCTACTTGGCCTTTCGCAATCAAGAGCCGCGCATGGATCGTTTGCGCAGCAATGTGCGCGTGGATGGCTCTGAGCGCATTGTGGTCGAAGATGACACGCTTGAGATTTTTTTGAGTACCGGCCCCGACCCCACAAAATACGCCTATTTTGTGCTCAACCCGATCAATACCCGCTACCAAAAGACATCCTGGGACAGTGCCTGGAAAGGCGCGTGGAGCAGTGCGACCCGCAAGGCGGAACAGGCCTGGTTTGCCGAAGTGGCGATTCCCTGGTTGTCGTTGGGCAATAACACGGCCCCTGTGGGCAATCTGCGCTATGGCAATTTCTGCCGCAGGCGCCCGCAAGAAATTGTGCCTTACCACTGTTGGTCGTTTACCTTGGGCGGTGTACACCGCCCTGACCGTTTTGGTAGCCTCAGTTTAGAGCCCCGTCCCAAGCCTTCCGCAACGGCCTCTCCTCAGCCTTAGCTCAGAAACAGGGCTTCTTTAAGCTTGGTATAAGAACCAACAAGTATTCATCTGGCTGAGCGATAATTTTGAAAGAAACAGCAAGCTTTGGGAGCATATTCATGTCAGATTTTGTCAGTGGTAAACAGCCCCCTTTTTTATCCCCTTTAAAATTGCCGCAAGCAGGCACGCAACCGCTTGCTCCGGCACTGGGCACGACCCCTGCTTTTTCTTTACTCAGACCACCTGTGCAATTGTTTCAACCGCAACCCACAGATAAGCTGCCTGCCCCCAGCAAAAGTGGCAATGCCTTGGCTTCGTTTGCTTTTTCGGATGAACTCGAAAAAACCATGGCTGTGGCTGTCACCGTCGCACAGCAAGAATGGGACAAAGGTGTCAAAGAAACCCCAGGCAAACCGAATCGGGGCAAAGAAGTCGATAAATATGCTGCTGCGGTGGGGGGGATTGTGGGCGAAACCTGGTGTGGTTATTTTCTTGGCTATTGTTACGACAAAGCCGGTATGCAAGACACCATCGCCTTGGCCTCAACCTACCGGGCCCAAAAATTCTTTTCAGAACCTGGCTCGGATCGGCTTTTCTTGGATATTGGCGAAACCTTCAATCCCACCCAGAGCAAATATACCTACACCAATTTACCGATTCAACCGGGAGATGTGGTGATCTTTAATGAAAAAGGCGACTCTCATTTGGGCATGGTTGAGTCGTATCATGCCCAGACCGGCAAATTGGTCACGATAGAGGGCAACAGTGGTGGCGGAACTGCGAAAAAGGGTGATGGCAGTGATACCCAAGTCGTGCGTGACGGCAATTCCGTGGTGCGCAAGGTCTATGATCTTTCGCTGAAATACATCCGCGATAAAATTACGGCCTTTGGACGTCCGGCCCTAAAAGACTTTGTAAAATAGCCCTTTCGATTTTCTAAATCTATCAAGCTAAATCTATCAAGAAAAGGCCCCGCTTGTGATAAACACTTCAAGCGGGGCCTTTAAACTGAGACAAAGAGGGTTATTTTTTGTCTGTTTGAATGGCATCATCCAGCTTTTTGTACTTTTCGTCCCAGGGAAAAGGGCCACAAATTTGAACTTTGGGTTTGGTATCTTCGATGCTGCCCACGGCCCGACTGCGCTCTTTTAAGCCCGATTCAAGCGCTCTGATCGCGGCTTCGCAAGCCACTTGGCGATGGGTCATGCTGCCCCAGCAATCGGTGACACCCATTTCACGCTGGCGCATGATTTGTTTGATCTCAGCTTTGAGGGCATTGATTTGTCCTTTGAGGTCGGCATTTGAGAATTTATACGTCCAGCCTTTGCCATCGGCGCTGACTTCTTTTTCATTCAGCTTAGAGAGCAGTTCTTTGGTCATTTTGGCTTCGCGTTCAGCAAAGGGTTTGATGGGCTCATCGAAGCCTTCAGGGCCGCCAAAGAGTCGATTGGAGTCGTTGGCCAATTCATTCATGGCATCATCCACGAGTTTGTCGAGCGGTTGGTTTTCATCGAGGAGATTTAATTCGCTGACAGCCCCTGCGATTTTGCCCAAAAGAGGCCCCTGATCTTTGGGGCTGTGCTCGGGCTGACTGTGGATGGCGTGATCTGTTTCGATGTTGGCAGGTGCAGCTTTGGCTTTGCTGATATTTTTAATGGGTTCTGCCGAATGCAAGTTTTGGGTTTTTTGAATATCCATGTCGTCTACACATCCCTCTTTTAAAACATCTTGTTTGGAAGCCTGAATCATTTATCCGAACAGGCGGGTGTTTTCTGACCTTTAACCCAATTAAGCTTCTATTAACTTTTGGAATACCAGGCTTTGGCCCGAATTCGGCTGATTAAACTGTCTGAAATATCCAACTCTGGATCGAGCATGCGGGCGTTGTTGAGCGCGTATAAGGCCCTGCGAAATTGTCCGCGCGCCGCCAAACGCATGCCTTGAGAATAATAAAAACTGGCTGCATTTTTGCGCGAAGCTTCGGGGACGCCTTTGCCATTTTCAGGCGGATCCGTTTCCTCTTCTTCGCTTGTATCTACTGCCTCAAAATAGCTCTGCCCGGCTTCTTCTTGGGCTTGGTACTCCTGGTAGACTTTTTTGAGGGTATCACCAAAGCTGTTTTTGGGCGGGGGCTTGGTTTGCACAGGAACCTGATAGACAACGGCATCAAAATAAGCCTGTTGGACCAGGTCTTGTTGGCGATCGTAGTCTGCGCGTTGGCGCGTGTCTAACAGGGTGTCGCGGGCCAGAGTCAACTCTTTAAAGCGGCTGTCGGCCTCCTGCCGTTCAATCGAACCCAGGGGAAAACGGTCGGGGTGGCAGTCTTTGGCGCGGGAGCGAAAGGCCTTGCGGATATCTTCTTCGCTGGCCATACGGGTAATGCCCAAGAGCGCGTATAAATCTTGACTTTGCCAGGCCAGAAACTCTGAACTCATGGCCTATTCTCCCTGGATCTGGACAGTCACATGATGCCAGCGTTCACCCTGGCCAAAATCGACCAAAACAATTTGCTGCCAGGTGTTTAAGAGCAATTGACCGCGACTGAAGGGCAGAGGCAAAGAGGTGCCAATCAAAGCGGTTTTCATTTGTGTATCCAGTGCAGGATCTGTCAAGAAGAGGCTTTTTTTCCAGAGGGCTTCTTGGCTGGCGGTATTGCCACCTTCGCAGGTGAGGGTGGTGAGTGCCACCGTATTGCCGGGAATAAAGACTGTTAGTACCCCATCGGCCACGCGACTGCTGCGCAAAAGCCGTTCCACTTGGCCCGTGATATCTATCAGGGTCGCCTGTCCATCTGTTTTGATTTCAAAAACCCGTGTAATAACCATCTTACCTCTTATTATAAAGGAGATTCTGCAAATCGTTACCAGATCTGATCGGGTCTAATTGGGGCTGATCGGGTCTGATTTGGGGCTATCCCCTGTCCAGTTTCTGGCTGAATCAGGCAAACTGCAAAGATAATTTTAATAAGTAGGAACCCGCCATGACAGATTTTTGGACCCGCCACCTCCCCACCCTTTCGGCCTTGGAACGCGAATTGGCGCCCGTCTTTGCAGGGATTGAAGAGCGTGCATTTCTCAACCACGCGCGGGTTTTGCAGGCCTTTCATGAACACCATATTGGCGAACACCATCTTCATGGCAGTTATGGTTATGGGCATGATGATCTCGGCCGGGAAGCCTTGGAGTCTGTTTTTGCCCAGGTCTTGGGAGGGGAAGCTGCACTGGTTCGTCCGCATATTGCCTCTGGTACCCACGCGATAGCCTCTGCCTTGTTTGGGGTTTTGCGGCCAGGACAGGAATTGCTCTTTGTGACGGGGCACCCTTATGACACCCTCGAAGAAGTTGTGGGGGTGCGTGGAGAAGGGGATCGGGGCAGCCTCAAAGATTGGGGTGTAAAGTACCGCGAAGTCGATGTGAGAGATTATGCCGATCCTGCAGAGGCCCCATGGGATGAATGGCTGCGGCCCGAAACACGTCTGGTGCAAATTCAGCGCTCGCGTGGCTATAGCTGGCGCTCTTCGATTCCGGTGGCCCAGATTGCCGAAATTGTCAAAGCCGTTAAAGCCCGCAGGCCGGATATCGTGGTCTTTGTCGATAATTGTTACGGTGAATTTGTCGAAACCCAAGAGCCCTGCCATGTTGGCGCAGATCTCATGGCTGGTTCTTTGATTAAAAATCCGGGCGGGGGTTTGGTGCCCACCGGCGGGTATGTCTGTGGACGCGAAGACCTGATTGAAAAGGTCGCTTGCCGCGTATTTACACCCGGCATGGGGCGTGAACTTGGGGCCACCATGGGATTTAACCGTCTGGCTTTTCAGGGCTTTTTCTTGGCGCCTCATGTGGTGTCTCAAAGTTTAAAAGGGGCCATTTTGACGGCCCACGCTTTGGCCAAAACCGGACTGCAAGTCTCTCCGGCAGCCGATGAGGCGCGCACGGATATCATCCAGGCTTTGCGCTTTGAATCCCGCGAAAAACTGATCACTTTTTGTCAGGCCATTCAGGCTGCTTGTCCGATCGATTCGTATGTGCGCCCAGAGCCTGCGCGCAGCCCTGGTTATGGCGATGAGGTAATTATGGCTGCTGGGACCTTTGCTGAGGGCTCCAGCATTGAACTGAGTGCCGATGGCCCTTTGCGTGAGCCTTTTGTTGGCTATTTACAAGGGGGGTTGGCCTATTCCCATAACAAGCTGGCTTTGGCCAGTTTGCTCAATCATTTTGGTGAGGGGATTTTTGATGCCTGAGGCCCTTTTGCTTGGCTTCAGAACCGGGTATTATGAAGAGTGAATTTGCGCCGCGTAAATTTATTATTACTTCCTCCTGATAAGCTGTCTTATGAATAAAAAACACCTTGCCTTTCTCTCTTTGTTTCTGTTTTTGCAGATCCCGGCCTGGGCTTTGAATGCCTCTAAATCCAGTCTGGGGACGACCGACACCAGCAAACCTGTTTCAAAGTCTTCTTCCGTGCCCTCTGAAAAAGGGCCTCCCAAACAACCTCAAAAGTTACCGCAAAATTGGCAAATCCCTGTACAGGGCAAATTGACCAATCCCTTTGGCAATGGCTATTGGTATTACGGTATTTACAGGGGTGGGCACACTGGGATTGATATTAAAGCGGCCGCAGGTGCACCTGTGGTCTCTGCGGCCTCGGGCAAGGTGGTCATGATTCATGATTACCAAGATCGGCGCTATGGGCGTTATATTGTCATTCAGCATGCGCCGGGCTTTTATGCCCTTTATGGCCATATGAGTGGTATCCATGTCAAAATAAATCAGGATTTGAAGATGGGGCAGCGGATCGGGGATGTGGGCATCACGGGTGCAGCGGGTTACCCCCACGTGCATTTTGAGGTCATGAATCAGGTCCCCGTCCGTGATGGCGCTTGGGGCTATGCCTATATTTGTAGCAAACAACCTGTGGGCCAGGACCTTTTACACTTTAATTTCCTCAATTTGGCTGCGCGTGAGATGCCTGCGATTCGCCGCCAACGTGTCAATGGCTGCTCTGATATCCCCCTGAGAAGCCCTTTGGTCTATTACAACCCAGAATACTTTTTTGGCAATTACCAGTTTAAGCCCTGGTTGAGCGAGTTTCAGCCCGAAAATGAAGAGGTGGCGCGTTGGCGTAATCCTCAACGAACTGTGCCCAAAACGCGGCCTTCAGCTTCTGCTAAATCGGAGCCATGAGCGCGTCTTCAGCTCCGATCTTTGTCTATCCCGCTGATTATTTTCATCCCCAACGGCCCGATGCGCTCTTTCAGGCTGAAGCTGCTGCTTTGGCGGAGCAAGGCTTGGGGATTTATGCTTGGAATGGTGGCCGTTTTTCGCCCACTGCGCCTGTTGGCTTGCGTCCGCTCTATCGCGGCTGGATGCTGAGCTTGGCCGAATACCAGGCGCTTTACGCCAACTGGGCCCAGCAGGGCGTCTTGCCGCTGACTTCGCCTGAACATTATGCCCTGACCCATTATTTGCCCAATTGGTATTCTCTGCTCAAAGACTGGACGCCTGAAACGGTCAGGGTTAAATTTCCCGAAGAATTGACAGATGCCCTCAGCAGCTTGGGGTGGCCCGCCTATTTTCTCAAAGATGACGTTAAGTCACTCAAAGCAGGCAGCGGATCGCTGCTGCATTCGGTTGCTGATGGCGAGCGTTGGCTGCGGGAAATGAAACATTTTCGTGGGCAAATTGAAGGGGGGATCTGCATTCGGCGTGTAGAAGCTTGGCTGCCTGAAACTGAGCAGCGCTGGTTTGTCTGGCAGGGTCAACCTTTTGGGCCAGACGCTCCGTCTGCTGCGCCTGAACCTGTCCAGGTGGCTACAGAATTGATCGACAGTCCATTTTTCAGCGTCGATATTGTCAAAGATCAAACAGGGCAGTGGAGGATTGTTGAATTGGGAGATGGGCAGGTCTCTGATTTGGTGGGCTGGGAGCCTGCCCTTTTTGCGGGAATTTTTACGGCCATGAGTTAAGGTCTTGAGCGCATGGCTCGATAATCCGGCTTCAAATTTTGAACCCTTTCTGCTCCCAACAGACCGCGTCTGGTTTTTAAGAGATAGGGGTTGCCGACTACAATTTGCTCCCATTCTGTCTGTTTCAAATTCAATTTGATTGGCGCTTTTTGGGCTCTCCAACCACTGAGAAAAACCACATAATTGGGGCCAGATTTGCCGCCACTTTGCACTTCTTTGTTCTGCACTTGCACAGGATAGGTGGGCAGTTTGATCGGTAGCACGGCATCGATAAGATAAGCAGGAAAAAAAAGCAGAGCACTGAATACCAATACCAAAGCTATTTTCTCGAATAGCTCAATGCCCGGCCCTTCGAGTGGGCTTTCGGCATTGAGCAAATTTAAAAATGATTGAACGATTCCATCTCTGGTATGGCTGCTGCGAAAAATCCAGATGCTATAAGCCAAAGTCGCTAAAAAAAGACTGAGTCCGAACCAGAGAGCGCCCAAGCTCATCACTAAAAAACCCAGCATTCCCAAGAGCCACAAACCTGAATAAATCAAGATCCGTTGCACAGGGGGCAAGAACCCCCCATCGTGTGACATCAGCAGTGGATAGGCATTTTGATAAAATAAATAGCTTAGAAAAGTAGCGATAAAAACGCAAATTGCTAGAAAAAAAGAAGGAAAAGAAGATGTTATTAAATTAATACTGTTAATTAATCCAGTTATCAACTCTAAAGCCAATAGAGTGATCCAGAAAAGTGTTGAAATCACGCGATCTGAGAATCCCCATTTTAACCAAAAGGGAAGATTTTGATGTGCCATTTTTTTTGAGTCTGGGTTATTTTTTCATTATTTTTAGATTCTCATTATGGCATAAACCCCAGAAGAGATTTAAAAGTCATTGATACCAGAGGCTGTTTTTTGGAAGGTGTGTCCATCAAGAGATCCCCCTGTGCAGTCTTGAGAGGGGTGCTATACTGTTGATCAATTTCGGAGAATGAAGATGGAGTCTTCCATGTTTAAGCGCCTTCTGCCCACTCTTTTAATTCCTATCGTGGCTTTGCTGACTGCCTGCCCGCCACAGTCCTCGGATTCAACCTCGGGTTCAGAGACCAAAAAAGTCCTGCAAATGGGTTTTGTGCCCTCTGAAAATATGGAGGAAATCCAAAAAAACGCCCAGCCCCTGATCGAAAAAATGAGTCAAAAACTGGGGATGGAAGTTCAGCCTTTTATCACCACAGACTATACCGGTCTGGTGGAGGCTTTCCGGGGTGGCAAATTGGATGCCGCCTTTCTGACCCCTGCCTCTTATGTGATGGCCAATAGTGAAGCGGGTGTAAAAGTGATCCTCAAGGCCAAACGCGGGACCAAGCCCTATTATTATTCGGTGATCTTTACCCGCGCCGATTCAGGGATCAAAAATTTAAATGACCTCAAAGGCAAGACCTTTGCCTTTGGTGATACCCTCTCAACAGCGGGTTATATCTACCCCCTCAAAATGCTCAAAGCGGCAGGGATCAATCCCTCCTCTGATTTCGACAACCTGATTTTTTCAGGTGGGCACGACGCGACTGTTTTGGCTGTCTATAACAAAAAAGTGGGGGCTGGTGCAGCATATGCCAATGATACAGAGGGCAAAGATGCAGCCTGGTCCCGTCTACTGAAGCCTGAAGAAGCCAGTCAACTCAAAGTTTTGGCAGTTTCAGATCCCATCCCTGCCGATAATATCTGCATCAGCAAAGATCTCAGCCCTGAATTGGCTGCCAAGGTGCAGGCTTTCTTTACTGAGTTGAGTCAGGATCCTGCTGGTCAAAAGCTGATCCAGGAACTCTATCAAATCGATAGTTTTGTGCCAGCCACTGATGAAGACTATAAAGGGATTCGGGAAGCTTTTGCCTCGGCGGGGATCGAAGTGAAAAAAGAAATGACAACTCCCCGCAAAGGAAAATAGTATGAAAACCCCCTTGCTGGAATTGGTAAACCTCAAAAAAAGTTATGCGGATGGCCGGCCGATTCTCAAAGGCCTGAGCATGAAGGTTGAGGCCGGACAATTCATTGGTCTGATCGGCCTCAGCGGCGCAGGTAAATCGACGCTCTTGCGCTGCATCAACCGCTTGGTCGAACCCTCAGAGGGCGAATTGCTCGTGCCACGCTCCGTGTTTTTGGCTGATAGCAGTGATGAACGTGTCAATATTGTCAGTTTGCGTGGCAAAGAGTTGCGGGCCTGGCGCCGCAAAACAGGCATGATTTTTCAACAGTTTAATATTGTCAAACGTCTGACCGTGATTGAAAATGTCTTGTCGGGTTATCTGGGCTATATAGACCCCTTGCGCAGCACCCTGCGGATCTTTAACCCCGAAGAAAAAGAGACGGCCCTGATCAATCTGGAGCGGGTGGGATTGCTCTCTCATGCCTACAAACGGGCCGATGCCCTCAGTGGTGGGGAGCAACAGCGGGTGGCAATTGCCCGTACGCTGATGCAAAAGCCCCGCCTGATTCTGGCTGATGAGCCGGTTGCCAGTTTGGACCCCAAATTGGCGGAAACCGTCTTGGACATTCTCAAGCGGGTTAGCCAAGAGGATGGCATCACCACGGTGGTCAGTCTGCACACCTTGGAAATGACCCGGCGCTATTCTGATCGTGTGATTGGCTTGGCCCAGGGAGAAGTGGCTTTTGATGACTCACCTGAAAACCTCAGCGAGCAAGTGGTGGCCAATATTTATGAAAGATTTATCCGGCAGGCCTCAAAATGAGTGAATTACATACTGAAACCCGCGATTGGAAAAATACCTCTGAGTTGCGCGACACCATGCGCCAACATGCACCTGTTCCCCCCAAAAGAGGGATCAAGCGTTTTGTTCTGTTGCTATTGGGATTTTTGTTGGTGCTCTGGGCCTTTGATGGGGCCAAATTTCGCTTTACTGAATTGTTTCAGGGAGCACCCAAAATTGTGGAAACCATTGGCCGTATGCTACCACCGGATGGGGCCAAGATTGTCAATGCCAAATCGTATTCTCTGCCTGCAGGGATGAGTGTTCCCGAATTGCTTTTGCCCATGCCACTGGATGCTGAAAAAGCAAAGTTCAAGCAGCGTTGGTGGAACAATACCTTTCCACAAACGATTGTGGGAGCCACAATTCAAACCATTCAAATGGCCTTGGTGGGAACGGTTTTGGCAATTGTTTTTGCCTTCCCGCTGGCTTTTTTGGCCGCGATCAACACCACGCCTCACCCGCTGGTGTACAAAACCGTCAGGTTTGCGATCAATCTTTTGCGCACCATTCCCGACCTTGCTCTGGGCCTGATCTTTGTCTCGGCTGTGGGTTTGGGGCCTTTTGCTGGCACCTTGGCTTTGGCCTTTCACACCACCACGGTTTTGACCAAGTTGCTGTCTGAGTCGATTGAAAATATTGATAAAGGCGTGGTCGAGGCGATTCGGGCCACGGGCGCTGCCTATCCCCAAATTCTCTCATTTGCAGTGGTGCCCCAGATGTTGCCCGATTTGATTTCTTTCAGCCTTTATCGCTTTGAAACCAATATTCGTGCAGCTGCTATTTTGGGTTTGATTGGCGCCGGTGGGATTGGCTATTTGCTCAATACTTCCTTTCGCACCTTTCAATACCAAGAGGCCTCAGCAATTGTGGTTATTTTGATCGTTTTGGTTATGGGAGTGGATAGTTTCAGTGCCCGTCTGCGCAAATTGGTGATTTAATCTCTGCCTGGAAGGAATCTGATTCCCCTGTAGGGCCCGGAAAAAAGGTGTGCTATAATTTCAGGAATTGAAACTGGTTTAATTGGACTCCAAGCAGCTCAAACTGTAATTAGCCTGTTTTTTAACATTGCGACACACATTCAGACAGAACTTTGGAAAAGGAGCATTGCAATGCGCAGAGGGGATACACCTCAAATGAAAAACCACCGCCAGTCGATGATGGCTGCCAGCCTGCTTGCCATACCCCTGATCAATCAGGGGGCCGCCCAGGCTCAAACCAATACCGCAACTCAGGCCCCAGCAACACCCGCAGCCCCAGCCGGCGGTCCCCCCGTTGGACTGTTTGCCGCCGTTGGTATTGGCGCAGTTGTTTCGATTGTGATTGCCTTGGTGATGATGAAAGGCAAATCCTCTGGACAGCAGAAAACGTCAGGCTCGACACGCTCGTCGGCAGCACCTTCTCCTTTGAAGAAGCCTGCTTCGCCGATTTCCACTAGAAAACCGCTGGCTCCGCCATCTGTGGCGTCTACTCCTCCGCGTTCCTCAGCTCCTCCTGTGATGCCTCCTTCGAGCCCTCCCTCTATGGCTTCTTCGCCAATTGCGGCTCCTCCGAGCCCACCCCCTATGGCTGCTCCGCCCCCTGTTGCAGCTCCCTCTTCTTCTGTTTTTGATTCCTCAGCGTTAGACAGTGCTTTGGATTCTCTTTTAGAAGAGACGGATAAACCTGCTCCAGCCCCTGCGGCGGCCCCTGCGGCAGCCCCTTCTGGCGGTGGTATGTTCGATTCCGGTGGCTTGGACAGTGCCTTGGATGACCTCTTTGGTGATTCCAGTCCCGCCCCCGCTCCTGTTGCCGCTGCCCCTGCGGCAGCCCCTGCTGGCGGTGGCATGTTTGATGCCGGTGGCTTGGACAGTGCCTTGGATGATCTCTTTGGTGATTCCAGTCCCGCCCCTGCTCCCGCCCCTGCTCCCGCTCCTGTTGCCGCTGCCCCAGCGCCTGCTGCCGCCCCTGCCGGTGGTGGTCTCTTTGACGCTGGCGGATTAGACAGTGCTTTGGATGATCTCTTTGGCGATGGCCCTGCTCCCGCTCCCATTGCCGCTGCTCCTGCGGCGGCGGCTCCTGCTGCAGCCCCTGCTGGCGGTGGCATGTTTGATGCCGGTGGCTTAGACAGTGCCTTGGATGACCTCTTTGGCGATGGCCCTGCTCCCGCTCCTGCTGCGGCGGCTCCTGCTGCTGCCCCTGCCGGCGGCGGTATGTTTGATGCCGGTGGCTTAGACAGTGCTTTGGATGACCTCTTTGGTGATTCCGGTCCCGCCCCTGCTCCCACCCCTGTTGCTGCTGCGGCCCCCGCTGCTGCTCCTGCCGGCGGCGGTATGTTTGATGCCGGTGGCTTGGACAATGCTCTGGACGACCTCTTCGGTGGCCCCAGCCCTGCCCCTGCTTCCGCTCCGCCTTCGCAAGGCTTGGATCTGAATAATCTCAATTTTGATGATTTGGCCCCCGCTGAGCCCGCTACCTTTAGCACAGACAGCATTGGTTCCGACTTCCTGTCTTCTTTTAACCAGGGCAATCGTCTCGACGACTCCAAGTCATCCATTGATGTCAACCAAAAACCTGCTGGCGCCAAACCCCAAAAAGAGGGCCTGGCCCCGATGGGCAAAATGCTCGTAGACCAAAGTACGCTTGAAGACATCATCCGCAGAGCTGAAAAACTCGGATCCAAGGGACTGACAACCACTCAGGTGATTTTGGCCGCTCAGGGCCAAACCTTTGATGAACTTTTGAGAGAAGTCAACGAAGTTCCTGGCGTTGTCGGCACTTTGATTGTGGGCAACGATGGCTTGGTGATTGCCAATACCATGCCGAGTGAGATTGATAAAGAAATTGTAGGGGCTTTGACCTCTTCGATTTACCTGAATATTGATGTTCAGGTTAAACAAATGAAACGCGGTGGCATTCGCCGTGTGGTGATTGAAACAGATATCGGATATACCGTGCTTTCATCTCTGGAAATGGGAACCTTGGTGGCTTTCAGCCAAAACACCCCTGATTTCAGTATGAATAAACTGATTGCTGCAGTGATTGCTATGAGCGGGAGACAGTAAAATATGTCAAATTATCAGACCCAAATATCCACCATGCAAGAATTGCCCGGTGTGACTGCTGTCGGTGTTGCCAGCAGTGCCGGTCAAATGATAACGACCTCTTCTCCTTTGATCGAAGCGGAATTGGCGAGTGTTGCAACTTCTATGTATGCCAATCTGGGTGTGCAGATCAAACGTATGCAAAGAGGAATTCTCAAACGCCTTCTACTTGAAACAGATCAAGGTATTACTTTAATATCAGGATTGTCAGACGGCAATTTAATGATTGTCTTTGTCAACAGTGCCGAAGGGTTTAATCTGTCTAAACTTTTAGAAACGGCCTCTCGTTTATAGGTTTGAGATCACTGGCATTCCGTCTTAAAAACGGTATGATAGATCTATAGGCGTTTAAAACTAATAATTCAGAGGGTGAAGTTCATCGGGTATGGCTCTAGTACGCAAGCGACTGGGAGAGATTCTGCTTGAAGCTGGCATGATCAGCGAAGATCAATTGGAAGAAGCGCTGGTTCAGCAAAAGAACACCAGTAAATCGCTTGGTCAGATCCTGATTGAGTCGAACTATGTCACCGAAAGCAATATCAAAGATGCTTTGGAATTGCAGTTCGGGATCAGCTATGTCAATGTCAAAACCATCAAGCTGAATGCTGATTTGCTCAATATGATTCCCGAGAACCTGATGCGTCAGCGTCAGATTATCCCTGTCAATTTTGTCAATAATAATTTGACGATTGCCATGGTCAACCCCCAGGACTTGCCCGCGATTGATGATGTCCGTCTTTCGGTCAGCAAAAAGATTGGCAAGAGCGTAACCGTAAGGGCTGTTGTCATCACCGAAGATGATTTTTATTCATTTTTGAATGAACAATTGGATTCTGCGAAAACCGTGACGGGTGCTGATCCTAAAAAGGGGCCCGTGGGGATCGCTCTTGATCAGGAGCATGATACCGGCGATATCGTCAGTGAAATGGATGTCGTTGAGGCTGATGATGACCTCGACGAAGGTGATGAAACTGACAGTGAAGCGGCTCCGATTATCCGCCTGGCCAATGCGATCTTGGCCAATGCGCTTAAAAAGAAAGCCTCTGATATTCACATTGAGCCCCAAGAACATGAACTGCGCTTGCGTTACCGCATTGATGGGGTTTTGCATACCGAGCCTCACTTGCCCAAACGGATTGCCAATGCATTGGCCTCGCGTTTTAAAATTATTACCAATTTGAATATTGCCGAAAAACGTCTACCGCAAGATGGCCGTCTTCGCCGCCGTATTGGCGGGCGCAATATTGACTTCCGCGTTTCGACTTTGCCTTCCAAACATGGCGAAAAAATCGTTATGCGTATTTTGGATAACTCCAATACCCAATTGGGTCTGGAAAAGCTGATGATCTACCCCGAATTGCTCAAAGCGATTCGCGAGTATGTCCAGCGTCCCTATGGGATTATCTTTGTGACAGGGCCTACAGGCTCAGGTAAAACCACTTCACTTTATTCGATTCTGGCCGAGCGCAATACCCCCGATGTGAATATCTCGACCGCAGAAGACCCGATTGAGTATGATTTGGCGGGGATTACCCAATCCCAGGCCCAGCCTGACATTGGCTTGACCTTTGCGCGTATCCTCAAGGCTTTCTTGCGACAAGATCCCGACATTATGTTGATCGGGGAAACCCGTGACAAAGAGCTGGCGCATATTGCAATTGAGTCTGCACTCACCGGCCACTTGGTGTTTACCAGCTTACACACCAATGATGCCCCTGGTGCGATTACCCGTTTGCAAGAAATGGGGATTGATGGTTTCTTGATTTCGTCTTCGACCATTTGTGTTTTGGCCCAACGTCTTGTTCGCCGTATGTGCCCCGAATGCAAGGTTTTATATGAACCAGATGATGCCTTGCTCTATTTTGTCGGCTATCCGTTTTGGACACCTGGCGGTGAGCGTATCAAAATTTATAAACACAACGAAGAGGGCTGTGATGCCTGTAGCAGTGGTTATAAAGGCCGCATGGGTGTTTATGAACTCATGGCTGTCAACGACGAAATGCGTGAAGCCATCAACAAAGATGCCGTCAAGTCCGTGATTCGTCAAGCCGCCAAACGGGGAGGCATGGTTCCACTTAAAGAGTATTCTCTGATGTTGGTTCGCGACGGTTACACAGACTTGGATGAGGTTTTGCGCGTCACCATGACGGATGAAGGGGCTGAAGACGGGGAAATTCCGATTGGCTTTTTCCCGCCTGCAGATGTGCCCGAACCCCGTGAACCCATGATGATTGTGCCCCCGCGCAAGCCCGATTACCGCGCTCAACGCAAAGCAGAACAGGCCGCACAATCAGGTGCTGCTCAAACCGCAGCTCAAGCGGCTGCTCAGGCTGCTGCTGGTTCTGCTTTCCCGACAGGGACAGCCGCCTCCTCCTCCCTTGATGCGCCTGCCAGTGATGCGGTTGCGATTGCGGCTGCTTCAGGAGAGAAAAAGAAGGGGCCGCCACAGCCCAAAGTGCGTGGCGCCTTGCCCGCTGCGGGGCAATCCAGTGCCTCTGCTGGAGATCGTTGTCCATCTTGCTTGGCCACTGTCGAGGCAGAATGGGAAACCTGCCCTTATTGCTTTACAACCTTAAAACAAAAAGTTTAAAATCAGCTTGAATAAAGAGGAGCGCTATTAAGCCATGACCCAGATCTTCATGGAAGAATTGCTGCAAATGGTCTTTGATAAAGATGGAAGTGATCTGCATATTTCTGCAGGCGTCCCACCGATGATTCGTGTCAATGGGAAATTGGCACCCACCGATTTTGAACCCTTATCTGCAGATGATACTCAAAAGCTGATTTTTAGCATCTTGACCAATGAACAGCGCAAAACCCTTGAGCAGACCTGGGAATTGGACTGCTCTTATGGGGTGGTGGGACTGGGCCGTTTTCGTGTCAATGTCTACAAAGACAAAGGCGCTTATGCGGCAGCTTTGCGAACGATTGCCTCAAAGATTCCCCGTTTTGATGAATTGGGTTTGCCGCCTGTGGTCAAAGAATTGATTAAAAAACCCAGAGGCCTTGTCTTGGTGACCGGTCCTACTGGGAGCGGTAAGTCTACGACTTTGGCTTCGATGATCGACCTGATCAATACCGAACGGGCAGAGCATATCCTGACGATCGAAGATCCGATTGAATATGTTCATGTCTCCAAAAAAAGCCTCGTCAACTCCCGTGAATTGGGCGAAGATACCCGCTCGTTTGACAATGCCCTCAGAGCGGCCTTGCGCGAAGATCCCGATGTGATTCTCGTGGGGGAAATGCGTGACCTTGAGACCATTCGCTTGGCGCTGACAGCAGCGGAAACCGGTCACTTGGTCTTTGGAACCCTTCACACCAGCTCTGCCAGTCAAACCGTTGACCGTGTGGTAGACGTTTTCCCGCCACACCAACAAACCCAGATCCGCATTCAGTTGGCGAGCAGTCTGGTGGCTGTTTTGTCGCAGACGCTCCTCACCCGCAACAGTACGGGAATGGAGTCCCGTGGCAAAGGCCGTGTGATGGCGATGGAGATCATGTTGGTCACTCCCGCCATTTCCAATTTGATTCGGGAAGGCAAAACCCCTCAAATTTATTCTGCGATTCAAACCGGTGGTAAATATGGCATGACCACCTTGGAAATGACCATGCGCGATCTCTATCTGGGTCGTCAGATCACTTTTGAAGAAGCCATTTCTAAAACCAGTCGCCCGGATGATTTCCAGCGCCTGATCAATGAGAGCGGTCCCGTTGGCGGGCGTCGCTAAGTTTCATATTCGAAATAGGAGGAAAATATGGCCGTTTACGCATGTACAGTAAGAGACGCCCGCGGACAGCAGGTGTCTAAAACGATTGAGGCTCCCAATCTGGCCCAGGCCAGAGCCAAATTGCGTGAGCAAGGGCTTTTTCCTCTGGATATTACCGAGGCCAAAAAAAGTTCGGCTGGCGTGGGGGGCTCGATCAATGGCTTTCTGATGAAACTCCAGAAGGTCAAACTCAAAGAAATGGTGGTTTTTACCCGTCAGTTTGCCACCATGATCAATTCCGGCGTAGCCCTGTTGCGCGCCTTGAACATCATGGCAGAACAAGCCACAAGCCCTCTTTTTAAACGAATTTTGGCTGAAGTCAGAGACGGGGTTGAAGAGGGCCGCTCCCTTTCTGAGGTCTTGGCGGATCACCCCAAAACCTTTAATAAACTCTATGTCAGCATGGTTTCCGCCGGAGAAATGGGCGGGGTTTTGGATGAGGTTTTGAACCGTCTGGCTGTCTTTATGGAAAACAACGCCAAATTGATTGGCCAGTTAAAAGCTGCCATGACCTATCCTTCGGTGGTTTGTTTTATTGCCACCAGTATTTTTATCTTCCTCTTGAGCTTTGTTATTCCCATTTTTAAAGAGATGTTTGACTCCATGGGAGTGCCTTTGCCAGCCTTTACACAATTGCTGCTGAATATGAGTGGACTGGTTCGTGGTTATTGGTTTATTATCTTTCCCTCATTTGGTGGCGCCGTTTGGGGACTTGTGGTGTATATCAAGACACCGTTTGGCCGCTCTCAATTTGATCATCTGGCACTCAAAGCGCCGATTTTCGGCGACATTGTTCGCAAGGTGGCTATTGCTCGTTTTACCCGTACCTTGGGTACCTTGCTGCGCAGCGGCGTCCCTTTGATGAGTGCTTTGGAAATTGTGCAAGATACCGCTGGCAATATTCATATCGCAGCAGGGATCGCCAAGGTGCGTGAGGCGGTGAGTGAAGGGGAAGGCATGACCAAACCTCTGGAACAGACCAAACTCTTTCCGCCGATGGTCACCCAAATGATCGCAATTGGTGAAGAATCCGGGAATGTAGACACAATGCTGTCAAAAGTTGCGGATTTCTACGATGAAGAGGTGGAGCAAGCCGTTAAGGCCTTGACTTCTTTGCTTGAGCCCCTTATGATGGTGCTTATCGGAGGCATGGTGGGCAGTATTATTATTGGGATGTATTTGCCCATGTTCAGCGTTATCAGCGCAATTCAATAGCGATAGCCTGGGACTGTCTGTCTAGAATAGGTATGGCAAAGGATGCAACTGTGCCAACAGTGATAGAGCTTGAACTGGATGAAGTTCGTGATGCAACTTTGAGACAGAATATGGATCTGGTCTACAAAATCGCACGCAACTACAGCCAGCGTGTGCAGAATCACTATGATGATTTGGTTCAGGTCGGTTCGATTGGATTGCTGAACGCAATTGAACGTTACGATCCTGAGCGCAAGGCCAATTTTCGTACCTATGCTTCCCATTTGATTTCCAGTGAAATCAAACACTATTTGCGTGACCAATTGCCTTTGGTGCGCCCCCCCCGCGAATTGCAAGAACTTTTGCCCAAAGTGCGCCAAGCTGAAAACAGTTTGCTCTACGTTCTCGGACGCGACCCTTCGTCTGAAGAATTGAGTGACCACCTGGGTATTTCTGGCGAAAAGCTCGATGAAGTGCGTCACATGGAAAAGAACCATTTTCCTGTTTCGCTGGATCAGGAGCTGACCACTTTTCAGGAAAGCCATACCTCTGTTTTAGAACAATTGGAGGACAAGCGCTATAAAAGCTTTCAATTGGCCCAGGAGGATCGGATTTTATTGCAGGATGCCATGGGCAAGGTGCGCTTTCAATCTCGGCAGATTTTGGAGTTTGCCTTTTATCAGGATTTGACCCAAACAGAAATTTCCAAAAATTTGGGTATTTCGCAAATGCAGGTTTCGCGCCGCTTGAAAAAAGCGATGAGCGAATTGTGGGATACCCTCAATACCCGCGTCACTCCCTGGTAAGTTGGACACATCCTTTCTCTCTGTTTAAACCAGAAAGTTGCGGCCTTCGTCCATCAATTGTTGGCAACTGGTAAAGGTGCGTGTGGTGTAGATTTTGCTCACATCATAAATTTGGAGGGCTTTAAAAGCTGGTTTCTCTGCAATTTTTTCAACATATAAATGCAGCATTTCGAGCTTGGGTGCCCCCTGATTAAACTCGATAAACTGTCTTCCCACCTGCATAATCAGTTCTCCAGAGGGCTTTTCGACCGCGATGCCAACGATTTTATCGTACATGGTACGCAAATAGCGAAAGCGATAGACTGACATTATTGGCCTCCTTCAGCGGGAATGGCACTCTTTTCTTTTTCCAGTTTGGCAATCAGCGCCTCTACATCTGCCCGATCTTTTTCTTTGAGTTGTTCTGGCGGTACTGCTTTTAAATAGGTTTGCAAAGAGACAATGGCCTCTGCGAATTTTCCCTGATCGCGAAAAATCAAGCCTTTGACTTTGTGGGGCATGGCTGCTTTGGGGTTGATTTTAAGCACGGCATCAAGTTGAACCAGGGCCTTGGGATATTCTTTTTTCAGACTGTAAATCAAGGCCAGTGAAATATAGGCTTTTTCAAATTTGGGATCGACGGCCAAGGCCTGTAAATAGGCGTCTTGGGCTTTTGCATACGATTTTTGACCTGCAAAAATTTGGCCTTGCTGAAAATAGTCTTCAGCACTGGTCTCTGCCCATGCAGGGGAAATCATCAGATTCAGGCTGGCCAATGCCGCCAAAAATGTGAGTGAAAGGGCTTTCATCAATACATACCTCTGTTAATGGTCTCCGAGCAGGAAGAGATCGCTCATAAAGCGCATTTCTTCATGTTCAATGGGTTCGGGGTTGGCCACTTCGGCCATAATAAACTGTGAGCCGTTCGGATCTTTTTTGCGGAACCAGCCCAAAGAGCGGGACATTGAGCGAATTTTGTGTTTGACTTCCTGCGGGATCGAACAGGAGAGCATTTCCGCTGCGAGGCGGTCGCAGAAGTCCAATTGGCTATTCATATAATGGGACACCAGATTGACGTAGTGGCGGTAAGCGACCCGGAAGTCGAGATGGAAATAATAATACATGGCATCAACCAGCAAATTGAGGTTTTGTGGCTGCTGTTTGACCAATTCAGCCATATAGGTATAAGCACCACGCATGATCTCATCGAAGAGATCTTCCATTTCCTGTTTAAAATAGCCGCGCAAAGTGCGCTTCATAAACTCCATCATCTCCCCTTCGGGGCTGACAAAAGAATAGCGTTGGCTGAGGGTTTCCAAGGTGCGTTGAACGTTCATGACGCCCGCGAGATGCTGGAAAAGCTCTGGATAAAAGCGATTCATCAGGGCCAGCACTGCCAGCAGATGTTGGTCCGCTTTGGGGATTTCGTCGAGCATGATATAAGCGATGTACTTGTTGATTTTATCGCCATAATCGTCTCCGGGCCATTCCAGAAACTTGAGCGTGGGTGACTGTACTACCTGACTATTGGCCGCAGGCAGACCCTGTTGCAGGGCGAAGAGACGGGCTTGGCGGGTGGGGCCCGGATCTGCTGTTTGCGCGGGTTCTTTGCTGGCAATATGTTGCAGGGCAGAGGCAATCATGGCCACACAGAGCGGATTGCCGCCCGAGAGGCGGTGGGCAGAGACCACGACTTTGGGGTCGCTGATCTGGGTCTGGTGGGCGAGTAAATGCCCGGTTTCAAAGACAGAAAAGGGATGCAGTGCAACACAGGAGGCCACATTGCCAAATTCTTGCAGATAGGTGGTGTGTAAATCGGTTTCTCCGGCAATCACAAAGATCAGCTCTTTTTGAAAACTCTTTAAAAAACTGTGCCGGAACCACTCTTCGGAGCGTTCAAAGGTTTCAAAATTATCCAAATACAAAATCACGCGAAAATGGCTTGCCATTTGGTCCACGGCTTGGGCAAAGCGTTTGACAATTTCCCCTTTGGTATTCACTGCCGGAGGGGCAATCGGCGTTCTCTGAGCGGCTTCCATGGCTTGCATATTGCGGTTGACGCTGCGGGCAATGTCTTTGACATTTTGTTTACCACCAGCGCTTTTTTTGATATCGATGCTGGAGATCGAGCCGTATGCCGCTTTGACTGGGTTGACCCGAACGGGGCCTGAGGGAGTGGGGGCGGGAGCTGCTGTTGCGGGCAAATTGCTACCTGGAACCCCCAGCGGGGAGGCTTCTTTGATTAAATTGTCCCAAAAATCAAAAACGGGCTGAAAATGGGGCTTGAGCTGCGGTTCTGTATTGACCACGGCACGGGTCAATTCAACCACAAAACTCTCTTCAGCCGTGGCCTCAGATTGCGCAATTTTAGAACAGTCAAACCAAATGTCCAAAGGCTGAAAACCCAGTTCTCCCCGTTCGCAATCTTCATAAATGGTGCGCAACAAGGTGCTTTTGCCTGAGCCCACAGGGCCGTAAAAATAAAAAAGATTGGGGTAATCTCTCACTTTGAGCCCTGAGCTGACACGGTTCTCCATCTGGCGGATGGCATATTTCACAGCAGCTATTTCAGCTCTTCTGCCAATCAGTCCTGAATAGAGTTTGAGAATCCCCGCTTTTTTTCGCTCAATAAAACTCACGCTGTCCGCCCTGGTTATAGAGTAAGATATCTAGCCCATTTTAACATGCTTACTCTGATCGCTCAGGAGAAACTCGCTTCACTGGCATTGCCATCTAGAAGTGCAATGAATCAGGGCTTATTTGTCTTATACCCACTTCGGGACAAAATTTAAAAAACGGCAAAGAGGGCATCTGTTACAATGACAAAACCTCTTTTAAAACAGGCCGAATTTGAGTAAACGTATTCCGGTCCAATCGATTATGCATCCTGGCTTAGAGTGTGCCTCTGCTGACTTAAGTGTGGCAGAAGTGGTGGCTTTGATGCATCAACACCGCATTGGTGCAATGATCATTGGTACACCTGCTGAGATGGTGGGCATTTTTTCGGAGCGGGATCTGCTCAATAAAGTGGTGGGGCCAGGTTTGGATATCCATGCCACCCCAGTCAAAACCGTGATGACAGCTTCGCTTTTGACTTTGCCCGGTGAGGCAGATATCAATCAGGCGCTGAAATTGATGGAGAGCCACAATATTCGGCATTTGCCGATTGTCGATGCTGCAGGCTGTGGGATTGGTATGTTGGGCATGCGCGACCTGATGAAGACCATGGTTCAACATTTGGAGCGTGAAAACGAGGCACTGAGTCAATTAGACAGGCTTAAAGACGAGTTCTTGGCCAATACTTCTCACGAATTGCGCACGCCTTTAAATGGCATTATTGGCATTGCGGAGTCGATGCTCGATGGGGCTACGGGTGAATTGAGTGCCTCTCAGCTGTACAATCTCTCATTGGTGGTGGCCAGTGGTCGCCGCTTGGCCAATTTGGTCAATGATATTCTGGATTTCTCGAAACTCAAGCACCGCACCCTGGAACTCAATTTGCGTCCAGTCAGTTTGCGCTCATTGGCCGATGTGGTTTTAACCATTTTGATGCACCTCACCCACAACAAACCCCTCAACTTACACAATGCCATTCCGACAGAGATGGTGGCAGTCTTGGCCGACGAAAATCGCTTGCAGCAGATTCTCTACAATTTGGTGGGCAATGCCATCAAGTTTACCGATTTGGGGCTGATCGAAATTTCGGCCCGCCAAGTGGGAGCGCAAGTCCATGTCTCCGTCTGCGATACGGGCCGGGGAATTCCCCAAGACCAAATCACGCGTATCTTTGAGTCGTTTGAGCAGGGGGAGGGGGTGGTGGAGCGGGAATTTGGCGGCACAGGTATTGGGTTGGCCATTACCCGTCAATTGGTGGAATTGCACGGAGGAAAGATCTGGGTTGAATCTCACCCTGGAGAAGGCTCTGTGTTTACCTTTGATTTGCCAGCCTCTGTCGACTTGGCAGAACCCCTTTACCAACCCATGGCCAACGAGGAACTCTCGCAGCTTCAGTTTTATCACGATGAGGCCCCGCTCTTTGCGGAGTCCGATGGCGTTCAGGCTGAAGGGGCCCGTGGGGATGGTTTTCGGATTTTGATCGTCGATGATGAGCCCATTAATGGTCAGGTTTTGGCCAATTTATTGTCTTTGGAACAGTACCAGATTTTTCAGGCCCGCGATGGGAATGAAGCCTTGTTGGCCTTGGACTCTGATACCCGTTTTGATCTGGTCTTATTGGACATTATGATGCCCCGCATGTCGGGTTATGAGGTCTGTCGCCAGATTCGCCAGCGCTATCCGGCCACAGAATTGCCCGTGGTGATGCTGACGGCCAAGAATCAGGTCTCGGATTTGGTCGAAGGCTTTCAGATGGGGGCCAACGACTATCTCACCAAACCTTTTTCGAAAAATGAACTGCGGGCGCGGATCAAGACCCATATTGAATTGGCCAAGATCAATATGGCTTACAGCCGCTTTGTGCCCCGTGAATTTTTGGGCTATTTGGGCCATGAGAGCATTGTACAGGTGCGTTTGGGTGACCAGGTACAAAAACAAATGACGATTTTTTTTACGGATATCCGTTCGTTTACAACCCTGTCTGAGACCATGAGTCCCAAAGAGAATTTTGACTTTCTCAACTCCTACCTCAGCCGTGTCAGTCCCGTGATTCGTCAAAACCGGGGTTTTATTGATAAATACATTGGCGATGCAATTATGGCGCTTTTTCCCGAGAGCCCGGCTGATGCCATTGAAGCTGCCTTGGAAATGCTCGATGTGGTCTATGCTTATAACCCCAGCAGAATTGCAAGGGGCTTTGAACCGATTGAAATTGGCTTTGGCGTACACACAGGCTCGTTGATGCTGGGTACAATTGGCGAAAATGAGCGCATGGAGGGAACCGTGATCTCCGATGCGGTTAATTTGGCCTCACGCATGGAGGGCCTAACCAAAATTTATGGGGCTGCAATTATTCTCAGCGAACAGGTTTTGACCCATTTGCCCGAACCAGAGAAATACCCCCTGCGGCCTTTGGGGCAGGTGCGGGTCAAAGGCAAAAATAAATCTGTGCGGATTTTTGAATTGATCGACCGCCGAGATACACCCGGCAATCGGCTGAAACGTGCGACCAGCAAGCGCTTTGCCCAGGGGTTAGAGGCGTATGAACAGGGGCTTTATGACGTGGCTTTGCTGGCGTTTGGCGAAGTCAAAGCCGCGAACCCTGAGGATTTAGCGGCTGAATTGTATTTGGACTTTTGCCAACAGGCCCAGGCGTTTGGCCAAGAACATGGGCCCAGCAAATTATACTCAGATATCAAAGGTCACTGAAACTCAGCTTTTCATGTTCCAAAAAGAAAGCCCCCGCATGCGGGGGCTTTCTGGTTTCTACGCTATTGGGACAGGGTCTTCTACGCTATCGGGACGGTTTTCTCTACATCAACGATCAAACTTTTCTGCCTATCTTCTGGCAGGAAAGGTGTTAATCATGTTCAACATGTTTAACCACAGGGGACGGTGTTGGACCCACATTCTTTCCACATCGGAATAAGCAGGCCGGAAACTGCTGCCCACTTCCATGCCCATCGAGAAGGCACGGTGTTTGACATAGCCATAATCATCGGTTGTACCTGTGGTGGGATAGAGCAATGTCAGGCTTGTGCCGCCTTCATAGCCAATTTTGCCAAAGGTGGCATTGTACAGATTTTTGTAAATATTGACTTCGGGGATGGGTTTCTCGCTGGAACCAATCGGCCAGAAGAACATATCGCCGTAGGCATGAATATCTACAGATGCGGTGATTTTTTTGCGGGTATACATATTCTGAACGGCTTGGGTTTCGGGCTCAGAAGCTGCGCGGGGACCGCTGTAGGTTTCGCTGCCGGGGCTGAGCAAGCCATTTTTCCAGCTGCTGGGCACGTTCATTCCTTCATAATTCCAGTAGGCATCAAAATTGCGGTTGATATCGACACCCGAACCATTGAGGTTTTTGCGTTGCCAGCTATTGCCCTGCTCCACCTGAATACGTCCATCGACGTTGACCATGGGCAAAACAACCAACTCGCGGGTATTGACCAATTCGGTGATCTGGGGATCTTTACCATATTGGCTCAGCAATTCTTCGATCAAACGCATGGTGATCTCAACGGGGGCCAATTCACGGGCGTGAACACCTGCGGTCAACATCAGGGTCGGTTTGGCGGTGCGGTTCTGTTTGTTGGTGACTGAAATAGACCAAATATCGTTCTGAGGGGCTTTGCCCTGGGTTTTGAGCCAAGTATCGCCGACGTCTTCCAGGGTAACCAGATTGGGGTACTGGGCAGCAAACGCTTTGAGTTTTTCGGTCATTTGGGCATAGGTCATGTAGCCGCCGGGCAGGCCACCGCGCACGTCCATGCTGGGCTCGCGGCTTTGAGAGACTTGTATGCCTTGGGCTTGCATGGCTTGGATTTCTGCTTGGGTGACACGGGCTTTGGCTGTTTTTTGGGCAGGTTGTAAACCAAAGAGGTCGACACCGGCTGTGCCCATATTAATAATTTGGTTGCGGTTTTGCCAGCGTACTTCAACGACCTGTTTGGGCTGACCGGCTGCAAAAGAACCCACGGTGGCAGGATTATTTCCGGGCAAGAGACCTTGAGGCAGGGACTGAATGCCACTGCAAGAAGCCAGGAATAAACTTGATAAAAGACCCAATCCGACGATACTGCGTTTTTTCATAATTACCTCAGTTAATTTCAGTACACCAATCACAGTTTACAACTTAAAGATATTCGCGGGAATATCCTGCTTAATCTCAAAGCTTTTTAATAGATAGCGCAGATAAGGTTCTGTGCCAGTACCTTCAAAGGCTTCCCAGTAGCGAATGGCATAGGTTTTGGGGTCGTAGGCCATGTGTTCGTACTGGATACGGCTGTCCAGCGTGTTGGGAGCGCTGGACGTAATTTTGGCGACGTAAGTTTCCTGTCCGTCGACCGTGGTTTTGCCAATCAATTGGGCAGAATAAATCGGCTCAGCCAAGCGTTTGGCCATGCCAATAAAATCGGTTTGGTAAAGAGCGTAATTATTGACCGACGCGATCTGATCATCTTTTTGATCCAGTTCGGTGGTAATAAAACTCAATGCGCCACCGGGTCTGACTTTGACCCGTTTGGAGCCCACGCTGTAGAGCAATTTGGTACCTGCATTGCGGGGAGAGCTGGCCATGACTTCGATTTTGACTTGGCTGCCCATTTTGTAAAAATGCAGGTGGTTTTCGGTTTTTTTACCGCTTTCCAAACCGCGCTCACTTTGGTGGGCCACTGCTTCGAGGGCGTTGGCATTGAGAATCCGGCTCGAAATTTCTTGCAAAATATTGGTTTTGCTAGAGGGCGCGACGCTCTCTTCGGCTGAAGCCTTGGTTGTTGCGGTCTTTGCGACTGTTTTGTTGGGGGCAGACGCTGTGATGTCACCGGGCAAGGCCCCTTCGTCTGAACTGGCGACAGAAGCAGACCCACTGGGGCTTGTTCCCTTTTGCAAAGCATCAATGCGCCCCTTGATTGATTGAATGGAGCTGAGAATGCTTTGCATGTCTTGGGCGGCTTTGGCACTGGGTGCCGGGGGCTTGGCATATTGGCGAACATAACTGGCCTGTTCTTCGGTGAGTGGCAAGGTCTCTAACGATGCAGAGGAGCGACCACAGGCTGCTAAAAAGAGCAGACTGACGCTCAATAAACCAATCACACGTTGTCGGTACATGGAAAACCTCTGGAACAGGATAAGAATTATATAGATTAAATTTAGATAAACTTGCGTTTAAAACACAAGTTAACCAATCTTGATGCGAATGGTGTGGCGCAAGGGCTCGTGGCTGTTTTTATGCAGGGGGCCGTAAAGAGAGTCAGCATGGACTTTGTCACAGGCTTTGCGGACTGTATCCAATAAGTCATCAGAACCGCGGCGTTCGCTGAGTTTGCGCAAGATATCCAGATTGATCTGTTTGCCTGCTGCGCCCGTCATGGCCGGAGCCAGGTGCTCGCGGGAGCGGTATTTACCAGGAATGGAAATCAACTCGCTGGCTTCAAGCAGGGCTGTGGCCTGAACTTTGCTGCTGGGGCGGGCTTTGCGGGGTTTGCGGCACTTTGCTGGGTCGATTTCGTCGGAGGTGCTACCGTGGCTGATGGCTGTGCGTAAAGTCGCCAAACGGGTTTCTTTGTGGGTTTCGACTTCGTCGAGACAGTGGGGATCTGTCAGGCTGCGGGAGGAAATACATTCACCGGTGCGGCCCAAGCTGCCCGAAAAGTTTTCAGACACCCATTCTGCGTTCTCGGCATCGGCCTGCTCTTCGACAAAGTCAAAGCTCAACATGCAGGGCTGACCTGACGGCAATGTTAAAGGACCCGTGCGGCTGTGGCGGGGTTGGGGTTTGCCGAATTGTTCAATCAGGTGGAGAACGCGGTTCATTTGGCCTCGAAAAGGTGTTTCTTGATTATCATATAGTTAAGCTGTGTTAAAACTTGCTTAACCATGTCATAAATTTATCACAAGATTACTTAACTTCGCAATTTGAATTCCAGGTGTTTTTGCTGAGAATTTCCTGAGAGGTGAGTAAAAGGTTTAAAATGAAGAGCATGAACAAATATCTTTTCTCTCTTGGCCTGTCTTTTTCTCTCTTGGCCTGCACACCTTTAAATGCCGTTAAGATGGATTACCAGACCGTCACAGTGCAATCCTCAACCGCAACGCCACGGATGTTGGTCGAAAAAGGCCGCACCCAACTCGACTTTGGCTCTGGTGATCGCCGCCTGACCTTCCAATTTTCACCGGAGGCCGTGAAAAAGGTCTTTGGCCTCAAAGCTTTGGTCGATTTTCAGTTGGCAGAAGGTACGCTGCAGGTGGGAGAGACTGTTTTGCAACTCAGAGTCAAGCCAGAAAGTCTCAAAGAAGATCTCTCTTATGCACTCGAATTGATTGGACTGGCTGAAAATACCCGAATTGTTCTGCAGGGCAAAGCCTATGACCCATCTGGCAAAGTACTGGGTGAACTGAATTACAATCGGCTGATCACCCAGCCCGTAGATAGGGTCACTCTGGAGCAAATGTTAAACACCCTTCAGACAGATATCAACGCCAAACGCTGATTTCTGTACCGAAGGGTGTTTATGCGCTTAAAGCTTAAAAGCTGTAATTCAAGAAAGCCTGGATAAGGGGCCCGTTGCTGTTGAGGCCAGGATAAGCCACCCGGCTGCGGGCAGAACCTTGCCCTGGGGTGTCTACCATATACTCAGAGCCCGTAAAATAGCGCCAGCCAAGGTTTAATCCGAGAATCATATCAGCACTGGCCTGGTAGTGAACACCTGCAAAGGCGCCCCCACCCAAGGCCATGGCTGAGGGTGTGTTTTCCAGCCCGCTGCCCATCAAGCTGCTGGCCAAGAGGCCGCCGCGCAGGCCCAAACTTAAAATCAGCTGACGCATGTACCAGCGTTTCATCAGGCCGATTTCCAGATCGATGGGCAAGACCGAGGCGCCGGCATCCACACTCAGCCCACTGGGTACGCTGGCTTGGCTCAGATTGGCCTGTTGGGGCATGGCCAAGCCGCCCAAAAAGGTGAAATACAGTTCAGAGACACCCGTGGCTTCGGCCAGGCTGAATTCAATATCCAGCGAGCCTTGGGGCACAAAATCGTTTTTGTCTGTTTGGCCCTCAAAGCCCAGGGGCACTGTGCCCAAGCTAAAACCAATGCCCCAGCCTGATTTGGGATGTTCAATCATCTGATCTCCCGCTTCATAATCGCGGCCCACAATAATCGGCTGCAAGCGGAATTTGGAACTGTCCAACTCGCGCACCTTGGCAAAACCCACTTCGACAGGGACTTCTTGACCATTTTGCAAGCGGTATTCGATCACTTTAAAGCCGTGATCCATGCCAATGCCCAAAGTCTCGACGGTTTCGCTGCCTGGCAGTTTGACATGAACCTTATCGCTGGCCATGTCTGCCGTTTCGATTTGGTTTTTGAGGATAAAATCGTTCAGGCGTTTGATATCCGTAGCCAAACCAGTAGATCCATCTTTGGCCAATTTGGTCTCTGCTTCGGCACGCAAGACGTCTTCGGCATTTTCATCGAGCAGCTCAGCATAAAAGGGCAATTGTTTGAGCACTTCCACGATCATGCCCTGAATGACAATGTTTTCGGGGTCAGCGACACCGCCTGTGGCGTCGCTGAGGGCATCAAGAATATCTTCCATATTGCTGATCTCATAGGTTTTGCTGATCTGCCAGCTGGTATTCATGTTTCTGTAGAGCGTGGGCTCAGAGCCACTCAGCTTAAAAATATCCAGCTCCAATTTAAGATCGGCCTGTAAATCGATCAGCCAGGTGCTGCTGTTTTTGCTTTTGCGGCGCAAATTGCCCAGCTCCAGATCGCCCCAGACCCAGTCTGTGGAAAAGACATAAGCCGATTCCATGATGCGTTTGGTGTCGCTCCAGGTGATCACTTTGTCGCCGATTTTAATATTGTCACTGGCTTGGTTGGATGCCAGGCTTCCGGCGTTTTCCTGTTGGTAGATTTTAACCAAACGCAGAAAATCGAGCAGATTGTTGGCGCCACCGGTGCCCAGCAATTGGTAGTCAAAACGGGGAAGTTCGCGTTGAAAACCCTGAATAATATATTTATCGTAAGGGACAGGGCGGTTCTGATAAAAAGAAATAAACTTGCGCTGGTACTCTTCCAGATCAGCGGCTCGGGCAGGGGGGGCGCTTAAAAAAGCACCCGCACCTGTTACGGCTCCGGCGATCAGGGTCAAGGCCATCAGAGAACGAATACCGCGTTTCATGGGGCTACCTCTTTGCTTTCACTTTGCGTGGGCTGTTTTCGGGGTTCATTATACGGTGCTTATACTGCAAAAGCAAAAATCCATGCCCTGAGATTAAAAGGGGAAATTGACCATCTTTAATTCTTTTAGCTTTAAGCGAATTAAGAGCCAAGCCTTTAGTCTTTTTTCTTGATCTGCAGTGGGTTTGTTTTGCCAAGAACAAAAAAAAGTAGGTACCGTCTGTGTTTTGAGTGTTGCCAAATCTGTGCGATTGAGTTGGCTGAATGCGATTTTGTTTAACGTGGGGTACTGGGTTTTTATCTCTGCGGCCAGCTGCGCCAAATTCTGTCTGTCGGCTTGGTATTTTAAGAGGGATTGTTCAAGCTCTTTGATCGTGTCTTGCTGTTTTTGAATCTGCACATCTTTTTCTTTCAATTGGGCTTCATTTTTTGTGTAAAGATCTTCAACAATGCCCACCCGCAAATCTTGATTCAGTTTTGTAAATTGTTTCTCGATTTCCAGAGAGCCGGTTCGGGGTTGGTGTAGCCGCAATTCAGTATCACTTAAGCGGGGGTTATTTCTGAGTTTTTGTTTTAGATTGAGGATTTCTTTCTTGGGAAGGGGTTCGCCGATCAAGGTGATTTCAATTGTTGAGCCCTGACGTTGATAACCCAATTTGGTATTGATAATTTCACTGTCTGAAAATTGAATTTGCTCTTGAATGAATTTGTTGGCTTCACGTTGGAAAAGGGTTTCCTGCACCACTTCCCAGGCTGCGTAGATACTGGGTAAGATCGTCAATAAAGCAAAGGTGCTGATCCAGATTTTGACGCGCTGTTCTCGTTTCTGATCGAGAAAGCTGACCCGCTTGAAATGCAGGTAACGCACAACCAAAAAAGTCGAAAGACAGATGAAGACAGAGTTGATCAGAAAAAGGTAAAAGGCGCCCCAAAAAAAAGTCAAATTCCATGTGGCCAAGCCAAAACCTGCGGTGCACAAAGGGGGCATTAAAGCGGTGGCAATGGCCACACCGGGAATTGCATTGCTTTTCTCTTGGCGCGAACTGGCAACAATGCCGGTGAGCCCTCCAAAAAAAGCGATTAACACGTCAAAAACAGTCGGTTTTGTGCGCGCCAGGAGTTCCGATTGAACCAAATCAAGAGGGGTCAGCAAAAAATACAATGCTGAAGTGAGAATACTGGCCAGAACAGCAATGCCCAAATTGCGCAGCGAGCGTTTGAGTAAATCTATATCATTGGTCCCCAAGGCCAAGCCTGCACCCATAATGGGTCCCATTAAGGGAGAGATTAACATGGCCCCGATAATGACCGCTGTGGAATTGGTATTGAGACCTATCGAGGCGATCAAAATAGCACAGACCAAGGTCCAAAAATTGGCCCCTTTGAATTCGATGTTTTTGCGGATATCGTTGATGGTTCCTTCTTCATCAACTTCGTTGCGCAGGTGAATAATTTCTCTCAACCAGAGACGTATTTTGACTCTTGTTTTGATGTCTGTCTGAGACTCATTATTTAGGGGCATTTGTTTGGCTCTTTTGGCTCAATTTTGTAAAAGTCTAACAGGACTGTTGGCCTGATGAGAAATTACGCAGACAGGCAAAATATTTTTAAGCGGGTTTAAGTTCGGTTTCTGCCTGGCCGATAAACCAAGAGAATACCTCTGCCAACCCACGTGGGACGGCAGATGAAACGGGTAAACCACCGTGAAAATTGATGATAACAATGCCTTTGAGCTGGCACGCGTCAGCGGTTCTCAGCCGGTCCAACGGGTAGGGCCTGCCTTTGATCTTTTTGCCGCCTACGGGGTTTCTCCGGCGCGGGGGGCAGATCAGGCGAGTTTATCCACCCAGGGCCTGGAAATCCAGCGCTTGGTCAAACAGGTGCAGGAATTGCCTGAAGTCAGGGAAGACAAAGTGCAGGCTTTGGAACAGCGGCTGCAAGACGGATCTTACCAAGTGCCGCTGACAGACCTGGCCGAAGCCATGTTTCGGCTGGCAGAACTGGACCAGGGCTAGCTCAATGGGAGCAGTGTTACCGCTTTCCGCAGGTTCGGCAGGGAGAAAAACGCCCTGCCGGGCTTGTGGCTTTTCAGTGGTTTTATATTAAAGAGGAGAGAACGTGATGGCTGCACCGACTTTGGCACCAGAACAGATTTTCTTGGCAGATCTGATCCGCGAAGAACAGTATTACCAATGTTTGCTGCAATTGCAGGAGCAGATGCAAGACCACCTGATTCACAACTCTCAGCCCGAATTGGAGCAGGTGATTCAGCAGCAGGAGCAATGCTTGGCCCTGATGCAGGCGCGGGAAAAAGAGCGCCAGACACGCTTGACGCCTTGGAATGGTCAGCTCTCTGTCTTTATTGCGCAGCTCTCGGATTTGCGTCTGCGCACCCAGTTTAAGGTCTTACAAGAAAAAATCAACGCCCATGTGGCTGCTCTGCGCTCTTTGCGTGCCAAAAATCAAGTGTTGCTGGAACAGGGCCTGATGTATATCCAACACACCACCGAACTCTACCGCAGTTTGGCCTGTGCCAACGCGCCTGCGGTCTATTCTCTCTATGGCCAAGTCGAGACCCGTGCCGAATCCCATGCCAGTTTTTGTGAGTACAACGCTTAATTATGGTCAGACCTGCTTTTCTCGGTTTTAATATTGCCCGCAGCGCGCTCTTTACCCAGCAGCAGAATTTGGATTTAACCGGCCACAATATCGCCAATGCCGGGGTCGAGGGCTACAGCCGTCAGCGTTTGCATCTGCAGGCCGCCCCAGATATTTATGGTTTGGGCGCCATTTATCCAGGCAGTGTGGGCCAAGGCGTACAGGCCGATCGGCTGCAACGCCTGCGCGATGAGTTTTTGGACAAAGAATACCGGCTCAAAACCCAGGAGCAGAGCTATTACCAGACCCGTTTGAACTACTCCGAACGGATGGAAACCTCGCTCGGTGAACTCGGCGAAAGCGGTCTGGGTCTGACAATTGAAAAATTCTTTAACAGTTTTCAAGAGGCCAGTTTGCGCCCCGATGACCGCGCTTTGCGTCAGACTGTGGTGGCGGCAGGCAACGATCTGAGCTACGGCCTGCGCAGCTTTTTTGAAGATGTGTACCGCCTGCAAGAAGATGCGGATCGCGATTTGACCCAATCGGTGGACCGAGCCAATCAGATTTCGATGCAATTGGCCCAACTCAACGAGCAGATTTCGCTGCGTGTGAATCTGGGGGAGACCCCTGGCGATTTGATGGATCAGCGCGATCGCCTCTTGGATGAGATCGGCAGCCTCTTAAAAATCCAGATTCAGACCTTTGAAAATGGCACGGTGCAGGTCCAAAGTGATGGCAAAGCACTGGTCAGCCAAAATGTCTGGCACGCGATTGAATTGCGACGTGAACCAGATTTGCTGCGCGGCCAAAACCCGGTTGGCTTTCCCGCCACCCTCAACAGCGGGGATCTGGTGATCAACGGCGTGGATATTTTGGGCAGTGACCCGCCTTTGAATATAGCCGCAGCGGCCAATGCGGGTTTGCTCGTCAATCAGATCAACCTGCGCACAGGCCAAACCGGTGTGACAGCCGCCCTCGACCCTTCGGGTCGGCTGATCTTAACCGGCACCGGCAATGGCAGCAATTTGATCAATCTCGAAGTCACAGGCACGGGCCTGACCTTGACAGGCCTCGCTGGGGGCGATTATACCCTGACCAACTCGACCTCTCTGCAGGTCGGCGACAGCATTTATATGAACCAACCCGGTGGCAAAATTGAGAGCCTGCTCGACACCAAAACCCGGATTCTGCCGGACACCCTCAACCGCGTCCATCAATTGGCGGCAAGCCTGATTCGGCGCGTAAACACCATTCACTCCCAGGCCTTTGACCTGAATGGCCAGAGCAATCGGCCCTTTTTTACCGGCACCAACCCGTCCAATCTGGCGGTCAGTGGCACAATTCAAGCGGATCCTGCACTGCTGGCCTTGGCGGCAGATGCCTCTTTCCCGCCGGGGGATGGTAGCCAGGCCCGCGCGATTTACCAATTGCGCTTTCAGGCCACCATTGGCGGCGAGAGCCTCGAAGACTATTACCGCACACTTGTGACCACCATGGGCAATACGATTGGCCAGGCCCGTGAGCGCAGCGAGACCCTGGACTTGGTCAAAGCCAGCGTAGACAATCAACGCCAGTCGGTCTCGGGTGTGAACTTGGACGAAGAGCTGGCCAATATGCTGCAGTTTCAGCGCTCTTTTTCAGCGGCAGCGCGGGTGATGACCACCATGGATGAAATGCTGAATCAGATTGTGAACGGACTCGGAGCCTAACGATGATCAGAATTACCCAACAAATGTTGCAGCGCAACTCCCTGAGCCAGATTCAGGCCCGCCAGAATGACCTCTTTGTCGGCCAAAAACAGATCAGCAGCGGCTTTCGCTTTGACAAACCCTCCGAAGACCCCACGGCCACAGGCATTTCTCTGGATTTGCGCAAGGCCATTGCCTTTCAAGAGCGGATTGGCAGCAATGCCAATACAGCCCACGATTTTAACCTGCAGGCCGACAACGAATTGTCGTTTGCAGGTGAGGTGCTGCAGCGGGTGCGTGAATTGGCGATTCGCTCGGCTGATGAAACCCTGAACCAACAACAGTTGGACGGTATCTCTGCGGAACTCGAAGGCCTGCTCGAAAGGCTCTCAGATATTGGCAATGCCACCCACGAGGGCAATTTTATCTTTGGCGGTTATCAATCGGCCAAAGCCCCGTTTAAACCCGAAAAAAACCTGGTGCTTGAAGGCACCGCTTTGACCGAGCTCAACCTCAACCGTGGCAATTTTAGCACCCGCTTGGAAACCCGTTCGATGACCACGGTACCGGCCGGTTCGTTTTCGCTCAATGGGGGTGATCTGCTGATCAACGGTGTGGATATCGGCTCTTTTTCGGTGATTGAACCGACCCGCAGCGCCGCAGACAATGCCCAGGCCCTGGTCGAGCGTATCAATGCCAAAACGGTCGAAACCGGTGTGACCGCCCGTGCTGTCAATTTTCCCAACGGCACTTTTGCCGCACCGGGCGCAGCCCCTTTGACAGGAATTGTCTTGGTCAATCTCGACAAAAATGGCACTCCCTCCAACAAGCCGATTCAGGTCTCGGGCCAGGGCATTCCCGGTGTGGGGGGCCTGAATGTCTTTCGCAACGAAAACCTGGCCCTCAGCGATACCCGTTTTACTTCCCAGCGGCTGGCTGCCGGCGCTTTGCCCAACGTGCCTGCGGGCACCCTGACGATCAATGGCGTGACTTTAAATACCGCCATGACCTTTAATGCTGCCAATACGGCAGAACAAAATGCCCAGGTGATTGCCACTGCAATCAACACAATCTCCAATCAGACAGCTCTCTACGCCAAGACCGATGGCAATGGCTTTGTCACGCTGCAATCCCAGCAGCCCTTTGAAATTGCCGGGGCCCCTGCCCAGATCAACCTGCCCAATCAGGTCTACGAACAGACCCGCAGTGCTACGGCTGTCAATGGCGCGGTGGCTGCTGCTGGTGCCTTGACCTTGAGCAAAGGCAGCTTGGTCTTAAATGGTGTGGATATTTTCAGTACCCCGCTGACCTTTGATGCCACTTTAACGGCGCCCCAGCGCGCGCGCCAAATCGTCACGGCGATCAACAACCGCTCCACCGACACGGGGATCCGCGCCAGTACCGATGCCACGGGCCGCCTGTATTTTAGCAATGGTGACCAGCGCATTACCGATGTGGTCTACCAGGGCGACAGCGGCGAAAACCTGGCCCAGATTGGTCGCCAGGAATTGCTGCCGCTGAATATGAGCGGCGACGAGGCCTTTTCGGGCCAACGCGAGCAGACCCGCCTGCTCAGTGGCCGGGATATTCCCGCCGCTGGGCTCGGCAGTGCCGTCTCTGGCGCACCTGTGACCTTTCTTGCTGGCGACAGCTTGGCCGCCGGAGAGCTGATGCTCAACGGCACCAATATCCTTGTACCGGGCCCCCTTACTGGGGTGCCTGCCGCTGATGCCGCCACTGTGATTGCCGCTATCAATGCCCAAAGTGGCACCACCGGCGTCTCTGCTCTGGCTTCGGGGCCTTCTGGCATCCGCCTCAACTCCCTGACGGGCTCGCCGTTTTTGTTGCAAACCAATGGCGATGGCCCCAAAATTCAGATTCCCGCCACCCCCGCTGGGGTGAGTTATCTCAACCCAATCAATGCCGGAGATTTGCTGATCAATGGCGTGGACATTGGTCCGATTGCCCCTGTGGCGGCCAACCCAGGCAATCCGCCCCAGAATATGATCGACGTGGCTGATGCTCTGGTCAACGCGATCAATGCCCAGGCCGCGACCACGGGCGTGCGGGGTGAGCGCATCACCGATCCCACCACAGGTGGCACACGCGTGCTGCTCTCCGCCAGCGGCCAAGATATTCGCGTCGATACCAATAACCCTGTGGCCAACGCGATCTTTAACGCCATTGGCCTGCAAACCGGCACCGTGATTCGCCAAAAAATCGATGCCTTTGACGCGGTGATTCGCCTGCGCGATCAGGTGATCAACGGCAAAACCGGGCGCGATGCGGCGCTGACCATTTCGATTCAAAACCTGCGCGAGGTCGATGATGCCTTCACGGCCCTGACTGGCCGCCGGGTCGAATTGGGCGTGCGCGGCCAACGGGCCGAATTGGTCGAAAACCGCGTGGCCCAAACCAAAGAGGTGCTTGGCAGCCAATTGGCTGAGCAGCGCGAAACCGATCTGACCGAAGCGATTTCGCGCCTGACCCTGAACGAAACCGCCCTACAAGCGGCGTATAACGTGACCCAGCGCTTGGCCAATCTCTCGTTGCTGAATTTTATTTAAAATTTGTTTGGAGAGCGCATAGCAATGGGCAAACATTTCTTATGGATCATGCTTCTGTTGCTGGGAGCGGGCTCTTTTTCAGCAAAAGCTGCCGAATTGCTGGTTTATTCTGTGGGAGAGCCAGAGCGCTTTGTCTCTCCCACAGAATCTGCTTCAGGCCAGGATTGGCAGACGTATTTTACGCCCCCGCATGGGGTCTCGAAAATCGTGATGAGCAATCGGGGGCAGATTTTATACCAAATGCACGGGCCGGATGATAACTGGGATTGGTACGCTCTGGATCGCCGCAGCCGCAAAGCTCAGCGCATTGCTCAGTCGCGTTGGTTTAACGGGTTTTTGAATGTTATGCCTTTTCAACGCTCAGACGGCAGTTATTACGCCAAAGTGATTCTGCCTCAAGGTGTGCAGGTGTATCGTGTGGGTAGCAAAGGTCCTCAGCTCTTTTTGAACAAGCCTGGCCTGTATGATTTTTTGCCCCTGCCGGATGGCTCTTATGCCTACGTGCTTTGGACCGGACATGGCAAGGAGTCCCCGGATTTTGCTGATTTTATCCCTGGCCAGACCATGCAACTTTGGCATGTGCCGCTCAAAGGCAAAGCCCGTCTCTTGGGTCGCTTTGATACGGTCCTTGAATTGCAGCACAGCGGCCAGCAGCTCTTGTTTTTTAGCCCAGGCAAAACCAAAGGGACCCTCACTTGGAAGTTGATGACTCAACCCCTGCAAGGTCCTGCCAAACAGGTGGCTGAAATCCCCAAATCCAATTCTCGGGGGGCCCCGACACTGATCAGCTGGGCCCAGTCGGATTGGGTGGTCTATCCGGCAGCCATGACCAAACAGCACGAAAATCCAGTCTTGAACGAAAACCCGCTCTTGATTCGGCATCATTTGCGCAGCGGCAGCAAAGCGGTTTTGCCTCACCGCTCTGAATTTATCATGGCCAAAGGACAGGGGGCGCCGGGTTATCTGACTGGTCTGCTGCCTGCATTAGAGGGGGAAGCGTTCCCCTCTTTGGTGACTTATGCGCTAGAATCCGGTGAGGAAGTTCAACGGATTCCCTATTCTGTGCCTGAGAGTTATCCCGATCGGGCGATGTTTTTGCCTTGAGGCATTGAGCGGGGCCCTGCTTCGGGTATCTCAAAGAGAGGTTAAATCCTCAACGCCACTTTTTGAGTGCTGACGATGTGGGTGAAATTCAGGTTGGCTTGGGGTGGGTGGCTCCGGTTGGCGCAAGCCCCTGCCGTTCGGGCCGTTCGTTGCGCACATCGTGTGCGCACTCTCTATCAGTCGCCCCGCCTTTTGCCCTCCTGGCACGTCGGGGCTCCTAACGCCCTCACTTACCAGGGGCTTGACCAACGGAGAGAGACATCCCCAGAGTAAGCAGGACAAAGGTCTTGCTTATCACTTTGACAACAGAGAAGTTTTGAGGCTTTTGAGTTATATCCCTTGATTGAATTTAGATCTTGTCTTCCCAAATCCGCTCAACAAAATACTGATCAAAAATGCGATCTTTGCCTATCATGCTCAATCTATCTATCAATGATGGGCTTCAGAATTCATTGACCCAGCAAGCATTCCCGGTGTTTCACAATTCTTGATACGGGCCGCATCCAATTGAAGCAGAAAGGGAACCCCTTTGATGAATTCTCCATTTTTAAGCTTAGTTTCAGTAAATAACTCTATATTTGCTTGATGTGTAAACCCATACAAAGCACAGTAAGAAGGTTGACTTTTGGTATTCACATATTTTGGATCAGGTTGTGTTTCCTTAGAAATCACATATATGGCTCCATTGTACGAAAAGGAGAATATATGTTCAGCAATATCTTCAATTTTGAAAGGGCAATTTTTGAAGATGGTTTTTAAGGGCATAATATAGTTGGCTCCACCTGTCTCAAAACCGATGTAATGGCCACTTTCTTTATCAACTTCAATGAGAATATGGCAATTTCCATCATCGGTATTTACAGGACTTGGCGTTGGGAGTGGCTCTGCTGTCGCTGCTGAAGAAGGTTTTGAAGAAATCTCGGACACAGGCAAATTTTTATTGCAGCCGATACAGGCCAACAAGACCAAGACAGATTTGGTTGTGGGGCCCAAGACCATACCCGTTTAAACCTTTTGCCGCATTTTTCATTCCCCAGTTGTATTTACCCTCTGTTTAATCATTGTAAACAGCTCATCTCAGGTGTCCACTTTTTAAAGCTCAGGAGTCTCTCCCTGTTGGCCAAGCCCCTGGTAAGTGAGGGCGTTAGGAGCCCCGCCGTGCCAGGAGGGCAAAAGGCGGGGCGACTGAAAGTGAGCGCGCACACGACGTGCGCAGCGAACGGCCCGAACGTCAGGGGCTTGTGCCAACCGGAGCCGCTCACCCGCAACAAAAACCGAAAAACAACGCAGTTTGGGGTGTCAGATTTTAAACAAACAGCCTTGCGGCCAGAAACCTACTCCCCAACGGGCCGCTCTTCCCGCCCATCCGCATACCGTGCAAAGCGACCCTTCTGCCCATGCACCGGCTCAGAACTCGGCCAAGGCCAGCCCCCAAACTGATCGCGCTGGTAGTCTTCAAAGGCTTGCATAATCTCCGCCTTGCTGTTCATCACAAAGGGCCCATACTGCACCACCGGTTCGGCAATCCGCCGCCCCTGCAAAAGCAAGAGACGGGCTGTTTGTTCCCCATTTTGCAGCGGCAAGCCCAAGCTGGAGTCCAATTCCAGGCCCACGCCGGGTTGAAATTCTGTTCCAGCGGCTTTGAGGCTCTCTCCTTCAAAGAAATACAGCCGCCGCGAAAGCCCGTGGGTGTCTGCGGGCAATTCCCACTCAGCGCCCGCTTCGAGCTGAATCACCCAAATCGCCACATCGTGGCTGGGGTCAGCCGCCCACGAATCCGGCGGCGGGGCCGGTGGCGTTTGCTCGCCGTATTTGCCCGCCACCACCTTGACGCGGATGTTTTTGCCCTGGGCATCTTGGCTGTTCACCACAGGAATATCTTCGGACCACAACATGCGAAAATGGGGGGCGACCATTTTGTTGCTGCGGGGCAAATTGAGCCAAATCTGAAAGAGTTCAGCCGGGTTGTCTTCGTTTTCGTTGAGCAGGGGAAACATCTCGGCGTGTTGCAGACCTTTGCCCGCTGTCATCCACTGCACGTCACCTTGGCCATAGCGGCCGGCGGCCCCTTGGGAGTCGGCATGGTCGATCAGGCCTTTTTCGACCACGGTGACCGTTTCAAAGCCCCGATGAGGGTGGCCCGGAAAGCCCGGCACCGCTTGGCCGTGGTACATGCGCCAGCCATCTTTGATGGTAAAATCCTGGCCGATATCCCGGCCCGCCAACGACGCTGCTGGGCCAAACTGGCCATTGCCTTTGGGATAAAAATCCTGGTGATAGACACAGAACAAAAACGGATCAGCGGTTTGCCAGGGAAAACCGAGTTGAAAGCTGTTTAAAATTGCGGATGGAGCCATTTTTTGTCACTCCTTGTGCACGTTGTGCAGGTGTTTTGGTTATTATGGCACGTGCACGGGGGCTTCAGACAAGTCGATTGCCGCTGCGGGGTCGGCCCCAAAGAGCACCTGCAAGCGCTCTCCCAGACGTGTATTGCGGTGTTTGAGCCGTTCGTTCTGCGCGGCCCGTTCGATTGCCCAGGGGTCTCCCATCAGCACCAGTAATTTCTGGGCGCGGGTCATGCCGGTATAGAGCAGATTGCGCTGCAACATGATGTGGTGTTGGCGGGTCAGCAGCAGAATCACCACCGGGAATTCCGCCCCCTGGGATTTGTGAATCGTGAGGGCATAGGCCAGATCCAGTTCCTGCAATTGTTCGTCTGCGATTTCCACCGTTTTATCCACAAAGGCCACCTTCAGCCGCCGTTCGCCGGGATAGACTTCAACCACCTGGCCGAGATCGCCGTTAAAAATCTCCAATTCGTAATTGTTTTTGAGCTGGATGACCCGATCCCCCAAGCGCAAGCGCTGATGACTGACCTGTACCTCGGCTTCGGGCGTCAGGCTGGCCGGGGCGGGATTGAGGACGGCCTGCAATGCGCGGTTGAGGGCTTGGGTGCCAATTTGGCCTTTGCGCATTGGGCAGAGCACCTGAATATCTGTCGGGGCATAACCGGCGGCAGGCAGGCGGCGCGACACCAAATCCAGCAATTGGGTGGTGGTGTCGTCGGGCTGGGTGCAGGCGATAAAAAACGCATCTTCGCTGCGGTTGCGCCCCGTGGGAGGCAAAAGCACCGGCGGCTCGCCTTGATTGACCCGGTGGGCATTGCGCACAATGCGACTGGCCTGGGCCTGGCGGTAGATTTCGGTTAACTTTACAGCGGGAATCACCTTACTCTGCAGCAATTCTGCCAGCACAGCGCCGGGGCCGACCGAGGGCAATTGATCACTGTCGCCGATCAGAATCAGGCGGCAGGCGTCGGGCAGGGCCTTGAGCAGGTCGTTAAACAGGGTCATTTCAACCATTGAGATCTCATCGAGCAGCACCAGATCGCTTTTGAGAGGCTCGTCGGCACCGCGAATAAAACACTTGAGCTGGGGATCAAATTCCAGCAGGCGATGCAGAGTCAGGGCCTCATCGCCAGTTACCTCTGAGAGCCGCCGGGCAGCCCGGCCCGTGGGCGAGGCCAGTTTGTAGCGCAGCTTTTGATCTTTAAACCAAGCCAAAATGGCTTTGCTGACCGTTGTTTTGCCTGTGCCCGGCCCGCCTGTTAAGATCATGACCTTGTGGCGCACAGCCGCTTCGATCGCCTGGCGCTGGCCCTCTGAAAAATCCATTTTTTGCTCAGCTTGGTAATTCTCCAGCCAAGCTGCAAAGCGGTCGGAATCCAAAGGCGGCAAATCGCTCAAGAGTTCTTTTAAGCGCTCGGCGGCTTCTTGTTCGGCTTTGCCGTAGCGGTAGAGGTAGATATCATACAGGGGCGGGGTGTTGGGCGCCGTGGGGGTGAGGCGCAATTCGGGCCAGAGTTCGCGCTCGCTGAGCAACTTTTCCAGGGCTGCGGCGATCTCATTTTGGGGCAGGCCCAACAACTGGCTGGCCTGTGTCAGCAAATCAGGCAGGGGCAGTGAGAGGTGCCCATCGCGCAGGGCCATTTGCAAAACATGTTTGATGCCCACCTGTAAGCGGTCGGGGTGGTTGGCCAGCCAGGGCAAAGCCTGACTCTCGGCCAGCAGGCGCGCAAAGCGATCGGCACTGGCAAAGCCCTGGCCCCAGAGCCGGGCCAAATCATAGGGCTGGTTCTGCAAGGCTTGAGCGGCTTGGGTGCCGTATTCTTTGAATAGCCTGGGTGCCAGTTGTGGGGAGAGACCGAAGCGGTTTAAAAATTGCAGCAGGGGTTGCAGGCCGCGCTGTTCACGCCAACTGGCAAGAATCTGAACCACTTTGCGCTCGCCCAGACCGGGAACTTCTTCCAAGCGTTCGGGGGCTTGATCGAGAATCTGCAAAGTGGCTTCGCCAAAATGTTCGACCAGACGCTTGGCGGTCACTGGCCCCACCCCTCTGAGCTGGCCCGAAGCCAAAAAGCTCTCAATCCCCTCGGGACTGGTGGGCATGATACTTTCGTAACTCTGGACCCGGAATTGTTTGCCAAAGCGGGGGTGATTGACCCATTTGCCTTGAAAGGTTAAACGTTCGCCCTCTTTGACCAATGGCATATCTCCCACCATCACGATCACTTTTTGGCTGGCGAGATCTTTGCAATGCAGCACCGTATAACCGCTCTCTTCGGATTGAAAGCTGATCTCGCGAACCCGTCCCTCTACGCTGATCAGCGAGTTGGAGGAGAGGGCAGAATCGGGGGCAGAATCGGGGCCAGACATGGGATACGCCTCATGGGAAAGTAATCAGGGATGGCTGCACAAAAACAGACAGCTAAAACAGATCGATTAAATACAGAAGTATACAATTTGAGTGGGGGGCAGGTCAATTGGATATAGAATACCGTCTATGGTATATTGGTGGTATATTTTTGAGATCAGGAGTATCTATATGCAAATCGTGATTATTGGTGGTGATGCGGCAGGCATGAGTGCGGCCATGCAGATTCGCAGGCGGCAGCCTGATTGGCCTGTGACAGTCTTTGAAAAAGGTGAAAACACCTCTTATGGGGCCTGCGGCATTCCCTATTTTTTCAGCGGCGATGTGGCCCAGCTCGACGATTTGGTGGTGGTTTCACCCGAGAGCTTTCGCAAAAAAGGGCTGGATTTGCATATGGGGCATACCGTTGAAGCGGTTTTGCCCGCTCAAAAACAAATTCAAGTCCGCAATGCCCAAGGCGAAACCTTTCTGCAGTCTTATGACCGGCTTTTGATTGCCACGGGCGCGGCCCCGATTGTGCCACCCTGGCCGGGACTCGACTTGGAAGGGGTGATGCCGATCAAAACTCTGGCCGACTCGCGCCGTCTCGACGCCCTGATTCAGGCCGGGCGCCGCAAAGTCGTAATTGTGGGGGCTGGATATATTGGCTTGGAAATGGCTGAAGGACTCAAAAAACGTGGTTTGGATGTGACGGTGGTCGAAAAGCTGGCGGGGGTGATGGGCCAATTGCATGCCAAGGTGACTGAACAGGTCAGTGCGGAACTGGCCCGCCACGAAGTCACGCTTAAACTGGGTGTCACTGTGCAGGGCTTTGGTGGCCAGGCGGGTTCTGTCACAGAGGTTCAAACCGATCAAGGCAGCTTGCCTGCGGATTTGGTTTTGGTCTGCCTGGGGGTTCGCCCCAATTTGCCCTTCCTCAAAGAGGCTGGGCTGGTTGTGGGGGCAAGCGGCGCGCTGGCCGTGAATGAAAAGCAGCAAACCTCAGACCCGGATATTTACGCCGCAGGCGACTGTGCCGAGGCCTTTCACCGCGTTTTGGAAAAACCCGTGTATATTCCCCTGGCGCTAACAGCCAATCGCCAGGGCCGTGTCGCAGGCACCGTGCTTTCTGGCGGCGAAGATCGCTTTCCGGGGGTGGTCGGCAGTGCTGTGACCAAGGTTTTTGATCAGGTGATTGCCCGCACCGGAGCGGATCTCCTTAGCTTGGAAAAAGCGGGCATTCCCTACCGTTTGGCCGAAGCCCAAGCACCGGCTCAGGCCCATTATTACCAGGGACATGGTCAGGTTTGGGTGCAATTGGTGTATCATGCCGAAAATTTGCGCCTCTTGGGTGCGTTGATGGTGGGCAACGACCCCAGTTTGGCCAAACGCTGTGATATTGTCGCTACGGCGATCACTGCCAAAATGTCGGTATTGGACTTGTCTGAGCTGGATTTGACTTATGCCCCGCCTTTTGCACCGGTTTGGGATCCCATTCTGCAGGCGGCCAATAAAGCCCGTTTTCAGCTTTTGAGTTGAAGCTGATCAGCTGTTCAACCAGGGCAAAAGTGTCAACTGTTTCCCGTTTTCACCTCCCTCACTGCGGAGACTGGGCTGAAGCGCCAAGGGCGGCAGTTGAAAACAGGCCAGATCGCCCTGACTGAGCAAACTGCAGGGGCTATCAAAGGCCAATAAAACCAAGGCCGTACTGCCGGGATGCTCTTTTTCGCAGCTACCGTCATTTCAATCCGGCTGCTGCGACCGCGCAGGGCTTCGATTTCTTGCAAAATAGGCACGAGCAAAGACATGGAATGACTTCTGGATTTTGACGGTTTAGCCACTGTAACACAGTCCTGGTCTCCTTTTGGGCGGAGAATGAGTTGCAGGGGTTGTAAAGTTGTTAATGATTTGTTATAATCATGGCATTCTTAACTTTCTTAGCTGCGCTCCATAAATGCACTTATCCTTTCTTCCCCGGAGCGGAAAGGACATGCCCATGCAGATCGAGTCCCGTCCTCTGAATTGGTCACAGGCTTCAACGCCTGCCGGACGGTTGTCTTCTGCCCCCCCTCTCCCCAAACCTTCGCTTTTAAAACAATTTTCAAGCGATCAGATTCAGGTCTCCCAGGTGCAAGGCCAGGCCTTGCCTCAACTGGAATTTCCGTTTGCGCTTGATGTTGAGCGCGATGCCACAGGCCTGATCCGTGTTGGTGGTTTTCCACCCGGCTGCCCCCCAGATATTCAAACGGTGATTGCCAGCGTTTTTCCGGGCGCACAAGACGTCCAGATTCTGGCTGAAACCCATGACCGTCCATTTGATACCTATACATTTTCGGTGGACGGCGCACTGTATAAATCGAGCTTTCTTTCCGGGGGCTTTGCCCCAAGTAAAAAGCTCAGTATTGAACCGTTTAAACACTGATTCAAAGCTGCCTTTGAGCATCCTGTTTAAACGCCCTGTCCCGTTTTGAGGACACCCCCAATTGTTGAGGGCCTGAAATTTCAGGCCCTCTTTTTGTTCTAAATGCTGCTCTCCCAGAAAGGAGTGGGTGGGTTATCTGTTTGGAACAGGGTATCCCATTCTGTTTGCACCCCTGCTAATAGGGTCAAGATTTTTTCGACCAGCGGCAACAGTTGATTGGCTTGTATGCCGGGTGCTGCTAGACCCTGCTGCAGCTCCAGCAATTCCCGTCGCAGCAAGCGCTGAAGTTGCGGCAAACGATCCGCCATGCTGCTGTGGGCCAAGGCTTTGAGCAGGCTTTCTCTGTTTTCTTGCAAGGCATGTGCCAGGGGCAAATCGCCTGCTTTGATGGCTTGGCAGAGTGCTTGACAGTGTGCGTGCAATTCACGGTAGGCTTCACTTAAACCATTCTCGGGTCTGATTATCGCTGAGGATGGTCTTTCTTGCTTGGCTTCTGCAAGCGGCGGAGGGGGTGCAGCCGCTCTTTTGGCAAAGGGATTTTTCAGGCCCTTAAAGCCTTTGGGGGCTGGGGGGGCTGATTGTGTCCGAGGCATTGAAGCCGGTAGATCTTCCATCATCATGATTTCTGCTTCACCCGGTGGCGGCGCCGAGGGATAAGCGGCAGGCATCGGTGAAGGCATAGGAGCTGCACATATCATCGCTGCCTGCGGAGGCAAGGCTCCGGTAAAGCCCAGACTGAGCGCTCCTTCTTCCCATTGATCTGGCATTTCGACGGGTTGTACCACCGTTTTGACTTGGCCGCTGGGGTTGTTGATCGTGTCTTGATCAATGGCGATCAAAGCAGTGAGCCGCGAGAGCACGCCATGTTCACAGGAGAGGGTGATCATTTCCCTGCGCAAGCTGGGATCGCTGGGATTGAGGCGAAAGCGGTCTTCCAACTCACTCAGCCGGCGGCGGGCCCAGAGATGGCGCAGGGCATCTAATTCCATTGCGGGTGCCATTTCGGCGGGAAAGGCCTCGAAATTCAGGCTTTCTCCTTGGGCATCTTTGCCCGTGAGCGTGACCGGCATCGGCGTTTTGCTGCGAAAGCAGAGGCTGAGTCCCCGGCCCACAAACAGATCGGGGATCCGGGCGGGTGTGAGATCCTCCATTCCTGTTGTGGTTATTTTCAGGCCGGTTAACACGGGGTCGCCCATTTCTTGAGCGACGCCCCGCAGGGCTTCGTTGAGCTTCTCGCCAGGCACAACAAAATGGGCGCTGCCACCGCCGAGGGCTGCGAGACGGTTGAGCAAAGCTTCGTTGACAGCGGTGTCGATGCCCACTGCAAAAACCCGACAATCGCCCAGATTTTGCTGCAAGCGTTTGAGCACGGCTGACTCGTCTCCAATTTGGCCGTCGGTCAGCAAGACCACCACCCGCTGTTTCAGGCTTGTGTCTTTTTGCTGCAAAGCCTGCAGTGAAACGCGCAGGGCGCCTTCCAATTCTGTGCCGCCTCGGGCGTTTAAACCGCTTAAAAATTGCTGTCCAGCAGCTTGTCCGGCTGGGTCGGCAGGCAAAAAATAGTTTCCTTGGGCCTGGCCAGCAGGTTCAAACCAATCCAATTGATCGTCAAAAGCCAAGATCGCAAAGCGATCTTCGGGGCCAAGCGCTTCGAGCAGCAGGCCACAGGCTTGGCTGGCCGAGACCATTTTTTCGCCCTCCATCGAGCCTGATCGATCGACCACAAAGACCACTTCGCGTGGGACGCCGGCCCAAGTGCGGGCGGGTCCAGTCAATTGCAGAAGCCCGAAATAGCCCTCTTTCCAGCGGGTATAAAGCACCTGTGGCCTGACTTTGTCCTGGGCCAGACGCCAGCGCAACACAAAGTCGCGGTTGAGGCGCTCGTGTTCGCGGCTCAATTCAATTTCAAATCCTTCAGGGCCAATTGCCAATTGCAGGGCATGTTGGCTGCAACTCAGACCTGCGAGCTGGCTTTCGAGAATCTGCACCTTGATTGAAAAGTCCAAGCGGGGATCAAAACCGGGAGCCAGCAGGGGAGGGCTGATGCGGGAGGCATCGGGCACGCGGTCAGTATCCAGGGCTGTGCCTTGGCCGCTGGCGGGGCGTTCCAGGGTTTCACCCGGCAGGTAGCGCGGTGCCACAACCGTGGGCAGGCGCAATTCACAGAGCCCCAATTGGCTCAAGGGTAAAATTTGTGAATAGACCAGTTTCACACTCAGGCTTTCGCCGGGCATCAAATTGCCCAGACTGACCGTAAACACGCCTTCGCGCTCTTGTTCGAGCAAGGCAGCCCTGTGACCTTTTTCCAGGGCCGCTTGGTAATCTTGGCGGGCTTGGCCGCGCTCTTGGATCTGAGCGACAATGGTCCTCTCTCCGGCTCGCAGTTCAAAATGGCTGACCGCTGCCGCGCCAGGCAGGGGAAAAATATACACGGCTTCGATGGGCGAGCTGAGGTTGTTTTCAAAGCGCTGTTCGAGGCTGACTTCAGCGATCTGGGCTGCAACCCGAGCCCTAATTTGAACCCCCGCCAAAGGCAGGCGGCGCGTGCCACTGTCTGCCGCTATTTGCAGTCCTCCCCATTCCCATTTGGGGGCGGCTTCGAGAATCTCGGGTGAAAGTGTGGTCATGGCAATTTTTCTCCTTGGGGGGGTAACCCCGTTTTTTCGAGCTGATCGAGTACGGCTTCGAGGGTCTGTATGAGGCTGGCCCGGTCGCGCAGTTTCCAGTCGGAACTCAATTTGAGACTCAGGCCCGGCTCCAGCGCGATTTCGAGCCAGTGCAGGGCCTTTAATTTTTGCTGGGGCAATTTGGGAACCTGCTCCAGCAGGGTTTGCAGTTCAGCTGCCGTCAATCCAAACAGGCGTTGCTGAATCTGGGCCAGAGAATACCCCTGGTTTTGTAAGGCCTTGACCAGCGTGGCCTGTAAGACATGCTGAGGGCCATAGCGGGCTTGGCGCTTTTCAATTTGGGGTGAATCAAGCAGGCCCAAACTGGTGTAATAGCGCAATGTTCGCCCATCGGGGCGGGCTGAAATGCGCCGATCGGCCCCACCCGCCAAGAGACCATAGTGCTCAAGAGCAGCAACCACGGCTTCTGCCAGTTCATCGAGGGTCAAGTTTGTGTGGTTCATGACAGTATAATAATAAAATTACTGTAATACTGTCAAGTTAAATTTTTCGCGGGGCAGGATGGGCTGAGTTACAATGCAATCAGCAATTAGGATAGGAAACGCGATCATGGCCACCCATTTGCCTTTACTGCTCAAACCCTTTCTGGCCCTGGCGGGAACACTGTTGTTTCTCTCTGCGTCTGCTGCAGCTCGGCCCTTTCTGAGCGCAGCTCCGTATAGTACCCCGCTGGTGATTGCCCACCGCGGCGCCTGTGGGCTCTTGCCTGAACATACCTTGGCCGCTTACCAACAGGCGATCAGCGACGGCGCGGATTTTATCGAGCCCGATGTGGTCTCAAGCAAAGACGGTGTGCTGGTGGTGCGCCATGAAAACAATCTGGCCGAGACCACCGACGTGGCGCAAAAGTTTGCCGCCCGCAAACGCAGCAAGACCATTGATGGCCAGCGTGTGAGTGGTTGGTTCAGTGAAGACTTTACGCTCAAAGAGCTCAAAACCCTCAGGGCCAAACAGCGTTTTGCCTTTCGGCCCCAAGAACACAACGGTCAGCACACGATTCCGACCCTCGAAGAGGTTTTGCAATTATTGCTCAAACACCATCAAAGCACAGGCAAACGGATTGGCATTTACCCCGAAACCAAACATCCCAGCTATTCGCGCAGTTTGGGTCTGCCCCTGGAAGAAAAATTATTGGCGCTGCTCAGGGGCTATGGTTATGCTTCTGCGGCTGACCCGGTGTTTATCCAGTCCTTTGAAGTGGGCAATTTGCAAAAATTGAATCAAGAGACCTCGATTCGCTTGGTTCAATTGGTCGATGGTGAGGGGCAGCCCGCCGACTTCGCTTTGCGCAAAGACCACCGAACTTATCGCGATCTGGTCAGTCCGGCTGGATTGCTCTTTGTCTCAACCTATGCCGATGGCGTGGGCCCACCCAAACAGATGCTGGTCAAAACCAATGCCTCCAAGCAATTGCTCAGCTCGGGCTTGGTGGAGTCGGCTCACCAACACGGTTTGGCTGTCCATCCCTGGACCTTTCGTGACGAGGCGACCTTTCTCGATCCTTTCTTTGGCAAAGATCCTGCCGCAGAATACCGCTTTTTTTACCAATTGGGGGTCGATGGCGTCTTCAGCGAATTTCCGGCCAAAGCCCGTTTGCTGCGGGAGCAACTTGAACTTCAGCAAGGGGTGTCTGCGCGCTGATGTCTCTGGCCCTTCGCGGTTTTTGTGGGTGGAACCTTGTATTCTGGACCCGTTTACTTTGGGCTGGAAGCTTGGGACTGGCTCTCTCGGCCTGTGCCACGGAAACCCTGGAGTCCCGCTTGGCCTATGGCTCGTCCCGCGATGGCAATTGGGAAATATATACCAGCCGTCTCGATGGCTCAGATCAGTTTAATTTAACCCGCTATCCGGCCTTGGACCATTTTCCCAGTTGGTCGCCCGATGGCCAGCGCCTGGTCTTTGCTTCGACCCGCACCCATAACAGCGAACTCTATCTGATCGACCGCGATGGCAGCAATTTGACCCGCTTGACCCAGCAGCGGGAGATCGACCGGCAACCCGCCTGGTCTCCCGATGGAAAGCGGATTGCCTTTACCTCGGATCTGCAAGATAAAAATGACGAAATCTACAGCTTTACCCCCGAGGGCAAAGACCTCAAGCGTTTGACCCAGCACGATGCGCTCGATAACCAACCGGCTTGGTCGCCAGACAGCCAAAAACTGGCTTTTGTCTCCAATCGGGATGGCAATTTGGAAGTCTATTTGATGAAGGCCAATGGCCAAAATCCCCAACGCTTGACCCAGCATCCTGCCGCAGATAGCTCTCCCGTTTGGTCTCCCGATGGTCTGTCTTTGGCTTTTGTCTCGGAGCGCGCTGGCAATGCCGAACTTTTTCTTTTAACACTGGCCAGTGGGGAAATGCGCCGTTTGACCCAGGATCCCGCTTGGGATGGTGAGCCTGCCTGGCTGGATGGACAGACCCTTTTGTTTAGCTCTCTGCGTTCGGGCGAAAAAGCCATTTGGCAGCTCTCACTGGGGGATCTTCAAGTTAAGCTGCGCAAAGAACTGGGTTCTTCGGTGGGTCCTGCCGTTGTCTGGAAAGGCAAATAGGTTAAACTGAAAGATATGTCAGATTTTGACCCTTTTTCCCAACCCGAAACAGAAGCGTCTGCCGAAGATGCAACAGTGGTTTTAAGTGGCCCTGCAGCCATGGAATCGACCTATGCTTTGCAGTCCGAATCCACGGCGTTTTTGGCTGAGAGCGACGAAACCTATTCAATTGCGGTCCAGTCGCGGCCCCGCTACGACATGGTGCTGATGGTCGGCGAAGGGGCCATGGGTCAGGTCTTTTTGGCCCGTGATGTCGATTTATTGCGCAAAGTTGCTTATAAAAAGCTGCACGACAAGGTGGCTGTGGATCGCGGCGTGCTCTCGCGCTTTTTAAAAGAAGTGCAGATCACCGCACAATTGGAACACCCCAATGTGGTGCCGGTCTATACCCTTGAAAAAACCGCAGATCAGAGCTTGGCTTATGCCATGAAGCTCGTGATGGGCAAGACCCTGAAAGAATTGCTCGAAGCTGCTCGCAAGGCCCATGACGCAGGGCAGCAGCCCGATGAAGAGTGTTCCCCAACGACTTTGCTAGAGCACTTTCTCAATGTCTTGGACGCCTTGCACTATGCCCACAATAAATGTGTTATTCACCGCGATCTCAAGCCCGCCAATATCATGGTCGGGCGCTACCGCGAGGTCTATGTGATGGACTGGGGCATTGCGCGGGTCTTTGGGGCCGCTCCCGAAAGCAGCGAAGAAGAACTCTCTGAACGGGTCGTACTCGACAGCTTAAGCGAAGAGGGTGAGGGTTTTGAAGAGACCCGTGCGGGTCAGATTTTGGGCACGCCCCGCTATCTCTCGCCCGAACAGGGCGCAGGCCGCAACCAAACCCTGGATGGCCGCAGTGACCAGTTTACGCTCGGGTTGATTCTGTTTGAATTGGTCACACTCAAACCCGCTTATACCGGCAAAAATATCACCGATCTGCTCAAACGGGTGCTCAAGGCTGAAAAAGAGCCCTTTTTACATTACAATCCCAAAATCAAGATCCCACGCGAATTGCAGGCGATTATCAACAAGGCCACTGCCCGCAAAGCCATTGACCGCTACGCCGATGTCGGGGCCATGGCCGAAGACCTGCGCCGCTATTTGCAGGGCAAAGCCGTTTTAGCTCAACCCGATACATTCTTGCAGGCGGCAGGCCGTTGGATGCAACACCACCCCGTACTCAGCGCCAGTTTGGTTTTGCTGCTCTTGCTCAGCAGTGCCAGTGTCGCGACCTGGAGCATGGTCCAGCAGCAGCAGAGTATTTTGCGCCTGCAGGCCCGCGAAAAGCAGATCAGCCAGTTTCAAACGGCGGTTTCGACCCAGGCCCAGCAGGTCAATAACCGCTTCTTGGCCTTTGAAATTTTGCTGCGGGGTCTGGCCTCAGCCAGCGAGACCTTGCTCGAACGCGGCACGCAAGAAAACGCCCCCCTCTACTTTGAGGGCCAGTTTGCAACCCCTGGCCAGGCTCCTGCGGATTTCCACTATTCGGCCCACTATGGCAAATTGATCAGCTTGGACTCCCCGGTGGTCAAATTGGCGCCGGGCGTCTCTGCTGAAACTGTTTCTCCTTTGGTGCGCCGCCTGTGGCCGTTGGGAGACTATTTCCGTCAGATGTTTCTCAGCAGCGCGGGGCAACCCCAATTGCGCGATCCGGCTGAGATCCGCAAATTGCTCTCCGAAAAAGGCACACCCTTGATTTGGAGCTATGTGGGTTTGGAACAAGGTGCCCATTTGGCCTATCCCGGCAAATCGGGTTATCCAGTCGATTATGATCCGCGCAAACGGCCTTGGTACACCCTTTCTGCCGGTAAACGCGGCCTCAATTGGGGCAACCCCTATGTCGATGTGCAGGGCCAGGGCCTGCTCTTGCCTTGCTCGACCTCGCTCTTTGATGCCCAAGGCCAATTTCTGGGCGTGGCCGGGGTGGAGTTGACCTTTCAATACCTGGTCGACCATCTCTTAAATCTGCCCGGTTATGCGGTCCTGCAGACCTATTTGCTCGACAGCCAGGGCCAGATTATGGTGCGCTCCAGCGACCGCAAACGCAAATACGGCCTGCGCTTTGGCGAAGACAATTTGGGCCAGGCCCTCGATTTGCCCCTGTTTAATCAGCCCGAAGTGGTCGAAAAAATCCGGGCCAAACGCTCGGGCCAGCTCAGCTACCGCGAAGACGGGCGGCGGATTTTATTGGCCTTTTACCGCTTGGATGCGCTCAATTGGTATTATGCGGTGGCGGTGGACGAAGAACAATTGTTGGGGCTGCGCTGAGAGGAGCATTCTAAATTGACTAAAAATTTAGAAAACTGAATTCTGGACTCTCCTCTGTTGTCAGTGCTGATGCTTTGTATTTTAAATCAGATGAAATTTATCCTTATGATACAATACTGACATTATTTTCTTGCTGTAAAAGTTTGCAGCAGAAGCGGGTGGCTATGGCTTTTGAACAGTTTTTCCAGAAGGTTAGAGATGCTTTTGCCCACCTGTTAAAACAACCCTCCCAAAACTCAGGATTGAGTGAATCGGAGACACACCTTGAAGAATCAGAAATTGCTTCTATTTCCCAAGAAAACACTCCCGAACAGCTAAAGATTCCTGATATTGAAAAATTGATCCCAATTCAAAAAAACCAGACTAACATTGATTTGAAACCCATTATTCCTCAGAGTGTTGATACTCAATTTGTTGTTAAATTGGATGATTTTCAGCTAAAGATATCAACAACCACTAAGTCTGACAAAGCAAATAAATCACCGACTTCCGACAGTAACTGCTGGGTGCCAGAAGGACACAGTATCCAGGTGGCGGGAAGGTCTATTCCTGGTGGATTATTGTATGTTGGTACAAAATTGAAAATAGTCTCTGAACAGGCTTATTCATATGACCTCACTGAACCCGCCTTGATTAACCCTACACTTACTGTTAATTTTCGTGCTCCAGATTATACGGGGCAGAATATGAGCTACTGGCCAAATTATGCTCATCTGCACCCGACATCCAGAGCTGCATATTTAGAATGGCTGATTTCTGGACGATCTGATCCAAACGCCTATATTGGCTATGTCTTTCTTTTTTTCTATGGCCTTGAACGCCGTGTATTTCACGATACGAAGACTTCTGCAGAAGCCAAAGCCGAAATTCCTATTTTGCTCAATGAAGTTGAGCGCTTGCTTCAGATATATGGTACTAACCGCTCGTTTTCGAGTTATGCTTGTTCGTTTTTGCAAGCTGTACGGTTACAGCATGGCCTAGAATTGCCAGATCCTGTTTTGGAAGACTTTTATCCAGAAGTTTTCCCGCTTGGCCTAAAACTGGCATTGGCTCAAAAGGCTGTGCGTGAAGAACCTATTCCCGTTGATTTGGCCTATGCTTGGGTCACACGTATGCAACGTTGGGGTACTGCTTTTGATCGTTGTCAAATTGCGATTCGAGCGTTATTTACTCAGCGTTTTGCTGAACATTATGGAGAGGGTTTGATTGTTAAACCCAATAAAACAGCAATCAAGTTGGAATATCGACCGGCTAGTCAATCTTTAAATAGAGCTATTCCCATTCTTAAAGAATATTTGCCTGATCTAACGGCCCTTTCAGGTAAGCCTATCAAAGGTGTGCTTGAGCTTCTTACAAGTTGTGTTCAATCTTTTGAGGCTTATAGTCGTTATTTGGGACGAAACCCTGATGCTGTTGATTCACTCAAGGCCAAAGCTCTTTTGCCTGCAGAGGTATTGAGAACAGATTCTTCCTTACAGCCTTTGCAAGCATTTCTTGAGCAAAAACTAATTGAGAATGCCTACGCTGAAGTCTCTTTTTCAGAATTAAACACGATTATGGTTTATTCACTGCCAGATAAACCAGACAAAACAGAAGCCTTGGCTCTGGCACAATTGCTTGAAAAATTGGGAGTGGGTTTAGAACCCGATATCCGTTTTGGAACAGGAAAACCGCAGCTTAATGAGACGGTTATTTTGTTTAAATTGGTAGATAAATCACCCGTTGAACCCAGTCCAGCTTTTAGTACGGCATTAAGTGTCTTGCATTTGGCTGTAATGGTTTCAGCCAGCGATGGTCATATTGCTCATCAAGAAAGGGCTCATTTTCAACAACATATAGAGACGATTCTTGGGTTAAGTCCAGCTGAAAAAATGAGGTTGCACGCCAGTGGAAAATGGCTGGAAACCCAGTCTGGACAAAGTACAACAGGGTTTAAGAAACGCCTGGAATCTTTTGATTTGAAGCAGAGACAAGAATTGGCCCATTTTCTGATCATGATTGCCAATGCTGATGGACGAATTGATCCTGCTGAAATCAAAATTCTTAAAAAGATTTATACGTTGCTTGGCTTGGATTCTGAAAAAGTTTATTCGGATATTCATGTCCATCAAACAGCAGAAATGGAACCTGTTTTGGTTCAACAGGCCCAGACTTCTTTGGGGCATAGGATTCCAAAAACTGTAGATAGATCTGAATCTGCTACTTTTAAGTTGGATTTGGCTTTGGTAGAAAAAAAACTACAACAGACTCAAGAAGTACAAAACCTTTTGCAGACCATTTTTGACGACACAGCAAAACCTGAAGACTCAAAACAAGAGACCTTGATTTCTGCGCCAGAAGAAGTACAGGTAATCCTCCTGAAGGGGTTTGATGCTCGCCATTCAGCACTATTGCGTGACCTTTTGAACCGCGAAAGTTGGGAGCGCAGTATGTTTGAAACACTGTGCCAATCTCATAGTTTAATGGCTGAAGGTGTACTTGAGAGCATTAATGATGTCTGTTTTCAGCTTTTTGACGATGCCTTACTTGAAGACGAAGATGATACGATTACACTCAATCCAGAATTGATCAAGGAGTTTGCTCTATGAGCTCTGCACCCAAACGAATTAAAGCCAAAGAACGGGACACTATTTTGCAGTCTTTGCGTGCTGGTGTTGTTCCACGCCTAGGCCTACAACATATTCAAGTCGGACGAAATGCCGAAATTCAGGCTTTGATTCAAGACCTGGATCGCATTGCCGACGGAGGTTCAGCCATTCGTTTTATTATTGGAGAATATGGTTCTGGCAAGACTTTTTTTATGCATTTGCTGCGCTCTGTAGCTTTAGAAAAGTCTTTGGTTACCCTCCATGCAGATATGACACCTGATCGCCGTTTACATGCTACGGGTGGGCAAGCCCGCAATCTTTATGCTGAGCTGATGCGCAACCTTTCGACACGTACCAAGCCAGATGGGGGAGCTTTGCCCGGTGTGGTAGAACGTTTTGTTAGCGCTGCCGGGCTTGAGGCTGCAGAAAAAAATCTGAGTGTTGAACAGGTCATTCAACAGCGTTTGGCTCAATTGCAGGAATTAGTGGGGGGATACGATTTTGCTCAGGTGATTGCCGCCTATTGGAAAGGCCATGATAGTGGCAATGAACAGCTCAAGGTCGATGCTGTGCGCTGGCTGAGAGGTGAGTTTAATACCAAAACCGATGCTCGGAATGCGTTAGGTGTGCGCAGTATTGTTGAAGATGCCAATATCTACGATATGCTCAAACTAATGGCTACTTTTATTCAATTGTCTGGTTATAAGGGCTTGTTGGTGGGTATTGATGAATTGGTCAATCTATATAAATTGAGTAATACTCAAGCTCGTACAGCCAATTATGAACAACTTTTACGCATACTCAATGACTGTCTGCAAGGTGTGGCCAGTGGTATTGGTTTTATTTTTTGTGGTACACCTGAATTGCTAATGGATACACGCCGAGGCCTTTATAGTTATCAGGCATTACAATCACGATTAGCAGAAAACAGTTTTGCCAAAAGTGCCGGTATTCTTGATACCAGTGGTCCCACTCTCAGATTGGCTCAACTCACTCCTGAGGATCTTTATGTCTTGCTGCGCAATCTCCGCCATGTTTTTGCTTCAGGGGATTCCGAGCAATACATCATACCTGACGAAGGTCTGCAGGCCTTTATGGCTCACTGTAATCAACGTATTGGGGCTGCTTACTTTCAAACTCCGCGCAATGTTATCAAAGCTTTTGTCGATCTGCTGGCCGTTCTCGAACAACAACCAAATATGCAGTGGAATCAGCTGATTGAGCATGTAGACATTCTGCCCGATCTTGAAGAACCGCTTTTAAACGAATCACCTGAAGAAGACCAGCCTACAGAACTAATACAAACACTTTCTGATGACGATGAACTTGCCTCTTTCCGTCTCTGAAGCATCAAATTCTCAGGCCTTTGAAAAATTACACCCTAAGGTTCAGAAATGGATTTGGGACAAGGGTTGGGATGAATTGCGAGATATTCAGGAGCGGGCTATTTATGCTCTGCTTAATGAGCAGCAAGATGTGATCTTAGCTGCTGCCACTGCCAGCGGCAAAACCGAAGCCGCGTTTATTCCGATCAGTTCGCGAATGGCTTATGAGTCAGATTTGGTGGGGGTTCGCGCTCTGTATTTGAGCCCACTCAAGGCTTTGATCAATGACCAATTTTCGCGATTGACAGACCTCTTTCAGGTTTTAGATATCCCTGTACACCGTTGGCATGGGGATGTTTCGCAGCATCACAAAACCAAATTACTCAAACAGCCAACAGGCATTTTATTGATGACGCCTGAATCGCTTGAAGCCCTTTTTATTCGCCACGGACAATCTTTGCGTCGCTTGTTTGGAAACCTCAATGCTGTTGTGATAGATGAACTACATGCCTTTATTGGCACAGAGCGCGGCTGTCAGTTGCAGTCACTCCTGGCGCGGTTGGAATTTGCTTTGGGAAGACAAATTCCACGGGTGGGACTCAGTGCGACCTTGGGAGATATGGCGTTGGCAGCCACTTTTTTGCGTCCAGATGGTCTGTTGCCCTGCCAATTGATTCAATCTCATCTCAATCAACAGGGTCTCAAGCTTCAATTGAGAGGAACCCGTCTGGCAGCAAAGGAACAAGAGCAACAGGCAGATGAGGATGCCGATGTTATTGAACATCTTTATACCCATCTGTGCGGTAAGACCAATTTGATCTTTGCCAATAGCCGTAGCAATGTTGAGATGTTTACCGATGGGCTGAATCAGCTTTGTCGTCAACGCTGTGCCCCTGAAGAATTTGTTGCACATCATGGCTCTCTATCTAAGGAACTGCGTGAAGATGCCGAAAATAGACTTAAGGAACAAGCTCAACCTGTTTCTGCAGTCTGCACATCGACCCTTGAAATGGGCATAGATATTGGTCAGGTGCACAGTATTGCCCAAATTGGCAGCCCTCCTTCTGTGGCCAGTTTACGCCAGCGTTTGGGGCGTTCTGGGCGACGCGGTGAGCCAGCGATTCTTAGAGTTTATGTTTCTGAATCGACTCTGACGCCGAAAAGCCCTTTGCTTGATCGTCTGCGCCCGCATCTGGTACAGACCTGTGCTCTGCTTGAACTCTTGTTGCAGGGCTGGTGTGAACCCCCAGACAAAAGTCGTTTTCATTTTTCGACTTGTGTGCAGCAAATGCTTTCTCTGATTGCTCAACAAGGTGGCCTGAAGGCCGCGCAACTTTGGCAAATGCTCGTTGTGCAAGGGGCTTTCAAAGATTTGATTCAATCGGACTTTCTTGCTTTGCTGCGTAGCCTGGGTGAACATGAGCTGATTACTCAAATGCAAAATGGAACCTTGCTCTTGGATCGCAAGGGAGAACAATTGGTAAATCATTACAGCTTCTATGCCGCCTTTCAGACACCCGAAGAATACCGTTTGGTGAGTGATGGACGAACACTGGGCTCTTTGCCTGTGGATATGCCTGTTTATCCCGAATTAGTTCTTATTTTTGGGGGCAGACGCTGGGTTGTTCTAAGTGTGGATGATCAAGCCAAAGTGATTGAATTGCGACCTTCAGCCTCGGGTGTGCCTCCCAAATTTGGGGGGGGAGGAGCGCTCTTTCATGGCAAAGTGAGGCAAGAGATGCGTAAGCTCTATTTGAGCGAGGAGCTACCTGTCTATTTGAACGCTGGCGGGAGAGAGCTCTTACAAGAGGCCCGAAGCCATTTCTATTCATTGGGACTCAATCAAAAGCAAGTGATTCAAGAAGGGCAATCTATTTTTGTATTTCCTTGGTGTAGCGATAAAGCGCTTCTGACGCTTGTATTGCGCTTTCAGCAAGCCGGTTATTCCCAAACTTGGAGCGAGTGGATGGCCCTGCATATTGAAAAAGGTTCTTTTGCACATGTCGAGGAACTTTGGTCTGATTTTCAGGAGAATCTTGTAGAACCCTTGACTCTGCTGGGGCATCTGGAAGCAGCGAATCTACAGGCCGAAAAACACGATGCCTTTGTACCCGTTGAACTGCTCAAGAAAGAGTTTGTTGCCAGATATTTTGAAGGCTGATGTTTTTTCCGACATGAGAAAAACGGCTTTAATCGTGGCTGACACAAGATACTGTAAATAGTCTTAAAGAGTTATTACGTGGTAAAATAATCTCCTGTTGAAAGGCTGAACAAAATGTCGGGTGACACAAGTATTGATGACGAGTTAACCTACGATTCATCAGGATACCGAAAACACAAACGGCCTGAGGGTTGGGGGTCGCTATGCCCTGAAGACCTTGATGAAGATCCTGAAGTATTACTGAATTCAGGAGTTTTGGTTGGCAAACAAAGATACAATGTTTCAGGAAAATATGCCTTTGCTGCACAAAATCATCATGGTTCCAATTGGCATGGTTATCCTATAGCCTGGAAAAACTTACCCACTGAAGCAAAAAATGAACTTATTAGTAGTGGGCGTTTAGATAGAAAAACCTATGATAAAGCTCTACGTAAAAATTGGGGGAGCTAATATGACTGGTACGTCAAAAATTTTTGGAAATAGAAAAAAATTCTGTATAAAATATGAATTAATTCAGGATCCAGATACCGATGTTTCTCCTCTATTAAGTGCTTCATGGGGAAAAATAGAGCTTTGGGTTGCTGGTCGTAATCTCACAAGAGCCTTAATCAGACAAGAAGAAACGACTTCTGCAGAGGTTTATCTGCTCCCGATAGCTGAGTGGTTTGTAGATAATTGGGATATGATTTTTCATGAAGAACGATTACCAGAACAAGGTGCTTTTCCTAATGCTTCTGATTGGCATATTCAGGGTATAAAAAAGTTATCAACCAGTAATCCTGATTTTGATGAGCGATTGAAACTACGACAAATCTGGTATAAAAAACATGGTTTAGCTTCTTGTCTTGAAGGATTTCAATTCCCTGATCTTATTTTTCGCAGATATGAAAATGTAATGGAGCTTTCCTGGGATAACTTTGAACAAGAGCAACTCCCCAGTAATGTGCGTTTAAGTGAGAAAAGTGGAAACGCTTACTTAGATGTTGATGATGTTTCAGTAGTTATTAAAGACTGGTGCTCCGATTTAATTGCTACGATTAAAACCAGCTTTAAAACCCCTTGTTCGCTAAATTATTTAGAAGATAAATTGCATAGTTTAAATAAAGCAGATAAATTTATTGATCGTCTTAAGATATTGACTGGCATTGATTTAGATTCCTTAAGTCTCACTGAAAAAAATAAGAAATATTTAGAATCTTGCTTCACCAGATCTGATCACTCGTCTGAAGAGTGTGGTGTGATTAAAAATGTTTCTTCTCCTATTGTCATGTTTAGGAGTGCCAGCCCTTATATATCCGAATTTGACACTAATGCGTTATTAGAACTTATTCAAGTTCAGGCCGCTGACCATAATCTAGAACAACAGATGATTCGCATGCCTAAATCTCCGCCCATTTCTCCTGAAGAAAGCACTGAAGAGGGGTATAATCTAGCTCTTGATTTTCGTGAAAGTTTATATGAGAAATATGGCGTTCCAGAAGATGAGGCACTTCTGGGTGTGTATGATCTGGAAAGTGTAATTCTACCTGAATTAGGTGTGCATATTGAAGCGATAGAACTCGAAGATCAGTCTGTACAAGGCGCTGCTATTTGGCAATCTGGAAAAATACCTCAAATCATTCTCAATTCGACAAATAAATCAGTGTATAAACCTTGGGTGAGGAGAATGATTGTTGCTCATGAACTCGCTCATCTCGTCTTAGATGGTGAAGGAAAAGGAGTGAGCCTGATTTCTAATCCTTGGGCTCCTTACCTAATCGAACGAAGAGCCAATGCTTTTGCTGTAATGCTTTTGGCCCCGGATTCGGTGCTTGTAAAATCTTTCAAGGCGACTCAAAACAGATTAGATAATATTTTTGATATGAAAGAACAGTTGGGGGTGGGTGTTATTTCATTGTGTTATCACCTTGAAAACAGAGGCTTTATCGAATACTCAGAAAGGGAGACTATTCTGGAGTCTTTAGACGCAGAAAAATAATGAGAGTTGATTCAACGAATTAAGCACTGAGCTTTTCAGTTTTGGATAGTGCTTTGTATTGGGTATCAGGTTTTTATTTCCTCAGTTTTTGCCTGAAAGAATCCTTGGCTATTTTTGAGAAAAAACAACTAATAATTCTTCAAATTTCTTTTAATCATAGTCAGTTAATAACCACAATTGGCGATCTGTTTTTAAATCGCTTATACTTATCTTCATAAGTTTTATTTTACAATGTGATTTTTATTGCAATGGATCATATTTCTATATGATGTTTACTTCAAGGAAAAATGATGATAATTAAAAGTGCAAGAGTTAAAAATTTCCGTTTACTAAAAGATGTTTCCCTGACTTTAGATAAAACAACAACATTAATTGTTGGTCGTAATAATACTGGAAAAACATCATTTGCAGAGATTTTTAGAAGCTTTTTGTTTTTTTCTGGACCAAATATTAGATATGAGGATTTTAATCAGTCCTGCCTAGTCGGTTTTGAAGAAGCGTTAAGTGCTTATGCTGCAAATAATTCGGAAGAGTCTATTCGCTCACTTATTCCGACTGTTGAACTGGAGCTGGTTATTGATTATACCAGTGACAAAGACGACTATGGGGTGTTAGGTGATTTTATTATAGACTTAGATGACAATCTGTTCGAAACAATGGTTTTAGTTTCCTATCAGCTTAAAGATGGTAGGATCAAAGATTTCTTCCAGTTTTTAGATGTAACCAACAGGCAAAAATACTTTTCTGAATTAAAAGATTTGATCAATCAACACTTTGAGGCAGTAATTTATGCAATAGAACCAACAAATCCAGAGAATAGAGTCAGGCTCGAATTTTCAAAATTCAAGAAGTTGATATTATCAGGGCTGATCAATGCCCAGAGGGGGTTGGATGATGAAACTCACAGTGAGAGAGATGTTCTTGGTAAATCTTTGGGAAAGATTTTTAACAGTGCTAATAGCCCTGGGGCTTCTGAGGAATTCAAAACTCAGTCCGAGGAACTAAATAAAGTTGTTAAGGAGCTTCAAGTAAAAGTCGATACTGATTTTCAGAAGAGCGCACAGGCGCTATTGCCTTCCTTGAGCATTTTTGGTTATCCAGGATTACAAGATCCGAAGCTCAGTGCGGTTACAGAGTTGAATATTAAATCTTTGTTGGAAAGTAATACTAAAGTTTTTTATCAGGGAGAAGACCATTTTACCCTGCCAGAAACCTACAACGGTTTAGGGCGTGTCGTCAAAATATAAAATGTGTTGTATAATCGTTTTTATTTGCTTGGGGAGTTAAAAATGAAGCAGCCACGCCGTTATGAACTAACTGATGAGCAATGGGCAAAAGTCGAACCTCTTTTGTCAGGAAGAAAAGGAACTCGTGGTAGGCCAGCAGATAATAATCGTCAATTTTTAAATGCTATCATGTGGATTGCTAGAACAGGTGCTCCCTGGCGAGACTTACCAGAACGCTATGGTGAGCGGAAGCCGTTGCACGAAGTGCTTACGGATGCCGACAGCAAAGCCTGGAAAAATACACATCGCAGATTTTCACGCTGGGCTACCCGAGGCGTTTGGCGTTCAGTATTTGCAGCTCTCAATGTTAATGCAGACATGGAATATTTGATGATGGATAGTACCATCATCAAAGCCCACCAACATTCGGCAGGGGCAAAAAAGGGGCTAAAAGAGCTATTGGGCGTTCTCGCGGAGGTTTAAGCAGCAAAATTCATATGGTGGGAAACGAAAATGGCAAACCCATTCGATTTTTTCTGACAGCAGGCCAGGTGGGAGATTCCCCAAAAGCAAAATCTTTAATGCGGGGCTTTCGGCCCAAAGGCTGGATAGCAGACAAGGCTTATGATACAAATAAAATCCTTGAAATCGCTGAAAAAACTGGAGCTTCAGCGATTATTCCTCCGACAGCAAATAGAAAAATACAAAGAGAGTACGACAAAGAAAAATACAAACAAAGAAACCAGATAGAACGGTTATTTAACCGATTTAAGCAGTTCAGAAGGATCGCTACGAGATATGAGAAAACAGCAAGAAATTATCTCGCCCTGGTTTACTTTGCTGCGATTTGTATTCTTTTATGAATTTGACGACACGCCCTAGGTTATCGAGTAAAGTAGAACAATCAGAGGAGAAATTTGGTTCATTGCAGAAAGAAAAAACAGAAGAACTTGGCGAAGATGATAAAAAATTCCTTGATAAGATTCATAAAATTCGAGCTGTCAGTTATCAGGAAGTAATAAATCTTGGTCAGTATATTGAAGATAAAACACCATTTTCGACCAAACATGGTGTAAAAGGTGCAGAATTTGATAATGTATTGGTAGTCTTTGGAAGAGGATGGAATCACTACAATTGGGATCAATTTCTCGAATGGATGCCAGATAAATATCCCGACGGTAAACAGGAAATGTATGAACGCAATCGAAACTTATTCTATGTCTGTTGTTCTAGGGCTAAGCATAATCTAACACTGCTATTTACCCAAAAATTATCTGATAAATCTCTTTCAGTTATAGAACGAATTTTTTCTCAAGAAAACGTATTGGGTGATCCATTTGGTTATTAAAAATAATCAATTTCTCAATAATTCCTTGAATCTAAGTATTAAGTAACAAACACTTCAGCCCCACCCTCAGATTTAACAATATTAATCCGGCTTTCAAACCGCTCTGCCAGCTCAGGAATATGTGTAATGACCCCAATACATTTTCCCCCCACTTGCAATTTCTCAATCACCTCAGCCGCCATTTCAAGTGTTTCTGGGTCTAAGGTGCCAAAACCTTCGTCAATAAACAGGCTATCGAGTTGAATTCCTGTAGAGAGATAATTGTTTAAGGCCAGAGCCAGAGCCAAACTGGCCAAGAAGCTTTCACCACCACTGAGGGTTTTGACTGAGCGTGGTTCATTGGCATTCCAGGCATCGAGAATGACCAATTCTTCGCTCTCATCGAGCTGAAATCGGTAGCGTTCGTTGGAGAGCAAAGACAGTTCTTCTGAGCCAGAAGAGATCACGCGCTCCATAATGCGTTTAGCCAGAAAATCAGGCAGTTTGCGTGAACCGAGATCATCATAGATACGCTCATACAGGCCCAATTGGTGTTTTAATTGGCTGCGCTGGGCTTGCAAAGCATGTGAACGCTCAAGCTGAGTTTGCAAAACTGTAAACTGATTCTCCTGCACTGCAATATCCCGGGATAAGGTTTGGACGTGAGTTTGAATCTGTTCAAGTTGTTCTTGTTGCTCTAAAAGAGCCTCTTGTGTCAGGCTGCGCCCAGCGATTTGTTCTTGTAGGCGAATCTTTTCGCGCAAAACGGATTGGGTTTGACTGGCGTATTTTTGAAGCGCTTCCTCCCAATCTTTGAGTGTGGCATCAGCGGGCAAAAGCTGGCGAGCCTCAGCCAGTGAGGCATACCCCAGTGCCAATACCTGTGTACTCAGTTGTTTTGATAGGGTTGTATTTTCTGTTTGCAGGCTCTTAAATGCTGTGTGGGTGTGCAGCAGTTCTGACTCCAGGCGGGTTCCCTGCTGTTCTAGCTGATGAACAGCTTGTTGATGCTGTTTATGAAGCACAGCCAATTTCTGCAGGCGATTTTGAAGGGTATTCAATTGTAAATCCAGTGTTTGAGCATAATCCTGGCTGACTTGTAGTGCTTGCTTTAGCTTTTGCTCACAGGCCTCTGCGGTCATTTGCACTGCTTCTCGCTCAGATTGGCGGGTCGCCAATTCCTGCTGATGCAAGCTCAATTCCTGTTTGCCCAATTCAATATTTTGCTGGTACTGTTGCCATTTTTGTTTTAATTCTGACAATTGATGTTCCAGAGTCTTGATGCTTTGGGATTTTTGCCTGAGTTGATCAAGTTCTTGTTTCAGCAATTGCCAATCGGGCAGTTCTGAAACGCTTAATTGCACTTCGAGAGCCTGGTTCATGCTGGCACAATGGCTTTGCTGATTCTGAAAGATAACCTCTAATTCAGACACCCTCAAGTTTAAATTACGTTCTTCGCTAAGAATGCTTACCTGCTCGCGTAAATATTGTTGCCATTGCCACTCCAATTCTTTTTGCTGTTTGCGCAGAGCTTCAACCTCTTGTGTCTGCTGAGAGAGGGCTTCGGTATCTAAGGCCGGAGGCAGTTCATGAACCGTCTGTTCACAGACCGGGCAAGAGTGACCGGGTTCCAAGGTCTGTCTCAAGATTGCGGCTTGCTCTTGTACTTCAAGTTTCCGCAAATATTCTTGCGCGTTTTGTAGTGCCCTCTCTGATTCTTTAAACGCCTCTTCGGCTTTTACCAAAGACTCTTCCAAGGCCTGTTTTCTCTCTTGCTGGCTGACCAGTTCCGCTACTTGCTGTTTCCATTTTTTCTCCGAAGCCAAGAGCGCTGGCAGTTCAACTGTTTGCAAGCGTTTGAGTTCTGGAAGGGCTTCTTGAAGAAGTTCTAAGCGTTCAGGAACAACAGCAAGCGACTGGCGCTGAGTTTCAAGTGTGTTGAGTGTCTTTTCCCCTTCAGCGAGACCCTCTTCGCTGCTTTTAATCCGTTTAAGGGCCGCCTGAATTTGCATTTCGCGTTGTTTTATTTGTTCAGATAAACCCTTCAGCTGGGTTTGTAATTGTTGAGACTTTTCGACTTCTGGTTTCAGTTCGCGTAAGCGTTCCCTTTCAGCTTCCCAGGCTGGTTGTTTGTCTAGATCTTGCAGCAAACTCTGTTCTTGTTGCTGAAGTTGAGCCTGTTCTTGTTGCCAGATTGTCTTTTGCTTTTCGAGTGTCTCAATCTGATTTTCCAGTTTGGCTTGCTTCTGTTCACCCTGGGCAAGAAAATTCAACTCAGGTGCTAATTGTTGCAATTTGCGGCCTTGTTCTAGCTGCTGTTTGATTTGGTTAATTTCATCTTGCTTGGCTTCAAGCACTTCTTGCTCAGCCAGATTGAGGGTTAGATTTTGCAATAATTGCCAAAGCGCTTCTGCTGACTTAAATGCTTGCTCAGCTTCTCTGTTGGCCTTAATCTTGAGTGTCAGTTCTTCTTGGTTGTGGGTCAGTGTATTTTTCAATTGCTCCAGATCTTCTGTTGAGACCTCACCCATTCCCCGCAATTCTCCATCCAGTGCAGTTAAATTTTGGCTTAATTCTTTGCGATGGAGATCCGCTTCTTGTTGTATTTTTTCATAAACATCTAATTGAGCCAGGCCCATGAGAACTTTGCGGCGATAATCTGGTCCATCTTGTTTTAAGAACTGATCAAATCCACCTTGTGGTAAGAGTAATACCCGGCTGAAAGCTTTAAAATCTAGCCCCAGTAGTTTGGGAATGGTATTTTTGAACTCACTGACAGAGCCTGTTGTATGTTTCTGCCACTCTGCTTCGCTCGAATCTCGCGTTTCGAGTTCTACACGGTGGGTACTCTGGCTGATTTGGCGGGTGATGCGGTAATCTGTTTCCAAATGGCGAAAACTGAATGAGACTTGTGCTTGTTGGCGGGGATTTTCGACATCCTGATAAATAAGTTTTTTTATGTCTTTGCTTCCAATGCGGGGCGTTTCGCCATAGAGGGCAAAACAAATGGCATCGAGTAGACTGCTTTTGCCCGCACCAGTTGGGCCTGTGAGCACAAAAACGGTTTTATCTCTGAAGTCAATTTCAACAGGATTTTTAAATGCCATAAAACCCTGAATGTTTAAAGCGAGAGGTCTCATTTCTGTACTGCCTCCCAGAGTTCCGAAAAGGTTTTTTCAAGTTCTTCATTCAAGGGCAAATTTTGAGCCGCGCAATAGGTGCGGTAGACCTCTAAGGGAGCGTCTAATTTTAAGGACTGGTATTTGGGCGCAGTGTCAGATTTTTGAGGGGCTTGAATTTCAATGCCAAGCAAGTTCTTGCCTAGTTTTTGTCTCAATTCATCACTGAGTCCTTTGCGTGGAGCCGCAACTTTTACCCTGAGTTTGAGATAATCGCTTGTGCCTTGCCAGCGTGTATAAATCTCAGGAAGCTCATCTTCGTGGCAAGATATGAGCTGCAATGCGTGTTTGAGTTTAAGTTGTCTGTATTGAATCTGGGCCTTTTTGCCTGGTTCAAAATCTACGAGATGCACACCTTTATCCATGTCATGTTCGCCAAAATCTATTTGATAGGGTGTGCCGCAATACCAAGCTGGAACTGGGCTACCTTTGACTTGTTGGCGTTTGTGAATATGTCCTAAAGCCACATAATCAAAGACATCAGGGATTTGCTGCGGCTGAACTGCAAAGGTATCTGAAATCGACAGGGATCGTTCAGAATGCGTAGGTTCAGCTCCATTGAGCATCAGATGGGCGCAGAGAATTTGAACACTGTCTGGGTTTAAGGATTGGCTCAATAATTTCATCACACCAGCCACTTTTTCGGCGTAACGGCGGCGTTGATCAGCTACACTTTCGCTTTCACCCATCAGTCTTACCAATTGCCGTTCGGATGGATAAGGCAAAGACGTGACACAAATTGGCTCTCCTTTGATAATGCTTGTCCAGGATGCGTTTTTTAGTTTTACCCGATCAAAAACATGAATCGAAGCCAACGACAAAAGCTCCTTCATGCTGCTCCAGAGATGTGTGCTGTCATGATTTCCGCTAATCACAATGGCTGGGATATTTTGCTTGTGCAAAGCCAAGAAAAATTCATTCAGGCCTTCCATCGCACGGGTGGGTGGGTGATACGTGTCATAAATATCACCAGCAACAAGGAGTAAATCCACTTTGTCTTGTTCAATGATTTCGAGTATCTGTTGCAGGGCGTATTCCAGATCGGGCATGCGGTCTTGTTTATAAAGGCTTTTGCCAGCATGCCAGTCAGATGTATGCAAAATTCTCATTTCAATAACCGCCTACAAATCTAAATCTTGGGCTAGTTCTTGTTCGAGTTTACTTAAGGACGCCCGATCATCTACCTCAGCTGCACGGGTCGCCCAAGCAGGCCAAGGCACATTGACCATCAAAGGAGAACTCAGCTCAGGCTGCTGGATAATCATCGAACCAGGTCTCAGAATCATCGCACGTTGTTTGAATGTACCACGCAAATAGTCGTATTCTTTAGCTGAAGCTTCAGCCCCATCTAATCGACCATTGACACGAATGGCTGCGTTGCTGACAATGCGTTTCTCAACTTCAGAAGCTGTTTGTTGGGCTCCCAATAGAATTAAGCCCATGCTTCGGCCCCGTTCAGCGATATCCAGCAACATTTCTTTGATGGGACTCCAACCACTGCGCGGAGCATAGCGATTGAGTTCATCTAAGACAATAAATACAGGTTGCTTATCGCGATGGGTTGCTTTGTATTCAAAAATTTGCTTGAGTACTGAACCCACAACGAACATTTGGGCTTTTGCATGGAGCTGATTGATATCTATAACCGTCAATTGACGGGCTTGCCAATCCACTTTTTGGGCTTCGCGCATATCTGGGCGCACAAAGGCTTTGACATGTTGCACTGAATAATCCAAGCGACGCAGAAAGGCCTTGATTGTGCCGCCTGCATTGGAGCCAAACCAGTAGCGTTTTCCTCTATTTGCCAATTGGGGATCTGGACATTCGTCGTCTTCAGATTCTTCAAGAATCATCTGTAAATGATTGTGTAAATCTTGGAGCGATTTTAAAGTCTGGTGATATCCATCAGATGTTGTCAAAACCTGCTTGTCTGCTGTTTCAGATAGTTCAAGTAAGCGCTCACAGACCCGATCCAGAACGAAACTTAAATTGCTAGAGGGGTTGTCGTCTTCGTTGAAAAGAAAACGCAATAACCCCTCTTTGGCAATGCGATAGAGGCTCCAGCCGTAGACTTTAACACCTTCCTGCTTCACAGTAGCGGGTACCATCTCGCCTTTTTCAGATTCACAAGGTGCGTAAAAGGAGACATCTTGAAAGGGCATTGCTGGCAGTCCCAATTTTTTGTACATAGCTATGTGTTTTTCTTGCAGGCCGTTATTGGGTTGGTCGAGATAGAGCAGGTCTTCTTCTTTGACGTTGAAAATAATTGCATGTGCATTGCGCTGTTTGCTTTCCGGAAGAGATGGGGCGTTGAAAATTCCGTGCAATAAAAATAAGGTATAAGAGGTCTTTGTCGCTACCCCTGAAATACCTGAAATCGAAACGTGGCCACCTTTGGTTCCATCTATGAAATCAAAATTAAACCAAGCTGGTTGACCATTTTGAAGCAGGCCCGCAGGCAGTCGATGTTTCATCTGGCTAAAGAACAGAGCATCATCAAAAGCTTCACCGCTGGCGCGATAAACCGACAGACCTGGATGGGGAGGAGTGTAAATTTCAGGTTCTATACGCGTGATTGTGACATGTGCCAGATAAGACAAGCTATACGGCAACATGCCCTCAGATACCCGAATACTGTCACTGTGAAAGTTTATGCCTTCTAAGGTTTTTTCAACCCGATCCACGAGCCCGTAATAGGCAATTTGTTCACCTGTTTCTGGGTTGCTTGCAAGAATTTGAACGACATCGTCGAGTTGAACACAGGCCACTTCTTCAATACCCACCCAGCATTCAAGTGGGGTAGAGTCCTTTGTCCCTACCACGATTCCAATTTTTTTTCCTGTTTCGTTTGTCATGATGCCTCTCCCGTATGAATCTGGTATAAAAATGCGTCTAAGCGGCGTTGCAGTAAAGTGGGGTCACCAATCAGATTTTTGAGTTGCTGCTCCAAAGTATGAATCGGCAGCAAATTTTGAGGCGAGCGTGCATCCTTGAATTTTTCTATTACTAGCAAGGGTAATACCCGACAAAGTTGATCTGCTAATTCCTGAATCTCTTTCAAATGCGCTTTGGGTTGATTGCTGAGTACTTCTAATCTGACCAATCCAGTCAGTGAGTGATCAATCGGCCTTGGCGCAGATAAGCGCATATACCAGCTGACTTGCCGTTCTCCCAATAAAAACAAAGGTGTTCTTTCTCCTGCTGCCAGTAAACTGAGCACATTTTGTTGTTTGGGAGGCAAATATTGAGTGTGGAGTGTCTTGATATAACCTACCACCCATTTGCGTGGTTCAACAGAATATTTAGGCAATGGCCCATCTACAAGCAAAGTCCCCTTACCCAGTTTTGACTGAAGCGAAAATACGAGATGTTTTTCGCGTTCTCGCATAGCTTGAGTCAAAGCCTGAACCGGAGCTGCTGTTGAATTGCTGTTTTGAAACTCCCGGATATACATGGGATTGAAGGGGTGAGGGATACCTGCAATTGTGGTTCCTTCACCCAAATCAACCGGAAGATCTCCCAAGAGAGCATAGCGGTTGACTTCCGCTCCTATCAGAGCATCATGCATTGACAAACGCTGACCGGGTTGCACTTTTAAAGCACCCACAACGGCAGTACCCAAACCACTGAAACGGTATTCACCCTCATGCTCAAAGAGCAGGCGCATATGCATACGTTGAACCCCATCGATCACAAAAAACGGTTCCAATGCTCTCAATGCATTTTCGGAAGAAATTTTAGAATTAATGGGGCTCCATTCATCTCTATCAATTTCAAAACCAATGTCAATATCTTCTACTTTGCTTGGTTTAAAGCTATCCAGTTGAACAGCACTGTCATATTCCATGCTCCAAGCATCACAGCGAATTCTGTACTGCTGAATCAAATCACGAAGATGCATTTAAACCTCTTCCTCAGAATGAGTACTGAAAGTAATGATTGCAAAAGTATTTCACATTCCCCACCTGTTCAATGAATGTGATCTTGTGATGGCGTATTCTTTCACAAAATACATCGATAGGCAAGAATGACTTCTACCCGATTTAGTGGAGAAGGTCCGTTTATAAATTGAAAAATCAAGCCGGATATAGATCCAAAATTTCCCAGCTTTGTTGATGAGGCCGCTTTAGCCCTCTCGCGCCAGCCCCGCCTGCCAGAGCCCGGCCCCCGTGGGTTGGTAGCTGCTGTCGAGCCAGCCCGCGGCAATCAATTGGCGGCTCAAGGCACCCGCTTCGGCCTCTGAACATTCCAGCAGGTGGCTTACAACCGGCTCCCAGCTCTCACTTTCGGGCCAAATCGTGTCGTAAAGCTCACGAATCAGCAGTACCAACATGCGCCAGGATTCTTCCAAAAGGGTTTGGGCAATTTCTTCGGCGTTTTGCCCCTGGGCGCGGGCGGCTTCTTCACTGCGCCAAACCTGATCGGCCACCAAGGCGTTGAGCAAATTGTCGACGGCATCTGCGCCTGAACTGATCTCTTGCTCGGCGGGATTCTCATCTGGGGGCTGCGACATGGCTGACTCATTTCTTTTAAAGCAGGAATAGCCCCATTCTAACAAGATTTTAAGCGCTTGGCAGCAGGTGCTTTTGCGCCAGGCTCAGCAAGTGTTGCTCCAACTCTCTGAGCAAGAGATCGGCCTGGGTGAAGGGCGCAGCCTCACAGGCCCGGCGCAGGCTTTTGCGGTCTTCAAGTCCCCAGGGGGTCTGCAGCAATTCGCTTGCTTTGGCCTCGAAAGTGGCTGCAGAAGCGGCACTCCATTCGGGGTGCCCCACCTGGCTCAACAAGCTCAGTCCCCCTTGCATCGGGCCCTGCAAATTGAGCAGGGGAACGCCCATCCAGAGCGCTTCTGCGCTGGTCAGGCCGCCGTGATAGGGAAAGGGATCCAAGGCCAGACTGAGCTGATTGTAAAAAGCCAGGTAGTCCAAATAACCTGAGGCCCCCTCAAAGTTTAATCTCTCCGGATTGATGCCCCATTGCGCAAAGCGTTGGCGAAACAGGGCTTGGGTGTCTGGGCTGGCAAAACAGCGGTGTTTGAGCCACAATTGCGCCTCTGGGTGCTTGTTTAAAAGCTGGGCCCAGAGCCTGCAAATCTCAACTGAAAGCCGCCCTGGGTGGTGAGCACAGCCCAGTTTGACCGTGCCTTGGAATGTGTGCTGAGGCGTATTGAGGGGAGCACTCAGGGGAAGAGCTTCCTGTGGGGGGAACCAAAACAGCCAAGAACTCAGCCGCAGGGGCTTTTCGCCCTGATCTAAATCTAAAGGCAGATCGGTGTCCGTTTTGGCTGGGCTGCAAATTGCGTCTGTCAATTGGTAGTCACATTCAGGCAGACCTGTGCTGCCGTTAAAACACAGGCCGCTGATCTGAATGGGGGCAGCGCGGTAATAAAAAACGGGCAGCAGGTGCAAAGAGGTATGCCCACTGGCATCGATCAAGATATCTATCTGGTCGTTTTGAATCCCTGCTGCGATTTGGCGCGGCGTCTGCTCGTGTACATTGCGCCAGTGCACACCGCTGGCCTGTAAACGTTTGCTGGCTGTGTCGCTGCGGGTTTGACCGGCATAGGCATAAACTTCAAATTGGGCCCGATCATGCCCTGCAAACAGGCGCGTGATCAGTGGGTAAATCGAGTGGCTGCCAAAATCGGGGGCGAGATACCCCAGCCGCAGGCGGGACTGGGTGCTGCGGGCGATTGGTAAGGGGCCAAGGGGGGCCAAAGGTGCGTCAGAGGGGCGGTATTTGTTTGCCCAGAGCGCTTTTTCGGCCGCTAAGTGCGGGTCGCCCAAGCTGGTCAAACAGAGCAGGTATTGCGAATGCAAACGCGCGCCCAGCAGCAAAGCCGGCCCTTTTTCGCTGTTGTCTGGGCTCTCTGGGCGCGTTTGCGCCAGCAGAGATTTGAGCAGTGCTGCCGCTTCAGCCGTTTGGCCCAGATTTTTGAGCACTTCAGCTTGGCGCTGGGCGATTTCAGGCTGCTTTGTGTGGGGGTGGTAAAGTGTGAGGGCCTTGAGATAGTCTCCTGCTTGCTCGTACAGGCCGCCCAATAATTGGACTTTAAGCAAACTCGGGGTCTGTGAGAGGGAGATGCTTTTTTCGAGTAGGCTGGTTGCCGCCGAACTGTGTTGGGCCGCCAAAAGCGCGTGGACCCACGCTTGTAGCCAGAAGTCGGGCATCGATGCGGCTTGGTCGGATTGCAGCCAAGTGGGGGGCGATATTTGGCGGCTGTTCTCCCAGCGGGCCAAGTTTATCCAGGCCTGAGCCGCGAGCGGATACCTGGTTTTTTGGGCTTTTTGCTCAGCTTCTAAGGCGACTGGGTACCGTCCCTGTTGCAGGGCATAAGCTGCTGCCCCTGCCCAGATCAAGCCGCGATCCAGGCCCTGAAAATCTTGGGCCAAACAGGCATCCAAAGCCGTCAAAGCCAAAGGAGAGGGCAATTGGGCCAGAATCGCCTGGCAGAGTGCCGCGCGCTGATGGCGGTCGGGCTCCCTGGCCAGGGCCTGTAATTGGGCTTTCCAGGGTGGAAGCATCTGCTCAGAACCTGCGTTCATGGCCCAGTATTCATAAACAAGTATTCAGGGCTCAGATCGCAATCGTCTGCAGCACATTGAGCTGAAAGTCGGGCCCCACTTCGGTATACGAGATCACCGGTACCCGAGGGAAGCGCTTTTCGATCAGGCGGTGCAAATGGCGGCGAATGCGGCCATCGACCAGCAGGGCTGTGCGGTGATAGCCCTCTTGCCAGCAGTATTGCACGGCCTGTTCGAGTTGGTCCAAAAAGAGCTGCTGCAACTGGGGGGCGAGTTTGAGTTCGACCCCCAGCGGGGTTTCCACCAGGGCAGATCCCAATTGGCTTTCCAGACCGGCCTCAAGCACAATCACATTGAGGGGCTGTTTTTCAGAAAAGGGATCTCCCTGCATGGCTGATTAAAGGGTCAGGTTTTCGATGATGATCGCATCACCCTGGGCCGAGCCGCTGCAAATGCCAGCAGCGCCGTAACGCAGGCCTTTTGCGATCAGCTCATAAGCCAAGGTGGTGATCAGACGTCCCCCACTGGCTCCAATCGGATGACCCAGCGCAATCGCGCCGCCGTTGACATTGACCTTGTCGGGATCGATCCCCAAAATTTGGGTGCTGAGCAGGGCCACCGAAGCAAAGGCCTCGTTGATCTCGATCCGGTCGAGTTGGGCCACTTCCAGTCCGGCTTTTTTCAGGGCAACCTGAATCGCATGGCCGGGCACGGTGGCCAGATAGGGATAGTCTTCGGCCACTTCGCCATAGGCCACAATCCGGGCCAAGGGTTTGAGACCCAGAGCATCGGCCTTGGCGCGCGACATCACCAGCAGGGCAGAGGCGCCGTCGTTGATACCGGGGGCGTTGCCCGCTGTCACGGTACCACTGGCGTCAAACACAGGTTTGAGTTTGGCCAGCTTTTCCAGGGTGGTATCTGGGCGAATTGATTCATCTTGGTGAATGCTTAGGGGGTCACCTTTTTTCTGGGGAATGAGCACAGGGGCGATCTCTTGGGCGAAACGGCCTGCGCTGGTGGCGGCGTGGGCCCGTTCGTGGCTGCGCAGCGACCACTCATCTTGGGCCTCGCGCGAAATCTTGTATTCTGCGGCCACGGTTGAGCCGTGGATGCCCATATGCACATTGTGAAAGGCACACCACAGGCCATCGTGAATCATCGAATCCACCAATTGGGCATCACCCATGCGGGCGCCCCAGCGGGCTTTGGGCATCAGATAAGGGGTATTGCTCATGCTCTCCATGCCCCCAGCGATCACAATTTCACTGTCTCCAGCGCGGATCGCTTGAGCTGCCAGGCCCACGGCTTTCATGCCTGAGGCACAGACCTTGTTGACGGTCAGGGATTTGACCTGCACACCCAGTCCGGCTTTGGCTGCGGCTTGGCGTGAGGGAATCTGGCCCACGCCAGCATTGACAACAATGCCCATAATCACTTCGTCGATATTTTCACTGCTGATTTCAGGGGTTTCACTGAGCAGGGCCTTGATCACGTGAGCACCGAGTTCTACGGCACTGAATCCGGCCAGCCCACCGCCAAATTTGCCAAAAGGGCTGCGTTTGGCTTTGACAATCACCACTTCTTGGGGCATGGTGTATTCCTCTCTCGAATATAGTCTTTTGCTCTCAGTGTACTCGATTATGCCACTTTGCCGTCAGGGCATTGAACCGACTTAGCCCTGCAAGAAGCTGCGAAATAGATCTTGTGGCTCTCTGTTGTAATCAAAGAGGACATCGTAAAGATCGCGGGTATTTGCCGCGTTATCTGCCAAAAGTGCGGCTCCCACTTGGACATTGATTTGGGCCTTGGTCAAATTGCCAATTTCGGCTTCAATATTGGCATCTTGAATATCTGAGAGGCTTTGGCTGAGAATCTGGTTTTGCGCTTCGTTTTGGTTGAGTTGGGTGTCCAGAATACTGAGCCCCACGCCGATCTGGCCGAGGGTCTGTTGGTTTCTTTCCAGGGCCTGATCGACAATTTGTAAAGCATTGGTTGCTTTCAGTCGCGCCAAGTTATTTGAGTCGCCATTTCTGAACAGACTTAGCCCTTCCAAATTGAGCAGTTCCGCACTCAATCCGCTGATATTCAGATTGAGCGTATTGCCTTCGTTGGGGCCGACTTGAAAAGTAAGACCCTGGCCTGGTTTCGTGGTGATGGTCGGTGAAAGGGCTACTTCGGCCACAATGCCGTTTGTGGGTACGCCGTTGAGATGGGGCAGGGTGGTTTTGATGCCAAAGGCCTGGGTGCTGGTACTCACCTCGCTGTCTGAATAGACCTGCCGCTTTTCGCCGAGCAGGGCATAGGTAACCGCATCGGATTGGGTATATGTTCCCCGGTATTCGGGACTGCCCAGGGCTGTCGCAGTGCCGCTGCTGACATTGTTCAGTTCTAAAATCGTGAAAAGATTGCTGCTGCCACTGAAACTGATGCTGCTGATACCGCTGGGTGCAACCGGGTCGGTAAATTGGTAAGGCGCAGGCGGTTGGCTGGTGCTAAAAGCGGGATAAGAATTGGGTGGGGGCCCGCCGACCAAATAGCTGGCCGTGTCGAGCGTGATTTGGTTGCCATTGACCTGCGGTGTGGCCCCATTGGGATCCAGGGGGGCGGCACTGCCAGGTGCAGTCAGGGTTTCGCTGTCATTGACCTGAATTTGCAAGGCACCCCCTGCACTCAAACTCGCGCTGTAGGTCTTATTGGAGGGGCCAGCAAAGCCATTGATGGCGTTGATCACATCGTTGAGGGTGTGCAGCGTGGGGTCAATGGTGAAAACGGTGTTGCCATCCAGCACCAAGGGCCCCGACACAGGCCCCAATTTGGGGGTGTAGAGGCTGCTCAGAGAGCGCGTCAGATCGCCTGCCTGAATTTGCAAGGAGCTGTCAACCGAGCGATTGTCAATTTCTGGGGTACTTAAAAGGCTCTGTGTGCCAGAGCCAGTACTGGGATTGCTGGGATTGAGATTAAAGAAATCTGCAATATTTGCGCCGAGCGCGCCGCCAAAATTGATGGTGTTGGTGGGGGTGCTTGAGACAAAGGGGGTGATCAATTGCTGAAAACTCAGGGCCGTGCCAGCGGTGACATCCGCCGTTGTGATATCAAAGGGGGAGCCGCTTGTCCCGTTGTCGATGGCGCCGGGACTGGCGGTGGTTTGTGTATAGGTGCCTGTCACAAGACTGGTGTTGCTGGCACGATCTCCCAATTGGAAAAAATCCCTGACTTTTTCTCCCAAACCGGCACTAAAGGTAATGCTGTTGTCGCTTCCGCCGCTGTAAAGGATCGGCGTTTGGCTCAGATTGAGCAAGGGTGTGCCGCTGACATTGGCGGCATTGACATCGAGCACATTGCCCTGGGCACCGTTATCGATGGCTGAGGCACTGCCCGTGCTTTGGACATAGCTGCCACTGGCGCCTCCGACATTGCTGCTGGCATTGCTTAATTTGAACAAGCTTGCCAAACCACTGCTATCTGTAAAGGTAATTTGATTGTCTCCGGCGGGGGTGGAACCGGTGATAATCGCCTGGGTGGCCAGATTGAGCAAAGAGGTGCTGCCAAAATCGGAGCTGTCGATATCCAGCGCATGACCACTGACAGGACCTTTGTCGATATCCCCAGCACTGACGGCTGATTGCACGAGCCCTGAGCCGGTATCTCCGACGCCTGAAAGCTTGAAAAAAGCGGCCAGACCAGTGCCTCCGTCTGAGATTGAAACTTGATTACTGCCAGTTGTGGTTGTGGTGGTCTGGACCAAATTGGTGATTAAGCTGTTGATCGAGACATTGTTTTTATCGTTGGTATCGATATCCAGCAGGGCATTTCCGGCATTGTCGATATTGCCGCCCGCAATACTTTGGCCATTATCGGCATTGGTATTGGGATTGGTATTGGTATTTCCGGCATTGCTGATATTAAACAAGCCACTGGCACCGGGTGATTGAAATGTAATTGAGTTATCGTAAGTTGTACTTGGGCTGCCTAAGAGAGATCGAATGGTTTCATTGCCGCTCAAATTGCTGGCAGAGATATCTGTTGGGGAATTGAAATAAACTGTATTGCCAACGCGTGTGATTTCGGGAGCCATATGGTCATAATAGGTGGAGTTACTGTTAATACCAAATAAATCCAGAAGAGCTTGACCGTTGGCATCAGCAGGTTCAAACCGGATCCCTGTTAATGAATCCGCGAGCGTATACCCAAAACCGGAACCATCTTCATTTAGACCAAATTCAAATTGCAGGCGATCATCGGCTGTAAACGTTGTGCTTAAGTATCCTTGTGGTGAAAACAGATAAATGGGGTTGGCGGGTAAAGTTCCGGCTAAAGTGTCTGCCACCGTTATAAATCCAGTATCTTTGAGATTTCCCCCATAACTGAAGCTTTGTAAAAGTTCTGAGGGTCCTGAAATATTGTCTAATTCCAATCGGATGTTAATTGAAAAACCCGATTCCTGAAAGCCTGTATCGGCAATCTGGGCCGCAGAACCTGGAATATCGTTGGGTGCAATATTCGTCAGTGAAATTTGATCTGTGCCCTCGTTAAATCCAGCCGAAACAAATCCGGGTTTAAAGCCATTGAGCTCATCCACAATGCCTTGCAAGGTGTAGTTCCGCAGGGGTTGGGTGGAAATAAAGGTGCCATTGTCGCCAAAATTGATTTGCAATTGTGAATTGCCGATGCCATTCTCATTCAGTTTGTAGCCGATATCGGTTGTACTTGTCGTGTTTTGCGGCGTATTGCTGATTGTAAACTGATCGGTGTTGGAATCGTAGCCGGCAGTGACGCCATTGCTGGCTCCCCAGGCATTGAGATTGTTCTGAAAACTTTGAATCGTGGTGCTACTGGGGTCAAAGGCATAGCTATACACCCGGCCATTGCCAAAGTCGATCTGAAAGGTTCCTGCCTGCAAGGGCGGGTTGGTTACCTTGGTATCTGTGGTACTGCTGGGGCCATTGGCGGTATTGGTAAAATTGAGTGTATCAGCATTTTCGTCATAACTGACGGTCACACCTGTGGCTGAAAGCGCGCTGACCACGTCTTGGATCGTGGTGGTATTGCTGAGCACAATACTTCTGCTGCCATTACTGCCATAATCCACACTCAGGCTTCCACCCACGGTCAGACCTGGATTTGTGATTTGGGTATTGTACGCAGGGTTAACCGTATTACTCAGACTCAAGCTATCGCTATTGGCATCGAAACTGGCACTGACATTGGGGTTAAAGCTGTTGAGGGCTGTGAGTAAATCAGGAATAGTGCTTGAACCCAGGGTCAGGGTGTGGTTAAACGTGCCATTGGAGCCAAAATCGATGCTAAACAGACCACTGCTGAGACCCGGATCGGTTACTTTGGCATTGACGACGGCAGGATCGGGGGTGTTGCTCAGGGTCAGTTCACCTGCGGCAGCGTTAAAGGTGGCGTTGACTGAACCGGGTTTAAAATTATTGATGGCTGTCAAGATGTCTTGAATGCTGTTTGTATTGGGATCAAAGGCTGTGCCTGTGGCACTTTGGTAATCAAAAATTCCGTTGCTGCCAAAATCAATTGTGAAGTTGCCGGCTGCAAAAGTGCTGCTGGAGACAATCGCTGTATTTAAGACCTCAAAGGTGCTGTTCAGGTCACTTGCCGTTAAACCCGTATTGCTGCCACTCAAGTCTTGGCTGGCTGACACATTTTGAATGCTGACTTGGGTGCGATTGACGTATTCTCCCGGATTGCCTGTGGCCAGGGCCTCGCCATAAAAACGTGAGGTATACCCGGTGACCAGGCCATTGTTGCTGCTGTCGCTTAAACCAAAAATGTTCAAAAAGCTGCTGTCACTGCCGCTGAAGCTCAGGGCTGTGTTTAAACTGCCTGGCAGGCTGGGAAAACCACTTGGCGGGCTGTTGAGATTAAACCCGGTAGCGGGCAAAAAAGCTGTTGGGTCGCGATAAGCGGGCCCTTGGGGAGCAGAGGGCAAGAGGGCAAAACTGTTATAGGGGCCTCCCACCCCCGTGGTGGTGCCCGCTGAAATATAAGGGGTGGTCAGTGAGGTTGTTTCCGTCACTTGCTCGCTATAATTGACCGAAATCAGACCTGTGCTGGTATTGTAGCTTGCAGAAAGACCTGGACTGAGGCTGTTCACACTGTCGAGCAAAGATTGAATGCTGGATGTGCCCGTGACATTGTAAAAATTACCAAAACTCTGAGAGCCCACATTCAGGTTGAGGGAGCCAAAGCTGACAGGTGAAAGACGCCCTGCGCTGACCAGATTGTCCAGGGTATCGTTTAACTCGGTGTTTGTCAGGGCCTCACGGCTGTAGATCGGTGAGTTTACATAAGCTGCCCGATCAAAATTGACACTGCTGCCGCCGACGGGCACATTCAAGCTGGTCGGGGCGCTGAGCACATCGTTATAACTCAAGACAACTCCCCCAGAAGCGGTGCTGACATTCAGGCCATAGCCCCCACTGCCATTGTCAAAAAGTTGAAATTGAACCAGATCATAATTTTCAATTTGATTGGAGACGGAGGGATTTCCCGTCAAAAAGGACAAGCTATTTCCAGCTGAGTCTGTCAGGGTTTTGTTTTGGCTTAAAACACTGTTGGCATTTTGGGTCAGGCGAAAATTGCCCAAAGAACCATCTAAAAGTTGGCGGGTATTAAACAGGGTACTGCGGGCAATTTGATCTGTGTCTTGAACCAATTTGTCGATCTCTTTTTGAATCTGGGTCCGATCTGAATCTGTGGCGGTGTCATTCAGGGATTGTAGAATCAGTTCCCGCATGCGGTTTAAATTGTTTTGAATGCCTTTGGCCCCGGTTTCGGCTGTGGCAAATAAGTTAATCGCTTGGGCGGTATTTGAACTCGCCTGACGGTTGCTGATCTGTTGGGTTTGAACCCGTTTGGCTTGGGTGATGCCAATGGGATCATCCGCTGCGCGGTTGACCCTCAGGCCTGTATTCAGTCTCTCTATCGTGCGATCGAGCAGATTTTGGTTTTGGTTGATATTGCGCTGCAACCCCAGGGTTTGATAATAAAAAGTAGCCAAAGGGCTGACCGATGCCATAAAACCCACTCTCCCCCGTTTGTTTCTATCGCCAGATGTTCTTTCTCAATCAAACTACTTTTTTAAAGCCCAGTCAAGATTTGCTGCTAATGGGTATCTTTGTGTCAACACAGGGCGACGATCAAAATTTTGAGCGCAGAGGGCTGTCATTTCTGCCCCTCCCGATTCTGCGGTACAATGACATATCCTTGTCTGGAGGCCGATTGCCATGCTGAAACTCTACGATCTCGCCATTTCTCCCAATGCCCTGAAAGTCCGGGCTGTGCTTCATGAATTGGAATTGCCCTTTGAGACAGTGCCTGTGAATATCATGGGCGGCGAAGGCCAGCAATTGGAATACCTGGCCAAAAACCCCAATGGCAAGGTGCCCGTGCTCGAAGATGGCGATTTTGTGCTCTGGGAATCCAATGCAATTATCAAATACCTCGCCAGTCTCAGACCGGATAAACATTTGTTGCCCACTGAGCCCCGGCCTGTGGCCCGGCTCGATCAGTGGCTCTTTTGGCAAGTGGCCCATTATTATCAGCCCGTGGTCAATTTGGCCGTGGAAAAAATCTTTAAACCCATGGCAGGTCAAACACCTGATCCCAGCTTGGTTGCCACCTTGAGCCAGGACTTTATGCGCCTGAGCGCGATCTTGGAAAAGGGGTTGAACGATCGCGATTATTTGCTGGGTAAGCTCTCTGTGGCAGATTTTGCCTTGGCAGCCAATCTCTTTATGCGTGGCCAATTGGGGCTGGATATTTCCACTTTTCCTGCGATCCAGGCCTGGCTTGGCCGGGTTGAGGCCCGCGAGAGTTGGCAAAAAGCCTCGGCCCAGGCCCGTATTCAATTATGAGCGAGGGGGCTGCACAGCCGACCCTGCGGATTGGCGACCTGCTGGTTCAAGAGGGCTATCTCAAACCTGCTCAGCTCAAAAAAGCCCTGCAGGTGCAGATGGAGCAGGAACAATACCGTCCGCTGGGGCGAATTTGTGTGGAATTGGGACTGGTCTCAGCCAAAGAGCTGCAGCGCCTTTTGCGCAAGCACCACAAGCGCATGTATTTGGGCGAGTTGCTTCAGAATTTGGGCCTATTGACCCAAGCCGAATTGGAGCATTTGTTGCAATTGCAAAAAATTGAGCAAAAGCGCCTGGGCCACCTCTTGATTGAACATCACATTATCACCGAATCCCAGCTGACCGATGCCTTGAGTTTGCAATTGGACATTCCCCGGATTTTGCCTTCGCTGGAGCTGATCGATCCGCGTCTCTTAAAGGGGCTCAATGGCGAAGAATTGTTGGACTTGGTCTATTTGCCAGTGCACCGCAGCGAAGACCAGCTGACGGTGATCATGGCCGATCCCCTCAATCAGGAACTGATCAGCAATCTCGAAGCCCGCTATAATTGCCGTTTGCAACCCGCGATTGCGCCAGCCTCAGAGATCAAAGCCACCCTCCAGGCCTTTTTTCAAACGGCCTCGGGTGAGAGTCCTGAGTTGGTGATCGACAATCAAAATCCCTTTATTCTCAATGAGAATCCTTTGGAGCAAGATCCCACCGCCACGGCTGTCAATTTTATTATTTCCAGCGCTGTGCTCGACCGTGCCTCGGATATCCATATCGAACCCCAAGAGCGCTATTTGCGTGTTCGCTTCCGCATTGATGGTCTCTTGCACCACAAAACAGATTTGCCTTTTGACGTTGCCAAAGCGATGATCCGCCATTTTAAACAGCTGGCCCGGCTCCAGACCGAAGAGTCTTATTTGCCCCAGAGCAGCCATATTCAAGCGCAGATCTCAGGCAAAGAGATCGACCTGCGGGTGGCGACCTTTCCCGGCCAATGGGGCGAAAAATTGGTGGTCTCTCTTTTAGAAAAACACAGCACCCTGCTCAATTTGGAGCGGATTGGCTTTTCGCCCATCTATCTCAAATCAACCCAGCGCATTTTGGATATTTCAGGCGGGATTGTGGTGGTGACGGGCCCAGCCCGCTCAGGCAAATCCACCACGCTGTATGCGGCCATGAATTACCTCAACGATCTCGACAAGGCCCTGGTCACGTTGGAGCACCCGATCGTCTACCAATTGCCAGGGGTGGTTCAAACCTCGCTGCGTCCGGGCCAGAGTCCGGCGGGCCTGATCGATGCCCTGGTCAGCCAAGATCCGGATATTCTGATGGTACAAGACATTCCAGATACGGCCACAGCCCAGGCCCTGACCCGTGCCGCTGTGATGGGGTATAAGGTTCTGACCTCGTTGCATACCCGCGATTTGGCCAGTGCGCTCTTTCACCTGATGCATTTGGGGGTAGAACCTTTTGTGATTGCGTCGACAGTGACCTGTGTGATCGCCCAGCGACTCGTGCGCCGTCTTTGTGAACACTGCAAAACCCCCTCTCAGCCGGAGCCCTCCCAGCTCAGCTCTTTCCCGTTTAAGTCGATCGATCTGCAACTCTTTAGTTTTTATGATCCGGTGGGTTGCAATGAATGCCAATTGCAGGGTTATTCGGGCCGCACGGCGCTACACGAAATGCTGATCATGACCGATACCCTGCGCGATGCCCTGACCTCGGGCCAAACCCTTTCGCTGATTCGCACCCTGGCCCGGCGGGAGAATCACCTGATCTCCTTTGCCGAAGACGGTTTTTACAAAGCCTCGCAGGGCGTGACCAGTCTGCAAGAAGTGCTGCGGGTCGCCCCACTCAATGAAAGTGATCGCTTGACTGGGCGCAGTTCAGAAGAGGTCTTTGCACTCTGTTCTAGCCGTTTGCCTGATCCGCTCTTGGAGGCCAATTCTGTTTTCTAAAGCGCTTGTGCAAGAGCCCGACAATCGCTTGCATGTTTTTATTGCCGTTGTTTTGCTGGCTCTGGCCTTTTTGCATGGGGTCTTTTCGAGTGGCTTTGTTTCGATCCTCAATCTGGCCTTGGGGCCCCAGGCCCCGCTGGCTTTTTCGCTCTATTTTGTTGGGCTCTTGCTCGGTCAATTGGGCATCTACCTCTTTGCAAGCTTAAATGCCCGGCACTGGAATTATCCCCTTTACGAAATCGGTTTTGGTGCTTCACTGGTGTTTATGGCACTCATGAACAATACCGAAGGTTTTATTCTCGGGCGACTGCTCGAAGGCATCATGGGGGGCTTGGCCACTCCTCCGCTGTTTAATTATTTGGTCACCCTCAAGGCCTTTGGCCATGTGGGCAAACGCATTGCCCTGTTTAACTCGATCTTTGTCCTGGGGTATGTCTTGGGGCCGGTGATCATGGATGGTCTGCGCTTGCTCATGCCCTACCCCCGTGTGCTTTTGCTCAGCGGGATTGTTTTTGGGGTGGTTTCCCTTTTTCTGATGCTGATGCCTGTGCCCGACCCGCCTCCTCCCGATGTAGATATTTCGCTGAAAAAGCTCCTGCGCAGCTATGATTGGTTTGAAAAATTCTCGACCTTGGTTTTGGCCAAAGGCCTCTATGGCTATTTGATCTCGTTTACAGCCGGGTATATCACCCAATTTTTGCCAGGATTTCCCCTGGCCCAGGTGATGCTGGGTTTTTCGGTGATCTTTGTCTGTGGCCAGATCTTGACCGAACGTGTGCTGCGGCGTTTTCCCAAATCCCATTTGGAGGTCTATCTGCCACTTTTGCTCTGTGTTTTGTTGGGGGCCTTTGTCGGTACCCACTGGGCTGGCTTTATTTTTATCTTGGCACTGTTTCACTCCAGTTTGGTCTTTATTGGCACCCTCAATTTTGGTCTCAAAGCCACTTCGGCCCGCGAATACGCTCTGTTTAGCTGTCTGAGTGATCCGGCCATGATCCTGGGGGCTGGTTTGGCCAGCTTTGGCCTCAATGGGGTGTGGGGAATTGTCCTGCTATTGTCGGTGCCAGCCGTGCGAGCGCTGTTTTTGGCTCCCCAGCGCACCCGTGCTGAGGCCTTTATTCCCTGGATCGGCCCCCTGACCTTGGTCAATATTTTTCGCAAACAAAAATCCCCGCTGCTGGAACCAGCCAATGATGCCGTGCCTTTCTCGGCCCTGCAGCTGAACTATTGCGCCCCCAAACCAGATAATCAGCCACATTCTGAACCCGAAACAGAACCGCTTACACTGAAATTGCTCCTGAGCGGCGATCTCTGCCCACCCCCGCATTCAGCCCAAACCCCTCTCTTTGGTTGGCATCCGGATTTGCGCAGGCTGATTGAAAGCCACGATCTGGCGGCCCTCAATCTCGAAAGCCCACTCGAATTGGACCCAAAAGCCAAAGCCAGCGAACATTTACACGCGCTATCGTTGCAACAGTTTGAAGCCCTGGCGGGTAGCGATCAGGCCCTTTTTGGTCTGATCAATTTGGCCAATAACCACAGCCTCGATCAGGGCTTGAGGGGCTTTGAACAGACCCGCCAGTATCTCCAAGCAAAACCAGGCTTTTATCCCCTCGATTCGCGCCTGCAGATTGTTGAGCGGGCCGGGTTGCGCCTGGGTTTTTTCGCGCTCAGCTTTGGTTCCAATTGTTTCTGGCGCAAACACCCGGATTTGTCTCTGCTCAAACCCGAAGAATTGCTGCATTCCCCGTCCTTGCAAAAGCGCTGGCTTGAACAGATTCAGGCCTATCGCCAAGAAGTGGATTTGCTGGTGCTCTCTTGGCATTGGGGTTATGAATCAGAACTGTATCCGAGCCAGGCCTTACAAGCTGCTTTTCACTGGTTGGCCGAGGCCGGGGTCGATCTGCTCTGGGGGCACCACAGCCATTTGGTTCAGCCCTTTGAGATCTATCAACAGCCCAAAGGGGTGTCTCAAAATGCGCTTTGCCTGTACAGCTGTGGCAATTTGCTCTCCAATCTGGAGGGCGATGGGTATCACCAAGGCGTATTGTGGAGCGTGACCCTGCAAAGCAGCCCTGATGGCCTGCGTATGCAAACCGTAAAGCCGCATTTTTTTAGGGCCGATCAAAACCATCTTCTGAGCCCATTGGAGCAGGGGCAGAGCCTGTTGGAGCGGTCCTGTAGGGAGCATTTGAATGCGCCCACTCGCTGAAGGGCTGCTGCGTTTTAAATATCCGCTTTTGGCGCTTTGGCTGCTTTTGCTCGGAACGGCCTTGGGGCTTTTGCTGCTGCGGGGGCAGCCGCTGGTGCAGTCGCCGATCAGTGGTGCGCGTGGCACCGAGGCCTGGCAGGTGGAAGCCATGCTCGAAAAAGACTTTGGTTTTGACCCCGATCTCTCTGCCGGGGTGGTCTTAAGTGGGCCTGTTCAGGCCCGCACAGGCCCCCAGGCCGAGGCCTTTGCCACAGAGATGCAGGCGGCTTTTCCCGAATCAATTGGGCGAATTTTTCAAGTGCCGGGCCGAGGAGAGCACAGGCAGACCCTGTTTTTTCTGCAATACCACCCCCATTTAAATTTGGTCAAGGCCCAGCAAAAAGTGCCTGATATGCGCACATTCTTGCAGCAATGGGCGCAAAAACACCAGTCTCAGGCCTGGTTGACTGGCCATGTGGGTTTTATCCACGACATGAACAAAGCCGTCTACAAAGAGTCTTCGGCCAATGAAAAAATTGCGATTGGGCTGGCTTTTCTGATCCTGGTCTTAAACTTTGGCGGGATCTTTGCGGCGCTTTTGCCCATTCTGATGGGGGCCGCCACCTTGGTTTTTCTCAATGCGCTCACACCCTTGCTGGGCATGCAACTCAGTCCCATTTCGTTTGTCATGAACAGCATGGTCGGTTTGGCCCTGGCTTTGGACTATTCGCTGTTTATGGTCAGCCGCTTTCGCGAAGAAATTCGCAAGGGCCAGTCGGATACCGAGGCCCTGCAGCAGACCTTAAAGCACTCAGGCGAGACGATCCTGTTCTCGGCCTTGATCATGCTGGTGAGTATTGGGGTTTTGTTGCTGCCAGATGTCTCAGCCAACCGCTTGGTGGTGCAGGGCCTCAGCTTGGTGATCTGCCTATCGTTGCTCAATTCATTGGTGTTTTTGCCGGTTTTATTGCTCACGGCCCGGCCTGTATTGGAGTTTCCTCGCTTTTTGAGCCAAGCGGTGGCGCAGATCGACAGCTATCCCTTTTGGCGGCGTTTTTCGGGCCATGTGGTCAAATACCCCCTGCGCTATTTTTTGCTTTCGCTGGGCCTGATGGGGGCTTTGGCCCTGCCCGCACTGCAAATCCGGCTCTGGGAGCCCTTGCAGGCTGTGGTGCCGACCCAGAGTGAGTCTGTGCAAGGTTATGAAGCCCTGCGCAAAGATGGCTGGGGGGGCGAACTCTTGCCCATCGATGTGGTGCTGAGTGCCCCTGCCGGCAAAACCGTGTTTGACCCAGCCTTTCAGACCGAGATGGAAACGGCTTTAAAACATTTGGAGGCCCTGCCAGGGGTGGCTTCGTTGGCGGCACTCACGCGTTGGAACCCCGATTATTCTCCGGCTGAGTACCAGTCCTTTTTCCAATCGCTGGATGCCCTCCGTGGACTGGGTCTGCTGCCTGCTGAACATCCCGTTTTTCGGCTTTTAAATCCCGCCCGCACGCGCACCTTGGTACAGGTCTACCCCAGCAAAGATTTGGATATTCAACAGATTTATACGGTTTTGGCTGGGATTCGCGCTCAGGCTGGCCATTATACCCACTTAAAATTACAGGCAGGTGGGGTCGTGGCCCGCTCCCAGGACTTCAGCCACGAACTCTATCGCCATGCCCCACTGATGACTTTGGGGGTGGTCTTGGGTATTTTGCTGATTCTGGGCTTGTATATGAAAACACCGGTTTTGCCGCTCAAAGCCGCCCTGATGAATTTTATGCCGATTCTGGGGGCCTTTGGCGTCCTGGTTTTGGTCTTTCAGCATGGCTGGTTTTCGGGACTTTTACACACACCCATTCCCGGTGCCGTCACGGCACTTGTGCCGATCATTCTCTTTTGCATTACCTTTGGCCTGAGCATGGATTATGAGGTGCTGATTCTCAGCCGCATTTCCGAGGGCTACCACGCCCACGGTGATGTCTCTGAGGCGGTGGTCGAGGGCCTGGCCCGTTCAGGGGCAGTGATCACGGGGGCTGCCCTGATTCTGCTGGGGGTGTTTTTGCCCGGCATTTTTTCGGCCTCGCCGCTGGTGCAAGAGCTGTCGATCGGCATTTCTGCTGCTTTGATTCTCGATGCCACAGTCCTGCGCCTGTTTTTGGTGCCGAGTTTTATGCTCTTACTTGGGAAGTACAATTGGTGGAATCCCTGGGCAAGAGGGAAGTAGGTGTTAGCTGATGGGTTTTAGGTGTTAGGATAAAGGCATGAAACGCGTTCTGAAAGTGGTGTCTTTGGCGCTGGGGCTGAGCCTGAGTGGCTCATGGGTGCGTGTTTGGACGCCCTGTGTTTGGGCTGCACCGCCAGCCAAGCCTGTCAAGCCTGCAAAACCCGTGAAAACCCCCAGCCCGAATGAATTATTGCTCAAAGGGATGCAGAGCGGTCAAAGCGTTTTGGTGCGCGAGGCCTTGCTCAAAGGGGCGGATCCCAATTTTCATTTTCAGGGCAAATTTGTCTTACATTGGGCTGTGGAATTTAAACAGACCGATCTGATTGAACTCTTGCTGAAACTCAAGGTTGATCTCGATGCGCCAGGGCTGGATCGCTTTACCCCGCTGATGCGCATGGCCCAGCAAAAAAACCTGTCTTCGCCCGAACATCTGGCCCTGATTCGCCGCTTGATCGACGCGGGCATGGATCCGCTGCATTCACCCGGTGGGACCAGCCCCCATTATTTGGCGGCTTGGTTTGGCAATACCCCTTTGCTGGCACTTTTGCTGGAAAAAGGCGCAGATCCCCAATTTGTAACAAATGAAGAATCTGTTTTGATGATGGCGGCCCATGGGGGGCATTTGGATGCCGTGGAAATCCTGTTAAAAGCAGGGGCTCAGTTGGCCTTTCACAGCCGCGATGGGGAATCTGCTCTGACCTATGCCATCAAAGGGCAAAACTTGGAAATAGTCAGGTTTTTACTCAAACAGGGGGCTCCAGTCAAAAGTCAGGATACAGGGGGCTTTTCGCCGCTCTTTGCGGCCTTGGAAAGTCTGCAGCCTGAATTTGTGCGTTTGCTGCTCGAAGCGGGTGCTGAAGCGGAAGTGCGCGACTCAGACCAAGAGACGCCCTTGCTTTGGGCCGCACGAACCGGTTTTGTTGCGGGGGCCACGCTTTTATTGGAAAAAGGCGCAAACGCCAATTCCCAGGACCGCGAAGGCAATAGCCCGCTTTTATTGGGGGTCAAAGCGGGCAATGAGCGGGTGGCAACCCAACTGACCCGCTTGCTTTTGGACTTTAAAGCCAATCCCAATCTGGCCAACAAAGCCGGAGAGACGCCACTGGGGTTTGTGCTGGAGTATGACTACCCTGAGGTGGCGCAGATGTTGGAAGTCGCTGGCGCGACACCTCCGCCGCGTGAGCCGATTGAGTGATAGGCTTTTCCTTCGACTCCGCTCAGGAAACAAAAGCAACTCCGCTCAGAGAAGGTCTGTTGGACTTTCCTTGAGCGGAGTCGAGTCAGGCGATGGGAAGGCAGGGCTTCTGAGCTGTAATTAGGCTCTAAGCCGTGGCTTTTTTGCGGCTGCTGGGATTGGCGATTTCGCGCCAGGTGACCATCAATGGGCTGGCCACGAAAATGCTGGAATAGGTGCCGATAATAATCCCCAAGAGCATGGCCAGGGAGAAATATTTGATCGTGCTGCCCCCAAAAACCGTCAGGCAAAAGAGCGGGAACATGGTGGTCAGCGAGGTGTTTAAGCTGCGCACAATGGTCTGGTTGATGGAGTCGTTGGCCACATCGGCAAAGGTCTTGCCCCGGCCCATATCTCCCGCATTTTCGCGGATGCGGTCGAAGGTGACAATCGTGTCGTGGACTGAGAAACCCGCCACCGTCAGAATGGCGGTGACAAACAGGCTGTCCACCTCTACATGTAAGAAATGACCCAGGATGGCAAATATGCCCAAGACCGTGAAGACGTCATGTAAGAGACAGATCACAGCGCAAACGGCGTAATCCAAGCTGAAGCGAAAAGTCAAATAGAGCACGATCATGGCCGACACAATCAGGGTCGACATAATCGCCTTGGACTGCAGTTCACTTCCGACCGTGGGCCCCACAACCTCAACACGAATCTGTTCAAATTCGCCAAATTTGCTCTTGAAGTCTTTGAAGATCTTGACCTGTTCTTTGTTGTCCACGGGTTTGGAGCGAATGGTGGTAATGGTTTTGCCACTGGCATCCTTGAGCTCACTGACCTGTGCATCACTGAAAGTCTCTTTGTCGATTTTGCTGAGTTCCGTGCGCAATTCGCTGATCTTGGGAGGGGATTTAAACGCCAGTTCGAACATCGAGCCGCCTGTGAAATCGATGCCGAGTTTGAGCCCGCCCATAAACAGGAAGATCAAACCAGGCACCATGACCACGACGGAGATCATGTACCAGAGCCTGCGTTTAGAGATGATATCGTAATGGGTTGTTTGTGGTATTCCAGCCAAGGGAGGCACTCTCCTTTTTTCGCTTACAAAAAGGCATTATACCAGTTAAGGCAAAACTAATCCAGGCTTAATCTTGCCAAATCTCTTCCAAGGTTTGGTGGGCCACAGCCCGTTGCAGGCGCAGGCTCTCCTGGTGGGTTTGTTGAAATTTGCCCAGGGCAATCCAATACTTCATGCTGAGCAGACGCAAATGCTCAGAGCGGGGCAATTGTTCGGGTTCTTTCAGTTCCAATTCGCGAAAGGGGGTGCCAAGTACCCCTGTGCGGGTGGGATAACCATAGCGTTTAAACACGGGCACCAAGGTCAGCAGACAATTCTGGACGGCTTCCCAGACCTTGGTGTTTTGGCGCAAGCTCTCTTTGGGGCGGCGGCTGGGCGTCTCTTCAACCCAATAATCTTCATCGGCCAATTGGCCAATTAAACGGGCTGTATTTTCTTTGGCACAGGCCTGCACATCGCGTTTGAATTGCAGCACACGGGTTTTGTCGAATTGCGAAGAGACCTCGGGAAAGGCCTTAAAAATTTTTTCAGCCCCCTGTTCGCAGTATTCGATCAGGCGGGGTTCCAATTCGTCCAAAATCTGGCTGACCAACTCCAGCAATTGATCTTCGAGATCGCTGCGGCGTTCGTTGAGCTGTGCCAGTTTTAACGATTCCATGGGGGTTTACGAAGGGCTCCAAAAAATGAGAATACCCCCATTATAACAGGCTCAAGCGGTTTTTCTCTTGGGTAAGTTTTGTTACTTTGTTACACTGAAAAGAGTTTCGTTAAAACAGGTTAAAATAGCGATGTATATTGACCGGATCCAAATAGAAAATTTCCGTACCTTTGGCAAAACAGACATTCGTTTTTGTCATCCAGATCGCCGCTATTCTAGCTCTGATTCCACCCAGAATTCTTTTCCCCAACCCCAATTGCCCAATCTCAATTTATTGCTGGGCAATAATGGACTCGGTAAAACGACGTTGCTCAAAGCGATTGCGCTCTCTGCACTGGGGCCTGCCGTACGTTCTTCAGGGATTTATGCCAATCACCTGGTGCGCAGAGACGTCTCTCTCTCGCAGCCTCAAACAGCTTGTTTAAACGGTTTTTTTGTCCCTCACCCACAAGACCGTGTCCCTGTGACAACCCCAAAGACGAAGTATTTGAATTCTACTATTCAGATTGTGAGAAAAGGGGATCTTGAAGAGTTTGAATGGATGAATGGCGAAACTCAGGCCTGGGATTCAATTTACAGTTCCAGTTCTGATGCCTTCTTTTTTGTGGGTTATGGTGCCACCCGTCGGGTGGAGCAACGGGAGAGAGTTGATTTGAGTGGACGGCGAGGCAGTTCTTTTGTCAGGGCTCAGCGCATTCAAAGCCTGTTTGAAGAGGCTTACTCGCTTTTACCATTAAATACTTGGCTACCTGAATTTCGCCACAGCAATCCAGGTCGCTATAAACAGGTGGTCAATCTGATCAACCGTTTAATGGGAGACGGTCATTACCAATTTCAAGGTGAGCTTGAGGCTGGCGAGTACCTCTTTGAAAAAGGGGGCTTAAAAATTCCTTTCCCAGATCTTTCGGATGGTTATCGGGCTTTTTTGGGGTGGGTGGGAGATTTGCTTTACCATATTTGTATGACTGCCCCCAAAGGCAAAAAATTAACTGAGAATCAAGGTATTGTGATGGTGGATGAAATTGATTTACATCTCCATCCCAAATGGCAAATGACGGTTTTAAAAACCCTCGCGACAGCTTTGCCTCAAATTCAGTTTATTGTTACGTCTCACAGCCCCTTGCTGGTCGGGGCCGTGGAGTGGATGAATATTTTGGTGATGGAGCCGGGCCGAAAGCAATCGAGCAAAGCAATACGGTTAAAACAGGCTGTTCATGGCTTAGATGCCGATCAGATTTTATTGACAGAGTTTTTTGGCATGGAGTCGACCCGTTCGGCTGGCAAGCAGCGGGATTTGAAAAAATTAAGTCTCATGGCCCGTGCTGGAGATACAGAAGCCGCTACGCAGCTTTTAATTGAGATGAGTCGAGGCTTAGAGCCTCTTGCATGATTCGCTATCCGATCAGCCCTCTGGATTTAGCCGCTGCGATTGAAGCAGAACAACCCCATTGGCTCAGCCGTGCAGCCCGTTTGACTGAATCCTGCCGTGCAGAAGGGCGCTTTGGTTCGCAAACCGCTATTTGGAGTGAGATCAAATCCGTCTATATGCGTCTCCAAGGTGGCGGTAAATGCGCCTATTGCGAGCGAAAAATGGAGTCTGTTGAGCTTGGGCGAATTGAACAAGATGTTGAACATTTTCGCCCCAAAGGGAATATCAAAGCATGGCCAGTGCCTCCAGAAATAGTGGCAGCGGATATTTCCTTTGCAACGGTACCCCCTGCCGGCAAGGGGTATTATTTATTGGCTTTTCATCTCTTTAATTATGCTGCTACTTGCAAACCCTGCAATTCGACCTTGAAAAAGGACTATTTTCCGATTGCTGGGATTTACCATGTCGATGAAGAGAATCCGGTTACGCTCAACAATGAAAGGCCTTATCTGATTTACCCGATTGGAGATGTGGATGATGACCCTGAGAGCTTAATTGAGTTTTATGGGCTGTCACCCCGACCTGTTCAAAAGCGGGGCTGGGCTTATCAGCGGGCATTGGTCACGATTGCTTTTTTTAAATTGGATGATCCTGTTCAACGCAAGAATTTGTATGCCGAACGGGCCCGCCTGATTTGTGGCTTGTTTCCCCTGTTGCAAGCAACTGAAATAGGAACTGCCGCCCAGCAAAACAGGGCCAAAGAAAGACTGGCAAGCTTAGTCACACCGCAATCGCCACACTTTAACTGTGCCAAAAGCTTTCAACGGCTGTTTGAGCGAGATTCTGCGGAAGCTGAAAAAATCTGGGATGTCGCATTTGCATTTTTAGAATCGATTTCTTAACCGTTTTCGATTTCTGACTTTCCTCTGAGCCCCTGAATACTTAGGAGTATAATGATCAGAGATAAATAGTGTGATTAATATTCAGGAGTTTTTGTATGACTACACATTCTGGAGCCACACCTACCCCCGTTGGGAAAGGAGCCGCTACCACAAGTTTAAAACTGGGAGACTTGATGGTGCGTGAAGGCCTTTTGACCATGGATGGCTTACAAAAAGCCCTGACGATCCAAAAACAGGCTTCAGAATACACACCCCTGGGTCGGGTCTGTGTCGATCTTAAGCTGATCAGCAAACAAGAATTGCAGCGCTTTCTGAGCAAGTACCAAAAACATATCCAAATTGGTGAATTATTGGTCAATATGGGGCTGATCACCGATGCCCAGGTGCACAAGATTTTGGAGCAACAGCGCGTTTCCTCTAAACGCTTTGGGGCCCTGCTGATCCAGGGGGGCTTTATTTCAGAATCCCAATTGACCAATGCCTTGAGTTTGCAATTGGATATTCCCCGCATCGTGCCCTCGCTGGAGCTGATGGATTTGAGTTTGATGGAAGGGCTCGACGAAGAAAATCTGCGTTATAACGAATTTTTGCCGATCAGCCGCAGTGGCAATCAACTGACGGTTTTGATGTCTGACCCGCTCAATGCGACTCTTTTGCAGCAATTGGTCGACCGCTTTAAATGCAAAGTGGTGCCAGCGATTGCCACACCCTCAGAAATTCTTTCGACGATCGCTGAGTTTTATGGCCCCCGGCGCAAACCTCCGGCAGAAACCGCCCTCGACAATGATCTGATGCTCAAAGCCGAAGAGGACAAGACCAAAGAAGAAGTCTCTTCAATGGCGCGCTATCTGGTGCGCAGTGCGGTCGAAGAGGGGGCCTCCGGTCTGCATGTTGAGTGCCAAGAAAACTATGTGCGTGTGCGTCTGCGCAAAGATGGCGTGATGCAGCACAAGACCGATCTGCCTGCGCGGGTTGGACCTTCGCTGATCGATATGCTCAAGACGGCCTTTCGACTCAAAGGTGGCAAATACTGGGAAGAGACGATTACCACCAATGTCGCCAATCGCAAAGTGGATCTCTCGATCTCCTCGTTTAATGGTCTCTGGGGCGAAAATCTGGTTGTGCATATTCTCTATGCACCTTCGCGCATGCTCCTGTTTGATAACCTGGGTTTTTCAGCCTTGAATTTGGCGCGCTTGATGCATTCCTTGGAGCGTTCAGGGGGGATTTTGATCACGGGCAGTCCGATTCGTTCAGGCAAATCGACCCTGATGTATTCTTCGCTTTTGCATTTGAATCAGCTTCACCGCTCGGTGCTCTCGCTCGAAAATTTTGTCCACCACACCATGCCGGGTGTGATTCAGAATCACTATAAGAGTGATGGACCTGAGAGCTTTGCAGGGCTGGTGGAACATATGGCTGAATACGACTCCGATATTTTAATGGTTGAAGAAGTGTACAACCCGGCCGTGGCGGATGCGATCAACCGGGCTGCTTTGATGGGCAAAAAGGTTGTGACCTCGCTGCATGCTGCGGATACCACTTCTCTGATTTATTCCCTGATGCAAAGTGGCAAGGATTGTCTTTTGACCACACCTGTGCCCGTCACGCTGGTAACCCAGCGCTTGGCCCGCAAGCTCTGCGAAAAATGCCGGGTGCCTTATTCCCCCAGTGAAGCTGAACTGCTGGCGATGAAGGTCTTGGCGGGCGATCGCGGAGCTTACCAATTTTATGCCCCGAAAGGCTGTCCAGACTGTCGCAATCAGGGGTATAACGGCATAACCGGCTTACATGAAACTCTGGAGATCAACGACGAAGTACGCAACGCGGTGATGCAAAAACGCACAGCCACAGCCCTTCGTGACATTTCTCGGCGTGAAGCAGGCATGCTTTCGATGGTCGAAGACGGGGTCTTTAAAGCCTCGGCAGGCATTACCAGTCTTGAAGAGGTGCGCCGTGTGACGCTGATTCACGATATCGACAGCAAGACAGCGCATTCGATCAAGCAGATTCATACCTTCTGTTCAGGCCTGGCCACGATCAAATAAACCAGGCTCAATTTTAGCTCTGGACTGTCAAATGGGATGTGGCCGCTTCCTGGTTCCACCAACTGGGTTTGCTCTCGAACTCATCAGGTCGCACCTTTGACAGGGCTTCTTCCAACGTGGTGAGACCCTGTCTGACTTTGTCCATGGCATCCCAATAGAGGGTGCTCATGCCGTGGTTGACCGCCAATTTTTTCAGATCATCAGCATTCATACCAGGGGTATTGAGCGCTGTGCGGATATCGTCGGTGGGAATCATCAATTCGTGGATGCCTGTTCGGCCACGGTAGCCGTGGCCCTGGCATTTTTCACAGCCTCCGGGCCGGTAAAGCGTTTGGGACTGGTTTTGGGGCAGACCCAATTGCTGTAATTCAAGCGCAGAGGCCTGGTAAGGCTCTTTGCAATGGATACAGAGGGTGCGCACCAGACGTTGGGCACAGATCATGACAATCGAGGAGCTGATCATAAAGGGTTCCATGCCCATTTCGACAAAGCGGGTCAGGGTCGACGCCGCATCGTTGGTGTGCAGGGTCGATAGCAGCAAATGCCCTGTCAGAGCAGCCTCAACTGCGATATGGGCCGTTTCTTTGTCGCGGATTTCGCCCACCAGAATCACGTCGGGGTCTTGGCGCAAATACGAGCGCAGGGCCCGCGCAAAGGTCAGTCCTATTTCGGGGTGAACCTGCAATTGGTTGATGCGTGGCAGGGTGTATTCAATTGGGTCTTCTGCCGTTTGAATATTGATCTCGGGGCGGTTGATTTCCCCCAGGGCCGAATAGAGTGTCATGGATTTGCCTGAACCCGTGGGCCCCACGTGTAAGATCATGCCATAGGGGCTGCCAATCAGGGTGCGGTAGAGATCCAGATTGCGCTTGGAAAAACCCAATTGATCCAGTGGCAGCGTACTTTTTTGCTTGTCGATAATACGCATGACAATTTTTTCGCCAAAGTTCATCGGGGCGGTGGCCACACGCAGGTCAAAGTCCTGGCGGTTGCGGCTGTGCTCTTTGAAAACGATGCGGCCGTCTTGGGGCAAGCGGCGCTCGGCCAGATTCATGCTGGCCATGACCTTGATGCGGGCTGCAATCGGCAGGGCCAGGGAAAGGGGTTTGAGTCGATGAATATCTCTTAAATCACCATCCACGCGGTAGCGCACCATGACAAACTCTTCCCAGGGCTCGATATGGATATCCGAAGCGCGCATTTCGTAAGCATCTTCGATCAGACGATTGACCAGACGGACCAAGGGGGCGTCATTGGCTACATTGGGCAGGTAGATTTCGTCCGCTTCATCCTCATCGGGATCCAGGGGCGAATGCTGTTTAATGTAGCGGGTTTTGACTTCCTGCATCAGCTCGCCCATATCTGCATCGTTTGGGACAGGGGCGGCTTTGGCACTTTGATTGCCTTTGAGGCCACTTTCCAAGATGCCCGCCAGGGTTTCGGGGGTGGCAATATACAAGGGCGCAGCCCGAAAACGCCGCAAAGCGTCAGACACTTCGATTTCAAAGGGGTGGGTGAGCAAAAATGAGAGTTGGTTTTTTTCATTTTGAAAGGCCACCAATTGGTATCTGCGGCAAAAGGGCATGGGCAAAATGCCCATTTTGAGCTGTTCGGGCAGGATCTCGCGCAAGTAGGGGAGGCCGGTATAATTGCCAATCAACTGGGCCATTTGGCTGCTCTCCAGTCCCTTTTGCAGGGCTTGGGTATAGAGGGCATCAGGGGTCAGGGCCAAATCAGGGGCTTGTTTGAGGGTTTGCCAAAAATACTGAACAAAGCCGTTAAATCCAGAGGGTGAGGCCTCACTTTGACTGGCTGAGCGGCTTAAATCGCTGGTTTGGGCTTTATGGGCAGGAACGGGAACGAGGCCCTGATTGCTGCTGCTTTTGGCCGCTTCAGGCTGTACAGAACTGCTGGTTTCGCTCTGAGAAACGGTGGTTGTCGTACCCGACGTAACTGCGGTGAAAGAAAGGGGGGCTGTGCCTGCTGGGCGCTCTGGTTGACGCTCTTTCTGTTGCTCTTTCTGTTGTTCTTTCTGTTGTTCTGGGGGCGCTGGGCTGATGTTTGACCGGGTGGCGGGGGTGGTGCTTTTGGCATCGGGCACAAAACTTTCCAGCCATTGGTTGCCAACCTGAAGTGCTTTGCGCAATTGGGCCATGAGTTCGTCTTGGGGAACGGGTTTGCTCAAAAAACCCATGCCTCCAGCCTGAAAGGCCATCAGACGGCTATCACTGCCCTCTTTGCCAGACAAAAAAATCACGGGCACCAATGACCAGCGCTCGTTTTCTTGAATACTTTCACAGACTTCATAGCCACTGATATCCGGCATATCTATATCCAACAAGATCGCGTCAGGCAATTGGGTATTCGATTGCATATAACGCAGAGCAGCTTGGCCTGTGGCCAAATGCGTGACTTTATAACCCACTTGTTTGAGGGTGTATTGAATTAATTTGGCGTAGTCCAGGTCATCATCAACATAGAGAATATGCGGGACAAAGCTCATAGAGGTAAAGCCTTTCTAAAAAAGTCCAAAACTTGGGTTTGACGGTGTTGCCAGGTATAGCTCGAAAGCAGTTTTTCACGGGCCGCTTGGCCCAAACGGGTTCTCTCTTCTGGGTGTTGCAGTAAATATTCCAGGGCAGCGCGGAGGGCACCATCCTCTTCTGGAGCGTAGAGCCAGCCTGTTTCCTGGTGGGTTAAGATTTCGCGCACGACAGGCAAATCCGGAGCGACAATTGCTTTGCCTGCGGCCATATATTCAAAAATTTTAATCGGGTTGCAGCCCTGGATTTGGTTGCGCTCATTATTGCTCAATGGCGCCACAGCAATTTGAGCAGGAGCCAGTACTTGTGGCATATAGCTGTGGGGCAGGGGATCGACAATTTCAACCGAGGCCGTCAGTCCCAATTGGTAACTCTTGGCCAAGAGGTTTTGCTGCCAACGGGGATTGCCTTTACCTACCAAGCGCAATTGAAAGGACGAGAGTAGGTGTTGGCACGCCTCCAACAGCGTTTCCAATCCCTGCCAAGGAGCCAGGGTGCCAAGATAGATAATCAGCGGTTTGTCCTGAGGAGGGGCGGTGACTGCGGTGTGAAAGAGATCGGGATCTGCCCCATTGCCAACCACGCCAATTTTGTCTGCGGGAATGCCCTGCTGGATCAGATAGGCCTGATGGACTTGGCTGGGACAGAGCCAAAAGTCTGCTTGGGGTAAAAGCAGGGCCTGCTGTTTGCGGATTTTTTCATGGACCTGGGCCGGCAAATCAGGGAAATGGTGTTCCAGCTCTATTTCAGGCAGACCGTGTAACTCATAAACCAATTGCCAGGCCTGTGGAAACTGTTGACGGTATTGGCTGAGCACAAAACCGTCCCAGAGGGAGCGAAATTGGATCACGGCTGGCTGCCAAGCCAAGGCCTCTTGTAGCACCCATTCTGCGAAGTGAATGGTCTTTTCCAAAAAGGCACTTTCGGGAGCGATCAATTTCTCGACCTGCACCTTTCCCCATCTCTCTTGAGGGGACTGACCGGGCTCACCCAAAAGCAGGGCTTTGACTTCAAAACGTTCAGACAGGGCTGCCAACATATTTTGGATGCGCAGACTGGCCCCTTTGGGAGCGGGCACGACGTCAAAGGCTGTGTAAAGTAGGCGGGGAAGTGGCGCCATGGCTTAGGTTTTGGGCCGTTGAGCGGGAGCCAGTTTTTTTCCTTGGGGTGGCGTGCTTTTTTTGGGGGGACCGGGTTGTTTGGCGGGCGGAGCAGGGGGTTTTTGCAAGGGTTTTTGCATTTTTTGCTGATCGCCTTGGAGCCAATAATTGACCACGGCAGGACCCACAGTCGTTTGCAGGCCTTTGATCAGCGGATTGATCACAGGCAGACAGATGGATTTGGCCAGGGTCTGTTTGACGGGGGGCAGATCGCGCAAGAGTGGAATCGCCTGTACTGCTGCCAAAGGCAGCAGAATCAAGATGCCCGAGATAAACAGGCCGAAGGCGGCCCCGCCGATCCGATCCACGACTTGCAATGGGGTTTTGTTGAGCATTTTGCCAATATAAGCGCCCGTGAGGCTGATTGCCAAATAAATGACTGTCCAGGTCAGGCCCAGCCCAATCGGCACGGCCAGCATTTCTTCCAAGCCAAAGATATTCCCAATCAGAGCAATCATAACGGGCTTCAGGAGGGGTGTGAGTAAATACGCACCCACCAGTGCCGCCAGATTGACCAGGGAGCGCAGGAGGCCGTTCATCAAGCCGCCAATGAGGTTATAGGCGAGGATCGCCAAGATCAACCAATCAAGCCAAATCATGCAGGCATATTAGCATAAAACAGGTGGCTAAAACAGGGTATCAGCGGGGTCAGTGGCGATCTGCGAGTAATTCTTCGTGATGAATACCTGCGGTGTGCATCAGGGCTTGGTAAAAATGGTTGAGACTGCCCACAAGGCCCCCCAAAACGAGCAGGAAAATACCTGCCTGCAAACTGGTATTGCCTTGGGGAGCCACCAAGGGCAACCAGCAGAGTGAGAGAATCAAAAGTGTGAGAGTTTGGTAACGGAGCAGACCCAGTGATTGTAAGGGTTTGCGGCCAGCACTATAGGCAATCGCCAAAGCCAGGCTCACAGCGCCACAGGCCAGGGCCGCTGTGCCCTGGGGCAGGCAAAGATAGAGAAAAAGGCTGCCAAAGAGCAGCGGATAGACCCCTGAACCGACAAAGGCATTGTGACTGTGGCGCAATTGCAATTGGTGGTTGCGAAAGGCGCGCCAAGCCTGAAAACTGAAAAAGAAGGCAATCGCAGCGACTCCCTGAAAGGCAAAGAGCAGATTTTCTTCTGCTTGCCAGGGCCTGCCTGCCAGATACGAAGAGAGAACCATCAGCAGCGAAACCACCAGACCCAAAGGCAGGTGGACATATTGTCTAAAAACCGTATTGAGCAAGCTTTTGTTGTTCAGCAGGGGGGCCAGCGAGGTATCTTGGATCTGTTTGCTCTCAACGGCCGTGCGAAATTTTTTCATGGCAACTCTGTCTGTTTTAAGGGTTTGGCAGTGGTGGCATGCCCTGTTTGGGGCGTGCGGTCTCTGGGTATTGGGCCTGCATATTTAACAATTGTTCTTTGTGCACGACAAAGTCTTCGCGTTTGCTGGCAAAAATGGTGTAAACACCTGAGTCCATGCGAATCGCATCACAGGGGCAGGCCTCAACACAATAGCCACAATAGACGCAGCGCAGCAGGTCGATATCAAAAACCTGTGGGAATTTTTCTATTGCGGGATTTTCGTGTTCGGCTGCTTCGATATGGATACACAGGGCCGGGCAGACGGTGGCACACATCATGCAGGCCACACATTTGACTGTGCCATCGTCGCGCTGGGTTAGGCGGTGTTTGCCCCGGTAGCCCGGTGGCATGGTCTTTTTCTCAAGTGGGTAATCCAACACGGGCATTTGCTCGGTATTGGAAATATTTTTGAGCAGGTGCTTGAGGGTCAGTGACATGCCCTGAAAAATGGGCAGGAGATAGGTTTCTTCCCAAAAATTGAGCTTCTCACGGGGAATTTTTTTGACTTGGACTTCTTTCATTTTAGCCTCCAGACAGACCACCGGTCAGCGCGACGGCCAGACCGGTCAGGAAAATATTCACCAAAGCCAGGGGCAAGAGGGATTTCCAGCCCAAAAACATCAATTGGTCATAGCGGAAGCGCGGCAGAGTCCAGCGCACCCAGATAAACATCAGCAAGATCACCATCAATTTGCCAATAAACATGCCCATTTGGGCAAATGCGGCAAAAATCGGCCCGCCGAATTCTTGGGGGAAGCCCATGACCAGAATGAGCACGAGCAGGCCCAAGGCGCCGAGGGCACCGAGGACCAGCAGACCCGCATAAATGATCGCCTCTTTGTCGCGAATATCGCCAAAGCGGTGGGTGTGTTTTTGGTGATAGCGGAAGCAGAGATAGGCAATGCCCAACATGCCTAACGCCGCACCTACCAGGGAAACCTGGGTGAGCATTGCGGCTTTTTCAATCAAAAAGGCGGTGGACATAAAGGGAATTTGCCAGCCACCCAAAAACAGAGTGACGATCATCGAGCCCGCCACAACCATGGCGATATACTCGGCCATAAAAAAGGTGCCAAACAACATGCCTGCGTATTCGGTATGAAACCCGCCCACCAGTTCTGACTCGCCTTCGGCCAAGTCAAAAGGGGCACGGTTGGTCTCCGCAAAGGCACAGACCACAAAGATAATCGCAGCCAAAGGCTGAAGTAAAATGCCCCATTTGGGGATAAAACCAAAGAGCAGGTCGCCCTGCTGGCGCACAATCTCATTCAAGTGAACGGTGCCTGTGAGCATAATAATTCCCACCACCGACAGGCCCAGGGGCAATTCGTAGCTGATCAACTGCGCACTTGAGCGCATGCCACCCAAGAGCGAAAATTTATTGTTTGAGGCCCAGCCCGCGAGCACCACGCCATAGACCATCAATGAGGTCATTGCAAAATACCAAAGCAATCCGGCGTCGATGGTGAGTACCTGCATTGGGATTTCGCGCCCGCCAATTTTGAGCACATCGGCAAAAGGCACAATTGGCAAGATCACCAGGGCCACTGCGGCAATAATAATCGGGGCCAACATATAGTGGAAAAAATGCACGTGGCGCGGTATCAGCGGCTCTTTGGAGAGCATCTTGAGTGAGTCGGCAATCAAGTGAATCAAACCACCCAAGCGCACAAAGCCAATCGCTGCCCGATTCGGGCCAATGCGGTCTTGCATCAGGGCTGAGACTTTGCGCTCCAGCCAGACCAGCAGGGGCACCATCGAAAGGCCAAAAAAGAGCACAAACAGGGCTTTGATGATCACCACCACCGCCATAATTGGATCAAACATTGCCCACCTCTTCTGCCACAAGGACTTCGGTCTCGGTCGGTAGCAAAGAGAGCCCGTCTTCGGGCAATTCGTAAAAGCTCAGGCCTTTGAGAGCCGGGATTTTTTCGCGCAATTGCCCCCAGACGTCTTCGACGTCGGAATAGGAAGGGGTCGCTTTTAATTGGGGCTTGAGCAGTGACAGCAGTGCCTGCCAACCCGGTTGGGCATCACCTGAAGGCAAGAGGGCCCTGTAGACTTTTTGCAGGCGCTGCTCGCTGTTAACATAGCTGCCGTATTGCTCGGCGTGATTGGTAATGGGGAGTGTATAATCGGCTTTTTGGGCCAGCCGGTTTTGCTTTGAGCCCAGGTAAATCAAGGTCGGACGGTGGGTCTGCAAAAGCTGGTCAAAGGCCGCTTCTTCGCAATTGTTCTCCAAAATGATCAACAATTTGAGTTCGGGGTTGGCCAGTTGTTTTTGTGTGGCTTCGGGGTCGGTGGAAATGCCCAAGAAAGCCAATCCTGCCCGGTTGGGCGTCTTATCGGCTTGGCGCAGAAAATCATCGCTGCTGCCAAGTTCTTGGTGGGCGGGCCCCCAAACTTGATCGGGGCCCAAAACCTGGCCGAGCAGGTCTTGTAAGACAAAATTGTCTTCGAGACTGGCGTGGGGGCTGGCCAATGCACCGATTGCTACTTTGCCGTGTTTTTCCAGCGTGTGGGCAATGGCCGCTTGGGCCCGTTCCAAGACCGTTGAATAGGGGTGGGCCTCGCCGTGGATCAGGGCCTCTTGCAGGCAGTTTTCGTTTAAAACTTTATAACTCAGGCGGCCTTCATCGCAGATCCAATAATCGTTGACAGCGGCATTGTGGCGGGGGCGGTAGCGGTAGACCTGGCCCTTTTCGTGGTCAAGGTAAATATTGCAGCCTTTGGAGCAGCCCGTGCAAACGGACTTGGCTGTCGAGAGAAACCAGACCCGTTTTTTAAAGCGGAAGTCTTTGCTGGTGAGGGCTCCCACAGGGCAAATATCCACCACATTGGCGGAGTAAGGGTTGTCGAGCTGTTTGCCAGGAAAGGTCTGAATCCGGCATTTTTCGCCGCGGCCCGCAATCACCAATTCGTTGCTGTGGGTCACTTCGTCGCAGAAACGCACACAGCGCGAGCAGAGGATGCAGCGCTCCTGATCCAACATCACCAATGGGCCGACATCGACCACTTTGTTCTTTTTGACCTTGGGCACGGTCGAACGGTTGGTGTAGAGACCGTAGTCCATATAATAGTCTTGCAGACCACATTCCCCGGCTTGGTCGCAGATCGGGCAGTCGATCGGGTGGTTGAGCAATAAAAACTCCATCACACCTTGGCGCATTTTTTTGACGGTATCGGTATTGACCATGACCTCGAGACCCTCGGTGGCGGGGGTGCTGCAGGCGATCTGGGCCATCACACCACGGGGGCCTTTGACTTCGACCAAACACATGCGGCAATTGCCCGAAACACTCAGACCGGGATGGTAACAATAATGGGGAATCGTGATTCCCACCGAGGCAGCGGCCTGGATCAGGTTTTGTCCGGCTTCGACTTCGTATTCAACTGCGTCGATGATGATTTTGGGCATGGTTTACGCAGGGCCTCTTGACTTTGCAGATATCGTGTAAATGGTTTTTGAGAACTTACCCATTTTAGCACAGGGCTTAGGTGGGCAAGAGGGGTTCCGTTTTCAGCAAAAAACCCCCGCCTGAGCGGGGGCATCAGCATGGAGGCTGATTGTGTCGGGGACTTTTACTTAGCGCTGCTGGTAGCAGACGCTGCTTTGGCTTTGTGCCCGGCGCCATTGTCTTTGTTCAGCTCTTTGCTGATCAAGTCACGGCGGGATTTGAGTTCATCAATGTGGCGTTCGAGTTCGTCGATGCGCTCATCGAGATTGTCTTTTTCAACTTTGGCGATACCCAAAGTGGTGCCAATTTGCTGAACGCTGTTGACAACTTGTTCCCAACGCTCGGTGAATTCTTTTTCACGGCCTTCGAGGGTGGAACGCACTTCAGAAACAAATTTCTTGGCTTCGTTGTCGTGCAGGGTGCCTTTTTTGACAAATTCATCGGCAACTTCTTGTACTTTATCTGCAGAGAGGGAAATGAATTCAGCGGTGAGCAGAGAAGCTTTCTTTAAAATATCCATGGTTAAATCTCCTTTATGGAACGGACGAGTGGTTGTTAATCTAACTGACTGATCTCAGTTTATAACACACCGCGTAAAAGATCAAGCTTTTTATTGCACACCGCGTAAAAATCTTTTTAAATCAAAAGATTCCCATTTGTGGGATTGAGAAGGATCTTCTCTGAAATGGACAATCTTGCCTTCGCTGATTTGGTAAAGACCTTGTTTGCGCCAGGAACGGCATTGGTTTTCTTGTTGGGTCTCGCTCCACAGGGCTGAAATTTCAATGCAGCAGATTCCAACGAGCAACACAGTCAACGACCCCGGCCTAGAAGGCCGGAGCTTGTAACTAACCGAAGGAGATGTCCCCTTGAGTCGCTACAATAGGCTGGTTGACAGACAGCCCTTTAAATTGCAAGTAATTGGCGCGAATATTAATCGCGGCGTTGTGGTCAGCGTGGCAGGTGAATTTACACACACGACATTTAAAAATAGACTGTTCAGGTCGATTGGAGCGAGACACATGCTTGCACTGAGAACACTTTTGCGAGGTGTAACGGGGGTCAACAAAAACAACACTGACTCCCAGAGCCTGCGCCTTGTATTCAACAAATGCCTGCAATTGAGCAAAGCTCCATTTGTGAAGCCGCTTGCGCTGTGCTTTTTTCAGTTTGACTTTGCCACGAATATCTGTCAGATTTTCAAACACCAGCGTTTGCCCAGATTCCATCGTTTGAACAAGTCGTTTGCTCAGAACATGGTCACAATCGCGTCTGAAACGTCTCTGCCTGCCAGAAGTGCGCTTCAATTTGCGCTTGGCAGAGCGAGTGCCTTTAGACTGAAGCTCAGAGCGCAAAACAGCATGTCTGCGCTCTACTTCTTCCCAATGTTCAGAACCATAAAATTGTCCCCTGCTATCTGTAGCAGGATTCACAATCCCCAAATCAACCCCAACAAAACTGTCATCAGTGTCATTG
>JADMKE010000026.1 GCA_018780035.1 Candidatus Sericytochromatia bacterium
CCATTTTAAGCGATCACCCTTTTCTGGGGTCTCCACTTTTTTGGGTAAAGGTCAGCCTGTGGTTGTGCTGTTTAATAATTGGGGTTGAATCGGAAGTGGGGCTTGAGACTCATCGATACCTGCATGTTTATCTGTGACTTTGGCTGTGATTTGAACATTGCCACTGGCTTTTTTTGCATAGAGCTTTTTAAACTCAGGCCCAACCGTATCCAGCACGACCATCTGCGCATCGCGCACGCGGTCTTTCTGTCGCTCGGTCATCGCCACAATGCGGTAGCTGCCATCGGCTTGCAGCCTGTCGGTAAACATAAAATTGCCGTTCCAGCTCAGGTTTTGCTCGCCAGTCAGGCCCGTCCAGGTCTTGACAGCGATGCCGTTGCGTTTGATCGCAACCAGATAGGGCTCGCTGGTTTCGGCTATCACCTTAAAGTTCAGATTGTCTTTGACACCGTCTGCGTTGGGCGAGAAATACGGGTCGAGTACCTGGATGCGCAGTGGGCCATCCGGGCCTGAGCCCCGGTTGCTGGTTTCGTTGCCAGCGTAGTCCGAGACACGCAGTTCGAAGGGAAAATCGTAGCCGGATTGCTGACTGAGCTGTCTCGCCTGCTGGTATTGGGCCAGGTTCGAGAATTGCACGCTGTATTCACCGGTGGCGGCATCATAGCTTTTGCCAAAGCCCTGATCTGTGCTGAAATAATCGAAAAAAATCTGAATGGTGTCGGGGTTGATACCCGATTGAAAGGCCCCATTTCCTGCCTCTTTGAGCTTGGCTTTGACAGAGAAAAACCCTGTGCTTGGATTCTCTTGCACGCGAATATTGCTGACCAGCGGCGGATTATTGTCAATGCGGATCATTCGCTCAATTTGGGTGCCAGGAAGTGCCGGAGAGGTCAGCCGGGCAGTGTAGATGCCGTTGGCGACTTTTTCTCCAGCTGGATTGCTGCCGTCCCACTCAACAAACGTGGAGCCGGTGCCACTCTCTTCTTTTAAGAGCTTGCCATTGGCGTTGCTAATTTGCAATTGCCAGCCTTGGCTTTGGTTATCTCGAATCGTAAGGCGGGTCCAATCAAAGGCGTCATTGACATCTTCTGGAGAAAGTGTGACCTGTTGAGTGGGGCTGTCTCCTGGGGCTGTTGCGCGATTGAGGGGGCGATTGCCATGGTGGGCCAAGAGAAAGAAGTCTGGCAGATCTGTTTCGCAGTTTATGCCACGGGGATCACAGCCATTGCTCGGGTCGTTGGGGTCATGATTAGAATCATTTCGACGGCATTCATGTAAAACACCTTGGAATTTCGTCTTAAAACAAATCTCGCCATCTTCGAGATCTTGTTTTTCACATATATGCATATCTTCATAAATGGGTATTCCTCCTGATGAATAACAAGATTCGATACTTGAATAACCGACAAATTCAGTGTAATCAGGGCAAAAGCTGATGCCCATATCTCTCAAAGAACCGATTCCAAGGTAGGAAATCTCGTTGTCTCCAGAACCAATGGTGCCTTGGCACTGAGTAAAATTATCTCCGCTGGGAGCATCCTGAATTCTAAAATCTGGTTGTGTTAGCAAAAAGGGAGTGTTTCCAATTTTGCTAGCCAGATAATTTCGGAGTTGACCCTCCATGCCAATTTTAACAAAGGGCCCATATTTTTGCCTGAGACTTGCTTCAATTTCTGGCGAGAGACCCGAATACGTTTTAGAGCCTTGTGCAGAGGGCTTGAGCAAATAGGGGGCATGTTTAATGTCTGGCGAGGCCACTTGGCTGGGGGAGAGGTTGTTTTTCGCTGGCGGCGTGCAACTGCCGAGGGCCAAAAGCCCTGCCAAACTCAGAGAAAATGCCCAAGGCTGCAAACGGATAAACTGAGAAAAGACATGATTTGTGGTTTTATGCATCTATTTATTGCCCCTGAAATAGCTGGATTTATATAGAAGAGACACCCGCTGCATGGCAGCTCATATCTCTAGCATAAAACATGATTGTAAAGATTTGATAAAGGTCAAAAAAATTCTGCGCCATTCGAATTTAAACCCCGATCCTCCTTTTGAGCTGTTGTAATAAAACTTAGCAATACTTAATAATCGAGGATGGTCTTCTTCAGCTATGTCCAGTTCTATTCATTCCCTTACGCGCTTGTCAAAATCCGCTCTGGCCCTGCTCTGTCTCAGCTTTTCCGTCTCAGCCTGTGCCCGCAATCCCGTGCCCACAACCGCTTCAAATACTCCCCAGCCTTCTGCCAGCCCCCTTGCCTCAGCCACTCCCAACAGCCACTCCGAGCCCGGCTTGGCGGTTTTGCCTGCAGATATTTCTGCTGAGCCCAAAGCAGCAGAAGAAGCTGAAGAAGACTGCCAGGTGGCCCAAACAGCCAGCCGCCGCTTTTTGCCGCGCACCAGCGTGCCGCCCATCGATCGGATTTTGCCCGCGACCGAAAACGACTGCGGCTTTTACAATTGGGGCTGGCAAACCTTTCTCTTTGCCACCCAGCTGGGCAGCAACCGCCAACCGACTTTTCTCAATTACAGCTCGTTTGAAAGTGTCTTTGACCTCAGTGAAACTGAGCTGCTCTCAAAGTTTTCAACCACAGATTCGGATCTTTACAACGCGCGCCGCTTTCGCGTGAACGCCTTGGCAAGTGCTTCGCGTTTGCCCCTGCTCAATGGGGGCTTTAAACAGGCGGGAGAAGCGGGGGCGATGCTGATCGACCAAAACCGCAATGCGGTCTTTTATTCGATCCATATCAACCCCAATTTTGCTGAATTTGTTGAGCAAAACCAGCTCAATAATTTACCCAAGCTTTTGCAGGAATCCAACGGTGGTGGGGTTCCCACGGATTTGGAGTTTCCCCCTGGGGCGCTGGAACTCAAAGCGGCCTGGAAAATTGTGGAGCCCGGTGAAGACGTCTCGCACTATTTCACCCGGCGGGCGCGGGTGCCTTTGCTCAAAAACGCAGGTCAGCAGGTGATTGCCACCGGCGGCAGCCGCGAGGTCAATCTGGCGTTGATCGGCTTGCACGTGGTCGGCGTGGTGCAGGACCACCCCGAGTTTATTTGGGCCACCTTTGAACATGTTGATGCCTTGGGGCGCCGGGATCTGGCCCCTGTTGCCAAGACCAATCCCCTGCCTGGTATGCCCCAAACGCCCCAAGAGCTGGAAACGCTCTTGCAAAAATACCCGCTCTTTGGCCTGGCGACGCCTGTTTCTCTCGCCAATCAGCAGCCTGCCCAACACACCGTCGAGGCCCGCAGTCAAAAATTCCAGGCAGCGACCTCGGTCTTTCGGGTCTTTCCGGCTTCTTTGAGCAAACAGGCCGAAGAAGATCAGGCCCTCAAAACCCTCAATGCCCATATGGGCGAACTCTTTGCCAGCAGCGATCCCTCGGGCCAAGATCTGCGCCGCAATTACCGCATGGTCGGTGCGGTCTGGATCGACCAGCCGGGCTCCAAAGACCCCAATGGGGTGTTTAAAGCCAATCGCAGCTTTGAAAACACTCCTGAACACACCCTTCTGGCGGGCGAAGATGCTCTTTCGAGCATGGCGATGGAGTCGTTTACCCAGCAGAGTGCGCCCAATTGTTTTTCTTGCCACAATACCACCCGCAAAATGATCCTGCCCGATCAGTTTTTTCCAGCGCGCCGGATCAATGTCAGCAATGCCCTGACTTTCTTTGCTCAGGCCAAATTGCTGGGCAATGCGCCTTAATCGCAAGCGGGTTTGAAACCTGTCTCCAGGAGGGGTGTATAATAGCAATGTGCTCCTCACTGGAGACACTTGAGCGGCCAGGAGATCTGCCCTATGTCCATCGTTCTTGATCACACGATTGTGCCCTGCGCAGACAAGGTCAAAGCGGCCCAATTCTTGGCAACCCTCTTGGATCTGGAATACCTTGGCTTGGTCGGCCCTTTTGCGGCTGTGAGAATCAACGGCGATCTGACCTTTGATTTCGACGACACCGAGCCCTTTGAACCCCATCACTATGCATTTCGGCTCGATCATCAGCGTTTTGAGGCCGTTTTGGCAAGGCTTAAAGCCGCTGAAATCCCTTTTGGCAGTGGGCCTGAAGCGGGATTCGACAGCCAGCTGTATCAGGTGGAGGGGCAAGAGGGATGTTATTTTGCCGATGCCAATCGCCATGTCTATGAGATCATCCGCGAGCGCTGAGATGATGAAATTCAGACTTCCCAGCTTTAAAGCCACCTGCCTGATCATCTCGGGGCTCTATGTCTTGCTCTGTGGCGGTCTCTTTGCCAAAGGCCTGGCGGTGAGTATGGCAGAATACAAGGTTCCGGCAGTTACCTTGGCCTCGCCCCACTATCTCGACAGCTTGCATTGGGTCTATACCCATATGCTGGTGATCGGTTTGATCATTGGCCTGGTCGGCTGGTATGCGCGCGAAGCCCTTTTAAAAAAGGCCTTTAGCCGCTTGATGTTGGCGGCCCATGCCTATTATACCTATCTCGATTTTATTCACTCTGACAGCGCCGTGGGGAACGCTTTGTACAAGGGCCCGGCTTCGGTGATTCCCGCCTATTTTTCTTTGTTTTTCACAGGGCTCTTCCTCTATCTGAGTCTGAGTGGGCATTCAAAATCTTGAAAAGGGAGGTGGAATCAGATGAACGTATTTGAAAAAGGACTGATCACCCTCATTGCCTGTTATGGCCTGTTTATTCTTTTGGCAATTCCGCTGATGCTCAAAAAAATTCCCCCCAACCCGATTTATGGCTACCGCACACGGGCATTGATCAAAGTGCCTGAGCTGTGGTTTGAGGTCAATGCTTATTTTGGTCTGTGTTTGCTTCTCAGCAGTCTGTTCATGGGGGGCGTCTGTTTATTTCTGTTTGCCTGGAGAGGTCTTTCGGCCAGCTTGTTTCTCAATCTGAGCATTGTTTTGATGCTCTCCCCGGTCGCTGTATCTGGTATTCTCACTACCGTGTTTTTACGTGAAAAGCAATCCCCAACGGTTGAAACAAAGGAGAACGCCCATGGTGGCTGATCTGGTTTTAAATAGCTCTGTTGTGGCTACCCAGCAATGGGTGCTGCGCCACAAAAACGGCCTCAAACGCGAAATTGAAATTTCCCGGCAGACCCATCCCCAACGCTATGATTTTGTCGCAGCCCTGCTCGCCAGTGGCGGTCTGAGTGCTGAATTGCAGGTGATTTATGCCCAGCTCAGTGAAAGTGATAGGCTGTGGCTGGCCGAGGAAAAAATTCTCTTGCCTGCATCCGAGCAGGCCGAAAATATAACCTTTGAATGCCCCCTGGACCTGACCCTGCCAGAATTGCTGCCGCTGACAGTCAGACAGCAATTGCCGCAGCTCAGCCCCGAAAAACGCGCCCTGTTTGGGATCAACCCGCGCATGGTCTTGCAGACGGAGCCCGATCTGGATGAAACCTATGCCGAACGGGTGCCCTTTCGTGAGGTCTTTTCTGAGCGGCGGCCCGTGCTTTGGGTGCGTGAGCCGCTCTATGAAATGCTCTTGCCCTATTGGCCCAGCCCCGAGATGCTGCCGATTATTCAGGCTTTGCTGGCAGGACAGATTCCCCCCGATCTCAGTGACGAGACCTTTCATGTGCTGGTGCTGGCGCGGATTTTGCTTCTGGCCAAACCCCACGAATATGTGCAGTTTCAGACCCAGATGGCGGCCTTGATGAAGGCCAAGTTGGAAAAAGAACAGTACCTGATCTTTCAACAATGGCTCAGCCCCATTCTCTTGGCTGCGCTGCGGGGTTATTACCGTGAGATCAAGCAGGAGGGTTATTTGTTTGCCGAAAACTCCCCCGATGCCGTGCGCACCTGTGCCCACAATGATCCGCTGACCTGTTATCTGCAAACCCAGATGACAGGCTGGCTCAATCGGCTTTTGCCAGAAGCGGTCAAACCGACCTATACCTTTGTCTCTTATTACGATCAAACAGGCATGGGCAAACACATCGACTGGGAGCAATGCGCCTGGAATATTTCAGTGATGGTGGACCCTGTGCCCGAAGAGGCACCGACCCTGACCTGGCCGCTTTTTATTCAATTTCCAGAAACCTTGGTCGAGGCCCATTTGGAGCCCGGAGATGCGATTCTCTACAAAGGCACTGACTTTCCCCATTGGCGCGAAGATTTGCCGCCAGGGCACCGGGCCACAGTCAGTCTTTTTCACTTTGTCCATCAGGATTATGTTCCTGCGAAGCGGCCAAATTAGCTTTGAGCGCTTTGGACAGGGGCTGGGTTGGCTTGATTGCATAAGCTTGAGCCTGAATCAACGCCTGTAATTGTTCCACCCGCTCCTGAGGGTGGGGGTGGGTGGTCAGGTAGCTCAAAAAACGCGGGCTTTTTTCCTGTTTGGCCAGCCTTTCAAAAAAAACCGTGGCCCCACCTGCATGACCGTATTTTTTGACCAGCAGTGCCAGTCCCAGCTGATCGGCGGCGCTCTCTTGGCCCCGTGAAAAGCTCAATTGCAAGTTGCGCAGCGAATTTTCAGCCATGCCACTGACAAAATTCTGGTTGCCGAAGAGGGCATTGGCCAGGGTATACATCACCAGACTCCGGCCCAGACCGCGCAAATGATCGCGGTGGATCAAATGGCCCAATTCATGCCCGAGCACAAAGAGCAACTCGTTTTCGGACTCAGCCTGGGCCAATAAACCACTTAAGACCAAAATATGCCCACCAGGCAGGGCCAAGGCATTCACATCTTCGTCGCTGTGCAAATGAACAAAATACGCGGGCCGCTTGGCTTTGTCAGGGAATTGCAGCGCCAGCAACTGATCCAGTTCTATTTGCAAGGCCCTGCTGCCCGTTTGCGTCGTGGGGCTGGCATCACCAACCTCCAGCAAAGGGCGGTAGATTGTCGCCAATTGGCTTTCGGCGCGGGGGTCCAAGTTTGGCACAATCCAGTCTACGGCCAGACCGAGCAAAAGCCAGACCAAAAAAAGCACCCCAGCCAAACCCCCGAGCAAGATCAAAAATTCATGCAGGGGATGGTTGGGGCTGACATTGACATTTTCAGTGGCGGCAGGGGGTTCTTTGGGCACAAAGACCATAATTTGCCCTGATTAACGGCGGTAGCGCACGGCAGTGCCATAGACCATGGCTTCGATGCTGGGCAGGCCATTTTTCTGACCCGCAGTGCCCCCGCCAATCGAGGCGGTCTCGATCCGCAGGTTGATAATCATGTCGGCACCTTGCTTGCGGGCCATTTCTTGCATACGCAGGGTGGCTTCGCGGCGGGCGCGGTCGATCACCGACTCATACGCCGACATCCGTCCCCCAAACATATTGCGCAGGCTGGCCACAAAGAGCTTAAAATAGTCCACGGCCATGACGGCATTGCCATTGACCAATTGCGCCCATTCGACCTCACGGGGGTCTTGGGGAGGATGTTTTAAATTGGTGGTGGGCAGCTTGGTAAAGGCTTTCTCTCGCTCGATAATCGAGGCATAATGTGTTTTTTCGGCATGAGAGCCTGCAAAATAGCCAATGGTCACCATGATTGCCAGAATAAGCAGTTCCATTGCTCTTTTAACCTACCTTGACTGCGGTGCCATAGACATAAATTTCAGCCGCACCTTGCGCCACCGAAGAGGTGGAATAGCGAATGTTTACAATCGCATTGGCCCCCAATTTGCGGGCTTCGGCAATCATGCGCTGGGTGGCTTCGTCGCGGGCCTCTTGTAAAAGTTCGGTATACCCTTTGAGTTCGCCGCCGACAATATTTTTGAGTGACGCCATCAAATCCCGACCCACGTGTTTGGCGCGCACGGTACTGCCGTTGACCACGCCATACATTTCGACGATATTTTTGCCCAGGATAGTTTCGGTATTGGTGAGAATCATGCTGTCTTTACCCATTCTGTTTTATCTATTTAATCTTTTTATTTTGCCTGATCCCCCCTTAAAGTGGCTGTATAGGGGGTCACAGGGCAAAGAGGCGGATATGGTATGATGAGAGCAAGCAAAATAACGCCAAAAGAGGCCCGGTATGTCTGAAAATTTTGTCGTCGAATCGATCGAGTTTAAAATGAAAACCCAGGCCATGCTCAATTTTGCGCCCATGATTTTCACCATCAAACAGCCCCGGCGGCGCGATCTGGTTTTAACTGAAACCCCTTTCTGGTCCGAAGAGGCCCACAAATTATTGGGCCCCCATTTTGTCACCGTGGTGGATCAAGATGGCTGTTTGCGCCAGATCAAGATTGCAAATTTTCTCAAAGAATATGCGCGAATTCAATCGGCTTTTGAAGTCAATTTCCACATGATCAAAGACACCTTTACGGTGTTGCAAGAGGGTTTAACACGGGTGACTTTTGTGAATATCATGGAGCTGGCGTACAATAAATACGCCATGAACGCCAAGATGCGCAGTCGTTCCAGTCTTTAGTCCTATCTCTGGACCTTCTTTTCGGGTGTCTTTTGGGTGCTTTGTTCCAAAATCCAGGCATCAAAGGTTTCACTCGCTGTGCTGCAATAATGCAGCTCATCCAACCAAAGCGGTGCACGCTCGGGGTTTTGCAATTGGGAATACGAAAAGATCCCCGGCGCATAGATCGGCAGTTCTTGAATAAACGCGCTGGCTGCGCTGCCAACGGGAATTAAGGCATTGCCCACCAACCACAGCTCTCCCGCCAAAACGGCCTCCAGCAAAGGGACTTTTTCCAACTCCCACTGAAAAAAGAGCTTTTCAGGCAAAGCGGGATTTTTGCGCGGTTTAAACATATCCAGCAGCAAGGTTTGGCCTGCGGCATTGAGGTAATAGCTTTGAGGATGGGCGCGCGCGAAGCCTTTGAGCCATTTAAATAAAGGGCGGCGCCAGCGCAAAAAGGGAGTGACCCAGGCCTGTTCCCGTTGGCGTTTGGCCTGATTGTCTTCGGCACTTTCAACTAGGTTTTGCAGGGCCCAGGGCTGTTCGAGAGGCTCAATGAGTCCTGTTACCGGGTGCAGGCAGCGCTGGCCCAGAATAATTTTGCGCTGCAGTTTTTGGCCCGCTAAATAGCTCGGCCCAAAAACCAGGCATTCCTCCAGCACTGTGCCCTGTTCGAGCCGCACCTGCCCACTTAAGAGGCTGTGACTGACTTGGCAATCAGCCCCGATCTGGGTCTCGCTGCCCAGCCATACTGGGGGCATCAATTGGACGTTTTCGGCCAGATGAACCTGTCGCCCTTTCCAGATGCCTGCTTCCACCAGAGCGGGCAGTTCAAAGCGTTCTCCCCGCGCCATCACTTCGAGGTTGATCTGCAAATAGGCGGTCAAATTGTGCAGCGGCACCACCGGAAAGCGGATCTCGGGGTGGTAATCCAGCGAGGCCTGCACCCATTTCTCAAAGCGGTTTTCGGCCAGCAGACCATGCAAAAGATTGCGCGGCATGAGTAAAATATTGTCTGTCAAATTGAGGTGGCGCTGGTTCAAGCTGTAAATGCCTTCACGGGCGGGCATGTGCAGGGGTTTGAGTGCGGCGCGGTCAAAGAGCGGAAAAAGCGGCCCATCGATGATCAAGAGATCGTCATGAATCCCTGGCGCGAGGCGTTCCAGGGTTTCGGAGATGACCTCACCCGCATGGCCCTGCAAATAAGACAATTTGAGGCCCCAGGCACTGCCTGTGCCAAAATGGGAAGAGATTTCCCCATTCTCCAAATAGTCCACCAGCATGACCTCGCTGATACCCAAATAGAGAAAGAGTTCTAAACAGTATTCCAGCAGTGGCTTTTCACAAATGGGCGCCAGCCAAATGGAGCTGGGCAGCGCCAGGTCAAAGCGCGGGTCAGGCAGACGGCAATTGAGCAGACCTTTCATAAAGTGGACAGTTCTCCAGGGCTTAGGCTTCACCTATTCTAACCGAGGGCTGGGGTCTCTGCCGGTACATCTCTCACAGGCCAGCAAGGAGAGTCGAAGGTTATGTCAGGGGTTTGGGCCAACCGCAGCAACCCACCCCCAATCCCCCCTTTTTTGAGACCTATTTTCTAAAATCCCTTGCTCTCTCAGCCTGGGCATGCCATCCTGAAAAAAAAGAAACAGGCCTGTTTGATGCGTTTACCTTTTCTGCTGCCCTCTCTGCGGTTATCTCTGCCGCTTTCCCTGCCACTTTCCCTGCTTCTGGTGGTTCCTTTGTGTTGGGCCGCTCCGGCGCAGGCCCAGCCCCCCGAAGTGGTCTGTGGCCAAGCGTTGCCTGCAGCGATTTGCCAACGTATCACGCAGCTCTTGGGCCAGACGTCAGCACCAACGCAGCCGATTAAACTTGTGATTGGCCAAAGCCCTGCCCCAGCCTCGCATGCAGAAGAGGGCTTTGTCTGGCAGGCCCGGCAGGACGGGGCCCAGTTGATCCTCTCTGTCAGCGGCAAACCCGGCAGCCATGCCAGTGGCGGGGTCAATACAGGTTTGCTCTACGGGACTTATGCCCTGCTTGAGCGTCTGGGCTTTCGCTTTAACCATCCCTTTCAGCCCCATATTCCCGCTCAACTCAACCTCCCCAAACCCGGAGAGCAGCAAAGTGAAGCCCCGAACTGGCCACAGCGGTCGCTCCACCAGCACACCATGCACCCGCTTGAATTGACCCATGTGCTTAATGGCTGGGGCCCCAAAGGCCCCGGTGATCAGGCGGGTTGGGAAAAGCTGCGGGGCGAATGGGAGCTGTATTTGGAGTGGCTGATCGCCAATCGCCAAAACGAAGTTGAATGGGTCTTGCTCGAAAAGGGCCCCTGGCAGAGTTTTTCGCGCAGCACCCTGCGTCAGAAGCGCCTCTTGGCCCTGGTTGAACAGGCCCATGGCTGGGGCCTGCGGGCGGGCATTGATGTGCCTTTGGCCCTGGGCCAGCAAAATGCTTGGCGTCTGCTGACCCAGGTCGGTGATCGCAGTGATGAAAAACGCCAGATTGAAGAAAATCTCGACTGGCTGATGGAGGCGGGGTTTGACTTCGTGACCACCGAATTGGGCCTGAGCGAGTTTCACAATGCCGGAGACGCCGCCATGTTAAATTGGTTGAATCAGGCCACCGCCCACTTGGCAGATAAACACCAAAAAGCCTTTTTTACCAAAATTCACATCTCCAGCGGCCAGCTCTCTGAGAACTACCGCGATCCCGAAACCGGCAAGCCGCTGAACTTCAATTTTTTGCCGCATTATGCCGATCCGCGTCTGGGGATTATGCCCCACACGGTGCAGATCTACAGCCTCGACGACCCGGCCCCGACTTATGGCCACCAGGACTTCCGCGAAATGCTGAAGTTTATTCGCCTGGAAATGGGCAAACGGCCTCTGCTCTGGTATCCCGAGACCAGCTATTGGGTCAATTATGATGTCAACGTGCCGCTGTTTTTGCCGGTCTATGCCGCCCGCCGCCTGCATGATCTGCGGTTGCTGGCCCAGGCCGAAGCACAGAATCTGGCTCAGGGCCAACCCCAGACGCGGATCCAGGGCCAGGCGATTTTTTCGAGTGGCTTTGAATGGGGGTATTGGCTCAACGATCGCATGACCGCGCGCGGAGCTTGGTTGCCCAATCCACTCGCTCAGTCTGAGACTGAAAATCTGCGCGCTTTGTTAAACGAGGCCCTCAGCCCAGTGGGGAGTGACTTGCCCGATTGGGTGGCCTTGCTCGAAAAGACAATAGAAATTCAGCATCAATTGCTGGTTTTGGGGCAGATCAAGGGTAAAAAACCGAAAACCATTCAATTGCGCAGTGGCATGGCCTATTTGGCTGGCAGCGATACCTGGAGCGAAATGGCTGGTCATTTGCGCAAAAGTGGTATTTTGCCAGGTTTTCAGACCCAGCCTGATCGCCTTGAACCCCAGGCTGTGCGCCACGAACGCGAGGCTTTAAAACTGTATTTAAACGAGGTTCAGCCCCTGCTCGAAGCCATGGACCAAGAATTTCAGGGGTTATCCATGCAATGTCAAACTCTGCAAAACCATCAGCCTTCTGACTTGGCTGCTGAAATGTGTGACGGCCTGGAGATCAATGCCCTGCGGGCGCGTTTTGTTTTGGGGCAATACGAACAAGCGGCCCAAGCGCACGTCGGCCAAAAACAGGCCGCTCAGCGCTGGCTGGCTCGGGCCCAAGCCAGTTTAGCGGCGGCTCAGCAAGTGGTTTTGCGCCGTGAAAAACACTACCGGGCCGACACACAGCGGATCGCTGGTTGGGGCCCCAATCCCACGGCTTACCGCTATGGCTATCTTTGGCAGGCGCATGCCTTACATTTCTGGCGCCGCGATATGCAAGCGATGGCGAGTGGCGATCAGCACCCCTGCCGCCTGAATATTATCGACCCGCTTGAGGTGGCCCTGCCCGATCCCGGTTGGGATCCCCGCGCTCAAACTGTACGCGAAGTGGCCCCACTTGTGCCCGGCTGGCGTGATTGCCTGAGGCCCCCAGAAAGTGAACCCGATTGGGAAAAGGAAAATCCAAAATCTTCATCTGATTGACGCAAGTTTAAGATATAGTTTTCTATATGTTAAATTAACGTTAAGTTATTCAGATTTTTTATCAGTTCATTTTGTAAGGAGCATCCCCGATGCAATCGATCCAACCCACTTCCCTGCAGAGTTTTATTACCCCTCCCGCCAATAGCTATTATCTCAATCCCGCCAGCCTCAATCAGGTGGCCCGTGTCTTTGACCAAAACCGCGATGGTGTGATTGGCCGTGACGAACTGCGGGTTTCCCCCCAATTGCTGCGCCAACTCGACCGCAACCGCGACAATATCATCCAGCTCTTTGAATTTGAGAGTGGCTTGGTCAACAACCAGGTCAGCGTGCAGCAACTCGCTCCCGCTGTCTCACACCAAATCGCCCAGGTCTTGATCGCCGACCGGATTTTCAGTGCCGGTCTGGGTTCGCTTGGCCAAGTCGTTGACAGCAATTACGACGGTTTTGTCACCCGCCAAGAATTGGGCATGGCCCTGAATACAGGCCGGGTGATTCTGAGTGGCTCTTATTTGGTGGCTCCGCATCAACCCAATCAGCCCAATTGGCCCCCGGCCTATCCCCCCAACCCCGGTTATCCCGGTGGTCCCGGTCAGGTACCCGGCGGCCCTGGCTACCCCCCTTACCCTGGCATGGGCAAAACGGCTGAAGAAACCCGCGCGTATATCTCCGAGCTGGAAAGCAATAAAATGCGCAAAGACAGTTGGGGCAATTATGACCCCAGCACCGGCATCTTCACCCCCGAAGAGGCCAATGGCAAAATCCGCAAATTTCTCGAAGACGAAGTGGTTAACTCCAGCGCCATGTCACTCAAAGACAAATTGGAAATTTTCAAAAGCCAGCGCATGAAAAAAGACAGCTGGGGCAATGATGACCCGGCCAAAGGCAGCGTGAGTGGCAAACAGGCCAGCGATCTGGCTGAAAAAGCCGCCAAAGCCTCCCAGCCCAATCCCTTTGAACGCGATTTTGCCAAGAACTTTATCGAGACCCTGAGCGGCGAAAAAATGAAGCCCGATAGCTGGGGCAACGATGACTACAGCAGTGGCCTCTATACCCCTGCCCAGGCCAATACCCTGATCAAAGCCTTTCTCCGCAGCGCTGTGCTCGACTCCCGTGAGATCAGCCGTGACGAAAAATTGGCCCTGATCCGCAGCCAAATCATGAAAAAAGACAGCTGGGGCAATGACAACCCCCGCACCGGTTCACTGACCCCACTCGAAGCGCAGCAATTGAGCAAAGAAGTCTTTGAAAGCAATGCGGGCTTTCAGAGCTTTAAAGCCGCTGCGTGAATCGGTTTTAGGTAACCGCCGATTGGTTTAGATTCAGATTTTTGGGTGGGCATCTCCTCTTGGGGTGCCCTCTTTCATTTGGGACTGTTCACTTCGAACTCCCCCCCACGGGGTGTATACTGTCAAAAACCGTTAGCCATTTAAAAGGATCTCCCCATGTCAGAAGCCCTGATTCCGATTTTCCCCCTGGGGATTGTGCCCCTGCCCGGTGAACCTGTTCCCCTGCACATCTTTGAGCCCCGTTACAAACAAATGGTCAGCGATTGTGCGCCGCGTCCGGGCAGCAATGGCTATTTGCCGATTGGCATCAACTTCAGCAAAGAGCACCATTTGCACGAAGTGGGCTGCACGGTGGTGATCCACCAAATTTTACACAAATACGCCGATGGCCAACTCGATCTGATGACCCTCGGTACCCAGCGCTACCGCCTGCTCAAAATGTACGAAGACCAGCCCTATTTAAAGGCCGAAGTGGTCTTTTTTAACGATCACGATCCCGCTGAGCAGCCCGAGCCAGCTCTGAAAGCAACCGTATTGGCAGGTTTCTCGGAATTTCTCAAATTGATTGGTTCCGACAGCGCTGTGGAAGCGCCCGAGCAGGGGCTGAGTTTTCATTTGGCCAGTTTGCTCAGCCTCGAAGTAGAGGCGCGCTTGGCGCTGATTGACATGCAAAGCGAAAATGAGCGTCTGAAAAAACTGGAGAGCTATCTGGCTGAATTGCTGCCGCGCTTGCAAAAAGCCCATGAGTTTAAGCGCCGGGTGCGCTCCAATGGCCATTTTAAGCCCAAGTCTTAACCTTTAAAGCGTAATTTTGATGGAAATATTGCGGTCGCGCAGGGTGACCAGCGGCTGTTGCAGCAGGTGTTGAATCGGGCCATTGCTGGCGATGATTTCCCCAGAGAGTGGGTCCAAGGCCTCTCCGTCATAATTGCTGACCACGCCACCAGCGACTTCGACCAGCACGGCTCCCGCGCAGATATCCCAGGCGTTGAGGTGGCGCTCCCAGAAACCATCAAAGCGGCCGCAGGCCACATAGGCCAAATCCAGCGCCGCTGATCCTGGTCGGCGAATGTCTTGGGTTTGATCGGCAAAATAGCAAAATTCAGCATAATTATTGTCGCTTAACTCGGCTTTGCGGTAGGGAAAGCCTGTGGCCAAAAAGCTCTGACGCAAGCTGTCGGTCTGAGAGACCTGGATGGGCTGATCGTTGAGCCAAGCCCCGCCACCTTGATAGGCCCAAAAGAGTTCATCCAGCACGGGGGCGTAGATCACTCCCAGCACGGGTTTGAGTTGGTACATCAGGCCAATTGAGACACAGAAAAATGGCAGATTGTGGGCATAGTTTAAGGTGCCATCGAGGGGGTCAATCGCCCAAAGCCAGTCGCTGCCCGTCTCTCGTTTGCCCGATTCTTCGGCCAGGACTGCATGTTCGGGCAGGTGGGTCTTAAAATGCGCCAGAATGGCTGCTTCTGAGGCCAGATCCGCTTCGGTAACCAGATCACCGCTGCTGCTTTTGCTGCGAATCTGGGCCAGTCTGCCCCGGTGGGCCAAAAGCTGAGAGCCGCCCAATTGGGCGGCTTGCTGGGCAATGGGGAGAAATTTCCCCAAATGTTCTCTGTTCAAGGATTTAACCTTTGCTGAATTTTACGACCTGGGAGGTCTTGTGGTCACTGCCGGAATCGGCGACGTACACGCCACCGCTGGAATCAGCGAAGATGGCTTTGGGAGCTGTGAAATCGCCAGAGCCAAAGCTGCCTTGGGATTCACCTTTGTCGTTGTAAAATTTGACGCTGTCGCTCATCAGAACAAAGATATTGCCCTTGCTGTCAACGGAGACGTCGAGGGCACCGCTCACATCTTTGACAATTTCAGAGGCATTGCCGCTGCCGTCAATTTTCTGAATCGAGCTGCCAGCTACGGCGTAGATATTGCCTTGGCTGTCGCGACCCATGCCACCGCTGGGGGTGATCGAACCAAACGCGGAACCTGCTGCGAGAGAGGAATCAAATTTTTGAATGCCGGTGGAGGTGGCGACGAAGAAATTGCCGCCGCTGCTGACCACATCCAGGGCGCTGGCCAGGGCTGCTTTCACGGTGGTCACGCTGTATTTGGGGGTGTCCATGCGGAAGAGCTGGTCTTTGCTGTCGCTGATAATTAAATTGCCTGAGTCATCCATGGCCAGACCTTGAATGGTTTTGGTCATTTTATAGCCCGTGGCACCGAGGGTGATGGTTGAGAGAAAGGATTTTCCGAGGTCTTTCCAAGCGCCGCCAGAGGTATCCATCTGAATCACGGTGCCTTTGGTTGGGGTTTTGATGTCGACGGCAGCCACATAGAGATTGGAACCATCAGAAATCACGTTGACGGCTTGCCATTGGTTAAAGGTGTCTTGATCCACTTTGAAACTGCCTTCAGCGGCGTAGCTGCTGCCACCACCGAGGCTGCTGCCGGAGGGCACATAAGGCGAGCCGACATCCAAATCGGGGACGGCGTCGAGATCTTTGGGTTCTTCTTCAGCTGCTGGGGCTGCTGCTTCGGGTGCTGCTTCGGGAGCGGCTTCTTCAGCAGGGGCAGGGGCTTCGGGAGCGGCTTCTTCAGCAGGGGCAGGAGCTTCGGGAGCTGTTTCTGCAACAGGGGCGGTTTCTTCAACGGGAGCAGTTTCTTCTTCCAGGCTTTCGATGGGGGTGATGCCAGAGCCACCGCTGGGGGTGCTCAAAGATGTGGACAGCGAAGAGACGGCGCCTGAAGTCGGGGAGTTGACGCTGCCACCGCAGGCGGTCAGACTCAGGGCCAGGGTCAGGGTGGACAGAAGGGTTACTTTTTTCATTTTTCGCTTTTCCTCTTTTGGATCTCTCTCGATGATCTGATTGTCGGCCCAAACCCAGCCCAGCTGACGTTATCAAGTTAAAAGTAAGGTTAATCTACTTGTAATTCTAGATTAAATCTTAAATTTTCACGCAGGCTTTTGACTCAGTTTGTTGTTTTGTTGACTTTCTGAAAATAATGTTTACTTTTTGTAAACAATCTGATAGACTAAATTTCAGATCCAGCGAAGATTCCAGCGAAGATCTTCGTCACTACCTCTCAAGGAGATTTGAATTCCATGCCTAAGTTCTTGCCCTTTGCTTTATTGGCCTTAAGCTTAAATGTCTGTTTAAACGCCTGCCAAGCCCCGCTCGTTAATTCCCCGAGCAACAACCCCAATCAAACCACGGGCAAAACCCCGCCCGCCATTCCCAAATTCCCCTCTCAGGGAGCTGTGCCTTCTGCCGATCCGGCAGCCGCAGATTTTGCTAAACGCCTGCCGATGGGCGCTCCAATGGCCGATTCAGCCTCCGCAGAAAGTTCGGTGGGTGGCGGTGGCTCTGCAAGTGGCGCTCTTGCGCCTGCAGCACCTGCTGCTCCAGCTTTGAGCACCAGTCCAACCGGTAAATCCGGTGTCTCTTCTGGCAGCACGGGCAGCGAACTGGCCAAGCCGGGCCTGGTTGCACCTGAGCCCTTTCCCATGAAGCCTGGCCCCCAGCCCCAGGCTGGTTTGCTGACCGCCGGGGAATGGAACGACCTGAAAAACTGGAACTTTTGGCTGGAACTGATGCAAGACCAACAGTGGTCAGGCATGCCAGGCATCTGGGGAATTTATAACCAAAAGCGGATTCAAGTCACGGTGACTGGCCCTGCCGGGGCCTTGGCCGATCTGCCGGTGCAGGTCTATGCCGGTGAGAAACTTGTGTTTGAAGGCCGTACCAATGTTCTGGGCCAAGCCGATCTCTTTCCGACGATTGGCAGCAGCACTCAGGTGCCGCCGTTTCAAACACAACAAGATCAACAGAATCAAAACAGTCAAATCTCAGTGAAAGAGCCCTCGCTCTCAAAGGTCGAGGTTCGGGTCAATCTTGGCCAAGAAACCCTCAAACAAGAGCTGAGCTTAAGTGGCAATGGTCTACAAACCCTGAATTTTAAAGCCGAAACAGCTTTAGACCCGGCAGTGAACGCCGACCTGATGCTGGTGGTGGACACCACCGGCTCGATGGGCGACGAACTGGAATACCTCAAAAGTGAACTCAAAAATGTGGCCAGCCAGATTTCCTCCCAAAACCGCAAAGACCTCAAACTGCGTCTGAGCACCAATTTTTACAAAGACCTCAGCGATGAATATGTCGTGCGTCCCTTTCCCTTCAGCGAAAATCCCGACACGGTGGCCCAACAATTGAGCCAACAATCTGCCAATGGCGGTGGCGATTTTCCCGAAGCGGTGGATGCCGCTCTGCAAGACGCCGTCGATGAACACGAATGGAGTGCCACGGCCCGTGCCCGTCTGCTCTTTTTGGTGCTCGATGCGCCCCCCCACCAAGATCCCAAAAATCTCACCCGCCTGCGTACTTCTTTGATGCGGGCTGCCGCCAAAGGTATTCGTATCATTCCTGTCGCCTCCAGTGGGATCGACAAAGAAACCGAATTTTTGCTGCGCATGATGGCGATCAGCACGGGCGGACGTTACGTCTTTTTGACTGACGACAGCGGCATTGGCAGCAGCCATATCAAACCCACGGTCGGCAGCTTTACGGTTGAAAAACTCAATGCCCTGATGGTGCGTGTGGCCAATGAGTATATTTCGGGCCAGGCCAGCGCGCCAGTTCCTGCCAAAAGCAATGACCAGCAGCAATAGCTGAAAAAACGCCGCATCCTGGCGCCAATCAGGCGCAATGGCCAGTTTAAACTGGCCTTTTTTTCTGGTTAAAAAAGGTTTATTTTTTGCTTAATTTGCGTCAGAGATGGCCTGTGAGATGCGACAATTTTTTTATCACCCGGCTCCGATGCCGGATTATTGCGTGGAGAGAGTCGCGAATCATGAAAAAAATCTTTAAACAATTGGTTGGTTTGTCCCTTTTGCTCACAGGTTGTGCCACTTCGGCCCCGGTCATGCCCCCCCAGCAACTCATGGCCCAACAGGGCCCCGCTCGGATGCAGACGATGTCGTCTGCCAATGATGACCTCACCACCCGCATTTTGCGCGATCTCTACAAAGACAACCTCGATGATCTCGACAATGGTCGCCCGGCTGAAGTGGTTGCAATGCCCCGGGGTGGTTTTATCTTTGAAGGTCTGACCGCTGTTGGCTTTGTGCGCCCGGCTTTGTATTTGCTCAGCGATAAAATTATCAAAAAAGAATTTAACAAACCCGGTGTGCCCGACAATGTTCCCCGCATTGACGAAGCAGGCCTCAAGGATATGATTGCCCATCTGCAGCCCGGTGATATCGTGCTCTGTGGCAATAACGACTCGTTTGTTCACTCCTTTGTCTATCTTGGCAATAACGAAATCATCCACGCTTTGGCCCAGCTGGATGCCAAAGGCAATTTTATGGGCGTGATTCGTGAGACCCTGACGGGTTATATTCAGCGCATTCACCGTGATAAATTTGTCGTCTTGCGCAAACCCGGCATGACCCCCGCCGACGTCGAAAAAATGCGCGCTTATCAAACGGCCCAGATCGGCAAAAGTTATGACTCGCTCTTTTTGATCAATACCGAAGATCGCTTTTATTGCACCGAGTTGGTCTGGCAGGCCCTGCGCCGGGTCAGCAATCCGCCCCGCGTCTATCCGCATCGGGCCAAATATGGCTGGGACCTGATCAAAAACGAAGACTATATGGACAGCCCCGATTTGCAAACGGTCTGGACCTATAACTATACCCGGCCCGCCACTGGCCTGCGCCACCGTTACCAATAGGCAGCGCAAAACAGGTCACGCAAATTCAATCAGCCCCACACGCAACTTTTTTTGCCTGTGGGGCTATAATGCTCAAAGTGATAGACAGAAAGAGAAAGAAGGAAGGCTTGATGCTCCTGCCTCCCGATCAACTGCGCCAAATTGCTCAAGGCCGTGTGACCCGGCTCTTGGAAAATGCCCCCACTGTCGCTCTCCCCGCCTCAGGTCCATTTAAACCTGCTCCAGGACTGGCTGCAGAGCGTCTTCCCGCAGTTCTTCAGCCCAAAGATCAGTTTCAAGCGAATTCGCCCTTTTCAGGGCAAGCCCAGGCCTCTCTCACTCTTTTTGATCACCCCTTGGGCAGCTTGTATCGGCGACCAGAACAGATTGCCACCCCCATTCCCAGGGCTATTCCAATCGACGAAGAGACGTTGCTGCCGCTTGAGAGTGGCCCCCCCTCTCCCGTTAAGTCTCCCCCAGCCAAGCCCCTCTCAGAAAATGCACCTGAAGCCAGCACGGTTCCCGAACCCCGTTATGAAAAATCTCCCTATCATGACCCGAAAAAATTTGTGCCCGCTTTTCCGATGATGGCTTATCACGAGTCGGGCATCTACCGCAATCGCAAGGATCCCTATGGCGTGGGAGCCATTACCTATCCTTCCCGCAAACAGGATTCGGGAGGAAAAACCTATGGCACCTACCAATTCGAAACCTATGTCTACAAAAACGGCACCCGTGGATCGGCTGCAAAAGTGGCCAATAGCACCATGATGCGCTTTCTCAAATGGGACAAAAATCCTTTTGCTGCTGAGCTCAATGCTGTGGTCAAGCGCTACGGCGTTGCCAGCAGTCAATTTGACCAAGCTTGGAAAAAACTCGCAGCTGAGCAGAATTTGGCCTTGGGAAAAGCCCAAGAGACCTTTGTCTTACACGACAAAAAGAGCAAGGTGGATACCTTTTTGGCAGAGGCCCAGCTCAGCGAAGAAGTCAAACGGGATCCCCGCATCTTTGACTTGGTGCTGGGCACTCTCAACCATGTCGACAGCTTGGCCACCCCGATTCCCAAAATGCTGGCGCGCAAACAGCGCGAAGCCGGGCACAAATTGAGTGCCAATGAGGTGGGTAAAATTATCACCTCGTTTAAAGGGACCCAGATCAGCAATTGGTTTGTCAGCTCTCCCAAAGCCCACAAAGGCATTCGCGACCGCTTTAAAAGTGAAGGCCGCGTCTTCGCCTAAGATGACCTTTATCAATTCGCCCCTCGAACCCCTGCTCAAAAATGCCAAACGCATTGCGGTGGTCGGTGTCTCAGATAAACCTTTTCGCGACTCCCATCGCATTGCCCGCTATTTGCAGCAGGCAGGCTTTGAGATGCTGCCTGTAAATCCGCTTTTGAGCGAAGTTTTGGGCCAAAAAGTCTATGCCTCGCTGGCTGAAATTCCCGAACCTGTGGATATCGTCAATGTCTTTCGCCGTTCGGAAGAGGTGCCCGATCTGGTTGAACAGGCGATTGCTGCTGGGGCCAAAGCCATCTGGCTGCAATTTGGGGTGATTCACGAACCCGCTGCTGAAAAAGCCCGAGAAGCAGGTCTTGCCGTGGTGATGGACCGCTGCATTATGGTGGACCACGCCCGGCTTTTGCGTTAGCTGTGTTTAAGCTATTCAGACAACCCTGTGCTCAAAAACGCCTTGCCGTTTTGGGCTGCCTCGGTTTTCTCTTGCTTTGGGGCTGTGCCAGTACCCGTTTTAGCTCAGAACCTCCGGTTCCTGAGCCACCCCTTTGCCAATCCGCACAGCAGCCTTTGGCGGGTCTGGTCTTTTGGGAGCCACGTTGGCGCCCCGATCAAAAAGACGTGCCAGACCGGGAGAAAGCGGCTGCGCAAGGTATTCAGGCTTTTTTTAAACAGGGGAACTGCTTCCAAAATGTTCAGATTCAGCAGATTCAAGCTGCCGCCCCGCTTGCGACAAACCAAGTTGTCGCTGCGATTCAAGCCTGGGCCAGCCAAACAACACTCCCGCTGCGGGTCCTCAAAATTGAGGTGCGAGAACTGGGCCCGGTGCTCAAGCTTTTTGCCTCTCCCGCTTTGCTCGATGGTGGCACAGAAGTGGTTTTGGACATTCGCGAACTGAATCCCGAGACCGCTGAAGATCTCAAGCGTTTTCAGGTTCACTGGCAAAACGGGGGCCCTTGGGTGCTCAAAGGTGTTGCGGGCTTGGCTGAAGACATGGAAACAGCCTTAAAAGCCGCATTGCTGGAGTAAGTGCGGCCTGTGCCGGATCAGCGCATGCGGGCAAATTGCCCTTGATCGTAGGCTGCGCCAAAATAGACTTCGAGACAGGCTATCTGTTGGCCTTCAAAACGAAAGAACTCTGTATTGCGAAAAGACATGCCCTGGTCTGTTTCGGCCCAGTAAGTGACATAGGCCTGATCGCCCTCCACCAGCAGGCGTTCGATGCGCAACTCTTGTAAATGACCTGCATTGGGCCAACAGTGCAGCAAATAGTGTTCACGATTCACGGCATCATCGTAGGGACTGCTAAAGGTAAAATTGGCTGCGAGCAGGGCTTCTGCTTCGGCCCGATCCTGGGATTTAAAGGTGGCAAAGAGGCGCAGCAAAATTTCGGTTGGGGTGGGTTGAGATGCTGTCATACAGCTTTCCTTTTCCTGTCTTGTTTTGGCCTTCGCCAGTAGATAATACCACGGAAAGGCAGATCTTTTTGAGATCCCCTGCTATAATATAGCTATGTAGATAGCCATCTGGAGGCCTCTTATGCAATATGTGCGAAACGACCCCAGTTCTTATTCGATTGCGGAAGCCAAAAATGCCTTGCCCAGCCTTGTTCATGCGGCGGAGACAGGGCAATGCGTCCAGATTACGCGGCGCGGAAAGCCCGTCGCGGTCTTGCTCTCGATGGAAGATTATTCCCGCTTAACCAATCCTCAACCCACATTTGCCTTTGCTCTCCAGCAGTTCTTAAGCCTCCCCCCCGAAGACCTCAGCCCCGATCCCTTCTCCAACCTGCGCGATGCCTCTCCCGGCCGTTCCTTTGACTGGTAAGTCCCCCATCTGTGACTCTCACCTACCTGCTCGATACCAATATTCTCTCTGAACCCCTCAAGCCCCGTCCCAATCCCCAAATCATCACTGCCTTGCAAAGGCATGCCGAAACCTGTGCCACCGCCAGCGTGGTTTTACATGAACTCTTTTACGGTTGCTACCGCCTGCCCCCCGGTCGCAAACGGCAGTATATCGAAGACTATTTACACGATGTTGTCTTGGCCGCTCTCCCGATTCTGCCCTATTCGCCGGTGGCAGCCCAATGGCACGCAAGTGAGCGGGCCCGTTTGGAGCAAAAGGGCCTCACCCCTCCTTTTGCGGATGGCCAGATTGCGGCGATAGCCCAGGCCCATGGCCTGGTTCTGGTCACCCGCAATCTGGCCGATTACGCCCATTTTCAGATCCAAGCTGAAGACTGGGCCGCGCTTTAAATCTGCGCTTTAAATCTGTGATTTAAATCTGCGCTTTAAATCAGCGACTTAAATCCTCACGGGACACTGAACTGAGCCAAGGCGGTGCCACCTGTCTGGGGCAGGAGACTGCCGGAGCTGCTCGCGCTCAATTTGGCATTGACAAGATAATAATAGGTGCCTGCACGCAGCTTGACCCCCTGATTGCTGCCCTGGTTGCCGGTCAAATCGCTCCAGGTAAAGGTATTGCCTGAGATTTCGGGTGATTTGTAAAAGGCGTTGTTATTGCCATCGCGGATATCCAAGCTGTAAGACTGGGCACCCACCGCTGATCCCCAGGAAAAGCGGATCGGTTGGTTATTGCCAACCGATTTATTGTGGGGCTCCAAATTGGTGCTCCAGCCAATATTGATCTGGGGAATCTGAATGGAACTTGTGGACGTGCCATTAAAGGTAAAATTGCCCGTGCTAATAAACGAAAAGGACTGTCCGGTGGCGGGATCTTTTTCGGGGTCATAGCGTTTGGCGGGGCTTTGGGGGTCTTTGCGCTCAGATTCTGATTGCAGGACAAAAGCGATTCGGTATTCTCCGGCTGCGACATCATTAAAGCGGAAGCTGCCATTGTTGTCGCTGCGCACGATCTGCACGTCCCGATCCTGCTGCCCGGTGCGCTGAATCAAGACCATCGTGGCGCTTTCAGCGGGAGACAGGTTGCTTTTGACGACCGAGCCAGAGATACTCGCTTTTTGCACGCCAGCACCCACAGGGATACCGATCGTATTGCCAGGCTGAGCACCGGGGTTACAGGCGCTGATGCCCAAGATTGCCAGACAAGAAATGCCTGTCAAATTTAAAAATTGTTTATTTTTCAAAATATTGTCCTTTAAAATTACATATTCCTATTGTACTCTGAATTTAAAATAAATTAATTTTATAAATCTTTTTTAATTTTTGTTTTTTTTAATAAATCTTTGTTTTTTAATTTATTTTTGAAAGCCTATTTTTCCCTTTTAAGCATGGGTTATAATTGATACATGCAAAAAGTCCTATTATTCTTTTGCTTAAGTGCTTTGGCTTTGACAAGCTGTGGTAAACGCCTGCCCGCCGAACAGACCACAGCCACCACCCAGGCTTTGATTCTCTCACCGACCCAGAACCGCTTTTTGATCTTTAATACCCTGGTGCACCGGGTTGAAGGCTGGGTCGAAACCGGCCAGGTGCCCCGCGATCTGGTGCTGGGCCCCGATGGTCTGTTTTTTATTGCCAATCAAATGGAAAGCGCGATCTCGATCTTTCAGCGCAACGACCGCCGCACCCTCTACCGTGTGGGCAAAGTTGGCACCGTCGACAAGCCCCACCGCTTGGCCTATTCGGCTCCCTTCCGCGAACTCTGGGCGGCCTCGGAGACCCTGCCCCGTTTGGCCGTCTACCGTGTGACGGGGCTGCGCCAGCCCCCACTGAAACAATTTGTGAATTTGCCCCAAGGCACTCAAGTCTCAACCTTGGCCCTGAGTGCTGATGGCAATCAGCTTTGGATCGCCGATCAGGCCAGCCCCCGCTTGCTCCAAGTGCAGCGCGACGGTGACAGTTACCGTGTCTCAGAATGGCTGAAATTGCCTGAAGGCAGTCGTATCTCCGATCTCGGGCAGGTCGGTGACCGGCTCTTTGCCCTGGATGAATTTCTGGACCAAATGTATATTATTGACCCCGCTACGGGCCAGCTCGAAACCACTCTCGACCTGCGTGAAAAGGCCGAAGACAAACGTCCACTGCTGCTGGAGCGGATGGTCGCCAATCACAGTGGCAGCAAGCTCTATCTCAGCGCCAGCGGCACCTCTGCTGTGCTGGTGGTCGATCCCAAAGCCAAGAAGCTGTTGCAAACTCTCTATCTCAACGGCCCAGACGTCAAATTTCCGGCCTATGCCCCTTTGGGGGTGGCGATCAACCGCGACGATACCCGTCTCTACGTGACTGCCCAACAGGGCCGCAATCTGGCTCTGCTCGAAACCAGTCCCGATCCTGCGGTTTTGGACAAAATTCTCAACACAATGGGCACAACTGTTTCCGAGGCCTTATTGCCACCGCTGGGTGCAATCCGTATCATTGAACAGGTACCCGATTAAACCGGCCAACAAAACGTTCAAGCATAGAAAAAGGTAAATTATGGGCATTAAAGCAGATTCCTGGATTCGCAAAATGGCAATTGAACACGGCATGATTGCGCCTTTTGTCGAAAAACAGGTTTCCGAAGGCATTATCTCTTATGGCCTCTCCTCTTATGGCTATGACCTGCGCGTGAGCAATCACTTCAAGATTTTTACGAATATCAACAACACGGTGGTTGATCCCAAGGCCTTTGATGCCAATTCGTTTATTGACTTTATCGGCGATGTCTGCACGATTCCCCCCAATTCGTTTGCCCTCGCCAGTTCGGTGGAGTATTTTAAAATCCCCGCTGACGTGATCTCGATCTGCCTTGGCAAAAGCACCTATGCCCGCTGTGGGATTATCGTGAATGTCACGCCCTTTGAGCCGGGCTGGGAAGGCTATGTGACCCTGGAAATCTCCAATACCACGCCACTGCCCTGCCGGATTTATGCCAATGAAGGCCTCTGTCAGGTCTTGTTTTTTCAGGGCGATGAGCCCTGCGATGTGACCTACCTCAGCCGCGAAGGCAAATACCAGGCCCAAACGGGCATTGTGCTGCCGAAAATTCGCTGATGCATCTGGCGATTGAACAGGCGCTGCAGGAGCGGCGCTTTTTTAAGTTGATCTGTGGGGCCAGCTACCGCAATACCGAATTTGTGGCCACCCTGGCGCAGATCTTTGCCGAAGCCGGGGCCCAGGTGATTGATGTCGGTGCCCGGCCCGAACTGGTGGAAGCGGCTCGCACAGGCATTGCCGCTGCCAAGGTGCCTGTGGCCGGTTTGCCCCTGATCATGGTCAGCGTGGGTATCAACCAGGACCTGCATTTTCTGCGGGTCGAAAAAGATTTTAACCGCTGTGATGATCGCGGACTCTGTGTCAATGCCTGCCCCCACGAGGTTTTTGTGGGCGGTGAAATTCGCCTGGAAAACTGTCTGGGTTGCGATCACTGTGTGATTGCTTGCCCAAGCAAGGCCCTGAGCCTGGTTGCCCGCGACCCCCTCGGCGAGGTGCAGAGCCTGTTAAAGCAATGTCTGGCTGCGGGTGCCAGTGCGCTCGAAGTACATACCGGCGATGGCAGCCTGCCCGAATTAAAGTCCTTGTTGGCCCAATTGGCTCCCTTGCGCGACCAAATCGAACTTTTGGCCTTTAGCCTGGGGGCCCACGGACAATCCCCTGCTGAGATTGCCCAATTGGCCCACACCATCCGCGCTTTGGCGGGCCCAGATATCTTGATTCAGGCCGATGGCAAACCGATCAGCGGCCGCAAAGGTGAAAAATCCACCCTGCCCTGCCTGGAACTGGCCGAAACCCTCTTTGCCCAGGGCTTGGACTGTTTTGTGCAGGTCTCAGGCGGCACCAACGACCTGACCGGGCCCCTGGCGCGCCGCCGCCAAAGTGGGATTCATGGAGTGGGCATGGGCAGCTTTGCGCGCAAATTTATCGACCTGAGCCCGTCTGAGCCGCTGAGTGAGGCGCTGCTGCAAGAGAAAATCGCCAAAGCGCGCATCCTGGTTGAGTCGGTGGCAATGAGCCCGCTCCGCGTTTAAAAAAGCGGTGGCAACAAGCTTCCTCTGCAGAGTATACTAAAAACATGGTTTCAAAGGATTTTATTCGAGGCACAATCATTTCGAATGACATTTACCTATACCTTCGTTCCCTTGGAACCAATCAGCCTGGTCTTCCGTCCCCCTGTTTATCTTCTTTTTTTCCCTGCGGACAGCGTTTCCTTCGCTTACACTGACTCCAACGAAGCCCCCCGAAAGGACACCCATGGAAGTATTTGAAAAACTGCTCACCGACAATCTCGATGAATTGCTCGCCCATTTGCCAGACTGGGTCACCGAGGCCCTCAACAAAGAAGAGCGGCTCTCAGAGTTGATTGAAGTCGTCCTGGATTTGGGGCGCGAAGCTGAGGCCCGTTATCCGGGCTCAATTGCCTTTCTCGGTGAGCGCTTGGTCAGCCAAGAAGACCTTGAACACGTGACCAAGACGATCGGCAATTTTGGCGACGATAACCGCGCCGGGATTGAACGCACCCTGCACCGCATTTCCTGCATTCGCAACCGCAAAGGCAAAATTGTCGGTCTGACCTGCCGTGTCGGCCGCGCGATTCAGGGCACCATCGACATTGTGCGCGATCTGGTGGAGTCTGGCCGCAGTATTTTATTTATGGGCCGTCCGGGTGTCGGCAAAACCACCAAATTGCGTGAAATGGCGCGGATTCTCTCCGACGACCTGCACAAACGCGTCGTGATTATCGACACCTCCAATGAAATTGCCGGCGATGGCGACATTCCCCACCCCGCGATTGGCCGCTCGCGCCGCATGCAGGTGCGCACCCCGGCTGAGCAACACGCAGTCATGATCGAAGCGGTCGAAAACCACATGCCCGAAGTGATCATTATCGACGAGATCAGCACCGAGGCCGAAGCCGACGCTGCCCGCACGATTGCCGAACGCGGCGTGCAACTGATTGGCACAGCCCACGGCAACAGCATCGAAAACCTGATTCTCAATCCCTCTCTCAATGACCTCGTCGGTGGGATCGAAAGCGTGACCCTCGGCGACGAAGAGGCCAAGCGCCGGGGCACCCAAAAGAGTGTCTTGGAGCGCAAATCGCCGCCCACCTTCGACATTGCGATCGAAATTCAGGACCGCTACCAATTGGCGATCCATATCGACGTGGCCGATGTGGTCGACCAATACCTGCGCGGCAAAATGCCCGCACCCGAAATCCGCATGATCGACGAACACGGCAAGGTCAAAAAGATCAAAGAGCAGAACGCCGACATGCAGCGCCACATGGTCAATGTGACCGGCGAGCGTGAGAGCGAATTGCATATCTACCCCTATGCGGTCAGCCGCAGCCAACTCGAAAGGGTGATCAAGACCATGCGTTTGCCTGTGCGCATCACCAAAAACCTCGACGAAGCCGATGTGCTGGTGTTGCTCTCCTCTTACAAAAAGCACCGCAAGATCATCGATGCGGCCGAGGCCCGGCAATTGCCTGTGCACATGGTGCGGGCCAATACGATCTACCAGATTCAAAAGGCCCTGCGCACGATCATGCAACTCGACGCACCCAGTGAAGAAGAAGAGGAAATGTTCCGCGAAATGGACGATCCAGATTTTGCCCTCAAAATGATGCATCCGGACTTTTAAGCGGTGTTTCTCAGCTTTGAAGGTGGAGAAGGTGCAGGCAAATCCACCCAGATTCAATCCCTGTTGGTTTGGCTTCAGGCCCAGGGCCATACGGTCTTGGTCACACGCCAGCCCGGCGGCACAGACTACGGCCAGCGCATTCGCCACTTGATTCTCGATCACCATCCGAGTGAATTGCTCTCGCCCCGTGCTGAGCTCTTTCTCTATTTGGCCGATCGGGCGCACCACGTGGATACCGTGATTCGCCCCGCTTTGGCGGCCGGCCAGATCGTGATCTGCGATCGCTATGCCGATTCCACCCTGGCCTACCAGGGCTATGGGCGGGGGCTGGATTTAAACGAACTCAAAACCCTCAACCACTTGGCCACAGGCGGATTGCAGCCAGATTTGACCTTTTGGCTCGATCTCGACCCGGCCCTGGGCCATGCCCGCATCGGCGACCGCCCCGGCAAAGACCGGCTCGAAAGTGAGGCGCTGGCCTTTCATCAGAAGGTGCGCAGCGGTTATGCGGCGTTGGCAGCAGAGGAGCCCCTGCGCTGGCAACGGGTTGATGCCAGTCTTTCGGCACAGGCCGTGCTGGCCGAGCTCAAAACCCGCCTGGGGCCTTATTTAAACAGCCCGGTTGAGGCCCTGCCATGAACAGAGAAAGACTGTATCAGCAGGCCTGGTTTCGCCCACTTTTGCCCGCTTTGCGTCTGTTCAAACGCGAGTTGACCAGCACGTATTATTTGCCCCAGCTCTGGCAAGAAGAACAGGCCTCGCGCAATTGGCTGCAAAAACAGGGCACTTTTTCCCGTTCGGTCGAATGGGCCCTGCGACAGGTGCGCAAAAACAAAGGCTATTTCAGTGGCTGGGCGCTCTCGCGCAGTGCTTTGCGCAGCTTAACAGGCTGTTTGTTTCAAGACCGGGCGGATTTGCCCCGTCTGGTTGAATTTGGCTCGGGCCAATCCACCCGCTTTTGGCAGTTTTTAAGCATTCAAATGCCGCTCTCGGTGATCAGCATTGAACACCAAGATGACTGGTTTCAGCGCTTAAAAGCCGAACTCAAAAACAACCCGGCGATAGCCTATTTGCAGGCCCCTTTGCGCCAGATTTCCGAAACCGAAAAAGCAGAGCTCTGGCAAGATCCCCAGACGGCCCATTTAAAATTTGCCCAGATGGGCCAGTTTCTGCCGCTTGAGCAATATCCCCAGACCCGCGTCCCGCTCTGTTTTTATGACCTGGATTATGCGGCAACCTTTGCCCCCAACTCTTTGGACGCCCTCTTGCTCGATGGCCCCAATGGCAATGGGCGCTCATTGGCCTTTGCTTTGATATACCCCTTTCTCAAAGCCAATGCCTGGATTCTCGTCGACGATTTTGATCACTACCCTTTTTTAGACGATCTTGGCAAGCTCTGTCCGTTTGAACTCAAACATGTCCAGATTCAAGCCGGCAAACGCTGGTGCCTGCTGCAATTGCAAAAACCGCAAGCCTGAGTTTAAAGCGGTTTGAGTTCACCTTTGAAGTGGTTTCGCTGACAGATAACCGAGAGAGTTTTCTCAACAATGCGACCACTGTTACGATACCTCAGGAGGCTAAGTGGTTGGCTTTGGCTGTGGCACGGCGTTGACCGTGAGAGAGCGTTATTTCAATTTTAATGACGTTTTTCTCTGAATATTGTGAGGAATTGCACCAGCAGGGCACGCCCTTAAAGCTGGGCGTGATTCACCAGACCTCGGGCCTGATTATGGATCTTAGCCATCACAATGCGGGAGAGGGTTTGAAAAAGCGGTAAACGGGGGTGAGCGCGCTGACACCCTTGAGACGCGCAGACTGGGCTTCTGAATCAAATCCTGCTTGGTGGAGCGGGCAATTCCCCTGCAGATCTTGGTACACGGTCTCGGTCAGCCAGATCTCACCCGCTTCGGCCAAACCCTGCACGCGGGCAGCGAGATTGACGGTCTGGCCAAAATAATCCAAGCGCTCATCGGCATTGACGGCCAGAACCGGCCCTTCATGCAGACCAATTTTGAGACCCAGCTTGTGTTCTGATTCGGGCAAAGACGCCACTGCTGCCAACATTTCCTGGGCTGCGCGGGCCCCGTCGAGCGGAGAGGTAAAGGTGGCCATAATCGCATCACCCATGGTCTTGACGATGGAACCCGCGTTTCGGCGCACGCAGCCCGCCAGGACGTTAAAATGCTGTTGAACCAGGCTATAGGCTTGGTAGTCTCCTGCCTGTTCATACATTTCTGTCGAGCCTTTGAGATCGGTGAACAGCAGTGTTAGGCTGCGAATATTGAGCTTGAGATCCTGATCCAATTGTTGAATTCGGAATTGTTCGCGAAAGGTCTGGTTACTTAGCAACATTTTGCCCGTATAAAATGGGGTGCGGGTATGGGGTGATTCATTGAGAATCTGACGCAGCCGTTGAAAATCGGCCTTCCAGGAAGTGACAATCATCGGCTGGTTGTTGCGATTGTGCACTGTCAATTGCAGCTCTCCGGCAGAGATATTGAGCGCCTCTTGGGCAAACCCCTTGCTGAGCAGATCTGTCTCGACGTGGGTCCTGGCATTCGGCTCAGTGTTGGCATACAGGGCCAGTTGCGAATGGCTTTGGAGATTGATCAGGCGGTAATGCTGGCCGGGTTCGGCCTGCAGTGTCAGGTTCAGGCTTTGATCCGGTTCAATCACGTCAAAGCCCAAAAAATGGCTCTTGGCAAAGGCCTGTAAATCCGGCGAGCGCAGATAATTGGCCGAAAAGAAGTAGCGCAGGTAATAGTCCATACCTGCAAAGGGGTTCACCTGCTGACTGAGATCGTGAATCGCCGGATTCAGTGTAAACGACACTTCAACCTGTTCATCGAGATCACAGGAGACGCTCAGATTGCAGGTGGTGCAATAGACATCGGACTGCTTGAGCCGGTTGATGCTGTCATAGGTATATTCCACCCCACCACAGGCCGGACAGATCACACTCCAGAAAAAATCGAATAAGCCGATTTTGACGCTGTAGATCAGCAGATCGAGCAGCACCGGCAGGGCAATGTCATGGGTCTGAGCAAAGCGCAAAGGATTGACGCGGAAGAGTTCCCATTCATCGAGCTGGGGAACGATTTGCCCAAAACGCTCTACCTGCTGAGCTTCCAATTGCGGAAACTGCTTGAGCGTTTCAATTTTGCGTTTAAAAGCGGAAAGATCCATACGATACTTACCAAAATGTGTCTGTCGGATGATTGCTTGAATTAAAGCACAGTCTCACGGGTTCTTGTAAAGATAGTCCAGATCTGCTGGGCTGAGCCGTTTTGCCAGTTCCAGTGCTTGAACGGTTCTTCTCAACTGCTCCAGCGAGCGCGGGCCGATAATCAGGTAGTCGGTTCGCAGGTGTGCCAGGGCATAGGCATTGGCCATTTGATCGGGGGTATAGTCGCTCCGGTGTTTGGCATTAAAGGCCTGGGTAAAGGCCTGCAGTCTTTTGTAGCGCTTTTCATTGGCGGCATGAAAAATGGCATCATAGACGTGTCCCCAATAGCGATCTTTTTTCTGCTTTAATTCCCAGGCTGTTTGTTTGGCTTCTTTCCAGCCCTTGGAAAAGATCGAGAACCCACCCAAGGGAGAATAGCTCATGATTTTCACGCCTTGTTGAAATTTGGGGTTCATCATCTCGGCATGCCTGACTTGAACACCCCCTGAGTGAATCGTGACAGCCCCCATTTCGAGCAACGAAAAATAGGGGCTGTTACACACGGGTCTGAGCAGCTCGGGATGCGCTTTGGCCACGCTTTGAGATTCCTCGACCCTGGGGGTTTCCCAATTGGAGACCCCCAGCATCTGGTAGTGGTTTTTGAGCTGTGGATCTGAAAGGGCGGTGAGAATGTCTTTGACGGGGGTTTGGGCCCGCTTGCTGCGCTCGTAATTGAGATAATCCCCATCATCCCGGTGCATCAGGTAGATGTCAATTTTGCGATCGTAACTGGCACGGGAGATCTGGATTTCTTCCAAAACATTGGCCACGATTTCTGACTTGCTGCCTTTGAGCCGGCTCTGGTAAGTGCCAGGGCCAATATCCTGCGGAAAGCCGCCTTTGGTAATCACATACAAATCCGAACGCTTTTGCGCTTTGAGCCAATTGCCAAAACGCCGCTCAATCGCATCTGTGTAGATCGGCGCGGTGTCAAAGGCGTTGATCCCGAGTTTGAGAGCTTCGTCCAAGACGGCTTGGGTTTGGGCGTTGGGAATTTTTCCGAGATGATCTGTTCCCATAATCAGCCGGGAGAGCCGTTTGCAGACCCCTGGTTTTTCACAGAGGTCTGCATATTCCATCGGAGGTAAGGACGCCGCTGTTTGGGCAGGCATTGCCAAAACAGCAGACAGGAGCAAAACAGAGAGGGCCCCATAAACGAGGCGCGAAACCTTGATCATTTTAGGCCCTCAATTGACAATCCGCAGATTGAAGCTGCCGCTGCCTGTGGCTCCCCAGATGCGCAGCCAGAGGGGCAGCCAGGCTTCTGTTCCGCGCGAAGTGGAGATATCCCCCAGATCCAGCACACAGGCTTCCTGCCAGCCAAAGCTTTGCAAGAGCGCTTTGACCTGCTGCTTGGCCTCGGCATCGTTGCCGCTGAGAAAGGTGTGGTGTTCGCCATTGCCCACCAGGGCCGGATTAACCATAATAGTGCAGTTCATGGTATTGAGGGCTTTAACGACCCTGGCCTCGGGAAAGGCGCGCTGAATTTGTTCGCCGAGAGAATCTGTGTTGCAGACCGACAAGGTGGGGGGCATTCCCTGGGAGAAATCCAGGGGGTTGGCCACATCGACCAGCACTTTGCCTGCCAGGTTTTCGGCCCCGGCGGCTGCCAGTGCCTCCAGCGAAGCGCTGCCAGAGGTGCAATTAAAAACGATCTCACCAAAACTGGCCGCATCGGCAAAGGTGCCTTCGGAGGCGCCCTGCGCTTGCTTGGCCCATGCCAGGGCTTTGGCATTGCCTGCCGTGCGGCTGCCCATTTTTACTTCATGCCCCAGCTCAGCCAAGCGTGAGCCAATGGCCTGTCCGACCATACCTGTTCCAAGAACGGCTATTTTCATGTTATTTACCTGCTTTCAATAGATAGATCTAATTTCATCGGAATCAGTCCCCCCAAGCGAAACGGAGGGTTGTAAAGACACCAAAGTCGTTGTTGAGTACCCCGCTCAGTGGACGGGAATCGTATTCATCTGCGACAGAGAGTTTGAGAGCCAGCACTTCGTTGAGCTGGAACTTGAGATAGGCTTCGCCATAGAGGCGATAATCGCTGAAGTCATTGACGACCGGCGTATAAAAACTGTCGATGCCGATCTCGGCCCATTCGGTAATGGGCTTGCTCATCGCCAGTCGCAGCACGCCCCGCACAGCAAAGGGGCTGCTCTGGTCTTTGAACCATTCATTTTCCGTTGCCAGACCGGCACTGAGTAGACTCAGACTCAAAAAATCCGGCAGGATCTTGTGCCAGCACACCCCGACACCGTTGGTCAGGCGGTAGTTGAGTTTGATCGATTCGTCGCGGCTGTGGGTGCTGTACCCATAGAGATTAATATAATCGAGCAGATTATAAGCATAGAGCAAGGAGCCATTGATCCGGTTGGCAAAGAGATTGCTCCCGGCAAGCGTAAACAGCTGACCGGCATCGAGAAAGATCTGATGCTGATCGAAATTGACATTGTAAGACAGCGTCCCGGAGGTATTGATCAGATTGACGTTACCGCTGAGAAAGGTCCCACTGAAGTCCAGGCTGAGACCCTGATTCTTCCATTGTTTGCGCTGTTGTGGCGCCGCTGGCCGGGTATCGGGGGTGGTCCCAATCGGGACGGCCTGAGCTGACAAAGGCAGTAACACCAGGCTCAGAGCACTCAATAGCAAGGGCTTTAGTTGTATTGGCATGGAAGCGTTTCCTTTTGCGTGAATCAGTATTTTCTGTGTCTTGCTTGGGCCATGAACTTAGGGTTGCGCTGCGCTGACAAGGTATTTGCGAATACGGATATCGTTGAAGTCATTGCCCTTGACCACCACATGCCATTCTTGACTGGCATGAAAGACCACCGTCTCACCCTGGAAAGGCACCCCCCGCCAGAGGACATCCACCCGAACGATGAATTCGTTTCCGGCGCGCTTTTGGATCTTGACGCTGTTAATCGTGTGCGAGGCCACGCGAATGTTTTTCAGGATACCATCGTACCAGCCACGAAAATCTTTCTCGTTGCGCAAAGTGGCGTCGGGAAAACGAAATTCCAGGCTTTGATCTTGGACCATGCGCTTGAGGAATTCTGCGTGCGGGGCATTGCTGTCGAAGAGCGAGAACCAGTGGTAGACAAAGCCGCGCAGACGGTTTTCAAAGAAGGTCGGGCTTTCACTTGAAATCTGAGGGCCGGCTGCCGCGATCTGCAGCGAACGGGGAGCGAACTGACTGGCAGGTGTCGCCAATGAAGGCTGTGTGGCATTGCAGCCGAGCAGGGTAAGCGCAACCAAACTGCTGATCAGACCTGTGCGTTTGAGAGAAGGTTTAAATGTCATTTTTGAATGAACTCCATGGTGCTTGTTGTCTTGTTATTTTGAGTTTAGCTCATAAGCATTTTGGATAGAAGAGGGAAATTTGGTATAGTATTTATACATTTTTTGCATGAATAGAGGCCTGATGGATCGGCTCGAACAAATGGATATTTTCTGCCGGGTGGCTGAACGGGGCAGTTTTTCGGCTGTGGCGCGGGACCTCTACACCAGCCAGCCCAGCATCAGCCGAGCGATTCAATTGCTTGAAACCCGGCTTGGCCTGCGTCTGTTTCAGCGCAGCACCCGTCGCCTGAGTCTGACCGAAGCGGGGCAGAACTATTACAGCCAATGCCGCAAATGGCTCGAAGGCCTCGAAAGCATCGAAGCGACGCTGCGCAATGAACATGAGCAGGTCCATGGACGACTGGCATTAACAGCACCGGTTAGTATGGGAGATGCCTTTCTCAATCAGATCTTGCTGCGCTTTCAGGCTGCACACCCGGATCTGGTCTTGGATCTGAGCCTCACAGACAATTCGGTCAATCTGGTGGCCGAAGGCATGGACTTGGCCCTGCGCATCGGCAAACTGGAAGACAGCAGTCTGGAGCATCACAAATTGGGCCTGATCGAAAGGCAAATCGTGGGGGTGCCGAGCTGGCATCAACAACTCTCCTTTCCCTGCCGGCCCGACGATCTGAAGGCCTTGCCCTTTGTCACTTTTTCGCGCCTGGAAGGTGGTAAGGCGCTGACATTTACAGGGCCCCAAGGAAAACACACGATTGAGGTTCACTCACGTTTTTTAACCACCCATGCCCAGGCCTTGCGGCAGGCCCTGCTGGCAGGGGTGGGGATTGGCAGCGCCCCCATTTGGTTGACCCACGCAGATTTGGCCGAGGGCACTCTGGTTTCTTTTCCGGTTGCCGACTACCATCTCGCGCACCGCGAGATCTATGCGTTGTATCCCTCCAGGGCCTTTCTTCCTGCCAAAGTCGGGCGTTGTCTGGACTTTCTTCGGCATGAACTCCTACAAATTCCTGGCATTTTACCGCCTTAAAGGACTTTTAAGGACTCTATTGCGAAATCTCTGGCAATTCCTGCCAAGCGGTGAGATAGCGCGGAGAGCGGTTCTCCTGGCGTGAGTACGGGCCGGCCCCCAATTGACGCCCGTAAAACACCGCGTGGTACCCCAATTGCTGGTTTAAGCTGTCGATGCTGCGCATCAGGGCCTGATCCTTTTCCTGATCGGGGTAGAGCCAGCTCAAGGCCGTCTCTTGCCTGGGGCTGAGATCGTCGAGCAAAACCCCCAGTTTTTTGTATTTTCGGCCTGGCAGATAGAGCTGGGCCAGCAATTCCTGGGCTGTTTTTAAGAGCTGGGGGGTATAATTGCTCGCCGCTTCGAGACGGCGGCTGACAAAAGCGGGATCGCGCTCTGTCTCGGCCTGGGAACGAAAGCGGTTGGTTTGCAGATAGACCCCCAAACGCCCGGCCAGTAGGTCTTGGCGGCGCAGTTTGAGCGCGGCTTGCACCACAAAGCCCGCCAGCCAAGCACTGAGGGTATTAAAATTACTTTGGTCATATGCCAGCGAACGTGCATGGCGAATCTGGCGCTGTCGCCGACCTTGAGATTGGAATTCAAAACAGGCAATGCCCTGCAATTCCAAATAGAGCTTGAGCCCTTATAACAAAGAAACAGAAAAACAATTAAGCTGTTTTTCGTTATTTTTGCTTTAATTATTTTGTATTTATTTAAAAATATAAATTTTTAGATGAAATAAATCCCGTCTCAAGTCGCAAAAATTCGGGGTATGGCCCGAATGACTATTTAAAAAAAAGCACCTCGCAAGCCCTGAATTCCGGCTTCATCTGAGCAGTCCTGTAAGTTAATGTATTTTCTGTGAAAAATTGCTTTGTCTTTGCGTATCTTGTTGGACAGTCATTTGAGAGAGAAGGAAATTAAGCCATGACAAGTCCAGATTTTAACCCGTTTCGCTTTCGTCCTGATGGGGGCTTTGAGCGTATCAAAATCATAGAAAATGCAACACCCCAAAAACCTGCCAAGGAAGGTGAACTGTCGCGTGAAGTGGTTGAAACAGCCGCAAAATCACTTAGCGGTTCTATTACGGCTCAAGAATATTCAGATATTCTTAAAAAAATGCGCGCAGACAATGTCTTAAGTAAGACCGAAACAGGTTTTCTGGGGCATCTACTGGCGGGTGCCAATGGCAGTACTCCCACACGACTTTATCAGAAGCTGGCAGACATAGCGACAAGCAGCCAGGTTGATGCGGCTTTTGAGCTGGTGGATTTTGATGAAAATGGCGATCAGCAGGTTGATGAGCTAGATGCCTATGCCGTTCAGTTGCAAACAGAGGGGCATGTCTCAGACTTCAGTTTTCAGCTCTTACACGAAGTGGTCTCTGAGAACAGCACGGAATCGCTTAAGCGTAAACCCATGTCTATGGATGACTTTGAAAAAGATATCAGTTGGGAAGACAGGCAAACGGCTCTCAGGGACAAACTCAAGACCCAGGGAAGCAAACAGGAAAATTGGCAAAAAATAAGAGAAAATATTGTAAAAATGGTGGGGAATTCAAATTTTCAATGGCAGCCAGGCAAGATGACGTGTCCTTATTCTCCTTTTCTGGCTTTGGTTGGCGAGGATTTACTCTCGGTCGAAGAAGCAACTGCGATTTTTGAAACCAGTGGCAACCTGGAGGATGAGTTTAGCCGGCGTCTGGGTCTAAACAGCTGGAATGATACCCCCGCTGACAGAAAATATGAGCTGGATAAAAATGGAAATATCAAGCCCTCTTTAGATCAAAATGGGAAGCCAACTTTTCCAAAGCAGCCTCAAGTAGGGGATATTGCTGTTTTTACTGATTTAAGTCAGAAAGATAGACCCAATTTTTCGCATATTGCAATGTTCACTGGCGAGGGTTGGAATGTGTTAAGCATTCAGGCCCGTTCAACAACCCCGATTGAGATAGACGAAACCAAAAAAATCCCAACTTTTCAGCAATATCTTGAGGGACATGCAGGGACATTGTCTGAAGTCAATCAAAGGGCGCTTAAAATTTATCAGGAATCCGAACAGGCGAATCCAACCGTAGAAACAGATTTAAAAACACTTATTCGATCAGATTTTCATGGAACAGGTGTTATTATTCTTTCAAATCCATTGTTATAACTACGAGATTCCCAACTCAGATTGAATTTGCACTGCTTCGGTATAATAATTATTCAAATAAGCCTGCAAAGCGTCTTCACACATCACGCTTTGTGCAGGTGTGAGGGCCTGTTGCAGAATCTGACGGTACAGCGCCATGCGTTGGGGAGCTGGAAACAGCGAAAAATAGCCAAGGCCAATACGGTACAGATTAAACGCCGCCACGGGCCTCTCTGCCAGGGCTTGAAATCTCACTTTGACTATCTGGAAAAGCTCATCTTGCCACTCTGGCTGCTCAAAAAGACTTTGTTGGCGTGTCCAGATTTCGGTTGCACAAAAGACGTCGGCATCGTTCTCTCTGGCGCGTTTGTGTAAGATGCGTCGGAATGACTGGCTCAAGTGATACTGGACCAGGGTCTCTATCACCCCTGCACTTGCCTCTCCAAAAGGGGATTGGGCAGTGGGGCCTTCGGGCGACAACACACCCAGACAATACTCACTGGCGGCAAGGAAGTACCTAAAATCTGTCAGGGCCAACAACTCTGCAAAGGGTTCAAGCACCTGGTCCGCAAAGCGTGAAGCTTCACATCCCGATTCTTGTGGATTGGCAGGGATCAGGCTGAGCTTCTCCCGGTGGATGATTTCCCCCAGTGGACTGGCGTAGCCAGCGTATGCGCCCAACAAGCCTTCATCGGGTTTCACCCTGCGCAACGGGTCCAGACTTTCAAGCAAAAGACAGAACAGATCGGGGGCTGCCACCGCTCCCAATTGAGACAGGTATTCTTTGCTAAAGCGCCTGATCGCGCGCGACGAATCTATCAGCCCAAGCGCCAATTGGCGGATCTTTTCTGGGCTTGTGCGAATTGTTTGCAGCGCTGTTTCTGACAAAACGGGTGTGTCTGTATGGTAAATATTCGACCAGGTCTTAAGAATGGCAAAAATAGCTGGGAGATGGGCACTGCTCAAAGCTTGAGCGAGGGCGGGGTGCTTGGGATCAACGTGAGAGGACATATACGCAGTTTCTGCCTTTGGGAAAATTGAGACAAACCGGTTCCTGGGGGCAATTTATCATCTTATGCCCATTTTGCCTATCCCAATTTTAGTGACTGCATTGCCTTTGAGCAACGGCTTGTGCTTTACGCAGAAAAAGCAGAAACTTTAAGCAGTATCACCGACGGAGTACAGCAATGATGCCTATGGAAAACTGGTACCAAGACAACGCCCCCGCTTTTATTGCGGCCACGGCCCAGCTCGATCTGAGCGAACTCTATGCGCGCTTTTTGCCACTTTTGCCCCCGCAGGGCCAGATTCTCGACTTTGGCTGTGGCTCGGGCCGCGACAGTCTGGCTTTTGCCCGTGCAGGTTTTGCCGTGCTGGGGCTGGATCCCTGTGCGGCCTTTGTGGCGCATCTGAGGCAAGAGAGCGAGCAGCAGGGTCTGGTCGGCGTGCTTGAGGCCCGCTTGGGCAGTGTCGAAGCCCTGGCCGCGCATGAGCGTTTTGATGGCATTTGGGCCTGTGCCTCGCTGTTGCATCTGCCAAAGGCTGAATTGCCGGAGGTGCTGGCCCGGCTGGCTGGGGCCTTGAAGCCGAGCGGGGTGTTGTATGCCTCGTTTAAACACGGCAGTTTTGCCGGTGAGCGCAACGGGCGCTATTTTACCGATCTGGAGCCCGAAGCGGCGGATGCTTTGGTGGCTCAGACACCGGGTTTGGTGTTGCGCGAGTTGTGGCAAACAGAAGATCTGCGGCCAGAGCGGGCTGAATCTTGGCTGAATGTCTTGGCGCAGCGGTTGGATGTGTGAAATTAAGGCTTTATTTTAGAAAGGGTCACAAGATGTTGCATCTGACAAAGCTGATTCAATCGGGAGGCCTGTTCGGCCTGCTTGGCCTGCTTGCCATGCTCTGGGGGATTGCTGCCCCCGGTTTCAGCGCCCCCATTCCAACGTTACAAAGCACCTCTGCCCCCGATTATGTCACCCTTGATGGCGATTTAAAAGAATTTCAGGGCCGCGTCCAGCACCAATTGCTGCTGGGCGCAGCCCAGCAAGTTGCTGGCACACAAAAAGCAACGGGCCCCAAAGATTTTTCTGCCAAAGTTTGGCTGAGAATGACGAAAGAAGGGCTGTGGCTCGCTGGACAGGTCAAAGATGACAAAGTGAAGTTTCCCAAGCCCACTTCCGCTTGGTTAAATGCCGATCACATCGAGCTGTGGTTGGCTTTTCCCCAGGCCCAAATGCCCGTCATGGGCTTTGCCAACCAATTTGGTTTGCACGAAGTCGCCCAAGAAAAAGCCTGTCAGGGCGAAGATTTTCAAGGAGCCGCGTCTGAATGCATCGCTTGGTTTCGCAAACAGTCACAACGCCGTCAATGGCTCCCAAACTTGTTTCTGCGGCAATTTATCATCGCCCCAGGTCAGCTCCAAGAGACGTGGTGGAGTCGCATCAAAGGGAGTGAAAATTTGGATATCCCTTTGCCTGAACAGGTTTGCTGTGACACAAATCTATCCGTCTTTAAAGCCATTCCAGGCGGGTATCAGTTTGAAGCGCATATCCCCAGTCAATATTGGCCAGCCACCCAAGAATGGCCTGTGAAAAATGCAAAAGTCTTGGTGGATTTTGTCGACAACGATACGGGAACCCCTCACCAAGAACATTTTTTCTCCTCTTCCCCCCAACGTCAGTTGGGGCAACGCCAAACGTTTAATCCCCTGAGCATTTCTTACAAGCCAGAAACCGGCGACGATGAATTTCCTGTTGAACCTTCAGTGACCTCTGACTTGCTCCAAGAAAATCCTCTGATGTTCGTTTTCCCCGCTTACCCCAATCAAATATTGGGGTTCATGAATTTGGCCATGGGTTACCAGTTTCAACCCACGGAACCCAGTCCCTCCCTGATTCGCCATGAAATTTCGTCCAAACCTTTGCTGATTGCCGGTGAAAACCGGGCTTATTTGGTGCCAGACAAACTCAGCCCTTTTGGCTATGACCAGAAACTGGTGAGTTTTCAGGGGACTCAAAAAGTCGCAGAACTCAAATTGCAAGGCCGTTCGCAGTGGGGGCCACCGGATTATACGGTGACCCATTACTCTCCCAGCCACGCTTTTTTAGGCCTTTTTGCGATTTCGACCCTGTCTCCTTATGGCAGTGGCGCTTGTGGGGCCTGTCCTTATGGCGAAATTGAAACGGTGGCCATGGATAATCGCAGCGGAAGATTCACGCCCTTGGCCATCAAAGACACGGGGGAACATGCTTCCGCGATGACTTGGCCCTCGGTCTGGATTGAGCCCGATGGCTCAGCTTTTGGCTTTGCTTATCGCTACGACGATTTGGATAACGACACCCGCAGCGAGATCAAACAGCTGCTGAATTGGAAAGCGTTAGAGGCCCTCGTTGAAAAAAATGAGCGTGGGTTGAGCGAAAAAAAAGAGCGTTCCAAACCGTGATAAACAGAGGCTTTTTCATTGTGCATCTTAAGCTAAATTTAATTTTTTAATAAACTACTCTTGACGTTTGTCGCAGATCTTTGTAAGATGAATACATGCGCTTCGGAGAGTATCGAAGAAGCGTCGCGAACGGCCTCTGTAAAGAGGCCACAAAGTCTAAGCGGGGCGGCAGCGTCCCTGATAAGCGCAAGCAAGTCAGGCCAGGAGACTGGAAGCCAGCCAACTCTCAGCAGGAACAAAGCCATGCAGGTGTAAAAACACCCAGATGGCACGTATCTGGAAGCAGATAAACGCTTGTTGAGAGGGGAAATCCCGGAAAGACAGAACGACCAAGAGGGTCAAGGTTCGGCGTGGTGACGCAAAGTGATTTGCATGGCACCATCACTGAGGGTCTCGTATCCCAGTGCACTGCGGAGGTCACTCCACAGGAGCTTGAAGGTTTACCTGAAAGCGAATGACGAACACACTGGTTTTGTGGAAAAAACCGCTGAAGCCTCGGTTCATCGCAAGATGAAAAAAAAGGCAAGAGTGGCAGGCGCTGGTAACAGTGGCCGATACAAAATGGGTGAAATACCCTGAAGGGAAAACCGCACGAGGGTCACGGGAGGTCCGCAAGGACACTCAACGGACACTTTTGGAGAAGAATGTGCTGAAGGCTTGAGAAAAGTCATGAGCGCTCTGTCTTTGATGGGTCGAAAGGTCTGTCGATGCAAATGCCAAAAGTGGGGAATACCCTGGAGCGGCAAGAAACCTTGAAGAAGGATTTTACAGGGTTTGTCGCAAGGCAAACTTTAGTCGAACTGAAAAGAACGACGCGTAAAATAGCGTGAGCCAGATACATGCCGCTAAGGACGACAAACGTCGCAAGTGGTTGAGGCACCTGAAAAGGAAAGTTGCCTGGCAAGCGTGAAGACTTCAGGAAGGATCAGCGACGCACCAATTTTGCTCAACGGGGCGCATGTCCTTTTTTTGTCAACAAACGCCAGCGCCTTGGTCACAGAGACACCGGGTTTGGTTTTGCGGGAGCGCTGGCAGGCAGAAGACCTGTGGCCTGAACGGGCGGAATCTTGGCTGAATGTTTTGGCGCAGCGGCCTTTCGCTTGTGGGTGAAGCCATACCTTCTTGCCATGTTAATGGCTAGAACAAGTGGGTCTGGTCAATTAGTTCGGGGTAGAGGTCTTCTTGCCCAATTTCTTGATCTCTTTGGCGGGAAGCCCTGTATACCTGCTGATCCTGTCTAGGGGGATTCCATCAGCTAGCATTTCACGAGCCATTTCGCGTGTCTTATGAGCCATTTCACGAAGTACTTTCTGCTCGCCTTCGGCTACCTGTTTCTCTACGTCGTCCTTGACGATTTCGAGCATTTTTTTGTGCAGTTCCTGTCTTTCAGTCGCTAAGCTCATTTGCTCCAGAACCTCCTTGGCATCGAGTGGGTGAATCAAGTCCATTGCGCTCAGAAATGCCTGGACCCACTCTGGTCTCTTTTCTGATTCTAACACAGCACGAAAGACCTTTTGAACAGGTTTTCCTGACTTGATGAAGATCTTCAAGGCGCTGTAAGGTAGCTCAAATGGCAGGCGATTGTAGGCCACCACAAACAGGGGAAACAGTGTCTGCCCTGACCAGAAACCCGGTAAAATTTCTGTTAGCGTTATCTGATAGTGTTTCAAGGCCGCTTTGAGCTGTTTATTCTGGTCTGGGACGATTATCCAGGAAGCAAGCTGAGTCCCATAGCCGATTTTTTCTTTGGCCCGGTAATGCAGGGTATAGGCCAGCAATATTTCAAAGTCACCAAACCGTATATCATCATTAATTAACTTGAACTCCACCAGGTTTTGGTCACAGAAATATTGCCAGATAGGGGAATCCAGCCATTCACCGGAAAGATCTTCAGGGCATACGATAACGAGATCAGCCTCAAGAGGCAGTTCGCCAAGTTTGTGATCTCGGATGACCTTCAATCCCAGCGTTTTGAGGGTATCCACCATTAGCTGTTTGAAGGCTGGATCCCAGGGTATGCGCTCCGGTTCTTCATTTGTTTTTAACGACATTCAAACAGTTTAGCAGTCAACTTGGTTCGGGGCCAGATAGGCCGATGCTTACTAGATCGCCTGAACTTTCAAAGCAAACGTCGGCCTTCACGCTCAATTTTTTGTGTCAAAGCCGAGACCGGACTGAGCGGAATTAAATCCAAAGGGATATTGAGACTCTCTTCCATTGCCGCTGCTAATTCATAGAGATTCCACCCAGACAGGCCTTCACAGGCCAGGTCCAAATCTCTGGCTGTTTCGGGAGAATGCAGCGCACTTCCAAAGAGAAACAGACGTTTGACTCCGTATTGGCGGGCTAAATCTATGGCGGTTTGAATATGGCTTGCTAAAACCATTTTGTCTCTTTCTCTTCGACAGGCAGCGCTATTGCCAGGGGCGGGGTTTGGTGAAAAAGTCGCTGTGTAGGGCCTGCAGGTAATTGTCGGTCAGGGTGCTCACACTCTCCAAGGAAGGCGTGGCCGTGGGATCGGCGGGGGCATTGCCAAAGAGCCCGCCCAAGATATCCCCAAAGGAGTCCGTCTTGTGGCTTTTTTCAATCTCTTTGAGCTGGGCGTGTAATTGGGCGATTTTTTCGCTTTCAGGCAGGTTGCTGTCGAGGGTTTGCAGCAGGCCTTTGATCTTGTCGGCATTGAGATCGGCTTTGTAATGGCGCACATTGCCCAGTCTTTGCAATTCGTTGCTGAGGCTTTGGCGAATCTCACCGAGGCTTGCGCTGGCGGGCTTTTGGTCAAAGAGGCTGACCGACGTTAAGGCCTCGCCTTTTTTGAGCAGGGCCGCTTCCAGGGCGCTGTCGACGGGCTGGGCAGCGACCGCGGCATGGGCGGCGTCGATGCGGTCTTGGATGCTGGGCGGCTGAGCGGCAGCCTCTGTGCGCAGGGCGTTGGGGCGTGGCAGGGGAATTGGGGCGATCGGCATTTGGCCTGCGGGGGTCTTTTCGATTCCTGCCATGGTTTGCTCCTGAGCTGTTTTCTGCTGGGGTCTTTTTGATTATACCGCAGGAGGGGGTTGGACTTGTTTCGGGGGCATGTGCAGAGAAAACAATATTCCCTTTTTTGAGGCTCTCCCTGAATTGCTGATACAATTGGAACTCTAAAACACAATTGGCTATCGTGATGAAGGACTTTATTTAAAATATGAAAACATTTTTGCGCTTTGGCGGTGTCTTTTTTCTCTTGTATTTGGTTTTTAGCCGTATGTTGGTTCTGATGCATGTCAATATGACAGGCTGGCAATTTATTGTCTTTGTAATTGTTCTTACAGGGATTGTGGAATATATTATTGAGCGCATGGATAAATAAAAACAAGCTTTATGACAGAAAATCCCTTTCAACTTGGCCTTTTGGAATTGCCCGAATCTCCAGATTTAGGTATTCGCCATCTTTCGGCTGTTTTTCGCCATACAACCAACTCATATAAGTTTTATTGGTTTTTAGCCATTTTGGAAGCTGTCAAAAATGGACTCAATGAAGTATCTCTCGATTTGCTGACTGCTGAAATGCTCGCCCAAGTGTGGTATCCAGTCCATTATTTTCATTTGAATTTTGGCAAATTGGATCGCCTGGGGCAATTGGCACTTCAACTCAAAGAAAAAAAATACCTACCTATTCAAACTAAAAGAGAAGAAGTTCGAGATGCTGCTTTGTCTTTGATGGTTTTGGATAAAGAATTTAGACGGGATTTTATCAATTTGCAGCGCTATGTGCCCACCCGTTTTTTAAGTCCTTGGTTTGGAGTGGAATTACAGGGTATTCAAAAAGATCCACGCACTCAAGCAATTAAAGAACAAGCTGAAAATACTTTTGAAAGTTCAGCAGCTCCTCTCTATCGTTTTGTTGAACGCCCTCATTTTAAGGGGATTGAAATTCATACGGATTGGATGGACTATTTATCTTCCAATTTTAGAATTATCAGGGGTTTTACGCTTTGGTCTCTGCTCAATTACTTACAGCAACGGAATCCACATGTTCCCAATTTGCAAGAAAAATTTTTTCCTCCAGAAGAACGCAATTTAAATCAGGCCAAGGAATATTGGGGATCTATTCTCAAAAAGGAAAAGCTATTTTGCCCTTTTTCGGGTCATCCAATTCCCATCAAAGGTTATTCCATTGACCATTTCTTGCCTTGGAGTTTTATTGGTCATGATCAGATTTGGAATTTGTTTCCAATTTCAAAATCGGTGAATTCTTCGAAGTCAGACAAATTGCCCAGGCTCAGCAAATACTTGGAACCTTTTACGGTTCAGCAGTATCAAGCCATGCAGGTTTTCTTAACTCAAAGCGACACCAAACGTCCCAAAGCCCTGGACGATTATATCAATTTGTTTCGCTGTGATTACGAAACGCTGAAATCGTTACCTTTAGAGCGTTTTGTAACACATTTTCGCGACACGTTTGTGCCTCTTGAGCAGATGGCTGCGAATATGGGGTTTATTCGGAATTGGGAATTCTAAATTATTAAAAGGGCTGCATTCCAGTATTCATTGATTCCGCTTCAATACCAAAACAAAAGCAAACTGCGACAGCAGCATATTCAATCCCAGCCAAACCACCGAGAAGACGGTCGGAATCCAATTGTTATCAAAGGGAATCCAGTCCAGCCAGCCCAAGACCGGGATATGGATAAAGGCATAGCCGTACCATTTTTTCGGAAACAGATCCAGGCAAAAATGCAGGGAAAACAGACTGCCAATCACCAGCGCAATCAGCACCCCCCACTGTTTGAGCGGGCGGCAGAACCAGGCCAATGCCAGTGGGATCAAGGCGTTGTGGGTCAAAATCGAGCGGTGTTTGATCAGCCAATTCCAAGCCGGTTGGTCGGTCCAACGCTGATCTATATCCGGCAGGCGGTAAATCTCTCCCAGCAGGGGAATGGCTTTAACGGCCTCTTCCAGCACACAACCGCTGAGGAGCATGAGCACAGCAAGGGCCAGCAAAATAAAGCGCAGCTTAAACATACAGGACATTATACTTGTATCGTTTGGCTAAAGAGGATGTGTATGAGGGTGAATGACTGGCAAGGGCATTCCCTTGGGGCCTCTATAAATAAAAAAATCACTGTCCAAGGTGAGTATTTGAGCTTGGGAATAAAGCGCTGATAATTGCACAAGACAGGCATCCGCAAATGACATCGGAACATTTGAATACTTATGAATCAATGTGTCTATCTCTTCCAGATATGCTTGAATTTCAAAATTTGTTATAATCAAACCTTTTTTAAGCAACGAAAAAAGCAAACGATAACCGATCGGATTTTGTGAGATCAAAAAACAGGTTTCTGTGAGGACTGCCTGACAAGTTAAAACAGGCGGTGATAGCTGTGAGAACTGGTATTTGGACCAATCATGATAATCATCATCGGCACTTAACAAAGCCACCAAAGGGCCTGTGTCCAGAATATATTTGAATGTCAACGACCAAAACCTTGCATATGCACAGGATTACTAGACAAATCTGGAGGACAGTTTTTAAGGCCCCCAACAGCATCTCCTGCCAAGTCTAAAAACGAAGGACCCACTTCAGCAGAACGATTTTCACGGTGTTTGAGTAGATGGATGATTTTTTCCATGACAGAAATGCGTTCAGCATCGGTCAGCATCTCTACTTCCTCTAAAATTTTTGCCAAACTACTCATAATTACCTCAATTTAAACCAGTTCAATAAGCTGATTATAGCCCAAAAGAATCCCGTAAGAAAACCATCCTTTTTAGCTCGTGGGAGATAGACTCTGGTTTCTAAAGTCGGTTTTCCCAATAGTGGCGCAGGGCTTGGCAAGCTGCTTCCAACTCTGCAGGCGGCAGATCATGGCTGTAATACCTGCGAAACACCTGTTCTTTGAACTCGGCCTCACTGGCCTGCGGATATTGCCTGCGCACGCTGTTTTCAACCCTTTGGCGGGTGGCTTCAATCTGCTCCAGGCCCCGTTTGAAACGCTCGGCGGGTGAGAGAGCCTGAAAGATTTGGCGTTGGATTGCCAGGATCTCTTCGGGGGTATCACGCATCGCCAAACAACCCAAGGGTTTCCAAATCTGTGCAAATGCGCTGAAGCAATGGAATGAGCATGGCTTTATTATATCTGCTCTGTCTTATTTGAGGGCGGATGTGATCCTGTTCAGATATATTTTCCCCTGTTCAGGGAATAAAGATCCCATCAAAACAAAAAAGCTGGGGTTCAAACCATGTTAGACATTTCACGCAATACCGCAGGCATGGTCAATTTAGGTCGCAATTTGATGGATGAAGCGGTCAAACGGGCCAAAGACGGCGATCTCAGCGCCCAAGACTTAACCGAACTGCGGGACATTGCCAACAGCGAAGGCGGTGTGACCGGGGCCGAAGAGGTCTTTTTGCAAGACCTGGCAGATCAGGGGGGCAACCGGTCTTTTGTGCACGATGTGACCCAGGCCAATTTTGACCCCAACAATTTTAAATTTATCACCGAGGGCAATGCCAAGGTCAAGAGCGCCACAGGCAAAGACATTTCCCTCGAATTTACCGATGCGCCGATTGCCAGCAAAAAGGTCAGCGGAGATATCTCAGTGGCCCGCCGCACCATGTTGGAAATGGTTCCCCCTGCCCAGCGCGGTGCTTTTGCGGCTATCAACCCCCAGCGGCCGGCAGATGTCAAAGCCTTTGTCGATCAACTCGGCTTCAGCGGTGCCGACAAAACCCGTTTTTTGCAGGCCTATCTGACCGCCAATTTTAACCACACCGGCAAAAACATTGAATGGAACGGCGTCTCTCTGCAAGAGGGCATCGATGCCGTGCCCCGCGATAATTTGGGCAGGGCCTATCTCGACTGCGAAGGCTACGCCGAAGTGGCGCGCACCCTCTTGGGGGACACAGGCTTTTCGACCTTTGGTGTGGCCACGGGCGGGCCCGGCAGCAAACGCGATCACCAGGTCTCCATTTTCCGTGATGGCAGCGATGCTTATGCCCTGAGCAATAACGAAATGGTACCCGTACCAGGGGGAGCCGGAAAAAGTGACGCAGAGATTCTGGAAGCGGCTTTTCCGGGCCAATTTTCAGACGCGGTGGTCGACCAAAACGGCGCCATGTTGCGCGATACCGCTGAATTTCGCGTGGGCGAAAAGCTCACCGACGAGGCCGACGGCGACCCGGCTACCACCACGATTACCAGTATCGACGGCCCCAACAGCCTGCACGTGCGCCAAAGCAACGCCGCAGGGGACAGCTACCACCTGCGCATGGACCAAGATGCCGCCTCGGGCCAGCTTGCGGGCACCATCGATCCCCAGGTGGGCGACGTTTTGCCCCTGGGCGGCGGTAAGATCACGATTTCGGGGCCCAATGGCGCAGGGGTCTACAGCGACGCCACAGGCAATCACTTTCATGTTACGGTCAAGCCCGAACCCGATGGCAAATTTAAAGCCGAAAGAACCCTGCAATCGGGGGATGTGCTGGTCAACGACGATGGCAGCAAGATTACCATGAGTTCTGCCACTGCGGGGAAACTCACAGGCAATGGCTCCAATTACCACGCCACGCTCAGCCTCGACGCGAATAAATGGGGCTATTCCACAAATATGGCCTTCCAGGCCGGCGATGTCTTGGCCATGCCCGCCAACAACGCCTCGGTCACGTTTAGTAGCCCCACGCGGGGCCAGGTGAGTTTTACCAACGGCCAAGCGTCCCGCAATGTCTCAGTCACCATGCAGGGGCCGAATCAGCCCTATTTTAACTTTCTGCCCTAATACTCATTCCGCCAAAGGAGCCTTTCAACGTGTCTATGTCGCGGCTGTGGCAAAACGTCGCCCCCAAACCCCACCTCTCTGGCCGCTTTGTGCGCTGCCAAAGCTTTGAATCGCAATTTTTACCCGAATCCCGTGAGATCATGGTCTATCTGCCACCGAGTTATGGCCAAAGCGAACAGCGCTACCCAGTGATGTATATGCACGACGGCAATAACCTCTTCGACCCGCAGACCGCCGCTTTTCAGGTCGAGTGGAATGTCGACGAACACCTCGAGCGCCTGATCCAAACCCGCAGCCTGCCCGAGTTGATTGTGGTGGGCATTTACAATACCCGTGAGCGCAACCAAGAGTATACTTGGCTGCCACGGGCTTGCGAAGAGGGCTTTGAAGGCGGCGATGGGCCGCGTTATGCCCGCTTTCTGGTCGAAGAACTCAAACCCGCCATTGATGCCCATTTTGCCACCAAACCCCAACGCGAAACCACCGGGGTCTCGGGCTCCTCGCTGGGGGGCCTGATTTCGTTTTATCTCGGCCTCTATTACCCAGATGTTTTTTCAAAAATTGGCATGCTCTCCCCGTCTGTCTGGTGGCAGCACGAACAACTGCTCTACAGCGCCCGGCAACTCTCCCAAAATCTCACCCTCTGGGTGGATATGGGCAGCCAAGAGAGCACCCTGGAACACGTGCGGGTCTTTGTCGAGCGCCTGCGCCGCCAAGGTTTTAGCGATGGGCTCAACCTGCTTTATACCGAAGCGGCAGGCGCGGCCCACAACGAAGCGGCCTGGGCCCAACGGGTGGACGATATGCTCTGCTTTTTGTTCGCTTAAAAGGGTGGTTTGCGATACGCCCCACCGCCATGCTGCCCGCGATAGGGCATGCGGTAGGCCTCTTGCATAATTTCGCCCCGGCTGGTGCCTTTTAAGAGCGAATCTGTACCTGGGTATTCAGCAATGCGCATCAAAGCGCCGGGATCTTGTTGTTTGAGAGCCGTGCGGTAGGCCTCTTTTAAGATGTTTCCGGCTTTGACATTGGGCAGCAATTGCTGCTCATTTTCAATAATGGCGATTTCGACCAGCGAGCGCGCGTCCCCGTGTTTGGTGGCTGTGCGGTAGGCCTCTTGGAGGATTTCTCCAGCGGGAACGCCTTTCATCAGCGACTGACTGTTTTCCAACTCGGCAATTCGGGTTAATAAGCGGCTGTCGTTGCTGCTCAAAGCGGCGCGATAGGCCTCGTGTAAGAGATCTCCGGCTTTGATATTGGGCATCATTTGATGTGCGTTTTCGATTTCAGCCAGCATCAGCAGGCGGTAGCCATCAGCGCGATTGCGCGCATCTTGGTAACAATTGTGGCGCGATTCGGGGCTGTGCAATTCGTGGCGATTGTCTTGATCAAAGAAGGGAAAGCTGGGACGGGCCCCCGGCAGCCGCTGATCCAGTCCTTGGCGCTGATCTTGACGCAGATCTTGCGGCGGGGTTGGGAAATCCCCAGGGGGGGAAGAGGGGGCCGGGGGGTGTTGGCGGGGGGCGACGGGGCCCGCACTGTTAGGGCCTGTCGCCGCTTGACCTGGACGGACTTGCATCAATTGCCACCTTGGGCCAGGCGCTGAGCACGGGCCATTTCGGCTTCGTTGGTGCCTGCGGTGCCCGCAACGGTGATGCGCTGCGTTTGACGGCTGCTGCCATCGGCCCCGGCGGTCGTGGTCTGGTTAAAGGCGGCAGAGCCGTCGAGGCCCAATTGATCATCGGTGGCGTCGCGGCGATAGGTTATCGCTGCGCCCAGGGTGGTCGTTTGGCTGTCCGTGGCATTGCCTGTGGCGGGCTGGGTATTGGTGTTTTCTTGCCGGTAATAGCCGCTGATTCCCCAATCGCCGTCATCTTCTTCATCTTCGGCTTCGGGATTGGGGGGGGCGGTCGGTTCGGGAGCGGGGGCTGGTTGGGGGGTGGGAAAGGGGGTTTGCACGGGCTCTCTCACCACTGCGGAGGTGGCGCCCACAGCTGTATTGACCCCGGCAGCGGAATCTCTTGGGGCAGCAGGCGGCGCCTGTACGGGGGGAGCCGCAGTGGGGGCCGGTGGCGGCGTAGCAGGACCCGTTGTGGGACTGGGTGGGGGGGCTTTTAACGGGGCTGTGCCGGCTGGAATACTTTGCATAAAATCCTCCGATTAAATAACGAAATAATTTAAAATCTGCGAACCAAATCGAGGCGAACCCCTTCTCCTCGGAAAAGTGAAGCATTGGGATCCATGGTCCAGGGGGTTAAGCCGGGATCGTTTGAAACAGGGTTGTGGAAGACACTGGCCTGCAAGCCCAAGCGCCCGTCGGTAAAGGGAACAGGCAGCACCAAATTGGGACTGGTCAGTCGCATGCCGCCGTTTTCACTGTAGCCCAGGCGCAGATCGATGCCCGGCTGAGAAAAGGCCAGACTGCCCTGCCATTCCGACTCAGAACTGTCCCCCCGCTCAGTGGTGTTATAACCCAGACCAAAACCAATAGAGGTATTTCCCTGACCCCCACTTACGCCGAGGCCATACCGGCTCTGGCCTTCGCTGCTTTCAAGGCCCTCTGCAGTGGTCACTCTGGTGCGGGTGTCTTGAAAGGAGACCGACACCCCGCCTTCAAAACGATTTGAGGCATTTTCGCCCGGGGGCGGCCCGCCCGTGGGAAAGGCGGGAACCGCTTCGCGGCCCCTGACTGCTTCGGCCTGTTGTAAAAGGGGTGCTTCCATGCGCAAACGGGCAGCTTTGGCGGTGGGGCTTTCCAATTGGGGGTTGTTGGTGACGTATTGGGCCCATTGCAGGTAGATCTGGGTCGCATTTCGCACCGCCGTGCGGTTGGCATTGGTCGGATTCTGGCGGTAGCGTTCGATCGCGCCGTGGAGTTGATCTTGCAGGCGCTCGGTAAACGCGGGCACGTCGTGTTCGAGCGTGATGGCCGCCGGGCCGGAGGGGGGAGCTGTCGCGCCCAGCGATTCACGGGCGCGCGCATCCCGACCACTCATTTCTGCTGTGGTACGGGTGACTTCTTCGGCTGAGATCAGGGGGAGCGCAGCTGTCGCTTCAGGCTGAGAGTACGTTCGGGGGGCTGTGACAATCGGGGCATCGGGATCAAAGAGCGGATCAGAAGGGGAAAAAGCGGCACTGGGGTAAGTGGCGGGGAGTTGAGGTTCGGGCGCTGGAGTTGGCGCTGGAGTTGGCGCTGATGTTGGCGCTGATGTTGGCGCTGGAGTGGGTTCTGTCGCGGGAGCCACGTCAGCAGAGGCAGCCAAACGTGGGCTGGCAGAGGCTGCGGGCAGTGGTTCGGGCAGACGTGACGTGCCAGAGACAGAACTAAGCATGTTGCAACACGGACCTTTTTGAAAAACGATTGTAATAATAACCATACCCGATGATCCACAAAAAATAACAGGGGCAGATGGATACACCTGCGCTGATTTTTGTTTGATAGACTCTGAGCGGGTCTTGATAATTTCCGTGATACAATAAAAATATGGGCAATAAATTAAAAAATTAATTTATTTTTGCTCAAATTTTAGATATTTTCTTTTTGATAATTTTCTAAATTAATAATTAAAAGCAAAAACAACTTTGTTCTTGTTTCATTGCCTCCCGTTCAGGGAGAGTTAGATTTCTTTATGTTACAGGCAATATTTCCCCGTTTTCAAGCCTGGATAACCAGGCAATATTTTCCCCATGATCTCAATCGCGAACAGCCCCTGCGGGCAGAATTGTTGAGTGTGGAGCAGCTTACCCGCTTTGCCCATTCACTCGCCGAAACGCATCAGATCTCCCCTCAGCAAGGGCAACACCGACTTTTGGCACAATTGGATCAAAACGAGCAGAGCCTGCGCAGCTTTAACCATGCCACCCACGCAGTCCATCCCAATCAACGTCTCACCCCTGCCGCAGAATGGATGTTGGACAATTTTTATCTGCTCGAAGAGCAAATTCAGATGGCCCGCCGCCATTTGCCGCCGAGTTACAGCCGCGAATTGCCGCTGCTGGTCAACCCGCTGAATCAGGGGTTTCCCCGTGTTTACGATCTGGTTTTGGAGTTGATCTCCCATGTCGATGCCCAGATCGATGGCCGTTCGCTCAGTTCCTTTGTCGATGCCTACCAAAAGGTGACGCCTTTAAAATTGGGGGAATTGTGGGCGATTCCGATCATGTTGCGCTTGGCGCTGATCGAAAATCTGCAGCGCATTACCCAACGGCTGACCTTGGCCAGCGAAGAGAGCGATTTGGCGGTGGTTTGGATTGATCGCCTGCAGGATATGGCTGAGAAAAACCCCTCCAATCTGGTGGTCGTCGTGGCAGACATGGCGCGTTCAGACTTTCCTGTCTCAAGTGCCTTTGTGGCCGAGTTTTGCCAGCGCCTCTCTCGCCACAGCCCCGTTTTGCATTTGGCACGCACCACCTGGCTGGAACAGCGACTGGTCGCCCAGGGTTTGTCGACAGAGCAATTGATTCATCTCGAAAGTCAGAATCAAGCTGCCGATCAGGTCTCGGTCAGCCACAGCATTGCCAGCCTGCGCTTTTTAAGTGCCATGGACTGGAAAGCCTTTGTGGAGACCCTGAGTTTGGTCGAGCAAACCCTGCACGTTGATCCGGCCTGTGTCTACACAACCATGGATTTTGCCACCCGCGATCGCTACCGCCATGCGGTTGAGTTTCTGGCCCGGCACAGCCCTTTGTCTGAAGTTGAGGTGGCCCAAGCGGCAATCCAATTGGCCGAAAAAGGGGCTGAAAAAGCCGGGAACAACGACCGCCTCGGCCATGTTGGCTATTATCTCGTCGACAAAGGTCTGTCGGATTTGGGAGAGCGGATTCAGGTGCGCTGGCCCCTGGCTTCGCGTATGGAACGCCTGATCCAACGCTCCCCGCTGCTTTTTTATACCGGCGGGATTTCTCTCTTTACCTTGCTCGCGACCCTGGGTTTTGTGCGGATGGCCCAAGCAACAGAGATTCAAGGCTGGCGCTTTGTTTTATTTAGCTTGCTCTTTCTGCTCAGTTCGAGCCAATTGGCTCTGGCTTTTGTCAACGGTCTGACCGCTTTTTTTATCCAACCGCATCGTCTGCCACGCCTCGATTTTACGGCGGGGATTGTGCCTGAATGCGAGACAATGGTTGTGGTTCCGACGATGTTAACCAGCCTGCAAGGGGTGGATCAGTTGATTGAAAATTTAGAGATTCACCATTTGTCCAACCGCGATGCCCATCTGCATTTTGGCTTGTTGACAGATTTTGCCGATGCAGAGACCGAAAGCCGACCCGAAGATCTGGCTCTGTTGCAGCGGGCCCGTGCAGGCATTCAAATGCTGAATCAGAAATACCTCTCGCAGAGCGAAAGTCGCTTTTATCTCTTCCACCGCCCCCGCACGTGGAACGCCTCAGAGGGGCTGTGGATGGGGTATGAGCGCAAACGCGGCAAATTAATGGCCTTTAATGCCCTGCTCAGAGGGGGGGAGGAGCGTGCTTTTGCAGAGATCTTCGGCGATCTGCAGCTTTTGCCTTTGATCAAATACGTGATAACCCTCGATAGCGATACCCAATTGCCCCGCGACACGGCCCGCACCTTGGTCGGCACCATGGCCCATCCGTTGAACCGGCCTGTCTTTGATCCCGCACGCGGGGTGGTTGCAGAAGGGTATAGCATTTTGCAGCCCCGCATGGGGGTCAGTTTGCCCAGTGCCCGGCGCTCGTGGTTTGTCTGGCTCTTTGCTGGCGAAGCAGGCATAGACCCTTATACCCAAGAAGTTTCGGATGTGTACCAGGATCTGTTTCAAGAGGGTTCGTTTATTGGCAAAGGGATTTACGATGTGGATGCCTTTCAGCGCGCGATGGAGGGGCGTTTTCCTGAGAACAAGGTTCTCAGCCACGATTTATTGGAAGCCTGTCATGCCCGTTCGGCCCTGATCAGCGATGTCGAACTCTACGAGGCCTATCCCTATCGCTATAACGTCGATATGAAGCGGCGTCATCGCTGGATTCGGGGCGATTGGCAGATTGCCCAATGGCTGCTGCCACGGGTGCCGGGGCCAGATGCCCGCAAAATTGCCAATCCCTTGAGTGCCTTGTCGCAGTGGAAGATCTTCGACAATCTCAGACGGAGTTTGATCCCCATTGCCTTGCTCAGCTTTCTGCTGGGCAGTTGGTTGTGTTTGCCCGAACTCGGCGGCCTGGGTATCCTTTTGGTTTTGCCCCTGATTGTTTTGCCCAATTTGATCTCACTTGTGTTTAATCTTTTACGCAAACCCGAAGACAGCACACTCAAAACCCACTTGCGCACGATGGGCGTGAGCAGCATTCGCCAAATGGGCCATGTATTTCTGATTCTGGCCTTTTTGCCCTACGATGCGTATATGAGCCTGGATGCCATTGGCCGCACGCTTATGCGCCTGCTCTTGACCCGCAAGCGCCTATTGGAATGGCACACCTCGAGTGATTCTGAGTTGACCCTGCGCACAGATCTGGGCAGTTTTTATGTCAATATGTGGATCGTTCCCAGCACGGCTCTGATCACAGGCCTGCTTTTGGTCCAGCTCTTTCCGCGTCACTTGCTGGGTCTATTGCCTTGGGCTTTGCCGCTTTTGCTGGTCTGGCTGGCGGCGCCCTGGATTGCCTGGTGGATCAGCCAGCCGCTGCAGGCCAAGACTCCCAAACTTCAGCCTGAGCAGCTCCGTTTTCTCAGACAAACGGCCCGCAAAACCTGGCATTTTTTTGAGGTCTTTGTCTCTGCCGAAGAGAATCACCTGCCCCCCGATAATTTTCAGGAATTTCCAAAGCCCACGATTGCCAGTCGCACGTCGCCCACCAATATGGGCTTGGCTCTGATGGCCAATCTTGCGGCCTGGGATTTTGGCTATCTTTCGCTCAGCGGCTTTATGACCCGGACCCAAAATGCCCTGAGCAGCATGCAAAAACTGGAGCGCTACCGGGGGCATTTTTACAATTGGTATGACACCCGCAGCCTGCAGCCGCTTTTGCCACATTATGTCTCAAGTGTCGACAGTGGCAACTTGGCCGGCAATCTGCTGACCCTCAGTGCCGGTCTGCGCGGCCTGGGGCAAGAAGTTTGTTTTTCTGGACAGGCCTTCGAAGGCTTGCAAGACACCTTGCAGATCCTGGTCGCAGAAGCCGCTGAATGGCCCCTGATCCCTGTTATTGCACGTTTTTCCAAGGCCCTGGGCACGGTGCCGAACGGCCTTCGAGAGCGTTTGCATTTGTGGGGGCATTTGAGCGATTTGGCAACAGAGCTGCTGAGCGCTTTGCCGCCCGAAAAAGAACCGCTCAAAATGTGGGGGCAGATTCTCTCTGAAAGCTGTCTGGCCCAACACGAGGAAATGGACTATTTATTGCCCTGGTTGGCTTTGGAGCGACCGCTTAGGCTGCAAGAAATGCAAGCGCAAAGCCCCTTGGTTTTGGCTCTCGACACCCTCGAAAGCGCCCCTTCGCTGCTTACCATTGCACAGGCCGCAGAACAATTCAGGCCGCTGATTCAGGTCGCATTGCAGGCCATTTCACTCTCAGCTGAGCAGGGGGTCTCTGAACGGGCTTACCTGGTCTCCCTTTTAAACAACCTGGATCTGGCCTCTCACCGGGCGCAGATATACCTGAACCAATTGGAAACGCTTGCTGCAGAAGCCGAACAATTGGGTGATATGGATTTTGGTTTTCTCTATGAGCCTTCACGGGCCCTGTTTTCAATTGGCTTTAATGTCAGTGAACGGCGCATGGACAATAGCTTTTACGACCTACTCGCCTCTGAGGCCCGGCTCTGCAGTTATATTGCCATTGCCCTGGGGCAAGTTCCGCAGGATCATTGGTTTTCGCTTGGGCGTCTGCTGGTGGCCTCACAAAATGAGCCTTTGCTGGTGTCTTGGAGTGGATCGATGTTTGAATACCTGATGCCCATGCTCGTGATGCCCACGTATGAGAACACGATGCTCGCGCACTCCTGTCAAGCGGCTGTCAAACAACAAATTGCCTATGGCAAATTGCGGGGGGTGCCCTGGGGTATTTCGGAGTCGGGTTATAACCGCACCGATGTGCAACTCAATTACCAATACCGGGCTTTTGGGGTGCCGGGCCTGGGCTTAAAACGGGGCTTGGCCGAAGATCTGGTGATTGCCCCTTACGCCAGTGCCATGGCGTTGATGGTGGATCCCCTAGCGGCCTGTGAAAACCTGATCCAATTGGCGGCAGAAGGCCGGGAAGGCCCCTATGGTTTTTATGAGGCGATCGACTATACCCCGGCCCGTCTCAATCCCGACGAATCCTCGGCCTTGATCTGTTCATATATGGCACATCATCAGGGCATGAGCTTGCTGGCCTTGCTCACACTCTTGCAAGATTCGCCGATGCAAAAACGCTTTATGGCCTATCCGCCCTTTAAAGCTGCAGAGCTGTTATTGCAAGAGCGGGTGCCCAAAACGGCGGCCAGTATCTTTGCCCAAGATTTAGAGCTGGAAGTCTCGCGCATACTCTCAAGCGATGCCGAAAGTGCGATGCGGATTTTTACCAATCCCAGCCCCCACACCCCCGATGTGCATCTTTTGTCCAATGGCCGTTACCATTTGGCGATCAGCAGTGCTGGCAGTGGTTATAGCCGTTGGAATGATCTGGCGGTTACCCGCTGGCGCGAAGATGTGACCCGTGATCCCTGGGGCAGTTTTGTCTATTTGCGCGATCTGGCCAGTGGCGATTATTGGTCAGCGGCTTTTCACCCCAGTTTGCGTCCGTGTAAAAATTACGAGGCGATATTTACCCAGGCCCGTGCCGAGTTCCGGCATCAACATGCCAGTCTCGAAGTGCATACCGAGATCAGTGTCTCTCCCGAAGATGACGTGGAATTGAGGCGAATCCGCATTACCAATCGCTCTTCGGTGCAGCGCCGGATAGAATTGACCTCTTATTCAGAGGTCGTTTTGACCAGCCCAGCAGCAGAGGCCATGCACCCGGCTTTTAACAATCTCTTTATTCAAACCGAATTTTTGCCCGAGGCCTCAGCCCTGCTCTGTAGCCGCAGGGCCAGTTCTCCCGAAGAAACCCCACCCTGGTTGCTTCACCTGATGTTGGTGCAAGCGGGTGAAACCGATCAGATCTCGTGTGAAACCGATCGGCTCAGGTTTATTGGGCGGGGGGGCACTTTGCAGGCCCCTTTGGCGCTGAAACAGATTGCTCCGCTCTCGAATACGGTTGGCGCGGTCCTCGACCCCATTGTCTCACTCAGGCGCACCGTCATTTTGCCCCCCCATGCGACCACGGTGGTGGATGTGGTCTTGGGCATGGCTGAGACCCGCGACTTGGCCCTGGCCCAGATTGAAAAATACCAAAGTTCGCTGATGGCTGATCGGGCCTTTGATTTGGCCTGGACCCACAGCCAGGTCACCTTGCGTCAGCTCAATGCGACCGATGGCGAAGCGCAGCTCTATGGCCGTTTGGCCAAGGCCCTGATTTTTGCCGATGCCAGTCGCAGAGCGAGCCCCACACTGCTGCGCAGCAATACCCGCAGCCAGAGTGGCTTGTGGAGCTATGGCATTTCGGGAGATGTGCCGATCGTGCTTTTGCAAATCCGCGATTCAGAGAAGATGGAGCTGGTGCGCCAGCTGATTCGGGCCCATTCCTATTGGCGCATGAAAGGCCTGGCGGTGGAATTGGTGATTTTAAACGAAGATGTCTCTGTCTATCGCCAGTCGCTGCACGACCAAATTACCAGCCTGATTGCCGCAGGCATCGAAGCACAAATGCTCGATCGCCCCAATGGCATCTTTGTGCGGCGGCTGGAGCAAATCCCCAACGATGATCGGCTTTTGTTGATGGCGGTTGCACGGATCATTCTCGACGACGAAAATGGCAGCTTGGCAGAGCAGATCGAATTGCGCAGCGTGCGTGATCCGGTGATGCCCGAGCTGGTGCCCAGCCGTCTGCCCAAAACGGGTTTGTCTGTGCAATTGCCCAAGCCAGAGCGGCTGTTTGAAAATGGCATTGGGGGCTTTGCCCCTGATGGCCGTGAATATGTGATCGTGCTGGAACCCGGCCAAATGACACCTGCCCCTTGGGTCAATGTGATTGCCAATCCCTTTTTTGGCACCTTGGTCAGCGAGAGTGGTGGGGGGTATACCTGGTTTGAAAATGCCCACGAATACCGCTTGACCCCGTGGAGCAATGATCCTGTGGGAGATCCCCCCGGGGAGGCCTTTTATATCCGCGATGAACAAACCGGTGAATACTGGTCTCCCATGCCTGCTCCGGCCCGAGGCAAGACCGCTTATACTGTGCGTCATGGCTTTGGCTATAGCGTATTTGAACACAGCGAAAATGGCATCCGGTCGGAGTTGTGGGTCTATGTTGCCAAAGATGCCCCAGTCAAATTCTCGGTCTTAAAATTGACCAATTTATCTGGGCGGCCCCGCCGCATCTCGGTGAGCCATTATTGTGAGTGGGTCTTGGGCGATTTACGTGCCAAAAGCCTTTTGCATGTGCAGACCCAGATCGATCTCAAAACCGGGACCTTGCTGGCCCGCAATTATTACAATTCAGAGTTTGCAGACTGCATTGCCTTTTTGGATGTCAACGATATTAGCCGTACCTTTAGCGGCGATCGCAAGGAGTTTATTGGGCGCAACCGCGATCTGTCGCAGCCTGCTGCGCTCAAACGAACCAAGCTTTCAGGCAAAGTGGGGGCCGGTCTCGACCCCTGCGCTGCGGTTCAGGTCTTTTATGATTTGGCTGTGGGCCAAGAGCGCGAAATTATCTTTCGCCTGGGGGTGAGTCGCAGCCTGCTCGATGTGCAAAACCTGATTCAGCGTTTTCGCCGGACCGATGCCGCTGAAACGGCACTCAAAGACGTTTTGGCCTATTGGCATCAGACCCTGGGCCAAGTCCAGATCGAAACCCCCGACCCGGCGGTCAATATTCCCGCCAATGGTTGGCTGCTCTACCAGGTCTTGAGCTGTCGTCTTTGGGGACGAACGGGTTTTTACCAATCGGGGGGAGCCTTTGGTTTTCGCGATCAATTGCAAGACGTGATGGCTTTGGTCCACAGCGAGCCGGGGCTGATGGGTGAACATCTGCTGCGAGCGGCTGCTCACCAATTTCGCGAAGGCGATGTGCAACACTGGTGGCATCCACCTTCTGGACGGGGGGTGCGCACGCATTTTTCCGATGATTATCTCTGGTTGCCCTTTGTGCTCTGTCACTATGTGCGCCAATTGGCAGATACCGGCATTCTCGACGAAAAAGTGCCCTTTCTTGAGGGCCGCCCAGTTCAGCCCGAAGAAGAGGCCTATTACGATCTGCACCACCGTTCCGAAGAGTCGGCTTCGCTTTATGAACACGCGGTGCGTGCGATTGAAAGAGGCCTGGAGCGGGGCATTCATGGCCTGCCCCTGATGGGCTCTGGCGATTGGAACGATGGCATGAACCGGGTCGGCAGCGGCGGAAAAGGGGAAAGTGTTTGGTTGGCCTTCTTTTTGTACGACGTGCTGAACCAATTTGCCTCTTTGGCTGAGGCCCATGGGGATAGCTTATTTGCCAGGCGTTGCCACCAGCAGGCCCAAGAGCTGCAGACCCAAATCGAGGCCAACGGCTGGGATGGTCAGTGGTATTTGCGTGCCTATTTTGACAATGGCGAAAAGCTGGGCTCCCATACCCAGCGTGAGTGCCAAATAGATGCCTTGCCACAAAGCTGGTCTGTGATCAGTGGGGCCGCCTCACTGGGACGTTCCCGCGAGGCCATGCGCTCGGTTGACTTGCGTCTGATTCGGCGCAAAGCGGGTTTGATTCAACTCTTTGATCCCCCCTTTCAGGGGCACGACCTCAACCCCGGCTATATTCAGGGATATATGCCCGGCGTGCGCGAAAACGGGGGGCAATACACCCACGCTGCAATTTGGACCGTGATGGCATTTGCCATGATGGGGGAAAGTGAAAAGGCCTGGGCGCTGTTTAAAATGCTCAATCCGATTCAACATACCAGCAGTCCCGAGCAAATCGCCATTTACAAAGTGGAGCCCTATGTGGTTGCTGCCGATGTCTATGCTGTGGCCCCGCATATGGGCCGGGGCGGCTGGACCTGGTACACAGGTTCCGCCAGTTGGATGTATCGGCTGCTCTTGGAAAACCTGCTCGGCATCGAGCGCAGGGGGGATTTCCTGATTTTAAAACCGCTTTTGCCCTTGGACTGGGACTATTTTAAGATTCACTACCGTTTCAAACAGACGCTTTACCATATTCATGTGTGCCGCAAAGCAGCGGAGCAGGCTCTTGAACCCCTGCTGCTTGTCGATGGCCTCGCCCTGGAAGGGAATTCCTTTTTGCTGAGCGACGATAGCCGAGAACACGATGTCACGTTTACACTGGATTAAACAGATGCAAAAGGGGGCTTGAGCATGGATGAACTGAGCTTGCCTGAAAACCATTTACCAGAACGCTTTCAACTTGAACGTGCGCTGGGACAAGGCAGTTTTGGCAAGACCTATTTGGCCTTTGACAGCGAGAGTGAGCTGCCCTGTGTGGTCAAACAGCTGTCATTCAGGCATTTGCAGAATTGGAAAGCCTATGAACTCTTTGAGCGCGAGGCCAAAGTGCTCGAACTTCTAGACCATCCACGTATTCCCCGATTTTTGGGCTTCTACAGCCAAGCCGAGGCAGGGGATCAACAGGCCTATCTGGTGCAGGGCTATATCCCCGGCCAGACCCTCACCGCCGCTGTGGAAGCGGGCAAGCGCTTTCGCGAACCCGAAATTGTGGCCATTGCTGAGAAAATGCTCGAACTCCTGGACTATCTGCACAGCTTTTCGCCACCCGTGATCCACCGCGATATTAAACCCGATAATCTGATTCTCTCCCCCGAGGGCGAGCCCTATCTGGTGGATTTTGGTGCCGTCAATGCCCATCTGCACAGCGCAGGTTCGACGATTGTCGGCACCTTTGGCTATATGCCGCCCGAGCAATTGGATGGCCGGGCGGTGCCAGCCTCTGACCTCTTTGGGCTGGGCGCAACCCTGATCTATGCCCTGACAGGCCTTGAGCCGGGGCTGATCGAAAAAGAAAATCTCAGCCTGAATTTTCGCCCCCATGTCCAGATTTCAGAAGGGCTGGCCCAATGGCTCGAAACCCTCACCCAAGCCGACTGGAAAAAACGCTTTCAATCGGCCGCAGAGGCTTTGAGCGCACTGCAGCAGCGCCACAGCTTGCGTCCCCCGCAGGGGCCGCTTCAAGCGCGAAACAAATTGAAAGGCCCCTTGATCGCTCTGGGATTGGCCGGGTTGGTTGGCATTGCGCTGCTTGTCTTTAAACCGGCTTTGCCTGTAGACGGCGTCAAAGGCCGCCTGAGTTATGCCGGTGGCCAGGCTTTGCCCGCCATCACGCCCCGCTTCTGGCTGCGCGACGAAGTGTCGCGCCAACGCGTCAAACCGATCGTCAATTACAGCCAGGGGCAGTTTGAAATTCGCGGTCTGCCGCCGGGCAAATATGGCCTGAATGTGACTTACGACGCCAATCCGAGTAATCCCATTCAGTATCCGGGGGATTTGCGCGCCTGGAGCGTGTTTGAAATCAAAGCCGGGCAGCCGCCGCCCGAATTGGGCATGGCCTTGGTGAAATTGATTCACCTCAGTTCCCCTGTGGACAATAACCGCCCCCTGCCTGGTTGGGAGCAGCCCTGTGGTGCGGGTTCTCCGCAGCCTGCAGATGTTTCGTTTGTCTGGGACAGCCTGGGGCCAGGCGTGCGTTATAATTACCAAATTCAGGAATGGGCCTGTTCTGCAACCGCCCAAGCGCCCCAAAAGGTCATGAATCAAGGCAATACGGAACAAAACAAACTCTCACTTCAATTGCCCGAGAATACAAAAGGGTATTATTATCGTTTTGTGCTCGAAGCCTGGCAAGGGGGGCAGAATATCGGGCGCTTGCGCACCCATGGCAGCCAAGACCACGATTGGGACTTTGTTTTTGTGCGTTGATTGAGCCCCAAGAACCCATCCCAAATCTATTTCTAAAGGCTATAATGCAGCATCTATCCCCCTGCTGGAGAAGTCAATGAAATCTGCTTTTTTGCTGAGCTGTGTGTTTCTGAGTGCCTTATATGCCCCTGCTGTTTGGGCGGCTGAGACCCCCCAAGATCGCATTCAAGATCGAAGTCAAGATCGCTTTGTCAAAGACAAGGCGGTCTGTGAAGATATTCATGGGCAGGCGGCGCAAACCCGGATTGCGGCATGTACACGGGCCTTGGCCTTTACTGTCAAAGATGCCCGCCTGTGGTTTTACCGGGCCTATGCCTGGGACGATTTGGAGGACCCCCGCCGCTCGGTTTTGGATTTGGGCACGGCCATCAAATTTGATCCTGACTATGCCGATGCCTATTACAATCGGGGCTTGGCCTATTTTGCGCTCAAACAATACGCGCTGGCTTTGGCCGATTATAGCCGTGTCTTGGAATTGGAACCGAATGATCCCGATACCTGGCTCAATCGGGGCAATGTCTATTATGCGCAAAAAAACCTGGCTCAGGCTTTGGCTGATTACGAACAGGTTTTGGTATTAGAGCCCGAATACCCCAAAGGTCTGTATAACCGCGCCCTGATCTGGACTGAACTGGGGGAGCACGACAAAGCCCTTCGCGACTATACCCATTTGATACTGCTGCTGCCCAACGAAATTGAACACTATCTCAAACGGGCCTGGATCTACGCCCTACAAGCGGAGTTTGCCGAGGCCGAAGCCGATCTCAATGTGGCTTTACAGCTCTTGCCCGACGCCCCCAACAGTTTGGAAACCCTTGCTTGGGTCTATTATTTGCAGGGCAAAACCGAAGCCGCTCGTGCGGCCTTTACCCAACTCTGGCCTTTGATTGAAGGGCCCGCCGATTGGGCGGCCTGGATCGACGAGCATCAAACCCAGCTTTTAACAGGTTTAACCCTCAGCGAAAGTCAAAAGCAAGCGCTGCAAGCCCTTTTGCAAAAATCCCGAGAGAGCAATGAACTGAATGATTTGAAAGCTGTTTACGAAGCGTTCTTGGCGCTGCGCACCTCCGATTAAATCTAAACAGGCAAAAAGATTCTTTCGTTTTTTCGAATTTATACGGTTTTGGCTAAAAACCCGTGCCATAATAATCTTTAACCTGGGGCAAATCGGAGGACACAATGTATCACTTACACCGACCACAAAGTAGATTAGGTCTGATTTTGAGGGCGTTTTTGCCCACACTGCTGGCCACCTCTCTGGTCAGCGGCTTGGTGGCGTGTCAAGTCTCAACACAATTGTCTACTCCCCGCGTCCAAGCTTCAGCTTCGGCCTCACCTGTTGCTGCTGCTTCAGCCGCTCTGGCCAAAACAGCCACCACTGAGAGCGCTTTTCAAATCGTGCAAGGCCGTGTGCTCTTGCCCAGCGGTGTGCGCCAAGAGACAGCTGGCGTGCTGTTGCCCTCGGGTGTTTTATTGCCTTCGGGTGTGCTTCTGCCCTCAGGGGCCACGGCCGAAAAGGCGGGTGTGCTCTTGCCTTCGGGGGCTCAAGCTGAGACAGGTACTGCAGACTATAGCAATATTTCGTTTAAAATCACCGCTTACAATGCCAGTACAGATCAGGTTGTGGCCCAAACCGAGTCGGATGATGCCGGGGCCTATGTGCTGAGCAAAATTCCCACCGATACCGCTGTGCGCATCGCCGCAGAGGCCAAAAATTTACCCGATATGACCCTGCAGGCCTTTGTGACCCTTCCCAGCGAGGCCGAGACCCCTCTCAATCGGAATATCACCAGCGCGACCACGGCGGCGGTTTTGCTCGCAAAAGAGGCACAGGCCAATGCCGATTTAAAAACCCTGCCCCAGACCAATATCCAAAACACCAGCGATTTTTCGCAGCCGGTGCAACAAGTGGCGACAGAGTTGGAAAAACAGCTCGGACGCAAACCGATCAGCCGCTTATCCGATCTTTCGTCGGATCCCAAAATCTTCTTGGAACAGCTCAAAGAATTGCTCAAAAACAACCCACAATTGCGTGAGCCTGCCCGCGATCCGTTTAGAGATCCCAATTTATTGGGGCGGAATTTTGATCCGAGTAAATGGCCCTTTCCGACCCAATACTTTAAACCCACCCAGGGCCAAAGACAGCCCACGCTGCCCGATGGTACCTGCCCAGCGCCACCGCCGGGACCCGGTGGTGAGATTTTCCCGCCTGCCAAGACCGATGCCGATGGCTATTGTCCGGCGCCGAAGGCCGACCAACCCGACGCTCCCGGTGGGCTCGTGATTATTCCCGAAGCAGGAGGGGTGCCCATTTTGGTGCCTGGCGCGATGGGCACACCTGTGCCAAGCAACCCTCAGCAGACCGAAAAACGGCCAGATTTGGCCAAAGCCGCTGCAACACTGGGAATCACCGAGCAAAAACTGCGTGAGGCCCTCGGACCCCCGCCGCCCAATTTGCAAACAGCGGCACAGAAGTTGGGCATCACCTTTGAAAAGCTCAAAGAGGCCCTCGATAAATCGATCTCAAATTAGGCAAGTGAAAGCCCGATCACAGCGATAAACCCACTACACCCGTGATTCTCGCTTAAACATCAAACAATGCCATTGGAGAACGTTTATGGACCCCCGCATTTCATCTTTGGGTAGTGAAGTTTTGTCAGACCTTGCTACGCGCAAACCCATGAAAGCGGGAAGAACAGCGCCTTTAAATCCCAATGATTTAAAATTAATCAACGTCAATAATGACAATAAAATCACCACTGACGAACTCAAAGGGGCTTTGGCCCAGAAGCGCGGTGTGGCTGTTGAAACCCTGACTTTTTTGCCTGAAGAAGAAGCCGGTTTGGCCGAAGATGCCCGCGACCTCACCTCTTTTCTGCGTCGCGGGGGCAAACTTGAGGCCGCTGCAGAGCCCGGTTTTGCTTATGCCGCTACCGGCAAGCAGCCAACGCTGAATGACCTGCGTACCGCCGACAATGCTGAAAACCCGATCTCACTTGGGCTCGGCGCGAAAGGCGAAGATGTACGCAAATTGCATGTTTTGCTCAACAATTTACACGCCCATGATGAAGATTATTCATCTCTCAATGAACGCAATGATGTCTACAACGAAACGGTCAAAAATGCCATTGCAGAGTTTCAGAAAAACTACAATTTACTTGGTACCGAAGGCGTCAGCGAAGGGGTCTTGGATGGCAAGACCCTGCGGGCCTTGGAGCGTGCAGTCGAAGGTGTGATCAAAGAGTCGGATATTTATGCGCCTTATGTTCCGATCTCTGAAATGCCCGGTGTGCCCGACAACGACCCCAAACGCCTCGAAGCCCTGCAAAAAATCTCAGACCAGTTGGGTGCAAAAGGCCTGACCTCTACTGAAATTGAGCAGGCTTTTCAGACTGGGCACGATCTGTCTACTTTTGCGCAAGAGGCAATCGCTGAAGTTGAGTGTAAATACAAAGGGGGATCAGAGAGCTTTTGTTATACCGGTGTCAAAGAGTCGATGGAAGGGGCGCTCAACTACCGTTACCAAGTCTTTAGCGGCAAAGGCGGCACTTGGGCCAGCACGGCCGATGAAAATATCTTTAAAAAACGCCCAGACCTCTTTGCCGAACTTACCCTCAGCCGCGAAGAACTCAATTATTTGCCGCCCGGTGCAATTGTGGTTTATGAACCCGGTGGTGTGGGGCATATTGGCATCAAAGGTTACAATGCCGAAGGCAAACAGCTCGATTTGAGCGACCGGGTGCGCACGGGGCGCCCATATCCCAACGCCAAATACAAGGTCTTTTTGCCGCTCAAACCGGCTCCACAAGGCGATCGCAATTTTGCTACTGAAAAAGAGAGTCAAGACCTGAGCCATCTGGAGTACGCGGCCCGAGAGACCTTGGCCCGGCGTAAAAAACGCAGATAGGGAAAATAGTCTCAGAAATTGAATTCTCCTATTGGCCAGAATCAGCGCTTTGTCAGAAAGTGCTGAAAAAAGCCTTTAGGCAAATCAACCAACCTTAGCCGGCTTAAATGTCATCAGCTTCACTGATTTTTTTCTGCTGAGGCGCTAAGCTGGGAAAAAACTGCGTGAGGGCCTTTTCGATGAAACCCATTTTAGCTACGGTCTTGTCTGTTTTTGCCTGTGCAACTCTGCTCAATTGGGTGCAACCGGTTCAACCGGCCCAGGCCCGCCCCTATGAATTGAATACCCCAGAGGCGCGTGCGTTGGCAGGGGTGATTGACACGGTGCTCACAGCCCACAGCAAAAAAGACCTCAATCTGCTCATGGCCCAATTTCACCCCGATGTCAAAGCGCTGTGGTCCAACGACAAACAAATGAATTCTTTTGAAGAACTCAAACAGACTTACAAAGATTCATTTTTGGGCTATAAAGGCTTCAGTGGCAGTTGGCTGCCTGAATACGTGGATATTGAAGGCAATATGGCCTGGATGATTGGCGAGACCAGTTGGTCTGCTCAAGCCTTGGACACGGGCAGACAGGTCGATCTCACTGTGCGCAGTACGTATATTTTGCGCAAAGTTGAAGACCGCTGGCAAATTGTCTTGGAGCACTCTTCTCATCGCCGCAGTGATTGATGTTTGGCATTCTGCTTGCCAAGTCGCGCTTGAATCGGCCATAATCTCAAGCAAAGAAGTATGTATCAGATTGAGGAAAACCATGATCAAAGTTTCACTGCCCCTGCTCGCTGGATTCTTGGCTTTGAGCCTGACGGCCTGTGGAACCGCTGCCCTGCCTACGGCGCTTTCTCCCGTGCTGATGCAGTCCGGCACACTGCAAATCGCAGGACTGGATGCCCAGCTCGGCCAGAACCTGGCCAATTACGCGATCAGTCAAAATACGGGCGGCACGGGCTATTGTTACCAATATGTGGCCCAGGCCATTCATGCCCATTTGCCCGGTTTCCTCAGTGGCAATCACGCCTATTTGGCTGCTGATCAATTGGCCAACAGCCCCCATTTTAAAGAAGTTGCCATTTCGCCAGAACAATTGTCGTTGCTGCCTGCGGGGGCTGTTGTTGTCTGGAGCCAAGGCAGTTCCGAGTCGGGCCATATCTCAATTGCCGATGGCCGGGGCAACGAGGTCTCCGACCATATTGGCCCCCAAATGCGCGCGCATTATGGCGGTGGCGTGGCCCGCGTCTTTGTGCCCGTCCCCTGATTGGAGTTGGTTTTTGTCCCCTGAGCGGAGTCGAAGGGGACGGCTGTTAAGGGGCCATAACCCAGGTCTGCAGCCATGCCATAGACCTCTCGCGCCAACTCTTGGCCAGGACATTCGGTTGAATGGGCCGGATCGCCTTTAAATATGAGGTGCTTGCGCTGCTGGTGGGTCCAGACCCCATCGCTGAAACCGCAGGGGCAGCGCAAAGCAGACAGCAGATTGCGCAAGGCGCTCAATTGCTGGGGACTCGGGGCATTTTTAGCAAAGTCGCCATTGAGCACAATCCCCAGGTTATGGCCATTGTCTCTTTCACTGTGGGAGCCCAAATAGCCCAGTGGGCGGGCTTCGTAGATCTCACCACTGGTGGGGATGTAAAAGTGGTAGGCGATATCTGCTTTGGGATCTGCCTGGTTTTGGTGGTATTTTTGCAGGGCCTGAATGCTCAGGGCCGTGTGGGTGTGATGCACGGTGATGCGGCGAAACCAACTGCAAACCGAAGCCTGAGCTGGGTAAGGCTGCCAGGAGCGCCCGGCAGTAATGGATGGGCCGGCTCCCCAGCTTTTGCGGCCGATAATTTCGACAGGCGGGCCCCCATTAAAACTGAGGGCATAATTGCCACCTTGCTCCTCAAAAAAACGTGGCGCAGCAGCTTGGCGGCAGAGGGCTGCTGTTGTACGCAAGGCCTTTTCAGCGCTCTGGCTGGCCGGTGCTGTGGATGGCTGTAGACTGGCCTGCTGTACGCTCGCTTCAAATGGCACAAAATCTGAGTTGAGATTGAGGTTGATGTCTGGGCGATTGATGGGCAAGGGCTTGGGATTGCGCCAGTGAGAGTGGGCCACAGAGAGGGGGGGCGAACAGCTCAGTGAGACCTGTTGGGGGCCATAGACCTGAGGGGCCATGCTGGGGCCGAGCAAAAATTCCACGGCATAAGTCACTGTCCGATTGGCGGCTGGACCACTGCCTTGGGACAAGGCCACTGCCCGCGTGAGGGTTTGGCTGCCGGGCAAAAATGGGTCACTGGACTGAAGTTGCAGGGTGGCTGTTTCACAGGCAGTGGGCAGCCCGTAGATCTGTATCCGGGTGGCGCTGACGGGCATCGGGACCTGGAGGGGCACGTGGAGTGGGTTAGGAGCTGCTGGCGAGGGGTGGGGTTGAACTGGGGTTTGGGCCATCAACAGCAGACCCAAGAGAGAGCAAAAAATCAGGGCAAAAGGTGGGGAGATAAACATGGTCTTTTTTGTCTCCAAAGCGGGGGATGAGAATTGTATTCCAGCATACCCTAACTTAGACTGAAGACAGAATCTCCCTGTGTTGATGTCTGTCAGAGAAAGAAGGGTGCTTTTTGCCAACCAAACCCATGCCAAATCCTCCCCGCAAAGTGAGCTGGGCAGCCGCTGCTTGTTTGGTTTTGGGCTATCCTTTGGCAGAATTGGCCTGGCTTTGGCTGTGGGGGAACCTGGTTTTGCTCTGCTGGAGTCCCTGGTGGGCACTTAAATACCTCGCGGGGGGCTTTCTCGCGATGGGTCTTTTGCCGTTTTGGGCCTGTCTGCGAGAAGGTTTGCGCCTGCTCTGGGTTTTACGTCAGGGGCAAGGACAGCATTTCTGGCTGCGGGAATGTCTTGAACATCCCGCCCGCAAATGGGTCTGGCTGGGCAGCTTTGAATCGGCCAAAGGCCAGCTCTTGCGGTTGCCGCTCTCCCATTCTCATTGGCAGCCCGGCCAAATTTATCTGATCCTACACGATCCCGCTTTTCCCGATGAGAGTGTGGCCTGGGATGATTTGCCCGTCAAACTGAGGGTCCCTATCCAGGGCCGGATTTGCTTAGCCAGGCCCTGGTCTGGGCTCATCCCGTTGGCCTATCTGGTTGTGGCTTTGGCGGCAGGCATACTGGTCTGGTGGCAGATTGCCCGTTAAAATAGAGGCAGTTTGAGAGAAAGCAGAAAGCCCATGTCTTATTCCCACTCCTCTGTTCCGCTTCGTCCCGAAGATTTGGATATCCTCACGGTCTTTTCCAACCCCGAAGATCGCTACGAACTCTTGCCTTATTTGGAGCCTTTTGAACTCTTGCCTGATGATACCTTATTGGCCGAAGGCTCCGAAGGCGATGCCATGTTTTTTATTCTGCGTGGCCAGGCCCAAATTTGCCGTGCAGGTTTGCAATTGGGCACTTTGGCTGCGGGTTACCATGTGGGAGAATTGGGGCTGATCACCGGCCGTCCGCGCAATGCCTCTGTCAAAGCCATTACCCCGCTTTTTGCAGCCCGTTTGAGTCGCACGTCTTTTGATCTGCTCAAACTCGAAAAGCCTTTGCTGGCTTTGCAATTGACTGAAATATTGATCTCTTTATTGGGGCTGCAGCTCACAGACATGACCGATAGCTTTGGCCGCTTGATGCAAGAGCGTTCGCTGCCCCGGCGTATGCATGTCAATGTGCGGGTCGAAGGGCAAGCTCAGGGCTGGGAGGTGCCCACGGGCACCCAGGCCAAGAGTCTTTTGCCTTCAGAGATTGAGGGCAGTCCCGTGGTTGCTGCGCTGGTCAATTACAAGCGGGTTTCTTTAAACACCCCTTTGATGTCAGACACCTATCTGGCGCCCTTGACCGTCGACCATTGGGAGGGGGAGCGGATTTACCGTCACAGTGCGGCTTTGATCTTGTTAGAGGCGGCCCATCATCTCTACCCCGGTTTAAAGATGAATATCACCCTCTCTGTCGGCAGTACCCAGTGGATTCAGGTCGATACCTGTCCCAAAGACTCCCTGGAGGAATTGGCGACAGAATTACAAGACATGATCCAAACCTTGGTTGCTCAGGAAAAAGCCTTTCGCCATGAGTGGTGGGCCGTGGAAGAGGCGATTCCTTTCTTTGAAGACAATGGCCGCGTTGAAGCCGCAGCCATGATGCGTACCATTCGTGCCAGCCGGGTTTCTTTGGTGACCTGTGGCGAGTTTTACGGCATTAGTATGGGGCCCTGTTTGCCTCATACGGGCTATTTACACGATTTACATGTCCAAGCGGGTGTGGGTGGTTTGATCTTAACCACAGCCAGCCAAGGGCCTTCTGTGGCTGATTTGGCTTCTTATGCCCAGCTGATGTCCGATCACAACCGCATGTTAGAATCGCTGCACATTCACAGTGTGGGCCATTTTAATCAGGCCTGTATTTCAGGCCAGGTCGTGCAATTGATTCGGGTGGCTGAAGGTTTTCATGAAAAACGCCTGAGCCAAATGGCAGACAAAATTGCCCAAGCACGTGAAAGAATCAAAATTATTTGCATTGCCGGGCCTTCGTCTTCGGGCAAAACCACCTTTATTAAACGGCTTTCGGTGCAACTCCAGATCAATGGTATCAAGCCGCTGAATATTTCCCTCGATGATTATTATGTCGACCGCGAAAAAACGCCTTTGGACGCCAACGGTGAATTTGATTATGAATGTCTCGAAGCCCTGAATACCGAACAGCTCAGTGCCGATCTCAAGGCTTTGCTGGACGGCAAAACCGTGGCCACTGCCCGCTATGACTTTGCCCAAGGGCGCAGCTTGCCCCAGGGGGGACCTGTTTTGAGCTTGGAAGACGATACGGTTTTGCTGCTTGAAGGCATTCATGGCTTAAATCCCCGCCTCTTGGGAGAGCAAGTGCCGGTAGAAAACCTCTTTCGGATCTTTATTCAACCCATGGCCTCACTGTCACTGGATGAGCACAGCCGGATCAACCCTTCGGATTTGCGACTGCTGCGCCGAATTGTGAGAGACCGCCACAGCCGGGCGACCAATGCTGCTGAGAGTATTCTGCGTTGGCCTTCGGTGCGGGCCGGGGAGCGCTTGCATATTTTCCCCTATGTCAATCAGGCCGATGTGATCTTTGATTCTTCGATGATTTACGAGCTTTCGGTTATCAAAGTCTATGCCGAACGCTATTTGTTAGAGGTGCCCCACAATCACCCTGCCTTTGCCACCGCTTACCGTTTGCAAAAGCTGATCGGCCTGTTTGTGGCGCTTTATCCCGATCATGTGCCGCCCACTTCGATCCTGCGTGAATTTATTGGCAACAGTGGTTTTGACTATTAACTGAGATATTGTCGTGATAAATTAAGCTTTGCTTAATTTGCCTAAAAGCATTTAAAACAAACGCTTTGAGGCAAATATAATTTTTTGAAGACAAAAAAAGTTTAATGTTTTCTTAATTTTTTAAGCAAGTTTTAATCTGAACTTAATATAACCTTTTTATCAAGGTTCATTCGAGATAATTGCACACGAAGAAAGGTTATTCAGATGACTATTCAAAGCGTTTCCACCACCCCCACTACCCCTATCCTGACCAAATCCAGCACCATCACTGTTGTTGATTCCAAATCCCATGTGATTGGTCAAAAAGCGGCTCCTGCTAAATCCGACGCCTTCAGCACCACCGATGTTTATATCCGCCAGTCCAATGGTCTCGAAGGTGCTGTGCTCGGCATGTTCAACTCTTATGTCGATACCAAAGCCGCCATGGCTCGCCAAGTCGACGGCCAAGTCGTCACCGATTATGGCAATGTGGGCCTTTCGATGAAACGCGCAGTCATTCAACGCTCTGTCACCTCCACCGTGCGCAACGGCTGGTCTGTTTTCCGCGGCAAAGCCACTTTGGCTGAAGCCGGTGGCCGTGTGGTTGGTGATGTCGCCGGTTCTGCTGTCAGCAGCGGTGTGAGCTCAATTGCCAGTAACGCTGCTGTTTGGGGCTTGGCCAAAGCCGGAGCCTCTTCTTTCCCCGTCATGGTCGGCGGCATGTTGGTCGGCTGGGGTGCCAGCTACGCAGCCAACAAAGTGATGGAAAAAACCGGCGCCCAAGCCGCCATCGTTGACAAAACCACCGAATTGCTTCACAGCGCCGGTGTCAGCAAGAATTAGTTTTAACCAGGGGCCTCAATCTCAGGCCCCAGATTGAAAACACCTTTAACGCAGTGTTTCAATATCTCGAACCGGAAGCCCGGAAGCGTTTTCCGGGCTTTTTTTTCAAGCTTCAGTTAGTTAAATATTCCCCCCATTTTGCCAAAAGCGCTTAAAAATGCTACCCTAAATTAACCTTTTCTGTTCAGGAGACCCTTTCACCATGACCGAACGCAAATCCACCAAACTTGTCAGCGCTGCGCTGGCCCTCGGTATTCTCGCTGCCTGCTCCCCCGTAGGCGGTCCTTTGCTGAATCCCCAAGGCAACTCAGCTCTGCTGCAAAGCCAAAGTGCAGCCCGTGGCTCCAAAATTTTTAATGCCGATGCCCGTCCCCAAATGGCTCCCAATCAGGTGATTGTCAAAGTCAAACCCGGAGACCCCAATCTCTTCGTACAAAGTCTGGCCCGTTCCGGCGCCCGTGTGGTCGATTTCTTTGATATCGACACCCGCGTCTTCCTGGTCGAAAGTGCAAGTCGCAATACCGATGATTTGATTCGTCAGTTCAGCCAAGATCGCAATGTTGAAATTGCCCAGCCCAATTATCTCGTCAGCCTGAACCAAATTCCTGCAGCTCCCCGTCAACAGGGCCGTCCCAATATGGCCGCACCCAACGATCCGCTCTACGCTCAGCAATGGCATTTGCCCCACGTTGGTGCCTTGGATGCTTGGAGCCAAGGCGGTCAGGGCAATAAAGACCTGATCGTGGCTGTTGTGGATACCGGCGTGGACTACAATCACCCCGACCTCAAAGCCAATACCATCAAAGGCAAAGATTTCACCAAAGAATCGCCCGATGGTCTCGACCCCATTGATGGCTTTGGCCATGGCACCCACGTGGCTGGCATTATCGCCGCTGTTGCCAATAATGGCGAAGGGGTTGCTGGTGCGGCTCCCAATGTCAAAATCCTGGCTGTCAAAGTGCTGAGCGCCAAAGGCGGCGGCAGTCTGTTTGCCATCGCCGGTGGGATCAAACACTCAGTTGATATGGGCGCCAAAATCGTCAACCTGAGCTTGGGCGGCCCCGCTGTGACCGACCTGATCTCCTCTGCTGTGGGCTATTGGGCCACCAAAAAAGGCGCTTTGCTGATTGCCGCCGCAGGCAATAGCAATACTGCTGTTGGCACCCCTGCCCGCATCGACGATTATTATATGGCCGTTGCAGCCAGCGATCAGGCCAATAAACGCGCCAAATTCTCCTGCTATGGCAAAGAACTGAGCGTTTCTGCTCCTGGCGTGCAAATCATGGCCACCACCCCGACCTACAAGGTGCCCCTGAATGACCACGGCTATCCCCAGAACTATGCCTTCTTGCAGGGCACCTCAATGGCCACGCCACTGGTCGCCGGTGTCGCCGCTCTGGTTTGGAGCCGCCACCCCGAGTGGACCGCCAAACAGGTGCGTCAGCACCTCGAAAAAACCGCTGTTGACGTCGGTGCTCCCGGCAAAGACAATGAATCCGGTTTTGGTGTGGTCAACGCTGCTGCAGCTTTGAGATAATATCTTTCTTATGAAAAAAGGCCTCCCAACGGGAGGTCTTTTTTCTTTATACTGAAAAAAAACACGGATCGTCACACCATGAAAGCGCTGAAACTCTTAAATGCCTTGCTCTGCCTGGGGCTGATCAACCTTGCTACTCTCGCGGCAGAAGCCGCTGAACGGCGGGTGATGATTCTGCCTTTTCGCAATCTGACCCGTGCCGAGGCCGATAATTGGCTGGGTGAAAGTTTTTCAGAGAGTCTGTTGATGGGCCTGGGCCGGGTGCGTTCACTCAAATTGGTCGAGCGGGCTGAATTGGCGCAGGTGATCAAAGAGCAGGCCTTTATGCAGAGCCTGATGGCTGATCCCGATAACGCCCCCCGGATCGGCAAATTGGTGGGAGCTGATTTTATGATCACCGGTTCTTACCAAAAAATCGGGGAGCGGATCCAGGTCAATTTGCGTCTGGTGCAGGTCGAAACAGGGGAAATAGAGGCCGGTACCCTGACCCAGGTCCAAGGGGATATCGGCCACCTGTTTGAATTGCAGCAGAATTTGGCCGATCAGCTGGTGGACAAACTCAAAGTCGATCGCAAAGAGGCTGAGATCAAACAGATGAAGGCCTCAATGGCTGCCACCCGTTCCACCAAGGCCCAAGAATATTACCTCAAAGCCAAAGGCAATGATGATTGGCTGATGGGGGCTCAAATGATGCGGGCTTCGATAGAAAATTACCAAAAAGCCCTGCAAGAGGACCCTGAATATGCCTTGGCTTGGGCTGGATTGTCTGAACGTTTGGCGGTGCGTGGTGTTGATAAGGGCAATGTTTATGATTCCCGTCAGCCCGATGATTTGCAAAAGGCCCTGAATTTTGCCGATAAAGCCCTCCAGCTTCAGCCCGATTTGGCCCTTGCTCACCGGGCCCGGGCCCGTGCTCTTCAGGCACTTAAGCGCTCTGAAGAAGCATTGCTTGAGGCACATAAAGCGGTTGAACTTGAAAACTCAAGCGCGAATATTATCTGGTATTTGGGCGTGAAATACCCCGATTATAACAATCCCAAAGAGGATATGTTAGCGCTGATGCAACAAGAGCTGCAAGCGCTGGGGGCTGATTTTGATGACCCTCAAATCATTGGCCTTTTGGCTTCCCAATATATTTTTAAATTTATTTCGGATCCCGAAACCGATCTCTCCCCTGCGGTGGCCATGTTAGAAAAAGCCCATCTCAAGCGGCCCAATTATCCCCCTGTTTTGATGCTTTTGGCTTCTTTTAAGCTCATGCAGCAGGATTTTAAAAGTGCGGGGGAATATGTAGATAAAATTCTGGCCATTGATCCTGAAAACACAATCCTGATGTATATTGCAGCCAATATGTTGCGTTTTGTCGATAAGGAGCGCGCCCGAAATCTGGCTTTGGAGGCCCTGAAACGCCAGCCGAGTTTGATCTACGCCCGTTTGCTCTTGATGGAGATGTATCAACAGCAGTTTAAAGATTTTCAAGCGGTTGAAAATGAGTACCGAGTCGCCTTGAAACAAGAACCCGACAATTACCGTGTTGAACATACCGCAGGTTTGGTCTATTTCCGTGAAAAGCGCTATTCCCAAGCGATTGAGATTTTGCAGCGCGCTTTGGATAAATCTGCCAATCAAAACGATCCCGAGGTACAAATCACCCGTTGGGTGACGCTTAAATTGATGGGGGACTCCTACACGGCTCTGAAACAGGATGATGCGGCCCTGGCAAAATACACAGAGGTGTTAAAAGAACCCGATGTGAGCGCTTTAAGCCGTGCCATGACCCACCAATCCCTGGCTTATATTTTCTTGCGTAGACAGGATTACAGCACGGCTTTGCAGCATTTTACCGAATTTATGCAGGGGGCACCGGGATATGCCAAAATAGACAAAAATCCCACGATCTACCGGCTGCTCTACCTCTTGGTGCAAGAGCAAAAAAGCCCAAGCTCCGCCGCTGCCCTGAATGATATCGGCCAGGGCTTTTTAACCCTGGGAGAATATCCCGATGCCGAGCGCTATCTCAACAAAGCGCTGCAAGCGGAGCCTCAGAATCCGGTCATTCACTACAATTTGGGGCTGTATTATTTGGCGATAGACAAACCCGCAGACGCCCGACAGACCTTTGAAAAGGCCGTGTCTTTGAAACCCAACTATGTCAAGGCCCTGTATAATTTGGGGCTCTTGGCGCAAAAGACAGGAGACAAAGCCTTGGCCCGCCGTTATTTTGAGAAAGTCTTACAACAGGAGCCGGGCCATCTTGAATCGCAACAGGCACTCAAAGCTTTGGGCTTATGAGTGTCTGAGGCAAGGGCTGTGTTGTAAAAATTACTGCAGTGCTGAGGCAATATTGGCCAAAATGGGATTTTTCACCACGTTGACATGAAAAACAGCTTTTGTCATAAGAAGCTTACCATTGGCTTTGGCGATGACTGTGATTTTATAGCGGGACAGGGTATCCAGGGTGGGGGCTGTCAAATCTTCTTGTAAAAAGAGTGCCAAAGCGTTAAAGCGGTTGGGCGCAAGTCCCTTGACTGTTTTTGCTGAAGGGAATTCACGGCTGTTGATTGGGGCATTGGGGATATCGAGGTTTTCAACTTTGAGCGTCACTTCGGGGGTATCTGGGCCGTTATAATCGAGCCGAATCACTGCTGCGTGGATTTGTCGGTTGAGTCTCACTTCTAAATCGGCATTGGGTTCAAGTTTACGCACTTCTGGATCTGCCAGACTGATGAGATTTTCACCAGGATCCTTCATGGTCAATTCCTTTACGGTCAATCCCCGCAAAACAACCCGACCATCCAAAATTTCAAGTTTTAGTTCTTGATTTTCTGGACTGGGGGAAGGACTGGGTGTCACACTCTGAGTGGGGCTCGGCTGCGGTGTGGGCTGAGCCGTCGGGACTGGGCTGGGGCGGTTGTTTAAGAAGGCGGCCAAGAGGGCATTGCTGCGCAGGAGTTCAACCAGTTCTGGGGGAATTTGATTGAGCAAATTGGGCAAATCTGCCAAATTTTGTTTGAGCAAAGTGGGAATCAGGGCATTGGCAATTTCGTTGAGGCTGATTTCAATCTGAGCGGTTTCGCCTGCTTTGCCCGTCACTTCTTTGTTGATCGCTTCGGAAGTGAGGGTCTGATTGTTGAGCTTAAATTGCACACTCAGGACCAGCTGTTTTTTTCCTTCAGGCAGATCCGAGAGGGTCAAGCTGCTGCTGCCTGCAGCAAAACGGCTGCTCAGTGCCAGGCCTGAGTTCAGGATGTTTTCTCCCGTCACTTTGGCTTGGACAGGGATATCCAGGGGGACTGTCCGGGGCAATTTTACTTCCAAAGCAAAGAGCGCAGAGCGCAAATCAAATTCCTCGCGGGTGGTTTGGGAGGCCACAATGGTCACCTCTTTGCTGGCTGTGGCCAAGGCTTTGTTCTCATCAAAGGCCGTGACGCGCACCTGTTTGGGACCCACTGGCAATTCGCCGACTGTGTGGTTTTTCTGGGTTTCACCCGGTGTGGCACTGATTTTGACAATTTTGGCTTCGGTTAAACCTGTGCCTGAAATGTGAATTTCATAGCTGCGGGAGCCAGCAGGAATGGCTTTGAGGGCAAAACCTGTCTGAGCATTGGGGAAAGCGAGCCGAAAGCTGATCTTGCCTGTGTTTTCTGGGTGTGTGGGGCTTTGGGTACAACTGATCATATTGCCCAAGAGCAGCAATCCCAATAGGGTTTGGGGGATTTTTCCGGCGTGTGTCATGGCGTTTCCTCTGGTTTAGCTTGGTGCTTACATCTCTATTGTAGCTGTCTGGGTTTTTCGGCGTAAAGTTTAATAGCTTTAATAAGGTGGGAATAATCGGCGAAAGCCGTGAAACAAGACGGCGAATAAGAAAATAAAATTGCGCAGGGGCAATTGCCAGACTGCCAATTTCTGTGGCATTTGGGGGGATTCACTCTCGAGCAGCGGCAGTAATTTTTGGGCGGTTTCAGACATCCAGGCAGTACTGCGCGGCCATTCCCACAGTGTTTTGAGCAGATCTGGGGGCAAAGCCGCTGAGCCTATTTCTGAGCTTCTTTCTGCTCCCAGAATCGCTCCCAAGAGGGCGGCGGTGGTGTCTGTGTCACCCCCAGCGCGAATCAGCAATTGCAGACCCGCGACAACATCTTTGGGCTGGAGCAACCAGACAAAGAGCACCGCAGGCACGGTGTGGTACATATAGCCTGTGATGCCTTTTTTGCACCCCAGGCTCTCGATGAAACTTTGCAGGGCAGCTTGCTGGCCCTGCTCAGAAAGGCCCTGTTCCCGTCCCTGTTCGGCTTGTTCCTCAGCTTTTTCTAGCAGTGTGAGCAATTCCTGGGCCTCTGGGGGCAAAGGCGTTGGCAATAGGCTGCGAAATTGGCTGACAAATTCTCCTTGCGGGTGTTGAAGGGTGTGAAATCCAGCGGCCAAGGCAATAGCCAGCGCCCCCCATTCCGCTTTGGGATCGCTGTGGGTCAAACGGGCGGAAATGCGGTTGAGCGCCTTGAGTTTCTCGGGCTGGGTGGCATACAAGACCCCCAGCAGGCTGGCGCGCATGGCTGGGCCATTGCCTGCAGAAAAAACACCGCTGTGTTCGGGCGAAACGCCCAACCAGAGTTTTAGAATGCCTTTGAGCGTGGCCAGGCCAATGCCAGCAGGCAGGCCCAAGAGCCAAAACCGCAGTTGCCAGGCCAGTGCGCATTGAAAGGCCCTGGGCTCTCCCCCCGATCGCAGCAGGGCCTGGGCCACCAGGCAGAGATGTTCGGTATCATCCGAGATCATGCCGCGTTTGCCGGGCAAAAAATGGTAATGGCTGAGATCGGGAAAGAGCGAAGTTTGACGCCGGGGGGAGAGACCTTCGCAGGCCAGCCCCAGGGCATCGCCCACAGCGCTCCCAAGCAAACAGCCCTGCAGGGAATTTACGAATCGCTCTGGGGCTTGCTTAGACATCCTCTCCTCAGTCTTTCGCGGGCGGACGAATCTCTTTTTCAGACTGTATGAGGGCCTGGTAGCCACTTGGCGAGGTGTCTTCGGTCCATTTTAAGATTTCGGAAATGCGCCAAACTGGAAAGGGATGGCTGGACTGACTGGCCAGCAAGAGCGTCCAGAATTTGTCGAGAAAATCTTCTTCGTAATTTTTTTCAAAGGCCTTGGCCTGTTTAATAAAGGCATCCAAATTGGCGTCGCCTTTGAGGGTGCCCCCCGCCAATTTCATCAGCGCGCTCATCACCACCCGTGGGTTTTGTGTCACCAGCAAAGCGGCGCGGTCGCAAGTCAATTCGGCTTTTTGGTACCACATGATCAGGGCAATCCGAATTGGAATGCCAATGGTATTGAGCAGGGCCCCGACCGGGGTTTGCCCCAAGACCGTTGCCATCAACATCAGCAGGGTGCGTGCGGCAATGGTGTAGAGCAGGTGCTGGTTGTGGATATGCCCCACTTCGTGGGCCAGGACGGCAAAGATCTCCTCTTCGCTCATGCGTTCGAGCAAACCGGCGTAGATAATAATAAACGGGTCATCCACCCCTGTGGTCATGGCATTGATCGCCATGCCGCCAAAGTCATTGGTGACAGAGACATAGAGCTTGGGTTTTTTGACCCCCAGCGTCTGGCAGACAATTTCGAGTTTGGTATCGAGATCGGCAAATTGCTCCTGGCTGACCTGAATGCTGTTGGCATTGCACATGACCCGGTACATGCGTTCGTAGGTCAGTTCCAAAAGCTTTTTGAGAATCATGTCGATCCCAGGGATCTGGCGCAGGGCTTGCAAAGCCTGTCGATCGAGTGGGTGGCTGTAGGCGTCGGGACTGACAAATTCCCACTTTTTGTGGGGTTCTTCAGAAAGGGGCAATTGGCAGCGCCGACAGCCGGAGTGGGCCTGTTCGTTTTGCCAGACGGCGTTCATTTTCTGGCAATAGCGGCAGCGGATATGTTTGCGTTCGCCTTGGTTTGGTTGGTCTGGGGATTCACTTTCTGCTTCAGCCATGGGATTGCCTCCAGTTGGGTTGGGGCTGACTAAGCCCGTTTTTCAGCCTTTTTTTCAGCCTTTTGCATTGTATACCAGTTGCGCAAGCTGTGAAACAGGGGTGAATCCGGGGCCTGGTAGAGCCCCGCTTCGGGCAGCCGTTCGCGGCTGCAACTCAGCAAGAGATTGCGGCGGGCACGGGTCAGGGCCACATAGACCAGGCGAATGCTCTCGCGCTCTTCTTCATCTGCAATCTGGTCCATCACACTTTGGTAGGGCAGACCTTGTTGCAGGGCCGCGAGCAGGGTGCGCAACTCTTGATCTTGGGCGGTAAACGGCTGGCCATATTGAAAGAGTGGCAACAGTACGGCGTCCCACTCCAGGCCTTTGGCGCGGTGAACCGTGAGCAGATGCACGACCCCCGGCGCTTTGAGGTTGGCTTCGGGCTCTTCGGGGGCCATTAATTGGCGAATCTTGCGCATGCCCGCTTTTTCGAGCCAGGCCAAAAATGCCTCAGGACTCTGACTGCCGCTGTTCCAGTGGGTTTTGAGCCAAAGCTGATGCAAGAGGCGCAATTGAAACTGTTCATCGCTGCTGCTGAGCATATTTTCGGCGATCCACTCCAATTGCCAAGATACATTGTAATGCTGGTGTGTGATTAAAAACAGCAGTTTCCCGGCGTAGTCACTCAGGCGCAGATACGCTTCGGAACTGAGATCTGGCGTGTAGAGCCACTGCTCGGCCAGGGCCTTTAAATCTCCGGCGTTGATACTGTCGGGAAAGAGTTGGCGCAGGCCTTGGCGCGAAAAACCCAAACCACTCATGAGTTGCTGAAAGCGTGGGTAGTCCCAGGGTTGGAGCAAATAGGCAAAGAGATCGCGCAATAAATGTACAAGCGGGGTCTTAAAAAAATGCGGGCTTTTTTCGTGGTGCAGCCGGGTGGGCAGCTCGGCTGCACTCAATTTCTGCTCCAGCCAGAGACAGCTTTGATTGGTGCGGCAGAGGATGGCCATGCTCTGGTTTTGGCTCAATAAACTCTGGCAGGCCTGGATTAATGCTGCGACTTCGGCCTCCAGTGAGGGATAGCTTTTGATCCAGATCCAACCGGGGGGTGGGTTCTTGATGCCGGGTTGAATTTCCACCGAGGAGGGAAAGGCCTGGCTGTAGAGGCTGTGAAAGGCATTGGCCAGGGCGATCACCGGTGGGGCCGAGCGGTTGCTCTGGCCCATGGGATATGCCGTATAATCTTCGGCAAAGCGGGTCAGGCGGCGGTAATCGGCGCCATTGAAGCCATAAATACTCTGGTTGGGGTCACCCACCCGCAGCAGATTGCCATTGTCACCTGCAATCAGCTCCAGGATGGCGGTCTGAAGCAGGTTTGAGTCCTGGGCTTCGTCTTCAATAATCCAGTGGTAGCGCGCACGGATATGCTGTAAGGCCGTGGGGTGCTCCAAAAGCAGGCGGTGGGTTTCGGAGATCATCATATCGTAGTCAATAAATTGTCCAATGCTGAGCAGGTTTTCGTAATCGGCGATGATCTCGGGCAATTGAAACAGCAATTCGGCGTGATCGCTGGGAATACCTGTGCGTGTGGCCACGTCTTCGGCGCTTAACAAAGGCATCAGATAGCTGCGTTGGCGGTAGCGGGGCATAAGGATATCTGCGACCAGACGCACATAATCCAATTGGGAATGGCTCAGTTTGCGGTTAAACAGCACTTCTTCGAGCAGGGCATATTTGCGCTCGTCTGAGAGTACTTCGCGTTGGCTATAAGCCGAGTGCAATTGGCGCAGGAGTTTGTTACAAAAGGCATGTAAAGTCGAAAAACTGGGCTGGGCCATGCGCCTGTGCAACAGCGCCAGGGTGCGCTGTTCAAACTCAGCAGCGGCACTTTCGGTAAAGGTCAGCACCAAAATGCGGCGGGGGGAAATTTCCCGCAGCGAGACCATCTCAGCCACCAGATGCGAGATCAAGGTGGTTTTGCCCGAGCCCGGCGCAGCCAAGACAGCACAGCGGCCCCCCCGGTAATTTGCGAGGATTTGGGCCTGGTCGTGCATCATTGTGAGCGGTGTGGCGGACGCTTGCATAGACCCGATTATAGCCTATTTTGCGACAGAGCGGGTGATGGCGTTTGACCTTTGTAAGAACTTTATGTTGGTAATTTTAATTATAGATTTGCAAAAAGGCAGTAAGTCAAAGTGAATAAACGGTTAATCCATTTAACACGTCTTTCTGTGTCACGCCTTAATTTGAAATTTATTATTACATAATCAAAATTTGGGTTTGTGTCTGAATATTTAACTGATATTATTGAAGCGTTTGGAAAAATAAAAATCATTCTCCAAGATTTTATTTAACTAAAATCTCCAAGATTACCTGTCAAATCTCATGTTTGAATCTGGAATATAGTCATTAAATGACGGGGAGAAATTTCTTTTGTGTGAATTTATGCATGGTGCTTTTGTCGCTCATACTCCAAATTCAAAGAATAAATGGCATGGCTTAGAAGATCATTTAAAATCGGTTGCTTTTATGTCTGAATCTTTTGCACATAAGTTTGGCGCAGGAAAACTGGGTTATTATGCTGGACTATGGCATGATATTGGTAAAATAAATCCAGAGTTTCAGAATTATCTCAAAGCTTGTTATCTTGCCGACAAAAATAAAAATCCTCCCCCGGCGAAAGGGATAGATCATAAAACATATGGTTCGGTTTATTCTCTTCGTTCTCAAGGATTAAGTCTTTTGGCTTTCCCTATTCAAGGGCATCATGGTGGTCTTCCCTCTAAAACCTACTTACAAACAAAAATAAATGAGAAACAAAAACAACCTGGTTTTGATGATGTATTACAAAAAGCTGCAACATTTTTTAAAGATATAGAGCCACTTGAATCATCAGATTTTAGTAGATTTTCAAATTTAAATGTCTATCAGTCTGAGTTCTTTGTTCGAATGCTGTTTTCATGTTTGGTAGATGCCGATTTTTTAGATACAGAACGTCATTTTGAAGAAGCGAAAGCAGATAAACGTATTTTTGATGCCGGTTTGAGTGAGCTTTCGCAACGCTTAGATGACTCTCAAAATAGACTTTCCGGACAAAAAACTGATTTGGTGAGCAAATTGCGACATCAGATTTATAACGACTGTCTTAACTCCGCTGAATTACCCCCAGGGATATTTAAACTTACTGTACCAACTGGAGGAGGAAAAACCCGTTCTTCCCTCGCTTTTGCCTTAAAACATGCTTTGAAACATAATTTGGATCGGGTTATTATGGCAATTCCTTATACCAGTATTATTGAGCAAACAGTGGATGTGTATCGTCAGATTTTAGGTAATGATGTTGTATTAGAACACCACAGCAATGCTTCATTTAAGGAAAATGAGGAAAATCCTTCTGATTATGAAATTAAAGCCCGTTTAGCAACAGAAAATTGGGATGCCCCATTGGTCGTCACTACCAATGTTCAATTTTTTGAAAGTCTTTTTGCACATAAAACAAGTAAATGTCGCAAATTGCATAATATAGCCAGAAGTGTCGTTATTCTTGATGAGGTTCAAACACTTCCTGTTAAATTTTTAAAACCCATTCTAGATGTATTGGCTCAATTGGTTGAAACTTATCAAGTCACGCTTGTTTTTTGTACTGCGACTCAACCTGCAATGGAGAAATTGCCTGAATTATCGCAATTGGCTCCTATTCGAGAAATCGTTAATGAACCAGGGAAAATATTTGAAAAACTAAAAAGAGTTGAGTATAACATTCAATTGGAACAACCACTCACTTGGAAACAGGTTGCCAATCTTTTAAGCAAGGAGAGACAAGCGCTATGTGTTGTTAATACAAAAAAAGATGCACTTGCTTTGCTGTCTCATTTGCCACAAGAATCAGTTCTTCATCTTTCAACCTTACTTTGTGGAGCACACAGACGAAAAGTGCTTGAAGAGGTGAAAGAAAGGCTGGAACAGGGAAAGTCTTGTTTGCTCATCTCTACTCAGGTTGTTGAGGCTGGAGTAGATTTGGATTTTCCGACTGTATTTCGGGCGATTGGTCCCTTGGATCGCATTGTTCAAGCAGCAGGCCGTTGTAACCGAGAGGGAAAAATGAATAAGCTTGGACAGGTTTTTATTTTTGAGCCTGCTGAAGGCAAAATCCCTCCAGGAGAATATCGAACAGCAACGGATAATGCGCGTAGTTTCTTACGTCAGAGTAAGTGGGATTTGAACCTTCCTGATATTTTTGTACATTATTTTCAGGCTGTTTATCAGACTGTAGATACCGATGGTAAAAGAATTCAGCAAATGCGTCAAAGCTTTGATTATCCAGAAGTTGCTGATCTTTTTCGTATGATTGATGACGATACCGTACCTGTCATCGTTAAGTATGATGAGTACGTAAAAATACTTTTGAATGAATTACAAAAACCTTGGGTTTTTCCTAAAAAGATTTTGCGCCAACTTCAACCCTATATCTTAAATATTCGTCACAATGAGTTGAAAAAATATAAACAAGAATCCATGGTAAGAGAAGTGACTTCAGGCGTTTGGGAATGGCTCGGGAAATACGATTACTTATGTGGCTTACAATCTGAGATGATGGACCCGGAGGATTTAGTTATATGAATTATCCAACGCTGGAAATTAAAGTATGGGGCGATTTAGCCTGTTTCACACGGCCAGATATGAAAGTGGAGCGGGTGAGCTATCCGGTAATGACACCTTCTGCTGCGAGAGGTATTTTAGAAGCTATTTTCTGGAAGCCAGAAGTACGGTGGGAAGTACGGGAAATAGTTGTGCTTAAAGATATTCGCTATTTTTCTATTTTGCGTAATGAAGTTAATAGCAAAGCGGTTGTCTCTACGACTCAAGGTTGGGCCAAAGATGACAACGGCTATTTTGCTGAGGAAGATCGGGCTCAAAGGCATACCCTGGCCCTCAAGGATGTTGCATATATTATTCGTGCTGATTTGAAGTTAAAATCCCATGCCACAGAAGACATCGCCAAATACCGGGACCAGTTTCGCCGTCGAGTGAACAAGGGACAATTTCACCATATGCCCTGTCTGGGTTGTCGGGAGTACCCTGCTTGGTTTGGCCCTGTCTCTGAAACAGATCAGGCACATCCCATTAACACAGATTTGGGACGTATTTTATTCGATCTGGATTATGAAGAGGGTTCAGCGGGACGAGGGAAGCCGCGTTTTTTCTCTGGCCAGATTCAAAATGGCGTTTTCAGGGTTCCAAGAGAATTGTACCGGGGGAATCAATAAACTATGTTATTGGAAAAACTCAAGGAATACTCTGAACGCCTGGATCCCACGCCGGTAATGTATAAGAAAACAAACATTCATTGGGTCATCGATTTAGATGAAAATGGTAAGTATTTAAATATTGTTCAAACGGCTGGAGGAGAGGATAAACTTTGGCGTGGACAAGAGTTTGTTGTGCCGAGCCTTAAACGAACGAGCGGAGTAAGTGCGATTGTATTGGCCGATAGTGGTGAATATACACTGGGATTGACACTACCAATTGCTTTGGTAAATCAAAACGAACAAATAACAAAACAAGCCTTGAAAACAAAAGAAAAGCACAAAGCTTATTGTGAGCTGATTCAACGTTTATCTCAGCAGACAAATGAACAAAGTATTCATGCCATACTTGCTTTTCTCGTGGATTTTGACACCAACAAATTATCCTTTAAAATGAATGGTTATGATTACGGTGAAAAAGAAAACTTAGAATGGTGCATTGAGCTAGAAGAAAGAAAAAATAAAATTCATTTCAATAGATTGTCGCAACATAAAGAGCTGAATACAGGAATATTGCCGTCTCCAGAGGAAAATCAATCTGTTAATCACGAAGAAAATTTAAAGAAATTACAAGATTTTATTAAAACCTTTAATTCTAATAATTTCACATTTCGTGTAAATGGCGAATTTCCCTTTCAATTAGCATCAATTCAAGATTGGTGGGCAAATTATGCTACAGGAGGGAATAAAGAACAAACTGAAAAAGGGTTAAATCTCCAAGAATGTATGATTTGTGGGAAACAACAACCTGTTTTGGATCGTCATCCTGTTTCCATTAAGGGGATTCGTGGGGGGCAAGCGGCTGGGTTATCCATGATTTCAGCCAATGCCAAAGCTTTTGAGTCCTATGGATTAGAGGCTTCTTTGATTGCTCCAACTTGCCAAAAGTGTGTTGAAGCATATGCAATTGGTTTAAATAGTCTTTTGGCAAATCCATCTAACCATTTTCACATAAACAATTTGGCCTATTGTTTTTGGACCAAAGAACCACATCCTTTTTCAATTCTTAGTTTTTTAAACGATCCAGATCCTGCAGAAGTGAAGGCTTTGCTGAAATCCGCTTTTTCTGGAAAAGAAATATCTGTAGACTTGGATGATACACCCTTTTATGCCGCTGCTTTTTCTGCAAGTGGTGCCAGAGTCGTTGTTCGCGATTGGTTGGCTACAACCGTTCGGCAAGCAAAAGAACATTTATTACGGTTTTTTAAACTTCAGCAATTTATCCATTGGGATGGTTCTGAAGCGCCCTATTTAGGTGTGTTTAGGCTAGCGGTGTCTTTGTTTAGAGAATCCAAAGATATATCAGCTAATGTTCCACAAGCCTTATTGCACAATGCATTTAAAGGGGGTGTTTTACCTGAATGGCTGCTGTTTCAGGCTGTTAAACGCAACCGTGCCGAGCAGGATATCCGATTTGAGCGGGCAATGCTCATCAAAATGATTTTAGTCTCACAATACCCCCATACACAGGAGGATGATTTAATTATGTTGAATCCCGAACACCCAGACCCTGCTTATCATTGCGGACGGTTACTGGCCGTATTGGAAACCGTACAAAGGCAAGCCTTGGGGCCAGTTAACGCATCGATTCGAGACCGTTATTTTGGCACTGCATCATCTGCTCCAGCCTCTGTTTTTGGTACCTTGTTACGCGGCTCTCAACCACATTTGAGTAAACTCCGCAAAGAAAAAGAAGGGGCCTATATTGCTCTTGAAAGGAAACTGGCCGAAGTCATGGGGCATATTGAGCAATTTCCATCGGTTCTGGATTTGCACAAACAAGCCTTGTTTAGTCTTGGTTTTTACCATCAAAAAGCACAAGACCAAAAAGATATCGCAGACCGTAAACAACAAAAGGAAGAAAACCATGACCAATAAACATATTGACTCAGAACGTCGCCATGATTTTGTTTTGATTTTTGAAGTCACCGATGGTAACCCCAACGGCGATCCTGATGCTGGTAATTTACCACGGGTAGATCCTGAAACCATGCAAGGGTTGGTTACCGATGTCTGTTTAAAACGTAAGGTGCGCAATTATGTGGATGCAATCAAAGGCACTGAAGATAGATACAAGATTTATGTCCAAAATAAAGAGGCCTTGAACAGTGTGCATCAGCGTGCCTATAGCGCATTGTCAATGACATCAGCCGGTACCAAGCAAAAACGAGAAGATGTAGAAAAAGCCAGAGAATGGATGTGCAAAAATTTTTATGACATCCGTACTTTTGGCGCGGTGATGACCACCGGCGTTAATTGTGGCCAAGTCAGAGGGCCATTGCAAATGACTTTTGCTCGTTCTCTTGATCCCATTATTCCGTTGGATATATCCATTACCCGGATAGCTGTGACCAAGCCAGAAGATTTTGATTTTAGTGCTGAAGATAAAAAAGGTGGAAAAACAACTGAAATGGGGCGTAAAGCCATTGTTCCTTATGGTCTTTATGTCGGTATGGGATTTTACAATCCTCATTTTGCCAAGAGTACAGGTTTTGATGCAGATGATTTAAACTTGTTTTGGCAAGCACTTCAACAAATGTGGGATTTGGATAGATCCGCCAGTCGCGGTTTTATGGCCTGTCGGGGACTTTATGTGTTTAGCCATGAGACAGCTTTGGGCAATGCTCCTGCACATCAATTGAAGAGTTTAATAAAAGTAAAAAGGAAAGATGGGGTTAGCTCTCCTCGTCAATTTGAAGACTATGATGTGTCAATAGAAAATAATGTACCAGAGAAAGTGACATTGACCAAATTGGTTGGCTAAAATGATTTTTCCAGAGTGGCAGGATGAGGACTGGATAACTGTTTCGGCTTTGCAGCACACGGCTTATTGTCCACGACAATGTGCACTCATTCATGTTGAAAAGGTTTTTGATGAAAATATTTACACCTTACGTGGACATCGGTTGCATGAAAAAGTAGATATTCCTGAAACGGAAAACAGGGATGGAGTTCGCTTTGAACGGGCTTTGTCTCTTGTTTGCCAACGCTTAGGCCTCTATGGGAAAGCGGATATGGTTGAATTCAACGCTCTTAATATTCCCTATCCTGTGGAGTATAAACACGGCTCTCGGAAAAGCAAAACCTGTGATGATATTCAACTTTGTGCACAAGCCTTGTGTTTAGAAGAAATGATGAATTGTCAAGTTTCAGAAGGTGCTCTGTATTATTTTAGTTCGAAAAAGCGAAGGCTGGTTTTCTTTACTCCAGAACTTCGTAAGTTAACTGAAGATACTGTTATAACTACGCGAAAGATTCTTCAAGAAACAAAGATTCCTCCACCTGTTAATGATGAAAGATGTCCAGATTGTTCTCTGATTGAAAGATGTTTACCTCAAATGGTAAGCCATTTTCAAGAGGTTAGAGATATGGACTATCTATTTCTTCCTTTGAAAGAATCAAGGGGTAATTTTTAGGATATGAAGCAATTATTAAATACTTTATTTGTGATGACTGAAGGTAGCTATGTTCATATTGACCATGACAATGTATTGGTAGATATTGAAAAAAAAACAGCCCTTCGTGTACCAATCCAACATCTCTCAGGGCTTTCTGTTTTTGGCAATGTTATGGTCAGCCCGATGACGATTTCTCGATTTGCTCAAGAGGGAAGAGGGATGGCCTTTTTTAGCCGAACAGGTCGTTTTCAGGCCCGTGTTCAAGGTTCTGTTTCAGGCAATGTACTTTTGCGTGTTGCTCAATTTGAAGCTTTGAAACAAATACCCAAGCCTGCAGAAATTTCACGTAATATTGTGGCTGCTAAAATACAAAATTCCCGTCAAATATTAATGCGTTCAGCCCGTGAGTCTGAAAATAATAATGAGTCTAAACAGTTGCGAGAGGTTGCTAATAGCCTGTCTCCTCTATTGAACAAATTGTCTGAAGCGGATGATTTGGATAGCATAAGAGGGCTCGAAGGTATTTCTGCTAAAAATTATTTTTCTGTATTTCAATACATGATCCGCAATGAGCGAGATGTATTCCCTTTTACAAAACGTTCTCGACGTCCTCCTCTTGACAGAACAAACGCCCTTATGTCTTTTCTATACAGTATGCTTCTTAATGACTGTGTTTCTGCTTTAGAAGGTGTTGGTTTAGACCCTCAGATTGGATATTTACATGCTCTTCGTCCAGGGCGACCGGCTTTAGGGTTGGATCTAATGGAGGAATTAAGAACCGTCATTTCTGATCGGTTGGCCTTGGCTCTCATGAATCGTAAACAAATTCAAAAGGATGATTTTGAAGAGCGCTCAGGTGGCGCAGTAATGCTTAATGAGGCTGGTCGAAAAAAGGTTGTTGTTGCTTATCAAAAGCGCAAGCAAGAAGAAATTACCCACCCTGTTTTAGAAAACAAGGTTTCATTTGGCTTACTTCCGCATATTCAGGCGAGTTTATTCGCTCGCTATTTAAGACAGGATATCCCCGTTTATCAGCCATTTTTGTTGAGGTAAGCTTACTTGGATATTGTTGTTTGTTATGATGTAAATACTGAAGATAAAGAGGGCAAACGCCGCTTGCGTAAAGTTGCCCAGGTTTGCCTTAATTTTGGGCAACGCGTGCAAATGTCTGTTTTTGAGTGTCGTGTTACAGATGTTCAGTATGAAACGCTCATATATCAATTGTCTGGTCTTATCGATAAAGAAAAGGATAGTTTGCGTTTTTATCGTTTGTATGGAAATAGAGAGCGCGCAGTAACTGTGATTGGCCGAAACTTTTATGTCGATTTTGATGAACCTTTGGTTATTTAATTCGCGAACCTGGATCGATCACAAATTTCCAGGGGAGTTCGCGCACCTCAATAATCGTGACTATAGCTTGATAGTTTACTTTTTTTTATCTTGTTTTTTCCCTGTGATAGAATTTCTTTGGGAATGTTCGCGTTCCAGGCACCCTAATCACTGGCTGTATGGCCTTTTGAATGGGGCGCTGTAGCTCCTGACCTTCGGGTCGGGAGAGGATTGAAACATTCTGAGCGACCATCTGATCAAAAGCGGCCAGGGTGTAGCTCCTGACCTTCGGGTCGGGAGAGGATTGAAACAAGTGAAGAAGCCGCGCAAATGGCGGTTGATGCCCTGTAGCTCCTGACCTTCGGGTCGGGAGAGGATTGAAACAACTGTTACCCCGTCTTCTCCGAAAATGTCTTTATGTAGCTCCTGACCTTCGGGTCGGGAGAGGATTGAAACCTGCCCCGATGAGGTCAACCGTGGCGGCTCTTGGCGTAGCTCCTGACCTTCGGGTCGGGAGAGGATTGAAACAGTGTCTTTTTCTGGTTCGCTGACCAATTCGATCAAGTAGCTCCTGACCTTCGGGTCGGGAGAGGATTGAAACTGGACTACGCAAAACAGCTTGTCAAAGACGCAGCCGGTAGCTCCTGACCTTCGGGTCGGGAGAGGATTGAAACAGATGAGCTTCAACGGTGCTGTGACTGACATCCAGGTAGCTCCTGACCTTCGGGTCGGGAGAGGATTGAAACCAGCGGATTTCGCGCCTGGTCCACGCATCACGAAAGTAGCTCCTGACCTTCGGGTCGGGAGAGGATTGAAACATGCATTACAGCCGTTCTGCCATTGGCGATTTTATGTAGCTCCTGACCTTCGGGTCGGGAGAGGATTGAAACCTCTGTGCAGCCCATAAGGGGAGCAATGTCCTGAGCCGTAGCTCCTGACCTTCGGGTCGGGAGAGGATTGAAACCCCCAAGCGCAGACAAAAGAAGATCCTGAAACTGTCCGTAGCTCCTGACCTTCGGGTCGGGAGAGGATTGAAACCTGCTCAATCCGAACTAGGGAGCGCTCAATGTCGTAGCTCCTGACCTTCGGGTCGGGAGAGGATTGAAACTGCGGTAATGCTGATAGCTGTATCCGACCTCTTTAGGTAGCTCCTGACCTTCGGGTCGGGAGAGGATTGAAACTTGAGAAATGTCCTCACCCAGATATGGTTTTAAGCCAGTAGCTCCTGACCTTCGGGTCGGGAGAGGATTGAAACAAAAGGAATGGGCCAACGAGACCAAAGAGCAGGCCGTAGCTCCTGACCTTCGGGTCGGGAGAGGATTGAAACAGCGGAGAAGATAGCCCATGCAATTCGCCCAGGGCGGGTAGCTCCTGACCTTCGGGTCGGGAGAGGATTGAAACTGATTAACTCTCAGACGTTCATCTCTGCTTATGAGGTAGCTCCTGACCTTCGGGTCGGGAGAGGATTGAAACCAGGTTTCGTTATTGGCTCCACCGCCAGCGCCTTTGGTAGCTCCTGACCTTCGGGTCGGGAGAGGATTGAAACCATGATTACGCTTACTTCCTGGGGAAGCAAGGACTCCGTAGCTCCTGACCTTCGGGTCGGGAGAGGATTGAAACTTGGATGTCTGGCGCCAGGTATATTCCGGCCATGGTAGCTCCTGACCTTCGGGTCGGGAGAGGATTGAAACCAGTCGCAAGTTTGGCACCGCCTTCATTTAGCCATCGTAGCTCCTGACCTTCGGGTCGGGAGAGGATTGAAACCTGCGCGGCAGACACCCGCCCCACCCTGGAGCAGTGGTAGCTCCTGACCTTCGGGTCGGGAGAGGATTGAAACCCCAAAGGGAAGCGGATCAAGGATGTGAAGCTGGCTTGTAGCTCCTGACCTTCGGGTCGGGAGAGGATTGAAACTTTGGTTTCTCTCCTCAGCCTCCTGATCCCAGCGAGCGTAGCTCCTGACCTTCGGGTCGGGAGAGGATTGAAACGCTGGCAATCCAGCGCAGATCGGCAATGGCCTGGGCGGTAGCTCCTGACCTTCGGGTCGGGAGAGGATTGAAACCTGCAGATATGCCGGCAGACAAAATCCGCCTGCTGGTAGCTCCTGACCTTCGGGTCGGGAGAGGATTGAAACAACAAAATCACCTTGGGCCTGCGCGGGGATACCTGGGTAGCTCCTGACCTTCGGGTCGGGAGAGGATTGAAACCATTCCACCTGGTACCCCAAGGCCTGCAGGTGGGAAACGTAGCTCCTGACCTTCGGGTCGGGAGAGGATTGAAACAGCTGCAGAAAGTGGCAGCCCCTTTGACCGCCGGTAGCTCCTGACCTTCGGGTCGGGAGAGGATTGAAACTTTGGTGGAATGCGACATCATGCGCAACGCCCAACCGTAGCTCCTGACCTTCGGGTCGGGAGAGGATTGAAACCGGTTCTTGGGCTGGGGGAGTTTTTGCGATCCAGTCGTAGCTCCTGACCTTCGGGTCGGGAGAGGATTGAAACCATGAATAGCTGCGGCTTCGGGGGGGATCTCCCAGCGTAGCTCCTGACCTTCGGGTCGGGAGAGGATTGAAACAGGTGTAAAGCCAATGGAAGATTCAGATTGGACTGTAGCTCCTGACCTTCGGGTCGGGAGAGGATTGAAACAATAGCAAATACATTGCCTGTTTTTATGACAATCAGTAGCTCCTGACCTTCGGGTCGGGAGAGGATTGAAACCTTGACGACAAAGACTATGGCACAGGAATAATGTTTGTAGCTCCTGACCTTCGGGTCGGGAGAGGATTGAAACGTCATCTTGCGCCATGCTCTTGCAGACGCTCAAACGTAGCTCCTGACCTTCGGGTCGGGAGAGGATTGAAACCTGCGCAGATGCCGTCAATCCAGCCAGCAATCTTTGTAGCTCCTGACCTTCGGGTCGGGAGAGGATTGAAACTGGAGATTTAGTATTCGGGACCCAATGCAGACTGGTAGCTCCTGACCTTCGGGTCGGGAGAGGATTGAAACAAAAGCCGCCCAGGTGCGCATGTGCGGAAATTCAGTCGTAGCTCCTGACCTTCGGGTCGGGAGAGGATTGAAACCCGCCTATCCCCGCATCTTTGAAATCCTGAACCCGTAGCTCCTGACCTTCGGGTCGGGAGAGGATTGAAACTCGATCGCCATGTCGGCATAGAGCCCGCGAACAGAGTAGCTCCTGACCTTCGGGTCGGGAGAGGATTGAAACCTTTTCACGAACAACAGCGGCATAGGCATCACCCTGTAGCTCCTGACCTTCGGGTCGGGAGAGGATTGAAACTCAGGGGGTCGCAGGTTCGATTCCTGCCCTGTCGGCTGGTAGCTCCTGACCTTCGGGTCGGGAGAGGATTGAAACATCTAACTTCAAGCCCTGAAAAATGGGACTCCAAAGTAGCTCCTGACCTTCGGGTCGGGAGAGGATTGAAACTGAATGGCATTGAGACAGGGAACAATGGGCGCAGCGTAGCTCCTGACCTTCGGGTCGGGAGAGGATTGAAACAAGGCGCAGTTTAAATCGGTCACGGGCGACACGGTGAGTAGCTCCTGACCTTCGGGTCGGGAGAGGATTGAAACAGTCTGCCCCTGTGGTGACTGAGAACCCCGCCGAGTAGCTCCTGACCTTCGGGTCGAGAGAGGATTGAAACTGATCAAGACGATCACGAACTGGCCCTGTCTCTGGTAGCTCCTGACCTTCGGGTCGGGAGAGGATTGAAACTGGTGATACCGGCGTACTCTATGCTGAGGAGACTCGTAGCTCCTGACCTTCGGGTCGGGAGAGGATTGAAACCAGGCCCAGGTAAACACTCTGCAGGCCGTCTCCAAGTAGTTCCTGACCCGAAGGCCAGGAGAGGATTGAAACAATTGGAAAAAGACCAAGCCGCTACTTTGGCCAAGTAGCTGTGATTGAGCCCATCAGCGAATCTTGACCTTGCAGGCATAGCCCCGTTGGCGGGCCTGCCAGATCTGAATACTGCCCGCCAGCAAAAAGCCCAGGGCTCCCAGCACAAAGAGCGGACGCCAGGGTTTGAGTACCTCCAAATAGCCAATACTGGTGCTACTGGCTCCCAGAGCCAATAAGAGCCAAGGTAGGCCACAACAGGCCTGAGCGGCAATGGCAGAGGCCAGGGTGCCCCAAAAAGACCAAGCGGGTAATTCAGCAGACGTGTTTTCAACAGCGGGTTCAAGTTGGTTTTCAGTGCTTGTCGACATGGAAATAGACCTCTAATGGGGATAGATCGGCGGGGCCGAAAGGGGAGTACTGTAAGGAACCCGTTGCACGGAGAGGGCCCGCAAACGGGGATCGACGCCTGCCAATAGCGCAGAGTTGCGTATGGGCTCGGGCCGGGTTTCTCCATTGAGATTGACCAGCATCAGGTGGCCCTCTCCCTGGCCGTAGGCGTTGGTAAAATCGTAGACCGCCCCAACCACGGTCAATTTACCGGCCTGAATATCTGGCGCATAGCGGCGCAGGGCCACTTGCACTTGGTAGTCTACATTGCGCTGCACGGATTCAAGCCAATAGCTTTCAAAGGCATCGGCGTTTTTGGGCGCACTGTGTTGACGCAGATGGGCCGCCAAATGATCGACCTCGCGCACAATCGCAAAAGACTCCTGGCTATATTCTGTCAGGGCGGCCTGCACCGCCCCGCAATGGGTATGACCCAGGATCAGCAGCACAGGCGTGTGCAAATGGTAAATGCCATAGTCCACCGAGCCAAAACTATTGTGAATTTGATTGCCAATATTGCGCACCGAAAAGATCTGGTTGACCGGGTCTTCGCTAAAGGTCACGGCATGGGCCCGCGAATCGGAGCAGCCGAGCAAAGTAATACCCGGATGCTGCTCTCCCTGAAAATTGCTGAAATAGTCGTGGCTGTGACTTTCCGCAAAACGCTGGCTCTGATTTAATAATTGGCTGATAATGCCTTGGGGCGTCTGTTCGGCATAGGGAGCGGCGTGGACCGCTCTGGGCAATCCCCAACTGAGCGCCAAGGCCAGCAGTAAAGATTGAATCGGCTTTCCGGCTAAAGATTTCACTGCTTTGGCTCCTTAACGCTCAATTGGGTAGCGGTGGCTGTTCCAGGCCAACATGCCACCCTGGAAATTGGCCAGACGCTTAAAACCCGCGCTTTCCATCATTTGGGCGGCTGTGCCACTGCGATTGCCTGAGCGACAAACCAAAATGTAGTACTTGTCTTTTTCGAGCGTCTGCAGGTGGGAATTTAAGGCTCCCAGGCTGATCTTAACAGATCCAGGAATCACCCCTTCGCGCCACTCATCAGGTTGGCGCACGTCGAGCAAAACCAGATCATCGGGTTGGTCTTTGTAAAGAGCGTACACGGCCTCCACGTTCAGGTTTTCAACCAGAGAAGGGGGGGCAGGTTTAAAAAAGGGCAGACTGAATTTCATTGCAGGTTTACTTCTTTCTCAGATTTGTGTTTAAAACTAATTCAAGGCCACAGCCAGGGCGATTTCGCTGCCGCAGCGCAGATTGGCAGGCACTGACTCAGCGATCTTCTTGGGATGGGGCAAATTCAGCTGAGACATCAGGGTGATGAATTCTTCCCTACTCTTGCCTGCCAGACGAGGATTAAAGCGCTTTTCTTCGCCGATCGTGCTGACCAGATTGCCCGCATAATCATGGCCGGGATAAACCCAGGTGGCTTCGGGAAGGGTGAAGAGTTTTTGGGTAATCCCATCGTAGAGTTTTCCCGCGTCGCCCTGCTGAAAATCTGTGCGGCCCGTGCCCCGAATAAACAGCGCGTCGCCTGTAAACACCCTGTCTTCCATCAGGTAAGAGACACAGCCATTGGTGTGGCCGGGGGTTGACAGCACCTTGATTTCCAACTCACCCAGGGTATAGACTTCCCCTTCTTGAGTGAGGATATCCGCACAAGGGGCACCCCCTGCTTCTGAAACCACCGAAAGGGCGGTCGGGAAGTGCTTTTTTATGCGTGTCACGCCTGTAATATGGTCAGCATGGACATGGGTTTCCATCAGGTATTTTAACTTCAGGCCCAGATCTTTGAGCAATTGAGCATCGCGTTCGGCTCGCTCGGCCACCGAGTCAATCAGAGCAGCTTCTCCGGTCTTTTCGTCGGCGATCAAATAGGTATAGGTCCAGGTTTCATAATCGAACAGTTGTCTAAAAATCATTTCTGGGTTCTCCTCTTTTTTAGCTTGTTTCAAGCTTATTACTATACCCCCTATAGTATATTTTTTAACGACTTCTGTCAAGTTATTTATTGGTGAAACCATCGCTTATAAAAAAATCAATCGATGATAACGATTAAAGTCGATGAAATAAACGATTGGACTTTTAAAACCAACTGTGACATTAATTAAAATATCTGAATATGTAGAGCAAATCTGTGCTCTAGACCAAAAATCGAAACAAAATATCCAAGGAGTCGTAACTTATGCTGAAAAAAGCCCTGCCTTTCTTTTCTGTTTTTGCACTCACGGTCTCAACCGTCATGGGCCCAGCCCTCAGCTCACCCATGACCAACCGGGATTGGTGGCCGAAACAGCTCAACCTGCAGCCCCTGCGTCAGCACGCCGCGGAGTCCAATCCGCTGGGAACGGATTTTAATTACGCCCAGGAATTTAACAGCCTCGATCTCAAAGCCGTCAAAAAAGATATCCAGTTGGTCTTGACCCAGTCCCAAGACTGGTGGCCCGCAGATTATGGCAATTATGGCCCCTTTTTCATCCGCATGGCCTGGCACAGCGCCGGCACCTACCGCACGGGGGATGGCCGTGGCGGAGCGGATGGCGGCCAACAGCGCTTTGAGCCCCTCAACAGTTGGCCCGACAATGCCAACCTCGACAAGGCCCGGCGCTTGCTCTGGCCGATCAAACAAAAATATGGCCGCAAGATTTCTTGGGCCGATCTGATGGTTTTGACGGGCAATGTCGCCCTCGAATCAATGGGTTTTAAAACCCTGGGTTTTGCAGGGGGGCGCCTGGATCAATGGGAGCCCGATCTGGTCTATTGGGGCCCTGAGAGCGAAATGCTCGCAGACAAACGCCGCAGTACCGAGCGTAAATTGGAAAACCCTCTCGCGGCGGTGCAGATGGGTCTGATCTACGTCAATCCCGAAGGGCCCAATGGCAATCATGATCCGCTGGCCGCTGCCCAAGATATCCGCTTGGCTTTTGGCCGCATGGCGATGGATGACGAAGAGACCGTGGCCCTGATTGCCGGTGGCCATACCTTTGGCAAGGCCCACGGGGCCCATGCCCCGAATAAATGTGTCGGCCCTGAACCGGCTGCTGCTGGCATCGAAGAGCAGGGCTTTGGTTGGACCAATAACTGCGGCAAAGGCCACGGCAAAGACACCACCACCAGCGGTCTGGAAGGGGCCTGGTCGGTCACTCCCACCGCCTGGACGATGCAATATCTCGACAATCTCTTTGGTTTTGAATGGGTACAGGCCAAGAGCCCGGCCGGTGCCACTCAATGGGTGCCCGCCAATGGTCAGGCCGCCAATCTGGTGCCCGATGCCCATGACCCCAGCAAACGCCATGCGCCAATTATGTTTACGACTGACTTGGCCCTGAAAATGGATCCCGCTTACAAAAAAGTGGCCGAGCGCTTCCACAAAAACCCCAAAGAATTTGAACTGGCTTTTGCCAAAGCCTGGTTTAAGCTGACCCACCGCGATATGGGCCCCCGGGCGCGCTATTTGGGGCCCGATGTGCCCGGCATGGCCTTGGCTTGGCAAGACCCCTTGCCCGCTGTCAAACACGCCTTGGTCGATGCCAAAGACGTTGCTCAATTAAAAACCGAGATTCTCAAATCGGGGCTGGGTGTGTCTGAATTGGTCAAAACGGCCTGGGCCTCGGCTTCGACCTTCCGCGACACCGATCTGCGCGGCGGTGCCAATGGGGCCCGGCTGCGGCTTGCCCCGCAGAAAGACTGGGCTGTCAACGATCCGCAAGAACTGGCCAAGGTCTTAAATAAGCTGGAAACCATACAAAAAGCCTTTAACAAATCGGCAACGGGTGGCAAACAGGTTTCCTTGGCGGATCTGATTGTGCTTGGCGGCACGGCAGCCATTGAACAGGCCGCCAAACAGGGAGGCTTTGTTTTGCAAGTGCCGTTTAAGCCGGGTCGGGCAGATGCGACCCAAGCAGACACCGATGTCGCTTCGTTTGAGATCTTAAAGCCGAGCGCTGACGGTTTTCGCAATTATTTCAGCCCTGAGAGCCGCCTTTCTCCTGCAGAAATGCTGGTGGACAAAGCCGACGTGCTCAGCTTGACGGTGCCCGAAATGAGTGTGCTGGTGGCGGGTTTGCGGGTTTTAAATGCCAATGCCGGGAAATCCAGTCATGGGGTCTTTACCAACAAGCCGGGCACACTCAGCAATGATTTCTTTGTCAATTTGCTGGATATGTCCACCCAATGGAGCAAGTCAGCCAAGGCCGAAGGGGTTTACGAAGGCCATGATCGCAAAACCGGCAAGCTCAAATGGACCGCTACGCCCGTGGATCTGATCTTTGGTTCCAATTCAGAGCTGCGCGCGGTCGCTGAGGCTTATGCTGCCAACGACGCCCGCGAGAAATTTGTCAAAGACTTTGGCAAAGCCTGGGCCAAGGTGATGGAGCTGGATCGCTTCTAAATCTGCTCTGAAATTGAATTTATAGTTATTTGGGGTATCTCGCACCCACTGTGCTGGGTACCCCAAATTTGATCTGTGATGGCTTTCCTTCACCGCTTGAAGCAGAAAAAGTGCAAATGACCTGAAAAAGCACCCTGTTTTGGCTATCGCCTACCAACTGGCCCCGGCTCCTTGTACAGTGATAGCTATGTTAGAAATGATCAACCTTACCCTCGAATTCGGCGAAAGAGTCCTCTTTAGCGACGTCAACTTCCAGCTTTACCCCGGCAATTGTTATGGCTTAGTGGGTGCCAATGGTGCCGGCAAATCGACCCTGCTCAAGATTCTCATGGGCCAGAGCAGTGAATACACAGGCAGTGTCAACTGGCCCCGACAGGCCGAAGTGGGCTTTCTCAAACAGGATCACTTTGCCTATGAAAATTGCAGCATCCTCGATACGGTGATTCAGGGCGACCAAAAGCTCTGGCAGGCCCTGCAGGTTCAAGACACCCTGAGCCGCCAGGGGCAGATGAGCTTGGCGGATGCCGAACTCTATGCCGAAGCCGAAGAGACGATTATCCAGCAAGAAGGCTACAGCGCCGAAAGCGACGCCGCGCGGCTGCTTGACGGCCTGGGGATTCCTGTCGAACAACACGGTATGCTGCTCAAAACCCTGAGTGGTGGCTACAAATTGCGTGTCTTAATGGCCCAATTGTTGTTCAGCAAACCCGAAATTTTGCTTTTGGACGAACCCACCAACCATTTGGATATCTTTTCGATCAAATGGCTCGAAGAGCATCTGCGCTCCTTCCCCGGCCTTTTGCTTGTGGTTTCTCACGATCGCGACTTCTTAAACGCTGTCTGCTCCCATATGCTTGATATCGACTACGGCACAATCCGTATGTACACCGGCAATTACGACGCCTTCCTCGATGCCAAGGCCCTCGAAAAAGACCAAAAAGAGCGCGCTCTGGCCAATCAAGAAAAGAAAAAGGAAGAGCTTCAGGCTTTTATCAACCGCTTTAAAGCCAAAGCCAGCAAGGCCTCCCAAGCCCAATCCAGGGTCAAAACCCTGGAGAAAATGGAAGAGATCAAGCTGCCACCGTCTTCGCGCCGCTACCCCCACTTCCGCTTTAATCCCTCGGTGGTCTCGGGCATTATTCCGGTCACGATTGAGAATATCAGCAAATCTTTTGAAGACAAACAGGTCATTCGCGATCTGAGCTTTGAGGTCGAGCGTGGGGACCGCATCGCTGTAATTGGTCCCAACGGGGTCGGCAAATCGACCTTGCTCAAGATCCTCATGCAACTGTTGACGCCTGATCAGGGCAAGGTCGAATGGGGCCATTCGGCCATCCCTGGCTACTTTCCCCAGGATTACCATGATTTGATCAAAGACGGCAATATCAATTGTTATGACTGGCTCTACAGCTTTGACAACACAGCAGATATCTCCACTGTGCGCGGTTTACTTGGTCGCATGTTATTCAGCGGCGACGATGTCAAACAGAAACTCTCGACCCTGAGTGGCGGGGAAGCCACCCGCTTGATTTTTGCCAAACTCATGTTGCAACCCAGCAATGTACTGCTGTTGGATGAACCCACCAACCATCTCGATATCGAAGCGATCGATATGTTGACAGAGGGCCTTTCCCAGTACAAAGGCACACTCTTGCTGGTTTCACACAATCGCTATTTTGTCTCGAAGATCGCCACACGGGTGCTCGAACTCAAGCCCGACGGCTTTCTCGACTTTAAAGGCAGCTACCCCGAATATCTCGAAAAACATGGCATCGACCACCTCAGCCGGGACGTCTCGCTCAAAGACCGGGCGGTGCTCAGTGTGCAGGGCAGTGAGGCCAAACAGGCCAAGGCCGAGGTCAAAAAAGCCGCAGCCCCAGCCTTAACCGGCAAAGCGGCCTTCGAGGCCCAAAAGGCCCTCAAACGCAAGCGGCAACAGCTCGAACGCAAGCTGCCGCAAATGGAGCGGGAATGCAACGTACTCGAAGCTGAGTTAAATGCCAGCGGCGCTCCAGATTTGCAGGCCCGTCTGGAGCAAGCGCTGGCCCTTTGGCGTGAGGCTGAACTCGAACTTGCAGCCCTGCAGGACTAATCCAAGACGGGTGTTAGAGGGGGGCTTGACTGAAGCGGAACTGGTATTTGAACGCTTTGAGCATCCGCTATTAAGCGAACGCGGGCTGCAATTGCAGGTTCTGCGTGCGGATTTGGTTCACCCTCTGCTTTCAGGCAACAAAGCCTTTAAACTGCGTTACCCGCTGCAAGTGGCAAGACAAATGGGCAAACGGCAATTGCTCAGCTTTGGCGGGGCCTGGTCGAATCATCTCTTTTCGCTGGCAGCAGCAGGCCAGATCTTTGGCTTTGAGACCCTGGGTCTGCTGCGCGGCGAAGAACCTTTGCAGCCCAATCCTGTCTTGTGGGCCATGCGTGAAATGGGTATGTTGACCCAGTGGCTGGATCGGCAAACGTATCGCTTGCGCCACGACCCGGCCTTTTTGGCCGAGTTGCAGCAGCGCTATCCCGAGGCACTGATCATTCCCGAAGGGGGGGCAGGCCGCGATGGCGCACGTGGAGCAGCGGAAATGCTCAGGGGCTTGCCCCCTTCCATAGACTTGCTGGTCTGTGCTGTGGGCACGGGCACGACCCTGGCGGGCTTGATCTCAGCCGCGCCCGCTCATTGCCAAGTGCTTGGCTTGGCGGTGCTCAAAGGCGCAGATTATCTGCGACCTGAGATTCAGGGCTGGCTGCAGGCCCTTGCAAAAGAACGTGAACCAGGGGGGCCTTTGGCCTCCTGGGAACTCGAAACCCGCTTCCACGGCGGGGGCTATGCCAAAGTGCCCCCTGAATTGGCAGCGTTTGTACAGGACTTTTCGTGCCCGACCTTGCCACTGGAGCCAGTTTACACGGGCAAAGCCTTTTGGGGGCTCTGGCAGATGATTGAAAGGGGCGAGTTGCCTCCAGATACACGCCAGATCTGCTTTGTGCATACCGGGGGCATTTATGCCTGGAATCGGCCCCAATCATTTGCAAGAGCATAACCAATTGGCTATACTTAGGATATACATTGTTTAAGAAATATTTGGAGAAACAGTATGTTCACCAAACTCCAAAAATGGGGAAATAGCCAAGGTTTGCGTCTTCCCAAAGAGATTTTGTCTCTCGTGCATTTGGCTGTCGGTGATGAGGTTGAAGTTTCGGTTGAAGACGGCAGGATTGTGATTGAACCGACCTCTCAGATTCGTGGCAAATACCAATTGCAAGCACTCGTGCGCGAAATCCCTGCTGAGTACCAGGTCTGCGAGCAAGACTGGGGTGACTCTGCGGGTCAAGAGGCCTGGTAATGGTGTATATCCCGCAAAAAGGTGATTTTATCTATCTCACTTTTGATCCGCAGGCAGGACATGAACAGCGCGGACGCCGCCCTGCTTTGGTTATCAGCAATACCCTGTTCAACCAACACACAGGGCTGGCCATGGTCTGCCCAATTACCAATACCAATAGAAACTTTCCCTTCCATGTGGCGATTCCCGCAAATGCAGGGCTGACAGGATACATTATGGTTGAGCAAATCAAATCTGTGGATTATAAAATTCGTTTAGCAGAGAAGATTAAACGCGCACCTGTGGCAATATTAAACGAGGTCTTGGCACTTTTGGATGCCTGTTTGTACTGAGCCCTGCACTCAGCTCGGAAGCCCTTTGCCCTTTTGAAATGTCAGCCGATAGAGATGCAAATGCCCCAGGCGAAAGCCCATTTCGGAAGCCATTAAATATTCGTTGTAACGCTTGTAAAGCGCTGGACCATACTGGGCCTCGATGGTGGCTTTGGCGGCCCGCAGGTTCTTGCGCCAGAGTTGGCAGGTTTTGGCATAGTCATGGCGGTCGTTGCGCATTTGCAGCAGCTCCAAAAAGGGATCTGCCGCCGCCAGCAACTCCAACAGGGTCGGCAATTCCGACCCCGGAAAGACAGCCTGGTTCAAGCCCGATAGTTTGACTTTCATGGCTTCAGAAATGGGCCCATAGCCAATGGTCTGCAGCGAGAGGCGGCCTTCGGGCCTGAGCCACTCACACACGCGCTGAAAAAAGGCCGTATACGCCGCCTGTTTTTCGCTGGGGCTCATGCCGGGCCGGGCAAAATGTTCAAAAGCCCCGATCGAGATCACCGCATCCAGGGGCCGGGCGGGGTGATAATTTTCCCAGGACTCCAGCCGGACTTCCGCTTGTACTTCCGCTTGTTCTTGGGCCTGTGGAGTGGACTGTAAGTTGGGCTGGGCCTCAAAATAGTCTTTTTGCGCTTGGCTCAGGGTCAGTCCCACAGCTTGCTGGATATTGGGCTGTTTGAGCACTTCAGACAGCAGGGCCCCCCAGCCACAGCCAATATCCAGCACATATTCTGCCTTTTGAGCTTGTGCCTGTTGCAGGTGGTAAGCCAATTTTTGATATTGCGCCTGCTCCAGAGAGGCCTCGGGCTCGGTTTCATTCCAGAGGGCGGCTGAATAGATCAGCTGTGGATCAAGCCACAATTGGTAAAAATCGTTGCTGACATCGTAATGGGCCTGGATTTCGCTGGGGCTGGCGCCACTTAAATGGGTGTTTTCCATGGGTTTTTCCTTGGTTTTGCTGGGGCTTTTCTTGGAGCAAGAACTTGTTTCCTGAACGATTGAATCCAGTCTAACCTATGCCTGTCCTGAAAAAAATAGGCGTTTAGGGGCTTTGGTTTTATAATACCCAGAGAATTTTAAAGCTGGATTTAATAACTCGCCAGCCAGAAAAGAGTGTTTGTAATGCTTGGACTTCTCATGGCTTACAGTGGGATTTTGGCCCTCGTGGTTCCGGTCCTGATTATTTTGGCCGCCTCAATTGTGATTGTTGGCGGGAACGAAATTGCCCTGATGGAGCGCCGTTGGTTTGGCAAAAAAATGCCGCAAGGCCGTGTGGTCGCTTTGGGCAATGAAGTCGGAATTCAGGCCCGAACCCTGGGCCCTGGGCTGCACTTTCGCATTCCCTTTATCTACAAATCGACCAAAAGTGTCTTTACCGAAATCCTCGACAACGAAATTGGTCTGATCGAATCGGTGGACGGCTCTTCGATTCCCACCGGCAATATCTTTGCGGCTGTGGTGCCTGGCCACAATTCCTTTCAAGATGGCGAAGCATTTATCAAAAACGGGGGCCAAAAAGGCCCGCAAATTGAAGTGCTACCCCCCGGAAAATACCGCATTAACCGCTATTTGTTTAAACTCACCAAAGGCAGTATTACTGAGATCAAAGATGGGGAAATTGGCATCGTCGAGTCGGTAGATGGCGCACCGATTCCCGAAGGCAAAATCTTTGCTCAAGCGGTTTTGGGACATTCTTCTTTTCAAAATGGCGAAGCATTTATCAAAAATGGCGGCCAAAAAGGCCCCCAGCTCGAAATCATTCCTCCGGGGAATTACCGCATTAATCCGCTCTTGTTTAAAGTCACCAAAGGCGCAGCCACGGTGATTCACGAAAACGAAATCGGTCTTGTGGAATCTGCCGATGGCACCGCCATACCTGCCGGTCGCATTTTTGCCTCTGTTGTTCAAGGCCACAACTCCTTTCAATCGGGAGAGGCTTTTATTCAAAGCGGAGGCCAAAAAGGGCCTCAAACAGAGATCCTGCCGCCCGGGGTTTACCGTATTCATCCCCACCTTTTCCGCATTACCAAAGCCGCTGCTGTGGTGATTGGCAAAGGCGAAGTTGGCATGGTCACCGCCCAAGATGGCGCACCGATTCCCATGGGGCGCCTGCTGGCCCAAAGTGTGCCAGAGCATTCCAATTTTGAAGATGGCGAGGCCTTTCTCCGCAATGGCGGCCAAAAAGGGCCTCAGATCGATGTCTTGCTCCCCGGTACCTACCGCATCAACCTCAATTTATTCAAAATTCAAATTGCCCCAGCTGTGGTGATCGAAGCCAATAAAGTGGGTCTGGTTACGGCCCTCGACGGCATTCCCCTGCCCGAAAGAGAATACGTGGCTTGCCCCGTTTCGGGCCACAACGATTACCAAGATGGTTCTGCCTTTTTGACCAAACAGGGCCAGCGCGGTCCCCAACTCGATGTGCTCAGACCGGGCACCTATTATATCAACCCGCTGATGTTCAGCGTCGAAGTGGATGATGTGGCGGTGATCGAACGCGGCCAGGTGGGCGTGGTGGTCTCAAACGTGGGCGAAGATCCGACCGATGAAATGAAAAAACGCCTGGGTTCGACCCAAATTGGGGCCTCCGAAGAAGAAGGCAAAGAAAAATATGTTGTGCCCAAAGGCTTTCGCGGGATTCAAGAAGAGGTGGCTGGCCCGGGTCGCTATTATTTGAACCGCCGGGCGTTTATGGTCTATGTCATCGACACCACCAATATCACCATCGATTGGGACGACCAGCAAGACACGCGCTTTGACCAGCTCAGTGTGATCTCCAAAGACGGCTTTCCGATTCAGGTGGCGGTCAAAGTGGTGATTCGGGTACGTCCCGATCAGGCGCCTTATATGGTCGCCAAAGTGGGCTCGATCGACAATTTGATTCAACACGTGATTCACCCCATGATCGATTCCTCTTTCCGCAACCAGGCTTCCACCGCCTCTGCCATGAATTTCTTGCAGAGCCGCTCCGAAGAACAGACCAAAGCAGAAACCCGGGCCCGTGCAGATTTGGAGCGCTACCACGTGGAATGTGTGTCGGTCTTGATCTGCCAAATTAAATTACCCGAAGATTTGATGCAGACCCAGACCAAACGTATCATCGCCGAACAACAGCAGGAGATGTACAAAATGGAGCAGCGCTCCCAGGCTGAACGCACCGAAATGGAAAAAATGCGTGCCACCGCCGATCAGCAGCCCACCTTGGTGGCTTCTGAAATTGCCGTCAAAGTTGCCACCCAGAAAAAGACCGAAATGATCACCCTGGCCGAGGGGACGGCAGAAGCCAAAGCCCTGGAAGGCATGGGTGAGGGCAAACGCCTCAAGGCCATTGGGGACGGCGAAGCCTCCAAAATTGCCGCGATTGGGGAGGCCACCGCCCAGGCGTATAACAAACAGCAAGAGGCGATTGGTGAAGACGCAATTAAACAGATTAAAATTGTCGAGTTAATTGCCGCAGCCATTCAAACTGGCCAGATCAAAATCATGCCCGATGTCTTGGTCACGGGCGGGGCACAGGCCGGAGATGGTCTGATGGGCATGTTAACCAAACTCTTGCCCGGCATCGATTTGGCTGCCCTGCTCAAGCCTCGTGAGCCAGTGGAGCTTGCTGCCAAGCCGGAAAAACCGAGAGGCACAAAACCCTCCGCCTGATTTTGGGGTGGATTTGGTTTCCAGAAATCCCTGTTGAGCGATTGACAGGGATTTTGTTTGAAGCCTATAATTCGATTATTAACGAAATATAGAAATGAATTTACTGTATGAAATCCCATCTCAGTTTGTACGTGTCAGATCTGCTCACGTCCACAGATTTTTACACCCGGTTTTTGGGTGTCGCGCCTGTCAAAACCAAACCCGACTATGCCAAATTTGAATTGGCCGACCCAGCCCAGGAGCAGGTCAATGCCGTTTGTTGCCCCCAGTAAATGGGTTCAAACCACTTCATTGCAAGACTTGGTTCTGCTGACAAAGGCCCTCGGAGACGAGACCCGTCTGCGGATTTTGGCACTTTTACAAGACCATGAACTCTGTGCCTGTCAAATTGTCGCCGTCTTTGAATTGGCCAATTCCACGATTTCCAAACATTTGGCGATCTTAAAACAGGCGGGGCTGATTCAATCCCGCAAACAATCCCGCTGGATTTATTTTTTTCTGACCCCGCAACCCCAGCCCGAAATTGATGCCGCCTTTGTCTGGTTGAACCAGTGTTGGCAAGCGGATCCCCGCTTAGAAGCAGATCGCCGCAAAATTAAAGACATTCTCCAGATCGATCCCGTTGAACTCTGCCGCCGCCAAAACGGCAAAGACTGTTGTTAGAAAGGGTTTTATGCAACACATTCTTTTTCTCTGCGTGGCCAATTCGGCCCGCAGCCAAATGGCCGAGGGCCTGGCCCGCCAAATCTTGGGGCCAGATTATACCCTTCAAAGTGCGGGTTCCAAGCCCTCGTTTGTGCATCCGCTGGCGGTTCAGGCACTCGGTGAACTGGAGATCAATACGGCACAGCACAGCTCCAAATCTGTTCATACGATCGACCTGGCCCAGGTCGATCTGGTGATTACCCTCTGCGCAGAAGAGGTCTGCCCGGTGGTTTCAGGGCCATTGCAGAGAAGGCATTGGCCTCTGCCGGATCCGGCAGCCCCTGCAGAGAGCGAAGAAGCGCAATTGGCCCATTTTCGCCAGGTAAGAGATGACTTGGTCCTGCGTCTGCAGGCCTTGAAAAGAGAATTAGAACATGACTGATCTGCTCAAATCAAAAGGCAAGCTGGATTTCTTTGAACGCTATCTTTCGCTCTGGGTCTTTTTCTGTATTGTCGGTGGCATTGGGCTCGGGCAGGTCCTGGGCGCTTCGATTCAAGTGCTCAGCAAATGGGAGATCTACAATGTCAATTTGCCCGTGGCGATCTTGGTTTGGTTGATGATCTATCCGATGATGCTCAAGATCGACTTCGCCTCACTCAAAAACTGGGGCCAACACGGCAAAGGGCTGCTGGTCACGGTCTCGATCAATTGGCTGATCAAGCCATTTACCATGGCCCTCTTGGCTTTGGTCTTTTTCAGGCATCTGTTCAGCCCCTGGATTTCCCCCGATTTGGCCCGGGCCTATTTGGCCGGGGCGATTTTATTGGGGGCTGCGCCCTGTACCGCGATGGTCTTTGTCTGGTCGTATCTGACGGATGGCGATGCCAATTTTACCCTGGTTCAGGTGGCGATCAACGACCTGATTCTGCTGGTGGCTTTTATTCCGATTGTCGGGTTTCTGCTGGGGGTGAGCCAGATTCAAATTCCCTACGGCACACTCTTGACCTCGGTACTGATCTTTGTCGTGATTCCGCTGCTGGCAGGTTGGCTGACCCATGTCGTTTTATACGCCCGCAAGGGCCAAGCGTGGTTTGAACAGGTTTTTCTGCCCAAACTCAAACCCGTCTCAATACTGGCCCTGCTCAGTACCTTGGTGCTGCTCTTTGCCTTTCAGGGCCAACAAATTCTCAGCAATCCCTTGCATATTCTCCTGATTGCCATTCCGCTGACCCTGCAAACTTACCTGATCTTTTTTCTGGCTTGGTTCATGGGCCGCAAGCTGAAATTGCCCCATGCGATCTGTTCCCCTTCAGCGATGATCGGCGCCAGCAATTTCTTTGAATTGGCCGTGGCCGTAGCCATCGCCCTCTTTGGGCTGACTTCGGGTGCCGCCTTGGCCACGGTGGTCGGGGTCTTGATTGAGGTGCCCGTGATGCTTTCTCTGGTCGCTCTCTCCAATCGCTGGAAGTATTAAGATGTTGCACATCTTTACCCTTGTGGCCGATTGGCTGGTCTTTTCGCTCCTGGGGCTCAGCCCCCAGAGCAAGCTGGGAGATGCGCTGCACTTTTTTATTGAAGACACCACCAAAATCTATTTTTTGTTGGCCGTGATGATCTATGGCATTGCCTTGTTGCGGGCCTCGCTCAAGGTCGAGCGGGTGCGGGATTTTTTGGCCCGCCGCAACCGCTTCACAGGATATGTGATGGGGGCGCTCTTGGGCGCAATCACCCCTTTTTGCTCTTGCTCCAGCATTCCGCTCTTTTTGGGGTTTTGTTCAGCGGGCATTCCCCTGGGCGTGACCTTGGCCTTTTTGATCACCTCGCCCCTGATCAACGAAGTGGCGGTGATCATGCTTTTGGAATTGCTGGGCTGGAAGCTGACTCTGGCGTATATTTTGATCGGATTGGGAATTGGGATTTTGGCAGGAATGGTGATGGACCTGCTCAAAGCTGAGCGCTGGTTGGTGCCCGAAGTGGCCAAAGTCTATACCGCCGCAGAGGCAAGCAAAACCCTGGTTGTAGAACCGGTCGAAAAAGAGGTTCTGAGCTGGCAAGAGCGCCATGATTTTGCCCGAGACGAACTGCAGGAGATCTTTGGCCGGGTTTGGAAATGGGTCCTGATTGGCGTGGGGCTCGGGGCAGGCTTACACGGCTTTGTGCCTGCGGGCTTTTTTGAACAATACCTCGGGGCTGGGCAATGGTGGACGGTACCCGCTGCTGTGTTTCTGGGCATTCCGCTCTATTCCAATGCCACAGGGGTGATTCCCGTGATGAAAAGCCTTTTGCTCAAAGGCATGCCGATTGGCACCACCCTGGCTTTTTGTATGAGCACGGTGGCTGCCAGTTTTCCCGAATTTATTCTGCTCAAACAGGTGATGCAGTTCAAACTCTTGGCACTGGTCTTTGGCTTTTTGCTGCTGGCCTTTAGTCTGGTGGGTTGGCTGCTCAACGCCTGGGGTCCACTGCTGTTAAAATAATTGAAAAGGCAAAAGGAAAGAAGATGAAAAAAATCCAGGTTTTGGGATCGGGCTGTGCCAAATGTCAGCGAACCGCAGAAATGATTGCTTCAGAAATTCAAGCGCTGGGACTCGATGCCGAAGTGGAAAAAGACACCTCAATGGAGAGTCTCTTAAAATACCAGGTGCTCAGCACCCCGGCGGTGGTGGTTGATGGTCAACTCGTTCACAGTGGCGGTTTGCCCAAAGTCGAAAAAGTGCGCGAATGGCTACAAGCCCCATGAATACGGCCTTGGATGGTAATCACCCCACCCATTGGGATCGGGTTTACGCCGAAAAAGACAGTGAGAGCCTGGGCTGGTACGAGCCCAGCCCTCAAACCACACTGGAACTGCTGAGGCAATGTCATTTGCCGCATTCGGCCCAAATTTTGATCGCCGGGGCCGGCACCACAACCCTGGTCGACCATTTGCTGGATCTGGGGTATACCGGTTTAATTGCCGCAGACCTCAGTGCTGTGGCCCTGGAAAAATTGCAGCAGCGCTTGGGTGAGCGGGCCTCAAGGCTACAATGGGTGGTGGACGATCTCAGTGCTTCTAAGCAGTTGGGGGCCTATCAAGGGCAACTCGATCTCTGGCAAGATCGCGCCGTCTTGCATTTTTTGCTGACAGACGCTGAGCGTGAGGGCTATCTGCAATCATTAAAAAAGCTGCTCAAACCAGGTGGCTTTGCCCTGATCGCCTGCTTTGCCCCTGGGACGGCCGAGCGTTGCAGTGGTCTGCCCATACGGCAATATTCTGCTGCCGACCTGGCGGAGTGGCTGGGACCCTCTTTTGAACTTACAACCCACCAACTTCAGACCTATACCATGCCCTCTGGCGGTCAACGGGAATTTACCCACGCATTGTTTAAGCGTCATGAATAAAACCCTGCAAGGCATCTTGGCCTTCTTTTTTGTCTCGATCTTTGGCCTGGTGGCCATGGGCATGTTGGGCTTTCTCGGGCGCAGTGTCTATCTCCATTTTCAGGCCGCCCAATGGAAAACCGTTCAAGCTGAGATTCTCACCTGGGATCTGGTGCAAGGTTCAGGCAAAAAGTCGAATGCCAAATTGGTGGCCCAATACCGGTATACCTTTCAAAACAGAAGGTATACCGGTCAACAATTGGATTTCAGCGTGGGTTCAGACAATTTCAGCAGCGGGCGCAGAAGTCGGCAAATGGACTTGCTGCGCCAGACCCCGGCCCAGGTCTTTGTCAACCCTGCCAATCCAGCTGAAAGTGTGCTGGACCGCAGCTTGCCTGTGCAACAGGTGGCTTTTGCTCTGTTCTTCTTGGTCTTTCCCTGTGGTTTGGGAACGGTATTTATTCTGAGCTATCTGCTGCAATTTATTCAACATGTGAGTGGATTGCAGGCCCAACGCTTTGTTTTTCCGCTCTTGGGCATCTTGCACAGTCTGCCTGCGCCTTATGCTCTGCTGGTCGAGAGCCCGGATCGGGGATTGGGTTCGGGCCTGATTTTGTTGCTGTTTTCGCTGCTTTTGGTTTATAGCCTGTTTGAATTTGCCTGGCGCATCTGGGAGCCCCAACGCGGGCTTGAACCGCTGCAGTTGCGCTTTCCGCGCAAAGGCGTGCCCGCCACGCCCAAGCCTGTTAAACGAACGCTGTCTGAGCCCTGAAGGGCTTAAAATTCCTGCCTAACCTGTTCAGGAGATCTCTTTCCTGCATCCCGTGAAAAAAAACACGGGGCCTGCGTATCTCCCTTTGTGAGTTTCAAGATCTCAACATGAGCTCAAAAAGGTGGAGGAAAAAATGTACCCATTGGATGCCTTTGTCTCGCAGGAAAACAAGCTCAAACAGCAAAGACAGGCGCGAGAACTTCAATTTCAGGCCTTAATTGACGAAGCCAAACTGGCTTTTCTCGATTTTTGTGATTTTAAAGGACGCTCTGGGAATTCCCATCCACTTCAGGGGATTGGGATGAAAAGAGCGACAGCTCTGTGAGCTGTCATCAGAATGTTGGGGTTGAGTGAACTTGACATTCAGAGTTAGAGACCAAAATAAAATCCAGAGTGTATTCTTGTGTATGATATAATAAAATATTATGGAATACGTAAAAGCTATGTTGTCGCCAGACCTAAGCCCTAGCGCTGCTGTCCATGGTTGTAAGGCTCGTGAACTCGCTAACAACCATGGCTCGGGCAACGCCTGCCGCATCTTCCCACTCAAACACCTCACTCACTTTCAGCATGAGCAAATCTGGTCAGCTCGTCTGGAAGCCGGTAAAGTCTGGAACCAATGCCGGGACATTCATCTTGAGGCGCG
>JADMKE010000003.1 GCA_018780035.1 Candidatus Sericytochromatia bacterium
CTTTTCATCCCAAATCCCCTGAAGGGGATGGGAATTCCCAGAGCGTTCTTTAAAAGCTCAATTGGATAAAGTGATCAATTTGCGCTCGCTGTCCACTGCCAGATTAAAGCCCAATTCAGGCACGCAGCTTTCCAAATAACCAAGTTTGATCTGACCCAAACTGGCTTGCCCCGGTGGATAAGCCTTAACTGCGATTGATTCTTCGCGATTGGGCAAAAGATAGGTGACTCCCCGGCTAAAACCCATGGCCTTGAGCGATTCAGGTTTCTCGGGTTTGGCCAATTGGAGTTGGCCCAATTTTTGTGGCATCTGTGGATCGCTGCCTGACCAGACCGTACCGTCTGGATCCACTTTGAGCACCTTATGCCCTTTGGGCAAATAGAGTTGGGGCTCCAAGGGATAACCCTGTTCAGAGACCAACTGCCCATCTGGCGACTGCAGAATTTTGGCCTTGCGCGAAAACAGACGCTCACCGGTCAGCCGGTGGACAAAGACAAACAGGCCCTGTCCATCGATGGCCCAATCCATGGGGTGTTCGGTTTTGCTCTGCTTTTCTGGGTGGGGAAATTGACACCCTGGCTGGGGGAGGGCGCTGACAGGGGCCGAGAGATCTTCTAAAACGTTCTGGACGACAAAGCCAAAAAAGTTTTGGCCCGCTTGTCCTTGTTCAATTCGGCCAGAGTCGGGGGTGGTTTCATAATAACCAGGGAAATCCGGGTGGGCTTTGAGGGCCTCTGGATGAGGAACACGGCTCAGAGGAAATGCACCCAATTGTACGTCTTGCCCTTCAGCATTGAGCATTTTGGCATAGATACTGCCACTTTCGCTGACAAACCAAAATGCGCTCTCTTTGGGAAAGGTGATGGAGGGGTCAAAGAAAAAGCCCTCTTTTGTGACCAACTCGCCTTTGTCATTGATTTGAAAGGCCCCATTGCGGGTCAAATAGTGTTTGCCGTTGGACCGATCCAGAACCTGAAAGTAACCTTTGCCGTCGATGGCCCAGTCCAGCGCACGTTCACTGGCTTTCAGGGGGTGTTGTTTATAATCGGGGTCTGCAATTGCGCTTATGTCGGCAGGTACTTTCGCGGGCAAACCGGTATTGACCAAAACGGTGCAGGCCATTTGCAGCGCGGCCAAAGAGCTGAACAGTATCATTTGCAAGGTCTGGCGTGTGCGGTGTGGACTGCGGGAAGAGGTTGAAGACATCGTGGATATACCCGTTTTTGCTGTAAATTCTCCCAGTGCAGGCGTATTGCAGGCGTCTAGCAGGAGTGTTTTAGTTATTCCCCAATTGCAGCGGTTATAACCACCCTCAGGTAAATTCACTTCGATTTGATTTTTGCCGCTGATTTGATTAGGCTATCTAAACGTGCTGTTTTTCAAAGGAGTTGTATATGTTAACGTCTGGGTTAAAATCTGGGGTCATTTTTGCCCTTTTCACGCTGTCGGGACTGCTATCGCTATCTGGCACGTTCCAAGCCAATGCGGCCAATACAGCCCATGCTGCCACCGAGATCTTGCGCCTGGACACAGGCATTGCCAATGTCTATTTGCTCAAGGGGCCCAAGTCATTTTTGATCGACAGCAGCTCAGTCGGCCACGAGGCCGAGATTGAAGCTTGGCTCAAGGCCCACCAGACACCCGTTGAGAGCCTGGAAGCGATTATCTTGACCCACGGCCATGGCGATCACGCGGGTGGGGCGCTTAAATTGGGCAAATCGCGCGGCGTGCCGGTCTGGGTCGGAGCGGGAGACGCAGACATGTTGAATCGGGGCCGCAGCCGCGATTTAATTCCCACCAGTTTTTGGGCCGGGGTCTTGCGCCTCTTTGTGGATATGCCGTATACGCCCTTTCAAGCCGACCGCCTGATCACTGAACCGGTGGATCTCAGCCCCTTTGGCATTCAGGGCCGGGTCTTGCCGCTGCCGGGCCATACCTCTGGCTCGCTGGGGGTGGTGCTGGACGAAAAAAAACAGGCAGTGGTGGGTGATTTGTTCCGGGGAGGCGTCTTTCAAAACAGCACGCCCCGTGTGCATTTTTTCCACGAAGAGCGGCCCCAAACCATGTGGCAAATCTGGCATTTGCTTGAACACGAAGGCCTGCGCGAATTTTTTCCGGGGCATTTTGGCCCGCTCCAGGCGGCGGATCTCAAACGGGTCTTTTTTCCAAATGGGCATTTTAACTGGGCCATTCCTGCCGGGGGGCAGGATCCAGAAAGCTGCCCTTTTGAGACCGCCCTGTGATAGCGCTGCCTTGGGTGGCCTCCACAGCTGGGAAGCCATTTTTCGAGAATTGGCGCAGGAATTTCGGGCCTGCCCTGATGCCTAAGAACATTCGCTAGATTGACACTCCCGTCAAGGGGAGCGCTCTTGTAAAGTTCTGTGAACAGCGCTTGACCTGCTGTGCCCGAATCAGGGAAAATAGGTTAAGAATAAATTAAATTTTTGCGATGATTTTGTTTGAATTTGTTTTAAATTATTTGCAAAAATAATCAGTGAATAATCAGATGGTATAAGGTTGTTGGTGATGGATAATCAGAAGAATGACTCAGCAAATAGTCGCTATGGCAGTGCTTTAGAGCGCTTGATGCCCGGTAGCGCACCGACCCGGATTTTTCCGCCGGCGCCGGTGATTGGCAAAGATGAAATTGAGAGCCTTGGGGAATGGGGCTTCGAAGATTCCGGGTTTACGATCAATGAGCGCGGCCATGCCACTTTTACGGGGGGACGTTACACCCTCAGTGGTTTGGAACTGCCCTCGCTGGTGCCCTGGATTGGCGAAATGATGAAGGTGGAGATCAGCCGCGATGACATCCACCGCTCGGCAGGCACGCGCGAATTTCCAGCGGCCCGCCAAAATGCGGGCTTTGCTGAGGCCATTGCCCAGTTCTTAAAGCCCGAACAAATCACCGCAGAGGGCGCGATTCGCCTGCGCCATGGCCACGGTCACACCCAAGAAGAAATGTACCAGGTCAATTATGGCATGTTGCCCCGCATCCCAGATTTGGTGGTGTTTCCGAACGAAGAGGAGCAGATCACAGCCTTGGTGGCTGCTGCCCTCAAACACAATGTGGTCCTCATTCCCTATGGCGGTGGCACCAGTGTCACCGAAGCCCTGGTCTGCCCCAGCAACGAAGAGCGGGTGATTGTCTCGGTTGACATGCAGGGCATGAACCGGATTCTCTGGATCGACCCCGTCAACCGCATGGCCTGCATTCAAGCGGGCGCGGTGGGCCGCCATTTGGCCAAACAATTGGAGAGCTATGGCTTTACCATGGGCCACGAACCCGACAGCATCGAATTTTCGACCCTCGGCGGCTGGATTGCCACCAACGCCAGCGGCATGAAGAAGAACAAATACGGCAATATTGAAGACATCGTGCTCGACGTGCATGTGGTCACCACCTCCGGTGAACTGCGCCGCTCAGGCGTGGCCCCGCGGGAATCTGTTGGCACCGACCCCCGCCAGTGGATCTTTGGCTCTGAGGGCAATTTGGGGATTATTACCTCAGCGGTGGTCAAACTCTTTGAATTGCCCGAAGCCCGCCGCTATGGCTCGATCCTCTTTCCCAGTTTCGAAGAGGGCACGGCTTTTATGTACGAATTGGCCAAAGCGGGAAAGCCGCCTGCCAGCGTGCGTTTGGTCGACAATGTCCAGTTTCAATTTTCGATGGCACTCAAACCCGCCAGCACAGGTATGCGTGTGCTCAAGAAAAAGCTTGAAAAGATGATTGTGACCCAGCTCAAAGGCTTTGACCCGCTCAAAATGGTGGCCTGCACCCTGGTCTTCGAAGGCCGGGCCGATGAAGTGGCTGAGCAAGAGCGGCGCGTTTACAAAATAGCCAACCAACATGGCGGCATGAAAGCCGGGGCCGAAAATGGCCACAAAGGCTACGAATTGACCTTTGGCATCGCCTATTTGCGCGATTGGATTATGAAACACTATCTTCTCGGGGAGTCCTTTGAAACCTCTGTGCCTTGGAGCCAATTGCTGGATCTCTGTGAAAAGGTCAAGGCCCGGATCAACAAAGAGCACCAGGCCTTAAAACTGCCGGGCAAACCCTTTGTCACGGCCCGCGTGACCCAGATCTACGATACCGGCGCCTGTGTCTATTTTTACCTGGGCGTCTCTTACAAAGGGGTTGAAAACCCCACCCAGACCTTCAAAGTGATCGAAGACGCGGCCCGCGAAGAGATTCTCAGCTGTGGCGGCTCGCTTTCTCACCACCATGGCATTGGCAAATTGCGTCAGCATTTTTTGCCCGAGATCATGAGTGAGACCCTGCTCAAATGGAATGCCCTGGTCAAAGAGGCGGTCGATCCCCAAAACGTCTTTGGGGTCGGCAATCTCTATCCCGTGGCAGAATTGGCACCCAAAGCCGGGGGCACTGTATGAGCGCAGACCAACCCGGATACCGGGTCTTGCTGACGGGGGTGACAGGCTTTGTTGGCAAGGTGGTGCTCGAAGAGCTCTCGCGCCGGGCTGAAAGTCTCAAGCTTGAACAGATCTACGTCTTGATTCGGGCCAAAAAAAACCAGGCCGCAGAGGTGCGTTTTCGCGAAGAGGTGGTCGCCTCTGAATGTTTCAGTGCCCTGCCTGCGGGCTGGGAGAGCCGGGTCAAGGTGCTTTCGGGTGATTTGACCGAATGGAAGCTCGATCCCGCCACGCAACAGGAATTGCAAACTGAGTTGACCCATGTGATTCACTGCGCCGCTTCGGTGGCCTTTGACCTGCCTGTCAAAGAGGCCGCCGAGGCCAATATTGTCAGTGCCTTAAACCTGTTAGAGGTGGTGCGCGGCTGTCGCAAATTGCAGCGCTTTGTTGATGTTTCCACCGCTTATGTCTCGCCCCACTCAGGCAATGATCTCACCCCGATTCCCGAAGCGCTGGTGCCCTTGCCTGAACCGGCCGAACTGCTGTTTAAAGGCATTATGGACGGCTCGCTCGAAGAAAAGGCCCTCTTGCAAAAATTGGGCTACCCCAATACCTATACCCTCACCAAATGCCTGAGTGAGCACCTGTTAACCGAGCGCAAAGGGGAGATTCCCCTGGCGATTGTTAGGCCCAGTATTATTTCTGCCAGTTGGCAATACCCCCGGCCCGGCTGGATCGACAGCTATGCCGCTTTTGCGGGTTTTGTCGGCCTGATTGGCGCGGGCATGCTCAAATGTGTCGTGGCCCAAGAAGAAACGGTTTTGGACATTGTGCCCTGTGATGTGGTCTCCCACCGCATTATTGAGACCGCTTTTCAGCCCACCGGCACTCCCGCACTCGTGCAACACGTGGTCTCGGGCGTGGACCAGGGCTGCCGGATCGACACCTGCCTGGCGGGCATCGAAAACTATTTCCGCCGCCACCCTGTGCAGGGCTGGCCGGGGCTCAAAGCGATCAGCAACGGTGGCTCAATCGCCATTCAAGATTGGCTGCAGCATAAATTGCCGACGATGGTTGCCAGCGCCTGGTTTGGCCTGCAGGGCAAGACCCGGCAAAAGCGCCAAATTCAAAAAGTGGTCGAAAAAATTCAGTATCTCAACGATGCTTTTCCCTATTTTACCCACAATACCTTTCGCTTTGAATCGGCCACACCCATGGCTTTGACCGGTTTTGATGCCCGTCTCTATATTGAGCGGGTCTGCAAAGGCGTGCACACCCATCTGATGCGCGCCAAACCTTCAGAAACCCTGCTGGGTGGGGCGGATCATCGCTACCCCAAAGGCGATTTGGCCTGGGCCCAGCAACAGCCCCGTGGCAATTGGGCGATTCGCACCGCTGCCTATGTCGTGCGCAAAGGCCTGCGCCGCAGCAACGATCGGATTACCTTTGACCGCGAGAGCTTTGAAAAGGCACTCAGCCAGGTTCCTGCTGAGAGCCTTTTGATTCTGGTGCCCAGCCACCGCAGTTATATGGACTTTGTGCTCTGCTCTTATTTGGTCTTTGCCCATCCCGAGTTAAATATTGCCATTCCCCGCATTGCCGCTGCCAGCGACTTTGGCAAATTGCCGCTGCTGGGCTGGTTTTTGCAAAAGACCCACGCCTTTTATATCCGCAGGGGCACAGGCAAAGCTGATCCCGAATTGACAGAGCGGATTCAAACCCTGGTCTCTCAGAACGAGACCTTGGAATTCTTTATCGAAGGCACCCGCAGCCGCTCGCGCCAGTTTTTGGCGCCCAAACGTGGCATTCTGCGGGCCTTGCAGCAAACGGGTGTGAGCTGTACGCTTTTGCCGATTGCGATTAGCTACGATCTCGTGCCCGAAGCGCGGCCTTTTTTACAGGAATTGCAAGGCGGTGCCAAAGAGCGCATGAAAATGCGCACCTTTCTCAGGTGGACAGGCCGTTTGGCCGCAGGAAAAATTCGCTTGGGCCAGGTGCATTTGAGCTGTGGCACGCCCCTGAATTTGGATGGCGAGACAGATATTCACGCCCTCAGCCACTCGATTGTGGGTGAGTTGCAAGACAAAACCGCTGTTTCGACTTTGCACCTGCAGGCCTTTTTGCAGCAACATCCCGTAGAAGGGGTGGATTTGGAATGGCTGCAAAAAGCGATTCAAGCCCGTGGCGGTCAGGTGATCGCAAGCCCCTTGCAAGATGTGCAGCGGGTGGATTGGATCACCGAGCGCACCATGCGTTACCACTGGAAACACTATTTTTACCCCGATGTTTTGGCTTTGTTGCCGGGGCATCCGGTTTTTACCCGGCATACTCAAGACAATGCCTATTTGCCGGTTTGGAAACAAGCGGCGCCAAGCAACCCGCGTGAAGACGCGATCTTAATGCGGCTTTTACATGCCCTGTTTGAATCCATGACCCGCGACTATACCCGCATTGTCGATCTCGCCCGCCAGCAAGGCCACTTGCCGATCAAGGCCGAGGCCATTGTCGCCGCATCCCCTGAGATTTTTCTGCCCGTGGCCGAAGAGGTGCTCAAAGAGCTCTGCGAACGCGCTTTGATGAAGCCCGATCCAGCGGGGCAACGGCTGGTGCCCGGCGAAAACTGGGAAGATATCCGGGCCTTTGCCCTGGCCTGTGGCTGGCATGAGGCCTTAAACCGGGTCAAAACCGCCTCATGAGTACACACCCTTCGCATTATCTAATCACCGGCGCCACGGGCTTTCTCGGTCGCCATGTGATTGAACAATTGGCCGAACAGCAGTTGGCCTTTTTGCCGCTGGTGCGCGATCCACAAACCTGGAAAAAGCGCGATTGGGGCAAAAGTCTGCAGGCGGCTCAGGTCGTCACAGGGGGGTTAAACGACCTCTCTGCTTGGCAAGACAGCCTTCCGGCTTTGGATGGCATCTTTCACCTTGCCGCGCTTGTGCGCCACAGCCGCAGCGATGATTTGGCGCTAAAAGAGCTTTATGCCGCCAATGTGCAGGGCACGCTCAATATGGTCAAACTGGCAGCCTTAAAAAAATGCCGCTTGGTCTTTGTCTCGACCTCGGGCACGGTGGGTGTGTTTAACAGCAAACAGGAATGGGCCGATGAACATTCGCCTTTTTGTGAGACCATGATCAGCGATTGGCCCTATTACGATTCCAAATTGCAGGCCGAGCGCGAAGCGCGCAAACTGGCCCAGGAACTGGGCGTGGAGTTGGTGATTATTCGCCCGCCGGTATTGCTCGGTCCGGGCGACCACCGCTTTCGTTCCACCGGCCATATTATTCGCTATCTGCGCAAACGCCTGCCTTTTCTCATTCGCGGGGGCATGCATTTTATCGACATCCGCGATGCGGCAGCCGCTTTGATTCGCGCCATGCAACACGACAGTCCCCAGCCGGTTTACCACCTCAGTGGTGTGGCCTGCAGCATCGACAGTTTTTTTCGCATGGTCGAAAAGGCGTCAGGGGTGGGGCCTGTGCCGCCCCAATTGCCCGCGCCACTGGCCCTGGCCATTGCCCGCACGGCCAGCGGCCTGAGCAAGGTTGCTGGCCTGCACGAGAGCCCGCTGCCCGATCCGGTGGTTGTCGAAATGGCGGGCAAATACTGGGATGTGCGCTCGCGTTATGCGGCCCAAGACCTGGGTTTTCAGAACCGCTTTGGCCAAGACACGATCAACGACACCGTCGATTGGCTCAAATTACACCATCCTCAATTGCGATCCTGAACCTGAATCCGGCAGCGTTTGACGCCCCGGCCCTCGATCTCACTGACCTGAATTTCAAAGTCGCCGTATTGGAGCCGGTCGCCGATTTGGGGGGCGTGGCCCAATAGCAGCAGCACCAGGCCTCCGATGGTCTCTACTTCTGGGTGTTCCAGCGCTTTTCCGAGAAATTCTTCCAGAGCGTGTAAACGCAGGTTTGCCGAGACCTCGATCTGAAATTCCCCTTGCACCTCGATCTCGGGTTTAACTGTGGTTTTGTTCTTGGGGGTGTCCAGAATTTGGGCACAGATATCTGTCAGGGTTAAAATCCCTGCGGTGCCGCCGTATTCATCCAAAACCCCAGCCATTTGCACATGGGCCTGTTGCAAAACCTGTAAGACGATTTCCAAGGGGGCCGATGCAGACACAAAGGGCAGGCTGCGAATCACTTCAGGGTGTTTGTTCAGATCGTGCAGATGGGATTCCGGCGCGGTCTGCGTAAGCAAAATTAAGAGATCGCGCACATGTACAAATCCGACAATTTCGTCCAGGTTTTCGCCGTAGACCGGATAGCGGCTGTGAATCCGATCAGACAAAACCGCGCGGATTTTATCCGGGCTGGCATTTAAGGCCAGACCCTGGGTCTGAACCCGTGGGATCATAATATCTCGGGCTTTGAGGTCGCTAAAGGCCAACAGATCTTGCAAAATATCTGCGGTTTCTTCGCTGAGCAGGCCTGCGTTTTCGCTCTCTTCGACGATATAGTGGAAATCATCGAGGGTGGTCTGGTTCTCTGATTCAGGCGACCCTTCCAGTTTCAGCATTTTGAGTAAAAAATTCCCGATTTGATTGAGCAAATAGACCAGGGGAAACATCAGCCGTTTAAACAAGAACATCACGGGTGCCACCCGCAGAGCCGTTTGGCCAGCCCTTTGCAAGGCCAGGGTTTTGGGCACCATTTCGCCCAAGACAACATGGAAATACGTCAGCCCAGCAACGGCCAGAATACCTGCCACGCTGTGGCTGGCCAAGATCTGCAAAAACCCCACTTCGGCAAAGAAATGCAAGAGGCCTTCTGCCAAGACATATTCGCCATACATGCCAAGTCCCAGGCTGGCGAGGGTGATCCCCAATTGGGCCGTGGCGATATACGCATCTTGGGCCTGGGTGGAGGTTTTGGTCTCGATTAATTTTTGCAGAATCCCGCTCTGTTTTGCTGTTGCCAATTGCTGTAATTCCAGCGTTGAAGTCATCACAATGGCAAATTCGGCGGCCACAAACAAAGCGTTTAAAAACAACAAGAGCAGAATCAGAAAGGCCGGTAAAAGCACGGTTTCAAACATCGCTTTGGCCCTCTGCTGGATGGGGGGTATAGAGCACGGTTAAGATAATGGGGCCAGCCATTGCTTCGATTTGTATTTCTCCATGGGTATCCGACCAACGATCCCCTGGCGTGGGCAGGGTTGGGAATTGTTCGATTAAAAATCCGCTGACTGTTGTGGTGTGCTCTGAAATCCAGCGAATGCCGATCTGATCTTTGAGTCCTTCGAGACGCATGCGGCCTGGAATTTGGTAGCGACCCGCTCCCAAAGGGATGCAGAGGCTGCGCAGGGGTTTAAATTCGTCGTTTAAATTGCCAGTTAATTCCCCCAGGATATCTTGCAGCGTCAAGAGGCCTGATACCCCCCCGTGTTCGTCGACCACCAGGGCCATCGATGCTTTGTGCTCTCGCAATTTGAGCAGGGCTCTTTCGACTGTGAGATCGCGGGGAATGGCCAATATGGGCTCCAAGAGCGGCTCTATTTCTGTAATCTGGCCCTGGCGGGCAAAGATTTGTACACAGTGTTTGACCGAAATGCTGCCGATTACCTGCTCGGGGGATTCACGCCAGACCGGCAGACGGGCAAAGGGAATTTCATGCATCCAGTCCAACATTTGTGCTGGGCTGAGCTTGAGATCCAGCATTTGGATTTCTTGGCGGGGTACCATTAGCTCGCGCACTGTGCGTTTGCCCAAATGCAGGGCTTTGCGCAGACGGCGAGAAATGCCTTTATCGAGCACACCCACTTTTTGGCTTTCGCGCAAGAGATAGTCGATTTCGGCAGGGGAATGGATGTGTTGATGGCTCTCTTGGCTCAGGCCGATCCGCCGACAAATAAAATGGCCGCTGCCATTGAGGACAGCCAAGGGCAGAGCCAAGAGCCAGAGTGAAATGCGCATCGGCCAAACGGTATACAGCGCAAGCGGGGTCGGATAGCGCAGCGCCAGAGATTTGGGTAAAATTTCACCCAGGATCATCTGCAAAGCTGTCAAAACCAATAAGACAAAACTGGCTGCGCCATATTCGGCAATTTGTGCAGGTAAAAAGCCCTTGAGCCAAGGAGCCAGGGCCTTTTGGCCGTAGGCCCCCAGAATCAAGCTGGAAAGGGTAATCCCCACCTGGCAGGCGGCAATATATTGGTCAAAACGCTGGGGGCTTTGCAAAATGTTGAGAAAGTGTTTTGCCAAAGGATGGCCCTCTTCAGCCAGGGCCTGGATCCGGGGCTGACGCACACTGACGGAGGCAAATTCAGCGGCCACAAAGAGGGCGTTGACCCCGATCAGCAATAACAGAACCAGCAGGACGATCAAGACATGATTTCTTTGGCCATTTGCCATTCATCGAGATATTCACCGTCTACCCACAGCGCTTTGGGCTCGTTGCCATATTGAACAAAGCCCAGACGTTGGTACAGGCGAATGGCGGCGGTGTTGTAGGCCCCGACGCCGAGTTTAACGATCTGAATGCCGTGGACTTTGCCCCACTCAAGGCAGGCGGTGATCAGTTTTTCGGCCAGACCCTGTCCTTGGTAAGCGGCTTTGACATAAATGCCAACCAAGAGGGCATTGTGGCGCTCTTTGGGTGATTCACCCCGTACCAGCCCAGCCGTGCCCACGAGACCTTCGGGGGTCTCTGCCAGATAGATGATTTGATTGGGGCTGTTGCAAGCGGATGAGACGCGCTGGGTCCAAAAATCCATCGGACGGGTAACTTGATCTGCGTAATCGGAACTAAAAGCTTTGGGGTACAATTTCAGGCCTTCCAGACGCAGGTGTCGATAGGCTTCAGCATCGTCTGATTGAATGGCGCGAAGGTGGATGGGGCTTTCTGACATATTTCCTCTTTCGAGCATGGGGCTAGGGCATTGCGAGATTGGGGGGTTCGATTGGGCTGGCACTCGCTGGCTTTTCAACAGGACCTGCGCTTTGAGGCTCATTGTTGGGGCCATTTTGCGGCTTTTTTTTGTTTTTTGACTTCGCCTGTTTGTTGGGTTCTTTCTGCTGATGCGCTTTTGGCTCGGTTTTGTTTTTTCGGGCTGCTTGGATCTCGGCCGAAGAGGTTTCAGCCACCCGCCAAAAAGGATCGTCTAAGGTCACTTTGCTTTTGGGCAGGTCCAATTGCAGCGCTTTGGCGCCAGCCAGGATGATGCGGGCCGCGGCTTCTTGAATTTTAACATCGTAGTTGATCGCCACATGTCGAATCAGCCTGTGAATTTCTGGTGAAACAGGAATCGTTTTGCTGGTGGTCATACTTCAGCCCCCTTATATTTTTATAGCATTATAGCTTTATATTCTTATAAAATTATAAAATAATCATCGATTGCGATTCAAGCCAGAACAGAGTTATTTTGCGATTGTCTTGGTTTTTGGTTAGCGAAAGTGCACTTGAGAGACTAACAAATCCGGGGCAATTGTTCTCCGCTGAGCAAATCCAGTAACCGTGTCGTGCCGTACGGATTGTGTAAGATCACACGGGGGGCACCTGTTTGAACCACGCCAATTTGGGCGGCGTTCCTGCCCAAGGGATGGCTGCGCAGACACGCCAAAGCCGCTTCTGCTTGAGCTTGGGGCAAAAAGATCAGCATTTTGCCTTCATTGGCCACATAAAGCGGGTCAAATCCCAGAATTTCACAGGCGCTTGCCACAGCCGGGTCAATCGGAATCTGAGCGGCTTTGAGCTCAATTTGCAGCTCTGCTTGGGCTGCGATTTCGTTCAGCACACTGGCCACGCCGCCCCGTGTGGGATCGCGCAGGCAGTGTAATTCAAAACCTGCAGTTAAAAGTTCACTGACCAATTCATGGAGGGGAGCACAATCACTTTTAATCGGACCTTCAAAGGCCAGACCTTCCCGTTCAGCCATCACGGCCATGCCGTGGGCCCCAATTTCCCCGTTGATCAAAATGGCGTCACCGACTTTGACCTGTTGGGGCCCAATTTCAAGTGCTGTCTCGATCAGGCCAATGCCAGCGGTGTGAATAAACAGGCCATCGCCTTTGCCTTTTTCGACCACCTTGGTATCCCCTGTGACCAACAAGACGCCACAGCGCTTGGCTGCTTCAGCCATGCTGGCCACCACCCGCTGCAAAACGGCCATTTCAAGCCCCTCTTCCAGAATCAGGCCGACACTTAAATAAAGCGGTTTGGCCCCACACATGGCCAGATCGTTGACCGTGCCAAAGACCGCCATTGAACCAATATCTCCACCTGCAAAAAACAGGGGATGGACCACATAGGAATCACAGCTAAAGGCCAGCACCTGATTGCCCAGCACCAAACGGGCGCCATCGTGTGCGGCGGCCAAAAAAGGGTTGGCAAAAGCGGGGAAAAGGGTGTCCTGCAACAGGTTTTGCATCAGCCGCCCGCCGCCGCCATGGGCCAGCAGGACGCGTTCGGGCTGCTCAAAAGGCAGGGGGCAATTCAGTTCAAATGCGGGGGGGTCTGTCATGGCGTGACTCTCCTGTATTGGTAATAGGCGGCACAGGCCCCTTCCGTCGAGACCATGGTTGCTCCAAGTGGGCGTTCTGGGGTACAGCGGGTGCCAAAAGCCGGGCATTCCAAGGGCTTTTTTAGGCCGCTTAAAATTTCGCCGCTGAGGCACTCTGCGGGTTCAAGCACTTGCAACTCTTCCAAACCAAAGCGCAGGGTGGCGTCAAAGTGGCGATAGTTGCGATTCAAACTGAGTCCACTGTCAGGCAATTCACCCAGTCCCCGCCATTTGCGGGGCACCACCTCAAAAACCTGTTTAAGCATGGCTTGGGCCTGTAAATTGCCCTCTGATTTCACCACCCGGTCGTAGGCATTGGCGACGCTGTGTTGGCCGTTTTCGAGTTGCTCCAAACAGACCCAGACGCCTTTGAGCAGATCGACAGGCTCAAAACCAGTGACCACAATCGGGACTCGGTATTTCTCTGCCAGCGGGCCGTAGGCCTGCAGACCCATCACTGTGCAAACATGGCCAGCGGCCAAAAATCCCTGCACCTGGCAATTGGGCGCACTCAACAGGGCTTCCAAAGCGGGGGGCACAAGCACATGAGAAACCAAGAGCGAAAAATTGGTCAGGCCTTCGCGCTCCGCTTGATACACCGCCATGGCATTGGCCGGGGCGGTGGTTTCAAAGCCCACGGCAAAAAACACCACTTCGCGCTGGGGGTTGTTGCGGGCCAAAGCCAGGGCATCCAGCGGGGAATAAACCATGCGAATATCTGCCCCTTGGGCTTTGAGGCTGCGCAGATCCTGCCTGCTGCCGGGCACCCGCAGCATATCCCCAAAGGTGCAAAATAGGACCCCAGCTTGGGCTGCGATCTGATGTGCCCGATCGAGCATTTCCAGCGGCGTCACACAGACCGGGCAGCCAGGCCCGTGTAACAATTCAACCCCTGGGGGCAGCAGTTGATCGAGTCCATATTTGACGATTGCATGGGTCTGCCCACCACAGACCTCCATCAAGGTCCAGGGGCGGGTCACCGTTTTGGCGATCTGTTCAGCCAAGGCCCGAACCCCAGCCGGATCGCGGTATTCGTCTAAATATTTCATGGCTTCAGCTCTTTTTCAATTTGGATCAGGGTCTGCAAATCCGCCAAGACCTTTTCCGCTGCTTCGGGGTCCAAAAGCGAAAGCGCAAAACCCACATGCACAAGCACATAGTCCCCCACTTGGGCCTCGGGCACATAGGCCAAACTGATCTCTTTGATGATTCCGCCAAAACTCACTTTGGCCGGGAGCAGCAGGTCATCGGGGTCGATGATTGCGATAATTTCACCGGGCAGGGCTAAACACATGTGCGCTCCTTTGATTTGGATAAAAGCAGGGAATAGAGTTGACCAAGGGCCAGCCCGCCATCGTTGGGGGGCACAAGCTGGGGCCAATAGACCTTAAACCCAGCTGTTTGAAGGCCTTCGCGGCAGAGTTGATGCAAGAGGGCATTTTGAAAACAGCCCCCCGTGAGCACAATCTCTGGGATCTCAAACTGGATCGCCATTTTTACCAGGGCCTGGGCCAAACTCCAGTGGAATTGGTAGGCGATCTGGGCCTTGGGCCTTTGTTCTGCAAGGGCCTGAAGCAGATCTGTGAGCAAGTCCGACGTGGGAAAGTAGAACAGGCCCCCTTTTTCGCGCAGGGCATAGTCAACCCCTGGGGTGGGGTGGACTTTTTCAGCCAAATACTCCAAAGCCATGGCGGCTTGGCCTTCAAAACTGCTGAAATGGCAGAGATCCAACAGCGACGCCACGGCATCAAAGAGCCGGCCCACACTGGAGGTCTGCAGGCAATTGAGATCTTGTTTGAGGGCTTGGTTTAAGAGCTTTTTTTCTTGCGAAGTCAGCGCGTTTAACGGGGCCAAGTCACTTTGCCAAAATGTTTCATCCAGTGTTTCATCCAGTGTTTCAGCCCATTTTTGCCAGAGCCAGCCATGGGCCTGATAAGCCGGTTTGCGCAGGGCACTTTCTCCCCCTGCGAAGCGCAGGGGTTCAATGCTGCCTCGGCGCAAATAACGGCCTCCGGGGGAGATTTCCAAAGCCTCTCCACCCCAGAGCTGGCCGTCGTCACCCAGCCCCAGGCCATCCCAAGCGAAGCCCAAGACCGGGCCCTGCAATTGGTGCTCTGCCATACAGGCCAAGACATGGGCGTGGTGGTGTTGCACAGGCCAAACCCGAATGCCCATTTTTTCTGCAGCCACACTTGAATAATAATCCGGATGGCTGTCTCGGGCCACGGCTTGGGGAGCCCATTGGTAAAGGGCTTGAAAATGGGCCAGGCTGGATTCAAACAGCGCGATACTCAAATCCTGATCCAGATCCCCCAGATGGGGACTGAGCAAGGCCTGGGGTCGGCCCGCTTGGGCAAAGGCCAAGCTGTTTTTTAAATGCCCGCCCACAGCCACGAGGTCGTGCTCAGGGGGCTGTGCAAGCGGAATCGGCAGCGGGGCAAAGCCGCGTGCCCGGCGCAAGACAACGGGCTTGCCGGCATAAAAGCGCAAAACGGAATCGTCAACGGGCCTGAGAATGTCGCGATTGTGGCTCAAAAAAACATCGGCAATGCTGCCCAAGCGCTCAGGGGCCTCGGGATCGCGCCAAACCAAAGGCTCTTGTGAGCGATTGCCACTGGTGGCCACCAACGGGCGCATGAGGGCCTGGGTTAACAGCCGGTGCAAAGGGGTGGTGGGCAACATCACGCCCAAAAGGGAATTGCCCGGCTGGGTGATCGCATCGGCCAATGGCCCACCCGCTTTGCGGCGCAGAAGTAATATCGGGGCGGCGGGAGATTGCAGCATATCCGCTTCGGCCTCGGAAAGAAAACACAGCGCTTGGATACTTTGCAAATCGGGCAGCATCAGCGCCAACGGTTTGTCTGGGCGATTTTTGCGCCTGCGCAGCTCCAAGACCGTGGCCTGAGCGCTGGCATCACAGACCAACTGATAGCCCCCGAGGCCTTTGAGTGCCAGGATTTTCCCCTGTTTAAGCGCTTGAATGGCTGCTTGCAAAGCCGCCTGGCCGCTGAGGGGCGGGGCCTTAAATTCACTTGGGCGGCTGTGCTCACTTAGCGTGGATTCAAATAAGGTGGATTCAAAAAAGACCAATTCGGGGCCACAATCGCCACAGGCGTTGGGCTGGGCATGAAAGCGGCGATCGCGGGGATCACGGTATTCACTTAAACAGGCCGGGCACATCTCAAAGGCTGCCATGCTGGTCTTGGGCCGATCGTAAGGCAAACCCGCAATGATCGAATAGCGGGGGCCACAATTTGTGCAATTGGTAAAGGCATAGCCAAAGCGCCGATTCTGGGGGTCGTCCATATCGGCGCTGCAGGCTGGGCAAATGGCCAAATCTGGCAGCACCACGGCTTGGCAGTCCCCAGTTAAGACACTCGGGCGAATCTCAAAGCCCTGCCAATCCTGAGCAGGCAACTCTTCCAGGTCAAAATTCTGGTAAGTCACCAAAGCGGGTTTTTCACTCTGGAGTGCCTGCAAAAAGGCCGCGACCGTGTGGGCGGGCCCTTCGGCGCAGATCTCAACCCCCTGGGGGGAATTGAAGACATAGCCGTTTAAGCCCTTTTGCAGGGCCAGATTGTAGACAAAAGGCCGAAAGCCTACACCTTGGACGCATCCCTGGACGCGGAGGCGGATCGATCTTGTTTGCATTCTTCTTCCGCTTTGCAAATATTCTGAATGCCTTTTAAGAGGGCATCGGGATTAAACGAGATACTGTTGATTCCCGCTTTGACCAAAAAGGCGGCAAAATCAGGGTGATCACTGGGCGCTTGCCCACACAGCCCTATTTTAGTCCCTTTTGCGTTCGCTGTGGCAATGGCCTGAGAAATCATTTTTGTCACGGCGGGGTTTAATTCCGAAAAAGAGTCCATCATGATCTCTGAATCGCGGTCCACGCCCAAAGTGAGTTGGGTCAGGTCATTGGAGCCAATCGAAAAACCATCAAAAATCTCTGCAAATTCTTCCGCCAGAATCACATTGCTGGGAATTTCACACATCACATAGATCTCCAGGCCATTTTCGCCCCGTTTAAGCCCACAGGCCTCCATGGTCAAGAGCACCCGGCGGCCCTCTTCGAGGGTGCGGCAGAAGGGGATCATCAGCTTGACATTCGTCAGCCCCATTTCCTCACGGACCCGTTTCATGGCCTCACACTCCAAGGCAAAGCCCGCCCGGTAGCGGGGGTGGTAATAGCGAGAGGCACCGCGAAAGCCAATCATGGGATTTTCTTCGTGGGGTTCAAACTCCCGACCCCCAATCAAATTGGCGTATTCATTGGATTTAAAATCGCTCATACGCACAATTACATCGTGGGGGTAAAAGGCTGCTGCAATCGTGGCCACCGCCTCCGAGAGTTTTTCGACAAAATACGCACTTTTATTGGGGTAGTCTGCCGTCAGCTTTTCAATTTGTGCTTTGGCTTCTGCGTCTGCCAAATTGGGGTAATTGACCAGGGCCATGGGGTGAATTTGAATGCTGTTGTTGATCACAAATTCCAAGCGCATCAGCCCCACGCCGCGATTGGGCAAAAAGGCCAATTTAAACGCCTGTTCGGGGTCTGCCAAAATTAACATCACATCGGTTTTTTCTGGCAATTGCACGCCTGCGGTGTCGATCACCTGTTCCTCCCAGTCCAGCAGGCCTTCGTAGACCTGGCCCACCGTGCCATCGATACACGAAACGGTCACCGTCTGGCCATCGCGGATTTTGCGTGTGCCATTGCCGGTGCCGACCACGGCCACAGCGCCGGTTTCGCGGGCCACAATCGCGGCATGACTGGTGCGACCGCCTTTGTCGGTCACGATCGCCGCCACTTTTTTTAAGATCGGGTCCCAGTCGGGGTTGGTAATTTCGGTGATCAGCACATCCCCTGTTTGAATTTTGTCGATTTCATCGGGCGATTTGAGCACCCGTGCGCGCCCCGAGGCAATGCGATCGCCGATGTTTTTGCCCGTGACCAAAACTGAACTTTTGCTTTTAAGTGTGTAACTGTGGTAGCGATAGGCTTGGCGGTGCCCACTGTGAACGGTTTCGGGCCGGGCCTGGACAATAAACAACTCCCCGCTCAGACCGTCTTTGGCCCATTCAATGTCCATCGGCTTTTGGTAATGGTCTTCAATCTTTTGGCACCACTGGGCCAATTGAATCACTTCAGCAGGGCTGAGCACCCATTTGGCTTGTAAATGTTCGGGTGTGGTGAGATTGACGATGGTGTGGCTCACCCCCACACTGTGACGGTGGCTGTGGGGGGCGTCTTCGGCATAGACCAGGGTTTGGTTCTTTGACCCCAGTTTTTTACTGATCATGGCGTTTTTACCCTGCTTTAGCGCGGGTTTAAAGACATAAAATTCATCGGGGTTGACGTTGCCCTGCACGACATTTTCACCGAGGCCCCAAGCGCCCGTGATCAAAATTATATTTTCAAAACCCGTTTCGGGATCGAGGGTAAAACAGACCCCCGCACAGGCTTTGTCGGAGCGCACCATTTTTTGGACCCCCAGCGAGAGGGCCACCTTCATATGGTCAAAGCCATTGTCTTCGCGGTATTTGATCGCCCGATCGGTAAACAGCGACGCATAACAATTGAGACAGGCTTCAAACAGTTCTTGTTCATTGCGGATATTTAAATACGATTCCTGTTGGCCGGCAAAACTGGCCTCGGGCAAGTCTTCAGCGGTGGCAGAGGAACGCACCGCCACCTCCAATCTGCCACCAGATTCGATACTGAGCTGGACATACGCAGAGAGAATTTCTGCCTTGAGATCTTCGGGCAGAACCGCGTGTAAGATCATTGAACGGGCTTGGCTGCCCACAGCATGTAAATTGCTGAATTGGCTCCGATCGAGGGTCTGTAACAAGACTTTCAGGGGATCAAACAGTCCATTTTGGTTTAAAAAATGCCAATAGGCCTGTGAGGTGGTGGCAAATCCATCGGGCACCCGGATGCCCTGACGTGATAAATGTTGAACCATCTCACCGAGGGAGGCATTTTTGCCACCAACCTCTTCTATATCTTCAATGCAAATCTTTGAAAAGGGTTTAATAAAGCTGTTCATATCTAACTCTCCATGCTCTCTTGATGTTCTCTGTCGGTTTAATCTTCGTCTTCAACTTCAATGCGAATTAACAGGATTGATTGGGCATCGGGGGCGTTTGGATCGCTGTCCTCTTCGATGATTAATTCTGCACCCTCGCAGCGGGTGCCCCTGACGGCATGTTCAAAGTGTTCGCGAAAATGGGAGCCTGAAATATGTGCCAAAGCCCCAATTTTGACCGAAACACTGACCACACGGCTGGCATTTTCGCGTTGCGCGGTGTCTTCAATTTTTCTGAGCAAATTGGCCAAAAGCGAAAATTCATGCATGGGGTATTTCTCCTTGAAATATTTGAAAATAGGCGGGGTAGCGGTTGTGGATTCGCAACAATAATTCTGGCAGGGCAGCAGTGACAATCGGGGAAAGCCCTGTGCCTGAGCCAAAGTCGGCTCCTTCGATGCCAAACAGCGTTAGGGCTTGGGGCAATTCCCCCAAGGCCTTGGCCATTTCAATCGCTTCGGCCACACTGAAGGCATGGGTGGAATAGTGAAAAAAACGTGAGGGAATGACCTGTTCTGAGGCCTCCAGCTCAAAGACCGTGCCAGGCAGCGCGCCAGAACAGACCGCGTCTACCAGCACAACCTGCTCATGCCCTTGCCAAGCCGCCATCAACGAACTGCCTTCGCCACTTTGGGTCTGCAGTTCGACTCCCTGCAAGTCTGACCTTTGCAGCAGTTTGATGATGGCTGGGCCCAGGCCGTCGTCTTTGCGAAAGCCATTGCCAATGCCGAGGACCAAAAGCGGTTTTAACATGTTTTGAACTCCCGAATCAGGGTTTGCAGGGATTCTCGGGCGTCGCCAAAGAGCATGCGGCTGTTGTTTAAAAAGAAGAGCGGATTGTCGATGCCCGCAAACCCTTGGCCCATCGAGCGTTTGAGAATGATCACATTGTGCGCTTTTTCGGCATCCAAGATCGGCATGCCGTAAATCGGGCTGTGGGGATCGCTGTGGGCTGAAGGATTGACGATATCGTTGGCGCCAATTACCAAACAGACATCAACACGGGGCAGCCGGGTATTGGCCTCTTCCAATTCGAGCAATTGTTCATAAGGGACATTGGCCTCTGCCAACAGCACATTCATATGGCCGGGCATGCGTCCTGCTACCGGGTGAACCGCGTAAAAGACCTCTGTGCCGCGTTTGTTTAAAAGTTCGGCCAATTCAAACACGGCGTGTTGGGCCTGGGCCACAGCCATGCCATAACCGGGGATAAACATCACAGTTTCTGCGCTCTCCAGCAGGTAAAAGGCCTCTTCGCCGGTCAGGGGATGGGCGTGCAGGGCGGGCCCTGTGGCACCCGCTGCGGCAGCACTGGCGCCAAAATGGCCAAAGAGCACCTGGGCCAAGCTGCGGTTCATGGATTTACACATGATCTGGGTCAGGATCAAACCACTGGCCCCCACCAAACAGCCCGTGACAATTAAGACCTTGTTGAGCAAAACAAAACCCACGGCACAGGCTGCCAGCCCAGAAAAGGCATTGAGCAGGGAAATCACCACGGGCATGTCGCCTCCGCCAATCGGCAAAACAGCCAAAACCCCCAAGAGCAGGGCCAAGCCCCCTGCGATCAGCAAAAGCGCAAAAGGGGGCGAGGGCAAAGCCAAGTAGAGCAATCCCAAGCCCAAGCTCAGACAAAAAAGCAGGAGATTGATCAGGCCCTGGCCGCGAAAGCGCAGGGGTTTGCCGCTGAGTTTTTCCGAGAGTTTGGCCCAGGCGATCAGGCTACCACTGAAGGTGATACCGCCAATCAAAACCGAGAGATAACCCGCTCCACTGGATAAAACGCCGAGCGCCGGGCGAATCAGGGTCTCTGCCAGGGCCACCAAAACAGAGGCCAAGCCCCCCAAACCATTTAACAGGGCCACCATTTCGGGCATCCCCGTCATCGGCACCCGCAGGGCCAAAACCACCCCCAGGGCGGTGCCGATCAACAGCCCCAATAAGATCCACTGAAAATGCAGGCCCGTGCTCAACAGCGTGGCCAAAATGGCCAATAACATTCCCCCCGCAGAGAGCAAATTGCCTTGGCGGGCAGAGGTTTGTTTGCCCAGCAATTTTATCCCCAAGACAAAGGCCACTGCAGAAAAAACATATAAAAACTCGCGGGCCAGATTCAGATCCAGGTTCAGATTCAGGTTCAGATTCTGGGCATTCAAGAAAGGTAGACTCAAGCCAAGCACACTCATGAGGGCGGTCCCGCAGAATCGGATTTTTTCTCAAACATGTTTAACATGCGGTCGGTGACCACATAGCCCCCGACCACGTTGACCGTGGCAAAGATCACCGCAGCCGTGCCCAAGAGGGTCCCCCAGAGGGAATGCCCCGAACCCGCAGCCAAGATCGCCCCCACCACCGTGATCCCTGAAATGGCGTTGGAGCCCGACATCAGGGGGGTGTGCAATTGTGAAGGCACACGGGCAATGAGTTCAAAGCCCAAAAAAGCGGAGAGAATGAGGATCAACAGCAGTTCCATCAGCCCAGCCTCCCTTGCCAAAAATTTTTGAGTTTGGCCTGTTGCCATTCGCCGTGAGAGGTCAGCAAAGCGGCCGTGTAGATTTCGTTGTGGGGATCCAAAACCCATGTTTTTGTTTCTGCTTGCGCTTGGCTATCTGCCAATTCTTTGAGCAAAAAATACAGATTGGCGGAATACATCCGACTGGCGTCGTGGGGCACCCGGCCAGCCAAATTGCGGTAGCCGATCAATTTCACACCTTTGCGTTCGATCAGCTGATCAGCAACGATCCCTTCCACATTGCCGCCACTGTCCACGGCCCCATCGACCACAACCGAACCCGGTTTGAGCAGATCCAACAGGGCCTCTGTCAGAATCAGCGGCGCGGGTTTGCCAAAAACCTGTGCGCTGGTGATCACCACGTCGCTGTGGGAGACAGCCTCGGCCAAACCTTCGGCCTGTCTTTTGAGTTGTTCTGAACTGACCGCTGTGACATAGCCTTCTGCATTGGTCTCGGTGGAGGAGAGGGCAATTTGAATGGCCCGCGCCCCCAGGGACAAAATTTGCTCTGAGGCTTCCGGGCGCAGATCATAGCCCTCGACCCGCGCCCCCAGTCGCCGGGCTGTGGCGATGGCCTGCAGGCCCGCAACCCCTGCGCCAATCACCAAGACCCGTGCTGGTTGCAGGGTTCCGGCTGGGGTGCTCATCATGGGAAAGACCCTGGGCAAATATTCTGCCGCCAACAAAACCGCCACATAACCTGCCAAACTGGCTTGAGAGGTCAGGGCATCCATGGCTTGGGCCCGGCTAATGCGGGGAATCCACTCCATGCTCAGGGCCCTGATTTTGTTGGCGAGGCAGACTTGCAAAAGGGCCTGATTCTGAAAGGGATTCAAATAGCTAATATGCAGGGCCTTGGGGGAGACTCCCGCCATTTCTTCGGGTGGGGGTGGATTGAGGCGCAAAATGAGATCCGATTCTGCCAAGATCTGCCGCCGGTCTGTTAACACCGTGGCACCCATCTCCAGATAGGCACTGTCGGGAATCTTCAGGCTTGCTGCCAGATCCGCTTCGATCTGCACCGCTAAGCCCAGGGCCTTGAGTTTGTTGACCTCAGCGGGCAAAAGTGGCACACGGGCCTCTTCGCGCTGACTTTCACGGGGGACCCCCACGATCATGCGCGCGCCACCTCCAATTTGAGGAAATGGGTCGAGCAGGAGATGCAGGGGTCGTAATTGCGAATGGCCTGTTCGCAGAGATGTTGCAATTCGGGGTCGGCTTTGTCCAAATACAAGGGCAATAAATGCCGCAAATCTGCTTCGATGGTCTTCTGGTTCTGCGAGGTCGGCGGCACAATTTTGGCATTAAGAATCAGCCCATTGGCATCAATCTCGTAGCGGTGATAACAGATGCCCCTGGGGGCTTCGGTACAGCCATGGCCTTTTCCCGCTTTAAGAGGCCCAGACACAAACGCCGTATCGGGCTTTTGGTAAAGTTCAATCAGGCGCAGGGCTTCTTCCAGTGCGTAGAGGGTTTCCAGGCTGCGCACCAAAATGCTTTTAAACGGGTTGTGGCAATGTTCAGCAATCCCCACTTCTTCGGCGAGGGCTTTGACACTGGGGCTGAGTTGCTCAAAATTGAGGTTGTACCGTGCCATGGGCCCGACAAAATAGGCCCCATGGCCAGTGTGGATGGAATGCAATGCCGTCGAGCGGGCCACGTGTTCTTCTTCAAAATGTCTTTCGTATTCAGAGATGGGAATATCCAGGCCCAAATTGGAGACCAAGCGGCCTTCGTGAATGGCGTATTCGCTCGGGTGTTTGAGGGCCACATATTCATATTCCCGCTCAAAGGCTGGGAATTCAAATCCTGCCACCCAGCGCAGGGTTTCTATTGCCGCTTCCCGCGCCCATTCCAATTCGGGTTTCAGCGCAAGCAATTCTGTTTTTTCGGGCAGGCGGTAAAAGCCCCCCACCTGTAAATTGATCGGGTGGATTTCCCGGCCACCCAAAAGGGTCATCAGGGTATTGCCAATTTTTTTTAAACGCAAACCGCGTTTGACGGCTTCTGGCGCGACTTTGGCCAGGGCCACCGCATCTGGAAAACCGAGAAAATCTGGGGCGTGTAACATGTAAATATGCAAAACATGGCTTTCGATCCACTCGCCGCAGTAGATCAGCCTGCGCAAACTGCGCAAAGGTTCGGGGACTTCAAGTCCGAGAATCGCTTCCATGGCCTGCACGGCCCCCATTTGGTAGGCAATCGGGCAAATGCCGCAGATCCGCGAGGTGATGTCTGGCGCTTCGCGGTAGTCGCGGCCCCGCAAAAAGGCCTCGAAGAAGCGGGGTGGCTCAAAAATTTTCAGTTGGACTTCTTCCAATGTGCTGCCGTTCATTTGGATATACAGCGCCCCTTCCCCCTCGACCCGGGCCAGGTAGTCCACAGATATGATCCGGCGTTTTTTCTCACTCATGCTGCAGGCTCTCCTCTCGAAAGGCGGGGGCATTGCTATTAAAGCCCCGGTATAATCGGACCAATTCGGCTTCACTGACCCCCAAAGATTTAAACGCTTGGCTCAATGCCGCCGGATGGGGGGAATCCGAGGGGCCAAAACAGCCATAACAGCCCCGTTGGTAGGCTGGGCAAATCGCGCCACAGCCCGCGTGGGTCACTGGGCCCAAACAGGGGATTCCCTGTGAGACCATGACACAGACCGTGCCCCTGAGTTTACATTCATGACAGACACTTTCGCTGGGCAAATGGGGCTTGCGCCGGTTTAAGAGGGCGTTGATCAGCTCCAGCAATTGGTTTTTATTGATCGGGCAGCCCCGCAATTCAAAATCGACTTTGATATGCTCGGAGATCGCCGTGGATTGGCTGAGGGTTTGAATGTATTCGGGCCGGGCGTAGACCATGCGCATAAAATCTTCGACAGCCTGAAAATTGCGCAGGGCCTGAATCCCCCCAGCGGTGGCACAGGCCCCAATGCTGATCACCCAAGTTGATTGGGCCCGAATGGCTTCGATCCGCTCCAAATCGTGGGGGGTGGTGATGGAGCCCTCGACCAGAGAAATGTCATAGGGGCCCGCCACCACCGCCCGGCTGGCCTCTGGAAAATGGGCAATTTCAAGGGCCTCTGCCACCATCAGCAATTCGTCTTCACAGTCCAATAAACTGAGCTGGCAGCCATCACAGGAGGCAAATTTCCAAACAGCCAATTTGGGTTTCATTTAGACCTCCCGGGTATTCAAAAGAGATTGGACCTTGTCATAGCGAAAGACAGGGCCGTCTTTGCAAATAAAGTGGGGGCCATATTGGCAGTGGCCACAGAACCCCACGGCACATTGCATATTGCGCTCCAAAGAGACATAGATCTGTTCGGGCTTAAGGCCTTTTTCCAAGAAGGTGTGGGCACTGTAGCGCATCATAATTTCGGGGCCGCAGATCAGGGCCAAAGTCCGATCGGCATCCAGGTCTTGGGCTTGGATCAGCGAAGTCACCACCCCTACCCGGCCCTGCCAGCTCTGTGTGGCTTGATCGAGGGTGATATGCACGGCGATCTCTGCACCTGTCTGCCAGGACAGCAATTCGTCGGCATAGAGGATTTCTGCATGTTGTCGGGCACCATAGAGCAAGGTCAGCGAACGGATTTCAGAGCGCATCGCCAGCGCGGCATAAATCACAGGCCGAACAGGGGCCAAACCCAGCCCCCCGGCCACAATCACCAAATCTTTGCCTTTGGCTTTGTGTAAGGGCCAGGCGGAGCCAAAGGGCCCACGAATGCCCAGTGATTGCCCTGGTTTGAGTTCAGCCAAGGCGTTGGTCACAGCTCCCACTTTGCGAATGGTGTGGATTTGCGCCGAGGTGTTTTCGGGCGAGCCTGAGATTGAAATGGGCACTTCTCCCACCCCAAAGACATAGAGCATATTAAACTGCCCTGGCCGAAACGGATTGAGCGTCTGGACACGCGTTTGCACTTCAGGCTTTTCACAACTCAGGCTAAAGGTCTGAGGGGTTTCCCAGCGAAAATCGCTGATACGCCAGACCTCTGGCAAAAGCGCTGGGCTCATTTTTGATCTCCATAGAAATCCAATAATTGTAATCGCGTGGCCTGCAGTCGTTCTACCATCATTTGTCCAAAGCGGCGTTGGATCAAATACCCCATTTCATGGTCTGTTTCACATTGCTCCAAAAAGGCTTTGGCATCAAAGACCAGAATTTGGCTTTCTTCGAGGGCCTGGGCATCAAAATGCCATTTATACGGGGGATAGAGCCAAGACCAGCCCAGCAGATCCCCTTCATGCAGGGTTTGGATCCGCACACTGCCCCGCTGTGAAGAAAACATTTCAATCGCCACCGTGCCCGATTGAATCAGGTAAAAGGCTTCCGCTTTGCCGCCCAATTTAAACACAAAATCGTGAGCGGCAAAGGTCTGAAGGTGTGCGCAGCGAATCAGGGCCTGCAGATAGGGGGTGGGTAAATCTTTAAAATGGCGTTGTTTGCGGATCGCGTCCTCTTTAATTTCCATGGGGGTTCTCCTTATGTTTTTGTTTGTAATGCGTTCAAAGCTTCAATTTCTGAGGTGAGATCGATTCCCACCGGGCACCAGGTAATACAGCGGCCACAGCCGACACAGCCCGATTGGTCAAATTGGTCCTGCCAAAAGGCCAGTTTGTGGCTGATCCACTGTCGGTAGCGTGCGCCTGGGCTTTGGCGAATCGGCCGACCCGCAGTAAGTGTAAAATTCAATGAAAAACAGGAGTCCCACTCACGCCAGCGCTCACTGCTTGTGCCTGCCAAGTCGGTCACTTCTTGAACCCCCGAACAAAAACAGGTGGGGCAAACCAGGGTGCAATTGCTGCAACTCAGACAGCGCTCTCCCACGTCTTTCCAATGGGTGCTTTCATACCCACTTTTTAAGGCCGCGCTGGCCTGTTCGGGATTCAAACTGCGGCCCATCTGTGCTGCCGCCGCTGTCCACAACGCATTTTCTTTTTCCAGCAGTGTTGCTGGAGCATGGCTTGGGTTGCAGTGTTTGAGCAGCTCAGCCCCTTTGGCGCTGCCGGCACGGGCCAGATAACAGGGCTCTGCGGTTTCAAGCATTTCAGTGATGGCCAGATCGTAACCGGGCCCGGCTGCTGGGCCTGCCTCCATCGAGACACAAAAGCAGGTATTGCCGGGCTCGGTGCAGTTCACAGCCAAAATAAAGATCTGTTCCCGTCTTTCCCGGTAAAAATCATCGCTGTAAGGGCCTTCGAGAAAGACCCTGTCTTGGATTTGAATCGCTTTGAGTTCACAGCCACGCACGCCAATCATGGCGTATTTGGGCACTTCCTGATCGGGGGCCGTGATCTGCAAACCACGGCTGTTTTGTTCCGCTCTCATCAACAATTGCCGGGGTGGGTAGAGGTATTTTTTCCAAGCTTGGGGGCCCACAACATAGCCAAACAAGGCTGCATCGTCTCGGGACCGCAAGCGGTAAGAGCCTTTTCCTTGAATATCGCCGATACCCATCGGCAGATCCGCTGTACTCTGAATGCGGTCGTAGACAATGGCCTGATCCCTGACCACGGGGCCCACGGTCTGATACCCAGCGGCCTGTAATTGGCTGAGCAGCAGATCCAAATGCAGGCGCTGAAGAAGTACGACTTCTGTTTGCATCTTCCCTGATTCCCCCGTTTCTCGGCTCCTTTGAGGAAACACGATCCTCATCTACAGCATGGCTGATTATCCCTTAATTATCTTTGATGGATCTGCAGTCTGAAATTGATCTTGATCAGGAAACTTCAAATACGCCAGATAAAATAGTAATAAAGCGTTAAACTGAGAATACATGAAACCCCAGCCACGAAATTCTGTCGGAGTACATACCAAAAATGCCCAATTTGCAGGCTTTTCTTGGGCTTATCCCCGCAATATTCGTGCAGAAATTGTCATTTATACAGGGCTGACGGGGTATCTTGAAGCCCTAACAGATCCGTCTTATCAGGGGCAAATTCTGGTGTTTACCTCTCCCCAAGTGGGCAATTATCTGCCTGATTTGACCCGGATGCAGTCCCCCCGGATTCAAGTCGCCGGTCTGGTGGTCAGGGCCTATAGCCCGCCTCCAGAGCGCCCAAACCAAGTCACTTTGGCCCAGCTTTTGCACACAGCCCAGATCCCGGCCCTGATGGGGGTCGACACCCGCAGTTTGACTTTGGCGCTGCGCCAAGACACCCAAACCAGGCGCGAAGTCGCGCTGATCACCGCGCCGGGAGCGCCGATTGAAAATCCCGCCTTGCCCCATCCCGCTCAGGTCGCAATTCGGGCCCCGTATTTGCACAAGGGTGGCGAAAAAACAGTGGTCTTGGTGGATTGTGGCGTCAAAAAACAGCTTTTAGACCTGCTGCTGCAGGCAGGTTTAAGTGTTTGGCAGGTTCCCTGGGACTATGATTGGCGGGATTTGCCCCATCAGGGCCTGTTGCTTTCAAATGGCCCAGGCAATCCCGCTGAGTGTGAAACCACAATTTCGATTTTAAAAGCCGCTCTCAATCCGCAGATCCCTGTTTTGGGCATTTGTCTGGGGGCACAATTGCTCGGCCATGCGGTGGGAGCAAGCACCGCTCCCCTGCCTTTTGGCCACCGGGGGGCCAATCATCCCTGCCGCGATCGTTTGAGTGGGGCCTGTTATATCACCGCCATGAATCATGGCTATGCGCTTGTTTCGGAGAGTTTGCCCCCGGAATGGCATCTTTGGTTTGAACATCTCCACGATGGCAGTTGTGCAGGCCTGAAACACCGTGTATTTCCTTGGCGGGGGGTGCAATTTCACCCGGAGGGCTGCCCTGGCCCCACAGACACGGCATTTATCCTTGAGGATTTTCTGAGCGAGGTTCTCGATGCCTGAATCCGTTTTGGTGCTGGGCTCGGGGCCGATTCAAATTGGCCAAGCAGGGGAGTTTGACTATGCCGGGGCCCAGGCCCTCAAAGCGCTCAAAGAAAAGGGGTTCCGCACCCTTTTGTTAAATTCGAATCTGGCCAGTGCCCAGACGCTGGGGGTCTTTGCCGATCGCGTGTTTGCCCTGCCACTCTCACCCGCCTCGGTAGAAACTATTCTGGCAAGTGAAACCCCAATCGGGGTTTTGGCGGGATTTGGCGGCCAATCGGCCCTCAATTTGGCCTTGGAACTCGATCAAGCAGGGCTGTTAAAGCGCTTGCCCCTGCTCGGCACCGCTCTGGAGACCCTGATGATCTGTGAAGATCGCTTGAAGTTTTTTAGATTTTGTCAGAATCTGGGTTTGCCAGTTCCCAAGACCTATGTTTTGTCGGATCTCTCGGCCTTTAATACTGAATTAAACGCAACAGACGTCTTTCCCTTGCTGCAGCGCAAAAGTTTTGCCTTGGGGGGCCAAGGCGCGGTCTTTTATCCCAACTTGGCGGCATTGTGGGCAGATCCCGGCCTCAAAGATCGTTTGAACCCCGCAGCACTTTTAAACGCGCCACTTCTGCTCGAAGAAGATCTCAGGGGCTGGCAAGAAATCGAGTTTGAAGTTTTGGCAGATGCTGCGGGCAATCAATTGGTGGTCTGTGCCACTGAAAACATTGACCCAATGGGCATCCACACGGGGGACAGCTATGTGGTCACGCCGCCGATGACATTGAGTGATACCAGCTATTTTGAGCTGCGGGCGGCAGCCTTGAAATTGGTCTCCGCCCTGAAATTGGTCGGGGAATGCAATGTGCAATTTGCTTACCATCCCAAATGCGGCGACTACCGCCTGATCGAATTGAACCCCCGTTTGAGCCGCAGTTCTGCGCTGGCCTCCAAAGCCACGGGTTATCCGATCGCCTATGTGGCCACCCAATTGGCCTTGGGTGCGCTTTTGCCAGACATCGCCCATCCGCTAACGGGGGGCACCTCCTGTTTCTTTGAACCGGCCCTGGACTATGTTGTGGTCAAAGCTCCCCGGTGGCAATTTGACAAATTTCCGGGGGCCGATCGGCATTTGGGGCCCGAGATGAAATCCATCGGTGAAAACATGGGGATCGGGGAAGATTTTGCTTCTGCCTTTGCCAAAGCCTGGGCCATGACTCAAACATTGCCCCTGCCCCATTGGTCAAACAGCGCTTTGCGGCAAGAATTGGCCTGTCCCACAGATTTGCGCATGTCGGCCCTGTTTTCGGCATTCGAACAGGGCCTGGATTTGGCTGAAATTGAGGCCTTAACAGGGTTCTCTGGCTGGTTTTTGCAGGCCTTTAAAGATCTGGCACCCTCGCTCAAAACGGGCCGACTTGGTTTTTGGGGCTTTCGCCAAATCGACACCTTGGCGGGCGAGTTTCAGGCCCAAACGGCTTATCTCTACGGTGGCCAAGCCCTTGAATACACCTTCGGGCCAGGGCCCTGGGTCTTGATTCTGGGCAGTGGGCCCTATGGGATTGGCAGCTCGGTTGAATTCGACTTTTGCTGTGTCAGCGCGATTTATGCCTTGCAAGCGGCGGGGTACAAGGTGGCTTTGCTGAATTCAAATCCAGAAACCCTGAGTACAGATTGTGATGTGGCGGATGCCTTGATCTTTGAGCCGCTGCTGCCTGAAAGCCTGAATGCGGTGGTGGCTGCACTCAGACCCGTGGGGATCTTGGCTTCGCTGGGGGGGCAAACACCCCAGAATTTATTGCAGGTCTTGCCCCGGCATTGGCCTTTTTGGGGCCCGCCGCTAGACCAGATTTTAAAAGCTGAAAATCGCCTGGCATTTGCCCTGGCCCTGGATCAATTGCAGATCCCCCAGGCCCCTTGGGCCAAAGTGACATCTTTGGCTGACGCTTTGGCGTTTGGCCAAAAGGTCGGATACCCACTGATCTACCGTCCCGCGTTTGTCTTGGGGGGCGGGGGTATGCAAGTGATTAAAAATGCCCAAGCATTAGAAAAATGGGGCGATTTATTGCAGCTCCAGGGGCCTTTGCCCCGTACAGAGGGGGCCTTGCTGAACCGCTTTTTGGCGGAGGCCCAAGAGTTTGAACTCGATGGCATCGCCCGTTTGGGGCATTTGGAATATTATCTGTTTTCAGAAAATATTGAACCCTCAGGCATTCATTCCGGGGATTCTCACCATGTCTTCCCGGCCCAAAGCCTGTCCCCTGAGGTGCGCGCCCAGGCTTTGACTTATGCAATAACTTTGGCACAATCGTTTGAACTTCACGGTTTGTTTAATCTCCAGTTTTTTTACCATCAAGGTGCGGTTTTGCTGGTCGAAGCCAATTTGCGCGCTTCCCGCAATCTGCCTTTTTTGAGCCATGTTTCGGGCCAGAACCTGGTCAGTTTGGCGATTGAGCGCCTGCTTTCAGACGCCCCCTTGGCAGAAGCCCCTGTCGAAATCAGCGCAGATCAGGTTGGAATCCGTGTGCCGACGTTTTCTTGGGAGCGCATGTGCGGGGCCAAACGAGAATTGGGGGTGGAAATGAAGGCCACTGGCGAGTTTTGTCTGCTGGCGGACAGCTTTGAAAACGTGCTTCAGCTGTGTTATACTTTGCCAGATTTTTGTGCCTTCACACCGTCTTGGCGCCTCTCCAAAGGAGAATGAGTTCAAACGTGGATTTTGAGCCCCCCCACAGCGATGATTGGATTGAATTGACCCAGTTGGAAGACCTCCTGCCGCCAGCCAGTGTGGCGGACCCCGCGTCCCCACTTTTGCCGCCGGCCCCCGAGCGTTATACCTTTATGGGCACCGTCGGCAAAGGCGCCATGGGTGAGGTTTTGCTGGCCCAAGATGTGCATTTGCGTCGCAAAGTGGCCTACAAAAAAATCCTGCCGCAGATGGCTGTCAGTCAGCAGGTGTTGAGCCGCTTTTTTGCCGAAGCGCAAATCACCGCCCAACTCGACCATCCGGCCATTATTCCGGTTTACAACCTGGAAGTCAGTCCCGAAGGCCAAATCGCCTATTCGATGAAGCTGATTCAGGGCAAAACCCTCAAAGAGCTGATCAGCGAAGCCCGCGAGCAATACCAGGCCGGACAAAAGCCCGATCCCCAGCACAGTCTCGATGCCCTGCTCAGGCATTTCCTCAAAGTCTGTGATGCCCTCTATTTTGCCCATATCAAAGGGGTGATTCACCGCGATCTCAAACCCGCCAATATCATGGTGGGCATGTACCACGAGGTCTATGTGATGGACTGGGGCATTGCCCGAATTATGGGTGGGGCCGAAGCCCGGATCGATGACGAGGTGGTCAGGTTGATTCATCCCGATGCCGATGCGCCCCCGCTCGAACGCACCCAAATGGGCCAAATCATGGGCACACCGCGTTATCTTTCACCTGAGCAGGCTGCCGGGAAAAACGATTTGCTCGATGGCCGCAGCGATCTCTTTGCCCTGGGCCTGATCCTGTTTGAATTGGTGACGCTCAAACCGGCGTTTACAGCCAAGACCCAGATCGAACTCCTCAAAAAAATCCTCAAAGCCGAAAAAGAGCCGCTGGAACACAGCCAAGCGGGTGTCAAAATTGCCAAAGAATTAGAGGCGATTATTCACAAAGCCACCGCCCGGCGCAAAGAGCACCGTTATGCTGATGTGGCCGAATTGGCCGAAGATCTGCGCCGCTATTTGCGGGGCGAAGCGGTGCTTGCGCGCCCGGATCGTTTTTGGCAAAAGACCCGCCGTCAGATGATGCGACACCGGCAGGCCACGCTGTTGGGGCTGTCTCTGTTGGTTTTTCTCTCGCTCAGTGGTGCAGCAGGGTTATTGGCCTTGCGCAGCCAGGCCATGTTGGCGGCACGGGCCCACGAACAGCGTCTGGGGGACTTTCTCGAAACCGTGGCAGAGCGCAGCCGTTTGCTCGACCGGCAGTTTTTTCTGACGGAGATGGCGCTGGAAAGTCTGGCGGCGATTGTGACCGAGGCCCTGTTTCAGGGGGAACGCAGTGATCAACGCCTGTATCTGGACGGAGATTATGCCCAAGTGCCTCCCCCAGATTTTGGCTTTGCGCCCCGCTATGGCAAAGCGATCAGCACGGCCTGGCCGGTGTTTAAATTGGCCCCTGGCAGTGATTTAAACGCCCTGCGTGGGAAAATGCAGAAACTCAATCGCCTGCATTTGGATCTGGGCCGCCTCTTTTTGCGCGGGCAATTGGGCAATTTGCCTGTGCCGCCACCTGCGCAATTGCGCCAGAAGATTGTGAACGGGGAAGGCACCCTCTTGCGTTGGGTCTTTGCGGGGCTCAAAGAGGGCCTGATGTTTGCCTATCCCGGCAAAGGGGGCTATCCCGCTGATTACGATCCCAGGCAACGCCCCTGGTACAAACAAAGTGCTCAGACCCGGGGGTTGCACTGGCAAAAACCCTATTTGGATGTGCAGGGCCAAGGCCTGATGTTGACCTGCACCCGTGCACTGTATGACTATAACGAGCGCTTTTTGGGCGTCGCAGGGGCAGAAATTGCCCTCAAAGACATTCTCAAATTATTGCCCCTGCCCGATGCCCGCGCCCGCAAGGTCTATTTGCTGAATCAGGCCATGCAGGTGGTTGCCGAACAGAGCACAGGCCAAGCGGCCAAGACCATGGGCGCGGCGGGCCAACGTTTGGCTTTTCCCTGGCCCGAAGCCCTGCCCGCTTTGCGTGCCCGCGACAGTGGCTTTGTTAACCAGGGCCAAACGCTGTTGGTCTTTTACCGCCTGGATATTCTCGGTTGGACCTATGTGGTCGAAGCCGATCAGGCTTTGGAGCTGCAGCCATGAGTTCCGAACAGATCTCCCCGCCCGATGAAATGGAAGAATTATTGCAGACGATCACGGCTGATTATAAACTCAGCTCAGAGCAACTCAGCACCCCGGGGCGTCAGTTTTACGCCCTGATCGCACATTTGGCAGCCGGTGAAATGGGCCAGATAGATTTGGTCAAAGAGAGCGCCTTGCAGCGCAAAGTGGCGATGAAAATGGTGCGTCAGCAAGAAAAACCGGCCCGCATTCGGCGTTTTTTGTTGGAGGCACAAATCACCGCCCAACTCGACCATCCCCACATTGTGCCCGTTTACAGCCTCGAAAACACCCAAGCCGGTCTGGCCTATACCATGAAACGGGTCCAGGGACAGACCTTCCGAGAGCTGATCGATGCTTCACAATCGCAGGCCATGCCCGTGATGCCTTTGACCCAGCGTTTGGAAGTCTTTTTGGCTGTGTGTGATGCCCTGGAATATGCCCACAGCCGGGGCGTGATTCACCGCGAATTGGAGCCCAATAACCTGATGATCGGCCATTTTCATGAGGTCTATGTGATGGATTGGGGCTTGGCCCGTGTTTTGCCTGACTCACCTTTAGAAGTGCGCATTCCGCCAGAATTGGCGCAAGATCATGAGGAAGACAGTCCGCTTGAAGGCAATCTCTGCTATTTTTCGCCCGAACAGGCCAAAGGACAATGGGCCGAACTGGATCAGCGCAGCGATCTCTATGTCCTCGGCCTGATCCTCTACGAATGGATTTGTCTGCGCCCCGCCCGCACGGGTGATTCTTACCTGGCGCTTTTGCAAATGGCTGAACAGGGCTGGGTCAACCCGCCCGCTTTGCCAGGCGCACAAAAACTCCCGAGTGAGCTGACTGCGATTTTGCACAAAGCCACGGCTTTGAAACCTGAGCAGCGCTACGCCAGTGCCAGCGCATTGGCCGATGACCTGCGCCGCTATCTCAAGGGAGAGAGTGTCTCCGCCCAACGGGACACCCTGTTGCAGAGCACAAGTCGGTTGCTCGTCAGGCACCAGTTGTTGGCCCTCGGCACGGTCTTGACCTTGGTTCTGCTCTGCTCTCTGCTTGGGCTCTGGAGTCTTTGGAGCCAACAGCGTGAATTGGCGCGTTTGCGTGCCCGCGAGCAGGCCCTCAATCGCTATTTGGGTGCGGTTTACGCCCAAAGCCGCCTCATGAACCGCCAATTTCTCAAAGCCGAAATGCAACTCGAAGCGCTGTCTGCGGTGGCGGTCTCCCATCTGACCCAGCAAAATCCGGTCAGGGATCGCTATTATTTGCACAAAAAATTTAACCCCCCCGATCAAGTGGCCTCCCAGCAATACCACAGTCAGCTCAGTGTCAATTGGCCTCTTTCAGTCAAAACCTGGTCTTTGCCTGAATCTCAAGTGGCAAAAGAATTGGGCAGCTTGTCCAGTTTGCGCCATTTTCAAAAACGCCTCTTGATCGAGAGCAAAACCCCCGAACGCCTCAGCCCTTTGGAGAAACAAACCCTGATTGCCCAAAGTGGCACCCCTGTGAGTTATGCCACTTTGGTGCTCAAACAAGGTGCGGGGGCCTGGCTGCCGGGGGGCGATTTTGAGAGCCAAAACTACGATCCGGTGATCCGGCCCTTTTACAAATTTGGGGCCTACCAACACGCCCGGCGCTGGGGCAATCCGTATATCGACGTCAGTGGGGCTGGCTTGCTCTTGATTGCTGCCACAGGTCTCTTTGATCACCAGAACCAGTTTTTGGGCACCGCCAGCCTGGATGTTAAATTTGACACGATCATTCAGACCATGTTGGCCCTGCCACCGGCGTTGCGCACCTTAAAAGGGGGCTATTTATTGGACGATCAGGGCCGGATTGCGATTCGCTCGAATCAAAAGGGCCAGCAGTTTTCAGCCACCATTCACCCCGATTTAAAATTGCCCGACTACCCCCACCCGGCTGTGGTGAAAGCGATCAAGGCCCAACAATCGGGTCACCAGATTTTGCCCGGCAAACAGCCGCTTTTGGTTGCCTATTACCGCATTCCCGCTTTGGGTTGGTATTATTTGGTCGAAAGCGATTTGGAAAAGGCCCTGTTAAATGAATTTACTCAGCAAAAAAATGAATTTAATTAATGTTTTACTTATTTCAATCGGCCCTTGCCCTTATCTTGTTAGAATGGACTACCCATGGTGAGAGATAGAGAACGAATTAACCCCCCCTATTTTTTTCTAAACACCAAACCAATACTTGAATTTCCAGGATAAAATAGTGAAGAAAAAAGCATTTTCGAGTCATTTCCGCTACCATTTTGACAATTTGATGTCTAAAGGAACGCCAGCAATGATTGGCTTGCTGTTTGCGTTTACGGCTGTTGTCTTGTTTGTGATTGCCACTGTGCTGATCAACTCTCCGGCAGTTCCGATCGAAAACAACAAACCCATGGGACTGGGCAAAGCCCTTTACATTATTTTGTTGCGCACCCTTGATCCGGGCACCATGGCCGGAGACGTTGGCCCCTGGTCCTTTTTGTTTACCATGTTGGGCGTCACGCTCTTTGGTCTTTTTGTTGTCAGTATCTTAATTGGTTTGATCACCAGTGGTATCGAGAGCAAATTGGACGAATTGCGCAAAGGGCGCTCAGGTGTGATTGAAAGCAATCACACGGTGATCTTGGGCTGGTCCTCCCAGGTGTTTACAATTATCTCCGAATTGATGGTGGCCAATGAAAATGCCAAAAAGCCCGTCATTGCCATTTTGGCCGAAAAAGACAAAGTTGAGATGGAAGATGAGATCCGCGATCGACTTGGTTCAACCGGCAAAACCCGTGTGATCTGCCGCAGTGGCAATCCGATTGAAATGAGCGATTTGCAAATCATCAATCCCCAAGAATCCCGTTCGATTGTGATTCTGGCCCCCGAAGACTCCGATGATCCCGACTCCCACGTGATCAAAACCATTTTGGCTTTAACCAACCACCCCGAGCGCAGACCCGAACCCTACCATATTGTTGCCGAAATTCACTCGCCACAAAATCTGGATGTGGCCAAAATGGTGGGCGGAGACGAAGTCGAATTGGTGTTGGGCGAAGATCTGATTGCGAGAATCTCGGTTCAGACCTGCCGCCAATCGGGTCTGTCGGTGGTCTATACCGAATTATTGGACTTTGATGGCGACGAAATTTACTTTCAAACAGAACCCGGTTTGGTCGGCAAAACCTTTGCCGAAGCGATCATGTCTTACGAAGAGTCGGCCCTGATGGGGCTGCGCAAAGCCAATGGCGAAATTTTGATCAATCCCCCGCTCGAAAGCCTGATCGCCACCGGAGATAAAGTGATCGCCATTGCCCGTGACGATGATGCGGTGGTGCTGTCCAAGACCACCGATTACCAGATCGACGAAACTGCGATTCAATTGCGCGCTCCCGAGGCCAAAGTCCCTGAGAAAACCCTGATTCTGGGCTGGAACCAGCGGGGCTTTATTATCATGTCGGAACTCGACAATTATGTCAGCCCGAACTCAGAATTGACGATTGTGGCCGATGTAGAAGAATCTGTCGAAATGGCGATTCGGGCCCTCGGTGAAAAAATGACAAACCAAAGTCTGAGTTTTACCCAGGCAGATACCACCGATCGCCAAGTGCTGGAAAGCCTTCCGCTTGAAAGCTTTGCACATATTATTACCCTGAGTTATTCCGACACACTTGAAATTCAAGCTGCAGATGCCAAAACCCTGGTGACCCTGCTGCACCTCAGAGATATCTCCGAAAAAAGCCAGGTCGGCTTTTCGATTGTCAGCGAGATGTTGGATACCCGCAACCGCGAGCTGGCCTCGGTGACCCAGGCCGACGATTTTATTGTCAGCGATAAATTGATCAGTTTGATGCTCTCGCAGCTCTCAGAAAACAAAGAGCTGGGCCGGGTCTTTGACGATCTCTTTCAATCCGAGGGCTCCGAAATCTACCTCAAACCGATCGACGAATATATCCGCTTGGATCAGCCTGTCAATTTTTATACCCTGCTCAAAGCGGCCAGCCAGCGGGGAGAGTTGGCGATTGGCTACCGCCTGCAGGCCCACGCTCAGGATCGGGAAAATGGCTTTGGCGTCAAAGTCAATCCGAAAAAATCTGAGCGGATCCAATTTGGCCCCTTGGACAAATTGATCGTCTTGGCCGAAGATTAATTCGACGTATTTCGGGCCAATTCGGCAAAATAATCCTTGAGTTTTTGGCTGCCCACCGCCGGAGCAATGCAGTCGCTGCTGCTGACTTGGGCAGCAAAACGCATCAAGTCTCCCATACGCGGATCAAAGAGGCCCGCCAGGGTGGCCATGCCGGTCATCACAGGCAGGGGCAGATTGAGGAATTTGGGCTTTTTGCCCAAGGCATCAAAGGCCAATTCAAAGATCTGTTTGCGGCTGAAGACTTCGGGCCCCCCCAGACCGACCTCTGTGGGCCCCTGTTCTAAATAACCCAGCAAGGCCGTGGCCAAATCGGCCTGGTGGATCGGATTGGAGCGGCAATGCCCCCCGCCAGGCAGCGGAGCAAGGCCTTTGCGCGCCAGCTCAAAGAACTCAGCCATGGCTGAAAAAAAGCCGGTGGGCCGCATCACGGTCAGGGAAATCCCACTTTGTTTGAGCAAGGCCACCACAGCCTCGTGGGCGGCGACATAGCCATTGTCGAGGTAGCCATTTTCGGTCCAAAGTGAGACATAGACCAGGCGTTTGACGCCCGCCTTTTGGGCCTCCCTGAGCAAATGGCGGTGGGCAACAAGATCAACCTCTTTGTAATTGCGGCGTTCTTTGGCCTGCATGCCCACACTGGCGCCCAAACAAGAGACCAAAACATCAATATCTTCGCAGACCCCTTTGAGACTGTCAGCCTGGGTGGCATCGGCCAAAAAGACCTGATCGGCCTCTGCCGAGGGACGGCTGCGGGACAAGGTCCTGACCCAATGTCGGTTTTCCTGTGCAGGGGCTCGGGCCTGGGTCAATACCGCCTGTCCGAGTTGTCCCGATGCCCCAGCCAAGAGTATGCGTGCCATTTTTGCGGCTTTCTTTAATACAATTTTAGGTCTTTAAACACATCGTCGCGGTTGCGGACGGAGAGGTAATCCCCTTTTTGGCGTTTGGCCAGGTTGGGATCTGTGGGGGGGCCAAACGATTCCGTATATTTATACAGCCCAGGAAAATTCGCAGCGGTCATGCGGGGGGACTGTTTAAATGGATTGAAGTCCGACCATTGTGAGCTGTAATCGTCTTGCAAAGCGCTGAATTTTTGCACCTCGGCTGGGGACATCTCCACAACCTGCACCTGCTGATTATTAAAGGCATAGACGCGATCACCGACTTTGGCCAGATTAAAGACATGGCCGGGTTGGTGAATCGGCAAAGAGAGATTTCCGGGAGCGAGGGTATCGAGCAGAATCTGAGAGAGTTTGGTAAAACCTTCACAATCGATCAGGGCCCGGCCATCGGGCAGGCGGTCCAAAGGGGGAGGGCTGCCAAAGAAAACCTTTTCCGACATGCCCAAACGCTCAGACAAATGGGCCAGGGCCGACCAAGAGGTGCCTTTGCCGGGATGTTCGTAATGGGCATTGAGGTAGAGTCCGATAAAGTTAACCTGATCCTCTGGCGTCTTGAGCTTGGCTTTGATTGCTTTGATGGCGTTGAAGTCGTGGGGGTTGGCGGGTTCAAATCCGTATTTCACGCGCAGCTCTTGGCGGGCACCCTCCGCTTTGCGGGACCCTTCACTCAGGTCAAAGTCTTTGAAGGTGTTTTTGCTGGGCTCTAAGATCCGCAAATTGTGACCCTGAACCTCTAAATTCCAGCCCCCACGCTCGATTAAATCGGGATCTGAAAGGGTTTTTTCGATCTGCTTGAGATTGGCTTGAAAGGCTTCCAGGTCTGCTTTGGGCAATTTCAAGGGCTCAAAGCTGCGGGTCATATAGGGCCTGGGCTGTTGGCCCTTTTCAAAGGCAAAGGAGGTATTGCCAAACATGTTCAGGCCTTCGGGCCGACTGAGCTGGGTGATGAGTTGAACCAGGCGTTGGGCATGGGGGGGATTGCCTGCCTGTTTGAGGGTTTGCAAAAGGGTTTTGACGGCTTGGGGAGAGGCTTTGGCCAAGTCCAAACTGGATAAATTGGCGGCGTTGCCGTCGGCGGCCATCCAGGCTTTGAGGGTCGTTTTGGCGGCTGCAGGCAATTGGTCTAAATCCGCCTGGCTAATACGGGTGGGCTGATTCAACATCTGTTGCCAGGCCATGGCTTCTTGCAAAGCCGTTGCAAGTTGTTGCTCTTGGACAGTGGGCTGGTGTTTGAGCAGGCTATTAAACTCAGCCGCTTTGAGCTGAAACAGCCAATTCATGTCTTCGGGAGTGGGCTCGGGCGGAGGAGATTTTTTGTAATGGGCCAATTTGCCCGCTACATCCTGGTTTTTGAGGCCTTCAGCTAATTTTGCAGCTGCCGTTTGTTGCGCCTCGACAACTTTGGGCACGTCGATTTTCGCGGGGTCGTCCAAAAATGAGAGGCTCGGCGTGGCGTTGCCTTCGCTCTGAAACTTGGGCAAGATCGCAGGCAGGAGAATCACTTGGCCTGCTTGGAGCTGATGGGGAGAGGGGAGTTTATTGAGCTTGGTTGCGGCTTGTACCCAAAGCTGAATCTCTTGGGGACTGCGGTTCTGAGGCGGCAATTTTTGCCTGGCGATCTTTTCCAGGCTCTCACCTTTTTCGACCTTGTGGGCAACCGGGCCAAACCCCATTCCCATGCCGATGCTGGCTATGCCCCCAAATAGGCCAAAATCTCCAGTCGGCTTCCCCGCTGATGCTTCAGGCAGACAGCCCGCGACAGGCGGGTTCGCAGGCTGACTTTGGGGCTGCGACTGCGGCAATTTTTGCGCCTGGATCTGACCTTTGGTAGATTCAGCGGGCGAATAAGTGGTGGGCTGAGGTTTTATACTTGTCATGGTGTCTTTTGTTTATTGTCGGTCAAAGGCCCAAAAACTTGTGTTCAGGGCTGACTCAGATTCAGTTTGGGAATTAACCCCCGCAGGATTTCCGCGCTAAAAGGGTAATCCCGTGGATCTGCGCCCAACCAGCCCAGTTCAAACCTGTAAAAATCTGCCCAGGCAAAGTCAAACAGCTCCCGCCATTCGGCAATAATGGCTTTTGCCAAGCTGGGATTGCCCAAGGCCTGTGCCAAAGTGTCAAAGTACAGCTCTAAATAGCCAGGAATTGCGGCTGCGGCCTGCGTCTCGGAAAAACAGGCAGACAAAAAATAGGCCAGATCTTTCATGCCACAGCCCCTGCCAACGTATTGAAAGTCCACGGCGGCCACCTGAAGCGGGGCGGTCTTGTGGGTTGAAAAACAGAAATTGGCGGGTTTGGCATCCCCGTGAATCAGGGTTTGAAAATGGCAGGTCTTGAGTTTTGTTGCAATGGCCGGTGCGGATGATTTGAGGGGCCCATGTGGCAGGGCCTGCCATTCGTCTGGACGCGTCTCCAGATGCCAATAACTGCCCTCTTCCCAGAGTTCGGGGGCGACTTGGCCGAGAAAGCTTGCATGAAAATGAGCCAGCCAGCTCACAACTGCTGCCATTTCGGCGCTGTTTAAGTGTCGCCTGCGCTCGGGGTAGCCGACTGGGTCGAGGTCTTCTAAGAGCAGCCAATCGCCGTCTTGGGACTGTCCTTGTGCGAGAAAACGCGGGACCCGGCATGTTTGATTCAGGCCGTTGCTGTAGAGACTGTACCAGGTCCGCTCGATCTGGTACGACCTGACCTTACGCTGGTGGGAAAGGCTCTTTCCAGAGGTGTCAGCGGGGGGAGCGATCTGTTTTAAAATCACAGAGCCCATTGGCGCCCCTTCCAGTTGCAGTCGCAGGATCTGGCCATAGCCTTTCCAAAGGGTTTGCACGGTCTCTATTCGGCTCAGGCCTTTGGCCCCGATTGCGTCTACAATGGGCGTCAGCCAGGGGCGAGGAACATTATTTGCGTTTTTCAAGTTCGGCCAACAGATCCGCGTGTTTGATGGCATTTTCATACTGCACTTCTGCGGAAATGTGTTCCTGTTCGCGGGCCACCAACGAGGCTTCGTAGAAAAAACCTCCCAGCCCCTGCTGCTGTTCACTCAAACTGGGGGAATTCAGGCTTTCAAATTCTTGCATTTTTACCTCTGCAGTTCGTGGCGCACGAGCGCTTCGTCGAGCAAATCGCGGTAGAGATCGAGTTGCAATTGGAATCGTTGCCATTGGGCTTCGGTGCGCAGGTCTTGCTGGTTTTGCAAGCGTAAATTTTCCAACTTAAGGCCATAGGCATCAGCGCGGTCGAGGTAATACTCCAGGCGTTTTTCGAGGAGGTCTATCGCTTCGGGTTGTACCGCTGTAAGTGTGGCGTGCATATCCAGATTGAGCAGCGAGATGTCTTCACTCAGCCATTTGTACATACTCGCAAAACCTTTACACAGACGCAGACTGGCCTGAATATTTGAAATCAGGGTTTCAAGGGGCTGGAGGGTAAAGCTCAAGCTGGCATTGTTGTATCCCCAATCCAGGTCTTTGAGATGGGCCAAAAATGCCTGGTGTTGTTTTTGCAGTTTGGCCAGGTCTATTTCACAGCGGTTGATCAGCTCTGGATCGGATGTGACAAAGGGGATGACCGTTTGTTGGGCTGCCTGCACCAAGCTTTGGATTTGGTTGTCAATCTCCGCGTATTGATCCAGATCTGAGACCGGAAGCCCTGTATCGTCCTCGCCCAGCAGATCCGCTTCGATGCGTTTGACAAAGGTCTGCGCCAAACGATCTTGGGGATTTTTTTCGAGCACCTGCAGGGCGTATTGGCGGGCCAAGGTGTGATTTTCGAGCAAGAGTAAAATATAGGCAAAAGCCAAGCCTGGATTGGGGTTGTCGGGCGTAATTTGGTTGGCCCTTAAAAAAGCCTTGCCGGCCTCTTGTAAATGCTCTGGATTCTGAAATTTTTTGCTGTGGGCCTGTTTTAAAAACAAAAGCCCTTGATTGTAAATGACTTGCGCGTGCTCAAACCTTTGGGCTGTGAGTTTGCGGTGATGTTCACTGAGTTGCTCTGAAGAGATAACACCCATGTATCCCTCTGATGTTTAAAAGATATACCAGTATAGGGCTGTGAACCTGGGCAGGCAAGTTGGCAGATCTGGAAAGAATCTGGCACACAGCCAAAATCCGACGAAATAGCTCACAAGAATAAGATTGAATTTGCCGCTGCTCCTCTTACATGGCTTTGGTGGTTCTGGTCTAAACTGGCGTCCCTTTATCGCCACGGCACTGCGATTTCTTTAGTCCCACGATTAACGGACGGTTTTTTGCGATTATCTCAGAAGTGGATGGAGATTGGACCGGCCAGCGCAACTGATTTTGAGTGCCGTGAACCCAGTCTGTGAAAAAAATGCCTCGCTGAGCGTACCTCTGTTTATCCTGTTTTTCAGAGGTAATCGCCATGACGGACTTTATCCCAAACAACGTGAATCGCTCGTTTCAAGCTGTCCCAGGTATTCCCAAAGAAACCACTGCCACCAGACAGGCCCCTTCCCTACCCCCAAAAGCCAATACCAGTCCCAATCTGTTTAAACAAAATGGGACCAAATATCTGCAGGCAAATGCGGATTCTCCCCCCACACAGGGCCTGGGCCTCCGCAACCTCCTCGGGTTGGGCCTGGGAAAAAAAAATGATGACTTTGCTGTTTTGAGTGCGGCTCAGCCATCACCCCAAACGACCTCTCAAAACCGGATTTCAGATGCATTTAACCCCGACTTATTGCCTGCGGTCAATCAAGCTGCACCCCTCAGCCCTCCCGCTGTCTGTACCGACCTCAATACTTGTGAGCCTGGCAGTGTCCGACCGCCCATCTATGCCTTTGATTTTGCGCCCAGTAAAATGAGGCCCTTTCCAGAAGCCCGCAGCTTAAAAGGCCCATTGGCCACCCGCACAAGTTGGCTGAGTCAATTAGAAAAAAGTCACAGGGGTTATAATCTTGAGATTTTTCATAACGGTATTCCTTTTGGAGCGCTTAAATCTGCCTTGGGAAAATCCGACAAAAATCAGGATTCCCAACTCAATTTGGATGAGGCAAAACGGGCTGGTGTACTTAACTCGACTCAAGCAGATGCCCTAAAACAGCTTGCGCGCGCTCATCAGCTTATGCCAGCTGACCCAAAGAATATCGACGCGGTAGCGCTGGGCAAAGCCCTTGAAACACAGGGCGTCACAATTCCAGCAGAACTGGCTGATGCACTTTCTGATTTGGAAGTGTTGAATCACTATTTGGGTCAAGTGGATATTGCCCCAGAAGAAATAATCTTGCAAGCGGATCCCCAAGCCCGTGCAACGTCTAAAACCACCCTTACGATCAAAGACTATGCCGAAACGACGATTGAACAAAAGGCTGAAACCAAAGAGCAGTACCGTGCAGCCAAACTTGAATACCTGAAACTAAAAAGTGAGGTTCGATCATTGGAACAAAATGTGAAAACACTCACAGGAAAAATGGAAGCAGCAACAAAAGAGCGGGATCGCCTGATAGCAAGAAATCCGAGTCATTCTGGGATTCCGTCTCTGCAAGCAAAAATGGCAAGTCTGCAAACAGAGTTAACGCCTAAAATCGCGGAATTGGCCGCAAAGCAAGCTTTGCTTTCTGAAAAGGGAAATGCCACAGTAGAAGGGGTTTATGCGAAAGGGGGCACTGTGGTAGACAAATATTTATTTGGTCCCCAAACCCCTGAACAGAAGGCCGTCCAGTTTGGGGATATTTTCGATCGCAGGGCTCAACAAGGCATTACCGATGGCTATAAACACGATAACGTGGGGTGTGCTGCTTTGACAGACCTGTTGCATACCCTGGTGCTCGGCCGAGAAATCAATGTCCAAAAAATGTTAGAACTCACCCAAAGTTCAGATCATTATGGCTCCGTCCAAGTCACCCATACAGCAGGGACGCGGACAACGCCATTTGCCAAAGACAAACCCAATCCTGCAGATCCTGGAGCCAAACCACAGGAAGAAAATTTGCAGGCCCTGTTCGATCAAGGCGTGATCAAACCAGGAATGGTGTTGTTTATCAACACCGATTCTGATATGCGTCTGACCGGAGAAAGTGCAGAGATGGGCAGTAAACCATTTGGTTCAAGTGACCGGCACTGGTTTACCTATATGGGCAAATCAGGAGAAACCCCCCTGTTCTTGGATAATACGGGCACAAAGTATACGCTCCAGCAAATGATCAACCACTTCCAGGTCGGCCGAGAGGACAATATCGGCTCTCCAACAGTATTACACACTGTCTTTGATTTTTACCCCACTGAAGCCGAACGCGAAAAATTTAAGGCCTTTGCCCAAAAACTGTTGGGAAATGCCCTCTCAGAAAACGGATGAATTTTCATCTGGAGTCAATGCCATATCCCGAAATTCAATTATTACAGCGCAAGTCTAGCCAAATTTGGAATATATATTGTTGTTTTTATTGGAGTAAAAGTCTAATAATCAAATATATTGAAAAAATATTTCTAAGATAATTGTGTAAATTTTGAAAAAAAATTTAAATTTTTAAAATTAATATCTATTTGAGCAATCAAATTTTGAATCAAATTAATAATTCTTTATATTTCGGAACTATTATTTTATAGTCTCGTCTTAAATGTATGCTTGCTCATAGTTGACACTCTACTGTATTAAACTTTTGAATTTATTCATTCCGTCCAATGTCTGCTTGTGGAGGAAAAATAAATTTTGTCGTCTTGCTGCAAATTTTTAAAAAACAATTTTTTTTATTTAATATTCATAAAAATAAATAAAGATATAACAAAAAATCTTTTTAAATTAAGGCAAAAATTGTGTTGTTTGAAAAATTCAAAACAAGATTATAGGGCTGTGTTTAAGTATAATTTTTTTCTATAAATGGAGATTATTAAGTGAAAGTATTTGCGCGTAAATTCCGGGTCAATAAGACATCGCTGTTTTCGATGGTTTTGTTGATTTCCACAGTTGGATGTCAGCCAACATCTACTTCTGGACCTAATGTCCCCACCGCTCCGACTTCGAGCCCTGTCCATTCTGCGGCTCCGGCTGCGACACCCACTCCAGGCGCCTCTGCGACACCCGTTCCGACGAGTTCGGGTCTTTCGGGGCAGAACGACACGACCCCTCCCACAGTGTCGTTTACCAGTCCTATCAATGCCGAACTGGGTATTGCCGTTAACCGCAAAATTGTCGCCACCTTTAGTGAGGTCATGGACCCAACTAGTTTGTCTGAATCCACCTTCACGGTAACAGCTCCCGGACCTGTTGCTGTTGCTGGTAAGGTGACGTATATCGGTAGCGTGGCCACCTTTACACCCACCAGCAACCTGGCTGTTAGCACCAGCTATACAGCGACGATCAGCACCAAAGCCAAGGACTTGGCTGGCAATGCCATCGCACTTAAAAAAAGCTGGGTTTTTACCACGGATGCTTCGAGTGATACCACAGCCCCAAGTGAAAGTTACTCAAACCCAGCCAATGGCGCAACCAATGTCGCTACCAGTGGCAATCTAGGCTTGACCTTCAGTGAAGTGATGGACCCCGCAACGGTCAACACAGACACGTTTATCCTGAGAGAGCAACCCGGTTCAAAGCCCGTTGCTGGCACGGTGACATATATTGGCAATATTGTCAGCTTCAATCCCAAAGAATCGCTCAAGCCCAATACAAGTTATACGGCAACGATTACAACCGGAGCCAAAGATCTGGCAGGCAACCCCTTTGCCGCAGATAAAACCTGGACCTTTATCACAGGCTCGTCTGACGGTGCTGGCAGTGGCAGCACTGGCGGTGGCGGTGGCGGTGGCGGTGGTGGAGGTGGCGGCGGCGGCGGAGGTGGCGGTGGTACTGTCGTCACCCCAGACACCTCCCCTCCAACCCTGAGCGCAAGCAACCCTGTCAATGCAGTCCTGAATGTCTTCACCAATGGCAAGTTGGCAGTGACTTTCAGCGAGGTGATGGATGCCTCAAGTATAAATTCAACCACTTTTTCTCTGGTCGGCCCCGGTCAGACCCCTGTCCCAGGGACGGTAACTTATGCGGGCACGACGGCGACCTTTACCCCCAACGCGAATCTCGCCGCCAATACCCAGTTTACGGCCACGATCACCAATGGGGTCAAAGACCTGGCAGGCAATGCCCTGGCAGCCAATCAGACTTGGACCTTTACCACCGGGTCCGCCACCGATACAACCGCCCCAACAGTCAACCTGAGTACACCAGCCAACGCGGCCATAGGCGTGGCTGTCAACGCAGCTGTTTCAAGCACCTTTAGCGAAGCGATGAATGCCTTGACCATCAGCACCAACAGCTTTCAGCTGACGGGGCCTGGTGCAACGCCCGTTTCTGGCGCTGTCACCTACGTTGGCAATATTGCGACCTTTACACCCACCAGCAACCTGGCTGCCAATACCCTGTATACAGCCACTGTGAACATGGGCGTCTTGGACCTCGCTGGCAATCCGTTGGCGGCTAACAAAGTCTGGACGTTCACCACCGGTGCTGCTCCTGATACCACGGCGCCTTTGGTGAATGCAAGCAACCCTGCGAACCTGGGCGCCAGTGTCTTGACCACAAGTCTGAACACAGCCACCTTCAATGAGCCGATGAATCCGCTCACGCTGACCACCGCCACGTTTACCCTGACTGGGCCTGGTCAGGTACCCGTTCCGGGCACTGTCAGCTATATCGGCAATGTGGCCACCTTTACCCCCACAACCGAGCTTGCACGCAAGACCCTCTATACGGCGACCATTACCACGGGCGCTCAGGATCTCGCAGGCAATCCGCTGGTGGCCAACAAGGTCTGGACATTTACCACCGCTTTGGGGCCTGCTGCTGTCAACCTCAGAACCGCCGCTGATTTTGCCGTCTTATCCAAATCCGGCATTTCGTCGGTTCCGGGTTCGGTGATCACCGGGGATATTGGGGTGAGCCCAATCGGGCTGACCGCCATTACCGGTTTCTCAGAGGTGATGGATGCTTCGACCACCTTTGCGACCTCGACTCAGGTCACTGGTCGGATTTATGCGGCCAATCTGACCGCGCCCACACCCACAAAAATGACGACGGCAATTGGGGATTTGGCCACTGCATACACAGATGCGGCCGGACGGGCCATTCCTGACTTCTCTGAGTTGGGCACAGGTCAAATCGGGGGGCAGACATTGGTGCCAGGTCTCTACAAATGGGGAACCAATGTTTTGGTCTCGACCGATGTCACCTTAAACGGGGGCCCCAACGATATCTGGATCTTTCAGATTTCGGGTGGTGTGATCCAGGCTTCTGATAAACGGGTGATCCTGTCCGGTGGGGCCCAGGCCAAAAATGTCTTCTGGCAGATTGCTGGCGATGTGAGCATCGGTGCTCGCGCCCATTTTGAGGGAATCATCATGTGTGAAACCGAGATCAATCTGGGTTCAGACGCCTCGATCAACGGCCGCCTTTTGGCCAATACGGCGATTAACCTGATCAAAAACACCGTGACGCAACCGGCTCTCTAAACATCCGGCGGCGAAACAAGCTTGACTGAATGCCCCGACTGTCTGACAGCCGGGGCATTCTTGTTGGGCATTCTTGTTGGGCTGGGTGTCTAAATGGAGTTTGACCTTTTGTCGTCTCTTGCACCGGAAAGTCAGGTGTAAAATAGAGGACAGATTCTAAAAAAAGAACTTTCAAAAAAACATGATTACGATTCAGGCTTTTGAGCATACCCAGCAAACCCACTTGGAACGCTACGACCAGATCCCGATGGTTGTAGACGTGCGCAGTGAATACAAACTGGAAAAAATCCAGGCGGGTTTGGGAGGGATTCGTCTGGTAGAAACCCCTGTAGAACCTTACCTCAAGGATTTGGGGCAATATTCCCGCATGACCGAATTGGCTCAGCAATTTGATCTGAGCCAGTGGGGCTTTTGGTTGGCCAGCGACGCCCACACGCCTGTTGGTGGAGCTGCTGTGCTGTGTAAATCTCCCCAAATCCAGATGCTGGCTGGGCGAGAAGATTTGGGCGTGTTGTGGGATATTCGGGTGGCCGATAGCCACCAGGGCCAGGGTGTGGGGCAATTGCTGTTTGAACAGGTCAAAATCTGGTGCCAAGCCAGAGGGCTGAAACAGTTAAAAATTGAGTGTCAAAACAACAATCTTGCTGCTTGCAGGTTTTATCACAAACAGGGGGCTGTTTTGGGGGAGATCAACAGCTATGCGTATTATCTGGATCCAGATTGTGCGCATGAAACCCAGCTGATCTGGTATTTGGATTTAACCAATGGGCTTGAAATTGCCCCTCAGGGTCATAGCGCTGGGCCTGGCCTTCGGGATTAAAGCGGCGCATGGGGCGGGGATCATTGCCCACCCCTGCCAAATACATCCAATTGCCCCAATTGCTACAGGGATCGTAGTCAATCAAGCAATGTTCAAACCAAGCCGCTCCCCAGGTCCAGGGCAAATTTAAATCATGAATGAGATAACTGGCCACATTCTGGCGTCCCCGATTGGACATCCAGCCCGAGAGCGCCAATTCGCGCAAATTCGCGTCGATAAAGCTCTGGCCGGTTTGCCCCCGACACCAAGCCGCAAAAAGCGTTTGGTCGACTTTTGCGGGCGGTACTTTGCCCCGCAGCCCCCCCGACAGAAAAATCTGTTTGCCTGCTTGGAGTGCCACCAGCCGAAAATATTCCCGCCAGAGCAGTTCAAAGATCATCCAATAGGTGGAATCATTGGCCCCGCACTGGTTTTCATATTTGCGTACCTGCCTGTAAATCTGCCTGGCAGAGAGGGCCCCATTGGCCAACCAAGGCGAAAATTTGGAGGAATAAGCCTCTCCAAGCAGGCCATTGCGGGTCTCTTTGTATGTGCGGATCAGACCGCGTTGCCAGATGTAATCATCTAAACGCGCCAAGGCAGCACGTTCTCCACCCCCAAAGCGCAGTACGGCACGTGGGTCATCTTGGGGCGGATCCTGAAACAGATCTTGCATGCTGGGGAGGGCCGGACAGTCGGGGCTCAATTCTGGCAATTGAGGCAGGTGTTGGGGGGGCGGCAGTGGGGGTGGAACTTGTAGATCGGGTTCGATCAGTTTGCGAAAAGCCGTGAAGTTCTTCGGCAAGTCTTTGAGGTCAAAAGGCAGATTTTCGAGGGGCAATAAACCTTCGCTGGGATGAAGCAAAAAAGGCAACCCCCCTTCTGCCAGCGTTCTTTGAAGGGCATCTGCTTCGGCTTTTTCTTCGGGCAAGAATGCTCCCAAGCCGTAGACTGCGTCGGCTTGAATCTGCCTGGCCAAGGCAGGAATGATCTGTTGGGGATGGCCCAGATACACATACAGATCGCTGCCCAATTGCCTCAACTGGGTCTGTAACGCTTTTAGACTTTCCAGCAAAAAACGCGTTCGCCATGGCCCTGTTTTGGCAAAGCCCAAAGTGAGTCTGCGAAACAGATCTGGGTTAAGGCAATAGACTGGCAGGAGAGTATCGGCACTTTCACAGAGTTGACTGAGCAGGGCCTGATCATGCAGACGCAGATCTTGACGGAACCAATAAATAACATTCATGTTCTTCAGAAAAACATGTGACAGAGGCTGCTTGCAATTTTGGGCGGGCTTACGGCGGGCTCACCGTGTGTTCAGGTCATAAACTCCCAGCCGCTGCGCCAGGCGTCGAGTCCTTCACAATACTCCTGAAAGGCGTGGTAAAAGCGGTGATTGGCCAAGGTGGCGCTGTCGCCAATCACCACCAGTTTTTTGCGTGCGCGGGTCAGGGCCACATTCATGCGCCGGGTGTCTTTGAGAAAGCCCAATTCACCTTCGCCATTGGAGCGCACCAGCGAGATATACATAATATCCCGCTCTTGGCCTTGAAAGCCATCGACGGTATCCACGCTGAAACTGCCCAGCTTTAACACGAGTGGGTCTGTCCGCAAAAGATCTTTAAGCAGATTGACCTGCTGGCGATAGGGCGAAATGATCCCCAGGCTCAAGGTGCTGAGATCCAGACCTGCAGACTGGAGGCCCACCAGCAATTGTGTCAGGTGGATTTGTAAGAGGCCTGCTTCGCCCGGATTGCCTGTGCTTTTGCTTTCGGGGTTGAGTTCTTCTTCATGGCCACAGCCTGCGGTGTCGATAAACTCCAGGGGCCGGTTCAGCCAGGGATCGTCGCTCCCGAGATTATGACTGGGATCATGACTGAGCACCTCACGGTCCAAGAGTCTGTGTTCGGCCACCGAAGCATGTGCCAAGAGCCGATCTTGGTAAAATTCATGGCTGGAAAAGCCCATGATTTGCTGATTCATGCGGTACTGGGTATCCAGCAATGTTGCGGCTTCGGGCTGGGCCTCTGCACAAATTTCAAACAGGGTTTTGTTCAGGCCTCCAGCCAAGGCCTGGGGAGATTTGACCGTGGGGGGCAATTGGCAATGATCTCCCGCCAGAATCACCCGTTTGGCTTTGAGAATCGGGATCAAGGTGCCGCCCAACAATGCCTGGGCCGCTTCGTCGATAAAGACCGTTTCAAATTTGCGCTTGTGCATGATCTCCTGCGAGGCCCCCACCAAGGTGCAGAGAATGACCCTGGCGCGGTCGAGAATATGTTCCAGCATCTGGTTTTCCATCTCACGGGCCATCGCCAACATGCGTTTGACCTCTGCCATTTCTTCGCGGCGTTGGGCCCGTTCTGCGGGCCCAAAATTGCGTTTAAACCGCAGGGCCTTGCTGCGCGTGTCGCGGGCCTCGCGGCGCAAATTCTGGAGCACCTGAAAATTGGGATGTTGGCTCAATTGTTCGTCGAGGGTATAAGGCAAGATTTTTTCGGACATGCGTGCAGGATGACCCAACCGCACCACGGGCAGACCCGATTCGGCCAATTTTTCGCAAAGCAAATCTGTGGCGGCATTGCTCGGGGCCGAAACCAAGACCTGATTTTCGTGTTGCAAGACAGCCTGAATGGCCGCAACCAGCGTGGTGGTTTTGCCTGTGCCGGGTGGGCCGTGTATCATGGCCAATTCCTGGGCCTGTAAGACCTGTGAGACCGCCCGGTTCTGGGAATCGTTTAAATGGGGCAAGGGCTGAAAGGGAAAGGCCAAGAATTTAACGGGCGCTTCGCCAAAGAGTTTTTCTCGCAAACTCAGCAGAGGGCCTTGTTGAAGGCCTTTAAAAATCTCCACGGCCCGGCGCATCTCGCGGTAGGTGGTCTCGTCATAACAGAGATCGAGACCCAGTTTGCCCTCGTCGAGCCAATCGGGCAATTCGTCGCGTTGCATCACCAATTTGAGGCTGTTGCGGCTCACATGTGTGGCCACGCCGGTTAAAGGCGCCTCTTGCGGGAAGGCCATGCTGAAGATCGCCAAAATCTGGCCATTTTGAAAGAGGTGGTGTTGATCCAGTTCACTTGTGCGCTCCAACTCCAGAATCAGCTTCTGGCCCAGACCCAAATCTGTCTGTTTGAGTACCACCGGATACCAGCAAATTCCTTGGGCCTTGCGGGTTTTTAAGGGGGTTTCCAAGACCTGGGTGCGGTAGAGTTCTTCTTCCGCTTTTTCTTCGAGCTTGAGCAATTGCAACCACTGTTCCAGCTGAGCTGAACTGTTCACACCTTGTATCTCCCTGTTCTGATTGTTGCCCAGTATACCAGAGGCGAAGCGAAGAGAAATTCCAATGTCGGATCTGACTTGTTGAATCGGGCGATTGCGTCTATGCTTAGGGAAGAATAAGAGCGAAAATTCAAGAATCAATCCCACTTAAATTCAAAGCAGGTATTGCTATTATGGGTTCCATTGGTGGTTTAGGTTCTTCACCTATCATGCCGATTTCTCAAGTGTCGACCGCTCCCGATTCTGCCAACAAAGTTGCCCCCGTTCAGACGGTCACTGCGACCCAATCCCCGTCCACTTCTTCTGTCACCCAGGCGCCCGAAAGCCAAGAAACAGCCCAATTGGTCAGAGCTGCCAAAATAGGATCCGAGTCTGGCCCAACGGTTGAGGCAACCACTCAGCTTGGCACCGATCTTGAAAGCCAACCGATCACGGAGCCCAAGGGATTCCCGCTGACGCGCATGGATGGCTCTACTGCCAGCCCTGCACCGCTCACATCGGGCTATACCGCTTACGTGGTTCTTTCTGAACAACCACAGGCAACGACAACCCGTCAATCTCAAACTGCGCCAAGCTATGAAGCTGTAACAAAAACCCCGGAATCCAGTTATGCAAGCAGTTTGACACCCTCAGCACCCAGTTCACAACCGACCTCACCCACCCACCATACGGGGTACGCATCCAGCTTGACGCAAACTTCCCCAAGCTCTGTTCAGGCTTCGCAGATTTCGCATTCTCCTTCGTCTGTCACCCCAACCCATTCCTCCCCGTCAGACAGTCTGGCTCCTATCTCTCTGCCCAAAACCTACCACGGTGAAGATACCCGTGTGGCCTGGCGAGCGACCTTTGGCGCAGAAGACCTGAAAACCTCGGATCCAGAAGAATACAAGCGAAGGGAGGATTTTGGAAAAAACAGTGCTCAAATTGTGACCGAGTACTTTAGCAAAGACCAGATCACTGAACATACCTTGACTCCCAAAGATGGCAAATTGGTTACCCATGACGGCCAGACGGCCTCCTCTGTCTCTAACCATTCTATTTATGCCATGAGCCCAGATGGCAAGATCGTTTCGCAACAGAGTAAACCCTTTCAGACCGTTATTAAAGATGCCGATGGCAACGAGATCCAAAAAAGGAATGTCCATCACTCCTCTATGCTGGCCGGCGGTGATGTGGCCCATGCTGGGCATATCGGAACGGATACCCAAGGCAAAGTCAATTATCTCGATGACGACAGTGGCCATTATCGCCCAGACGAAAAACACACCCACAACGCTTTCCAGCGCATGGCCAAAGACAAGATTGTCGATACCAACTCCACCAGTGGACGCGTCAAACTGGTCGATAAGCAAACCCGCAAAGGTCTAGAGGAAAGAGACAAAGATGGCAAGATCATCGACAAGACGATCTCCGTGCATTTCTCGGGTTATCAACAGTCCCAGGGAAATGAAAAAGGCATTCGTGCCAAAGCGGATGTCATGAAAGAACTGCTCGCCAAAAAATCTGAAAGCGAAAAAAAACCATCGGTCCCTCTCACCGTCGTTTCAGTGGAGGGCTATGAGTCTTATTCACAAAGCGATGCAAAACCCCTTCAGACCTCCGTTCCCCAGGAACAAGTCTCATCATCTCTGTCAGATCAGCACAGCAGTTCATCTGTCAGTGCGACACAGCCCTCGGCGCCAGTCACCTTTGTTTCCATGGAGGGCTATGAGTCTTATTCGCGCAGTGATGCAAAACCCCTTCAGACACCGCAGAACCCAGAACCCTCATCATCGGCTCCGCCAGAACAGCCCAGCAATCCGGTTCCTGAGCTTAAACCCTGATTTTCTCCTTCGAAAAGTAGATATCAACCCACCACTGCGTGAAGGCCTGCTGCTGGCTTTCACGGTTTTTTCTCACTCCCAAGAGTGGGAACAAAAAATTGCCAATCCAGCGCAATTGAAGGAGAAAAAAGGATGGATCTCAGCCAACTCTCACGCATCCAGAGCAAAAAAGCGAAACTGGTCCAAGAGCGCAGCCAAAACGCAAGTGCGGCCTGCGATTTGGGCTTTCAATGCCTGGCAAATGCCTTTCAGCCAGAAAACAGGGTTCAATCGCGTCAACTGCTGATCCAAGCCTATGATGCCTTTCAACAGGCCCTCGAACAGCAGCGCACCAACCCCGAACCCTATGTCGGCCTCAGTTATCTGTTGACGTCGATGGAACAATACGACAATGCCCTGGTTTATCTCGAAGAAGCCAATCGGCTCTGCCCCAGTTATCCCAATCTTCAGGCCATGTTCAGGTCAATCACAGAAGCTCAGCAGCACAAAGCCAAACTCCGCCGTCAGCAGTCTGGGGCCGCAAAAGTAGACAGGTCAAAACCACCTGTTCCCCCATTCAAGCCCAGCGAACCCCAACCGATCGATTACGATGCGCTTTACGATCAGACCCTAAACCTGATAGTCCAGCGTGTGCATAAGATCATGGGTGAAAACCGCCTGCCACACCATCCGACCCTGAACAGCAAAGAATTGGAATTGCTCTCAATTCAACGCAAAAACTGGCGCAAATGGCACAAAGAGGTTCAATCCAACCTCGACATCCTGGATCAGGAAATCGACGTTTCGCCGCTCCAATTACAGCTCAAACCCTTTGAGCTGCTCCTCAAACGCTATAGCGATTTCATTGTTGCCTCCCAACTGCTCATCGAGCTCAAACTGCGTATTCGCGACGAATCAGTGCTGGTGCTGGCACAAATCCGCGAAGGCCAAGGTGTTGTCGATCCCAGCGATGTGGCCATCCTGCAAGAAAACCTCGAATCGATCCTCGATCAATGCGATAAAATGGCCGATCAATTGGATCAGATTGAAGCCCTGGGCTTTGACAACAGCGTGGTGCTGGCCGATTACGAAAAGTTAATCCGCTATGTTGAGGCCCTGCAGGAAGCGATCGACACCTAAACCTCAACCCCTCCTTTGCCAAATGTGTCGAATGCACATCTCTCGCGCTTATGCCTGTGTTAGGCTTAAAGTAACCGCTATACCTAGGTTTGGTCAAAAAAATGAAAAAAAAACACATCATGGTTGCCGCCGCTTTTCTCTATCTGGTTGGCAATCTCGTCAATTTAATTACCCAAGAGTTTCGTCTGCAGAAATACCATGCCTTGCTTGAACAAGACCTGCAAGTTGCGCAAAAAGAACAAGAAAGTCTCAAAGGTGCGATCAAACGTTTTGAGACCAAACAAGGGGTCGAAGAATTGGCCCGCAAACGCCTGGGGTATTACCAAAACAACGAAGTGCCTGTGCGTGTGATTGAATCCAATCCTGCTCAGGTGAATGATCCGGCATTAACCAGCCCTTGATTCTGGCCAAGCAGTGGTATACTGAACCAGAGGCTATTGGCAGAAAGGGAGAAGCATGGATACCCGCGAAATGATTCAGACCATGATTGGGTTTGGAGGCAAGTGGGAGAGCGAACACCGTTTTCGCGTCGATCCCCTGACCTATGGGTATCTCACCCCGATTGAAAAGGTAGAGATCGAATTTGGGGGCTTGGTACTCAGCTCCAGCCCTCTGACCAATACTGAATGGTGGCACCATTTGATGCCCGCCATGGGTTTGCCCCCGCATATCAAAGTCGATGAATCCGAAATTGAAGATGGCTTTGTTGAATTGAGCGCAGGCAAATTGAGTCTGCTCGATGATGCCGAATTTATCGAAAACCACTTTATCCGCTTATACACCTACCTCTCTCGTGCCATGTCGATGATCGAAAAGACCAATACGGTTTTGACCATGGGCATTGGTCTGGATTTAAGTGGTTCGGTCATGCGTTTGCAATCCCGTGTTGTCACCGACCAGGATTTGTTTATTCGCAATTGTGAGGCCTTCAAAAAGCTCTATTCTAAAATTACGGATATTCACGGCAAAGTTGATACCTCCATTCTGCCCCAGCCTTCCGACTTCAATGGGCAGGATATCGAAGACATTATCCGCGAATCGAAGTTTTATGCCCTGATGGAAGCGGTTCGCTTGGAGAGCATGGATATTCTCTCGTACATCATGTCCAAAAAAGGCGGTCAGGTGGACGGGTTCGAATACCAATTGCCCAAAGAGCGCATGGTCTACCGCGTGCACCCCAACCGGATCGAAGCCCACCGCGCCGGGAATTATATGGGTATGATTGGCTTTGACAAAGGCATCAAACAGATGCAGCAATTCTTTGCCACCACACTCGGCGGCGGTCGCTGGTAAAACGCTAAATTAGAAACATCTATGGAAACCCTTCAGACCGAACGCCCCGACGAATACAATCAGGCGCGCCTCGTTATTTCCCTCAACCGGGGCAAAGCCAACCCGATCAATATGCAAATGGTCACAGAGTTGCGCGCAGCCGTGAAAACGCTGCGTGAAGACGAGACCCTCCAAGGTGGCATTTTAACCGGCCAGCCCCGCTATTTTTCTGCCGGACTTGATGTGGTTGAACTCTACGGCTACGACGAAGCCACCATGCGCGAATTTTGGGTTCAGTTTTCGGCTTTGATTGTCGAGTTGGTCAGTTTGCCCAAGCCGCTTGTGGCTGCAATTTCTGGCCACAGTCCAGCAGGGGGCTGTGTTTTGGCTCTGTGCTGTGATCAGCGCCTGATGGCTGAAGGGCCCTACCGGATTGGTTTAAACGAAGTTCCTGTGGGCATTGTGGTCCCGCCCACCATTTATTATCTCTATGCCGCAGTGATCGGTGAAGGCAAAGCCTACCACCACCTGCTCAATGGCTCATTGATGCTGCCCGAAGAGGCCCTGGCCGAAGGGCTGGTGCATCAGGTCTTGCCTGCTGAGTCGCTGATGGAAGTGGCCCAGGGGAGACTGACCCATTATTTGGGCATGAATCCCACTGCCTGGGGTACCAGCAAAGGGCTGTTGCACAAACAGCTCTTGGGCCAATTGCAAGGCGATTTTGAAGACCTCTTTGGCCCTGTGCTCAAACATTGGTGGTCGCCTGAGTTTCGTGCTCAGCTCGCAGCCATGATTCAAAAATTAAAAAAATAACCCGCTTTTGCTCTTGAAGGAGTTCTTATGGTGTTAATTCCCGGCAATATGCATGTCGAAAACGTGCCCGATCTCTATTACGAAACTGCCGACCGCGTGCGCCAGTATTTACAGGTTCGCTCAGCTTGGTTCTGCGACTGGCACCCCGATGGCCAACGCATGTTGATCGCCACGCGTTTTGCCGATACCATGCAATTGCATCTGCTCGAACGGCCCGGTGGGGCACGCAAACAATTGACCTTTCTGCGTGAACCTGTCTCCAGTGGGGCTTTTTGCAGTGCCCCCGGCGAAAATGGCTTTCTCTACAGCATGGACCAAGGCGGTGGCGAAAATTACCAGCTCTTTTATTTCGACAAAGACAATGGCCAGCGCAAATGTCTGACCGACGGCCTTTCCAAAAATGGCTCGCCACTCTGGGCCCGTGGCACAACCGCTTTTGCCTATAGCAGCACGGCCCGCAATGGCCGTGACCACGATATTCACCTCAGTGATATTAAACGGCCCGAAGCCTCTCGGCTGATCTGCCAAGTCCAGGGCCTTTGGGCCCCTTTGAGCTGGTCGCCGGATTCCAGCCAATTGCTGCTGCTCGACTATATCTCTGCCACCGAATCGTATCTGTATATTCTCGACGTCGAAAGCGGCGATACAAAATTGCTCTTTGCAAAAACAGGACAAGCTGTGGCTTACGGCGATGCCTATTGGAGCCGTGACGGCAAAGGAATTTATTTTATTGCCGACCGCGATGGCGAGTTTCAACAGCTCTATTATGTTGATCTCGACACCCACAAAGTGGAGGCCCTGAGCCAACATATCCCTTGGAATATCACAGAGATTGAACTCTCTCCTGACGGCAATTTGCTGGCAGTGGTGGCCAATGAAGATGGGGTTAGCAAACTCTACCTGATGGACACCCAAAACAACCAAATGGAGCCGCTGGAAATGGGCATGGGCCTGATCTCCAGCCCGCGATTCAGTCCCGATGGGCAATTGTTGGCCTTTACCTTTAACCGGCCCCACAGTCCGGCGGATATCTATACCCTCACCCTCGAAAGTGGTGAAGTGATCCGCTGGACCGAGAGCGAAGTCGGGGGCTTAAACACCCGTCATTTTGCCATTCCCGAGCTGATCCGCTATCGATCTTTTGACGATCTCGAAATCCCAGCTTTTTATTACCGGCCCAAGCTCAATTCCGACCGCCCCCTGCCGGTTTTGATTCATATCCATGGTGGCCCTGAGAGCCAGTTTCAGCCCGGTTTTTCGTCGATGTTCCAGTATTGGATCAACGAATTGGATCTGGCTGTGATCGCGCCCAATGTGCGCGGTTCAACCGGGTACGGCAAGACGTATATTAAACTCGACAATGGCTATCTGCGCGAAGACTCAGTCAAAGACATTGGCGCATTGCTCGATTGGATCGAACAACAGCCCGAACTTGACCAAAAGCGCGTCTGCGTCTACGGTGGTTCGTATGGCGGCTATATGGTGTTGGCCTCATTGATTCACTATTCACACCGCTTGCGGGCTGGGATCGACATCGTCGGTATCAGCAATTTTGTCACCTTTCTCAAAAACACCAAGGCCTACCGCCGCGACCTGCGCCGGGTCGAATATGGCGATGAGCGCGATCCTGAGATGTGCGCCTTTTTGGAGAAGATCTCCCCCACCACCAACGCCCACCAGATCAAGGTGCCGCTGATGGTGGCCCAGGGCTTGAACGACCCACGTGTTCCCGCTTCCGAGGCCGAGCAGATTGTCAAAACCGTGCGCGAAAATGGCAAAGAGGTCTGGTATATTCTGGCCAAAGACGAGGGCCACGGCTTTCAGAAACAGGTCAATTTGGAATATTATTACACCGCTGTATCCGAGTTTTTAGAGACCCATCTCTTGGATTGAGTCGAAACTTAAAATTAGCATAAAATTCCGAGTTAAACTGAAAAGAGCGCTTGAATAGCGGCATTTCTGAGAGTATGCTTTTTTGAGTTCTGATTGAGCCAAAGGAAATTGCCTACATGACAGAGAGCCCCAAACACAGTGCGCCGCGTCAGGTGTTTCCTGCGTCGGACCCCATTTTGTTTGAGGGGTCCCATTCGCTGATCTACCTCTCACACGCAGCTGAAACTGGCAAACCTGTCATTATTAAGGTCTTAAAAAAAGAACAGCCCTCGCTGCAAGAAATTGCCCAATTTAACAACGAATTTGAATTTACCCACGATCTCGCGATTGTGGGCATTCGCAGCGCCCGCCAAAAAACCCATTACATGCACCAATCGGCTCTGGTACTGGACTATATCGAAGGCAAAACCCTCAAGCAGCATTTGGCAGAAATGCCCATGTCTTTACAAACGGGGCTTCATTTGGCCATCCAATTGGCGCAACTCTTGGGCGAAATTCATCAATTGGGGATCATCCACAAAGACCTCAATCCGGCCAATATTCTGATTGAAGCGGGTACACAACAGCCCTGGTTGATTGATTTTGGCCTGTCTTGCAAATGGGACATGAAAGTCCCCCATCTCAACCCACCCCATACCCTGGAAGGCACGCTGGCTTACCTCTCTCCCGAACAAAGTGGCCGCATGAACCGGTGGGTGGATTACCGCAGCGATCTCTATTCTTTGGGAATCAGTCTGTATGAGCTTTTCACGGGGCAATTGCCTTTTGTCGCTGAAGACAGTTTGGGCTGGGTACACGCCCATATTGCCAGGCCTCCCAAGCCCCCCCATGAAGTCAATCCCAAGATGCCTGTCAGCCTTTCTGAGCTCATTTTAAAACTGATCTCTAAAAATGCCGAAGACCGTTACAAATCGGCCTTTGGCTTAAAAAAAGACCTCGAAAAATTGGCCCAGGGGCAGACCCAATTTGAATTGGCCCAAGACGATCATTCTGCCCGGTTGCAAATTCCGCAAAAGCTCTATGGCCGTGAACAAGAAATGGCCATTCTTTCAGGGGCTTTTGAGCGCATTTGCCAAGGAAAATGTGAATTGATGTTGATCGCAGGTTATTCGGGGGTGGGCAAAACAGCCTTGGTTTACCAATTGCACAAACCCATTACCGAAAAACAAGGCTATTTTATTTCGGGCAAATTTGATCAGTTTCAACGCAATATTCCCTATTCTGTGTTTACCCAGGCCTTTAACCAACTCTGTGAATATCTGCTGACCGAAAGTGAAGACAAGCTGGCCGATTGGCGACAGCGCATTCTCACTGCGGTGGGTCAAAATGGTCAGGTCCTGTTGGACATCATCCCCAAGTTGGTTTGGATCATCGGTGAACAGCCCGAAATTCCCAGTTTGGCACCGCTTGAAGCCCAAAACCGCTTTAACCTCTATTTTGGCTATTTTATTGATGCGCTTTGCAGCCCAGATCACCCCTTGGTGATCTTTATTGATGACTTACAATGGGCCGATTTGGCCTCGTTGGAATTGTTAAAATTGCTCTTTTCGGAATCCCATTCCCATCTGCTTTTGGTGGGGGCCTACCGCAATAACGAGGTCTCACCCCGTCATCCCATGATGTTGACCCTGGCTGAAATTCAAAAATTGGGAAACCCCATCAATCAGGTTCAGCTCGAAAACCTCAGCAAAGCCGATCTGGCCGTTTTATTGCAAGAAACGCTTCACCATTCCCCAGAACTGCCTGCCTTATTGGATCTGATCTATGAAAAAACCCTGGGCAATGCCTTTTTTGTCAGCCAGTTTCTGACGTCGCTCAACGAATCAGATTGGCTGACCTTTCATTTTCAGACCAGGAAATGGCAATGGGATATTGAGGTGATTAAAAGAAAAGAGATCACAGACAATGTGATTACTTTTATGTCGAATAAAATTCAAAAACTGCCCCAAAACACCCAAGAAATCTTAAAACTGGCTGCATGTATTGGCAATCAATTTGACTTGGCCCTGCTGAGTCGTCTGGCAGAAGGGCCTGTCCAAGAAACCGCCAGAGCTGTCCAAGCCTGTTTGGTTGAAGGGCTGATCAGTCCTTTGCAGGATATTTACCAACTCCGGGTAAAGGTGATGGAGGACCCTCGCAGCCAGAATACCGCGCCTCAGATGGCCGAGTATTATAAATTTATCCATGACCGGGTTCAACAGGCGGCTTATGCCCTGCTGTCTGAGTCCGAGCGCGAAATTCTGCATTTGCGCGTGGGTAAACTGCTTTTGGCAGAGGTGCAAACGCAGACCAGAGACCCCGAAAGCCATCTCTTTGACCTGGTTGAACATCTCCATTTGGCTTTAAATTTGGTGCAAACGCCTGCCGAGCGCCTGCAAATTGCCCAACTCAGTTTGCAGGCGGGCAAACGGGCCAAATTATCCGCAGCGTATGAATCGGCGTTTAAATACCTTAAAACCGGTCTGAGCTGTTTGCCCGAGCAGGCTTGGGCCAGTGATTATGATTTGACCTTTGAGATCTATTTAAATGCCATTGAAACAGCGCTGCTGAGCGGCAATTTTGAGCAAATGACTGCGTGGTCTGATCTCGTTTTGGCCTCCACCGATCGGCTGCTCGACCGCACCCGCGTTTACGAATTGCAAATCACCTTTCACCATGCCCAATACCGCTTGGAAGAATCGGTCAAAACGGGTTTATTTGTCTTGGGAACATTGGGCATTGCCATTCCCGAAGATCCCTGTCCTGCAGATTTGCAAAAGGCCTTGGCGGAAACCCATTCTAAGTTGGCGGGCCGCAGCCCCGCAGATTTACAAGCGCTTCCCCTGATGGAAGATGCCGCGATGAAAGCCGCGATCCGGATTATGTACAATATCAACCTCTCGGCTTTTTTCTTTCGCCCTTTGCTCTATCCTCTATTGGTTGCCAAAGAAGTGGGCCTGATTGCCCAATTTGGCAATGTGCCAGAATCGGCTTTTGTCTATGCCACCTTTGCGATGATTCTCTCAGGGGTGTTGGGGGAGATTGATTTGGGCTATCAATTTGGCCAAGTCAGCAAAAATCTGCTGGCCTTGCCCCGCTCAAAACAGGTTGAAACGCGCACCCTTTTGGTTTTGGGCAATGGGGTTTTGCACTGGAAAGAATCGATCCACGCTTATTTGGACATTTATCCCGAGGCCTATAAAAAGGGGCTGGAGACCGGCGACCATGAATGGGCCGCTCAATCGGCGCAGGCCATTTGTTTTATGGCTTTTTACGCTGGGGTTGAATTGCGTTCGATCTCCCAGAATATGGCCCATTATATGGAGGTGATCGCCAAGCTCAAATCAGCCATCACCCTGCAATACCAATCGATTTATTATCAATCGGCTTTAAATCTGTTCACCCCGACAGAGAACCCAGGTTTGCTCAAAGGCCAGATTTACGACGAAACAGAGATGCTGCCCGTACATGAAGCAGCGAAAGACTATACCGGCATCTGTGTGATGTATTTTAGCAAATTGGTCCTGGCTTACCTTTTTGAGGACTATCAAGCGGCTTATGCCAATACCCTCAAAGCCGCAGAGACCTTGGATTCGATTGTCTGTGTGGTGCATATTGTCCTTTATCACCACTATGATTCTCTCTGTCGCTTGGCCCTCTATCCCAACTGGTCCGAGCAGGAACAGGCTTTACAATGGGCCAAAATAGAAGCCAATCAAGCCAAAATGAAGCTGTGGTCCGAACATGCCCCCGGCAATCACCGCCAGAAATACCAATTGGTCGAAGCTGAAATGGCCCGCATCTTGGGGCAAACAGAGCGGGCCATGGCCGCTTACGAACAGGCCATTGCAAGCGCACAAGCGAATAAATACCTCAATGATGAGGCCCAGAGCAATGAGTTGTACGGCAAGTTTTGGCTCAACCGGGGTCAGCCCAAAATTGCAGGATTATACCTGCAAGAAGCGCTCAGGCTTTACCGCTACTGGGGAGCCACAGAAAAGGCCAAACAGCTCGAAAAAAAATATCCAGCCTTGCTTCATGGCTATCCTCAGATTCCCTCGGCAGCCCTCACCACCCAGACCACCTCTCAAAACGAATCTCAATTTGAATTGGATTATTTTACGATCTTAAAATCGACCCGCGCCATTTCACAAGAGATCGATCTCAAGCTGCTCTTAAAACAGCTTTTGGAAATACTGTTAGAAAATACCGGGGCCGAAAAAGGGGGACTTTTATTGCCTTTGGGGCAAGCTTGGTTTCTCGAAGCTTACCGCGAGTTTCAAGGCAAGTCAGAGATTCTCCAACACACGCCTTTGGAACAAGCGACCGGCATCCCCCATGTGATCATTCAATATGTCTTGCGCTCGGGGGAAAATCTGGTGATCGAAGATGCCCAAAATGATGAGCGCTTTCGCCTGGATGAACAAATCAACGCCAGCGGCATCAAATCCATCCTCTGTCTGCCTGTCTCGCACCAGGGCAAAACGGCCCTGGTGCTGTATCTCGAAAACCGACTCTTGGCAGGGGCCTTTACCCCCAGTCGCCTGGAATTGTTAAACATCCTGCTCAATCAAGCGGTGATCTCTTTGGAAAATGCCCGTCTCTACCATTCGCTCGAAGAAGAGGTCAAAGTGCGCACCCGCGAATTGCAAGAGGCCAAAGAAGCGGCGGAATGGGCCAAAGAAGCAGCAGAACAAGCCAATCAGGCCAAGAGTCTCTTCTTTGCCAATTTAAACCATGAGATCCGCACGCCTTTAAACGCCATTATTGGCTTTTCCAGATTGGTGAGCAGAGAGCCAGAATTGACCCCCGAGCAGAGCAATAAACTGCATATTGTTGTCCGCAGTGGCGAACATTTGCTGGACCTGATCAACGACACTTTGGAAATGTCCAGGATCGAAACGGGCAAATTGCAATTGCAAAATTCGGTGTTTGAACTCAGTGGGTTTCTGGCTGAAATTGAGTATATTTTACGCTTGAAGGCTGCCGTTAAAGGGCTGGAGCTGAATTTTCAGATAGACAAAGAGGTGCCCCGCTCGATCGAGGCAGATCAAGGCAAATTGCGACAGGTCTTGATCAATTTTATCAGCAACGCCCTTAAATACACCTTAGAGGGACGGGTCGACTTGCGGGTCAGTTGCAAAGCCCAAGGGGCTGACAGCAGTTTGGAGGGAGCAGTACTCGATTTTAAGATTGAAGATACCGGCATCGGCATTTCAGAGCGGGATTTGGCCACTATTTTTCAACCTTTTGTCCAATTGGAAACAGGCTCTCTTTCTCAAGGGGGCGTAGGCCTGGGGCTGGCTATCAGTCAGCGTTTTATTGAATTGATGGGGGGGGCCTTGACGGTGGAAAGCCAACAGGGGAAAGGTTCGCGTTTCCAATTTTCTCTGCCTGTTGGGAATGTCCGTACACCAGTGGCCGTGACGGCACAGCCGGCTGCTCTTGTGATAGGTCTGGCCCCCGGACAGGCCCGTTACAAAATCTGTATTGTTGACAATGATCCTTCTAATCTCAGCCTGATTGCCCATTATTTAAAACCACTCGATCTGGAGTTGCATTTGGCGGAAAACGGCCAAGCAGCGCTCGACATTTGGCGACGTTGGCAACCCGATTTGATCTTTATGGATATCCAAATGCCAGGTTTAAATGGCTATCAAGTCACTGAGCAGATCCGGGCCGCTGAGACCGAAAAAAGGACGGTGATTATCGCCGTTACGGCCTCTGCCTTTGCTGAAGAACGGGCGATTGCCCTGCAAAAAGGCTGCGATGACTTTGTGCTCAAACCCCTGCTGGAAGAAGAAATTTTTGCAACTTTGCAAACACACCTGAAACTCGAATACCTGTATCAAGCGCTCCCGAGGGGGGAACAGCCGCCCGTATTTCAGATTCAGACACCCGATAAATTGCAGGCAGAGATTATGCAATTGCCTTTAGAATTGCATTCTCAATTGGCGCTTGCCACAGAATTTGGCTCGATTGAAAAAATCGAGTGGGTGATTCAGAAAATAAAGGCCCGCAGTCCCGTCTTGGGCAATCATCTCGAAGCTCTTTCCGAGCAATTTGACTATGACGGTATCTTATCTCTGCTTGAGGCCGCTGAAAAAAAACGTTAGCTACAGCGGCACAAACGCAATTTGATCAATCCATTGGCCGGTGCCTGCGGTATCAAAAACGTAAAAGGACTGGGTCTGCCGCTGGCTGGCAGGCAAAACACTCAGGGCATGGCTTTTGTTTTTGGTGCGGCCCGAGTTTAAGCTGCGGTTGAGATCGAGGCCAAAGTGTTCGCGGCGATAGGCAGGGCGTTTGTGAGACAGTTCCTGGTAAATTTCGCTCAGCAAGACCGGCTCACCCTCTGCGCTACAGAGCAATTGGACTTGTTCAAAGAGCTGGTTTAAAAAGGCCGTGGGGTCACTTTTCCAGGCGGCAGCTTGGGCCAGATCTGCTGCGATTTGCATCTGCAAGCCATCCAGGGTCAGTGGATCCAACGCCGTATGTGAACGGGCGTTTACGATCCGGCAAAACCCTTTGTTTTTCAGGCTCAGCGTGACCTCCACTTGGTTTTGCACAAAGAAGCGGGGATATTCACCACTGAGTTTCCACTTTTTTAATTCACAGGCCTTGCGCAAAAGAAACAGTTCGGGATTTTGGCCCTGTTCCATTTCCAGGTCCAGGCCGTCAAAGCCCAGGAGATTGTGAATCAGGTCTTGCGACTGGGCATAGGGTATCTCCTGATCTTCAGGATGATCAACGGCTTGAAAAATTAAATGGTGCATATGGTCTCCCCCTCAGGAAATTGGCAGGCTGGGCGCCTGTAGGAAATTGGAAAGTGTCTGTAAAAAATTGGTAAAGATCAAAATCCCGACCAAAATCAAAAATGCCCCACTGGCCACCGAAATGGCCTGCATATGTTTTTGCAATTTGCGAAAATAGACAAAGATCTTGTCCATTAACAGGGCTGTGATAAAAAAGGGAATGGCCAATCCCAGCGAAAAGACAGCCAAGAGGCGTATACCTTCGACCACCGAGGTTTTGGTGCTGGCAATGGCCAGGATTGTGCCCAATTGCGGGCCAATACAGGGTGTCCAACCCAAGGCAAAACTCAAGCCGATCAAAAAAGCCCCCAGATAACCCGGCGGGCGGGCCTTGAGATGAACCCGTTTTTCGTAGAGCAGGGCATTGATCTGAATCAGGCCCATCATATGCAGGCCCATCACAATCACCACCCCCCCCCCGATTTTGCGCAGCAGATCTTGGTGGGCCTTGAGCATGGCGCCCAGCCCTGTGGCTGTTGCACCCAGGGCGATAAACACCAACGAAAAACCGAGAATAAAACAGAGGGAACTGAGAATGATCTGGCGCTGGGTTTTTTGCTTTTCTTGGGCTTTTTCGTCAGCCTTGCTGTCTGAACGGGCATCTGCTTGGGCATCCGACCCTGCTTCTGACTCATTTGCTTTTAAAGCAGCGGCTGAAGTGCCTGAGATAAAAAACATATACGAGGGAATGATCGGCAAGATGCACGGTGAGGCAAACGAAAAAACGCCGGCCCCAAAAGCAGTCCAGAGATCAATCGAACGGACAAATGGATCCATTCTTTACCAGGCAATCGGCGGATTGGGCGTGGGCAGGGGGGGCAACGGCGGTGGCGTGGGACCCGGAGGCAGGGGCTCAGGATAGCGCCGCCGCTTGATATCGTCAATCAGGGCCTTAAACACGTCTTTTTTGTAAACCGAGACTTCCATGCCGCCTTTGTGAAACCCGACCTTATAGCCATAGAGATCTCCCAAATAATAGGCGTAACCGTCGTAACCTTTGGGAATCAGAGATTTTTCTGAACCTTCATAGGTTGCCATTTCCATTTTGTATTTATTGAGATGCTTTTTATCTTTGGCGTCTTTAAAGTCTTTCACAATTTGTGAACCCGAATTGCTTTCGGAATAGACCAACTCAACCAATTTTAAGGCACGGGCAAAAGTGGCATCTTTGGGGGTGGCTGGAGTGACATAGAGAACCACTTCATCGACAATCGGGGGTGCGCTCTCGACATACATCCAGATCATCAATTTGCGGCCATTGTCCAGGCGGTATTGGGCATGGTAATTGCCCACACCCAATTTGTCAAAAGAGGGAAGATCGCTGACCCTGCGGTGTTTAAATTCATTGCCCACAGGTGTGGGCTTGCGACTGAGCAGGGTATTTTTGGCGCTGGTAATTTCCATTCCGGGCAGGGCCCAGGCCGGGGCTGACAGGCACAGCAATGCGGCAGACAGTAATAGGGGATGTTTCATCGTTTATTCAATCAGAGGGGGCGCACCCACTCCGTTGAAAACCTCCTTTGAGCTGGATATTGCTCCCGTTTGATCAAAACGGGAGGGGTATTTATAAACTTCGGTTTCGACATCGCTGATCATGCGGTAGTAAATCTGCCGCCAGACAAAGCGATCGGTAAAGGCAGAAGCAAAGAGCGTCAGCCAGACAAAGACGTAAGCAAACGGGGACCAGAGCGCCCAGTATACCTTGCCACCGAGCGGATCGGAATCCGGGCGGCGATCGCGAATCATGTTTAAGGCCCGAATAAACAGGGCCGATTGTACCATCCCTGCCGGAAAAATGCTCAACATGCCCCAGGTTGTTGCCGCAATCGGCGCACCTGTTTGCAGGGAGACAAAGAATTGCCAGAGCCCGACAGCCCCAGCGATATGGATCGCGGTGAGCATGGTGACTGTGGCATACCAAACCTCTTTGAGGGTGTGTTTGCCGATCACACATTGGCGTACAGCAAAGATCAAAATATCTTTGAGGCTGTATTCACTCGACAGGCTGGTCATCGAGGCCGTGACAAACTCCACACGGTAACCGCCCCTGCGCACACATTCGTTGAGCACACAATCGTCAGACAGGGCATTGTCCCACTCTTTGCGAATATTTAATTCTTCAAAGCGCTTGCGTGTAATGGCCATGGTACCGCCCCAGGTGACCACATAGCGGTTGAGGTAAAAATTGCTGAATTGGAAACCGGTCCAGAGGGCCAACGCATAGGTGATCGCACGGCCTGGCTCGGGTCGGTACCAGCGATAAGAGGTGGTGGCCCCCACTTTTTCTTGGGCCAAAGGTGCGACCAGATTGCGCAGCCAATCCGTTGAAACCCGTGCATCGCTATCGACAAAGGCATAAATATCCACACTGTCGTCGAGGGCGTCCATCGCTGCCATGATATTGTCTAATTTTTGGCAGCGCTTTTTGCTGAATCCGCCCAAGAGCAAACGAGCCGGTACTTTGGACTCGGCCACCATGCGCTTGAGAACGGGATAGCTGTCATCCTGCTCATCCAGCGTGACAAAGAGGATCTCGTAATTGGGGTAATCCTGATGCAGCAACATGCGCATATTGTCTTCAAAATCAGGGTCGAGATCTTTGCAGGGGGAAATCAGGGCTACACGGGGCCACTCACTGGCAGGTTTGTCTCCGGGTTGGGCCACTTTTTTATTCAGCTCAGCTTTAAAAAAGCGGAGGGTCATCAGGCCGCCAAAAATGATAAAAGCTGAAAAAAAGCTTGCCAAGACTGATAATAGCAAAAACAGGAGCGCCATGATTCCCCACTTTTTTTATCAATTATAGCAGGGGCAAGGCGTGACTCGGAACACCTGTCAGTCATTCTCTGAGAGTTGTAAACATTCCCGAATCCAGTCCGCTGGTTGATTGGAGACCGTGGCAAAGGCATGAATTTCGAACAAATCTGTCATTGCAATCACTTTGCGCCATTCAAAGCCCGCTGCTTTTAAGACCTTTTTCAAGAGCTTGGGGCTGAAGCCAAATTTATGCGCATAGGGCTCCCCTTTGCGGGCAATTTGGGGGCCATGGCCAAAAATCAGATCCAAATATCGCACTGGTCCGGCAGAAGAGAGATAAAGAACCGCATCGGGTTCAGCCATGCGCACCGCCATATGGCCCATGGCCTGTTGTAAATTGGGCACGATAATATGCACAAAACCCGTGGGACTGAGCATATGTTTAAAACCCGCCAATACCTGGGGAATTTCGTGTTCGTAATAATGCTCGAGATTGTGAGAGCAAAACAGGGCATCATAGTCTGCGCGGGGCTGTTCGGTCAGTAAACGGGCATCTGAACACAGGTCCACATCTGGGCCCGGTAAAATATCGAGCAGGTGGTGTTCCATGCCTGCAAAATGCGCTGGCAGCTCACCGCGTTTACTGCTGCCACCCACATTGAGAAATTTACGTTGAATCATGAGAGCAGTTTAACAATTTTTCTCAGCTCTCCCAAGAAAGCTGAGAAAGTGCCAAACAAACGTTAAAATAAAAGCAGTTGGCCGAGGAGTTCCATATGATTCATACACCGCCTTATGTCAGTCTGATTCAAAGTGGGAATATTCAACTCTATTCGCTTGACCGTGCAACTGTAAAAAAAATGCGTCAAAGCGGTCTCAACCCCGGATGGGTGTGGTTTGGCAATGGGGATTTGGCTTATCCAGAATCCGACGATTTTAGCCACCCGCCCGAATTCATTGCTACCCTAAAACGACTCGCGGAAGCAGGGATTTGTTTTTCGGAAGATTATAAACAGCAATGTTCACCGGCAGATCTGATGCGGGAACTGCGTGAAGCGGGCCAACTCAAGATTGAATTTAACAGTATCTCCTGGAAAGGGCCCGGCCAATGTCAATTACACCCCCATCCCCCCGATTGAACCTGTGTTTGGGGGGGCTCCTTGGCTCGCTGCTTTTGCTGGCCTGTAGCCCTGCTCCGCCAGTCCCGCTGGATCTGCCAGAGCTCAATCAATCCATTCACCGCTTAACCAATGCGCTGCGGGTCGAAAAGGGCCTACCGCCATTGGCTGAACTTGAAAGTTTAAATGCGCTTTCAACGCGCCACAGCTTGGATATGGCACGGCAGAATTTTTTCGACCATACCAATCCCCAGGGACAAGATCCGATTGCCCGCATGCGTTCCCAGCAAAAGGGCTTGCTTGTCAGCCACTCGGGTGAAAATATCGCCATGCGCAGCACCGCAGGCGAAAAGGCGACCGAATTTGCCCAGGTTTTACTTGAGCTTTGGAAAAATTCGCCCGAACACTATGCCCATTTGGTCGAACCCAAGTTTCGGCATTTGGGGGTGGGTGTGGCCCAGGCCGAAGATCGGATCTATGCCACCCAAACCTTTGCCTCCGCTGTGGCTGAATTGGAAGCCCCGCTGCCTGAAACGGTTTCAACAGGAGAGACTGTCAACCTCTCCTTCCGCTTTCATGCCGAATTTCCGCCAGCGGAACTCAGTGCCTTTATGAGTGCCCCCGATGGCACTGCCCGGATTCCCAGCGGCGACGGGCGCTATTATATCGGCAAAGGCCCGATCGGTATTCAATGGAGCGATAGCCTGCATTTTCAGATTCAGATTCCCACCCTTTACGGTTTGGGCAATTACAGGCTGAGTTTGGGACAAAAATCCCAGTATTATGATCATCCCTTTGTGTTTAAAGCCCTGGCCAAATAACCCATCAAGGCATAGGCGGTGCACCAGCAGGGCCCCTCTCAAACGGCAAAAGCAAACCTGCTAATTGGTTATAATGGTAAACAGCCCCAATCACTTAGCTCTTTTACGATCAGAGCCAGTTTACTATTCAGAGTCAGGAGTTCGCATTCCATGTCTATTGAACCCATATCCGAAGCCGAAACTGAGGATACGCTCGAGCGCTTTCTTGCGACAGAAACCACAACCGAAAGTTTAGAGACCCCCACAGAGAGCTACCTTTCTCCTTTTGCAGGCTTGAGCCTGTATGCCGAAGAGGATGAATACCAAGAGGAAGATGAAGATCTTCCGCCATTTATGCGGGCCCAAGCCCAAAAAGCCGAAACAAAACCAGAGCCTGTTGCCCATTCGGTGCCAGAAACAACCCAGGCCAAGGCGGCTCCAACTGCACCAGCCGTTCCGGTTGCGCCCCCCATTCCCCAACGGGCCGCGGCTGAATTGGCCCCTGAAGAGCTGCAAGAGACCTTGATTGTGGGGGGATTCAGTTTAAATTCAGGCGATAGTCAATACAAACAAGAAGAGAGCATGCTCAATTACCTGATCAAAAATGCCTTGGTTGATCAGGTTTCTGCGATCCACATTGAACCGATGGACCGGTATATTCGTGTGCGCTACAGAATTGGCGGTGTTTTACAACAAAAAACGGCCTTGCCCCCCAATTTGGGAATGCCCATGCTTGCACGTTTAAAACAACTCTGCGCCTTAAATGCAGAAATGGTTACCACACCTCAGCAGAACCGGGTTCATGCCAGTTTTAACGAGCAAGAATTTGAATTGGGTTTGGCCACCTATCCCACCGCCTGGGGTGAGAATATGGTCATGAGTTTGCGTCAGAAACAGAAATCCGCCAATGATGTACTCCGACTCGACAGTATTGGGCTCTCACCCCTGAATCTTTGGCGCTTGCAAAAATTATTGGGGCAGCCCGGCGGTCTCACCATTGTGACCGGCCCCGCCCGTTCAGGCAAAACAACCACCCTTTACGCGGCCTTAAATGCCTTAAATTTGCTCAGCCGTTCGATTGTGACAGCCGAAAATCCGCTCGAACACCTGATCATGGGCATTACCCAGGGCAATTGGAGCCCCGAAAATGGCGAATCTTACCCAGATTTGATCCGCGCCATGTCTCATTTGGATCCCGATGTTTTGATGGTCAGCCAATTGGATTCACCCGAAACTGTTGAAGCCACTGTGGATCAAGCACTTACTGGTGCCAAGGTGCTCACTTCGTATCACAGCTTTGATACCATGGGGGCCTTGCTGCGTTTGGGGGTGCAGGGGCTGGAATCGTATTTGATCGCCTCCAGCAATGTGACCCTGATTTCTCAGCGATTGGTTCGCAAGCTCTGCCCCCATTGCCGCCATGCAGATTCGCCTCCCAAAGAATTCCTCGATGTCTTGGGACTCAAAGGCGTTCATCCCAAATCTTTTCAGGTGTATTGGGCCCGTGGCTGCAGTGAATGCAATCAAATGGGCTATTTGGGCCAGACCACATTGCAAGAGATGTTGGTCTTAAACGAATCCATGCGTGAGGCCATTTTGGAACATCAACCCGCCGCCCGGATTCGCGAGTTGGCGAGACAAGAAGGCAAATTGGTGACCATGGCTGAAGATGGCTATTTTAAAGCCACCGAAGGGATCACCTCGCTCTCAGAAGTGCAGCGGGTGGCTTTTGTGAACGAATTTGATGCCAAATCACCCTGGGAAGCTGAAAAAATCCTCAAGGTGTGTAAAGGCGAAGATCAGAGCTATTTGTAATACGCTTAGGTGTGCAAAGAAAAAACGGCGGGTGAAAGCCCGCCGCTTGAGAGAGATACAAATACGAGAATCGAAGTTTACTTGTCGGTATTGAGCAAACCAATACCTGCGCCAATCGCAGCACCGATAACAAAGGCAACTGGAGAGGCATGAGTCAGGCGATCGGCGGCCATTGAGGCGATCGCAGAGCCCGCAATACCGACAGCAGAGCCGCCGATTAATGCGCCAGCAACGGTATTTTTAATCGCGTTGGTATTTTTGTCGCCGGTGTCGAGGTTAACCAATCCAATGCCGGTGCCCAGAGCGATACCGATGCCCACACCCAGACCACTGGGGCCAGAAAGCTGATCAAATCCTATGGAACGGACGGCGCTGTTGGCAATTGCCATGGCTGAACCGCCAATTAAGGCGCCTGCAGCGGTATTTTTAATTTGATTGGTGGTTTCGTCGCCGGTTTCGAGATTGAGCAGGCCAATGCCAGCGCCCATCGAAACACCGATGCCAACACCTGTCAGGGTGGGAGCGGTCAGACGGTCGGCAGCAATGGAGTTGACGATGCCATTGGCCAGAGTGCCTGCACCCCCGCCGATTAAAACGCCACCTGCAATTTTTTTTGCGATGTCTAAGGGATCAGAGGTTTGTTTTTTAAATTCTACAGCGTCACCCTGGTCAAGGGGGCTGGGCGCAGGCGGCGCGGGAGGCAGGGGTTGCTGCTGGGGTTCTGCGGCGCGGGCGGTAATCCGGGTTTCAACCGTCACTTGAACATTGGAGCCAGAAACTTGAAAACTTCCCATTTTTCGAATTCTCTCTTTTCAATTAATCTCTCTTGATAATAAAGTTATACCCCAAAAAAGACGCTTTCTGACCTTAAGAAAAACAAGACCAATTTAAGCTTGGGTTAGATTTGATTAATCCTTTTTGAATCTGGGGGAAAGCCACTTTAAAGATCTGCAGGGGCCTTGCGGCGCCGGGAGATTTCCCGAATAATCAGATCCAATTCCCGGCCCACCTGCCCAGCCACAGAGGTATTTTCCTCGGCCCGGCGAATCAGATAGGGCACAATTTCTTTGACTGGGGCATAGGGCACGTATTTGACCACATGGTACCCCGCCCGTGCCAGATTGAAGCTGAGATGATCACTCATGCCCAGCAATTGGGCAAACCAAATGTGGGGGTGCTCAGCAGGCAAATTGCGTTTTTGCATTTCTGCCACAAGGTGGTAATTGCTCTCTTCGTTGTGGCTGCCTGCGCAAAAGGACACACGCTCCAAATGATCCAAACAGAGGCTGACAGCGGCATTAAAATCACGGTCAGTGGCCGCTTTATTGGGCTGAATTGGGTCGGGATAACCTTTGCGGGCAGCACGGTCACGCTCTTTCTCCATATAGGCACCGCGTACCAATTTTAAGCCCAATTGAAACCCCTCTTGCTCAGCCAGGTGCAGGCTGTCTTTGAGATAGCTCAGGCGATCACTGCGGTACATCTGCAGTGTATTCCAGACCCAGGCCTGTTTGCGGTTGAATTTGCGCATCATATTGAGGGCAAAGCGGTCTATAGCTGGTTGAATCCAACTCTCTTCGGCATCCAAAAAAACCGGTGTCTCGGCCTCTGCGGCTGCGGCACAAATGCGCTCAATTCGGGCTTCCACCCGTTCCAATTCAGCTTTTTCGCTTTGGCTCAGCCCGCCCCATTGGCTGACTTTTTCCAAAAGCTCAAAGCGGGCCAGGCCCGTGACTTTAAAGACGGCAAAGGGAATATGTGCATCCCCTTTGGCCCGGGCTATTCCGTGCAAAAGTTCAGTGGTGGTATTTTCAAAACTGCTTTCGGAAGATTTGCCTTCAGCAGAATAGTCCAAAATGGTGCCAATATTGTACTTGGCCAATTGGCTGATCGTCTCAGCACAGGCTTCAATATTTTCACCCCCGACAAATTGGCGAAACAGCGTTGCTTTGATCAGGGGGCCAATTGGCAAATGCAAGGCAAAACTGGCCTGGGTGACATATTTTCCCATTTCGACCAGCTTGCGGTTACCAAGTGTCTTAAACAGCAAATAGGCCCTGCGTAAATCCAAATTGCTGCGGGATTCAAAGGCGATTTGGGTGTTGTCAAAGGAGAGTGGGGTCGGCATAAACGGTTCTTTCACATCTTCAAGATAGAATTCCCTGGTATCTTAACCCCAGAATGGGGGCTTCCCCAAGTAAAAGCCCTGTAAAAGCCAAAGAAAAAACCTGCCCCGGGGGAGAGGCAGGCTTCGGGCCACTTGCTGAAGACAAGCATTTGAAGGGACAGAGTCAAATCCTGAACTCTTTTATTATATAAAGAATTGTAAACTTTTGTCAACCATTGTTAATATCTTTTTTTAATCTGCGTTTTCGCTCGCTAAAAGCGAGGGCTGAAACATCAGAGAATTGGCGTAATACCAAGAATCAAAGGTGCCGGCATCGGTCCACCAGCCGGGCATCACCTCGTGCTGCAAAAGCGCTGCGTGTAAATAGGCCCGGTTGACCTCGGTGATCTCCAATTCGTTGCGGGTCGAAGGCTTGAGGCCGCGGATGATCTCAAAGACCTCGGCATCATAGCCATAAATGCCCGTCACGGCATAATCCGAAGGGGCTTGCTCTGGTTTTTCAAGAATATCGCTGATCACGTGGCTGGTTTGACCGTCTTTGCTGACCTCTTGAAAGGCCACCACCCCGTAGCGCGTGGGGTCGGGCACCTGTTTGAGTAAAATTCGCGCTCCGCTTCCCTGTTTTTCGAAGCGCCGAATAAAACCCTTGAGATCGCTTTGAAAAATATTGTCACCGAGGATCACCGTCATCAGATCGTGAGCGGCGAAGTGTTCTGCCAGAGCCAGGGCCTGGGCAATGCCACCCGGTTGATCTTGGACCCGGTAGGTCAAACGGCAGCCAAGTTCATAGCCGCTCCCCAGCAAGCCAATCACAGCGCCCATATGTTCGACCCCCGTGACAATCAAAATTTCTTCGATCCCCGCTTCGATCAATTTGCGCAAAGGGTGAAAAATCATGGGCTCTTTGCCCACAGGCAAGAGATGTTTGTTGGTGACTTTGGTCAGCGGAAAAAGACGGGAGCCTGTGCCACCGGCCAAGATAATACCTTTCACTGTTGAATATGCTCCTGAATTTGATGCAAGTGACTTTCCCAGGCGGCATAGCCAGCAGGTTCAGACGGATAGCTTTTAAAATGTTTGTGCAAATCCCCTGCCCAGTTCAGACGGTGATTAAAGCGCAGCAAGAGCGAGGGGTTTGAGGCGCCCCGCAACCCTTTTTGTAGTTTTTGCATGGTGCTGAAATCCAAAATTTTGCCCCCCAGCGCACTGCGGATATCGTCAGCGGTGATAATATCGCGTTCAAAGGCAAATTCCATATTTTCAACGCTTTCGTTCATCAAAATCATGCGCATCACGTCTTGATAGGCCAATTGGGCACCGACATCACGCTGATAGTTCAAATTATACTCCCAAAGCCGCTCCTGGCTTAGATCCTGCTCGGCCAAAGCGACTTTGGCCACCTCTGCCAGGGCCTTTGCGCCTTTGAGACCCGCAGAAATGCCCCCACCGCGCACCGAATTCACCATAAATGCGGCATCGCCCACGGTTGCAAAGCCATTGGTTACCATATTTGTGAGTGGGTAACGCAGGGGGATCTTGCCCAAGGCCTCTTGGCTGATTTCCCCCACTTCCCAGCCAAATTGTTCAATCGCCTGATCCAGGATCATTTTGACCTGCTCAGGCTCCACCCGCGACATCATGCCCACGCCGATATCATTGGGAGAGCGCCAGACATAACCCCCTTCAACCGAAAAATAAATATGCAATTCAGAGTCACCCGTTTGGCTCTGACACATGCGGCGATAGGCAATGCCATATTCACTTTCGAGGGTCAGTGGGTGTTCGGACAGTGGCAGCCCCAAAGCGGCCAATTGACTGCTGAGGACCTGATGCATCCCCGAGGCATCGATGATTAACCGGGCTTTGAGTTGCTCGCCAGTCTTGAGTTCGACTCCGCTCACCCGCCTATCGGCTCCGACTCCGCTCACCCGGTTATTTTCCACCAAGGGCCCTTTAACTTCGGCTTGGAGATAGCTGAGATTGTTTTCCAGCGCTTCGTGAAAGAGGCGCTGTAAAAGGGCATACCCATTCACCAAAATGGAGGAGAAATCGATCGGCTTTTTGATCCGGGCCGAAGGTGAATAGGCATAAAATTGATCGAGCAAATGCAGGAGTTCGTCTCCCTGCGGGCGTTCCATCGCGGTTTTGGAAAAGGTATCGACATCGAGCATCACACTTTCAAAGCGGGATCCCAATTCGGTTTCGGGGTGGCGGTCGATCAGCAGGACTTTGTAGCCTGCTGCGCTCAGGATCTTTGCGCAAAAAACACCGCTAAATCCGCCGCCTGTAATAATGACATCCAAGCTCATGACTCAAGTTTCCTTTAATCTGTGGTGAGTGTGGTTGGGGCCCCGGCCACCACCAAGGTGCAGGCCGCAGGCATAAGATGTTTTTGGGCCGCAGCTTGAATCGACTCAGGGGTGAGTGATTCCAAGCGCTGCCAATGGTCTTCTAAATGTTTCTCGGGCCAGGCGTAGATTTCACGCTGCAGCAAAAAACCGACACGCTGGTCGTTGGTTTCAAAGCGGAAAGGCAATCGCCCGCTGAGATAGGCACGGGACCGGTCCAATTCCAATTGGCTAATTCCGTCATTTAAGAGCTTTTCGACTTCTTCGCGCATGGCTTTGAGGCCGGGGGCCACCCCTTCTGGACGGGTTTCCATCCAGGCCATAAAGACGCCGGGGTAAAGACCGGCGCTGCCCGTAATTGACGCTCCTGCACTGTAAGCCAGGCCCTCTTGCTCGCGCAAACGAGCTGGCAAGCGTGAGGTAAAACCAGGGCCTGCTCCCAAGACCAAGTCGAGAATCTGCAAGGCGGCAAAATCGCTGTGGCGACGATCCACCCCCAAATGGCCCCAATAGACTTGGCATTGTTCTTTGCCTGGCAAATGAATTTGCTGATACGAAGGGGTCTTTTGGCGCTGGGGCAGGGGATAGAGGGGGGCGATGCCTTTGGCCGGAGAAAAATCGTGCCAAATTTCGGCGAGTTGGGCCAGGGTCTCTTTGGCAGAAACTGCGCCCGACAGGGCCAAAATTGCCCCCTGAGAGCCGTACCAGGTCTGGTAAAACTGGCGCACATCTTTTGCCTGCAGCGGTTTGACACTGCTGATCATACCACTTTCGGGTCTTGAGGCCGGAAAATCGCCATAGATTGACTTGTAAAAGGCCCGACTGGCCAAATACGAGGCCTGTTCTTCAGCGGCTTCGAGGTCGGTCAAGATCAGGCGTTTTTCACGCAAGATTTCGACTTCGTCCAAAGCCGGTGAGCCCAAAATTTCGCGCATCAAATGCAAAGCTGTGTCTTGATGTTTGGCCAAAATTTCGAAACTCAAAAAACTGCCACTCAGGCCAGTTGCCACACTCAAGCTGCCGCCCAATGATTCCAAATAGCGTGAGAGGGCCACACCGGGTTTGGCTTGGGTGCCTTTGATCAGGACCGAGGCGGTCAGATTGGCCAGTCCCTGCTGTTTGATGGGGTCGTGCAGGCTTCCGGCGGGCCAAAAGACCTCCATAGACAGGGTGGGAATGCGTATGTTTTCGTGCACCAAAAGCGTCATACCATTGGGCAAAGACAGCCTTTCGGCATGTAAGCTCGGAAACCAGAGATGGGGGGCGGGCAGGGGTCTTTCGGTAAAATTCATGCTGCGATGGGCCTGGGGCCGGGAGTGGGTACGATCGGCCAGGGGCGCTGCCGAGGATTCCCCTGCTTGATCGGGGTCAGAATGTTCGGGCAAGAGCCAACCCACAGTGCGGCGCTCTGCTGCCAACCAGCTTGAGGCCACGCGGGTGATATCTTCCACTTTAACAGCCTGAATCTGGGGCACAAAATCATGAATCAATTGCCAACGGGCCAAACTTGCCAACTCACCCAGCACCTCGGCCTGATCTTCAGCGGTTTCTTGACTGAGATAAAAGTCGGTCAACATCTGGTTTTGGGCCTTGGTTAAATGGGAAAAATCCCACTCTCCGTTTTGGACTTGGGCCAAGGCCTTAAAAAGTGCGGCTTCGGTCTGGGCCAAGGGAATGCCTGTATGGCCATCCACTGCAATCCAAAACAGATAGGGCTGTTCGGTTTCAAAACAAGCGGCGTCGATATCCGTGGCGACTTGCTCCTCTTCCACCAAGGTTTGATAAAGCAGTGAGCTGAGGCCTTCGGCCAGGATGTACTGCAACAAACTCAGGGCATAATAATCGGGATGGGTCAAGGCTGGCGCGGGCCAAGCGACGACCAAACGCGGCAGGGTCACATCGGCCTGGGTCAAACTGACCCGGCGTTCAGCATTTTGCAGCGGTTCCGCTTGGTATTGGCGCGGCGGCAATTTACCTGCGGGCAGGGCCTCAAAATAGTGTTTGACCCGTTCAAGCGCCAACTCGGGTTGAATATCGCCGACGATCACCAGGGTCGCATTGTTGGGGTGGTACCAGTTTTGGTAATAGCTCCGCAATTCTTCGGGGCTGAGGTTTTGAATATCTTTGACCCAGCCCAACACCGGATTGCGGTAGGCGTGTGTGGTTAAGGCGGCCTGGGTCACGGCCTCCCAGAGGTTTTCTTCGGGATCGTCTTTGGACGTGCGCCACTCTTCGAGAATCACCTGGCGCTCAGCTTCGATCTCGATCGGATCAAGCAGGCAATTTAACATGCGGTCGGCTTCAATTTCGAGTGCAATTTCCCAGCGGTCCGAGGCAAAATTAAAATAATATGCGGTATTGTCAATCCAGGTATAGGCGTTGTTTTCGCCCCCACCTGAAAGGGTCAGTCGGTCGATTTCGCCCCGTGGAAAAAGCCGGGTGCCTTTAAACAGCATATGCTCCAAAAAATGAGAGACCCCGGTGGGCGAGCCCGCTTCATTGCCTGAACCCGTGTGATACCAAATCATGACCGTGACGACAGGCAGGGCTGAGTCGGCTTTGAGTAAAACACGCAAACCGTTGTCCAGGTGGCTTTCTTGGACATCGGCAAAAAGGTCAGTAGGAGAAGGGGATTCAGGCATTAGACTCATGATTGCAACAGTATACCGCAATTGGAGGGGGCGGGCCTGTGATCGCACTTTTGCGCATTTTTGGATTTAGCGGGTACAATGAAGTAATTTCACAGAATCAAGAGGGTGCCTTTTTATGAGTCAAACGCAGCCATCCAGACAAGGACAGGCCGGTTTCCGCATTGGTGAACTGCTGGTACGCGAAGGCTATCTCACCATGGATGCCCTGAACAAAGTCCTGGCGATTCAAAAGCAGCAAAAAGAGGCCCTGAGCGGTGAATACAAGCCCTTCGGACAGATTTGTCTGGAGCTGAAACTGATCACCCGTGAAGAGTTACAGCGCTTTCTGAAAAAATACAATAAACGCATTTACCTGGGTGAATTGCTCGTGAATATGGGACTGATCACGATCAAACACGTGGACCTGATTCTCAACCAACAAAAACAAAGTGGCAAACGCTTTGGTGAGCTTTTGGTGGAACAGAAAATCATCACCGAATCCCAATTGACCGACGCCCTTTCGACCCAATTGGATGTGCCCAAAATTATCCCTTCGCTGCAATTGATGGATCGCTCTCTGATGGACGGTATGTCTGAGCAATTTGTGCGCTCCAATCAGTTTTTGCCAGTCTACAAAGAGGGTGACCAACTCACGGTTGTGATGGCCGACCCTGCCAATCAGGATCTGGTCAAAGAACTGGAACACCAATTGCAATTGCGGATTGCCCCCGCCATTGCCCCTGCCTCTGAAATTTCCCGCACGATCAACGAGTATTATCACAGTTCGACCTCGATCGACAAAAAAATGGATCCGAATTTGGAGCAGGTCAAACTCGAAGGCATTCAGCCCGAAGCAGAAGACAAAGTCAGTTCTCAAGACAATTCAGCGGCCATTGCCAATTTCTTGATCTCCAATGCCATGAAAGACCGGGCCTCGGATATTCACGTCGAACCCCAAGAAAAATATATCCGCATCCGCTACCGCATCGACGGCGTTTTGCACCACAAAACCGACCTGCCCAGCAATTTGGGCCCGGCCCTGGTCACCCGCCTGAAAAAGGTCTGCCGCCTCAATCCCGACGATGTCAAAGCCTATCAAGATGGGCGTGTGGTCGGAGATATTGCTGGCAGCAAGATCGAAATCCGGGTCTCGACCTATCCCAGCATCTGGGGCGAAAACGTCGTGATTCAACTGCAGGACAAAGAGAGCACCTTCCAAGATCTGCTCTTAAATATGGACCGCACAGGCTTTTCGCCGCTGTATATCCAGCGCTACCAAAAGATCCTCAACCAACCCGGTGGAATTGTGATTGTGACCGGCCCTGCCAATACCGGCAAAACCACCACACTCTACGCTTCAATCAATTATCTCAATCAGCAAAACCGCTCGATTATCACGGCCGAAGACCCAATTGAACGTCCCGTGCCAGGCACCGTTCAAGGGGCTTATAACCCCGAATCGGGCATCAGCTACGCAGAGATGATTCTGGCCATGTTGAAACAGGATCCAGATATTCTCGTGGTGGGTGAAGTCAAAGACAAAGCCACCATGGGTGCGGTGGTTGAAGCGGCACTTTCGGGCTCCAAGGTGCTCACCACCTACCCGGCCTTTGACGCCACCGGCGCGCTTTTGCGCCTGATGAATCTGGGCCTGGAAGACTATTTGATCGCCTCCAGCAATATCACAGTCATGAACCAGCGTTTGGTACGCCGCCTCTGTGATTCTTGTAAAGCCACTTACACCCCCAAGAAAGAAACCTTTAATCTCTTGGGACTGGTCGATGTCGATCCCTCTTCTTATGAGTTTTACCGGCCAGTGGGTTGCCCCGAGTGCAGCCAACACGGCTTTAAAGGCCAGACCGCGATTCATGAATTGCTGCAGATCAACGAAGCGATTCGTGAGGCCCTGATCGAGCGCAAGCCCGCCGCCACCATTCGCGGGATTGCCCGAACCGAAGCCAAATTGGTGAGCATGGCCGAAGACGGGCTCTATAAAGCAATCGAAGGCATGACCTCGGTCGAAGAAGTCCAGCGCGTGGCCTTTGTCAATGAATACGACTCTCAAACCCCTTGGGAAGCTGAAGAGATCTACCAGATCTGTTCTGGCCTGGAACCCGAATACCTGTGAGTTTGCGCCGCTCTGCCCCCGGCATTCGGCTTTCAGGTTTATTCTGGCTTTTTGCCTGCCTGTTCTGGGTCAGCTTGTGCTGGGCCGGGGACAGTTTTGCCAACGACAGCAGCATTGCGTTTGAAGCGGGACTGCCCCGGCTCCAGTCCGAAAAAGACGTGGACATGCAAGCCGAAAAATTGGTCTTTTCTTATAGGCCCCCGCAGCGCTTGCCTGCCGGTAAGGCCTGCCCGGCTTGGAGCCGGGTCTATGATGGTTTTTGCGAGATTCCCAACCACTGGGTGGCTGATCTAAAATACACCTTTCGCAACCGAGGGCCGGCACGCAAATTGCAGATCGGTCTGCCTTTTGACATGCCCACCTGTCCCCCCGAAAGTGATATCAACGGGCCGAAGGCCTGTGACCCGATTGAAAACTTTGGCACTTGGCTTGATGGCCAACGGGTGCCGGTCACGTTTTTAAACCAAACCTGGCAAGAGGCGATTCCCTTTAACCGGGTCTATCTCTCTGAGGTGCCTTTTGCCAGGGGACAAACCCGCGTCTTGCGCCACCAATACCTGAGTTACCACCAATCGGGCATTGGCGGGGAGCGCTTTCGCTATTTGCTGCGCACGGGCAGCACCTGGGGCCAACCGATTGAAAAGGTCGAAATCGCCTTTGAATTGCCTCCCCAACTCGGCCCCTGTGCCCTGAGCAATTTGCCTTTTCAACGCCGGGGGAATTGGCTCAAAATTGAGCTGCGCCATTGGCGTCCAGATCGCGACCTGGAAATTGCCTTTGCCTCGCGCGAGCGGGCCCTGCTTGGGACAGCCCTTCATCCCTATGGGCAAGCAGCGGAAGCCGATCTCTGTGCCGAGGCCCGCGCTTTGGACCCACAAACACGCCAAACCCTGCTGGATCAGGTCAAACGCCTCTATGGGGCCCCTGCCAGTGCCACCCCCCACCTCACAGGTGATGCCTGGCCACTTTGCGCCAATGCAGATTATCTCTCTCCCCACCGCGACACTGGTTTTGCCCTGCCCTTTTTGCCGGATCCAGCTTGGCCCGGCAATCTGCCCAGCGGGCTGGCAATGTGTTTAAAAGAATTGGACAATCAACCATGAATAGCGCTGAACAGATTTCTACAGCCATCCAAAGCCTGCAACTTTCCCTGGGTCCCCACAACAGCTCAGAAATTCGCATTGGTGAGGGCATTTTAAAGCTGCTGCCCGAGTGGCTGCCCAAAGACAGCGCAGATCCCCATGTGGTGCTGGTAGCGGACGCTTTTTTAAGCGCTCAGGCCGAAGCGCTGCAGGCGGCATTTTTGGCCCAGGGCTGGCGGGCAGACCTGATTCAGGTGCCGGTCAGTGAGGCCTTTAAAGATTTGGAAAAGCTCATGCCGCTTTATGGCCAATTGCTCGAAGCCAAAACCCATCGCCGCTCCTGGCTCTTGGCCCTCGGGGGCGGCGTGATTGGCGACGCGGCGGGTTTTCTCGCTGCCAGTTATATGCGCGGGATTCGCTGGGTCAGCTTGCCTTCGACCTTGCTGGCCCAGGTCGACAGCGGCCTCGGCGGCAAAACGGGGGTCAATCATCCGGCAGGCAAAAACCTGATTGGGGCCTTTCACCAGCCCCGTTGGGTACTTTGTGATTCGGCATTATTGAACAGTTTGCCCGCCCGTGACGTGGTCTCGGGTCTGGGAGAGATGTTGAAATACGGATTGATCTACGATGCCGCCTTTTTTGACTGGCTGATGGCCCATTTGCAAGACCTGCAGGCCCTGGATACAGATTGCTTGGTTGCTGCGATTGGCCGCTGTGTGGACTTTAAACTGCAGGCCGTGGCCGCCGACGAACGCGACGAAAGCGGGGTGCGCGAAATCCTCAATTTTGGTCACACGGTGGGTCATGCGCTGGAGAGCTTGATTGATTATGGCTATTACCGCCACGGCGAAGCTGTGATTTTGGGCATGTGGGCTGCGATTGAAATCTCTGCCAGATCTGGCCTGCTGGCAGAGTCATGCGCAAAAGAGTTGCAAAACAGCCTCGAAAAATTAAAGCTGCCACCCATTCCCGAAATTATCACCGACAATGCGATCTGGGCCAAGTTGCGCTACGACAAAAAAGCCGAAGGCAGTTCCCTGCGCCTGATTCTGCTCAAAAATCTGGGCCAACCCGTGGTGGTCAAGGACACCCCCGTTACACTTATTCGGGAAGCGATTCAGGCGCTGTTGAAGCGCTTTCAAGCCCTTTAAAATACGCCATTAAGCGCGTCAGCAAAAGCTGTTTGTGTCCGGCCGGTGCCAATCGTTCAAAGATTGCTTCAAAGCGATCTGCCAAAGGTGTAAAGGCATAAAGCAAGAGGTTTTGGCCTTGGCTGACCTCAGTTTGAATACGCAGAGCCTCTGAATGGCACGTCAGCGGCAGCGGCTTCTTGCGCGCCATCATTTGCTGCAAAAAACCCGAGAGTGGCAGGGGTTTTTCGCCAGGCAGGCGTTTGCTAAAAAAATAGCCCATGGCCCGGCAGCTCAGGGGCCTGTAGGCATAAACGGAGCAGCGCCCATCGATTAAGAGTGGGCAGCCGAGTTGGGCATAGGCATTGCGGGGGTGACGGGGCCAGCCTTGGCTGTCAAAATCGGCTTCAGGAATCGCAGATACCTGGGCCTGCACCCGCGCGCGGGTTGTTTCGGGCATGTCTGAAAGCGCCACTTGTACCAGCTCCCACTCGGCCCGCGTGACTTCGGGCAGCGCATAGCTCTCGCAGCAACGGCTGCAGCCCTGGGCACAGCCAATATTGGGGTTGAGCTTTTGCAGCCGGTCGGTGAGAATATCCACGGCCAGCAGGCATTGCTCCAGCAAGAGGTGATCTTTGATTTCTTCGGCCAAAAAATGCACGTCTTCAATCCAGGACTTTTGCTCAGGGCTCAGTTGATCGTACAGGGCCCGGATTTCGGGCTGCATTTGCTTGGGCGGTTCAGGGCGTGGCATGGGCAAAATACCTCTCTAAGAAGACCAATAAGCTCGAAGCGGGTTTGCCATCTAAGCCTTCCAGGGTTTGGAACAGGGTTTCGCGCGGGGGCAGATTTAAAGGCGGGGCATCTGCCATTTTGAGTTGTTTTTCCCAGCGCTCTTTTTCCATGCTGCAGCTGTAGATCTCCTGCCAATTGTCGGGGGCGGAGTCGGCGAAGAGACGCGTATTGCCAAAGGTGCGGCAGGTCAATGGGCGCGCCGCATAGACCGAACAGCGGCGGTCTTCCAAAAAAGGACAGGTGGTCTCAAACAAGGCCTCGCGCAAACTGACCAATTCGCCACTTTTAAGGTTCTGGCGCAGGCCCTGTTTGAGGGTCTCAAAACGCGCCTTTACGCGGGCTGTAAAGGCCGCATCTTGCGCTAGCAGGGCTTCTATGCCCTGCCACTCCAGGGCATAGGTAATTGGGCTGCCGTGGTGTTCACAGCAAAAAGAACAGCCTGCATGGCAGATCATCTCTGGGTTTTGGCTGTGAACTTCCTGCTGCAGCCGATCGGCCTCGGCAAACAAGGCATTCAGGGCTTCGGCCTGTGAGGCGGGAGCGGATTCCATCGGGCAACCTCAATCGGGCAAGTGATGCTGTATCTTACCATTTTGGGGCAGGGACTGCTGCGCCGAGCTTGGACTGTGCTGCAAGACAAACAAGCTCGGAGCTGCGCCATCGTTGTCTGAACCCAGATAGAGTTTGCCGGGAGCCAGTGCCAAGCCCTCAATTTTGTGACCCACAAAGCGGGGATCGAGTTCGCTCAAATTAAGCCATTGACTGGGTTTGATCTCACTTTTGGTTGCGAGTTGGGAATAGTTTTCGACCCTGCCCAGATAAGAATCGCCAATTTGCCCATCTTCATAGACACTGCCTGTCAACTCAGTCGTGGCTGTAAACCAGAGTCGGTCGGTCTCGACCTCGTATTCCAACGCAGAAATCCCGGCAAAGGTTTCTGTGGGCAAATCCAAACGCTGTAGGCCCATGACCTGTTCGGCCTGGACCCGAATCAGGGTATTAACCGGCTGGCCCAAGTGACCGCGATTGGCCAAAAGCAACCCACCGCCAAAGGCCGCTGCCCCTTCGATATTCAATTCCAGACCTTTGGCCGCAATCTGACTGTAGACAGGGCTTAAGTTACCTATTTCAAAGGTTTGGCCATCAAGATCCACTTTGACCAAGCGATTGCGGATCGCAGCTAAAGCACCAGAGCCAGATCCAAAAATCCAGAGCTGGCCATCGACCCAAGCCGAAGCCTCAAAATCTGATTTATGCGCCTTGGGAATTTCGGCAAAATCCCCATTGGGGTTCAAAGCCAAACGCGGAGAGATCTCAAAGGTGTTTAAATCGAGCTGATAAAGCCCATCAACATTGTCTGCCAAGAGCCAAAGACCTTCGGGGCTCCAATGCAAGGAAGAAATGCCGGGCAGGGCATTTAAAGTGAGCACCAACCAAAGTGAAAATGGGGCAAATAATTCTGCCATAACTTCCTCTTTTAAATTGTAAGTTGCGTTTCATTCTCGGCGCGTTCAGAAGCCGGAACCGTCTCTGGCTCAGGCTGCAAAACGGGCCTCAAAACTTCATCAAAGGGCAAGTCCGATTCTTCAGTCAGACCATAGGCCTCAGTAAAGCTGCGCACCAGAAAAATACCTGCGACGATCAGGACCAGGCCCAAAAGGGGCTGTGGCGTCAGGCTTGCACTGAGATTAAACACCATCAAAAGACTGAGATTGTAAAGGGCATGGGTCAAGATACTGGCCTTTAAACTGCCCGAATGGATATAGACCAGTCCCAGCAGACGCCCGATCCACGCCAAATACAAAATAGCATGTAAATGAATCACCCCAAAAAAGAGCGAAGTGAGATTTAAGGCCTTGGGCAATGTCATCGTTGTTTTGAGCCGGTGTAATAACAGGCCGCGAAAAAAATACTCTTCGACAATCGGAGCGGCAATCACCACAGACAGCATCAAAAACAAATTGTGTAAAAATGCAGAAAGACTGTCGAGCGGTTTTAACAAGAGAGCCTCAGAGACTTGTGAGGTCTCCGAAACCTGGGGACCACTGACTTGAAAGACCTGCATCAAACCCAGAGAGATCATCAGCAGTCCCAGCGCGACTTTCCAAATCCAGTGTGGATCAAAATGGGGTTTAAGCTCTCCCAAAAACGCTTTCAGGGAAATCTGGTAGACCTTTAAGGCCTTGCCAATTTCTAGCAGCAAGAACAGATACACCCCCAAAACCCAAAACTGAATCAGGGGCGAGAGTTGGAAATCCACCCCTTGCACCTCTTGGCCGGGGCTTTCTGCCAAAAAATGAGGCGCCTGAAAAAGCAGGATTTCAAAAACGATGACCATGCCAAAACTGAGCAACGCGCGTAAGCAAAAGCCGGGCAACCAGGTGCGCAGGCGCATGTTTTCAAAGGGTTTGAAACTGTGCCATTGCAATGGGCGAAGCGGTTCAGCAAAATGCCCTTGTTGCCATCTGAGTTCCAAATAGGGGCAAGTCATTTGCAGCGGCTTGAGGGCCTGCTGTTCGGGATTTCCATTTCCAGGCAGATCAAACAGTGGCAGAGCTGGCAGTGGCAGAGTATGTTTAAAACACCAAATCCCCAGCCCAACAAAGCCCATCAGCCCCAACAGGCTCAGGGCCCAGAACCAGATCCGCAGGCTTTCAAACTCGGCCAAAGCAATTTCAGCCTGGGGATAAAACCACAGCCAGAGCAGGAGCAAGGCTGTGAGTCCGATTTGCAAAAACAGCGTTTTGCGCAAGCTGCCCCCGGCAAAATAATGCAAACCGAGCAAAACACCCAGCACTGCGCCCAGCAGCGGAACCAAGGGGTATAATACGGCTCCAAAAGCAGCCAAAGTAATCAGGGCAAGCCACTTGGGCCAACCTGCCTGGGTCGCTCGATGCAAAATTCCCAGGGTTCCCAGGCTATTGAAGAGCCAGGGCAAAACCCCCAAATAGAGTCCCAGCCCCACAGCGGCATACCCTATTTTGCCACGAAAAACCCCAGCAAATACATACAGATCAGCAAAGACGCCCTCTGAAAAAAAAGCAATTAAATGAGGCCCTGCGTGTATCAGCGGGATTAATAGCGCCAAGGCAAAAAGACCATAGCTGAATTCCTGCACTGAAGTCAGCGGTCGCCGTTCAGCTTGAATTCCATGAAACAAGGGCCATTTGCGATAGACCAAAATTCCTGAACTGATCACCACCAGCCCAAAATCCAAGGTCAAAACCAGAATCTGCCACAAAAAAAGAAAAAGCAAAGCTTCGTCTGGCTCAGACAGGCTCAGTTTAAAGAGCAAGAAACTGCTGGATTGCAAAAAGAGCACAAGCGTGATCAGACTGCTTAAGAACCAGCCAAAATGAAACTGTTTATTCAAACTAAAATCTGGCTCCGCAAGGTGAAGGGCTTGCCTTCCCAGTCTTTGTGATAGGCAATGGGCCTATTTTGGAGCGGCACAGGCTCACCCTTGCGGGCCCCTTGGAAATAGTCCCACAAATTCCAATTTAAGGCAATTTCAAAAGGGCCTGGGCGCATGTCCAAATCAAAAGCCAAGCGGCTGAGCTGAATTGCTTCGCTGAGCAGGTTGGCTGGGAGAACGAGTGATTTTTGTGCCAAGAGGTCTTGCAGCTGGGCCTGACATTCAGCGTAGACCGCATCGACTTGGCCGTTGAGAATCCACTGCAAAAACAGGTATTCATCCGCCAACCAGAAGACATCCCATTGGCCTTCTCCCATGATAAATTCATAATCGCCCGCTTGGATCGCAAGGGCCTTATCTCTGAGCAAACCCATGGCGGCATGTAAGAGCGGTCGCTCTGGGGGAGCCTCCATGAGCCATTCCAGCATTTCGCGGTAGCTCAGGCCGTATTCTTGATGGAGCAGTATAAAAGGCAATTGCAGCCATTCTTTGCGAAAGTGAAAGAGTCCAGTGACCCAGGCAAAAACCCGCGTTTTGACCCAGTCTTCGCGGGGCATGGTGGCAGATCCCACCACCAATTCTTGGCTCTCTTCGATGCCATCGATCGCCTCTTCGGGTTTGCGGTGAACATTGGCCAGGGGCACCATCACTGTTTCCAGGCCGTATTTGGCGATATATGCCGGATCGCCCATTTCAGCATTGGGCAAAATCGCCAGATTGTGAAATTTAATGCAGCTGTGCTGGCCTTGCGAGAGCAGGGTGTCGATGCCATTGGCAAAGGTCTCATAGCTCTCACCGGGCAGGCCGACGATGATATCTGTATAGGTCATGATCCCATCGCGGGTAAAGCGGCGCAGCAATTCTTGGTAAAAGGCCGAGGAGATATTTTCGCGCCGAATGCTGGCCAAAGTCTGGGTGTCGACAGATTGCATCGAAAGCGTCACTTCGCTGTTGAGACCCGCCCCATAGAGCAGGGTTTGGATCTGGTAGACCCGCTCAGTGGCATTTTTGGCATTCTGAAACGACATTAACTTGGGGTAGCCCCAATCTTTTTTGGTTTGGGCCAGATATTCTGCCAATTGAACATCGCGCGGCAAAATGCCAAAATTGGCATCGCAGCAAAAGACAAATTCCAATTGGTGTTTGACAAACCAGTCGATTTCGGCGTAAAGCCTTTCCAATTCAAAGCTAAAGACCTTGCTCTGAACCGCTGAACCCCAATCACAAAAGCTGCACGAAAACGGGCAACCGCGGTTGCTCTCCCACATCGCAGACCATTTTACGGGTTTGAGCTGGGATTGAATCAAGCGGTCAAAGACCCCACTTAAATAGGGTGAGGGAATGGTATTGAGATCTTTAATCCGGGCGGCTTTGGGGTGGTGAACAAATTGCTCCCCATTGAGATAGCTGATACCTGGAATATTTTGCCAATCGCGGGTTTCGATTTGTTCGAGGATCTTTAAAAAGGAGGCTTCTCCTTCGCCATGCACACAGAGGTCAATGAAGGGGTGGGAACGCAGAAAATCTTCGGCTCCGTCTGGCACCTGTGGCCCACCAAAGACAATCAAAACCTGGGGGTTGGCTTCTTTCACAGCCTGGGCCAGGGCCAGGGTGCGTTTAAAATTCCACATGTAGGTGCTAAAGCCCACGAGATCAGCTTCGCGAAAAAACCAGCGGGCCTGAGCCAAAGACACGGGTTTGTGAATGGGCAATAAAAATTCAAAGGATTCGGGCTGACTGAGGTACTTTTGAGCGTAGGCCTGAAGCAGCCCCACGGAGTAGGGCAGGTAATTCATCGCGTTGCTGTTGATCTGAACCAGGCCAATTTTCCAAGGCATGGCGCTGATTATTGCGTCGGAGCAGCGTAGCGATTATAGATTTCTTCGTAGCGCGCGAGTTCTTCGGGAGAGGGCGGGATCCCCGCTTCCGCTTGGGTTCTTAAACGCAGAGCCCAGTCCCGTTCATGTTGCGCTACCGGTGCATCATGGGGCCGAATCAGGCTGGGATCATTGATATACAAGATTTCGACAATTTTTCCAGCCCGATCGAGTTCGGCAGCAGTGGGCTGATAGCCCTGTTCCATTTTGGCGGTCAATTCCTGGTGCCATTGAACGTCTTCGGAGGTCAGGGGCCTTCCCAGGTCGAGATTGGAAGTTGCCTGGTGGCGATTGTATATTTCGGTATAGCGGGTGACTTCTTCTGGGGTGGCTTTGTGGCCTTTTTGGGTAATTTCATCGGCCAGATCCTGGGCCCACTTCAGTTCTTCTGGACTGGGAGGAGTCTGTTGTTTTTCTTCGGCTTTTTCAGCTTGGAAGCGGTTGTAGATGTCTTGATATTTTTCTTTTTCTTCAGTGGTGGCTTCGTACTTGATCCCATATGGGGGATGGGTAATCTTCTCTTCTAAGTTTTTGGCCCAGGTCAATTCTTCGGGGCTGACAGTCTTATAATCCGGAATACTGGGGGTTTGGTCTGCAATAAAGAGTCTAACTGCAATTTGCTGATAGTGTTTTAATTCTTCTGCATTGGGTTCGTAACCCCTGTTGACCATGTCTTCCAACTCCAACGTCCAATTCACTTCAGCCCGTGAAGGGGGCCCAGTGGTTGCTGCATCCTCTGAAGCAGCCAAATAACTTTCGATCTCATTGTAACGCAACGCCTCTGAGGCGTTGGGCTGGTAACCCATGCGATTTATTTTGGTATCCATGGCGTCGAACCAGGCCAGGTCTTCGCGGGTGGGGGGGGCCGGGGCTGAAGTGTCTTCAACAAAGGCCAGTGAGTTCACAGCCTGTCCAGGGGGGACTGCTGCCTGCTGGATTTGATCGCGTGGAGGTGTTACTTTGCTTGCCGAAGATGTGGACTGAACCGGTGCAGACCCATTCAGGGAGGAGGGCTTTGTGGGACCTGCGCTGGGCAAGGCGGCTGAGAGCTGAGAGGAGGGACCCAGGGGCTTGAAGTCCATAAAAAATCCTTTGGCTTTTTTGCTAATGACTAAATCTATTATGCCTATTTCAGGCCTCAGTCTTTCTTACAAAGTTAAGAATTTAGTCCAAGTTTAAACCCGGTTGAATTTATGAACTGTGTCCACGCTGCAAATTCGCAGCAGCCGTGGAGGGCATGGGGCCTACATTCAGGAGCATTCCTTTTACAGGTAAACCAGAGCGGTCACAGACATAAATCAGATAAGACATTGTGGGTTCACTTCCCTGTTGGCCATTGCCCAGAAAACGGGTTGTGGCATTGCCCGTGCTATCCAGGCCAACATATATGACCAGGCCCTGTGAAAGGGCGCGGTCAGCATAGCTGCTGCCCAAGTCGCTGTCAGCGGCAGCGGCATCTCCGTCGTTATTGGTGCGCCAAGCCCCTTGGCCCGCAGCATCTGCCACCCCTTGAAATCCAGTAAAGGGGTTTTGCAGCACTTTGTAGGCATCCAATTCAGTGAAATCTGTGATCAGTGCAGGGTAGCGCTGATTATCCACATAAAATGTCTCGGCCATGACCTGCAAGACATGGGCATTGGACTTGAGCGAGGCAATGCGGGCCCGATCCTGGGCGGCAGCGAATTGTGGCATTGCGACAGCAATCAAGATCCCGATGATAATCATCACCACCATCAACTCGACCAAGGTAAAGCCACTTTGTTGTCGTTTGATTCGGGTCATGATATCTACTCCCTGAACTGCCCGCGAAACGGGTTAATACAGGCATATTCCCGTATGTAAATTTTTGTAAACTTATTTTAAGATAGGTTACGGGAGGTTTGGCTCAGCTCAGACCCTCTGCAGATCGGCATAACGTGAGAGCAGGCGTTTGCGTCCGACCTGTTCAAATTCCACTTCCAACATCAGGCCCAATTTGAGGTTGGGTTCCAAATGGATTATTTCACCTTCGCCGTATTGGGGATTGCGCACGCGCATACCCACTTTAAAGCCCTCGCTTGCCACTTGCTGATTGGGAGGGGAGTGAGGCACTTTCTTTGGCAATGGCGGTGCGTGCTCACGCAGATCGGCAAAGAGTTCGGGCTGCAAAGGCAGCGATATGGCGCCTTGCCAACGTTTCAATTGGCTGCCATCGAGGGCCAAAGGGCCCAACAATGCCATTTCCCCAGCGGCATGAAAGAGGCTTGCAATTTTCTGAGCTGCCAATTCGCGTTTTTCTGGCCCCTCCCACCAATGCAATAAATACCTTTCAAAATGCAGGCGCGAAGCATGCCGGGCCAAAGAGAGCACATCTGAGGTTTTCCAGTCTTGGGGAGCCTGCGAAAGGGCCTGACGCACGGCTTGAACCCCTTCGAGGGTCTCATGATAACCCGCTTCGCGCAAAAAACGCGAGACTGGCGAAGAGTTCATAATCAACAGGTGCAATTCTTCACGGGGACGGGTCACAGCCACATAAAAGAGCCTGCGTTCTTCTTCCAAGCGCGCCTCTCCCCGGCCATAGGGCAAAAAACCCTGATTGCAATGGGGCACAAAAACCACTTCCCACTCCAGCCCTTTGGCACGGTAGATCGTCGTCAATACGAGGGTTTCGCGGCTTTGTATTTCTGAGGCCTGGGCCAGATCGTTTAAATAATTTAAAAATTCTGCGACTGAGCCTTTGCCTCGGGCATAGTCCAACAGGGCTTCGACGGTCGCCGCTTTGGCTTCGCCATTTTCGGGAAAGCCGCTGCTCTTGCGCAGCCAGGCGCAATAGTCCAGCCGTTGTTCCAAAGCACTTAAGACACTGTCTGCGGGGTCAATTTGAATTTGAATGCCGAGCCAGGTGATTAAATCGGCCAGTTTTTCGAGGTTACGCGCAATATAGACCCGATCAACCCCTGCTGCGACTGTGTGCAGGACGGTGCTCAATGAGAGGCCAGAAGTGATGCCTTTGAGTAGATCTTCACTTTGCAAAGCCGAGATATAACGCAAGGGACGATTGATCACCAATTTGAGATCTTGGGCCAGGGTGCGCATTTCTGCGGGGGTCAGTGAGGCGCCTGCTTGGATCTTTAATTCTTGACGCGCCAAGCGCAAATAGGCCAGTAAAACCTGGACTTCGGCACGTTGAAAAAAGGGTACCGAACCGTCGATTCGGTAAGGAATACGGGCCTCGTTAAGGGCCTGTTCGATAAACGCTGTTTGGGCGTAGATTCGCAACAGGACAGACATTTGACTCAAACGATAGCCCCGCGCCTGGGCGGCGATCAATTCAGCCACCAGGGCTTTGGCCAACCCCTCAGCGTCTTCACTGCGGTGGATGCGGGTCAGGCCCGAAAAACCCTGGGTCAATTGCAGGGCTTTGGGCTCGCGTTTGCTGTTGTGGCAGATCACGGCATTGGCCAGGGCCAAATGGGAGGCGCGGGAGCGAAAATTATCCCGCAGCAGGTATTTGTGTGCCTGATAGCGCTGGCTGAATTCCAGAATAAAGCGTGGATTGGCCCCCCGCCATTCATAAATGGTCTGATCGTCGTCCCCAATCGCCATATAATTGCGGTGGGGAGCCACCAGCAAATCGAGCAATTCACTTTGCACGTGGTTAATATCTTGAAACTCATCCACCAAAACGGCCTGGTAGCGGCTCTGCACGCTGCTCAGTAGCTCAGGGAATTTGTGCATCAGCTCCCAGGCGGTCAGCAACATATCGTCAAAGGTCAAGATCCCCATTTCTTGCCGCACCTTTTCAAAGAGCGCAAAGAGATCGAGATAAACGGGCCAATCCCCTGGGGGTTCGGCCTCACTTAACAAGGCGCGGGCGGCATCAGGCAAGCCCTTGGGAAAGACCCCTGGATAGCGAAAATTGCCTTTACACAGGCCAATATAACTGAGAAAATCGGTTTCATCAAAATGGGCAGGCACATCCAGCCGCTCATGTCGGGCCCGAGCCAAAGTGCGGTGCAAAAGCAGACGTTCGGGGTTATTTCCAGCTTTATTGTCTTGATCTTCTTGCAGGCGCAGATCGTCGATCAATCCTTCACGCACGGCTTTTTGTACCACCCGATAGCCCACCGCATGTAACGTGGCCGTATTGACGCCGCGACAGGCTGGCCACGTTTTAAGTGCGTTGCGTAAATCAGCCACTGTGGCCCGGCTAAACGAGGTGGCCAAAATGGCAGAGGCGGGAAAAATTTGCTCGCGCACCAAACGTTCGATGCGGTGAACCATGGCTGTTGTCTTGCCAGCCCCAGCCACGGCGAAAACCAAGGCTGGGCCTTGATTGTGGTTGACGACTGCGCGTTGTTCTTCGGTCAATGGGAGTTCAGACATACCCTATTCTAATCTGAACTGAGAGCGGGCGGTGAAAATGGGGGAAAAGTTGCTAATTAAATATAACAAATTAAGTTAAAAAAATTTTCCTGCTTTAAGTTTTTTTTAAAAAACGCCACAACCCTTTTGCATACTTGTTTTGCTTGTTTACGTGTTTCAAAAATAGTCTTTGGTTTTTAAATTAACTCCCCCACTGGACCCATAAATGCAGAAAAATCACTTGCAATTTACTTAACAAATTTTGTTATAATATTACTCAAGTGGTGGATGGCTGGGTGTAAATCAAATCAAGTCCATTCAAGACAAAAAAAAACAGGAGTTCCAACCTATGAGAATTGAACAAAATCAGTTTGTGATCCAAGATAGAAGTCAGGTTTCGGGGGGGAACACCAAGCCGGAAGCCCAGAGCCAAGCGACGTCAGCACCGCCTTCTAATGCCCAGACCTTTGCGGGTAAACAAAATCAATCCCTGAACCAGGCTGAGTCCAACCAAGGGGGCGGAAACAAAGCCACAAGTTTACTCAGTCGTTTGGCTTCGCTCACTGGGGTCAATCCCATTCCTGTACTCCCGATCAAAGAGACCGAATTTTTCATCAATCCAAATACAAATGACAGCAACAATCACCACGACCGATTTGTGCATATCAAAGGTGATGCCATTGATAGCGATGCCGAGCGCGATGATTTGCAAAATGCCTTGAAACAGGCAGAAAAAGAGGGCAATTCGGTGATCTTTGTTCAGGGAGATGAAGATCACCCCCAGTATTTTGAAGCCACAAGCAGGGGGCTCGATGGTCAGGCACCGGGTTATATCAGCAACGTTCAATCCCTGGCAAAAGGTTCGACAGAAACCTTCTCACTCGACAATCTCGAAGCCCAAGTTACCCCCCTTGAAAGGCTGAAGCCCTCTGTTTTAACAACTTTAAAGTCCCTGGACAGTCGTGCGCATGCGCAATTGGATGCCCTTGGCGATCAAGGTGCTGCCTTTTTGAAGGTGGCTAAAAACAATGAATTGCTCAACATAGCTAAAAATCTTAATCCCCAACAGATTCAGATCTTGGCCTCGCTGAATGAAGCGCAACTTGAGGCTTTTAGACAAATTCCTGCACCTTCGCGGGCCTTAATTGATCTCCCTCCCAATGGCGATGGCAGCAGTGCAATTTCGAGCGAAGATTTTGACAAGATGAACAGGATTCCCCCCCAAACATTTGATGCAATGCGAAATCTGTCTGTCAAAGAATTGGTGGCTTTGCAGGATTTAAAGGGTATTCCACAACAAGCCTTGGCTATTTTAGATTGGGAAAAACCCCAGCTGAATGCAATCCAAAATTTAAACCCAGACCAATTGAATCAATTGCAAGACATCATGCCCGAAGAGCTTATCGGCATGAAAACACTGAGAGCGCAGCTCTTGGCGTTTGGTCGTTAGGCTCAGGTCAACAAAGAAAAAGTCCGGGAGGGAGTTCCCGGACCAAGGGGTCATTGAGAATTATTGACAAGTTCAGGTAATCAGGAGTTAATTGCTTAGCTGTGACTGATCTGATTTTAATACATTAAATAATTAATATCAATAGATTTATTAATTATTCGTGCTGTGGTTCAAACTTTTCAGGTGTTCAATTCTCGCTCAGAATCTTGTATCCTGACTGCATGAGCCTATAAAAGAAAGTTTGAACCATGTCTGGACTGCAGCAAACCCTCAAGAAATTTAACCTGCCCCGCTACCATCTGATCTTGCTGGGAGTTGCTGCCGTGCTTTCAGCCCTGCTGCTCTATCTGCCTTTTTTGTTTAAAGATGCCACGGTCTTAACTCGCTTTTGGGACGGCCCCAATTATATTTACGTGGCCAAGACCCTCTACCAGATTCCAGCCGATCACCCTTTTGTGCCCTACAAAACCACCCCGGCCTATTTTGCTTGCCATTTGCCCTTTTATCCTTTGGCGATCAAGCTTTTTTCGTTTATGACCTACCCTGTGGCGATGCTCTTTACAACTGTGCTCTTTGCGGTGTTGGCAACGTTGACCTTTTACCAATTGCTACGCGAAAGTGGGGCCGTCGCCAACCCCTTTTGGTCGGCTTTGATTTCGCTGTTTTTGCCTGCCCGTTGGCTGATTTATCACAGTGTGGGCGCGACCGAAGCCCCCTTTTTGTTTTTGATCTGTCTCTCGATGCTGTTTTATTTGCGCAAGCAATACACCTGGGCTTTTTTGCTCGCAGGCTTGGCTGGCATTACCCGAATCACAGGTATTTTGCTCGGGCTTGTTTACCTGATTATGTTGATCCGCGACAAAGCCTGGAAACGGATTCCGCTTTTGGTCATTATTGGCCTGCCACTATTGGCCACTTTTACCTTTTACCACTTTCAATACGGCGATTTTATGGCCTATTTCAGCTGGAACAACAAGCTGATTCACAGCCGTCCCCTGGATATCTTTTTTAATTATGCTGGCAGTGGCAATGCCCACGCCGCAGAACTGTATTTGGGCCTCTATTTGCTCTATGGTCTGGGCGTTCTGATGCTTTGGCGTTTTCCGCTCTTTTTTACCTATGGCGCGGTTTTTTATGTTTTTAACCTCTTTGTCTTTCACGAAGATCTCAGCCGCTATATGTTGCCTTTGGCACCGTTTGCCTTGGTGATCGGCTATGACGAAATCATCAAAACCCGCGCGTTTAAAATAGCCAGCCTCGGTTTGATTGCCATGGCGTATGTCTACGCCTGGGGCGTATTGCCTCATAATCTTGTCGCTGACTGGGTCTACGCCAACTTGATTAAAGTGCTTTAAACGACTTTGAGAAAAAAAACTTGTCATTTTAAGTCTCTATAATTTAATATTGAAAGATATAAACTTAAAACATTTAAAGGATGACACTTCATGAAATCACTCAAATCGCTCTTTGCTGCTGGTCTGGCCTTCGGCCTGATTGCTACCATGCCCGCTCTGGCTGCAGATAAATATGAAATCGATCCGATTCACTCTCACCTCTTGTTTAAAATCAAGCACCTCGGTTTGGGGTATCAATATGGCCGCTTTAATAAATTCAGCGGCACCGTTGTCGTGGACGAAAAAAATCCCGCCAATAGCAAAGTCGAACTCAAAGCAGAAACCGCCAGTGTGGATACCAACACCCCCAAACGCGATGACCATCTGCGCAGCCCCGACTTTTTTAACGCCAAACAATTCCCCACTTTGAGCTTTAAAAGCAGCAAAGTCGAAAAAGCCGGCGCCAATGCTTATAAAGTGAGCGGTACCTTGACCATGCACGGCGTCAGCAAACCTGTCAGCTTTACGTTTCACAAAACCGGCCAAGGCAAAGGCATGCAAGGTGAATTCCGCATGGGCGGCGAAACCACTTTTACAATCAAACGCAGCCAATGGGGCATCACCACTTATATCAAAGAGGGTGGCCTGAGTGACGACGTGACGCTGATCCTCAGCTTTGAAGGCATCAAGAAGTAAACCGAAACCAGTAAACCCATGGCAATTGTGCAGGCCCTGATTTTTTCATTGCTCTTCGCCCTGATGGGGGGTGGATTCTTGCTGGGCCTGCCGTTGCTTTTGCGGGGGCGTCTGGGAAAACGGGGGGAATATCCCCACTGGTTGATTCCGCCCGCGCTGGCCTTGGGCTTTGCCCTGGGTTTTTCCCGTTTGTTCGAAATCTGGGCTCCGCCCTTTCCTCCGGTGGACAGCACCACATGGATTTTTTATCTTTTGCCTTTGGGCGCACTTTGGGGTGGATTTCAAGCTGCAAAAACGCCCCCCCGTTGGTTAAACCTAGCCATGGGTTTGGCTTTGAGCGGCCTGAGCCAAGCATTGGTTTTGAGCCCTTTGCGTGAAAATGCAGGCCCCACCCCTTGGCTGCTCTGGTCAATGGGTTTGGCTTTGCTCTCAACGGCCCTTTGGACGGGACTGGAGATTCAAGCCCAAACCGATGGCAGTGTCTGGCAAATTCTGACGGGTACAGGTGTCGCTGCCGCCTTGGGGGCGCTGCTGATGCTGGGCCACAGTGTGGTATTGAGCCAACAGGCCCTGATCTTGGCGGGGCTCCTGGGGCTGGTTTTTCTTTTGGGCCTGCTGCAAAGGCGCCAACAGGATCTTGGTGATTGGCGTGGGTTCTGGGCTGTGCCCCTGCTTGGGCTCGGGATGCTCGCCTCGGGTGGCCGCTTCTTTGCCGATCTCTCGCCCGCTGTTTTGCTCTTATTGCCTGCCCTGCTCACACCCCTGCTCTCAAACAGCCCCTGGCTTGCAGCCAAACCCCTCTGGCTCAAACGGGGCTTGCCGCTGCTGCTGAGCATCTTGCTCTGTGGCCTGGCTGTGGGGGGCGTCTATTTGAGCCAACCCCCCGACACCTCGGGTGGGTCTTATTAATACACCCGTTTAAACACCTCACAGACCACAGGCATCTGTGGTTCAAAGGCTATCCCCGTTTCTTTGAGTTCCCTTTCAAAGAAAGCGATGTGGGCCCTGCGCCAATAGTCCACTGAACCATCTCCCTCGCCTTCGATCGATGCAAATTCCGCTGAGACCTGCTCAAAGGGCATTATTTCGATGGATTGGGTCTGGATCAGGCATTGGGCCTCACCCAACCCATTCAGAATCAGGCTGTATTCGCCCTCTTTGGGCAGGGGTTCTGCTCCGGTTTGGTACCAATGGTAAAGGCTGGTGGTGGCACGTTTGATGCCTGTTTTGACCAATTCTGCCAAATGGTCGGCATCGGTGGGATTATCGCAGAAATGCCACGCTGTATAGGTTTTGGCCGTCAAGCCTGGGCTCTCACCCAAAGAAGCCAGATATTCCCGCCAAAGGGATGTTACCGATGGGTGATATTCAGGCCCAAGCGGTAAATCTAACTTGTACAAAATTCCCTGTCCACCAGCAAAAGGCATTTCAGCAAAGCCAAAGGCTTTGTCTAAATCTATGCAGGCCAAATTTTGAGCCTCGACCCAACAATAGACAGTTTTGCAGGCCTGGGAGCGCAGCCAATTGAGCCGGGCCTGGGTCAGGGCTTTGCCCACGCCCAGACGGCGATAGCGTTGTGCCACCATCACCCCGTCCAAATACCAGCCCGTGGGTGCCAAGTTGGGAAGATCAGCCGGAGGAGTATCTGAGGAAGTATCTGTGGGCCATTGAAAATGCCTCAATTTTGCAAAACCGAGCAGTTCATCCTGCCACATGGCCACCCAGAGCAGTGGGAGGTCTAATTTGGCGGCTTCGGCAAAACAGTGCTGAAGTGCTTGTCGAGACTCTGGCTGAGAAGGCCCTTCTTGTACTGCGGCGATCCGTGTAATTGCCTCTAAATCTGAGGCTTTAGCGGGCCTGGCTTGCAATTCCAGGCTTAAAACCGCTGGACGGCGGCGCTGGGCGCCAGGGAGATATTCAGCAAAGTGGGCCACAGTTTTTCCTTTGAAGTTCAAATTCTTCCAGTTATTTTAGCACCCACTCACGCGCAAAGTGGCCTGTTTTGGTATATTAGAAGCAATCTGATCAGGAGTTTTTTCCATGACGTCATTGCAACACCGTATCAACGCATTTGCCCTCCGTCTGCTGCTGAGTACAAGTCTGTGTGTTGGCCTCTCTGCGGGTCTGTCTTTAAGTCTCAGTTCACCCGCTTGGGCCCTTCCGACGGGCCAATGGCAAGGTTTTATCCAGGTCCCCGGGCAAAAGCTCGCAGTGCTTGTCAAACTCAATCAAGATGCCCAGGGCCAGTGGAGTGGCAGTATCGATATCCCGGCCCAAAACGCCAAAGATCTCCCGCTCAAAGCCATTCGCTACGAAAAAAACAAACTGCAGTTTGTGATCAGTGGCGTGCCCGGTGACCCCAGCTTTGAGGGAGAAGTCAATCCCGAAGAAACCCATTTCAGTGGCCAATTCAGCCAAGCGGGTCAAAAGATGAAATTTGAATTGGAGCGGCCATCTGAGGCCAAAACCGCCCAGGCCGCAGAAAAAGACAAAATTCAACGCGATAAGGTGCTCAGTACGATCGAAAGCCTGCGCCAAAGCTGGAAAACCCCTGGCCTGGCTGTGGCGATTGTCAAAGACGACCAAATCTGGTTGGCGAATGGCTTTGGCCTGCGCAGCCTGGAAGAAAAACAGCCAGTAGACGCCGACACCCTCTTTGCGATTGGCTCATGTACCAAGGCTTTTACCTCAACCCTGCTGGCGATCTTGGTCGACGAAGGTAAATTGGACTGGGATGCCCCTGTGCGCAACTATTTGCCTAAGTTTCAGCTCAAAGAGAGCTATGCCACAGAACATATGACCTCCCGTGATTTACTCACCCATGTCTCGGGCTTGCCCCGTCACGATTTGGCCTGGTATGGTACTTCGCTGACAGGCCCCGAATTGTTGGCCAAACTCAAATATCTGTCACCCAGTGCAGATTTGAGGGCCCGCTTTCAATACCAAAACCTGATGTATATGAGCGCCGGATTGCTGGCTGAAGAAATCACGGGCCAGAGTTGGGAACAATTGATCCAAACCCGCTTTTTTCTTCCCTTGGGCATGAAACGCAGCAATGCCACTTTGACTGAATTGCAAACCGATCCCAACCACGCTTTGCCCCACCGCAAAAAGGGCGAGAGTGTCCAGCGTATTCCCTTTCGCTCGGCAGCAGGAGCTGCTCCTGCTGGGGCCATCAATGCCTCTGTGAATGACATGGCACAGTGGATCCGCCTGAATTTAGCTCAGGGTCGCTTGGATGACAAAACAATGATAAGTGAGCTGGCTTTCAAAGAAGTACTCAGCCCCCAAGTGGTGATGCAAAGCCGGGGCAGCCAACCCGAAATTCCGTATATGCTCTATGGCATGGGCTGGATGATTCACCCCTATCGGGGGGTACAGATGATTCAACACGGGGGCAATATTGATGGCTTTTCGGCTCTGGTTTCGCTGATTCCCGAAAAGAAACTGGGCATTGTGATCCTCAGCAATAAAGACGGCGATGCCCTGCCCAATTTGCTCAATCTCAGTCTGACTGATTTGCTTTTGGATTTGGAGCCTGTGGATTGGAATGGCCGTCTCAAACAGGGCCTGGAGCAGGCCGAAAAAATCAGCAAAAGTTCGGATGCCACAATGCGGGTGCCCCATACCCGAACCTCCCACGATTTAACTGATTTTGCAGGTGTCTACAGCCACCCTGCTTATGGCGATTTGACTATTCGCAAAGAGGGAGCGGGCCTGAAACTCAAGTACCACGACTTTGCGGGTCATTTAGAACATTGGCATTACGACAGCTTTGTTTTGCGCCAGAGCGATTCGGTCCTCGATGGCATGCGTCTGCATTTCCAGATCAATGAAGAGGGTGATTTGGAGCGGGTCTCACTCAAATTGGAACCCTTGGGAGAGGCCATTGTCTTTGCCCGCACAGCCCCAGAGCAAATGAAAAACCCGGACTATCTCAAACGGTACACAGGCCAGTTTGACATGGCGGGACTCAAGATCAAAATTGAACTCAAAGGCAATGCCTTGATTGCTCATGCCACGGGGCAACCGCCTTTTGAGTTAATTCCACAAAAATTGCATCAGTTTAAACTCAAAGGTTTGGACGGCTATCAAATCCGCTTTGAATTCAAAGGGGAAAAACCCGACAAAGTGGTGTTTATTCAGCCCAATGGCAGCTTCGAAGCCAAGCCTGAGAAATAGAACAAGTACTAGAAAGCAGATCGGTTTAGTAGTTGAGGTGATAACTCAAATGGCCGATTGTGCCCTGTTGTCGGTCATTGGAAAGGCCTGCGCGCAAATAGGAGATTCCGTCCGACGGCCCCACTTGAACGTGTGAAACACTGCGTTGATAAGAAAGACCCACGCGGTCGTCTTGGGGCTTGTACTCTAAATCGAGATTCCAATGTTTATTGCCGCTGTAGCCAGGGCTCTGGTTGGGGCTTAAGCTGACCTTGGCCCCTGCAAAGTCCAGATCTCCGTGACCGCTGACCAACCCCAGGCCAGACTTGAGTTTATAATCACCCAATTCGGTTTGGTGTAAAGTCAAACGGGATTTGATCTCGGTCGGAGAATACAGGGCTGCGGCCAAAGCGCCAACACCCAAACCCACGGCACGCACCGAAGTGCTGTCCCATTCACGGCTTTTCCAGGCCTCTTTTAAAGGGGTCTGGATGACTGCTTTGCCAAAATTTTGGGCCTGTTTTTGCAAAAATGGCGAACGCAGGCCGCCAATTTCATGTTGGGGTGTTCCGCCCAAGCTGTAGTCGGGTGGATCAATTTTGAGTGCGAGCAGAGCACGGGTGTCTGAATAACGGTGGTTAAACAATTCAATGCGATCGTGATTCAAACGCAATTCAGTTGGTGCTTCAGGCTGTAAGTCAAACACGGGCGATTGGGTTTCTGCCTCTGATTGGGCCGTGGGGAGAATTTTGGCGGTGGCTGCGGTTGGCTGAGCCGGGGAAGCCCCTTCTGGCGTGTACTGAAAACCCAGACGACCGATATCCATACCTAAAAGCTCCTTAACCGGGAATGCGCCGGAAAATTGTATTTATTGAATCATAACCTATTTTTTAGCGCATTTCCAGTTTTTTATTTGTTGGGATTCTCCAAAGCCAATAGCTTGGACTTGGCTTCAAGACCGTTGGCAAAACCTGTCAATTGACCGTTTGCCCCGATCACGCGGTGGCAGGGCAAGACAATCGACAGCGGGTTTTTGCCATTGGCCGCTCCCACGGCCCGCGCCGCTTTGGGCCTGCCCACACGCAGGGCCAATTCCCCGTACGACAAGGTCTGACCATAGGGAATGGTCGCAAGGGTTCTCCAAACTTCCAGTTGAAATGCGCTGCCGACAGGATCCAGGGGCAGATCAAAGGTTGTGATTTCCCCTTTAAAATAGGCGTTTAATTGTTTTGCTGCGGCTTTGAGCACCGGATGATCGGGCTTTTCGGGCCCCAGCTCAATCGGTACCCTGCCGGGTTTTTCATTTTCCCAGAGAACCGCTTTTAGGGCTGTCTCTGAAGCCACCAGCGTCAATTGACCCACAGGGCTGGACATTTTAAGATAGGCGTTTGGCATCGGGAATCTCCTTCAATCATCATTTCTTTTAAATTCACATGCGACGAAAAAGGGCCGGCAATCAGGGGGATTCGCGGGAGGACTCCACCCAAGCCTGTTCCCAAATTGCAATGGCAGCATAGGCCCGCCAGGGTTTGAGCTTATCGATTTCCAAGCCTGGATGGGCCTTTAACATCCGTTTGATAATCAGATCATTGGCGGGAAAAGCATCGGTGTCTCCCAAGACCCTGAGCGCGATCATTTCTGTCGTCCAGGGGCCGATACCCGGCAATTTTTGCAATTGGGCACGAAAGCGCTGGGGGTCTTGGGCCGGTGAAAGCGATAATTGTCCAGAAACCACCATTCGGGCCAGATTCTGGATGGTGTGCAAACGTTGCCGGGTCGTACCGAGTTGGAGTTCTGGTGCATTTGCCAGGGTTTCTGGCGAGGGAAAAATTTGAACAGGGTTTAACGTGCGGGGATGGAGCACGCTGGGACCATAAAGTTGAATCAGTTCAGCCAATAAATGACGGGCCCGCGCCAGCGAAACCATCTGACCCAGGATGATGGCCACTGTTGTCTCAAAGCCGTCCCAAGCCCCAGGCAAGCGCAAGCCTGACGGAGAGCCTGAATTGCTTAATTGTGTGTCTTTTAAATAGCTGCCAGCTAACAGGGGCACGCCCTCAAAGGCCTGAGCAAGCAAGAGTGGATCCGAATCCAAATCCCACATCCGGCGCAAGCGATGAACCACCAGGCTTAAAATCCGGGGGTCGGGACACATTAAGCTGAGTTGTAAACTGGCTTGGTTGGGCAGATTGTGCAATTCAAGCCAGCCAATCTGATCCTTGAGCGAAAATACCCGTTCATAATGGTTTTCTCCAAAATACTCGGGTCCTTGCAAAGCATGGCGTTTAAAAAAACGGTAAATACCCGCCCAATCAAAAGGAGAGCGATAGGGCAGGCTCAACGTGATCAGGGAAGTGCTGTTCCTGCCTGCTTCGCTCCCCATTTTAGCCGTGCGGAAGTCAGACGGGGGGCGCGAAAAGCGCTCTTTAAACGCAGCATTAAAGCGCCGCAAAGAGCGAAAACCTGCACTCAGGGCCACAGTGGTCAACGGCAATGCGGTTTCACATACCAGTTTTCGGGCAAAATTGAGACGCAAAGTCGCAGCAATTTGTTTGGGGGTCCTGCCAAATTCAGCTTGAAACAAGCGGCGCAAATGGCGCGCAGAAATCCCCAATTGTTCGGCGTAATCGGCCTCTTGCAAAAGGGGACCACTTTCGGAAGCGATCAACTGCAAGGCCCGTATGACCAAGGGCGAATGCCCCGAACCAACGGGGGCTCCCTCGGGGCGACAACGCAAGCAGGGTCGGTAGCCTTTTTGTTCAGCCGCAAACGCGGTCTTAAAAAATTCCACATTTTTAAACTGGGGCCGGGCCGGACAAATTGGACGGCAATAAATCCCTGTGGTTTTGACACCCACAAAAAACTTGCCGTCAAAGCGATTGTCGCGGGCCAACATGGCCTGATAATACATTTTTGCTTGGGTTGGATTGACTTTCATAACTTCAGTTTAAAGCTATTTGGTCAACTTGACTCGCCGTTTTCGGACAAGAACGACCCTGGGAATGCGACACCCAGGGCCGCTCTACAAAACAATAAAAATTAGACCAGCAGGGCGTCTCCATCCAAGGTCTCTTCTTCTTTGATGAGCACTTGGCTGTTCTGCTGATCGTTAAAGGTATCTTGGTAGAGATGGTCCATTGGCAGGGGCAAACGGCGCTGCAAGGTTTCTTTGATCGCCAAAGATTTGATCTCGTTGACCACACCCCGATCGTGGAAAGTGGCGATTTTGTTTAAGAAAAGCCCCAATGCCTGTTCGGGTTGGGCAAAAATTTGCTTGAGCCCTTGGATATCGATATCAACCAAATGCATTAATTTTTGCTGTTTATCCGAGAAGTCGAACAGCAATTCGGCCTCCTCGGGGCCGACAAAGGCCAAAAAGCGCTGGAAGAGAATGGCGATGACGTCAGAGTAGCCTTTGAGCATCATGCCCTCGTCTTGTTTGCCAAAGAGATCCATGCCCATGTCGATATTGTAGAGGCGATTGAGGAAGGTCTCCATGATCTCTCCCTGCAAAATCGCACCATGCTGAGGCACAATCATCAGCGGCGGGGGATCCAAGGCCCGAATGGCATCAATGGTATGCTGGATGGCTTTTTTGGAAGGCATGTAGATTTGATGAAAGGTTTTGATGCCATCCCAATGGCCTTCTCCCGCAAAGAGACCCAAATCACCTGGGGGATTGAGTCCGCCAAAGACATCGCCCGTAAACAGGGCCCGTGCGTGGCGGTCGTAGATCGCAAAGGCCCCAACAAAGTGCGCATAAGGGGTGGGCACAAAGTCGAGCACATGGGATTTGTCGGTCGCCAAAGTGACCCGGCGTTGGTCAAATGAATGGATATTTTTATAGGTCTTTGAGGGAATCTCAAAAAAGCGAATCAAGCGCCAGGTATCTTCGGTGCAAAGGCAGAGAGAACGGGGATTCATTTTACTGATAAAAGTGGAGTTCATCCCTACATCAGGGTCTTGGTGGTTGATGGAATACATCTGCACCTGGGTGATATCGTTGATAATCGAACCCACTTTGCGAGAAATGGTGGGAAAAAACTCGGAGGGGCCTGGATCAATCAAAAAATTAATCGCTTTGCCGTTGGCGCGAAATCGGCGCAAAAAAACGTTGATTTGCAATAAACTATTGGGATCTCTTTGACTTACCCAAAAAATATCTGGGGAAATCTCGACTGCTTTTTCTAAATCGTGACTCATGATCATTGCCTCTGTCTCTGTAGATTGATACTGTCAGTGTTTCGATTTCAATAACCCAAATACCAAAAATCTAATTGTTTTTTGTATTGGTAAGGTGGCTCATTATCATTTTCGCACTGAAAAGCGGGCTCTCCCTTGATATGTGTGAAGACAAAACTTGATTTATGTCAATTTTAATTTAAACACAAAATTTTATAGACCGCATTAAATTTGTTACTTCGATCACACCCTCGTTCCACTCAAAAGAGACACAATAAGGATATGAAGTGTATTTCTCTGGGTTTAATTTTTTCTATTTTGGCGCTGACTGGTTGTAAAACGGCACTACAACCAGCTTCTCAGGCCTGGGATGAACCCAAACCCCAGCTTTTTTACCAAGCCAAAGCCCCTAAAAAATCCGTCCCAGTCAAACAAGCTTTGACACCTCCGGCCCCCAAAACGAGCAAGACCAGTCTGAACAAGCAATGGCGTGTAGAGCCCCCTGCTTTAAATACCGGCGCACAGATCTTGGAATTGCCTGTCAAACCGGGAGACCAAATGCCTCAGGGTTTGTTTGAGTGGCCAACGGGTCTGAGCCGGGATGCCCAGGTGATCGAGCTGGCACGGCAGTATTTGGGTGTGCCTTATAAATATGGGGGAGAGACCCCGCAAGAGGGCTTCGATTGCTCTGGATTGGTGCAATATGTCTTCTCTTTGCGCGGCGTGGCCCTGACCCGTCTGGCCAATGAGCAGTTTTTGCAAGGCCAATTTGTGAGCAAAGCCGAATTGCAGCCCGGAGATCTGGTCTTTTTTAATATCTCAGGCAAAGGGGTCGATCACGTCGGTATTTATGCGGGCGAAGCCCAGTTTATCCACGCTCCCCGCACGGGAAGAGTGGTTTCTTACGACCGGCTCGACTCTCCTTATTTTACCCGCTACTACCAAGGGGCCCGCCGCGTGATCACATAAATGACAAGTGCCTGGGTCCATAAAAAAAGCGCCTTTGCACATTCGCAAAGGCGCTTTAATCTAGAGATCTTTAGTCGAGTTTAAAGTTAAAATCTTTAAACGAAGACAGGGGATCAACGACAACTTTATTGCCATCAGCATCTTCTGCTCCACTATAACCAATGCCAATGGCGAAACTCATGGTGGCTTCTTTGGATTTGACTTCAGAATCATCATAGACGCTGTTGCCATTGGTATCGTTAAAGGCAAAAATTTTCAGAAATGCGCCATGGGCTTTTTGGGGGGCTTTGGGCAGGGCAAAATTATAAGCGCCATCTTTGACGGGAGCCACAACCAAGGTAATATCTGTATCAATGGTTTGGTTTTCTGCGTCAATTTTATTGCCTGAGACATTTGTAAATGCGCCAAAGACAGCAATTTTGGTGCTGGATCCGACTTTGCTGCCTGTCACTTTGCCAGAAATCGCCTTGTCTCCTTCAACAGTTTTGCCTGTGGATGTTTGCGTCAGGGGGGCACTCGGGCCGCAGGCCACAAGGGCAGTGGTCATCAGGGCCAGGAGGGCCAGAGATTTCTTGAATTGCATAAAATAGTCATACCTCGTTTTTTTTCAATTGTATCGTTGCTGAGAGCGGATGCACAGTCGGAAGACGCAATTTATGCCAAAAAGGTTTCAGCGGGGCCGTTTTGATGAGACTTTGCGCCCGGATTCCCCCAACCAAATTCCCGATTTGCGCCAGCGTTGTGTGGGGATGGGGGCCATCTCTTGAAATTGGCCCTGTTGATTGGCTTGCCAGAAATGTAGGTAATCTTCTGGCAATTTGGCCTGGGGGGCGTGTAAATAAGCCGCTTTTGTGGGGATACTCAAACGGTTGAGTATTTTGGGTAAGGCGCGCGTCTCTTCGGCCTGATAGGCCTGAAACAGGGCTTTGGTGCTGAGATAGGCCAGAATGGCTCGGGTCGAGGGATCGCCAAATTTGCGTTTGTAGCGATCCCAAAAATCAGCGGGATAATCCACACGCGGATAGAGGGCGACCACATTGCCGACATTGCTTTTCCCGGCCTGCCTGACAAATTCGCGATTGAATAATTCTTGGGGGCCTGCCAAAACCAATTTGAGCTTTTGATTGGAAAGTACCTCTGCCCATTGGGCAGCCAGGGGATAATTGCCACAATAAATAATGCCTTCACTGCCTGCCGCCAAGAGGGCATCCAGATTTTCAGCCACAGGTTCTGCACTGGCGCGATTTTCCCAAACGGGCTCCAACCCCTGAAAACGCAAGTGACGCCGCACTTCTTTGCGCAAGGTCTGCCCGTATAGCCCTGCGTCATGGACCAATGCCAGGCGGCGATAGCCTGAATCAACCATAAATTGCACCAAACGTTGGGCCTCTTGTGAGGGGTTGGCCAAGTTCTGACGCGTCAAATTGGCAGAAGCCGGATCACTCATCAAGGGACTGCTGGGACTGAGCACCATGATCTTTTCTTGGGTATAGAGCGGTACCACGATCCGACTAATCTCAGGTTCTAAAGCGACAAAAACAGCGGCAGGTCTTTCACTGATTAACTCACCGGCAATTTTTTGGGCCTGCTCCAAAAGCCCCTGATCATCGCGAATGCTCATGGAGACGCCCCGCCCATCAATGCCACCCGCTTGATTCAATTCTTCGACAGCCAACATTACTCCATTGACGATGCTCTGTCCCTGTTGCGAGCGAGGCCCCGTTAGGGGGACAGCCACAGCCACTTTCAGACCATCTCCAGAATCAGGGCAGCCCGAAAGCAGACCCAAGCTGAGCCAGAGCGAACAAAAACGGAAAAGAAGTTTCAAAGATTTAGACTGCACTTTTGCGTTTGTTGACCGGTTTGGCAAAGAGCAAGATGGTCTTTGGGTTTGGGGTTGCCGGTTCGGCCTGAATCGGTTGGTTTGAGGCATTTGGACGTGGACGTATCCTTTTGCGCTCGCTGCCAAGACGGCCCTTGAGGAATTGAAGATCTTGCAAGACCTGTTGTTCCATGCCTGAGGTCAGGGTCGCAGTACAGCTCAGACATTGCTCCAAGGCCTGTTGTGCTTCTGCTTCTTTGCCCTGTTCGAAATAACCTCGGGCCATCAAAAAATAGACCACGGCTTCGCCGCTGCCCACAGGTAATTGAGAAATATACATCAGGGTTTTAATCGCCTCTTCGAGTCGCAGTGCCTCGCGATAGGCAAAAGCCAAATAGAGGTAGGCATCCATTTGCTCTGGTTTACACAAAATGGCGTGTTTATACATTTCAATTGAAGCTGCCTGCAGATTCAGGCGACCATAGACAAATCCCAAGAGTCGGTAGCTGATTTCCCATTCGGGTGCATGAATCCAATTGATCTCGTTTAAGAGTGCTTCAAGTAAATGTCGGGCCTGGGCCAGTTCACCCAAATGGTAATAGAGATTGGCCAGGTTGTGGCGGGTTTCGAATGAGCCCGGAAAATCTTGGTTGAGTTGCTGATAAAGGCGCAGGGCTTCGTGATAATAGCCCAACTCATGGTACAGCGATGCCAGATGATAAACTGTGTCAAAGGTCTGGGGCTGAAGCTCATAGGCCTTGCGGTAATGGTCGAGCGCCGCTTCTTTTTGACCTTCGAGATAATAGAGATTGCCCGCTTCAGTAAAAGGGGGTTCCCAAGTCTGGTCGAGTTGGATCAGGTTTTGAAATTGGGCCAGGGCCTCGTAACGCCGATTGAGCAATTGCAATAAACAGCCCATTTCAAAGGGATAAAGCAAATTATTGGGGTCGAGTTGGTGGGCCTGCTCGACCAAGGAAAAAGCCGCTTCGATGAAGCCTTCGGCCTTTTCGATTTTGCAAAGAGCAAAATAAACGGCGGGATCGCGTTCTTGCAATTCGAGAATCCGCTCATAACAACGCCTTGCACGGGCCCACTGGGCCTGTTCTTGGTAAATTTGTCCCAACATTTTAAGCGAGGGCAGGTGGTAGCCGTTTTTTTGCAAAGCCAGCAGACAATACTCGCGACCGGCGTCCGCTTCTTGGTATTTTTCCAGGCGCAGACAGCCTTCCGCATAATAAATATCGGCATTTTCAAGCAGTTTTTCGATCTCTTGTGCCAGTTTGCGTGCTGTGGGAATGCGGTAATCCCGGTCTTTTTGTAAACTGTGGTACACCAATTCTTCTAAACAGGGGGGTACCCAGGGATTGGCACTGCGAATGCGGGGCGGCGACTGGGTGAGCAGGTTTTGAACCAAGTCATTGAGTTCATCGCCTTCAAAGGGCAATTGGCCAGTCAAGAGCCGGTAAAAGACCACCCCCGTCGAAAAAAGGTCGGTGCGGTAATCCAAATCGGCATCACCCATAATTTGTTCGGGTGACATATATGCCAATGACCCTTGCAACATGCGGGTTTGGGTCAGGCTTGGGGCAAAGACCTGACGGGCACAGCCAAAATCTGTCAGAAAAATCTGTTTTTGATCATTGATCAGAATGTTTTCGGGTTTGATATCTCTGTGAATCACACCCTGATCGTGTAGATAGTGTAAGGCCTGACAGAGCTGTTGAATCAGAATCAGGGTTTCGAGCAGGGAGAGAGCGTGTTGGCTCTGCAGCAGGGTTTCAAGACTGGGGAAGGGTTTGTATTCCGTTACCAGACAAGGAAAACCTTCAAGGTCAAAGACATCCAAGGCGGGAACAATTCGGGGATGGCTGAGAAAATGGTGAATTTCACATTCGCGTCGAAAGCGCAGCAATTGCTCTTCGAAACTCAAATTGGTACGGGAATCTGGCTGAAAGAGCTTGAGATGGACTTTTAATCCATGGGTATCACGCCCCAGAAAGAGGCGACTGCCTGAACGGGCAGGCAACTCAGCCAAGATGGAATAATCTTTGATCATCCATCCCGTTGTGGTGCAAATAATTGGTTCCTGCATTCTGTTTCCGGGTCAAGCTATAACTGAAAAGGGGTCATTCCGCTGCTGCGAACCCAGCATAACATAGTTGGAGATCTGAGAATATAGCAAACGACACAATTGAAGTGACAGTTTGGAAATTTATCGATAAGGTAAGAAATCATGGCTTCAATTGCGTCAAAATCCGCTCAGCTTGTTGGTGTAAAAGCGCCAATTCATCGCCATCTGCCCCTTGTGGTTGAAAGCGCAGATGATCGCAGTGGTGCAAATAAATTTCTAACTCATCCAGGAGGGCCTCAGCGACGCCCTGTGCTTTTAGCCAATTGACGATTTCTTGGCTGGTCAGCCCGCTGGGCAAATTTGCATAATGCTGTCCCAATTCAATCCGAAACGCATTCCGCAAGGCTTCGAGCGAGTCAGGTACGGGCAAAATTGCATTTGCTTTCATGGCTGAAGCTGCCGGTGGACTTGTCTCAACCGTAATGGTGACCCTTTCAAGCGGCTCATCTTTTTGTGCTTGATTTTGTCCCTGTTTATCTTGCGTCTTGACTTTTGGGCTGGATTTTCGGCGCAAAAGCCAAAGGCCAACAGCGAACACGGGCAAAATTCCAAACAGCAAAACCCAAAACCAGTTGCCCCCGCCTTGATCGGGTGGTGACTGAACCTTGAGGGTCAATTCATCTGAAAGCAAGACTTTGTCTTGATCATAACCCATGCTCAAAGGGGGGATTGGAAAATTACCTGTTTGCGTGGCAACCAGAATAAAGTGGTAGCGCAACAAAACCCGCACCTGATTGTTCTGGGTTGAAATATTCTGGCCGACCTGGCTTGAGAGCAGACTTAAACCCGGAATAATGGGAAACTCCGGGTTGGGGGTTTGTAACGTGGTCTGTGTGGCAGACATATCTTCAATTCGGTCGATGCGCAAATGCACCTGTTCCCCCACCTGGGCTGGGTTGGGTGAAAGTGTGGTTTTGAGCAGCACCTTAGCGCTGGCGGGCAATGCCACCAGCACCAGCACCAAAGCCAGAATCAGGGCGTTGAGGCCCTGAATCAGGAAACGCCTTTGCCTGCGACGCGTCGGATCCATTGGCTCATTTGCTCAGGGTTGTCAGACAGCGCCAAGGCGTCTGAACCGCTGATCACACAATTATCATAAAATTCAAACAGCGACATATTGCCCGATTGCATGCCGTCGTAAGGGCTGGTCTCAATGACCTTATACAGCTCATTGATTTCATTGCGACGAATATAATCGCGGGAGTTGTCACCACGGGCATTGGGGGTGATCAACAAAATCTCGATTGAGCAGACGCGGCCGGGGCGATCCCAGCGTTTGAGCAGACGTTGCGAGATCGAGGCTCGAATCGTCTCAGAGAGCTGCAAACGCACCTGTTCCTGCTCGTGGGGTGGGAAGGTATTGATGATACGGTTAATCGTCTGAACTGCGTCGTTGGTATGCAAGGTGCTTAAGACCAAGTGACCGGTTTCCGCCGCTTTGAGACCCGCGATAATCGTGTCTTGGTCGCGCATTTCCCCGATCAGGATGATATCCGGCTTTTGACGCAAGCCAGCACGCATACCCATCGGAAAGCTGAGCGAGTCGATTTCAATCGCCCGCTGGGTAAAGACGGAGTTTTTATTGGTGTAGACATATTCCACCGGATTTTCCAGGGTCAAAACGTGACTCTGTCGATTTTGGTTGGCAAACTCGATGATGGAGGCCAAGGTGGTTGTTTTGCCCGAACCTGTTTGGCCGGTTACCAGAACCAATCCCAAACGTTCAAAAACCAATTTCTTGAGAATCTGGGGAATGATCAATACGTGGGTGGGCAAAGGATCGTTGGGAATCAAACGGAGAACCATGCCGACTGTGCCCTGGGCCCAATAGACATTACAGCGGAAACGGGCCACACCCGGTACCGAAAAGGATGTATCCATTTCGCGGGTCTCTTCAAATTGCATAATCTGCTCTTCGCTCAAGGCGCGGAAAGCGTAGTGCTGGGTGTCTTCTGCTTCCAAAAAGGTGAGAAACTCGGGGTGTGCCACAACATCACCCCGCAAGACCCCCAGCGGACGGCAGGCCGCTTTAATATGGATATCGTCTGCGCCCCATTGCACCATGGCTTTGAGAATATTAAACAGCGAAGGAATATTCCGTTCGCGTTCGTATTCATCTTGCTGAAAGCCACTTTGATCCAACTCTTTGACTTCGGCGGTCATCGCCCTGAAACGGCTGTCGACAATTTCTTCAATATCCGGGCGCAGGGCTTCGAGTTCATTGCCCACCTGGTCGGGCATACCCAAAGGCTCTACGACCTTCATGAAGTTTTTGATTTCCAAATACTGGTCGGTGTGTCCCAGTGGACTGTCACCCAAATTGCGCATGATTTCGCGGAAGCCCGGCATTCTGTGATTGACAATGCCGTGAACAATTTCCATGGGAATAACCAGGTTTTTATTGGTGATCGGATTGGCCACCTCCAGGTAAACCCCTTCGATAATGGCATCGTCACCCGGCACGCTCGATTTGGTGCGTTGGTTGCGGAAGTGTTTAATACAATAGGGCTTTTTCTTGTCTTTGCACTCTTGCACCACTTCTTGCACGATCTGATCGTGAATTTGGCGCAATTCTAGATTGTCAAAGACACTGCGTACCGCAGGCAGGTATTTTTCCATCACCATGTCTCTCAACATGTTTTCACTCATCAGCTGGCGAAAATAGGCGGCAGTGGCGTCTAATTTCTGAGGAGAGAGCATATTCGGTAGATCTTGCGACATGGAAACGGTTCCCTCTTTTTCTTGTGTCTTTGCGTTCAGTGCGTTCAGTATACCACCCTGTTCTCTGGACCACGAATAGAGGGATTAGGTTTTAGGTTCTGGGGGAGAGGTTTTAGGAACAACGTCCCTGCCTAAAACCTCTCCCCTATCCACTCAGACCTGATTCATTTCTCAGCCTGCTTAAGTTAAAATAGGCTAGTCTGACTTTGCCGCCCCAGGAGTTTTGGATGTCTCAATTGCTTGTCTCCTGTTTAGACCCCGCCAAAAATGGCGAAGAAATCGTTTATGCACAATGGCATGAAAACCCTGACAAACGTTTGCAACTGAGTGGGACAGAGGTCTTAAAACAGGTCGAGGCAGTGGCTGCAAGTTTGGCCAAGCGCTACCCACCCCAGAGCCGTATTTTGCTCTTGTTTGAGCCCGGGCTTGAATTTCCTTTGGCTTTTTGGGCCTGCCTGCGTGCAGGCATGGTGGCCATTCCCACCTTTCCGCCAGCAGACCCGCGCACCCGCACACGTTTCTTGGGCATTGCCGAAGATGCCCAAGCCGTGGCTGTCTTGACTTCTTCGCCCCTGCTCAAACTCTCAAAATGGGTCAAGTGGCTGGTGGGGAGCCTGCGACGCATGCATTGGCATGCCTTGGAGGACCTGGCCGCTGAAGTCCCACAGGGCCAAGGACCTGCTTTGCCCAGCGAAAATGACCTGGCTCTTTTGCAATACACCTCGGGTTCGACAGGCAGCCCGCGGGGGGTAATGTTGAGCCATGGCAATGTCTACGCTAATTTGCTCTCACTGGTCGCACCTTGGCAAACCATGCCCGCTATCAAGGAACATATTGTCTCTTGGCTGCCGCTTTATCACGATATGGGCCTGATGGCGGGCATTGTCTTTCCGCGCTTTATCAACGCCCGCGCGACAACGTTTTCGCCTTTGTATTTTTTGCAAAAGCCCAAGCGTTGGCTGATGGCGCTGAGTGAAACCCAGGGTACTATCAGCTGTGCGCCCAATTTTGCCTTTGGTATGTGCCTAAAAAAGATTTCCGAAGAACAATTGGCAGGATTAGACCTTCGCCATTGGCGCATCTCTCTCAATGGCGCCGAAGCTATCAATCCCGAGACCCTGGAGCGCTTCGCTGAACGCTTTGCTCCCTGTGGATTTAAGAATACGGCTTATTACAATGCCTACGGTATGGCGGAAACAGCTGTGTTTGTGACAGGTGGAAAACCCCTGAACACCCCCGTTGTACGCAGTTTTGAACGCGAAGCCCTGAGTCAACACCACGTTGTTCCCAGCCCAGAGGGGCGTGTCATGGTTGGGCTGGGCCAAAGCTGGGCAGATACCCAGCTTTGTATTGTCGATCCCGAGACCTGTCAACGCCTGGGGCCCACACAGGTCGGCGAAATTTGGATTCAGGGAGGCAGCGTCGGCTTGGGCTATTGGCGGCGCCCCGAAGAGACCCAAGCGACATTTGCTGCCGAAATTGCCGCAGAACCCACGGCCGGAAAATGGCTGCGCAGCGGTGATCTGGGGTTTATCTTTGAAGGTGATTTGTTTATCACGGGGCGGCGCAAAGAACTGATCATTTTGCAGGGGCAAAACCACTCTCCCCCGGTCATTGAACAGGCCGTCCAAACCGCCAATACCCACTTTCGCACGGGCTGTGGGGCGGCCTTTTCGGTAGGAGAATCCCCTGAAAAACTAATTCTGGTCCAAGAAGTGCGCAATGAATGCCCTCTTTCTGCCTCTGAACTCGAAGCCATTGCCCGCAAGGCCTTGGCTGAAGCAGAAGGTTTGCACCTCGATGAATTGGTCTTGGTCGAGACAGGGTCCTTGCCCAAGACCTCCAGTGGCAAAATCCAACGTAATCTTTGCCAAAATGTGTATCTCAAAGGAAAACTAAAAAAATGGAAAAAACGTTAAAACCCAAGCGCAGCGAGCTTGAAAGTTGGTTCTTGAGCGAAATCGCTGAGCAGACCGAACGCGCTGTCTCAGAGATTGATCCCGAACAACCCTTTGCTGCTTTGGGATTGGATTCCACTGTGATAATTTCGCTCACGGGTGAAATGGAAGACAAATGGGGCTTGGAGTTGGATCCCACTTTGGTCTTTGAATACCCCAGCATTTCCCGGCTTTTGAGCTATTTGGAGGCAGAAGGTGTGGTTGCTGCCTGATCTCCTGCAGGCCCTGCAAATAGCTCAAATCCATTTGAGTGTGCAGGGGGGAGAATTACATGTTCGAGCCCCCCGTGGCGCCCTCACCCCTGAGCTGCAAAGGGGCATCCGCGACATGCGCGGTGAATTGCTTGCCCATTTGATGCCACTTGAAAAAATAACCAAATTCAGCCTGTTTTTCTTTGGCAAAGCCGATTATGCCCAGGCTCAGGGCTACGAAAGCTTGATTCAAATTGCCAAACAGGCTGATCAATGGGGCTATGCGGGCATTTGGACTCCCGAACGGCATTTTGACTCGCTGGGGGGATTTTTTCCCAGCCCAGCGGTGCTGGCAGCCGCGCTGGCACGCGAGACAAAACAGCTGAAGTTGCGGGCTGGCAGTGTCGTCTTACCCCTGCATAACCCGATTCGCGTGAGCGAAGATTGGGCTGTGGTGGATCATCTCAGTGGAGGACGGGTGGAATTGTCGTTTGCCACTGGCTGGCACAGCCATGATTTTGCTCTGGCACCAGAACATTATGCGGATCGCCATGCGCACATGTACAAAAATATCGAAGCCGTCAGAGCGCTCTGGCGCGGCGAAAAACGTGAATTGCGTGAAGGCAGTGGGAGTACCATTGCCATTCAGACCCACCCACGCCCAGTGCAAACAGAGCTGCCTATCTGGATCACCGCTATCGGCAATCCCGAATCGTATCAGAAAATTGGCTCAGTCGGAGCCCATCTTCTGACCTGTCTTTTGGATCAAGAAGTCGAAGAACTGAGCGCTAAACTCAAGCTCTACCGCCAAGCACTGGCGGAGGCGGGCCATGACCCCGCCCAGTTTCAAGTTTGCGTTTTTTTGCATACCTTTTTGGGCCGCGATCTCGCAACTGTGCGCGCCACGGTGGCTGAACCTTTAAAAGACTATTTGCGCAGCACCTTACACCTGCTGGGCAAACTGAGCCAAAGTGCGGGGCTTGAACTGAATCCCGAGGCCTTTTCCGCTGAAGATACCGAGACCCTTTTGGAATTTGCCTTCGAACGCTATTTCTCCCGCAGGTCCCTGATGGGGACTCCCGAAAGCGTGGCCCCTTTATTGCAAGCACTTAAAGCGGCAGGGGTCAACGAAATTGCCTGTTTGGTGGATTTTGGCCCCAGCCCTGAAGCCATTCTGGGCAGCCTGGAAATTTTAGCGGGCATGTTCTCCAACCCAGACTAAACTTGCTCCATGCTTGAAATGCGCAACCAGAAAATGGCATAATCTGAATATCCCTGAAGGAGCCTGCAATGCCAGCCATTCAATTCTGCCCGGCCTGTGGAGGGCCGATCCAAGAACTGATTCCCGTCGGAGATAACCGCAAACGGCCAGTCTGCTCGGCCTGTGCACGGGTGCATTACCAAAATCCGAATGTGGTTGTGGGCTGTGTCGCTTATTATCAAGAGGGCTATTTGCTCTGCCGGCGCGCCATTGAGCCCCGCAGCGGATTTTGGACCATTCCCGCTGGTTATCTTGAACTCAACGAAAGTACCGAAGAAGGGGCCTTGCGCGAGGCCCATGAGGAGTCGGGGGCCCATTTGGAAATCCGTTCACTTTTGGCTGTTTATAATTTGCCCCACCTCTCACAAGTACAATTGCTCTATTTGGCTGAAATGACAACCCCTGCTCTGATGCCCGGTGAAGAGAGCTTGGAAGCTGAGATTTTTGCCTGGCAAGATATTCCCTGGTCAGAACTGGCTTTCCCGACGGTCTTTTGGGCCTTGCATCACGCCCGTTTGATGCGCACGAACAAAACGCTCAGCCCAGATTTGGCTTCGGAAAAGTTATTAAGACCGGCCCCCACCAACCCTTTAGAGGCCTAAGGCGTGCGTGCCAAGGTTGCCGTAGCGGGAGCCAGCGGCTATATTGGCTCATGCCTGATTCAGGCGCTTTTGCCCCATTATGATGTGATTGCGCTCAGTCGTTCGCCCCAGGCCGATTCTCCCGGTGTGGAGTGGCGCTACTGTGATTTATTCTCCTTGCTCCAGGCCGAAATGGGATTGCAGGGCGCCGATTACGCCTTTTACTTGGTGCATTCGATGTTGCCTTCGGCCCATTTGAGCCAAGGCCACTTTGCCGATATGGACCTGATTCTGGCAGATAATTTTGCCCGTGCCTGTCAACAGACGGGCGTTGAACATATTGTCTACCTTGGTGGGATTATTCCCGAATTTGGCGATCTCTCAAACCATTTGCGCAGCCGCCTGGAAGTCGAACAAACCCTGGCGGATTACCGTGTGCCAGTGACTTCGATTCGGGCTTCGATCATTGTAGGGCCCCGTGGGTCCTCCTTTCAAATTATTGAAAAGCTGGTCAAACGGCTGCCGATCATGCTTTGCCCGCCCTGGACCTTGACCCAAACCCAACCCATTGCCCTTGATGATGTGATCGCGATTTTGGTCAAAACCCTGGGACAAACTGAATTTTATTGGCGTTTCTTTGATGTGGGAGGGCCAGATATTCTCAGTTACCTCGATCTGATGAAAGAGACCGCCCGGGTCATGAATCTCAAGCGTTTGATACTGCCGGTTCCCTGGATGCCTGTCAATATCTCTCGTTTTTGGGTCAGTTTAATCGCAAGTGCCCCACCAGAATTGGTCAATCCCCTGGTGGAAAGCCTCAAACACCCTATGGTGGCGCATTCGCTTGAATTGCAAACCCAATTGGGGATTCAAGGTCTGGGCTTTTCTGAATCGGTCGAAAAAGCACTCTTGATTCAGAGACAGGCCCCCACTATCAGACGGCCCAAACGGGCCAAGTATACTGAAAGTCTGCAATTCTCAGACAATATTTATCCCGAATTGGAAAAAATTGTGCGTTCGGTCCAGCGTTTACCTTTGCCTGCTGGCAAAAACGCCCTCTGGATCGCCGAAAAATACACCCTGTGGTTGCCGCGTTTTTTGCATCCCTTTGTGCGGGTCGATGTAGACAGTCAGCGCACCTGCCGGTTTTATCTCAAGGGTATTCGTTCGCCCCTGCTCGTGCTCAAGTTCTCAGTCGAACGCAGCAATTTACACCGCACACTTTTTTATATCACCGGGGGCCTTTTGGCCAGCCGCAAAACCCGCCTGCGCGGTCGACTGGAATTTCGCGAAGTTTTGGGGCAAAATTACGTGATTGCAGCCATTCACGATTTTTCCCCCAGTTTGCCCTGGTTCATTTATAACTGGACCCAGGCTTTGATGCACCTCTGGGTGATGCACGGTTTTCGCCGCTACCTGCGCTCGCTGGATGTGATGTAAGTTTTAAACCTTCAACTAAAGTGGCAAAGCCTCTGATGTTGGCGATTTCATCAGAACATAAATCACCGTCGCAGCTGCTTCACGCAAATGAATGGCTTGAATGCCCAGATTTTCAAAGACCTCCCGGCCTTTCAGATCGTTGATCACCGAAATCAGTCTTACCTCTGGGTTGATCTTTTTGACGATTTGACAGACACGCAAATTCAGCCAATCGTCTTCGGAGGTTGTGATCAAGGTGGTGATATTTTTGAGTTGATGGAGTGCATCTTTGTATATTTTTTCTTCACGGGCGTCAGCACTGATCACATAGACGCCTTCTGAGCTCAGTTTTTTTAGCGATTCCAAGCGCTGGGGATCATTTTCAATTAAAATAATTCCCTCTTTTTGGGTCGCCTTGAGCTGCTCTATCAACTTTTTGCCCACGACACCGCCACCCACAATCAAGACGCTCGAAGGCGCGATATCCAAGATTGAAGCCATATACTTTGCACCTGCTCCTTCAATAATTACCGTTATCAAGACGGTCATAAAGACCATACCGCGGATGATGCCACTGCCTTCAATCCCATAGGCATCCATTTCCAAACTAAAAAAAGTGGCCGCTGAGGCTGCGACAATCCCCCGTGGGCCCAACCAGGATATAAAGATCCGCTCTCGCCAGCTGATCTTTTCAAAGGCGGTGGAGAGCAGAACCCCCACAGGCCTGACTACCCACATCAGAATCAACACGCAGAGAGCCCCCGGCAAACCAATTTTTTTCAATAAATTGAGGTCCAAACTGGCTGAGAGCAACAGAAAAACAACTGTAATCGATAATAAAGTCAGATCCCCTTTAAACTCTTTGATTGAGCTTTTATGGGGAAAAGGGGTGTTGCCAATAATCATTCCCGCCACAGCCACAGAAGCAATTCCGCTTTCATGGGACACCAATTCACCGAGCATATATGCCGAAACGGTTGTGCCCAAAACCAACATGCGCACGACTTCGCCCCGCATGGGGCTAAACAGGGTCGCTGTGCGACGGGCCAACCAAGCACAAAAGGAACCTGTGGCCGCACCCAAGACCAAGCTGAGCAACATGTTTTTTAAAATAGGCATTAAACCCGCGTCGGGCCCATGACTGGCGCCCGCAATAATATAGTTAAAAATGCTGACAGCGGCAATCACACCCACGGCATCCACCAAAACCGCTTCGGTTTCGAGAATCGTTTTGACTTTTTGGCTGACATGAATGCGGCGCAAAATGGGCGCGATCACCGTCGGCCCCGTTACAGAAACCAAACCGGCATACATCAAGGCAATCCGCCATTCGATGCCCAATAAATGACTCGTCACCCACGCCATGGCTAAAATGGTGATCAGGACATTGAGCGTAATCAAACCCAGAACACTGACCAAATGGTGGCGTAGATGATTAAAATCTATCATCAAGCCCCCTTCAAAAACCACAATCGCCACCGCCACGGCAATGATCGCGCGAATGCCTACCGAACTGTAAACATCGGGGTTGATCCAATTGAGCCCCTGTTTGCCCAATAAACTGCCGAAGAGCAAAAGAAAGATAATGGCAGGTAAAGATGTTTTGTCTGAAAGGATTTGGGCGATGGTGCCCAAAAGGAAAATCAAAGCTGTTGTCAGAACTATGACCAAAGAGGGATAGTGAGAAAGATATTCTCCAAGTTGAGTCAAATCATTCATTTACTTATTTTCTTCTGATTAAGCTTAGATTGTCAATCCAATATAGTCAATTGCCTGGCTCACAGGTATGATGATATACACATAAGGTAATCTGGTGAAGGGGCTTTTTTTCATGGCCGAATCTGAAATACTCGGAACGCTCTTAATTAAACAGGGTAAATTGACCCATGAGCAACTCACTGAAGTTTTGGAGTATCAATGCCGTTTGCCCTCTTCGCAAATGATGAGCCTGGAAGAAATCTTGATTTCTTTTGAATATGCCTCCGAAGCAGATATACAGGCTTTAAGACCCGAATTGTCTGCTCCCAATACGTACACCAATGTTGAGAATACTTTTGCAGCCCCAGCCGTCTCGAACGATATGGAGACGATGTTAACTCTGAACCCCCCCAAAAAGCTCGGGCAAATCATGCTCGAAGAGCGCCTACTTGAAGAATGGCAATTGACCCATGCTCTCTTGGCCCAAAAAGAGCCCACCAACCAAGGTAAGCGTTTGGGCAGCCTACTACTGGAATTGGGCTATGTGGCCCAGGATAAATTATCTCGGGCTTTAAGCATTCAATTGTCTGGGGCAGCAGCCCCTTATTTTGAACCGCTTCCGCCCAATGTGCCTAAATTGGGCGAACGACTGGTCAATGCAGGGATTATTCAAGAGTGGCAATTATTACATGCCCTGACCCTGCAAAGAGAAAACACAGATAAAAAAACAGGCTTGGGCACCTTATTGGTTCGACTCGGTTATGCCCCACAGGATGTCGTGGCCAAAGCCTTGGGTGAACAAGCCCAAGACAAACAAGACGACAGAGCTATTGGAAAATAACCACACCTGTCACATTGTCTTTGGGCACAATTGTAAACGTTGTTGAACTGGCAGTGCCTTCAGCTGAAGACACGGTGATCACACCCGTGGTGGCTCCCTGGGGAATCGTTACCGTCACGCTATTGGCTGTGGTTGCTGTGATTGTGGCTTGAGCTCCCCCTGAAAAAGTGACAGTGGCTGCACTGGTTTGGGGATTAAATCCGCTCACTGTCAGGGTCACAGACTCCGAGACACTGCCCTGAGCAACACTCAAGGCTGTCACTTGCACAGTCGTGCCTGCTGGCGTTCCACCACCACCGGCGGGAGGGGCTCCTCCGCCACCGCCACCGCCGCCGCCGCCACCACCGCCGCCTGAGGATGGCGCACTGATGACTACTTCGATCTCAGCTTTGACAGTGGGATCGGACTTGAGGCTAACCACCACTTTGTAGCTGCCCGAGGTGGTTTTTGAGCGAATGACACCTTTGTTATCCACGCTGATCAGGCTTGGCGAAAGCGACTCCCAATTAAATTCGTATTTGGTTAAATCCAAATTATTGCCATTGAGATCTTGAAGCAAGAGCTGAATGGACTGTTCGCTGCCAAAGCCAGACAATTCGACCCGGCCCGGAATTGCCCGTAATTTTAATGATGGAACCGTATCACTCACACCTTTGACAGGTGCCTCAGGGGGTGTTTTTTCGGGGATTGTTGCCACCGGTGGCAGGGCTGTCGTTTTACTCGCCCCTGCAGGGCCCGTACTTCCGCCATCTCCGATGCCCCGATCATTGGGCGTGGGTGAGGGGACAGGCACCCGCTGCTGCTCAAAATTGTCTTGAATATTGGGATTGTTGGCATTGCGGTTGCGTTCACTGAGATTCACCAAACCGCTCAGTGGCGCGCCATAATTCAGCTGAACATCGCTGCAGCTCCCAAAGACAAGCAAGCTAAGCGTTAATGCAGTAAAAAGGTGAAAGGGTTTTTTTATGTTACTCATCAATTATTGACCGGCAAAGGTTGATAGCGATCGATTCGGCGAATGCCCCAACTTGTATCCGCTATATACAGTGTACCATCTGGGGCGAAGTCAATGCCTCTCGGGCTGCTAAATGTGGCCACGGTCAATGGTTTCCCTTCTGCTAAACCACTGGAGCCTGTTCCGGCGATCCTTGAGATCTGGCCAGAGGGGGTGATTCTGTAAATTTTAGAAGCACTGTTAAAGCCAAAATTACAGCAGGTAGCGGGCACAAAGACATTGCCATAGGGATCTACGCGGATCTCATGCATTTCCACCCAGGGGAGAGAATCCGAATTGGGCGGTGCAAAGGAATAACTCAAGGTCGCAAAAACCGTGACTTGGTTTGTCTGGAAATTGATTTTGCGAATCTGGTAATTATTCACATCGGCCACATAGACGTTGCCATCGCCATCGATGCCCAGGCCTTCCAAATGTAAGAAGCGGGCATCAGCAATCGGGCTCACGGGTGTGGCTCCGGCAGCACCCGCTGGCGCCCCCCCTGCAATAATCTGCACGTTGGGGGTGAGGGTTTTATTCAGATCGTAGAGCTGGGTCTCTGCCAAGGTGGGCAAGGTATTGAGATTGGCAATTTTGGCCACAAAGACATTGGTGACGGTTGTGGTCGCATTCGGGGGATCTGTACAGGTTACAAACAATTCGTTGTTTTTGTTGATTTCGATCCCTTCTGGACCAGGCAAACGGGCGATGACCTGTACTTTTCCATCGGTGGTTATCTTTCGAATGGCGTGGTTACTGGTGTCTGCCACATAAATATTGCCAAAGCTGTCATTGGCCAAATCTTCTGGGCCAGAGAAACGGGCATTGGCCAAGGTGGTCTCTTTGAGTTTATCTGCGGGGAAAAACAATTCATCTTTGCGGAATCCCGCTGTACTGTCGCCAGAGACCCACTGGTTTTGGCCTGCCTGGTTAAATTTGTAAATTTTGTGGCTGAGCGAGGCGATGTAAATATTGCTGTTGTGATCAACATTGATCCCGTGTGCGTTTTCGATTGCAAAGTTGATATCGGTGCGTGTCACCAGCGCCGCGTTGCCAACAAAATTGATCACGTCTTTGTACAACAGAGAAGAAACGGCACTGCCCGCTGGGTTAAAAATAGTCACGGTATCAAGCGGGTTGCCCACAGGCGGGGTGTTGATTGTAATTTGCGTGGAACTGTTGATGGTATAGGCGTTGGTGTTTAGGACAGTGGTTCCAATCATGACGACGGAACCTGTCACATAACCTGTGCCTGTTAAAACAATCGGTCCGGTGGGTTGCAGGGGATCATTGGCAACATTTGTGATCGTCGGTGGTTTGAGCACTTGGAATTGGGTGGCAGAGTTACCGGATCCAGCTGGGGTGGTGACACTGATCGGCCCATCGGTGGCCCCGGCAGGCACCGTTACGGTGATTGTGCCATCATTATTAACCGTAAAGGTGGGGGCATTGACCCCATTAAATTGAATTTGGGTGGCACCTGTAAAATTGGCCCCAGTTAAAGTGACCTGATTCCCAATGGCTGCTGTCGGAGTGAAACTGCTGATCACAGGGGTGCTGACTGTATAAGTGGGGCTCTGCAGTGGATTGCCCCCATTAGGCGTGACCGTAATTGGCCCTGTTGTTGCTCCAGCAGGCACTGTCACCGTCACCGTATTGGCAGTTGTGCCGGTAATTGTAGCCGGTGTCCCCCCATTGAAAGTGACCGTTGGATTGCTCGTCGCAGGATTAAAGCCAGAGACAGTAATGGTGACGCTGTCATTGGGTTTTCCACCAGGAGAACTGAGTGCAACCACTTGTTGGGGAATGGTCAGATTGTTGGCAGAGGTGCCCGTACCCAGGGGGGTTGTCACCTGAACAGGGCCTGTCGAAGCGCCCGGTGGAATGGTAAAGGTCAGGGTATTGTCGTTGACAACGGTCACGTTGTTTACGGCCAAACCATTGACAGTGACTCCCGTTGCGCCAGTCAAATTGGCGCCTGTCAAGGTGACGGTGGCTCCCACACTGGCTGAGTCTGGTGTGACTGCGCTGATCACTGGGGTATTGATGGCATAATTTGTGCTCTGCAGCGCTGTGCCCCCTTGGGGGGTGACGGAAATGGGGCCTGTGCTTGCCCCAGCAGGCACCGTGACAACCAAGGTTCCTGCTGTGGTCAGAGCGGTATTGATCGTGGCGGTTACGCCATTGGAGAAAACCACAGTCGGATTTTGGGTGGCATCAAAGCCTGAAACCTGAATACTGAGCGTATCTCCAACCTTGCCACCCGGACTGCTGAGTGAGACGATCCGGGTATCTACCGTAAAATTAGCCGTGTTGCTCAGTTTGCCATTGTTTGTCACTTGGATTGGCAGGGTGCCGCTGATACCGGGCGGCACCTTGACCACCAGCGAAGTGGCGGTTGACAATTCCACTGTGGCGGTGACGGTTCCAAATTTAACCACATTGCCACCGGCAGGGTTAAAACCATCCCCACTGATTGTGATTTGGCTACCACTGGCCCCTTGTGTGGCACTTAATGCTTTCATGACAGGAGGCAAAACAAGGGGATTGTTGGTCGTTCCTTCAGTCAAGGTAACATTGCCATTGGCGTCCACTGTCAGATTTGTGCGGCTGCTGACGCCGCCATTCAGTCCGTCAATTTTGGCTATCGCCTGCCAGGTTCCCGGAATAATTTGGGGCAAATTGCCCGTGTCTTGACCGGCTGCAATCGAAATCGGCGCAGAAGCCGGATCGGTGATCTGCAATTGAATTGCTGAATTAAAAGCCACATTATTGGGCGTTCTCACCACCACATTCAGATTGGCCATCTGTTTGATCCAGGCCCCAGGGGGGGGATCCCCCTGATTGAGGGTGGGTACCTGACCATTGTTGTCCACCAACGCCTTGGCGAGAGCTTCAGCATTGACCCGCGAGGGATGCAGGGCAAAGGTATTGCCCCCCACCGGGTGATTGCCATAAATGACCTGATCAAGCAGGGCGTTTAATTGGGTCAGATTGAGGTTCTCAACCAGTGCCGTGACTTGTTCTGGGGTCATATTGCCAGTGACAGCGGGCACCCGGTTGATCAGGGCTTCGAGAATCGCGGCGGTGGCGGTGCTGCGCCAGGTAAAGGTCAAAACCACCTCATTGCTGTTTTCAGGTGATGAATAAACCGCTTTGAGCAGGGCTCCGGGTATTTCAAGGTGATTGGCTGAATTGTCATAGCCCTGAACACTGACAATGCGATTTTTGCCCCTGGGCACGGTCTGTATTCGCAAAGCCGTATTTTCGCCATTGGAACTCACTGCGACATATTGGTTGAGATTGTAAATCGGAGCCGTGAGATCCGAACCCGTGACCCAGGCCCGCAAATGGGATATTTTATCGAGTTCCAACTGTTGGGTGCGCAGGCCTGGTCTTTGAATAATCACTTTTAAACGCAGCTCATCGCCTTTACCGCTATTTGTAATCTGGGCTTGAGCAGAATCAATCAGCGGAACCTGAGGCAGGGTTTGTTGGGGCAGGTGTGGGTGGGTCTCTGCTTTGTCTGGCTGAAGGGGATTGCGATTGCCTGCATGCAAGACAGCGGGTGTAGAATGGGTGCCAGAAGGCAAGCTGCTACACGAAACCATTAAAAGGGCCAAAGCAACTTTAGCGTACTTCAAGTGATTTCCCCCTCTTGCTGAAGGCGGGCAATAGCAGACAGGCAATGGGTAAAGCGGCTGAGAGAATCATAACTGAGCTGGCCTTTAAATAATCACACTATTTTTATTAAAACAATGTTGGTTTGGTCACAATCCACCTTATCTCAGTGTATACCCTTACCCTGTTTTAATTCTGCTGAATAGCTGGGATATTTAATCGTATTTTAATCAACAAAAAACAGTGTGCTCCCCAGACAGGGAACATTTGGCAAAAACCAACAAAGAAAGACAGTATCTGTTAAAATTATGTTAAACACTGTTGAAGAATGCAGAGACCTATTGAAGAGAGTTTTTCCCATGTCTGCCAAAGCTAAGCGGATTTTGATTTTTGACAACGACACTTCCCACCACAAACATCTTTTGCAATTACTTCCCGCGTCTGAGTGGGAATTGTCCATCGAACACGAACTGTATCAAGCCACCCAGCGCTTTAAAAATCGCCCCTTCGATTTTGTGATCTCCTGTTTGGACATGCCCGATGATGAAGGTGAAGAGTTCGCTTTTTGGGTGTGCGAAAATTATCCCAAGCGCAAAGTGATTTTGATTGGCTCTCCAGACGAAGATTTTTCCGATCAGGTCGATGAGCTGCGCCAGCATAAATCCGTTTTGGGGTTTATTCCCAAACCCGTGCCTGGATTGCGACTTTTGGGCCTTTTAGACCAACAATCTCAGGGCCTTGAAGGGCAAGTTCAACGCATGAATTTGCTCGATCTGCTGCAAATGATGCGGATGAATAAACCCCAATGCCTGGTCTCTTTTAGCGATAAATTGACCCGGCAAGAGGGCATTCTCTATTTGCGCAGCGGAGAAATCATCCATGCAGAACTTTATGAAACCCACCCCAAAACCCTGGAACGCTACCAAAAAGCAGAGGGGATAGAGGCCTTCAACCATATTGTGCAATTTAAAAATGGCGAGTTTCAAGAGAAAAACTGGACCGAACCTGCCCAAATCACCATTCAATTGCCTTTTGACAGTCTCTCGATGAATGCCGCTCAGTTTATGGATGAAAGCGCTGGGCCAATTGATCCCTTTGCGACCGCCCAAGAGAATATCATATTGAGAAATATTCTCTTGGTCGATACCGACCCCATGAGCAGGATGATCATTCAGCGTGCGCTTTTTGCCGAGGGCTTTAACTGTATTTCACTCAAAACGCCCCAAGAGGCCATGATGGCCATTGATGGCGATCCCATTGATCTGGTGATTACAGACACCCTGAGCCAGCACAGCTTTTTGCGTTGGTTGCAAAAACACTATCCCCAATCCCCGGTGGTTGCGATTGTCAATGCCAGTGAAGAAGAATTGGAAGAAATTGAAAAGCTGGGACATGCCCGTTTGCTGGCCAAACCAATTGACCTGCGCAAACTCAAACAATTATTGGCTGAGATCGGCCAGACGGGTTTTAAAGGCTTTCTCAGTCAGATTGGGGTTTTTGACTTCATTCAACTCAATCTCTCGGCCCTTGATCGCAAAAAGCTACATATCCGCGATTTGGCCACGAATATCGATGCCAAAGTGTATATCGACCGTGGACGTTTCGTTCACGCTATTTACAAAGAACTCGAAGGCCAAGAGGCTTTTTATAAAATCGTGGCAATTGAAAACGGTGATTTTTTCGAAGATCCTTCGTTTGATCCCCCCAAAGACACGCTCTCAGACATTATGCCCCACAAGCTGATGATTCAGGCCGCGCGCTTCTTGCCCGTTAAGACCACAGAAGCCCCCCCCGTTGCAGCACCGGCCTCAGGTGTGACCTCCCTCTTTGGGGACGATGAACCGCTTTCAATCAATCTGGGGCAAAACCCGCTGGCAGCGGGTGGCGTTTCTCCAGAAGGCGGTCTTTCCTCGCTTTTTGGTGACGAAGAAATCACCCTGAATCTGGGTGGAAGTTCAGACCAGGGCGGTATCACTTCACTCTTTGGCGATGATTAACTCAAAATTGATCTGAATCAATTCAGCATTTGATCCAGCCTCAGGAAATTGTATCTCTTCCTGTTTATGCTAAAGGCACCCGCTCTCTGCATTGATCTTCTTGATCATGTATTTCGGAGGGCATTTAGGGATTTTGCTTAATTTTAGGAGAGCCCGATGCAGCAGGACGTGGATACAGCCCAAACGATGGACGGCAATGAAGCCGTTGCAGATGTCGCTTATCGATTAAATGAGGTCATTGCCCTTTATCCGATTACCCCCTCTTCTTCGATGGGTGAGTGGTCCGACAGCTGGGCTTCCGCCGCCCGACCCAATCTTTGGGGCACGGTGCCCCGGCTGGTTGAAATGCAAAGCGAAGGCGGCGCAGCGGGTGCTTTACATGGGGCTCTGCAGGGAGGAACCCTGGCCACCAGTTTTACCGCTTCTCAAGGCCTCTTGTTGATGGTTCCCAATTTATACAAAATAGCGGGAGAATTAACGCCCCTGGTTTTGCACGTGGCTTCGCGCGCTTTGGCTGCCCAGGGCCTGTCCATTTTTGGCGATCACAGCGATGTGATGGCTTGCCGAGGTACAGGTTGCGCCCTCTTGGCCTCAAACACTGTCCAAGAGGCCCATGACTTTGCACTCTTGGCCCAGGCAGCCAGTCTGCAAAGCCGAATTCCGTTTATCCACTTTTTTGATGGCTTTCGCACCTCTCACGAAATCAGCAAAATTCAGGTCTTGAGTGACACGATCTTAAAAAAACTGATCGATCCCCTTTGGATCCAAGCGCATCGCAAGCGGGCCCTCTCCCCTGAACACCCCTTTATTCGGGGCACAGCCCAAAATCCCGATGTCTATTTTCAGTCGCGCGAAACTGTAAATCCTTTTTATGCTGCCTTGCCCACCCTTTTACAGGCCCAGATGGACCAATTTGCAAGCTTGACAGGACGTCAGTACAAACTCTATGAATACCAGGGCCACCCAGAGGCCGAAAGGGTGATTGTGGTAATGGGCTCAGGGGCAGAAACCGTTTTGCGGGCTGTTCAGCAATGCAATGCCCGTGGTGAAAAAGTGGGGGTGCTTAAGGTGCGCCTCTATCGGCCTTTTGGGGCTTCGACTTTTGTCTCGGCACTGCCAGCCAGTGTCAAACGGGTGGCTGTGTTGGATCGTTGCAAGGAACCCGGCAGTGGAGGTGAACCCCTTTTTCTCGATGTTGTCTCCGCGTTGCAACAGGCCCATATGCAGGGGGATTTTGCCGAATTTCCCAAAATCATAGGCGGGCGTTTTGGCCTCTCCTCAAAAGAATTTACCCCGGCCATGGCTGAGGGCATCTTTGCCCATTTAAACAGTTCTCAACTCAAACACGGATTTACAATTGGGATCGAAGACGATGTCAGCTTTACCCATTTGGCTTACGACCCCCTGCTGTTTCATGAGCCTGAGGGGGCCAATTGTGGCATCTTCTACGGTCTGGGCTCTGATGGCACCGTCGGTGCCAATAAAAACACGATCAAGATCATTGGCGAAGAAACCGCGCAACACGCTCAAGGCTATTTTGTCTACGATTCCAAAAAAGCTGGAGCCATCACCATTTCGCATCTGCGTTTTGGCCCCGAGCGCTTTGAGGCCCCTTACTTGATTCAGCAGGCCCATTTTATTGCCTGTCACCAGCCGATGTTTTTGGAGCGACCAGATTTGCTCGATGCTCTTTTGCCGGGGGGTGTTTTTCTGCTCAACAGTCCCTTGGACAAAGAGACCGTCTGGGACCAACTCCCTCACCCCGTTCAGGCCCGTTTGATTGAACAAAAAGCCCGCTTTTATGTGATTGATGCCGGACGGGTGGCCAGCCTGTGTGGCATGCGTGGCCGCATCAATACGATCATGCAAACCTGTTTCTTTGCCATTTCGGAAGTTTTGCCCCGCGAACAGGCCCTGGATGCGATCCGGGGAGCCATTCGCAAGTCGTATGCCGCCAAAGGCGAAGCGGTGATCAAGCGCAATCTGGAGGCCGTCGATCAGACCCTGTCCCATCTCTATCAGATCCCTCTGCCAGAAAGTTGCAATAGTACCCGTGAACGCCATCTCTCTGTCCCAGCAAATGCCCCTGCATTTGTTCAAAATGTGTTGGGTGCAATGTTGGCTGGCAGAGGTGATCTCTTGCCTGTCAGTGCCTTGCCCGTCGATGGAACCTATCCCAGTGGCACCTCACAATGGGAAAAACGCAATCTGGCAGCCGAAATTCCGATCTGGGATCCGGCTGTCTGCATTCAATGCAACAAATGTGCCCTGGTCTGCCCCCACGCCGCGATTCGCGCCAAGGTTTACGAACCTGCTTTGTTAAGCACCGCCCCAGCCGGATTTCGCTCAGTTTCTGCCAGCGAACGCAGTTGGGACGGCCTCAATTACACCCTTCAGGTGGCTCCCGAAGACTGTACAGGTTGTGGCCTTTGCGTCGATGTCTGCCCTGCCCGCAACAAATCCGAGGCCCGGCTCAAAGCCATCAATATGGCTCCCCAACCTGCTCACAAAGCCGTTGAAATTGAAAATTGGGATTATTTCCTGAGCTTGCCAGAACTCAAACGCAGCATGATCAAACAGACCTCTGTGCGCCAACAACAAGTCATGTTGCCGCTGTTTGAATTTTCGGGGGCCTGTTCGGGCTGCGGCGAAACCCCTTATCTCAAGTTGCTCAGCCAACTCTTTGGTGACCGGCTGCTGGTGGCCAATGCCACGGGCTGTTCTTCGATCTATGGTGGCAATTTGCCCACGACCCCCTGGAGCCAAAACAGCGAAGGTCGGGGACCGGCTTGGTCCAATTCACTCTTTGAAGACAATGCCGAATTTGGACTGGGTCTGCGTTTGGCCTTGGATAAACAACAGGAAATGGCGCTGGAATTGTTGCTCAAACTAGAACCTGCCTTGGACTGGAATCTGGTACAGGCCCTGATTGGGGCCGATCAAAGTGAAGAGTCCGAAATTTACGCCCAACGTGAAAGGGTTCAACTCCTCAAAAAAGCACTGGCTGAACTCTCACACGGCCTTGAAGCATCCCAAGCGCAACAGATTCAACAATTGCTGGAATTGGCAGATGCCTTGGTGCGCAAGAGCCTGTGGATAGTGGGCGGCGATGGTTGGGCCTATGACATCGGCTTTGGGGGCCTCGATCATGTGCTGGCCAGTGGGGCCAATGTGAATATTTTGGTGCTTGACACCGAAGTCTATTCCAATACGGGCGGGCAAATGTCCAAATCGACACCCAAAGGAGCTGTGGCCAAATTTGCCACTGGAGGCAAACCCCTGGGCAAAAAAGACCTGGGCATGATGGCTTTGACTTATGGTCATGTCTATGTGGCCAAAGTCGCCATGGGGGCCAAAGACGAACAGACTCTGCGGGCCTTCTTGGAGGCCGAAGCCTGGCCTGGTCCTTCGATTATCATTGCCTACAGCCATTGTATTGCCCACGGCATTCCCATGAATACCGGTATGCAAGAACACAAAGCGGCGGTAGACAGCGGTGCCTGGCCGCTCTATCGCTATCACCCTGCACGGACAGAAAAGGGCGAATCGCCCCTGCAACTCGACAGCAAGGGCCCCAAAATGCCGCTCAAAAATTATTACGACCGGCAAAATCGCTTCCGGTTGCTGGGCAGCACGCGGCCGCAACAGGCCCAATTCTTGTTGGAACAGGCCCAGCAAGAAATTCATTCTCGCTGGAAACTCTACCAGCAGATGGCAGAAACGACCCCGAACCAAGGAGAAAATTAAACAATGGATCTGTCTACCCATTATCTGGGCATGGAATTGCGCACACCTTTGGTGGCCTCTGCCTCTCCCCTTTCCGAAAACCTCGACAATATCCGCGCTTTGGAAGAAGCGGGCATTTCTGCTGTGGTCATGCACTCTCTGTTTGAAGAACAATTGGTGCAAAGCCACGATGAATTGGAGTATTACCACAGCTTTGCCAGCGATAGCTTTGCCGAAGCCCAGAGTTTTTTTCCGGGTTCGCCCCAATTTCACGTGGGCCCCGAACGCTATCTCGAACATATCGCCGCCGCTCGGCAATCCCTCAAAATCCCAATCATTGCCAGCCTCAATGGCTATAGCCGGGGCGGCTGGATTCGCTATGCCAAAGATCTGGAAGCGGCAGGGGCCAATGCACTTGAACTCAATCTCTATCAAATCCCGACCGATCCCATGCTTTCCGCAGCGGTGATCGAGCAAAACTATCTCGACATTGTGCATGAGATCAAATGCAGTCTCACCATTCCTGTGGCGGTAAAACTGAGCCCGTTTTTTACCAATTTTGGCCATTTTGCTCAGCAGCTTTCGGCACTGGGTGCGGATGGCTTGGTGCTGTTTAACCGTTTTTACCAGCCGGATATCAATATCGAGACCTTGGAAGTCGAGCCCCATTTGCTCTTGAGTTCGCCCCAGGAATTGCGCCTGCCGCTGACTTGGATTGGCCTGCTCTTTGGCCGGATTGAAGCCGATCTGGCAGCCAGCACAGGGGTGCATCAAGCCAAAGACGTACTCAAATTGCTGATGGCGGGCGCCAAAATTACCCAAATGGCTTCGGTCTTGCTGCGCAGGGGCATCGGCTATGTGCGCACCCTGGAATTGGAGTTGATCAATTGGCTGGAAGAACATGAATATGATTCCATACGCCAATTGCAGGGCAGTGTCAGCCAAATGTACTGCCCCGACCCCTCTGCCTTTGAACGGGTGCAATATGTCAAAATGTTGCAGGGGGGTTATACAGGGCATTCGTCTCTGACACTATAGCGGCCACTTAAAACCACTGGTTTTCTGAGGCTTTTTGAGGTAAAATATAGATGTATACTTCTGTATTTATTTTGAAGGAGACCCCGTTTGCCTCATCCCTCCCCTGTTTTGGGCACCATCATTGAAGGTTCACTTTCGGGCGGCTTAAAAATGCGGCTGGCAGCTGATCAAAACGTGGAAGATATTCGCGTGGGTCAATTTGTCGTGGTCGAAGGCCAACTCAAACGCTTTTTCTGCCTGATTACCGATGTCGCCCTGAGCACCTCCAACCCCCAGATTTTGCTCAATCCCCCTGCCCAGGGCGATTTTTTGGCTCAGATTTTGCAGGGCACAGGCACCTTGGGCACGGTTTCTCTCCAGCCGATGTTGATGCTCGAAAAAAATGCCTCCCTTGCGGATGCCAACGCCGATCCCGAAGAGGAATTGCGGCCCGTCAAAACCATTCCCTCCCATTTTGCCCCCGTGAAGGTTGCCTCAGAGCAAGATTTTGCCACCGTCTTTGGCCAAGAAGACGATCCCCACAAGGCCCGTTTTTTTATTGGCATGCCCCTGGATATGGACGTGCCACTCTGTCTCGATCTCGACCGTTTGGTCGAGCGCAGCAACGCGATTTTTGGCAAATCTGGCACAGGCAAGTCTTTTTTGACCCGGCTTGTGCTCTCAGGGATTATCAAAAAACAGGTGGCCGTCAATCTGATCTTTGATATGCACAACGAATATGGTTGGCAGGCCCTGAGCGAAAACAAAGGCGAAAAAGTGGTCAAAGGCCTCAAACAGCTCTTTGGCCGGGATGTGGTGGTCTTTACCCTCGATCTCAAATCCTCGCGCCAGCGCGGAATCAAAGACGCCCAAGAACTCAGCATTCCCCTGCGCCAGATCCAGATCGAAGACCTGGCCCTGATCAAACACGAACTCAATCTCTCCGAGGCCAGCATTGAATCGGCGATGATTCTCGAAGAGGCCCTGGGCCGCAATTGGCTCAAACAATTTTTGCAGATGTCGGCCAACGAGATCGAGGACTTTGTCAGCAGCGCCAAGGGCCACAGCGGTGCGCTCAAGGCCCTGCAGCGCAAATTGATCAAGGTCACGAACCTGAGTTATATCAAAGATGAGGGCAGCGGCGACGCGATTCAGATGATTCTGAAATACCTCGAAAGTGGCAAACATGTCGTGCTCGAATTTGGCGGCCACAACAGCCTGCTCAGTTATATGCTGGCCACCAATATTATCACCCGCCGGATTCACCAGAGTTATGTCGAAAAATCCGACATCTACAATGCCGACCCGCTCAACAACGTCAAACCCCGCCAATTGGTGATCACCATCGAAGAGGCGCATAAATTTTTGTCCCCGGCCATTGCCCGGCAGACGATCTTTGGCACCATCGCCCGTGAGATGCGCAAATATTCCGTCACCCTGTTGATTGTCGATCAGCGCCCGTCGAGTATCGACAGCGAAATTCTCAGCCAGGTCGGCACGCGTATCACGGCCCTGCTCAACGACGACAAAGACATTGACGCGGTTTTTACGGGCGTGAGTGGCAGCCAGAGTTTGCGCACCGTGCTCTCGCAGCTCGATCCCAAACAGCAGGCCCTGATCTTGGGCTATGCCGTGCCCATGCCGGTGGTGATCCGCACCCGCCCCTACAATACCGACTTTTACAAAGCCGTGGGCGACAAAAGTGCAGAAAAGCCCGAAGAACTCGAAGTTCGCGCCCAGAGCAATATTGTTCGGCTGTTTCCCGGCTAAGCGGAATGTGTAATAATATCTTTACGATTCGCTGAAAGCTAAGTGTTGAGGTAGTGCATGGATATAGATATCGAGAATCTGAACCACGAAGAAGCCCTGAAATTTGTTGAACGCTTTCAGGTATTATTGGAAATCAACAACAGCATTAACTCCTCAATGGAGTTGGATGTCCTGCTTCGCACCATTATTGACGTGGCCAAAATCGTGATGAATGCCGAAGCCTCTTCGCTGGCGCTCTTGGACAAAAGCACCCAAGAACTGGTTTTTCACTTTGCCCAGGGCGAAGCGGGCAAAGTGGTTGAGAGTATGCGCATTCCCGTGGGAACAGGCATTGCTGGCCATGTAGCTGAAACGGGCCAGCCTTTGATTGTACCCGATGTGACTCAAGACGAGCGCTTTTACAAAGGCGTGGACGAAGAAAGCAAATTCCAAACCCGCTCGATTATCTGTGTGCCCATGTCCCGTTCGGGGGATCAGGTGATGGGTATTTTGCAGGTGCTCAATAAAATCGAAGGCACCTTCGACGAAACCGACCTGATTCTCTTTTCGTCTTTGGCCAATATTGCCGCGATCGCAATTGAGAACTCTCAGCTCTATACCTTGCTGCAACAAACCCTCGACAAGCTCAAAGAAGACAATACCCGCCTGAATATGATTCTCGGCAAGCTCGAACAATCCGAGGCCGAGGTCCGCGAAATGAAAACCCTGATGCAAGGAGACGACACAGGCGCCGTGCGCGGCAGCCTCTCGGTGATTATCCCACCCAATATTCTGCAAATGCTCGGCAACGACGCCAAAACAGGTTCAGTCACAATCAACAGCAAACCCCAATCGGGCAAAATTTATCTGCAGCGGGGCGAGGTGCATTATGCCGAAACATCTGGCTCCCCGCCCTTTTTAACCGGCCCCATGGCCGCTTATGAGATGATGGGCTGGACCGAAGGCACCTTTTCGTTTAACGAAAACGAAGAGCCCCCCGGCCGCACCATCCAGGTCTCCGTCATGCATCTGATTATCGAAGGCATGCGCCGCAGCGACGAAACCAAAGTCATGTTGGAGATGTTCCCCGATGATTCGGTGGTGATTAAATTGGCAGAGGCCCCCCCCGAGAATATCGATCCCCACGCAGAAGCCTGTTTCTGGGGCCTGACCACCGGCCAGACCTTGGGCGATGTGCGCCGCCGTGTGCCTGTGGACAGCCACACCTTCTACAGTGCAGTCAAAGACTTCAGCGAAAACCGATTGATTCAAATCGCGCAGGTGGTTGAAGAAGCCTAATTGCGAACTTAAGTCTATTGATTGTAACGCAAAGTGAGGATTCCTTAAAATGTATCAAATTGAACGTAAAGACTATGGCTATTATTTGACCTTTGGCGATCTGATCAAGGCCGATGAGATGAATCGATGGGTGTCTGAATCCAAACAGGAAATGCTGAGTGCCCCCTCCCAATTTGGGGTGTTTGTAGATATGCGTACTTTGGCACCCTTGCCTGAAGATGCTCAAGTGGCGATGCAAGAAGGCCAAAAACTCTACAAATCCAAAGGTATGACGCGCTCCGTGGTGATTGTCAACAGCAAGATTACCAAAATGCAATTTATGCGCATAGCCAAAGAAACCGGGATTTATGAGTGGGAACGGTATATTGATGCCACCGCTGTCCCAAATTGGGAAGACGTGGGCGTGGCGTGGCTGACCGAGGCAACAGATCCTGACCTCTGATTGCCAGACTTTCGCTAAAAAAGGCTTTTTTCCACTTAGGGGAACAAGTGCCACTCTCGCTCCGTCTTGCAAAGGATCACTTTGCCAGAGGGGATGCTTTGATGGGAATGCAGCAATCGCAAACCGCTCAAATCGGGTTCTGCTGTCTGGTTTTTTGCCTCTTGGGCTGTGAACCCCGGTCGCAATCCCCGCTCTCGCTCTCTTCCCCCTCGCCGCTCATTCCCACACCTGATTCAATGTCTTCCTCGCCACATGCCCGCCTCAATCTCAGCCTGGAACCCATTGCCGCAGCCTTTTATGAGCTGCGCTGGAATACCCAACCCGAGGCCTACAACTACCGCCTCTGGCTCGATGACAAGCCTTTTAAAGACAATTTGGTCTTGCCGCGCGAGGTCTTGGATTTAACCGGGTATGCCCTGGGCAGCCACACCCTCAAACTGGAGAGTATCAACGCCAGTAAACAAGTGACTGCGGTGGGAGAACTCGCTTTTGAGATCCAGGCTTCGATGCCAAGCCCAACCGCGTACCCCACCCCCAGCTCTCATCCCAACGCCTATCGGCCGGTATTGTTGCCCACCCCGACGCCCCGGCCACAGGTCAGCCCCACCCCTGTGGTGGTGGTTTTGCCGAGTCCTTATCAAACGCCTGCTTGTGATCTCGCTTATTATTGTGACTTCGAAAGAACCACCTTCAATGGCAAGGTTTTTGATGATAACTACTTACCTTTGAAGGGGGTAACTGTTATAGCCAAGTCTCTCAGCAGCAATGTGCCCTTTAATGCTGAAACAGTAACGACTGACGGGACTTATACTTTCAACAGAGCACCTTCTGGCGTTCAGGTTGAAATCACCGCATCCAAAGCGGGCTTTGCTACCCGCAAACGCGTCGAGGTGCTCAGGTCCAACAAACAGGGAGATCCCAATGCCAACCGCTTTGACTTTGGCACCGATGGGGGCGCAGCGACCTTCTCTGCCGTTTACAACGCGCTGAGCGACAAACCCGAAGTGGTGATGGTCACTCCGGCCCGCAATGGCTCCGGTGTAGCGTTCAACACCAGCTTCGTGCTGAAATTCTCTGAACCCATGGTTAAACAAACCGTGGAAAACAGTTTGATGATCTCCGCATTTAACAGGCGAAAAATCACAGTGGATGCCGACAATCGGCGTGTGGCAGGGGGGACCGATACGGTGATTGGCAACGGAACGATTTTCACTAATTTCTTGCCGGGCAATAGCACACCAATTTGGGATGCAACGGCCTTTGAGAGCAGTTGGAACAGCGATGCCACCGAAATCACCCTGCGCTTCAAAGAGGGCAAAAACCTACCCAGCGACAGAGACAGCAATTTGGTGCCCGATTACAACGTGTCCTTTCATGGTTTGGATATCAACAAACGTTTTATTCAAGACGCCAGTGGGGTGATCCGCAACGATAAATTTTTTAAACTGACCGACGGGGATTTTGAAGAGTCTTACAAATTCTCGATCAAAAGCGACGAAGTCAAACCCACGCTGACGCAGATGACTCCCGATCCCCAGTCGCCACACGGGGGCGGGTTTATTCTGCACTACAGCGAGCCCATGATACTCGAAACCCTGGGCGTGAACATTGCGGGCGGTATGAGCGACACCCCCACAGCTTTTATACATGCCCCCGCTGGATATCCAGGGGCTGTGTATAGCACAGCTGCCAAAGCGGCTGAAAACTACCATTTGCTCGTCAAAGACGCGCTGGGGCAAACCCGGTTTGAAGGCAGTTGGGCCCAACTCGGTGGGCGGGTGGAGTATCTCAGCCGCGATGCCAGCCGCAAAAGTGTCAGGCTGACATTGCCCCCTTTTGCCGGAACAGCAACAGATCCCGACGTTCAAACCCGTTTGACTCAGCTTCTAAGCCGTGGCCACACATTGAGCGAAGGGGTGGTGCCGAGCTTGTTTGAAATTGGAGAGCGTCTCACCTTTCGGGTCGAAGCAGGGGTGATGGACCCCGCAGGCAATACTGTGGATAGTGCCCGCAATAACGTGGGCCTGACCTTAAATGGGTGATCGTGCATTAAAAGACATCTTTTACAGCCATTTTCACAGACAGGGCTCAGCTCTGTCGCTTGGGGGTATTTTGCTTTTGGTGCTGGGGGGAGTCAGCGCCTGCAATTCAACTCCTTTGAGCCCCGCAGCCAGTCCCAGTCCGATGCAAACACTCGCGTCGGCTATGCCTTCTCTCATCGCTACATCCGCTCCAAATGCGAGCCCATCTCCGTTGTCGACAACTCAGCCCAGTGCTGATTCCTTTTATAAACCAACCAATGGTAATTTGATGATTCAAAAGTCAGAAATTCAGCAAGGCAAAGTCTACGATGGCAATGGCCAACTACTTGATGATGTGAACATTCAAATCCGCTCATTAAATCCATCGGTCCCTTTCCATGTTAAAACTAAAGCAGTCAGGGGAGAGTATTCTTTTGACAAGGCACCGATGGGAATCTCACTCGAAATTAAAGCTGAAAAACAGGGCTATGCCAGCCGCAGAAAGGTAGAATTAATTAGCTGGTATTCACCCAGCAATGTAGGGAAATTTGATTTTGGTACAGAATTTCCTTTGCTTTGGAGCAATGGATCTGCTTTTTACTTTCGTTTAAATGATCAACCCGAAGTCATTCAAGTTACCCCTTCCCGCAATGGCTCTGGTGTATCTCCCAAAACGGATTTTACCTTGCTTTTTTCTGAACCGATGGACCGACAGTCAGTGGAAGATAATTTTACAATTCGCAGTTTCAATTCTCGGCTGCTCACAGTTGATGGCGGCCCGCTGCCTTACGGTCGCATCGATGTTCCAATCCCTCACACTGTCAAAGGCAATGGCATCATTGCCAGCAATTATCAAACAGGCCAAGGCACCCCGATCTATGAACGCTCAGCTTTTGATATCAGCTGGAATGCCGACAATACCCAAGTGACCTTTTCCTTTAAAGATGGCAAAGCCCTGCCCACTGATAGAGACCAGGATTCAGTCCCTGATTACAATATCTCCTTTAAAAACTTTAGAGATGAAAACCGCACAATCAGAGACAAATCAGGCATTGAGCGCCAAGAGAAACACTTCAAACTGACCGATGGCGACTTTGAAGAATCGTATAAATTCTCAATCTTGCCCGATTTAATTTCACCCACCCTTGAATCCGCGAAGTGGACAGGGGTAACACCCCAGACAGCCTCCTTATTACTCCAATACAGCGAGCCGATGATGCTCAAGACCCACAGCCTGAAAATCGCAGGCGGTATGAAAGATAACCCAGCTTCTTGTAAACAGGCCCCAGCCGGGTATCCCGATGCACAAAGCTGCATTTCAGCCCGCGCGTCCCAAAATTATTCAGTTAAAGTCACAGGGGCCAATGGTATCCCTCGCTTTGAAGGGACTTTGTCTCAATTGGGGGGCAAAGCCGAATATGACAGCCAAGACCCCACACAAAAAACAGTCAAGCTCTCATTGGCTCCTTACCTTGGCCTAAACCGAACCCATTATTATGCAGCAGATCAGATTCTACTCACAGATTCAGGCCGTTATCACACGGGCAATTTTCAGGACAACTTCAGCTTTTTATTGGACAAAATCGACGGAACACAAACCAAGGTGGAAGTCAGTTTGAGTGCCAATTTAAGCTCAGGAGAAAGTCTCAGCCAAGATTTGATGGTTAAACTGAATCAGAAGCTCGGTGAAATAGGCAGCTCAGCCCGATTTACCAGTACTTTTATCGCGGATCCCGGCTTTCCTCCCGGTTTAAATGCACCGGGCCGAATCAGTCTCAAACTTTTGGATGCCCAATCTGATCATCTGGGGTTTTCTGCCCTGCCCACGCCAGCAGCCAATAGCAGTGAAGATGTCTTGCCCAATTTTCAAGTGGGGGGCCGTTCTCTGCAAACAGGCATGTTTTTGTTTGACTTTCAAGCTGGAGACCAACTTGAAATTACAGCTGGAGCAAGTATCGTGGATCCTGCAGGCAACCCCCTTGCCGCAAATTCTCCGTCTCTGAGTATTGATGTGCCATGAACTGGCTAAATAACTCGATTTTTTTCTGAACACGACAACAATCGCCTGATCATACCCAGATTTTTGCCAATATGGGAACATCCACTGCCATAGCAGCGTCTAGAGAAAAATGGCTGCGCTGAAGGGGGAAAGTTTGATGAGAATCAGGGCCTTTTTACTTACTTTGCTCAGTGTCAGTGTTGGTCTGGTGGGCTGTGAAACCCGTTCTCAAAAACCACTTGCATTCCCCTCGCCGACGATGTCCATGCCTGTTTCAACGCTTTTGGCCCCTCTCGTTCACATCAATCTCAGTATGCTCCCAATTAAAGCCGCTTTTTTTGAGTTGCGCTGGAATTCACAACCCGAGGCCGATCGTTATCGCCTCTGGCTCGATAGCAAGCCCTTTAAAGACAATTTGGTTTTGCCGCGCGAGATATTGGATTTAACCGGCTATGCCCTGGGCAGCCACACCCTTAAATTGGAAAGTATCAACGCCAGAGGTCAGGTGACTGCGGTGGGAGAACTCAGATTTGAGCTCCAAGCCCCTGGCCCCAGTCCGACAGTTTACCCTACATCCAGTGCCGTTCCCAAAGCCTCTCCGGCTGTGGGGCCAACCTCACCACCCCAGCCGAAGGTCAGTCCCACACCTGTGGTGGTGGTTTTGCCAAGCCCCATACCCAATGATATCTGTGATGCTTGTTTCTCTGAAAAAACAACTTTTAATGGTTATGTTTATGATGATCAATTTATGCCCATGCCTGGTGTTACGATCCAGGTCAAATCATTGATCAGCAATATCCAATTTGATATGCAAAAAACGACATCATCAAATGGCCAATTTTACTTTTCCAATGCACCAAGTGGCGTTCACATTGAAATAATTGCTTACAAAGCAGGATTTACTCCCCGCAAACGTGTTGAGTTTCTACATTCCAACAAAGAAGACAATCCCATTATAAATTGGTATAACTTTGGTACTGATGGTAGAGAACCCTTCAATTCTACTGGATATGATGCACTGAGCGACAAACCCGAAGTCACCACAATTACTCCATCTCGAAATAGCTCCGGTGTAGCGTTCAACACCAGCTTTGTGCTGAAATTCTCTGAACCCATGGCAAAACAAACCGTGGAAAAAAGTTTTATGATCTCCGCTTTTAACAGGCGGAAACTCACGGTGGATGCCGACAATTTGCGTACTGCTGGCGGAGCCAATACTGTCATTGGTACTGGAAAGATCGCCACTAATTTCTTGCCGGGCAATAGCACACCAATTTGGGATGCAACAGCCTTTGAGAGCAGTTGGAACAGCGATGCCACCGAAATCACCCTGCGCTTCAAAGAGGGCAAAAACCTACCCAGCGACAGAGACAGCAATTTGGTGCCCGATTACAACGTGTCCTTTCATGGTTTGGATATCAACAAACGTTTTATTCAAGACGCCAGTGGGGTGATCCGCAACGATAAATTTTTTAAACTGACCGACGGGGATTTTGAAGAGTCTTACAAATTCTCGATCAAAAGCGACGAAGTCAAACCCACGCTGACGCAGATGACTCCCGATCCCCAGTCGCCACACGGGGGCGGGTTTATTCTGCACTACAGCGAGCCCATGATACTCGAAACCCTGGGCGTGAACATTGCGGGCGGTATGAGCGACACCCCCACAGCTTTTATACATGCCCCCGCTGGATATCCAGGGGCTGTGTATAGCACAGCTGCCAAAGCGGCTGAAAACTACCATTTGCTCGTCAAAGACGCGCTGGGGCAAACCCGGTTTGAAGGCAGTTGGGCCCAACTCGGTGGGCGGGTGGAGTATCTCAGCCGCGATGCCAGCCGCAAAAGTGTCAGGCTGACTTTGCCCCCTTTTGCCTCGGCCGCAACAGATCCCGACGTTCAAACCCGTTTGACTCAGCTTTTAAGCCGTGGCCACACATTGACCGAAGGGGTGGTGCCGAGCTTGTTTGAAATTGGAGAGCGTCTCACTTTTCGGGTCGAAGCAGATGTGATGGACCCCGCAGGCAATACTGTGGATAGTGCCCGCAACAACGTGGTCCTAACTTTAAATGGGTGATCGTGCATTGAAAGACATCTTTTACAGCCATTACAGCCATTTTCACAGACAGCGCTCAGCTCTGTCGCTTGGGGGTATTTTGCTTTTGGGGCTGGGGGGAGTCAGCGGCTGCAATTCAGCTCCTTTGAGCCCCGCAGCCAGTCCCAGTCCGATGCAAACACTCCTCCCTTCGACTAAGCCAACAATGGCAGTGCAACCCAATGCCACTCCTTCTCCCACATTGGTTCCAATAGCTACTCCCTATGCAAGCCCTACACCGAATCCTGTCGAACCCTCTCCCCTTATGCCCAGTGCCTCACCGATTTTGTATAGCACTGAAGGGATAGAAAAATCTGCTTTCTCTGGACAGATTTTTGATGATACACACAAACCACTGAATGATGTTCAGATCCGTCTTCGCTCTCTAAATGAGCTGGTCCCTTTTGGTGCCGAGACGGTGGCTTTAAACGGTCAATATGTTTTCAACAACATCCCTTCAGGAATCCTGGTTGAAATCACAGCCTCCAAACCCGGTTTTGCCACGCGCAGACGGATGGAAGTTGCAAAATCGAGCTTTAGAGGGCCAGATGTCAATAGTCGCTACGACTTTGGTACCAATGGTGGTTCAGCAATGTACTCTGCTGCTTATAACGCTCTGACCGACAAACCCGAAGTTATCCGAGTGACTCCCGCCCGCAATGGAGCGGGGATTTCACCGAAAACAGATTTCAACTTGTTCTTTTCAGAACCCATGGATCGCAGATCTGTCGAAGAGAGTTTCACTGTTCGCAGTTTTAAAAACAACAAATTATCTGTGGATAATACCATGAATAAATTCCCTTCTGAACAAGGATTTAAGTATACTTTGAACGGGAAAGATGCAAATACCCATTTTGGATCGCCTCATTTTTACGAAATAAGCAACGGCACCCCCATTTACGATTCATCCGCCTTTAATATCACCTGGAATGCGGATGATACCCAAGTGACCTTTCAATTCAAACCAGGTTTGTCCTTGCCGACAGATAAAACACCTGAACTCGCCCCCCATTACCAAGTGGCATTTAAACCTTTCACAAATAAAAACCTCACCCTGCGCGATAAAACAGGCGTTGAGCGCCAGGAGAAACATTTTAAATTAACCGATGGCGATTTTGAGGAAGCATACCAGTTTCAAGTCAAAGAAGATCTGCAAGCGCCCAGCCTGCAAGCGGCCCGGTGGGCTGGATTTTATGGGCAAATGCCCACACTATTGCTCCAATACAGCGAGCCGATGTTGCTTAAAACTTACAGTTTAAATATTGCCGGGGGAATGGCCGATGAGCCGCCCTCTTGCAAACAGGCCCCGGCAGGATTTCCGGGGGCGAAAGCCTGTACTGCCAGCAAAGCAGCTGAAAATTATCAGGTGAAAGTCAGAGCCCCCAGTGGCTCACTCAGCTATCAAGGGACTTGGGCAAATTTGGGAGGAGAAGCCAGTTATGCGTCTTGGGATGCCAGTTTTAGAACAATAGTTTTGAGTACACAAACACCCCAACCCACTTTTATCTCAGGAGCCCAAGTTGAAATCACCGCCAATCCTGAAGTTGTTGAACCAGCGGGCAATCCAATTTCAAACAGCCAAACGCCCTTGACTGTATTGATACCATGAGCCAAGAAAATCACAGGACAGTCTCAAGTCAGTTTTTGCAGGCTCTGATTCTGGCCGGTCTTTCTGCCTGTGAACCTCCGGCCATGCATCCCTCAGAACCCCCTGCCAGCCAGAACAGTCAAGCAACGGCTACTTCGGCTCCCATGGCATTCGAAAACAGAACTGCAAGTATTGTGGTTGAAAGAGAGGAAGGCAATCGCTATAAACTAAGCTGGCCAACGATTCCAGGGGCCGCTAATTACAAGCTCTTTCTCGATGGGGAATTGCTGAAAGATCAATTAAAAACCAGCCAATATCAAATGGATATTTCTCAATTGAGTTGGGGGCTCCATAAATTGGGGTATGAATCTTTCGATCGGAATCATCGACTCATAGGCTATTTGGCCCAAGAGTGGGATCTGCGCCCGCTATTACCAGAACCCATTAAGTCTATAAAACCTTGCCCAGAGAGCAAAATGATTGATCTTTGGACATATCAGGACTGTTACGATGGAATTACTTATACAGGTTCAATAGAAAAAAATATCATTTTTGGAAAGATCTATTCTGATTCTCAACGTTTATTAGCTGGAACAAACGTTCTTGTTCGGTTAATTAATAGTCGTTTTCAGTTTTCTAAAGAGACCATATCGACTGATGGGATTTTTCGTTTAGTCGATATACCAGTAGGTTATCAAGTTGAAATAATTGCTTCAAAGACAGGTTATACAACCAGAAGAAGAATAGAAATTGTAAAATCACCTGGCAAAAGTGATCCTAATGCAAATCGATATGACTTTGGTGCAGATCTGGCAACAGCCAGCGGTTTCTCTGCCTCATACAATACACTCAGCGACAAACCCGAAGTAACCATGGCCCTGCCCAGTCGCAGTCAAAGAAATGTGGCTCCCAATAACGCTTTTGAGCTGACTTTTTCTGAGCCCATGGATCATCAGGGGGTTGAAAACAATTTTGCGATTCGCAGTTTTGTGTCGGGAAAAATCTCAGTCGATGCTCAGTCTGGAGGGGATACCTTTAATGGCACAGTCCCAATCCAGAGAGAATACCAGCCAGACGCATTCAAGACCGGTGAAACACTTCCGAGATACGGCAATCTCGCTCAATACCAAACAGGCACGCCCATCTTCGACAGCTCTGCCTTTGATATCTCCTGGAATGCCGACGATACGCAGGTTACATTTGCCTTTAAACCCGGCAAAGCCCTGCCCACAGACAAAGATCTCGCCCGCTTGCCAATCTATACCCTGGCTTTCGATTCATTTGGCAATCAACAGCGCGATATTCGTGACAAAAGCGGCGTGGCCCGCAGTGAGAAACACTTTAAGCTCACCGATGGCGATTTTGAAGAGGCGCTGGCCTTTGAGGTGCAGGCCGACACCACCCCACCGCGTTTGGAGAACGTGGCACAATTAGAATTGCCCATGCGTGCTTTGGCCTTTGCTTTGACATTTAGCGAACCGATGCTGCTCAAAACCCACAGCCTGGATATCGCAGGCGGCATGGCTGATACGCTTGAATCTTGCAAACAGGCTCCAGCGGCTTATCCAGGTGCAAAAGTCTGCACCGCTTCACGGGCCGGGCAAAACTATACCCTCACTGTCAAAGCCGCCGATGGGCGCATCAAATTCCAGGGCCCTTGGTCTCTGTTGGGTGGAGAAGCCCATTACGATGCAGGTGATCCCAGCTTCACACGGGTGATCTTAAGTGCCTCAACTCTGCCTTTTTTGCAAGCAACTGATGATCACTACCACGTTCAGGCCCTTTCCCCGCTTTCGGACCCAGCGGGCAATTTTCTGGATTGAACACCTGTGAAGGGTTGGTGTGTCTTTGAATCAAACCACCCCGGAGGAAGCCCCCATGAACCGCAAATCCATCTCTTTCAAAGCCCCGTTTAAAGCCAGTTTGAGTTTGAGCCTGACCCTCTTGCTGCTCCTGAGCAGCTGTTATGCCAACCAAGATAGCTCACAGATCGCCGACAAGAGCCAAACAGCGCCCCCCAAAGTCGACCAACAAAACACCGAAGAAACCGATGACGAAAAAAAACTGATGAACCTTCAGGCCCCCGCTCCCCCCCGCAAACTCAAATCCGAAGCCCTGGCCAATAAACCCGTCACCACCGGCATGGTAACGGGTGGCAAGGTGAACGAAAGCACAGTTCTGAGACAGGCCCCCAAAGAGCAGATCCCCCAAGATCAGACGCCAACAGATAAAGAATTTAACACCGAAGGCTACGACAAAATTGCAGAGAATCCCTTTCTTGAGGCCTTAAAAAACCCACTTTCGACCTTTTCAATTGATGTAGATACCGCTGCTTACAGCAATGTGCGGCGCTTTATTCAACAGGGCAATTTGCCGCCCCAAGATGCCGTCAGAATCGAAGAGATGATCAATTATTTTGAATATAACTATCCCGATCCCCAGAGTCAGCACCCTTTTTCGCTGGTCACTGAAATCTCCGACTGCCCCTGGAATACCAAACACAAACTTTTACATGTGGGCCTGCAGGCCAAACGCCTGAATCTCAAACAGACACCCCCCAATAATCTGGTCTTTTTGTTGGATGTCTCAGGTTCGATGGAAGACGATAACAAACTTCCCCTGCTGAAAAAATCCCTGCGCCTGCTGATCGACGAATTGCGGGAACAAGACAGCGTCTCGATCGTGGTCTACGCGGGGGCTGCGGGCCAGGTTCTGCCCCCCACCAGTGGTGCCAACAAAGCCAAGATCATCGACGCGCTTGAGAATTTACAGGCCGGGGGCTCGACCGCAGGCTCAGAAGGAATTCAATTGGCCTACGAATTGGCACGCAAAAACTTCAAACAAAATGGCAATAACCGCGTCATTTTGGCCACCGATGGCGATTTTAACGTCGGTCCCTCCAGCGATGGCGAACTCGTGCGCATGATCGAAGAAAAACGCAAAGGCGGGGTCTTTTTAACCGTCTTGGGCTTTGGCATGGGCAATTACAAAGATTCCAAAATGGAAAAACTGGCAGACGCTGGCAATGGCAATTATGCGTACATTGACAGCCTGATGGAGGCAAAAAAAGTGCTGGTTCAGCAATTGGGTGGCACTCTGTTGACCCTGGCCAAAGATGTCAAATTGCAATTGGAATTTAACCCCGCCAAAGTGGCCCAGTACCGCCTGATTGGCTACGAAAACCGCTTGTTGCGCGCCGAAGATTTTGACAATGACGCCAAAGATGCAGGCGAACTTGGGGCGGGCCACAGCGTGACCGCGCTTTATGAAGTGATTCCAACCGGGGTTGGCAGCGGCAATGCCAACGATCTGCGCTACCAACAGACCCAGGTCAAACAAACCGCCCAGAACAGTGATGAATTGCTGAATCTCAAGCTGCGCTACAAACAGCCCAACCAAGACAAAAGCCAATTGATCGAAAAAGTGGTCAAAGATGCCAGTTTGCCCCTGAGCAAAACCAGCGATGACTTCCGCTTTTCTGCCGCTGTGGCAGGATTTGGGCAGGTCTTGCGGGGTTCAGCCTTTAAAGGCGATTGGACCTTGGCCCAGACCCGCCTTTTGGCTGAAAAAGCCAAAGGCAACGACACCCAGGGCTACCGCAAGGACTTCATCACCCTTGTGAGCCAGGCTGAGAAGATCAGTGCAAACAAGCCCGACTAAGTCGAACCAAGCCTTTTAACTGGGCAAACGCAAAAAGTACGCATCCCCCTGCAAGTCGCTCTTGCCGCTCAGACAGCGGCCCCAGAGCGAAAAAGCAGGGGTTTCCAAACGCAGATCTTCACAGGCAAGGCCTGCTTGTAGTGCCGGGCTCAAGTGCAGATAAGATCGCAAGGGCACCACAAACTCCAGCCGCAGCCGCCCAGCAGGCAAATTGGTGACCCGTGTCAGGCCCTGTAAATCTCCCCAAAGCGAAGCATGGCGAATTTGTACCTGAGAACCAGGCAAAAGCAAAAACTGCTCAGACGAAAGCCCCAAAACCTGTTTTGGCCGCAGATTCACATCTTCATGATTCAGTTCTAGCGCGATCAGAAAGCCATTTTGTTTTTCGAAACTGTGAGGATCTGCCGCTCTGATCTGTTTCTCGGGGAAGCGCTGGGCCAAAACCAAAGCCAATTGCGCTCCCTGTTTGGGAATATATCCGCTCCAGGTCGAGAGCATTGCCTCAATCGTCTTTTCCCTGATCCGCTTTTGCCAGTCTGGGTAGATCTGTTCGAGCAGCAAAACCTGCAAAAGCCCGGCATGGCGCAGACGCTCAATTTCGGTCAGACCCTGCTGCGAGCGGTCAAAGAGTGTGTTGAAAAGCGCGACAGGATTGCGAAAGAGGCCCAAATGTTTCAACTCTTCGGGCAATTCGCTTTGGTTCAAGCTCTCTTCCTGACGCAAACAGAGCCAGCTTTCCAGACCCAAAATCCGTTCTAAATCCGCCTCAATTTGGGAAGCCTCACTTAAATCCAAGGCCTTTTTTAAGCCCAACCGCTGGCTGCGACTCGCCAAATAGAGCTGAATCCACTCTTGGCGCAGGGACTTATCTCCGGCCTGCAAGGCACGCTCCAAAGCCATTAACTCCCGCTGCCACGTGCCTGTCTGCGCACTGGAGAGGCCATTCAGGGCCTCTAGCGCTGCCAGTGAGACCAGACCCGTAGCATTTCCCCAAGCACGAAAGGCCGAAGCCAGGGGACGGCAAAACCCAGGCAAATCCTGCATTGAGGCTTCGAGCAAGGGCTTAAGCCGTGGTTCTGCTGCGCTTTCTAAACCTGGCTCCAGCTCAGAAAGCGGTGAAAGTGCAAACACCCGTTTAAAATCTGGCAGAGACAGGCTATTGGCAGGGGGAGCCGCATGGGTCAAGAGCCAGTCACACTTGGAATCATTTAATTTGAGAGCCAAAGTTTCGGGGGCAAAATCCTGCCAGAGTGGCAATGGCCGGTTGAGCAACACTTGCCAGCTGAATTCTGCAATCTGCAATTCCAGGCGTTGGTTGAGGGTTAAGGGGCAATGCTGAGTGGGTTTTGTAGCTTGTGTTTGGGCCTGGGTTTGAGCCAGGGCAGGCTGAGAAAATCCCCAGCTGCCAGCCAAGATACCGGACACAATGCCTGAGAAGAAGAAGCCGGTCAGAAAAAGGAGGGTATAATACATATAATTGTATTCTAACGCGGGAAGGAAACAGTCGCGCATGGTTTCATCCTCTTTTCAGGAATCTGACCACGGCCCTCAACTTGGCAAAGGCACAGGAGATCTCTCTGGTTGGGACACTGCCGCCCAGGTTGCCAAACAAAAATTGCAAGAGCGGGGCAGCCTGGATTTTTTAAATGAATCGGGCCACGGTGCGCTGGAGCCTGGGGTGGTCAAATGGCTCTACTGGGCTGAAAGCCATCAGGGATCTGAAATTATCTACAAGACTGAAACTGGCTTGGTCAAAGGTATTCCCCTCAATTCGTTTTACGATTTTCCCGAGCGTTACGAGGCCAAAATTCAGCAGGGGGCGTATATCTCCCTCGAACTTGAAGATGGCCGCTCGCTGGTGCTCTACGTGCAAAACTGCACCCGCGAAAACCTCAACGACCAAATTGCCGCGGCCAAACAAAATGTGCCCGTTACCACCGAGCGGCCTTTGCAAGATCGCATTCTCGAAAAACTCAAAGAAGACGGCCATCTCGGTTTTATGAGCAAAGAGGGCATACGCCAGCTTTCAATCAAATTGCTTAAATACCTGGACTATGCCGTGAATATTCGCCCGGGTTCTGAGGTGATTTACCGCTCTGCCAATGGACTGGTACACGGCGATACCCTGGAAAAACTCTTGGAGCGCCCAGAACTCTTTGAAGACGTGCCCAAGCCGCTGTATTTGGCTCTGGAAGTGGGCGATTTTTCGGTTATATTTGATACCCATGATCCCCAACCGGCCACGGTTCATGCCCTGATGGAAAAGGCCCAAAAACTGGCCGAACGCAAAATCTTGCAAAACCAACAAAAACTGACCGGTCCACTTAGCGCAGGACCGCCTTTGGCGACCTAAGTCGCTTAAGGCGCCAGTTCCAAGAGTTTGAAGTAGGTTTGATTGTCGATCTTGCCGTTGGGCTCCAGGCCGTGTTGGGTCTGGAATGCTTTAACAGCCGCTTCGGTGCCTGGCCCAAATTGGCCATTGCTGCCTTTGGTGTTAAAACCCAGATGGGTCAATTTCTTTTGCAGGGCCCCGATATCCGCGTTAAAGTCACCTTTTTTAAACATAACTTCGGTGGGACGGCTGCGCTGGTGCTCCAAATAGGCGGCTTTGAGGGCTGCACGGGTGTGGGTGTCGATCGTGCTGCCGGTGGCCGGCAAATTGTGGGCCGTCTGGAAGGCTTTGACCGCAGCCGTTGTGCCCGGACCGTAAGCGCCCGTGGTGCCTTTGGTGTCGAAGCCCAAAGCGGTGAGTTGTTTTTGAATCTGACCAATTTCGTTACTGCGTTGACCTTGGCTGTGCAAGACCTTTCCGGTCTTTTTATAGCGATCAACGGTGGCGGCATCCGTCACTGCTGCTTTGTGCATCATGGTCACATCATAGGTGCCAACCATGTCACCTTTGCCGGAGAGGCGGCCAGTTTGGGGATCGAGGCGCAGTTTGTGGGTGCCCCCTTGGGCGGGATCGTTAAAAGTGTAAAAGGTGCCGGCTTCATCTTGGCCCCGACCTGTGACCAAGACAAAGTGGTCGGTAATCCCCTCGTTGTACTCTTTGCCGTCTTGTTTGCGGTAGCTCACACCCACAATCGCGGGGCGACCGGCGTTGAGTTCGGCATCGAGGGTATCCAACATTTTCTTGGCGTTGGTCTTGTTGACGGTGACGCGGCCTGAGGCATTTTCTTTACTTGCGACATAGGCTTCGCCTTTTTCCATGTCCCCATCGCGCACGCGGTCGCGGGCATCAAATTCGGTATAGGCGTCGGGGGTGCCGTCTTTGCCATGAATGGCGTTGTACATCATGGCCTCAGAGGCGCGGTAACAGCCGGTGCGGGTCTCCTGTTTAATGGCGGTCACGGGCACTTGTACAGGTTCTCCACGGTAAGCATCGCGCAAGGCGGCCACAGCGGCCACAGTGCCTTTGCCAAATTGGCCATCTTTGGCTTTGATCAAGGCATTGCCCTGTCCCAGGGCTTTGAGATCGGGGTGGTTCAAGCGGCTGTCGAGGGCTTTTTGAATTTTGATAATTTCATCGGCATTGGCGGGGTCTTGAATGCTCTGCTCGCTGATTTGCAAATGGCCCATGCCATTGCGCTGCAGCACTTGGTTGATCTCGTCAACGGTAATGCCATGTTGATGGAGTCCAGCCCGAAAACCCGCCACAATTTCATTTTTCTGGTTTTGAGTCCATTTGGGGCCTTCGGAAATGCCCAGATCAAAACTGGCTTGGGCCGTGCCTCGGGCCGCACCCACATTGGCGGCATCGCTGGGGCGGACAGGGGGCAAAGGCACCTGGGTGGGCGCGGTCGTGGTGGGGCGGGGAACAGGACGCGGAACCGATGTCGGGACCTGTGTCGGCACCGTCAGTCTGATCGGTTGATTGTTGGTTTGAACCATGCCGCGTGTCTCCGCTTCTGAGGGTAATTTAAGTCGTTAAGAAAATTATGGCACAGCTGGCGTCTGATCTTGCGCAACCAAACACAGGATTGGTTTAAATTTAGTTTAGGCTTCGGTCTTTTTCGGCCCCAAAAAAATTCGCTGTTCTGATTTTATACCCAACTACAGGACTTTCTTAACACATGCTCAGCGATTGAGATCCAGCACCAATTCATGCAAAAAGTCCAAGCCCCAGAAAAAGCCTTCGACGCCCAGCCGTTCATCGTTGCCATGGGCCCGTGTGGCGGTGGCTTCGTCGACGCGGTAGGCTTCAAAGCCATAGACCTTGAGGCCCAAAGCACGGTATAGCGAGCTGTCGGTTGAAGAGGTAAAGATGGTGGGCACCACGGGCAGGCCTGGATAGTGGCGGTGCAAGACCCGCTCCAAACTCGCAAAATATGCAGTGTCGGCGGGAGAATAAAGCGACTGATAATATTCTTCGATCTCAATTTTGACCGTCTTGTCCCCAATCACTTCGCGCAATTTTTGCAAAAAGCGCTCTTTGTCTTGCCCTGGCAAAAGTCGGCAGTCGAGGCTTAAACTGGCAGAATTGGGGATAATATTGGTTTTGTCGCTGCCACGCATGCCGGTAATTGAAATGGTGTTGCGCAACATGGCATTGATTTCAGGGTGCTCAGCCAAGGCCTTGAGAAAGGCCGGATTTTTGAGTGAGCGGGTCATGTCCTTTTGGTAGCCAGGCAAGCGGGTCACGTCACCGGGGTATTGCAGACGCAGGCTCTCAGCCAGTCCTGGCAAGACTTCAAAGGGAATTTCCTGGCTGTAGGCCAGAATTTTTTGGGCAGCACGCAGGGCCCGGTTGACGGCATTGTCAGCCATAGGCACCGAGGCATGGCCGGGTGTGCCAAAAAAGCTCAATTTGAGCCAGAGCGGGGATTTTTCACCTATCCCGACCATGGCGTAGAGGGCTTGGCCTGTTTCGTTTTCGGTCACGGTTTTGCCTTCATCAATCAGAAATTCAGCTCCGCGAATCAGCTCAGGTTTGTTTTGAATCATCCAGCGCGAACCCGATGAATTGACCTCTTCATCGGCCACGGCCAAAAAGATCAGGTCGCGTTTGAGGGGCTGTTTTTCCCGTTTGAGCCGAATTAAGGTATAGAGATCAACGATGCCTTTGCCTTTGACATCAATCGCTCCCCGGCCATAGACAAAGCCTTTGTCGATCTGCCCCGAAAAAGGCGGAAAAGCCCAAAACTGGGGATCAGCCGGGACGACATCCATATGGTGCAAAAACACCAGGGGTTTGCGGCTGCCATCACCGCGCAAAATGGCATAAAGATTGGCCCGGTTTTTGCCATTTTCAGGACCAAGTTCAAAGAGCTGGTTTTCGATTCCCTCTTTGTCTAACAGGGCTTTGAGAAAGCGCGCAGTGGGCAATTCATTGCCCGGCGGATTGCTGGTATCCATGCGCAAATACTGCTGAAAATTGCGCAAGGCCTCTTGTTTCAAGGGGCTTGGTGGCGGCAAAGGTGAGAGTGCGCTTGCTGGCCAATTCAGGCAAAGACTGGCACACAGACCAGCGCAGAAACTGACACTCAAGCGAGTTCCAAACAACTTAAGCAACTGAGATTTGAACATAGGGCCACTCCCGCTTTTTTCTTCAGGATACGCAAGACTGCCTCAATTGGGAAGATCCGGTGATTGAGTTCAAGACGCAGTTGCTCATCTATGTTCAGGTTTATGTACAGGTTTATGTTTAGGGGCGGTAATCAAATGCCACACGCAGGCGGTTATCGCTGCCCAGTGTGGGTTTAAGGGTGGTGCGTCCCGCTGCTTCTGGGCCCAAAGCCTGTGCCATCAAGGCCTGTACTGGCAGGGTGACGGTTGTTTCGCCCTTGGCGCTGGCACGGGTTATCCCCATTTTTTTCAATTGTTCGAGTACCGTGTCTCGGGCGCTGCCGCGAATAAAGTCCAGATCGAGGAAGCCAAAGAGTTTGGCCTGATCGACTTTGATTTCCACCTGATCTCCTGTTATGCGGGCACCGATCACGATATCACTTACCACCGAGTGATCAAATTTCACTTCAATGCGGCCCTGATTGAGTGCTGTTTGGGTGGGTTTTTTGAGGGCTTCAGAGACCAAACCATTGATCCAAGCCACCGCCATTTGATTGGGCGAAAATGTGACATTTCCACGCACGCCCTGATTGGAGGCCCGCACTTGCACATCCATGGGTCCGAGGCTGGTTTCAACCTTTTGTACGCCCAATTGCAAGTCGTAATTGACCTTGCCCTTGTCGCCAGTGATCAGGCTGCTGTCTTTGAGAGCGACCGTGACAGACTCATTGTTTAACCGGAATTGATTACCCAGCAATTTGAGAAAGGCCTGTAAATCAGGGTGATTTTTGGCCAAACGCATCAATTCATCGGATTTGATCCGAGAGGTTCCGCCCAATTGGGTGGTCTCTGAGCCCTGCAACTCACCTTCGCCAATGGCCAAATGGGTATCGCCACTGAGCTGGGTTCGGGCCTTTTCACCCCGGGTATCCAAGCTCCAATCGGCCTTTGCATCCACTGCCAGGCCGGCATCGGGGGTTGCTGCTCCCCAAATTTGCCCCTGATTCACAGTAAAATTGCCGTTTTCGGTCGTGACAGTGGCGGGGCCGAGTTGGCCCGAAGCCATGATTCGCTCTGCGCTTGCACCCAGGGTGCCTTGGTTGAATTTGACAGCGACATCTGCCCCAGGGGTATCCAGCTTGCCCTGGGCCTCAATGCCTTGAGCGGCAATCATTTCGGGAGACGCTGAAACACGGGTGGCCTCAGCACTGATCTGGCTGCTGGTGGTGCCATCGCTGCGGCGCACCTTGGCATCCGCTTCAAGCCGCACCTCACTTGCCACAGCCGCCGCGGGTAACATGCCATTTTTCTGAAAATAATCGCGCAGATAGTCCAGATAATTGGGCTGAATACCTTTGCGCTGAGAAAATGTACTTCGGGCAGCTGGTTCCATTTTGGCCAGGGCCCGCCACTCAGCATCTGTCACCTTGGCCATGATGCCCCTCACGGTTTCATAACTCAGCCCGGTTTTCCCTGCACTGAGGCCATGGGGTGTAAGCAATTCTTTGGCCGGTTTTTGGGCCATTTCAATCCGAAACCCCATCAATTTTGCGGCAGCCTGAATCGCTGCTTCGTTGGGATTGAGTTTGACTTCAGCGGCGCTGAGTGAGGCCCCGGCTTCAGATGTAACCTGGCCATTGGCGCTGGTGCTCACACGCAGAGCTGCCTCTGGCTTTTCAAACTTGGTTTCACTGGCACTGTGGCTAAATGCTTGCAAACCAGCAGTGGCCGTGACTTTGCTCTGTTCGGGTGCATTCATGCCCTGATCTTGAAAGTATTTGCGCATATACAGCAAATAATTGGGTTGCAAGTTTTTCTCGGCAGCCAAGCTTTGCACAGACTTATCGTCGCCACTGGCCACCTTTTGCCACTCAGCAGGGGTGAGTTTGCCCAACAGGTCTTTGACCGTTTGAATCGTCAGACCCGAACGTCCAGGGGTAATCCCTTTGGGGGTGAGGTAGGCTTTGGGATTGCTGCGGCCATTCAAATCTTGGACAAAGGCCTTGAGACGGGATTCAAACGGCGATTTAGCTTCTCGGACTGTTGCATCAAGCGCTAATTTTGCTTGACCGGTACTGATCTGGGGCGGGGCATTTTCTGCGTTGGAAAGCGCCCCACTGGCCAGTTGAGCGCTCACGCTGGCTTCTGTTTGCGTTCCTGAGGGTGTCTGGCTGCTGATTAAGGCCTTGAGATCGAGCCCTTGGAGTTGCATTAAAAGCCCTTTGCTGCTGCTCTCGAGATTGAGTCGGCCCAATTTAAACGACAAACTGCCCTGCAATTGGGTATTGCTGGCCAATGTTCCCGTTAGTTTTTGCAGATCACCCAGCAGGCCTTGCACCGGTTGTTCTTGTAAAAAAGCGACAAACTGGCCCAATTGGGTGGGATCAATGCCCAGATTGGCAGCTGTTTTGGCCAATTCACCTTGATTGGTTGAACTGAGTAACGACTTGAGTAAATCCGTGGGCACTTGGCTGAAAATTTTCTCCAAACTGGCGCGGTCGATGCCATATTCTGCCAATTTTTTATCTACAGCAACGAGGGCATCATCGATCTGCTTTTTCAAATTTTGAATGCGTTCGTCGGTCAAAACGCCTGCTGCTTGAATTGTGCCTTCGGCCTCGGTGACTTCCAGTGAGGTGCTCTGGCCGTCGCTGCGAATTTCAGCCTCTGCTCTGTCGAGGGTCAGGTTATCAGGGGGAGCGTCAGCGGGTCGGGTTATGGTCATGTCAGGGACATCGGCAGCGGGGCTTTCTGGGCCCGTTCCGCCACTTAAACCCGCATTTTCACTCGCAATCCGCACCCGTCCATCGGGCAAAATCTCCAATTGGGGCTTTTCAGGGGTCAAGGTCACCCGTGAACCCTCCAAAACAGAACCTTCTCCGGCCAAATCTTTGCCATTTAAGCTTAAATTGCCGGGGTTAATATAGACCCGATTCCGCTCACTGTCCCAGTCCAAATCGATCTCACTTTGAATCCCCGAACCGGCATCCACCTGTAATTTGCCGTTTTCAAAAATCTTACGCATGTCTTCGGGTTTCAGACCCACAGCCCAGGCCAAGCCGTCTGCGGCTTTGTCACGGCTCCAATCAACGGCGCTATCCACTGTGTCTGAAATCGATTGCCTGACCGCTTTGGGATCTTGTCCAATACCCGCCACTGTCGCGTCAAAAGCGTTATTGGCCTGCTCTCCAACCCAATTCCAAGCCTGAGAAAGGCCTTTTGTGATCAGATCCGGTGTTTGATCCAAACGAGGCGCAACGAGCCCCGGCTGGGGTTGAGAACCATACTCCAAAAACAGGCGGCCTTGATCACTGCGCAAATCTGCGATATGAAAGCCACCCACGCGAATTTGATGGTGACCAGCAACTCCTTCTTTTCCGGGGACATAGGTCACTTCTGCTTTGTGTTTGCCAAAAGGCAAGACATCAACCACCCCCTGAGCGATCTGTTGGACAAAATCATGGGAGAGGGTGACCTCGACTTTTTTAATGGAACCTGTCAGGTCGTCAAGACTGCGCTGTTCAAATCCGTTTTTGTCAGTGAGCTGCAGACCCTCAACCCGAACCTGAACCGGGGCTGCTTTGCCTTTGGGCGGTTCGGGAGCACTGTCTTCAAAGAAGAGCAAAACCGACTCACTTTTACCGGATTTCAGCTGCTGCAGCGTTGCCAGGGCATCTTGACTGCCTGTTTTGCCTGTTTTGCCTGTTAGGCTATCTGCCATCCACTTTTCAAATTGGGCTTCAGTGGCTTTGGGATTTTCTTTTTGATAGGCCTGTTGGAGGGTCTGCACTTCCTGGCGGGTCAGCCGTTTATCTGCAATCAAAGTCTGGAAAGTCTGCCGAGATGACGAAATTTGAGTCACAAAATCCTCCACGGATAGCATACAGGCGCAAAAATGGGGGGTCGGGATATATTATAGCTGTATGGCAGATTTTTCTGACTCCAAAAAACAAAAAGGGCCTTGAATTGCTCTAAAATCAGGGCGATTTAACATCCCCATTTGGAATACTATTTTTTAAAGTTTGTGCTACATTTTGACTACGCTCTCTGTTACAATAAGGGGTATAGCTGAAAGTTAAATGAGTTTTGGACGAGTTTTGGACAAACATGGGATGACGAATATGAACCGAAAAACCACATCTGAATTTTTTATGACACCGGAAGGGCTCCGATTTCAGATTTGCAATCGCAGCCTTCATTGGCTGGACAATATTCCTGTCTCAGACCAGCAACCGACTTCAATCGAAATGACTGAAATGTTGTTTGGCTGGTACCTGTCTCAACGGGAACTGCCTTTGCCCCACGGTGAAGAAGGCGATCAAATTTTGGGAGAGGCTTTTGCTGAATTATTGGGTGGCCAAGCACTCAAGACAAAAGTGTCTGCTTAGAACCCATTCCGCAAACGGAAGCTCAAGAAAAACACCCATGGATATTGCACTTTGGAGCCGAGTACTGCATTTTTCTGCCCAGAAACATGCAGGTCAATTGCGCAAAGATGGTTTAACGCCTTATATCAACCATCCCATTGAGGTCGCCTATGTGCTTACAGAGGTAGGCAGAGTGAGCGATCCCGCTTTGGTTATGGCTGCGCTCCTGCATGACACCTTAGAAGACACCCAGACCACAACCGCCGAACTGGCAAATGCCTTTGGTGACGAGGTTTGCAGCCTGGTTCAAGCGGTCAGCGATGACAAATCTTTGCCCAAAGCCGAACGCAAAAGATTACAAATTGAACATGCGTCCGATTTAAACCCCAAAGCCAAGCAAATCAAGCTCGCAGACAAAATCTGCAATCTTCAAGATCTCTTGGCACAACCACCCGACGATTGGCCCCTGTCGCGCCGATTGGCCTATTTTGACTGGGCTGAACAGGTCGGCTTGGGGTTGCGTGGTGTCAATGCGGCTCTGGAAGCCCATTTTGATCAGGTTTTAGCGCGAAGGACTGAACTGCATTGAGTCCCAGATCTTTAAGCAATTGCTCTAGCCAAGCCAATCCCGACTTCAGGGCATAGGTTCTGGGAATATGTACAAAAGCTGAGGGTATCCCGCTTTCTTGGGCGTGGCGTCCCAAGATATACATTGAATAATTGCAAACATACCTACCCGCATCGTAAGAAATGCGGGTATCACTGCGTACGGGCAATTTCCAACTTAAGTGAATGTGTTCGGGTTGAAGTGGATCAATTGCCTGATCGAGCCCCAGGCGGCGATCCCGCATCTGATTAAAGGCGCGGCGTTCCAAGCGCAATAAATCGCCCCTGGGACATTGGCCCAAACCCAAAATATAGTCTGGATTAAAGAGCTTAACAGGTTCTAAAAACAGATCTCGTTCAAATCTGACGGGCAAAACTTGGGTATTTACCCCCGGCCGCTCTGGCAAAAGATTTAACATTTCTTGGGTGATATTTTTGCGGTATTGGCGAAAGGGGCCAAAGCCATAAATCCAAATTTTGGGCATCTTTGATCTCTTTCTAAGTGTGCCTTTGGGGTCCATTTTTGAGGGGATTTTTAACCTCTGCGTATGATAGTATAAAAACAGGGTAATAGTAAAATCGGGCGGGTCTCCCCCCACAAGGAGCACGGCATGAATTTGGAATATGAAGCGGATGTCGCTGAAGAAGACGAAGATCATGATGAAGCCTTGGGCGAAGAGTCAGATTCTTCTGTCTCTCTGATTATGGATAGCAGCGAAGAATTTGACCTTTCCGATGCGGATTCAGACGAGAGTGAAGACGACGATTATTATGAGACTGATTCAGATTTTGATGGCGACTACGATGATTCCGGGGGCGATAGCGGATTCTGATTCCTGAGCAGCCCCAGGAGCTGGTACGGTTTGAAGCGGCAAAGGTCTTAGAAGGGCAGGACCCTGCAGCGGCAAAACAGGCTTATTTGGCCCTGTACCAGGATTTTCCCGATCTTCCCAATTTGGCCTTTCGCTTGGGGCTTTTGTCTCAGGAGGAAGATCCGGAAATGGCGCTGATCTATTACAAACAAGAATTGGAAACACGCCCCCATTTTTGGGCCTGTCGCAACAATTTGGCTCTGTTATTACAGGCCCAGGGCCAATTTTCAGAGGCCAAAGCACAGTTTGAATGGGCTTTGTCAGATTGTCCCGAACCCATCGCCCAAGCCCGCATCTGGGAAAGTTTGGGAGACCTGTGGCAAGCGGAATCTTCTGCTGAGGCGATACGTGAGGCCTTAAAGGCCTATCAAAAGGCCCATGAAATTTCTCCACGCACCCCTCGCATATACTGGAAAATAGCTCAAATTTGGCGGGCCAGAGGCCAATTGCACTCGGCGATACAGGTTCTGCAAAATTTGAGCTATTTGATTCCCGAGCGTGCCTCGGTCTGGTTGGCTTTGGCTGAATTGCAAACCGCCAATTTGCAATATAGATCGGCAGAAGAGAGCTTGGAAACGGCTCTCAAGCGAGAGGCCTCACCCCAAGAAAAGGCCCAGATTTGTCTGCAATTGGCCCACGTGCAAAGTGAGGCAGGAGATCTGAGTCGGGCTGAGCGCTCATTGCAAAGGGGCCGTCACTGTTTCCCTCACGATGGATTTAAACTGGCCCAACTTTCGCTATTGCCCCCGATTTATCAAAGCCAAAGTGAATTGGAACAGACGCGTCAAAATTGGGAAAAGGCCTTAGAGGCACTGGCTGACGAGGCTGGGCCCCTTCAGATCGCAGATCCCGTGGCCGAAGTGGGTTCTCTGCCTTTTTATCTGCCCTATCAGGGCTATAACGACTGTCGTGCCTTGAGTTTGCTCAGCGATATTTACACCCGTTTTTTACCCCCTCAGCCCGGACTGCCGCCCTCTGCCAAGAACGGGCGCCTGAAAGTGGCAGTTGTCTCTCATTATTTTCACTCCCACTCTCTGATGCAGTGTTTTGGGGGGCTGATTGAAAATTTGGGACGCGAACGTTTTGAGTTGGGCTTTTTTTCGCTCTCACCCCTGCTGGCGGACGCAACCACCTCAAGATTGCGCCAAAGAGCAGATCATTGGTGTGAATTGCCCTCTTCACTGGCCGAGCAAATTCAGACCCTGCTTAAATGGCAACCGGATATTGTCCTTTATACCGATTTGGGCCCCCATTTGCCCACCTGGCTCCTGGGGCAATACCGACTGGCTCCCGTACAATGGGTCTTTCCCGGCCATCCGGTCACGTCGGGTTCGGCCCAGATTGATGGCTTTATTAGCAGCTGCTGGCTCGACACCCCCGAGGGCCAATGCCACTATCGCGAAAAACTGTTGCGCCCAGAGTTCTTGCCCACCTTTGTGACTCCCCCCCTGCTTCCTCTGAAGCAAAATATGCGCGCCAAATGGGGTTTCACTGACAAGCATAATCTCTATCTCTGCCCTGTCAGTTTGTTTAAACTGCACCCGCTGATGGATGCCCTCTTTGCCGAGATTCTCTCCCAAGATCCACAGGGTCTCATTTTGCTGCTGGATCGCCCCCAAAGTGGCCTGGATAAATCGCTTAAAGCCCGCTTTCAAAACAGCCTGGGCAAGTTGGCTGAACGGATTTGGTTTTTGCCGTGGCTCAATCCAGATGCGTTTATGCAATTGCTGCTCAATGCCGAAGTCTATTTAGAAACCTTTCCCTTTGGCAGCGGAACCACTCTGTTTTCGGCTTTTGCCTGTGGCATTCCGGTTGTGGCCCTGGCTCCAGAATTTGCACGGGGCCGTTTTGCCGCGATGTTTTATCAGCAAATGGGACTGGGAGACCTCATCGCCTGTGATCGCTCTGATTATCTCAAAAAAGCCAAAAATTGGGCCACGGACCCCGATTTTCGGGCTGCTGTCAGTCAACGAATTTTGGCCCACAACCACCGCATTTATCGCTATCCACCCGCTTTGGCCGCTTTTGAAAATGCCCTGATTGAGGCCCATCTGAATGCCGGGGGACGCAGTCTTTGAGCTTGAGAAAGAGGGCAAAAGCAAACGGCCCGGAATCACTTCCGGGCCGCTGAGTCGCGCTCAGTTTTAGACCTTAAATCGGGATTCTTCAATGCTCGCAGGAAATTCCAACGTGGGCAAAGTCAAGCGGAAGTAAGGTTCTTTGCTGCCTGCCTCGTTGTACATTTCCCAGAGCACAATCCCGTAGGTCTGTGGATCATAGCCAATATGCTCATGGGTCACGCGGCTGTCCATGGTATTGGTGCCGGAAGTGGTCAATTTTAGAATCTGGATCTTTTTGCCATTTAAGGTGGTCGCCCCAATCAGCTCGGCGTCATAACCAGACGACATGCGGCGAACCACACCAAAGAAATCGGTGTCATCCAAGGGATACCCATTATTGGAGACCACGCGCTCATCTTTTTTGTCCAATTCAGTGGTGACAAAGCTCAAATTACCACCGGGGCGGATTTTGATTTTGCTGCCGACGCCCGAGTTATACAACACCTTGGCTCCAGAGGCACCCGAAGAGGAGAAAGAAACTTCAATTTTGACCGTATTGGGTTGTTTTGTATACATGCTCAATTTATTGGTCGTGACTTTGCCCGTCTTGAGATTTTTCTCAATTTTTTCAACCGAGGCCTGAATAAAAGGGGCTGACTTGACTTTGTCGAGCAATTTTTTGAGCTCTTGAGCCCCGCGCTCTTTGGCGGTCAGCTTGGGTGGGGTTGTGGTCGCAGGTTTGGCGGGGGTCGTTGTGCCCGTTGTTGGCTTGGGGGTTGTTGTCCCTGTTGTGGGTTTTGTGGGCGTGCCTGTACTGGGTTTGGTTGGGGTGCTGGGTACGGGCAAATCGTCGTCTGCTGCACGCAATTCCAAGGCATCGATCTTTGTTTTAATATCTTCAAGACCCTCCATGATTTTGGGCAGGGTATCTAAAAGTTTTTGTGTTGTGGCATCGATCGTGCTAGATGTTTGCAACGAAGGAGAAAGGTCTGTGGGATCTTCTTTGCTGCCGCAACCCGGTAAAAGCACCGAGGCTGAGAGCATTGATGCTGTCAAAATGCGGAACAGTACAGGGCGAAGGGTCATCATGACTTCGTCTTTTACTCCCCAGAATTATTAATAATAGGTTATCTTAAGTTAATTATAGTTTAAGGTAATAGAAGCTTGCTTCAAATCTTGAGAAAAATTTGTAACTGCTTATATTCTAAAGCTTGAAGGTGCTTTCTGGCAAAGAGTCGAGGTACTCAATGCTGGGCAACACAATTCGGAAAAAGGGCTCTTTGCCACCACTTTTATCATACATCTCCATCATGCGAATGGCATAGGTCTGGGGATCATAGCCAATATGTTCATAGGCAATTTGGGCATTTAAGCTGTGGGTGCCATTGGGCACGACCTTGAGAATATTCACTTTACTGCCAGCCACGGTGGCAGTGCCAAGCAAAGTGGCTTTATAACCCGACGACAGGCGTTTGGTGGCACCAAAGAAATCGGTGTCATCCAGCGGGAATTTATTCACAGAAATCAGGCGTTCATCCGTTTTGTCGAGGTCGGTGACGACAAAACTCAGGGCCCCTTGGGGACGGACCTTGACTTTGTTGCCCACCCCAGAGGTATAGAGAATTTTGGTTCCGGGGGGGCTTTTGCTCGATTGCAAAACTTCAATTTTGACTGTATTGGGCTGGCGGGTTGAGAGTTTGAGCTTATTGGTAACGGTGCTGCCATTTTGCAGGTGTTTTTCGATTTTTTCAATGGTACATTGAACCGCTCCCGCAGAGGTAAAGGTGCTCAGAACCTTCATCAATTCTGCTTGGCCTTTTTCAGCTGCACTGGGGGCCGCTGGTTTGGCGGGTGCTTTGGCAGGAGCGGTTGATGTTGTTGGCTTGCTGGGGGTGCGTGGCGGCGTGGTCGTCGGTTTGGTGCCTGAAGCCGCTGGGGTCACTGTGGGAGCCGAGGGTTGGGTTGTTGCTGCCACGGGTTGAACTTCCAGGGCTACAATTCGGGCCTTGATATCGTCAATCCCGGCCATAATTTTGGGCAGGCTGGCCAAAATCTGCTCGGTTTGAGCATTGTTGGCAGGGGTTAAGGCTGCAGATTGGGTTAAAGGGGCGCTTGGCAACTCTTCAGAGCCTGTGCCACAGGCACTCAAAATCAAGCTGCTTGCTAAAAAAACGGAACTGATCCGGGGCCAAATGGATGAACGCATACTCTCTACTCTCCAGGGCCTGAGCTTCAGGCTTTTGATACAAGTCTTATCCCTGTTTGGGATTGCAAACTTGCAAGAGAAATATTAAATTAAATCAAAGACAAGGATAAATAATGGTCAAGATAGATACATTCAGTTTTTTTCGTGTCGGTATAAATGTGTTTTTGAGTTTGATCCTGGGGCTGGTGAGCCCCTCATTGGCGTTGGCTTACACAGATGCAGACCTCTTGCCTTTGCTCAGAGAAATCATCGCTGAAACGTATCCCGAACTTAAAGACATCACACTCACAACCGGCAGTTTTTCAGAAAGTGACAGTTTTTTTCAAAGTAATTTTGAGCTACAGAGCTTGTTTTCTGAGCAGCCCATTTATCGGATTGAGGTCAATCCACGCATCTGGCGGCTTTCTCTCCCACCATTGGCGCTTAAAGCCGTTTTGGCTCACGAATTGGCCCATACCCGCGACTATCACCTGGGCAAAAACGCTGGGGCTCACAAGCTGCAAAATGTCCTCTGTGTACTCAATCAATTGCGCCTCTACGAAAGTTTGCGCACTTACGAACATCGCACAGATCTGCAGGCCATTTTCAGGGGCTTTGGGCCGGGATTAAAGCAATACCGCGAATGGCTCTATCCCCTCCTCAATGCCGAAGAGTTGGCACGTAAGCAAGAAGTTTATTACACCCCTGCAGAAATAGTGGCCCTGATGCAGGCCCTCAGTCTCAGTGAAAAAGCAGGCAAAAAAAGCGAACTTTTGCATTATTGGCTGGAAAAAGTGCCGTTAAACCTGGTTGAGATCCAAATGGGAATCCGCCAATTTGGCTTGACGGGTTCATAACGTGGCCTTTTGTTGCTGCTTAGGGGGCTTGGGCACAGCCTTCATACGTGCTACCGCGAAAAGATATTGTGGCTTTATAGGCATAATTTTGAGCCCCATCTTGGCAGGGCTCTTTGCTTAAGGTGGCCTGCATGGCTTCGGTTTCGGGAGAGCGGTAACGAAAGGTGTACTTGGATTGATTCCCGTTCTGTTCAGGGGCTTGCCAGATCAGGCTTTCGACAATCGGGAACTCCCCTTCCAAAGACTTAAAGTAGACCGCATTTTTGGTCAAAACCCGCAGGGTCCATTCGGGACTGTGGCCAAAAGCGACAAAATCACTTTTAAAACAGGTGCCTGAACTCAGCCATGTCTGTACGACCTTGACCGACTTTACGCTTAGGGATTTGCGATAGCCAGAGGCAAAGCCCTCTCCAGAGGTCAAAGGTGCTATGGATCCAATCAGTTCAACATAAACGGGTTCAAGGTCGATCAGGCCTTTGAGAGCGGCGTGGCGCTTGAGTAGCTCGCCGTTGGCATCTTCGACCCAGATTTCTTCTTTGCTGCCACAGGCTTTAAACAATTGTAAGCCCTCTCCGGCCATAAATAAACCTTGAAAAACGCCGACTTCAGTAACGGGGTCTGAGGACCCAGACGCCTTGATTTTGGTGGGCTTGGCCGAAGGTGTTGGAGCAGAACTCTCTGTTGCCGTTGAGCTTGAGCCAATTGGCCCAGGAGAAGAAGTGGCTTGGGTATTCTCTTCGGTCGGAGGACAGCCGGAGAGCAGCAAACAAACGAGAAACAAGCCCAATTTTAAACGCATTTTTTTCTCCTTTTTCAGACCACCCAACACCTTTGCATACTAACTCCAATTGCCAAGGATCGCCAAGCCTGTTCTTGCGCTTCGGACCTGTATTGCGATTGTTCTGCGACAGTGGCAGACTGAAGGCACCGGGTTTTGATGCATCCACCCAGCTTAAACGAAAAAGGAAACCGCTGATGGATCTGAGCTTTGTTGTGGGTTGGTTCATTTGCGCCTTTTGGCTGGGCCTGATCTGGCGACTTTTTCAGCCTGGTTTTGAACTGGAGTCAGAGGCTTCTGCGTATCCAGAGCCGGAGATTTGGCCAAAGGTTTCGATTATTGTGCCCGCTCGCAATGAGGCTCAGGCCATTTCTGCTTGTCTGGAAAAGTTGCTGGCTTTGGACTACCCTGATTTGGAAATCATGGCCGTCAATGATCGCTCTCAAGATGCCACGGGAGAAATGATGACATCCTGGGCCAACCAAGATGGCCGCTTAAAAGTCGTTACCCTTACAGACAAACCTACAGATTGGCTGGGAAAAACCCATGCCATTTGGCAAGGCGTTCAAATGGCCACGGGTGAGTGGCTTTTGTTTATGGATGGGGATATTTTTTTAACCCCAGACTGTCTGAAATTGGCTGTGCGTTTTGCCGAAGGACGCAAAGTGGATCAGCTCAGTTTGTTTCCCGACTTTCTCCCCGGTGGCTATTGGGAAAATCTGTTTATCTGTCATTTTGGAATCATGTTCTTTTCGGTATACGATCTTTCTGGCCTTGAGAATCCCAGGCGCAAATTCAGTTATACGGGCATCGGTGCCTTTGGCCTTTTTAAACGGGAGAGTTATTTGGCCTGTGGCGGCCACCAAACCTTGGCTTTAGAAGTGATCGATGACGTGCAATTGGGGCATTTGCTCAAACGCGAAGGATTCAAAATTAGCGCACTCTTTGCCCGACAGCGGGTTCAATTGCGTTGGCATCAGGGAGTCAAAGGTCTGTTTAAAGGGTTGGAAAAAAATGCCTTTGCAGGGATCCGCTATTCATGGTCACTCTTGCTGCTGTTTACGGCCACTGTGGGGGTATTTTATCTTTTTCCCTATCTGGCCCTGGTGATCTGGCCAGGCCTGCAAAGCAGTGGCTATGCAATGGCTCTGCTGCTGGTCCATGGCCTCTATTTTTTCAAAGGATATGAATTCTGCAAAAATCCCTGGATTGGACTGGCCGCCCCGCTGGGAGCCTTGCTCAATTTGGTCACGTTCTGGCATTCTGCTCTTAAAACACAGTGGCAAAAAGGGATTTATTGGCGCGAGGACTTTTACCCACTCAAGGCCCTAAAAGCCCAGATGTACCGAGGCAAGCGCTTGACAAAGCCCTGAGAATCACCTATTCTCGAAACTAAATTCCAGCTAATTTTCTCGGATCCAAAAATATGCGAAAGCAGGGCCACCATGGAAGTTACCAAAGAAGATAAGACTTTTAGCGCCATTGCTCACTTGGCCCCTTTGTTTGGCTATTTGATCGGTTTTGGCCAATTGCTGATTCCCCTGGCCATTTTGCTGATCAAAACAGATTCCCCGTTTATTCGCGAGCAGGCCAAGGAGTCGCTCAATTTTCAGATTTCCATGACTCTCTATTGCATTGGAGCTGGGATTCTCTGTTTGGTTCTGATTGGTTTTTTGATCCTGCCTGTGCTCATGATCTTCGGGCTGGTAACCATGATTCAGGCCACCTTAAAAGCCAATGAAGGCGAGTTCTACCGCTATCCTCTTTGCCTGCGCTTGGTCAAATAGCATCCCTCATTGGCTGTGAGCGAATGGTATACTACTTTTCTTGAAACTCACTCACGCAACGAGGCCCTATGACACGATTAAATCTGCCCACCCGCTTTGACTTTGCCGCGGTGGAAGCCAAATGGAACCAGATTTGGGATGAAAAAGGCTATTTTCATCCCGAGGTCAATCCTGAACAAAAGCCCTATACCATTGCCTTTCCTCCCCCCAATGTGACAGGTGTTTTGCACATGGGCCATGCCTGCAATGCCACTTTGCAAGACGTCTTGATTCGCAGCCGCCGCATGATGGGGTATAACACCCTGTGGATGCTCGGAACGGATCACGCAGGCATCGCCACCCAAATCATGGTCGAACGTAAGATCAAAAAAGAATTAAACAAAACCCGCCATGATCTGGGCCGCGAAGAATTTCTCAAACATGTCTGGGCCTGGAAAGAGGAAAATGGCAACGCGATTATTAATCAAATGCGTCGCTTGGGTGCCTCTGGCGATTTTGACAGGGCCCGGTTTACGATGGACGCCGACTATTCCCGTGCGATTCGCAAGGTCTTTGTGGAATGGTACCAAAAGGGGCTGATCTACCGGGGCGAGCGCCTGGTCAACTGGGACCCCATCGGCCAAACCGTACTTAGCGATCTCGAAATCGAACAAAAAGAAGAAAACGGCCAACTCTACCATATTCGCTACCCACTCAGTCACGATCCCAGCCAATATGTGGTGGTGGCGACCACCCGCCCCGAAACCCTGTTGGGTGATTTGGCTGTGGCTGTTAATCCCAAAGATGAGCGTTATACCGCGTTGCTGGGTCAAAGCTTAAACCTGCCGCTCACCCAGCGCCAAATCCCAATTCTGGCCGATGAAATGGTTGAGCGTGAGTTCGGTTCTGGGGCCGTCAAAATTACCCCCGCCCACGATTTTAACGATTGGGAATGCGGTCAGCGCCACAATTTGGGACTTTTACAGGTCATTGGCCAAGACGCCTGTATGAATGAAAACGCCCCAGAAAAATACCAGGGATTGACCCGCGAAGAGGCCCGCAAAGCTGTTGTGGCCGATCTCGAAGCTGCCGGTCTGCTCGAAAAAGTAGAGGCCCATGTGTATATGCCCAGCCGCTCCGAGCGCAGTGGCGCGATCATTGAACCCCTGCCTCTGGTGCAGTGGTGGGTGAATATGAAACCCCTGGCGGCCCCCGCGATTGAAGCAATTCAATCTGGTAAGGTGCGTTATACCCCCGACCGCTGGTCGCGCATCACGGTCGAGTGGCTTGAAAATATTCGCGATTGGTGTATCTCTCGCCAACTTTGGTGGGGACACCAAATCCCCGTTTGGTATGATTCCGAGGGTCAAATTGCCTACGTTGGCATGGAAGACCCTTCAGATCAAGACCTCAGTGCCAAAGGCTGGACCCGCGACGAAGACGTGCTCGACACCTGGTTTAGTTCGGCCCTGTGGACCTTTGCCACCCTCGGATGGCCCGACGAAACACCCGAATTAAAACAATTCCACCCCACAGCGGTCCTCTCAACTGCCCGCGAGATTCTGTATCTTTGGGTGGCCCGCATGATTTTTAGCTCCCTTCACTTTTTGGGGGAAATTCCCTTCCAAGACGTGTTGGTACACGCCACAATCTTAACCAAAGATGGTAAACGCATGAGCAAATCCAAAGGAACGGGTTTAAACCCGTTGGAAATGCTCGACAAATATGGGGCTGATGCCTGCCGTTTCTGGCTGGCCGAAGCGGCCATGAGTGGACAAGATGTACGTTTTAGCGATGAGAAACTCGAAAACGGTCAGCATTTTGTCACAAAGATCTGGAATGCTTGCCGTTTTGCCCTGATGAATTTGGAAGATTTTGATTCCGATTACAGTTTGGATCAAAGCCGCTTGGAACTGGCCGACCGTTGGATTCTCAGTCGCTTGCGCAGCACCTTGGCTTCGGTCACGGACAGCCTTGGTAGCCACAATTTGACCCAGGCCACTAAAGATCTTTACAGCTTTGTTTGGACTGAATTTTGCGATTGGTACCTTGAAATCTGTAAGCCCCGCCTGCAGGGGGATGATCGCAAACAGGTCCAGGCGATTCTCGTGCTCTGTCTGGACTCCATTTTGCGTATGGCTCACCCCTTTATGCCTTTTGTCAGCGAAGAACTCTGGAGTGAAGGTCTCAAGCCCATTTGTCCCCAAATGCAAGGCGAGCACCTGATTATCGCTCCCTGGCCCAGTGTCGATAGCTTGCCAGGCGCTGATCCTCAGGCAGAAAGTGAGATGGGGCTGCTGATGGAAACCATTCGCGTGATTCGCAATCTGCGCATGGAAGTGGGTGTGCCTGCCAATAAAGAGGCGGAGAGCGTCTATTTGGTGAGCGATTCTGAATCCAGCCGAGAATTACTCAGCCAAAATCTGGGTCTGATCGGCCGCATGGGCAAGATCTCGGGTGTGTTCGTACAAGCGGAACTGACCGAGATTGACCAAGCCGCTCATGGCGTCAGTTTGGGGATTCAGGTGATTTTGCCTTTGGCAGGCCTGATTGACCTCGACAAAGAGCGTGAGCGCTTAAACAAAGAAATTCTCAAACTCGAAAAAGAAATGAAGGGGTTGCAAGCCCGACTGGAAAACCCCAATTTCCGCAGCCGAGCCCCCCAAGATGTGGTGACCGAAGTCGAGGCCCAATTGGCCAATCTGCAATTTCAAGTGCAAACTTTACAAGAAAGAGTTGCCAAGCTGTGATACAAAAAGTAAATCCGTACTTTTTTTCAGCGAATTTGCATGTCACAATGAGACCATGGGTAATTTATACATGGGCATGTTAAGCCAATTCAAGATGAAATTTGTTCAACCATGATCTCGGTCTCTCCCACTTTTGTGGATGTTTACGTGTTGGGCCATTAAATTATGACAGTTTTGCTTGAAGGCGAATTGGCCTCGATTTCTCTGTTTAATTTATTGCAGTTTATTAAGCTGGAGCAAAAGAACTGTCTTTTTCGCGTAGAGGTCAAAGAGGTGGCCCAAGAGGCCTTTGTCTATTTTGACAGGGGCACAATTACCCACGGCCGCTTAAACCATTTATTGGGTGTAGACGCCCTTTATCGCTTGATAGGCTGGTGGTCTTCTGGGCATTTTCAAATGACTGGGCTGACAACTGCAGAATTGCCTTTGCCTAATATCAACGTCTCTCTCGATGCGGTGCTGATGGAAAGTGCCCGTTATATGGACGAATTTGCCAAATTGCGTGAAAAATTACCCAACTTGACCAGTGGCTTGCGTTTTTCAGATAAAGCTTTACAAATGGCTTCTGAAGGGCGCTTGCCTGATTTTACCAAACAATTGCCACGTTCGTTTACGGTTGCGCGTTTCTTTGAAATGTGCCCGTTTAACCAATGGGATGCCCTGCAATTTATGAGTGAGATGGTTAAACACAAGGCCTTTTTGGTGGGGGTTGCTGGCGAAGATTTGCGAGCCACAGTTGTCCTTACTCCCATCGATTCTCTGGAGAGCATTGTGATGGAATTTGTGGGGATCGAATCCAGCCACCAAATGCTGGAAGAATCGCTGGTTGAATTGGGCTTTGATCGCTTTCAGAAATTTGGTTTTAATCAATTATTGGCTGTTGCAGATAAATTGATGGACCGGATTGCCCCTATGATGAAAAGCGAAGACGAGGTTCAAGAGGCCATGTACCGTCTGCGGGCGCGCATCACCAGTTTGCTTTAGCCATGTTTACCTACGATATTTACGCCCCTTGGTACGATCTGCAAAATGAGATGGACGATGTCGAGTTTTATCTCGATAGCCTGAGAGAATATGGCGGCCCCGTCTTAGATGCGGGCTGCGGCACGGGCCGTCTTTTGCTGGCTTTTGCCCGTGAAGGTTATGAAACCGCTGGTTTTGATACTTCTCAAGAAATGCTTGAGCGGGCCCGCAAAAAATTTGCTGCAGAAGCCCCCGATGTGCGTGAACGCGCGGCGATTAGCTTTGGAGACATGCGTTCGTTTCAACTCGGGCGCAAATTTAAAGTCGGTCTGTTTGGCTGCAATACCTTTCAACACTTGCTCACCAACCAAGATCAAGATCAGGCCCTGCAGAGCATGTACAACCACCTTGAAGACGATGGCATTCTCCTTTTGCAGACCACCAATGTGCGCTTCCATGAACACGATCCAGATGTACTCTATCACCGGGGCCGGGAATTTAATCCCGAAACCAATCAATGGGTGGATGGCAGCTATGTTTACCACTACCACCAACATCTGCAGATCATGCAGTTCACACTGCTTTTGGATATTATCGGCGAAGATGATCGGATCTCACGCAAACAAATTGTGCTCAATTTGCGTTATACCTTTCCCCCTGAATTGGAACGCATCCTGGCAAGCAATGGTTTTGCCTTGGAAGCCCTTTATGGGGACTTTTCGCGCAATCCCGTAAGCCGCGACAGTCCCTGGATTATTGCCCAAGCCCGCAAACGACGCCTGAACATCTAAACATGAAAACCCTGCCAACGTTGTTTTATCTGCTGCTTTTGGTAAGTTGCAGTGCAGAACCTCAAAGCGATTGGCAAGTGCGAACGGTCGTCAATGGGCAATTCCTCAAATTGGCGAAATCCTCCCCGACAGCAGACACGCCACGCAAAGGCTGGCAACCCGAGGGGCTTGCTGTCTCCCCTGAGGGAATGGTCTATGTTAGTGATCGCGAGAATCACCGGATTTTGCGCATTTCCCCCACAGGCGTGGTACAAGAACATGCTGGCAATGGCGAGGCTGGAGACCTAGATGGAACCGGAGACAAAGCCCGTTTTCGTAACCCTGCGGGACTTTCCCTGGGCAGCGATGGGCAACTTTACCTGGCTGACAGTGGCAACCATGTCTTGCGCCAAATCTCTGCCATTGGAGAGGTCAAGACCGTTGCTCTCAGCCGCCAAATTGAATTTAAAACACCTTTTTCGGTTTTAGCGGGCCCAGACAAAAGCCTGTATGTGGCAGACAGTGCCAGTGGGCGAATTTTTTCACTGACAGAACAGCTCAAACAGGTTTTGCAAACGGCCCCCAACCTTTTGCCCGAAGCCTTGGCTCCATCTAGCTCTGGCCGTTTGCTTTATGCAGATCTGCAGGGTCTCTGGCGCTTGGAACTGAACGCGTCGCGCACCCTCTTGCGCCGCCACGACAGCCAATTGTTACGTGTGCGCAGCCTGATTTCGGACGGCAAAAATGGCTATTTCCTCAGTGATCCTTATTTGCACAGGGTCTTACACTGGGTGCCCGGCGGTGCCCTGGAAGTAATTGCAGGCGGACCAGAAGCGGGCCAAAAAGACGGCAAGCCCGAAGAAGCCCGTTTTGCCTTTCCGGGCAGCTTGGCCAAAGGGCCTGCTGGAGAATTGTATTTGGCTGATACACGCAATAACCGAATTTGTAAATTGACCCCCAATGTCCAGGGTAAGTACCAGGTGAGTACTTTGGCCCGCAGTGGCTCCCAGGGCTTTGGCGAACGCCGGGCCGGTGAAGATTTGAGTTTGCCCCATGGCGTGCTCTATGACTCCCGGACCCAGACGTATATCGTCAGCGATTATCTGCACAATCGCCTTTTCAAAATCTCGCTTGAGGGCGTTGCCACTCCTTGGTTTGAACCCTCAGAGACCAACGGAGAACCCTTGGTTTTGCCCGCAGGTTTGGCCCAGGGCCCCGATGGCAGCATTTATGTCTCGGGTTCGGGCCGCCACCGCATACACAAAATTTCTCCCGAAGGCAAAATTTCGGTGCTGGCTGGCAGTGGTCAGGTGGGTTTTAAAGATGGCAAAGGCAAAGCGGCTCAATTTTATTTGCCGTTTGGTCTGGCTGTAGGCCCCGACAATGCCGTTTATGTTGCCGATCAGGGCAATCACGCGATTCGTAAAATTGCCAGTGATGGCAGTGTCACCACTTTGGCGGGCAACGGCGAATCCGGTTGGCAAGATGCTGCTGGCCGCGCTGCTCGCTTTAATAAACCCTCAGGGGTCGCTTTTCACCCCGACGGCAGTCTTTGGGTGGCCGATAGCTGGAATCACCGCATTCGCAAAATAACGCTTCAGGGCCAAGTCTCAACCGCAATAGGAGAGAAAGTGCCCGGGCAGGCAGATTTTGACCCCCAAAGAGATCAGCAAAACAGCCTCTATGTGCCCGAAGGTCTGGTCATCAATGCTGCTGGCGCGGTCTTTATTGCCGACAGCTGGAACCACCGCATTCGCAAATGGGAGCCTCAAACCTCGCGCTTGCAGAGCCTGGCGGGCAACGGCAAATACCTCAATTTTGGCGCAGGTTTTGCTGATGGGCGCGGTCAGGTTGCCCATTTTAGTCAGCCCAAAGGGGTGGCCCTGGGGCCTCAGGGACAGGTATTGGTCGCAGATACGGGCAATAACCGCATTCGGGTCATGGAACCGTGAAACAATTCACATTATGGGGGCCCATTTTTGTTCTGTGTTTGAGTGCCTGTCAGTCTTTGCCAGATCTTCCCTCCCCACACACTCAGCTTCCTTTTGCACAAAGTACCAAAACGGGCCCTGCAGGTTTGCAGATTGAGCCCTTTCAATTGATGTTTAAGCAGCCCAGTGAACGCCAATTGGCATTGCTCAAACAGCGGTGGCAGGGTGAGATCCGCGATCAGATGGCAATTGGCAAACAGGCCTGGGTCCTGGTGCAATTTTCTGCTTCCGCCCTGCCCGAAAGCCTCTACACGGCTTTGCCAGAGGCCTGGCAAGAGCAAGAATACCTCGCTTTGCAGCAAGAAATGTCGCAAAATCACTGGCAAACCCTCATGCTGGCAGAAGATATTCGTCGCGAAGCGGGATTTCAGCCTGGACAAATCCAACTCAATCCTTTGGCTGAATTGCCCCAAACTTCACAAAAAACACCGTCTTTTAATGATCTGCAAACAGGTTTAGCAGGCACAGAACCTGGCTGGTGGCGCCGCGAAACCGGTGTCGAACGGGCGTGGGAATTCTCAATAGGAACAGCGGTTCGTGTCGCTTGGCTGGACGTCGGTTTTAAACGCCACCACCCCGAAGTGGAACGCCGCTTAATTTTAACGGGCGACAATAACCAAACCCTGGCCTGGAATGGCAAAGACCCTGAAAATATCACCCTGCCCGTTGGGGATCATGGGGCCGCGTCAATCATGGTGGGCTTTGCCGAAAGGCACAATGGTGTGCCCAGTGTGGGTGTGGCGCCCAATGCCCAGGTTTTGCCCTATGTGGCAGGCAGTGTCTGGGAAGCTGCCCGTGCCTTAAAAGCGGCAGCAGCTCAAAAGCCCGACGTGATCGGCATGAATTTTGCCTGGCCGATGTACCCTGGCTGGGAAAAACTGACGGATTATTCAGAATACCTTTTGCTCAAGGCCGTGATTCAAGAATTGGGCAAAGAAACCCAACTGCCTTTGGTGATTCCCGCGCATAATTATGGCGAGCCAATCACGGGGGGCCCCCGGGAGTGGTTTCCGATCAATTTGGCTGCTACCCAAGCCAATGTCTTGGGCGTAGGTGGGGTTGAATTTAAAGATGGCAAAACATTACAGGTTTGGTTTAACCCGGATATACTCACTGGCTACAATTCACGCGGCTCGAATTATGGCGCAGGCCTGATCTGGGCTCCCTCTGTGGCGCTGGATATCGCAGGCTCAGATCCCGCTGGGGTTTTGCCGAATCAAATGAGTGGCACCAGTGCATCTGCGCCTTTTATGGCGGGTGTGATGGCCTTGCTGCGTTCTCGTTGCCCAGATTTAAGCGCTCGGCAGCTGATTGACTTGCTCTTAAACAACGGCAAAAGCCTCGATGGCAGCCAGATTTTGGGGAAACCGGGTGCCACTGTGCCCTTTGTTCAGGCCGACCTGGCTTTGGCCGCCTGTCTGCGGGCCTCGGGCAAAAATCCCACTCAATACCGGGCACAGCACTTCAGCGGCATTTTGGAAAAGAGGGGTGATGGTGCTTGGGGCTTAAAAACAGAGACAGCCCGCTACAAACTCATGGCCACCCTGTCTGAATTGCAGCCAGGTTATCCCCAGCTCTTAGAGGGCAAAGCTGTGGCTCTGCGGGGATGGCAAAAGCTCCCCGGACACATGTCCGAGGAGCTAGAGGTTTTAGAGCTGGTTGCCGATTAAATTTCAGTGAAAATCAGGCAAGAGCAGCACGCCAAGAATCATGACAACCAAGACAAATTCCCATCCGTTCATATATACTGCTCCTTTCTGAAATCAAGTGGATTATTTTGCAAGACGCTCTAAGAGGCTCTGAAGTTCCCCCAAAGCCTTAGAATAGGCTTCAGAGATGCGGTATTTGCGGGTTCCGCGCCCTTCGAGCAGGTAGTTTTGACCATTCACTGTCACTTCCAGTTTTTCGATGCTGCGACACTCTTTGGTTTGGGGGGCGTCTGCGGGAATCGCTTCCAATTGCAGAAAGAGCCCTTGCAAAGCTGTGCTATTGAGCAATTTTTGGACAGACTCGATTTCGCCATTGCTCAACGTCCGGCTTTGCACCGGGGGCGGACCCGCTACCAGGGTTTGGGCATTTTCGAGGGCCCAGGTAAATGAGCCATTTGCTTTGAGGTCATAGCGGGTAAAACTCTCCAGCCCACATTCTCCTTCGACATTGACCTTGAGCGGCAGGGTATACAACTTTTTGCCCACATTTTGATGGCGATCAGCCAGGGTCTTTAAATGGGTGTCCAGTTTGATCAAGGCGTTGCGATAGGCCTCTGTGTGGACAAACTTTCGCCCGTTGAGATCATAGGTTTTGGTCTCATTCCCCACCCTCAGACTGAAATTTTTGATTGTTCGGCATTCCAGGGTCTGTGGCGCATCTTCGGGCACAGGTTTGGATTCAGCCCGCAGTTTTTCGAGTTTGAGTTCAGCCACTAAATTTGTCAATTCACTCAGCTCTTGGCTGGTCAATTGCCGAGTTTGCAGGCCTGTTTGGGGTCCACCTGGAGTGACGGATGCATTGGGATCGGCCTGAAAGCGAAAGAGTCCTGCAGGCAATACTTCATAGAGCAGCTGTTCACCCATATCACATTCGCCATTGCCTGTGACCTTCAAAGGAAGGGCTTCACTTAGATTGGGCTGAACAGACGGGCTTGGGCTGGGATCGGGAGTGGGGTTGTTCTTGAGAGCGTCGAGAAATTCGCGCAATTCTTTCATAGCTGCGGAATAGGCTTGGGTATGAATCAGCTTGCGACCATTGCTGTCAAAGCGGGTTGCTTTGCCATTGACGAGCAGTTCAGCGACTTCGATCGTGCGACAGTCAGCGGTCTGAGGGGAGCCCTCGGGCACAACTTTGTCTGCTTTGGCCAATTGTGCCAAGTCCAATTTTTTGAGCAGAGTTTTAAGTTTGTTTTGCTCTGTATTTGAGAGCATGCGGCTCTGTAAGGGGGGCTGGGTGGTTTCCATGCTGCCTGGGGCGGGGACTTCAGCAAAGCTAAAGGTGCCATCGGCTTTAACTTCATAACGGGTGTAACTGGGCATCTGGCACTCACCTTCGTGAATCAGCTTAAGTGGCAGGCCGTAAATACCCGAGTCTGTTTGGCCAATTTGACCTATTTGGCCCAAAGACAAACCATTGCAAGCTGTTAAAGGCAATGAAACCAGACAAAAAGTGGAGGCAATCAAAATTCCGGATTTTAATTTCTGTGTGAGTACCATGGGAGGCTCCTATATGACTTTGATGATAATTCCATTATCTTAGATTAGTTTACATATTGTCAACAAGGTTACCCGTAGTAAACTTACAATAAATTAAAATACCTTCTCAGACGAAGCCCGGGGGTTCATTTCCCGCTCGATTAAGTTTTGTCTCCTGGAGTCATAACAATGCCAAGCTTTTCACATTCTGCTTCAATTTTGAGGGCATGTTTAAAGTCTTTTTCGGTCACAGACCAGGGATCACCGTTTGCGCCCGAAATGTGCACCGAAATATCTTTCTGATGCACTTCTAGGTAAAACTTGATGCCCCAAATATGGATAAAACCTGGCTCTTGGTATTTTGGATAGGCCCAAATTGGGTGGTAAATCCGTGCGTATTCGTCAGACGTGTAAGATTTTCCACTTTCCACGCGCTCGGCACCATCAGGAATCAGTTTCAGGGGAAATCCCAATCTTTCAAAAATACTCAGCATTTCGGCTTCGCTGCTAAATTGAATTTTGCCATAAATGGTGTCTGCATCATTGGCATGGCCTCCCACGGCATAATAAAAGCGAAAGGACTTAAGAGCTTCGTGCCAACGGGCAACAGTGGCTTTACTTGGAGACATCAGCAGGCCCACCCAAAAGCCAGTATATCTGGGTGTTTTTTGCAGACACTGAGATGGCCCATGCCCATATCTCCCCAGCTATGTGGCAGATTTTGATCAGAATCGAGTTGAAAAATCACCTGCATGGGTACTTTGCAATGGGGGCAGCTCGGATATTCCACTCCCTGCGCCCAAGCGGGCCAGCCTCCCAGTTTTTCGCCCGCAGCTGGCCCCAATTCTTCCAATAACAAATCATATTCGCCGTCACTCAATACCGCATCTTGCTCTGCGAGTAAATCCATCGCCTCTTCAGGGCTTGGATACTCCTCTGATCCTGCTTCCCAGCCGATGATGCGCTTTGCAGGAAAGGACTTTTCGGGTAAGACATATTCAGCTCCTTCGCCATCTGGCAGAACCCGGCGAGCCAAAACAGATTTAGCAAAAGGATACCAAGCCTCACAGTCGATTGCGCAAAAGGGATCCGTGTTAATACAGTAAAAGAGCTGGATCAAACCCGTGCCAGCGATTGTTTGCATTTCGGCAGGCAGATCAGCGCAGTTTAATTGCAACATCATCTGCATGGGTGTTTGGCAATGTTGGCAGAGGGGCCAGTTTTCTTCGGTATGCAGCCAAGCTTTGCCTGAGAACTTGGATTCAGTCCTGTGCTTTTCCCCTGCTTCAATGAAAGGCTGCCAAACTGAGCGAGAGAGGCCAGCCTGTTTCAATTTGCTTTGTAAATTTTCTAATTCTGACATGTGTTTCTCCTTAAACGAAAGTATGCCTCTGTGACTTAAAACAATGGCCAGGGCAGTTAAGACTGTCCTGACCTGTTTTTAGATGCTTAGATCTGAGGCGGTTGCTTGAGCATAATCGTTTCGAGCTTGGTGCCTTTGAGCAGGCTCGAAAGGACCTCTGCCACACTTTTGCCGCCGAGAATTGCCAGCGGTGCCATCGATTCGGCCATGCGCTCGGCCAGGGCCTTGTCGCCAAATGCCTGTAAGGCGGCAATAAAATCGGGAGAAATCGCCTCTGCTTTGGCCACCATGGCTTGCACTTCGGCCTGAAGAGCTTCCAAGCGCTGATCCAAGCGCTGTTTTGCCGTCTCGATATCCAAATTGGCGGTCGCTTTTTGACGTTCCAATTCGGCTCCATTGATCTTGCCCAACATCTCCTGCGAGGCCCATTTGGCTTCGAGCTTGCTCTGCTCAGCCTGCACCTCAGTATTCAGGCGCGAGAGGCGCAGTTCCAGCTCTGTGACCATTTCTTGAATTTGAAGTTTGAGTTCACCTTGGCGGGTTTCGGATTGGGCATGTGAAATTTGGCGTTTGATCTCTTCATTCTCACGCACAAAATTTAAGTGCCGGCGCTCCGATGAAATCGCCAGCGTCTGTTCAAAGACTTTGCGCTGGGCCTGCACCAACATTTTTTCAATTTCGGCATCCGAAATCGAGACATTGAGCACTTCCACATCGTAGATCTGCATGCCGTTTTCTTCAAAATGGCGGCCTGGGCGTTTGCCCTCTTCGGGCAAACCCAGAATGGTATCGCGAATGATCCGAATCGAGTCGGCATAAAAGGCTTCAATGCCCAATTGTTTAATGGCATTGCGCAGAATTGAGCGCATGTGTTCGGTCAAAAATTTGACGTAATTTTCGACATTAAACCAGAGCGCAGGATTGCCCTCAAAATTGACCCGGTAGGAGAGCTCTACCGAGACCTCACAAAAATCGGCGGTTTCGACTTTGACCTGATCTGAAACTTTATTGTGTAAGACCCGCAGATAGACCGTTTTGAGGGGTTTGCTATCGCTTTTGGGGGTGCCGGTTGAGAGGGTCATCGGTTCGAGCGCTTCATCATAGCCCAATTGGTGGGTGCCAGGGCCCACGATGACCTGTCGTTCGCCGGTTTTGCTGACCACCAGAATGGCGTACCCGGTCCAGACGGCAATCGCCACAGCCCCATCGTATTTGGTATCCAAGGTAATTGTGCGCGGAGGGGTAAATTTGGTTTTGCGGGAGAAATCGTCTCCCGCAAAACCATCGGCTGCCCCAGGGGCAGGAGCAACTGCTGAGCGCTTTTCGGCCTTGAGCTGTAAAAGTTGGGATTCTGTTGCATATTCGCCTTTTTCTTTGCGCAGCAGTTCTTTCAGGTGTAGATTGTGTTCGAGGGCCTCTTGATTGCCCGGAAACCAGAGCTGTACTTGACTTGGCTCTAAGACCCGGCGCACTATCACCTGACGGCGAGGATCCGGCAAAAACATACTCGGGCCAGTTTGTAAAAAGACCTGTCCGCTCATGCGATCGAGCACATAGCGGCCTTCCCCAGCGGGAATGGCCACGGCATAGTGAATTTCTTGTTCGCCGTATTTGATAATCGCGTGTTCGGGACGGGGGAAATAGATCATCTGCTCTTTGCCGGTGATAAACAGTTCATCACCGACTTTGTAGAGTTGGCCTTTTTCTTCATAAGGCGCAATCACCTTGATAAACAACCCGCTGTTTTCATTGAGTTCAATGGCCCGAAATTTGCGTGTGCCATTTTTTTCGACAAAGGTTTCTGTTGGTTTGGGAAAGACCACATCAGGTCCTTGGATAAAGCGTTTATTGCCATCTTCGTCGAGCAAGATACAATATTCCAGACGTTCAAGCGTGACGGCTTCGCGCACATACTGTCCCTGTTCGTCTCGTACGACCTCCATGCCCGTGGGTGGGATATAAAAGGAGATCTCGGTTCCCTTGATCACCAGCAAATTGCCCAATGTCAGATCGGGCACATCTGCTTCGGTCAGGCCTACCTCTTCATGGATTTGGGCATTGCCCGATTGGGGCTTGATCACGGCTTTGCTCCAATGTTTGCGGGCCGATTCTTCATCGTAGACCCGCACTGTTAAATACTGATTGGAACGCAGGTGATGGCCTTTGAGCACCCGGCTCATTTGACCCGGCCAAAGCGCAAACGAAATCGGACCTGGGGTATTGACCTTGTGGCCAATTTCGAGTTCGGTGAGATTGCTCACTGTACCATTTTTGGGCTGATGGCTATCTTTGGGTGGGTTTTTCATCACCAAGTACCAGCCCTCGGGGGCTGTGGCAAAAACCGAAATGGACTGTTCTAAGAGGCAGCGCTCAAAGCGTTTGCTCTCTGAATTAAAAATAACGGGCTGATCTGTATTGGCGAGAGAGGTTTTAAACGGCCCGACATAGACATTGATATTGCCCTTGGTCTGATCTGAAATAAAGGCGTATTCATTGGGGGCCAAAACCAAATCCCGTTCTCTGCTGGATGATTCTCCCATGGGACGTTACCTCTTTGTGGTTTAAGTAAATTCAGATTACAAGTGTATTTTATACATTTTATATTCAGCTGTCAAGTATCAGCGTGACGATCTGATAGGCACAGCAAAATCCCCAACTGTTCAGATCTCATTCAACATTCTCATTTTAAAAAAGTGGCCAGTACACATGCTAAAATAACAAATAACATGCTGAAATGGGGCTGCTGAGAATGTTGAAACCCGTTTTTATTCGTCTTTTGATGGCGCTCCATGTGCCCCTGCTGGCCTGTGCCCCCGCTGGCCAGGGAAATGTGGCAACCCCCAGTCCATCTCCCATTCTCTCACCCAGTCCTTCAGCCATGGCCTCACTTCCCCCAGCAACACCTGCAGCAACTCCCACGCCTACTGCTAGCCTCTTTGTAAATCCGAGTGCTGTGCCAGTAAATTCTCCATCACCAAGTCCACAGGCCTCAGCCACGCCTGTGCCTGCGCTGTTTGAAGTGGAATTGGGCAAGGCCTTTGATTTGCCGATGGGCAAAATGGCCCAACTCAAAAACACAGACCTGGCCCTAAGCTGGATTTCTCCGGCCCAGGACTCCCGCTGTCCCAGTGATGTGAACTGCGTTTGGGCCGGAGAGGTCAAGGTGACAGTGATGGTCAAAAACGGTCAAAACAGTCAAAGTCTCAACCTGCAGTTGCCAGGCAAAGAAAGTCAGCTTTTGTCTGCTGAGATGGGCGGGTATCTATTGACACTGAACGATGTCAAACCCTATCCCCAAGCAAAAAATCCCTCAAAAGAAACGCCCCGTCTCAATCTCTTGCTTTCTCAGACCGAGCAAAAATAAGCCGTGTTAAAAAAGAATCCCTCACAAGCCATTGTGAGGGACATCTAAAGGGGGCAGATTTGTTGACAGCGGGCTCCGTTTAAGTGGGCTCTTTGTCTTTGGCTGGCGCGCTTTGAATCTCTTCAATCGTGTTGCGCAGGGTTTCGGTTTGTTGAAATTGCATCCGCAGCGCTTCATCCAGATCAGATTCAGAGATCAGGCCTTTTTCTTTCAGCACTTCACCCAGGTGTTTTTCGGGGTTTTGTTTTTGAATTTCAATCGCTTCAACCAGTTCAGACAAGCGAATGACCTGACGTTTGATCAAAATTTCACCGAGACGCTCGTGTTGAGAGAGGCGCTCCCATTTTTCTTCGGTGGTCATGCGGCCCAGTTCACGCAGGCTGTCGTCCACGACTTGGCTGCCACGGATCTGGGCAATCAGGTAATCAACCAATTCATCTTGAGTGATAAACCCTTTTTCGACGGCCAGTTCACCCAGGCGCTTGCCCGTGCGTTCCTGTTCCTGCATCAATTCGGTGAGTTGAGAGAGCTTGAGGGCATGTATCCGCACAAGCATTTCACCCAGGCGTTCAACCCGGGTCAATTTCTCCCAATTGTCCTGTTCTTTTTGTTTTTCCATGTACTGTCCCTTTCCGCACAAGGAGGTGTGATGCAGCCATTAAAAATATCAGTGGCATCATACCACATCCCCGGCTTTGATTGCGAATATCTGTTAGCATTATAAAAATGCTGTGAACGGCTTTCTATTGCAGCCCGCCAAGGAGTTTCGCTTTTGCAGAATTTGCTTGAACACTTCAGCCGCTTTCTCTACCAAAAACGGGTAATTATCTTGTGGGTCTGGATGTGTGTGCTGACCTTCGCGGGGCTCAATTTAAAGTTTAATCCCCATGAAAACCCCGAAGTGGAACTGACTGGGGCCCGCGATACAGAAGCCTTTCAGGTTGTTAAATTGATGCGCGAAGATTTTGGCCTGCGCCTGGGCAGTACGGCAGCAGTGGTCCTGCCCAAACAGGCTCCGATTGAGGCCTTGATTCCCGCATTGCAAAAGCAATTTCCGCAGCTTTTGCCGATTCGCAGTGTGAGCAGCAGCCGTCCCCACCAATACAATCTGCTGCTCTTGGAGTTTGAGCCCCGCTTGCGCATGCCCGAAGCCCAGGGACTTTCTGGTCCGATTCGCCAGTTTTTAAAAAATTGGTCGACGCAAACGGGTTTTAAAACCTGGTTAACCGGCAATACCGCTTTTCAATACGATGCCCATCAAGAGGGCCACAAAGATTCTCACCGGGGCGAATCGATTGCCTTGCTGATTTCGTTTGTGATTTTAATTCTTAATTTTGGCGCTTTAACCGCAGCCCTTTTGCCGCTTTTGATGGGGGCTTCGACTCTGGTTTTGCTCAACAGTCTGCTCAAATTGCCGGGTTTTGGCTCCAATCCCGTTTCGCGGATTCTGACCGGATTGGTGGGGCTGGCCTTGGCGATCGACTATTCCCTTTTCCTGGTCAGCCGTTTTCGTGAAGAGCGCAAACAGGGCAAAAGCGTTGAAGTTGCACTGTCCATGACCCTCAAATGGGCGGGCGAAACCGTCTTGTTTTCGGCCTTGATCATGTTTTGCAGCATCGCAGTGCTCTTGATTCCCGATGTCTCATTGAGCCGCACCGTCATGCAGGGCCTGCTGGTGGTGATTGGTCTCTCATTGGTCAACGCCCTCTTGGTATTGCCTGCTTTGTTGGCACTCGGCGAGCGCTTTTTGGATCGGCCCCGTTTTTTATCCCAGTGGATTGGGCGCTTTGACTCTTACCCAAGCTGGAAGCGCTTCTCGCAACATGTGACGGGCCACCCCCTGCGCTATTTTCTGCTCTCAGCGGGCCTGTTATTGCTGTGCGCTTTGCCCGTAAGCTGGATGAAACTTTGGGAGCCGGTTCAAGCCGTTGCACCGCGCCAGTCTGAATCCATGCTGGGCTATTCACATTTGCAAAAAGACGGCTGGGCTGGAGAGCTTTTGCCTGTGACGATTCTTGTCAAAGCCCCGCCGGGGCAAACCGTTTTTGAACCTGCTGTCTTGGAAAAAATGGATACTTTTTATCAGGCGCTGCGGCGAGAACCTTATGTGGCAGAGGTCAAAAGTCTGGTCAGTTGGAATCCCGACTTTGAAAAAACGGACTATCTCACGCTCTACAGCAACCTGGGCGCCTTGGGGCTTTTAAACAATCAATCAAGCATTGCACAATTGGTGAATCTGGCCAAAGGCAGCCATTTAAGCCTGATGCATATTTTACCCAGCGATCCGATGGAGCTGGAAGACACCCGCAAGATCATTCGCTTTACGCGGGCCTATGCGGCAGCCCATCCCGAAATCACCCTGATTACAGGCGGGGTGGTCGCCCGGGTGCAGGACTTTACCCACGAACTCTACCGCCACGCGCCTGTGATGTTGGCACTGGTCTTTGGGGGTATCTATCTGCTGCTCTTTGCGATTATGCGCACGGTGGTTTTGCCGCTCAAAGCCGCCATAATGAACTTTTTGCCAATTGTTTCGGCTTTTGGTTTTTTAACCCTGGTTTTTCAGCAGGGTTGGTTTTCGGGGCTCTTACACACTCCGATTAACGGGGCTGTTACCAATATTGTGCCATTGGTGCTGTTTTGTATTATTTTTGGCCTGAGCATGGACTACGAGGTGCTGATTCTGAGCCGCATTTCTGAATATTACCACCGGGGTACTCCCGTGCGCGAAGCGGTGGTTGAAGGTCTGGCCCGCAGTGGTTCGGTGATCACCGGTGCGGTGCTAATTCTGCTCGGGGTGTTTTTACCGGGGGTCTTTTCGGGCTCGCCTCAGACTCAGGAAATCTGTATTGGTATTTCGGCAGCCATTTTGCTTGATGCCACAGTGGTAAGGCTTTTTCTGGTGCCCAGCTTTATGATGTTACTTGGCCGCTGGAATTGGTGGCGGCCAGGGTATAATAGGGCTGAAGCGGATAATCGAGGGGATAAACATATATGATCTGTCAGGTAGACTTAGCGGCGATTCAAAATGCCGAAGCCCAAATTCGGCCTGTTGCAAGGGTGACGCCGATCTTGGAATCGATGCGCCTGAGTGAGATCTTGGGTGCCCCCGTTACACTCAAACTCGAAAATTTACAGCGTACAGGCTCATTTAAAATTCGTGGGGCCTATTATAAATTGCGCAAATTGGCTGCCGAAGGCCAGGTCAAACAGGTGATGGCCATTTCTGCAGGCAATCACGCTCAGGGGGTGGCCTTGGCCGGTCGCCTGACAGGCATTTCGAGCACTGTTTTTATGCCTGCTGATGCCCCCTTGGCCAAGGTTCAGGCCACCCGCAATTATGGCGCAGAGGTGATCTGCATTGGCAAAAGCTTTGATGAAACCAAAGACCATGCCATGGAATGGCTCGAAGCCAACCCCGTGACTTTTATCAGCCCTTTCGACGACGACGATATCATCACGGGGCAAGGCTCGTGTGGTCTGGAGATTTTGGATCAATTGCCCGAAGTTGAAACGGTTGTCGTCCCTGTCGGTGGGGGGGGGTTGCTCTCTGGGATTGCCATTGCGATCAAGGCTTTGAAGCCTTCCGTCAGATTGATTGGGGTACAGGCCCGTGCCTCCTCTTCGCTTTACGAATCGTTTGCGCGCAAGAAGCTGATCCTCGCTCCTTCAAGCCCCACCATAGCCGACGGGATTGCGATTAAAAAGCCCGCCCAGCGCAATTTTGAGGTGCTCTGTGAGTATGTCGATGAAATGGTGCAGGTCTCCGAAGAAGAACTCAGTGATGCTCTCTATTTTGCGATTCAATACAAACATGTGATTGCCGAAGGCGCAGGAGTGGCCGGTTTGGCTGCTTTGCTCAGTGGCAAGGTGCCTGCCACGGGCCCGACCTTGGTGGTCTTGAGTGGTGGAAATATTGATGTCAAATTACTGGATTCGATTATCAACAAAGGCATGATGCGCGCTGGGCGCTTTTTGACCTTTAAAACCCTGATCACCGATTCTCCGGGCTCGCTTAAAAAGGTTTTAAAACTTTTGGCAGGACAAAAAGCCAATGTTCTGCATATTGAACATGCCCGCTTTCGCTCAGATATCCCTTTGGGCACGACCCAAATCGAAGTCGAAATCGAAACCCGCGACCACCAACACGCGGCAGAGATTGTGGCTGAATTGGAAGACAAAGGCTATCGGGTTCAGCGCCTTTAAAGCCAACAGATAGACATTCCCACAGCTCTCCAGTATTCTGATTAGCATGTCAACGCAGAAATCACGCAGCAAAAAAATTCTTCCAGGTCTACTCATCTTGGGGCTTTTGCTCTTACTTGGCTCACCTTTTGTTCACTGGGCTTGGCTTCCCGAAATGCCCTTGCAACTCACAATTGTCGATAAAACGGTGCCCGAACGTACGTTTCGAGAGCATGTGGCGTTGATTTGGAGTTTGAACCATTTTAAAGTGCCTCACCCCGATGGCCGTAACTGGAACAAAGAAACTGATTATCGGGGCTATACCCCCGAAGACACCGTTAGAAATAAGCCCGCCAAAGCAGAAGACTTAATGCCGGGTGATCTCAAAGGCAAAGACTTGCTGTTTGTGGCAGATACCTATGGGGTTTATAGCCAAGACAAAGCCGAGGCCCGCCGCGAAATTGCACCTGACTACAGCCGCAAAATTTATGGGGGCTTTGACGAACGCGAAGTCGGCCTGATTGAGCGTTTTGTCGGCAGTGGCAAAGCCCTGATCGCTGAATTTAATACCTTTGCCTCCCCCACCAAAGGAGCTGCCCGCGATCGCCTGGAAACACTCTTGGGATTGGACTGGACCGAATGGAGTGGCCGCTTTTTTGAAGAGCTTTCACATCCGACCGAAATTCCCGCTTGGGCCCGGCGCAATTGGAAGAAACAGACAGGCAAAGACTGGGCGTTTAAAGGTCCTGGGTTTTTGTTTGTGCATGAAAACAGCCGGGTGGTGGTGCTGGAAGAGAACAAAGAAGTGAACCCCGAAGGCCTGCGCATGTTTAAAACTTCTACCCACCGTCTGACTAAAGGCATGGGCACAGGGGTGGCCTTTCACTATTGGTTTGACATTCTCAAAGCTCTGCCGGGCACAGAAGTCTTGGCTGAATACCGCCTGGACTTAACCCAAAGTGGGGCTGCCCTTTTGAGCAAAGAGGGCATTCCCCATCAATTCCCGGCTGTGATTCTGAAAGAAAAACCCAGTTTGCGTTTGTATATAGCCGGCGATGCCTCAGACAATGCCCTTGATCTGGGGAGCGAGGCTTGGTCGGGGCGCCAAGGTTGGTTTAAATACTGGCCTTTTGACAATCCCAATGCCGAGCAAATCGACTTTTTCTGGCGAATTTATGTGCCCTTATTGCGCAATGTCTTTACAGAACTCAGTCAAACCTATCATTCCACTTCGACGGGTAACCATGGCAACCCCTGATTTTAGCCAACTCGATCTAAAAGAGCTCAACACCTGGATGAAAAACACAGCCGCTGAATCGCTGGGGATTGAATGTGTGGCATCCGGACCCGATTGGATCGAAGCCCAGATGCCTGTTGACCACCGCACCCATCAACCGGCGGGGCTTTTACATGGTGGGGCCTCGGTTTTGCTGGCCGAGACCCTCGGCAGCGTGGCGGGCAGTCTCTGTGTCGACCGCAGCAGCCAAGCGGTGGTCGGGGTTGAAATCAATGCCAATCATTTGCGTGGGGTTTCAGAGGGACATGTCATTGGCCGGGTTTCGCCCTTGCATTTGGGCCGTACGACCCAGGTCTGGGAAATTCGCATTCGCGACAAGAAAGACCGACTGGTGTGTATCAGCAGACTTACCATCGCTGTGATTCAAAAGCCGACAGCCAAGGCTTAAAGAGCAACCTTGTTTAACACATTTCGCTCACTTCTGCCTGGTGTGGGGCTTTCGGCCTTGTTGGCAGCGCTTTCTCTCTGGCTTTCGCGGTTGCCAGAATTGTCCAAACAGCTGCCACTGAGTCCGCTGCTGCTGGCTATTTTTATTGGCCTTTTGCTGGGAAATTTGCGCCTTTGGCCCGCCATTTACAAACCCGGATTGACTTTTTCACTCAAAAAAATCCTGCGCCTGGGGATTATTTTGCTCGGTTTTAAAATCTCATTGAGCCAGGTTCAGAGCATTGGTTGGCAAGGGCTGCTGCTTTTAAGTCTGACTGTCAGCAGTTCCTTTTTCTTTACCATTTGGCTGGGCAAACGCCTGGGGCTTTCGCCCAAACTCAGTATGCTCTTGGCCTCCGGCACTTCCATATGTGGGGCCTCCGCGATTGTCGCCACCGACGCTGTGATCGAAGCTGAAGAGCAGGACTGTGCCTATGCTGTGGCGACGATTACGCTGATGGGTACCCTCGCTATGAGCCTGTATCCCCTGGCTCAAATGGCCCTGCATTTTTCGCCCCAAAGTTATGGGGTCTGGGTTGGGGCCTCGATTCATGAAGTGGCCCAGGTGATCGCCGCAGGCTTTGCCCATGGAGAACAAAGTGGGCAGGTTGCCAGTTTGATCAAAATGACCCGCGTGGTCTTTTTGGTGCCGGTGATCTTTGGCTTATTGGCTTGGCATATTCGCATTCAAAGCCAGAACCAGACAAAAAAACTCAATTGGAAAGAACTTCCCCTGCCCTGGTTTGTTTTGCTGTTTGTGGGTATGATAGGGGTGAATTCACTCGGGATTTTGCCTGCGACAGTGGTGCAGGGGCTTGTGGAAATTGACTTGTTCTTAATCAGCATGGCGATGGCCGCATTGGGACTGGAAACCCGCCTGGACAAACTAAGAGCTACCGGCCTCAAGCCGCTTTGGCTGGGATTGGGTTCCTCGGTTTTTATTTCTCTTGTCAGTCTGGGACTCTTGGCCCTCATGTATCCACTTTTTTAGTCGTATTTTAACCGATAATATCATTTTTCCTGAGAAAGGACCATTTTGATGGAACTGACCGAAACCCAATGGAAACGTCTTAAAACTTGGCGCACCTGGACTTTTTTGGTGATGCTCTTTGGCTATGTGGGCTATTATTTGATTCGCCAAAATCTCTCTGCCGCCTTTCCACTGATGGAAAAGGCCTTTGGCTATACCAATGCCCAATTGGGCCTGATCGCTGCCACTTCCGAAATCGCTTATGCCATTGGCAAATTTATCAACGGGCCCCTCGGAGACAAAATCGGGGGCAAAAAGATCTTTCTGCTCGGTATGGCAGGGGGGATTGTCTGTAATATCATTTTTGCCTTTGGGCGAGATTTGCTGTTTTTTGTGGTGGTCTGGTGTCTCTGTCGGTATTTTCTCTCGATGGGTTGGGGCGGTATCGCCAAGACGATTGGGGCCTGGTACGAACCTGAAAAAAATGGCACTGTCATGGGCTGGATCAGTCTGAATTTTCAATTTGGGGGTGTTGTTGCCACACTCTTTGCGGGTTATCTCGTCAGCCAGGGCCAAACCTGGGACAAACTCTTTATTTACCCCGCTATTTTGGTCTGTGGGATCTGGGTCTGGTCCTATTTTGCCTCAAAAGAAGCACCGGGCGATGTGATTCCCGGTGCCTCATTTGGCTCGGACAACCCCGAAAAAAAATCCCTGGCCAATTTCGAAGACCAAGTAGATCTTAAAGTCAGCCAGATTATTTTCTCGTTGTTGAAAATGCCGGTCTTTCGCCACTTGTTGGTCTATTCTTTTATCACAACCTTTTTGCGCTCGATCTTCTTTTTCTGGACACCCAAATTTTTGGTCGATATCGGTATGAGTTCGACCACCGCCATCTTTCAATCGGCGGTCTTTCCATTTTTGGGCTGTTTGGGCACCGTGCTTTTGGGTTGGTATACAGATAAATATGCCCCCCACGGCGACCGCGCCAAAGCCATGGCCGTGATGCTGGTGGGTCTATTTTTGAGTATGTTGGGTATTACCTTGATCTCGGGCAGCGGCAGCAGTGGCCACACGATGGTGGTGATCATGCTGGGATTGAGTGGTTTTTTTCTGCTGGGGCCCTATTCCATGTCGAGCGGTTGTCTGACCTTGGACATTGCCGGTTCCAAAGGCGCGGGTTCGTGCACAGGTTTGATCGACGGCGTGGGTTATATTGGCGGGGCCTTGGCCACCTGGGGGGCCGGTTTGCTCTCTGACATCCTCGGCTGGCCGCAGGTCTTTGGGATTCTCACGGCTTTTTCACTTCTGGCAATTGGCTCAGCCATGATGATGAGTTACCATTTCCGCAAAATGCGGCAGGCAGTTTGAGTGCTTAATCAAAGCCCTCTTTTGGGTTTACGTTAGGGCAAAAAGATCTCGGGTTCAAAGCGGACGGTGGCAAAAAATTCACTCCAAGAGGCGCTGAAATTGGCGCTGCCGCCGCTGCCGAGATGGAATTGCTGGCGAAAGCCGACCTCTCCACCGAGATAGGGCAAAAAGCGCCCGTACCAGCTCAGACCCAGATGAAAAATACTCATGTTGCTGGGAAAATTGGCAGTGGTGGAATCGGTTAAAACCGGAGTAAAGGGATACGCCGCCAGATTGACAAAGAGAAAGAGCGGAAAGGGCAGGGTATCGTCAAAGCGCACGGCCAATTGGGTGCCCAGCCCAAACCCCAATCGGTTTTGGTTGACATGGTAATAGACCGATTTATCGTCAATGGTTTTGTCGTTGTGATTGAATTGGGCAGACATGCCCAGATACGGTGCCAATTCAATTCGGTCTTTTAAAAGCTTGAAAAAATAGCCCACACCAGCATCGAGAAAATGGGTATAGCGCCCAAATTGATCCCCTGTGCGCTGGTTTTTGACAGGTTGAGAGAGAAAGGTATAGTCCATAAAGACATAGGCGTTTTTGAGAGTCCCCTCTTTAAAACGGTACATACCGCCAATCCGGGGCTCGTGATAGACCACCCCCCCCGCGGTAATTTCACCCAATTCGGTGCTGGGTAGCGTCAGTTTTTCGCCAAAGAGGTCAATCTGATAGCCAATCCGGCCATAGGTCCGCATCACGGGCTCATGGGATTCTTCTGCGCTGACTGGGGTGGGTTCTGGCTGGGGGGAAGACGTCGGCGAAGCACTGGGGCTGGGCTGTTCGTTGAGAGGTTCATCATACGACTCCGCCCAGACAGGCTGTGCAATGAAACCGGACAGAAGCAAGAGAGTGGCAAAAAGAGACTTGGGCATAAGACCTCATCAGCTAAATTAGTTTGGGCTCAAATTTGTATCCCTACATCGTAACCGATCCATGCCCAGAGACAAAACAAGGGGCCGAAGCCCCTGTGTTAATTAGGCCGAAGCCCCAAATAATTATAAGTAAAAACTAAATCGCAAGATTATTTTGCACCCCAATAGCCACCAGCTCCACCGACCAAGGCTGCTGGAGCTGCAAACATGGCAGCAGTTTTGATGTCTCGGGTAATTGCGAAGGCTGCTCCGCCAGCAAGTGCGCCACTGACCGCAGCGCCCAAGGCTGCACCAGAACCTTTTGAATCAGCGTAAGCGGCACCAACAGTGCCACCAATTCCGCCGCCGACAGCGGTTAACGCACCGACACCCAGCAAGGCAATGCCTGCAAAGGTTGCTCCAAAAGCGCCCGTTCCTGTCAAAGATTTAGCTGAATGGATCAAAAGCGCGCCTGCACCGGCAATAGCACCCCCCCCTAACAGAGAGACTGCTGCGACTTTACCCGCACTTTTGCCTGAGAATTGAATGTCATCTTTGTTTAATGAGGCTGCCGAAGTGGTTTGAGCGTTGATGACGGGTTTTTCTGTTTTGGGATTTACAGGGGTAGGGGAAGTGAACAAAGGTGTTTGGTTTGAAATGGCAAAATTTGACATTGTTTTTTCTCTCTATTTTAAGCTATTGATCGAACTAAACTCTAAATCACAGTTATTTTATCGGAGACTGCAACAAAAATCTGGCCAAATTATGGTTAATTATAGATTAAATAAGCGTAAAAGAATGTTTAAAGATTAAATTTAGCATAAGCTTAATCCCTTTTGCCTGGAAAACCTTGTTGCCTTTCTGCTATGAATAGAATAACTCTGGTGTTCAGGACAAGGCATGACTCACATACAAGAACAGGTATTTCTGATCACTTATCAGCAAAATGGCTTACTTATGCGGGACCGTTTCTTTGAAGAAGCTGAGCCTGCCCGGCAGCATTTGACCTATCTACAGCACCTGTTTCCCGACTCCCAGGTACAATTGCATGTTTTGTCGCTGCACAAGCGATCTCCCAGCAATTTCAGTCAGAGCACGCTACTCTAACGCTCTCAAAAGCCTGTTTTTAGGGCCTTAGCCAAGACCTCTGGGTGTGGTATAATGCCCTTGATTTTAGTGATACCTCATATGAGAGTACGTCTGAGGAGAGCCTGAGTTTTTTATGAGCAGCCGCCTTGCCTATCAGTCCCCTGAATTCACCGCCGCCGCCGCGGACCCTCAGGACCTGCAAAAATGGGAAGAAGCCCAATTTGCCCTCTATCGCAAACGCACAGAAGATGCCAAATCCAGCCAGAATGATCTCTTGGCCTGTGCCGAACTGGCCATTCGCAACAAAGATGCAAGCTGTGCTCAGCGCTGTCTGGAGCGTAGCTTCAAGCTCAACGCCCAAGAAGCCGATGCGGTTTATTTACAAGCTCTTTTGGCCCTGGCCCAGAACCAAGCAGCGGCCGCTTTAGGTCAATTGGAGGCTTTGGCTCCCACTCTGCCCAGCTCTGGTGCCGATACTGCCCGGGTTTGGCGGCTCCTGGCCCAGGAGCGCCTGCGCCAAAAATCAGATTTGCAGGCGGCGGCTGCCGCATTTGCCAAGGCCTGCGAGGCTGCCCAGGCCCCAGACTTTTTACATAGCACCACCCGCTCTTCAGATGCTGTCAGTGCAGAAATGCTCGATTTTGACTTTTTGCTCTTTGATCGTTTGTATGCTTGGGAGGGAGGAAAAGCCTCTCTGCGTTTGGTTGCCTTGGCAACCGGCCCCCAAGATCAGCTCTATCTGCTCGACAATTATAACCGCCTGATCTTCCAATTTGATGCCAAAGGCAAATTTGAACGCGGTATCAGTGAACGTCAATTGGCCATGGGGCAATTTTTGCATCCCGAGGCCCGCTGGGAACTCTCGGATCTCTGTGTCGGACCCAATGGCCATATCTATTTGGCAGGCAATCGAGATGCCATTGGGGTCTTCAGCCCCGATTGGAAGCTGCTCAAGACCTATCAGGCTCCCGCATCCGACCGTCCACTGCGCCCCATTTCGCTGGCTGTTGATGCCCAAAACCAGCTCTTTGTCCTCTATTTGCACCTGGAAGGCATTCACGTCTTTAATGCCGAAGGCTTTCATGAAGGGGCCTTTGGCAACAATACCACCATGCCCCAGAGCGGCAAAAATTATTATTGTGGGCTGGCCGTGGACAAAGCCAAACGGCTGTATCTCTATGATCGTGAAAAAGTCCAGGTTTATCACAGTGAAACCCGTGAGTGGCTCAAAACCTTGGATTTGCCTGCGGGCATAAGTCTCGATGACGAGAATTACCCCTTTTGTTGGAACGGCGCAGCAATAGATGCCGAAGGTCTACTTTGGCTGGCTGATACCGCTAATAACCGGGTATTGAACCTCAAAGAGGGCGAAATCTCAGCCCCTTTGCCCAAACTGGATCCAAAATTACAGAATTTGTCCCACCCTTTTGATATAACTTTTGATAGCCAGGGCCGTTTGTATCTGGCCGATACCCAACATGCCCGCGTTTTAAAATACGAAGCGCAAAAATGGTCCCAGGTCTTTGGGCATCCCACCTTTGAAGCCGTTTAATGCAGGAGTGAGGTAATTGTATATGCGCCATTCAATCAAGTTTCTTTCAGGCCTTTTGGCCGCCGCGATCTGTCTCGGGGTACCCAATGCCCCATCGGCTCAAGCCCTGCAACGGGGAGGCGTTTTGCGGATTGTCTCTGTGGGAGAACCCACCCTGCTCAATCCTGTCTTTGAAAACAGCGATGCGGCCCGTGAACTCTATAATTTGATCTTCAGCAGCTTGATTCGGCGCAACAGCCAGTCCCAGCTCGAACCCGATCTTTTAACTGTTGTGCCCACCTACCAAAATGGCATGATTCGCAATTTGCCCAACGGCGAAATGGAAGTGACCTATACCCTGCGGCCGCATTTGCTTTGGCATGATGGCCACCCCCTCACCGCTGAAGATGTGCAATTCACCTGGATGGCGCATACCGATCCTCGCTTTAAATACCCCCCTACCCCTGGTTACGAGCAGATTCGCCAAGTTCAAGTGGTGGACCCCCAAACCATTCGGGTGACTTTTTTTGAAACCTACCCCGAATATTACAACCTCTTCCAACATATTCTGCCCAAACATTCGTTCCGCAGCAAATACTGGGATTTTGCCGAAGATCATCCCTGGAACAGTCATCCTGTGGGTTCTGGGCCTTTTGTTTTAAAAGACTGGAAAAAAGGGGAGATGGCCATCTTTGATGCCAACCCACTTTACCACCGCGCCAAACCCAATTTGGATCAAATTCGCTACCAATTCAAAGAGACAGGCTACCGCGCCATTCCGGGTGTGGTTGATTGGGTTCAGGGGGCCGACATCGTTCAAGGCATGTCGATCGTTTCTTATGATTACCTCAAAGAAAACCCCGAACTGGAATTGCACCTGCGCAATACTGGCAGAATTGAACATATCGAAATCAATATCAAGCAACCTGTATTGGCGGATTTGCGCGTGAGACGGGCCCTGGCCTACGCCATTGATCGCAAAGCGATCAGCGAACGTTTGCTTGGCTTGGCCCAACCTGCTTGGAGCGATCAGCCACAAGACTCTTGGAAGTACAACGAGCGCAGCTCCAGCTTTTATAATTTTAACCCCACCCATGCTGCCAAACTCCTCAATGAAGCCGGTTGGAGCCCCAAAGGGGCTGGCCAGCGTTATAATGAAAATGGTGAGGCCTTGACCCTGACTTTGGCGATGGTCAACGGCAATAAGTCCCACCAATTGGTAGGCAGCTATCTGCGTGATGCCTTTGCCCAAATTGGGGTCAAACTCGAACTCAAACCTGTGCCCGAAGAAATGTTGATCGGTGAATTGTTGCCCGGCGGGCATTACGAATTGGCATTGTCTTCTTGGAGCAGCCATCCCGACGAAACCTCTTTTAAGCGTTGGCATTCCAGTCAGGTGCCCCCCAAAGGCAATAATTTCACCCGTTTTGTCGATTATCAGGCCGATAGCCTGCTGCAGTCACTGGAAAATGCCAGCGATCTCAATCAACAGCGGCGTCTCTATTTTCAATTGGCTGCGGTCTTGAGCGAGCGTTTGCCAGCCATCCCGCTTTATCACGACACGGTACTCGAAGCCAGTAAAAAAAAGGTGCATAATTATTATCCCAATCCCTTTATGGGAGCAACTTGGAATAGCGCCAATTGGTGGATTGAATAATGGCCCTGCTCGATGGCAAATCCCTTGCTGCCGAGCTGGAAGCGTCCCTGAAAAACGAAGTGGAACGCCTGTCCATCCGACCTGGTTTGGCTGTGATTATGGCTGGCGATGATGCGGCTTCAAAAATTTATGTGGGACGCAAAGAGCAGGCCTGTCAACGGGTGGGTTTTTACTCGGAAATGGTCTATTTGCCAGCAGATATCTCCCAGGAAGCACTGTTGGAACAGGTCCAGGTGCTCAATCAACGGTCAGATATTCACGGTATATTGGTGCAATTGCCTTTGCCTGCTCAGATAGATGTGACCCAGGTGCTCGAAGCTGTGGCCCCTGAAAAAGATGTGGATGGCTTTCATCCCATCAACGCCGGCCATCTCTTTAATGGCACTCCCCATTTGGTGCCCTGCACGGCTTTGGGGGTAATGCATTTGCTCAAAAGCCAGCAGATTCCCATGCTGGGTAAACAAGCTCTGGTGATTGGACGCAGCAATATTGTGGGCAAACCTATGGCTTTATTGCTTTTGCAGGAACATGCCACCGTGACCATTGCCCATTCCCGCACACCCAATCTGGCCGAACTCTGTTTACAGGCAGATATTATTGTGGCTGCTGTTGGCAAAGCCAAATTGGTGACCGCAGAGATGGTTAAACCGGGTGCCGTTGTGATCGATGTGGGAATGAACCGCAGCGAGGGCAAACTCTGTGGAGATGTGGATTTTGAAAGTGTGGCCCCCAAAGCCAGTTGGATTACTCCCGTGCCGGGGGGGGTGGGACCGATGACCATTTCATGCCTGCTTTTAAACACCCTGCAGGCCGCATGCCAAAGCCTGGCATTATCAGGAACCCGTGGTTAAAGCCAAAAAATCTCTCCCTCCTCACATCAATGATCAAGAGTTGGATACGCTCTCTCAGCTCATGGATCAACAATTGGCCCAATTTTCGGCTTTGGCACCGATTGTGTCAGGAACTGAAGTCCCCAAACCCCGCTCCCTGCGTTTAAAAAAAGCGGTGGCAGATAAACCCTATCACCATGGTGATTTGTATGAAGCCTTGCTTGAAGCCACCTTGGCATGTGTGACCCAAAAAGGGGTACAGGGTCTGAGTCTGAGAGCGATTGCTCAGGCTGTGGGGGTGAGCCCTGCCGCTCCCTATCGCCATTTTGCGGACAAACAGGAGATGATTGCCGCGGTCGCCGCGAGGGGCTTTGAAAAAATGTCACTGCGCTTGGCTGCTCTGCCTGAAAGCAAACCTCTGGAAAAACTCAAAGCCCAAGCCAGGGTATATTGTCAGTTTGGACTTGAATTCCCCGATTATTTTGCCTTGATGTTTGGCTCTGCGATTGAAGACAAAGCCCTCTATCCCCATTTGTCTCAGGCCACTGAAGATACCTTTTTGTATTTTGTTGAAGCGATTACAGCGGCGATCAATGCTAAGCTACTCAAAAAAGCACCCGCTGAATTGATTGCTTTGACTTTTTGGAGTCAAATTCATGGCTTTACTTCGTTATTGGTCAATAAACAATTAAAATGGGACAATTTGGGAGCGGATAAGCCTGAAGACTTACTGGAATCAACCCTGGATATGTTAATGAATGGGCTGGCGCGGCCCTAAAAGCCCTGTTCGATCAGACCGTCGATCTGTTCCTGCAGGTTTTCAATCATCTCGACCAAGGTCTCGTATTGTCTTTCGAGTGAACGGATATCATGGCCTTGATCGGAAATCGAATCCAGTTGATCTGCCAGTTGATCGCAGTGGTCAAGCAGATCTTCGAGGGTATTCTGCTCAAAGTCCTGGATCGCCTCTTTGCTGCGCAAATGGGGTAAATTGACGATGCTGTCCCTTACCCGTTCCATTTGCTTTAGCAAGGCCTGCTCCAACTTCTGAAAGTTCAAAGAGGTCTGAATCATTTTGGTCTGATGGCGCAGCAGATCGGCAAAGCTGTTTAACAGTCCCTTCAGCGAATCAGCAGGCAAAGACAGATCCAATTCAGCCAATTCTTGCTCCAATTGTTGGTAACGCCATTGGGATTCGCCATGATCTTTGACCAAAATTTGCAATTGCGCCGTGTCCAGCATGGGTTGTTTGAGCTGAGAGGCCTTGGCTTTTTGGGTTGCAGTTTGTATGCGTTCAACAAACTGAACGAACATTTGTTCAGACTCTTCTGTTTCGGGTTGCACGGATTTCAGTGGCAGGCCCAGGCGCTTGTGTTGGCTAAACTCCAGCAGGGATTTGGCATCAGCGTTATCTGGCGCAAATTGCAGGGCCGCCTTGAGTTGTTTTTCTGCGCCTTCAAAGTCGGAAATCAACAGAAGCAAATAGCCCAATCCAACATAAGATTCGGCATTGCCACGTTCTTGGCGAATTGCACGAATAAAAGCATCTGAAGCAGACTTTAGCAGAGATTTATCTTTAAACCCAGTTTGTTCTGCTCTGACCAACAAGTTATAACCTTGTTCACAGGCCTGAGCACCCAAATCTTTGCGTTTGCTGGCAACCTGTTCGTGGGTTTTTAAGAGGGCTTTGAGATCCATGAAATTGCGTTTTCCTCAGTTGGAATTATAACAGCAGCGAACTAAAAAGGCGAAATGATCATTTCAGTGGGACATCGCTCAGAGATTCCTTCTTATTTGCCTGTGGGCCTTTAAAACTGCGCCAATGTTCTTCCGGGATGGTGCCCAACCAGATCACAAGCAAATTCAGACCCACAAATCCCGCTAAGCCCACAAAGGCTTTATCGGTAAAGCCGTAAGAGTGCAAACCCACTCCCAGCATGTTTACGCCAAACCACGACCAGGCCGTGACAATATTGCCCCCAATGGCCAAAAGTGCAATTCCGCGTTTTTTGGCCAGCCCCCCCCAACGGGCGTGTAAAATAATGGCATTCCAAAGCACGATCATCACTGCGCCGTTTTCTTTCGGATCCCAGCCCCAAAAGCGGCCCCAACTCTGATCGGCCCAGATGCCACCCAGCACGGTGCCGACAAAACTAAACAGGGTGGCAAATGCCACTGTGCCGTAGATCATCGCTGAGATCTTGGTGTAGAGATTTTTGTCCAATTTGCGGGTCAAGACCCCCATGATGATCACGATCAGGCCCATGAACCCAGCCAAAAAGCTGGCGGAATAGCCCATGGTCACGGTGGTGACATGGGTGGCCAGCCAGAAATTGGTGTCGAGTACTGCTCGCATCATTTCGAGGGTATCGCCCCCACTGCCGAGATTGTGGGCCACCAGAAGGGCACAAAAGCCCGTGATCGATGCCATGATGGTGCCAAAGCCGTTTTTCATGAACCACTCGACCCCCAGACCCATGAGAACCGCAACCCAGCCGACAAAAATCGCTGAAGAGTATAAATTGGTGACAGGTGGGCGGCCTTGCAAATACATGCGCGTCAGCAGCGCCCCTGTAAAGATCACGAGACCGATCACGACCAAGCCAAAGGCAGAACGGTTCAAGGCGGTGCCCCAAAACATCCAGCCAAAGACACTGAGCAAAAAGGCCAGCACAAACAGGACCATGGCCTGGTAAAAGGGCATGCTCAAATTGAAGCGTTGCTCAATTTGTAATTTGGGGAAAAGCGATGGGTGTGAGCTTTTGAGGCCCTGAAGGTATTCAGCGGTGGTGGCATTAAACAGGGAAATATCGTTGTTTTGGTAGGCCTTGAGGCTTTTATACCAGGCATTGGCATAATTGCTGCGGTTGAGGTCGCTTTTTTCTCCACCCAGCGGCAGCCAATCATTGCCCTCGGCTTTTAAGGCAGGCAAGACCAAAGGGATTTCAAAGGCCATGATCTGGCGAAACACTTCGAGTTGCTCGTAGAGTTCAATCGTTTTTGCGTCAACCAAATCGCGGCTGGCATCGGGCTTTTGAAAGGCCATTTGCACCTGTTGAATCAGGGCCGGGTATTTGGGCGCCAATTCATCCAACGAATAGCGCAGACCTTCGCGGGGCTTGAGCCCCATCAAAGAGAGCACATCATCGTGTTCAATCCGGAAGATCTTGTGCTGGCGCGACTCAGGGCGGCCACTCATAATTTCAGCCAACCACTGAACAGCGGGTTGCTTTTTGCCTTCACTGTCGCTGTAAATCTGTTTATCCGAAATAAAAAGCAGGTTGTTGCGGGCAAAGGAATCCAAGGGCTGAACCCTGCCCTTGTGCAAAACGGGCAATTGGCTAAAGGCATTTAAATCAAAAGCCTGTTTGGCATAGGGTTTTTCGACCATACTGCGGCCAAAAGCCAAAAGACAGATCAAAGCGAGCAAGAGCGGTAGGTATTTTTCCAGGGCTTTCATGTGGCACTCCTTTTGGCGCGGCGTTTGAGCGAGCGGGAAAGTGAAAAGCCAAATTGCAGGAGCAGGCCGAGGGTCACCAAAATACAGGAGATATAGGGAATCAACCAACTGGGGTTTTTGACTACCTGTAAGACAGTGCCCGACTCATCGGGTTTGTAAGAGGCCTGGTAAAAGGTATCTCCCCGGTAGCGCAAGGGGTGGTTCATCCAAATTTTCACTTCGCGGTCGACTTTGTGTTCGGTATCGACAATCCGCACCGTGCTTTCAAAGTTTTTGGGGATTTCCGTGCCGGGATAGCGGTCAAAGCGGAAATCTTTGAGGTAAAAGGTATAGGGTTTGTAACTGCGTTCAAAGCGCAGATTGAGAGCATATTTTTTGCCGTTGACTTCGATGTCATTGCTGCTTTTGAGCCACACCGAGGTGGTATAACTGCCCAGGGCCTTGTCGCTGCCTTTGGGAAAGAGCGTGACCAGGGCTGTGGGCATGTCGATGCCGCCTTCTGCCGATTGGGTTCCACTGATCTCGGGGGCCTGTTTGGCTTTAAATCCAGCCCCCGAGGGATCTTTTTCCAAGACAGAATTTTTGTAATAGGCATCTACCTGAATATCCACGGGCAGTTGCGGCGATTGTATCCGTTTGCCACTGCGCAATTGGCTCTCGGGCACCACCGTGACCAAATCCGTTTTGGCATCGCTGCTATCAACAAAGGCCAATTCCGGGTGACGAATGTCTTCGCTGTAGTTGGCAGAGCCGCCTTCGTCGATTGTCATATTGCTCTCGTCGGCATAAAGGCCGGTTAAACCTTCTCCCACCAAGAGGAGAATCAGGCCTGCGTGAATCACGGAGAGACCAATTTTTTGTTTGCTGAGCTTAAAGCGCTGAGCATGGGCCACCATTAAATTGATCAAAAGCAATGAGCCCAGGGTATTTCCGCCGGGAAAAGGCAGGGCACCTGGTACGGCACGGTCGCGGGGAAAGAAAATCTGAAAATCGACCCAGACCAGCCAAGAGCGAAAATAGTCTTTGACCACGGTCCAGATACCCTGATCCATCTGGGCCAAAGTGCCAAAGAAGATCAGCAAAATACTCAGCGTCAGCAGGGTGACAGTCAGTTCGAGTGAACCAAAGAAAGCCAACAACTGCTGCAGGGGCGTTTTGGGCTTGCGTTTTTTTTCGGCCAAGGGAGCGGCAGGTGCATCAATCATGTGGCTTGCCTCTGATTGGGGGAAGTGTCATGAAAGGCGAGCGACTTCACAAAGGCCAGAAAGTCGTTCTCTTGGCTTTGAATCAATTTGGCCGGGGCGACCATTTTAATGAACCAGGTTTGACCTCCCTGTTCGACCATGGCAATCAACATGCCTTGGCCCTCCATGCCACTGTAAAGCGCCATAAAATAGCCTTTGTGACCGGCAATTTGAATGTCTTTGACGGCGTTTTTGAGGCCCGCTTGATCGGTGGGCACCATTTCAAGCTGCTTGCGCCAGCGGTTGGTATTGTTGAGCAGACCGCCGCCATCACCGGCCAAACTGACGATCGAAACATCGCCAATCGCTTCGCCCTGTTTGACCTCAAACGAGGCCACACGGATATTGCCTGCAGGTTTTTCTTTCCAGCTGGCGGGCAGGGTATAGGTGAGTTTTGTGTTGGTGGCCTGGGGTTCCATTTTGGGTAAACCTGGCGCGTTCATGTCTGAATTGGGATCTGAATTGGGTGCCGAATTGGGAGCAACCGGCGGCTGACCAGGCATGGCCTGTCCCTCAGGCATTGCGGGCATTTGGGCTGAGGCACCTGCTTTAATTTTGACAGAGGCCAGAAAGGTCTCAAAGGCTTTGGCCTGGGCCTTGACCAATTCACGTGGGCCTGCCAGTTTAAAGAACCAATTGGCGCCTTCTTTTTCGACCAGCACCACGCGCATGGCTTTGTCGGGTTGGCCTTCGGGGGCATAGAGTTCGAGGGCAATGCCTTCACTGTCAGAAACTTTAAAAGCCCTGACACTTTTGGCAATCTCAGCGGGATCTTCCAGCGGAGGCAGGCCCACTTGGCCGCGCCAGCGGTTAAGATTGCCTTTGAGATCGCCGGCATTGCCTGGCAGGGTGACCAGCGAGAAATCCCCCCCGCCTTTGAGGCTGAATGAGAGTTTGCGCATACCACCTGCGGGCATTTTTTGCCAATCGGCAGGGGCCGTATAACTCAGACCTTCCTCTGCAGAGGCATCAACTGAGGCATTTGAAAGCGCCAGGGCGGGGGCTGCTGAAACTTTTGCAACCCGGTATTGTTTGACTTCTTCGGGGGCGCAAGCGACAAAAGTGAGCAATATGAGGCCGAGAGGAAGCCAGGAAGAGCGCTGTAAAGCGTTATTCAAAGACCGCTTGAGAGAGCGCTTGGACTTAAACAAGATAATGTGCATATTTTCAATCTGTGGGCGTCTGGATTTCAATTCGGACAGTTGCTTCTATTGGGAATAAGCTGTCTGGAACCAGGCCCAGGGCGTACCACTACCTATGGTACCCAAGTGTATGACCTCAAGCCAAGTAGGTCAGGAGGGAGAGCCTGTCATCTTTACAATTTTTCAAGGGATGTGAGCCAAAGATTAAAATAATGACATTTTTCTCTGAGTGCAGATAAACCAATATCTTGGGCAATCATGGCTCCCGTAGGTTTTCTGTAGGTTTTAATTTGTTCGATGATTCTGGATGCTGGCCCGTTTTCATGATTGATTTTTTCGGGATCGCCTTGAGCAGATTGTAAGGCTTGTTCGAGCCGCTCTAATTGCAGATCGCCACACACCACCGGATAATGGAATCGGAGATAGCTGAGATCTACAAAAATCAAAGCCTCAAATTCATGTAATTGAAAATAAGGAAGTAGTCGATCTACTCTTGGGACCTCAGGCTGAAGATCTTCTTTCATTTTTTGAGCCAGAATGGTTAAGCCATTTTCAAAATGAGATGTTTTTATTTCTCTCATGGCCTCTGCATAACCAGGAAAACTTTTTTCTGGCTCAGTTGAGGATGGCATGTGATAGATGTCGAACATCGTCGTAAAAAAACAATTCGTATCCTTATGTTCATTCATCAAACGAACGAGATGTTCCCGCGCCTTTCTGTAATCAGTTAAACCACCTTTTTTGTCAGGACCTTGTCGTAGACGTTTGGTTACAATGCATTGAACTGAGGAATTTACCGCATATTGATAGAGATGCGGTTTAATCACATCATTGGCAAATTGTTCTTCTGTGGGCCCTTCTGCCAGAATATGTAGACGTTTCCAAGTCATGGCTTACCCCCCAGCACATTCTTGTTCCAGAGTTCACTGAGTGTATAGTCTTTTAACCACAGCGCCAATTCTTCAGAATTTTTACGGGTCATCACAGTAAAGGCTTTGTCTTTCATCTCATTGGCCTGTAGATCAAAACGGGTACGATCCACAATCACGAGATCATCCGCTTCGAAATGGTCTAATAACTCACTGGATTGGGTGGCGATTAAAATTTGGCAATGTTGCGAAGCCAAACTGATCATATTGGCTAAGGTTGCCAAAGCCTTTGGGTGAAGTCCCAGTTCTGGCTCATCGAGAATTAAGATCCGTGGCAAGCGGTGAGGAGGAGACATCAAGAGTGCGGTGAGCACCATAAAACGCAATGAGCCATCTGAAGCCTGATGGGCTCCAAAGATGTATTCAGAACCCTCTTCTCGCCATTGAAGTTGAATTTTGGCATCTTCAAAATTAGGTTCAAGCACAAATTCTTGAAATTGAGGAAAGGCATGACGAATCAGACGAATCATCTGTTTGTAATGAGTTTCCTCTTCTGGTGAATTTTTTAGGGCATAGAGAAAGGCCGCTAAATTTTTTCCATCTGAGGCCAATTGTTTATTATCATAAAGGTTAGCTTCATCTCTGAGTTTGCTGGAAAGAGATGTATCTGGGATATGAATACGTTCCAATGAGCCTAACAATTCGCGCAACATTTTTGCCCATGGTTGTGTTGCATGGGTAAAAAGAACCGAGTCGGATTGTGGTTTCTGACTTTCATACAGAATTGAGTTTTGGTCCAATAAAGACAAAGTAATGCGTTCAGACTCAAAGTAAAAATATTTAAAATCTTCAGTTAGTTTGCATTGAAAATTGTAAGAAAGGCTTTCTTGCTCACTTTTGCTAAAAATCAAACTGCCACTCAGGGAATCGGTATTTTTAATGCCATAATAAAGAAAATCGCTAATTGAACCCTTTGTTACATTTAAACTGTCCATTGGCCATTGAGAGAATTCTTGAACAAATTCTAAAAATTTAAAGAAGCTGCTTTTCCCTGCTCCGTTGGCACCAATCAAAACATTAATATCTTGTAGATCAATGCTGATACTTTGATGATTCGAAAAGGATTTAAAGCCTTGAATGGAAACTTCACTCAGAAAAAAGTCAGTAATTTGAACATTTTTTAAAAAGTCAATAACGGCAGGAAACACTTCAGGTTTGTAGGTATCTTGATAATCAAGCTTTGATAAATTTTTAACACTTTCATATTTACTTGTATTTCTCAAATTCAAAAAATAATCAATGTCAGTTGAATTTTTCTCCCAAGAGCAAAGAACCATAGAAATTTTAACCAAGGCTAACTCAATCTTTTCTATATAATCAGAGTCAGGACTATAATACGTCCTATATTTGTCTAATATTTGAGAGTAAAATTTTTGAAAAAGAGATGATTTTAAAGCTTCTTCTTGTCTGTAATACACCAACCAGTATGACATCAACTCTAAAGAAGTATGTAAAAGTGGTTCTTGTTGAAGAAGAATTTTACTTAGAAGAGTTGACCAATAATCTGTAAAATTCTCAAAATCGTGTTCCAACAACATCTCTCTTAAATGAGAAATACCTTCTTGGACTGTATTTGGGTTATCGGAAGTTAAATCAAAATGTCGTCCTGAAGAAGGGGCATGTTCTTGAATTCCAGCCATAATTTCCTCTTTTAAAGTTCGGTAGTCTGGATCCATTTTAAGGATATCAGCATAGTCATCTAAAAAATAATTCATTTCTTTGAGCAGTGAAAAATCAAGTCCACTCATAAAAATGAACCGAGTCGATAGTTGGGTTTGAGAAGGAGCAAAAGGGCTTTGTTTGAATTCCTGAATAGAAGCTTTTAAAGCTTGATACAACTCTAAAATCTCTGTTTGGTTGAATCGCAGTCCTTGGGGAAAGGTATATTGTTTGTATTTGTATTCATGTAATTTTAATGAACCCTCACCAAAATGATGTTTAGCCCAACCACCTTTATTTTTTTCAATCCCTGTTGACCAAATACTTCTACCATTTTCAACAATTAATTTATGTACATTTTTTCTTGCTTCAGGATAAGCAGAAGTATACAAAACCAATAAGGCAAAGGTACTTCTGAAGAAGCTAGGAAAGTCTGTGTAAAATTGAATATGAGACGCTATTTTTTCTTTGTGTAAGCTATTTAAGAACCTATCCTCAATCAATCTTAATTTTGCAAAAGCATAATAAGCTATTTTTAAATCAGATGTTTTATCCACCAAATCATTGACTCTGGCTATTAATCGCTCATTTAAAGGAATGGATTTATAAAGGGCATTTTTAGTGATTTCATATAAAAGCTGGGGCCTTATATAATAATCCGCATCCAAATCCCCATCTGTTTCTAATAAAACATACAAACATTCTTCGAGTTGAACGGGGTCAGTGATCCGCGATAGCGAATTTTTAATTATGAAAAAAGGACCTTGTTTGGATTGAGAATACAGTACATTTCTATGTTCTATATGATTAAATGTAGTCCAAATATCCCAAAAAAATTCATTCCAAAATGTTTCAGGTATCTGCAGAATAAACTCAGATAACACAGCGACAATCAGCATCAACAAGCGATTATCTTCACCACGGAGGTGTTTATAAATTGAAAGAGTCAAAGAAAATATTTTCTCATTAATGCTCTCATTGTTGTAAACAAATAAACCCTTATGTAGTTGAGTTCTAACCCATTCTGCATCTATTTCATTGACAGTTAAATATCTCAAAAGATAGAAAAAAGAGAATTGGAGATATTCCTTAAATAAATAAAGATTCACCCGATACCAGGTTTCATGAGAAATCAATTGAAGTCTAAAAACCTGTGGCATAAATCCCAATTGAAACAATAAAAGCATTGCATTCAAGGAAGCATTGCGTCTGGTAACGTGAATATCTTGTCCGCTTAAAAAGATACGAACCTGATTGAAATAAGGATTATTTTTCTCGATATCTGGAATGATATTTTTTTCCAGATAAGTTTGAAATGTTTCAAACCCCTGGAGATTTAATTCTTTCTTTTTTTCTCCGCCAATGTAGGCAATTGGATCATAATAGTGTCTGAAGGACTTTTCAATAAAATCATAGCCCTCAAAAAAGTACATTTGTTCCTGAAAAGGCCATTTATCCGCTTGGGAGAGTACTGAATCTAAAAAATCAAACCCCTCTTGATAATTTCGCTTAAACAATGTGGTATTTAAAAAGGCTTTTTTAATGCACCATTCAGCATCAATCCAGTCATCTTCTTCTGGTTTCCATTGTTCTAAGTGCTCTTTGAGTGATTCAATTTTTTGATCTAAAGCAAATTTAATAGCTTTGTAATATTGAATTTGATTATATATCGAAGCTAATTTTTCATGTTTAATTAATGAAAGATCATTAACTGCATTTTCAACTCTTTTGATCCACTCAGAAAAAAGCGCTTCATTTTCCAAGAACAGGCTATCTTCAATTAAGAGAAAAGCAAAATAGAACCAATCTAATCTGTTTTCTGGATTAGTTTTTGACAGTTCTATTCCTTTTAAGTCATCTGACAAACCCATGAGGTCAATTTGAGGATCTTGTTTTAAAACTTCAGACAAATGAGAAAATGAATCTTGAACAGCAAGAGCCAACATTGCCAACATTTGCAGTTTTTCATTTGCAGATTGACAATTCGGGTATTTTTTTACAAAAATCCAACGATAAAAAAAATTCGCATAATAATGGCTCACTGACGAAGGCACACGGTTAAATGATTTGAGAGCTCTTAGCTGAAGATAATCCTGAGATAATTCTTCAATTGATAATTGTTGATTGGTTTCAGGGGTTCCCCACTTTCTCCAGATAGATTCATAAGCATCTCGCTTGCGCAGCTCCAGTTTATAAAGATAGCTGGGGTCACGAGTCAATGTTTGTTTCAAGTCAACAATTTCTGGGGCATCACCATATTTTGCCAAATAACTTTTTAAGAAAAATGCTGCATAGAGATAAGAAAATCGCCTTTGTGCCCCTCCCTGCATCAGACAGTTGTTCTTTTCTACAGAAGACATAGTCTGGGAAATCTGATCCAAAGGTTTATTGCAAAAATTTAAGGCTGCACAGATTTGTTGAAAGTGATACTGTTTGCGTAAGTCTGCTGAAAGGCTATTTTTTGTGGCTAAAAAAGTCGTAAAAGATGAACGCAAAGCTTGAATCTTCATCAGAAGTGACAAATACTCAGATTCAAGCCCCTTTTTTTGATTCAAGTCAGACAATTCAAAATTGCCAAGGTCACTCAGCCAGCCAAGATATTGCACCCAGTCTTTTTCTGCCTCTTGCTGGGCCAATGCAGATTGCAGCAATAAACTCACCTCAAGATAGGCCTGGTCATAAAACAAAACCTGCTTTGAAGCCGAGAGGCCTGCATCAATCAGGCAAATATCTTGGGCATTCCCATTTTTAAGCACAGCAAAAATATTACCAGCATGAAGATCGCCGTGTATATCACCTTGATAGACCCGACTGAGTTTGAGGTTTTGGGCTTCCCGTGCATAATAATAAGGATCTGGCAAATCAACACTTGCCCAGCGAAAGGTCGGCTTTTTCCAAGAGACTTGGAAATGGTCTTGAACAAAGGTGTAAATGCGTCCGTGTTTGGGATGCAGACGATAACCCAAAATACCTTCACAAAGGGAGGGAAAAGAAACATCTCTAAGATAAGACTGTGCATCAAGAGAAAAAGCATCTACCAGGCGTTGCCCCACACATTTTAAAGCGGCTGAAAATTCGGTTTGTGTGAGTTGATTCAGTTGCTTCATTTCATGGAGCGGTTGCTGGTCATGCGCACGTTGCCAAAAGGTGCAAGTGTAATTTTGCAATTCTCCAGTTTCGCTTGAAACCGTTAGAGTGGTGCTCCAAACCAATTTTGCAAACAGGGCTTGAATCTGGTTCAGATGTTGGTAACGCTCTTCTTCAGAAATATAATCTGGCCAAGGACTCTGGGTGCTGATTTTTAAAACAGTGCGCCCTTCGATTTTGGAAACCCCCAAAAAACTTTCAACCTCAAGTACTTCAGCGCCAGATTTGCCCTCTTGAAAGCTTTGAACGACCCGCAAATTCTCCAGGTCTTCAGAGCTGATTTCAGATTGGTTTAATAAGCGTTGAATTAATGCAGGCTTGAGTTGGTCAAATAAAGATTCCACAAAACACCCTGAGAAAAAGGTCATTCAATATGCAAACAGGAATAAAATCTACACAGTTATTGTAACCCAACCTACCTAGAGCAAATGAGAAAGCCAGGCATCATTATGAGATCTGACTCAAGGAGTGAGAGCCCCCCAGCCCCCGCCGCCCGGTGTCTCGACCCGCACCCGATCCCCTGACTTCAATTCCAATTGCACCTTGCCCGGCAGGGGAGTCTCTTGGCCCCTCTGAATCAGGGTATTGACTCCCAAACCACCGGCTTCACCGCCATTAAGACCATAAGGCGCCAAGATCCGCCGCTCAGTTAAAAGGGTCACGGAGGCCGGTGAGAGCATTTCCAACTCGCGTACCAGACCCTCGCCGCCGGGAAATTGCCCCGCTCCACCAGAATTGCTGCGCAGGCAATAGCGCCAAACGCGAAAGGGAAAAGCCAATTCCAGAGCTTCAATCGGCGTGTTGAGGGTATTGGTCATGTGGCTGTGCTGGCCCGAAATCCCCGCACCCAGGGGACCACCGCCGTGGCCTCCGCCCATGGTTTCGTAATAGGCAAAAGGCTGATCGCCTGCGCTGCCGCCAATGATTAAATTATTCATCGAGCCACAGCTGGCAGCGGGAATCAGCTCTGGCAAAGCCTGGGCCAGGGCCCCCAACAGGACATCCACCAGACGCTGTGAAGTTTCGACATTGCCCCCCACCACCGCTGAGGGAAAGCGGGCATTGACCAAAGATCCGAACGGGGCAATGACCTCAATCGGCTCCAGACAGCCGCTGTTGGAGGGCACTTCATTGTCGAGCAGGCATCGAAAGACATAAAAGACCGCAGAGAGGGTGACCGCCAGAATCGTGTTCACACAGCCCCGGCTTTGGGGAGCCGTGCCGCTAAAGTCCACTTTGGCATTTTCACCTTGAACAGTGAGTGTGACGGCAATGACCAAGGGGCCTGCTCCTTGCCCATCGTCTTCGAGGGCATCGGCAAAAGCATAGACCCCATCTGGGATTTTTGCAATCACGGCCCGCATCATGCGGGCGGCATAGGCCTGCAGCGCTACACCCTGTTGGCTTACCATTTCTGGGCCCACGCTTTGGCACAATGCAATCAGGCGCTTGCTGCCAATTTGGTTGGCGGCGTGTTGGGCCAGCAGATCCCCTTCGCGTTCGAGTGGGGTGCGCACATTGTTGAGAATCAAGGCCAATAAATCTGCATCGACCTGTCCCCTTTTGCGCCACTTGAGCGGTGGAATGCGCAGCCCCTCCTGAAAGATTTCACGCGAAAGTGGCATTGAGCCCGGCGTCATTCCTCCCACATCGGCATGGTGGGCCCGGTTGGCGACATAAAAACGCGGGCTGCTTTCGCCGTCTAAAAAGACCGCTTCGACCATGGTGATATCTGGCAAGTGGGTGCCCCCTGCAAAGGGATCATTGAGCAAGACACTGTCGCCGGGTTCAAAGTGCAGGGCCTGGATCGCAGCCTGCACAGACAGAGGCATGGAGCCCAAATGTACTGGCAAATGTTCGGCCTGGGCCAATAATTGGCCTTGGGCATCAAAGAGCGCACAGGAAAAATCTTTGCGCTCTTTGATATTCGAGCTGTAGGCGCTGCGACAAAGGGCCGCGCCCATTTCCTCGGCCATGGCGCGAAAACGGTGTTTAAAGATTTCAAGTTGGACGGGATCTACTGTGGCATTCATCGATCTTGCTCCAGACAGAGATGGCCCATGGCATGAAGACGGGCTCGCCAACCAGGAGCCACCAAGGTGGTGGCTGTGTCTTCCAGAATGATCGCCGGGCCTGTAATTTGAACGTCTGCGGGCAATTGAGACCGTTCGTAAAAGGGTGTCTCAACCAAACCTTGGGCAAAGCCCACTTTTTGAATAAAGAGTGCGTTGAGAACTTGGCTCTGAGCCAGTGGCGGCAAGAGATCGGGCTGGGGCAATTCCCGGCTGACACGCAGGCGAAGGGTCACCAATTCAGGTGAAAGCTCTGGACGGGCAAAATGGTGTAGTTCCAAATGCAAGGCATGAAAGTCGGCCTCAGAGGCAGGAGAATAGGGCAGATTTAATTCATACGATTGCCCTGGATAGCGCAGGTCCAGGCTGGCTTGGAGCTTTAAATCCTGCCAGGTGGCCTGAAAATCCACTTCTGCCTGTGATCGCAGCCGCTCAAAAGCCAAATCCAGGTCCTCTTTTTGCTGCCAGTGTATTTCGCCCAAAACCGTGCGGGCATAATCGCGGATTTCGGAGGCATAGAGCATACCCAAGGCCGAAAAGACCCCCGCATGGGCGGGAATGGTAATTTTGGGGATGCCCAGGGATTCGGCCAATTCGCAGGCATGTAACCCCCCTGCTCCGCCAAAACAAAAGAGATTAAATTCAGCTGGGTTCTGGCCTTTTTCGACCGATACCACGCGCAGGGCCCTTTCCATACGTGCATTGGCCACCATCAGGGCACCCAAAGCCACCGCCTGAGCAGAGATGCCCAGTTGTTGGCCCAGATTTTCAAAGGCCGCCTGCAAGGGAGCGGTTTGCAAGGCCAGATGACCGCCGAGCTTGGATGTGGCGGGAATCCGGCCCAAAAAAACCTGCGCGTCAGTCACTGTGAGCATTTTGCCTTTGCCATAACAAAGTGGCCCCGGATCCGCACCCGCGCTTTCTGGGCCGACCCGCAGCGCTCCGCCAGCATCTACATTGATCAACGAGCCTCCGCCTGCACCCACGGTGTGAATGGCCAACATGGGCAATTTAATAGGAATACCGCTGATCACGGCTTCGGTTTGCAGGGGCAATTCTCCATTCAGCAGGGCGACATCGGTAGAGGTTCCGCCCATATCCAGAGTCAATAACTGTGTCTCACTCAGACGTTTGCCCGTTTCCCAGGCGCCAATCAGGCCCCCTGCTGGACCTGAGAGCACAGAACTGACAGGTTTGTCTGCCACTTCATTCAGGTGTAAGCTGCCCCCATTGGACTGAATCAGGCGGCAGGGCAATTCACCCAAACCCGCCACGAGTGAGGCCATATATTTTTGCATAATGGGCATCAGGCAGGCATTGGCCGTGGTGGTTGAGAAGCGTTCGTATTCGCGGTATTCAGGCAAAATTTCATGTGACGCAGAGACCCGATAGCCCTGCTTGCGCAAGGCTGCTGCCAATAATTGTTCGTGTAAGGGATTGCGATAGCTAAACAGCAGGCAGAGCGATACCGCTTCGATCTCAGCGGGCAACGCTTCCACACAGGCTTGGATCTCTGTTTGATGCAAGGGGCGAATGATTTCTCCCTGACTGCCAATGCGCTCGTCGATTTCAAAGATGTCTTCACCCCCAACCAGAGGCGCAGGGAGTTGACTGTGTAAGGCATAGAGCATGGGCCGGTTTTGGCGGCCAATGCTGAGCAGGTCCTTGAAACCGGCGGTAATGATCAGGGCTGTGCGTGCCAATTTGCGTTCTAACAGCGCATTGGTGGCCACGGTTGTGCCATGTACCAGCGATGTAATCGGGAGTGGGCTTTCGGTTTGCAAGGCGTTCAGGCCCATCAAGACCGCTTTGGCAGGATTGGTGGGGCAAGAAACCACTTTCTGAACGCGCAATAGGCCCTGTTCAAAACCCACGCAATCGGTAAAAGTGCCTCCCGTGTCGATGCCCGCAATCATTTAATTAAACAACCCGCCCAAAAGCTCAAAGAATCCGCCCACCAGATCGCCCAACCCTTCAGCCACAGCCCCTGCTCCCTCGGCGACCGCTCCAGCACCTTCGGCGAGGCCACTGACCATCGATCCGGCCCCTTCCATCACAGCAGCAGCCCCTTCCAGCACCGCGCCAGGGGAACTTAACAGCACCTCGCCGGCAGCGGGCAAAATATCTCCTGCTGCGGGCAAAGCGTCTGCCACTTGCACTCCCGCATGGATCAAATCGGGTCCGTACCAAAGAGCTGTTTGGGCGACATCTGAGGCCACTTCCCAGGCCAGGATTTCACCTGTCGAATACTCTCGGCTTTCAAGTGAAATTCCCGGTTTGAGCACAGGCTTAACTTCGGGCAATTTTTCACCCTGTTTCATTTGTTCAGAAACCAACAGCAATTCGCCAGCATCCAGCCAATAGCCCCCACAGCCAGGACAGACATCCAATTCAACCGGGTATTGCGTGCCCCATTGGAATGTTTTGAGTCCTGTGCCGACACAGCGAGGACAGGCCCTGTGCGCTCCGGCAATGGGGTCTTTGACCTCCCAGCCTGTGCTGTTCATGAGTTGATCGACATCGGGAGATTTGTTTAGGACTTTTTCCAATTCACCGCGATCAAACCAAATGCCTTTACAACCCTGTACACAGACATCCACCATCACAGGTGGAACAGATACTTCTTGCAAAACACCACTACAGCTGGGGCAATACATGTCTTTAATCTCCACAGAAACGACTGGATTTGAAAACAAGAGCATAGTAACAGGTACAGGATTGAAATCCAATCACCTGAGCAGGCTCAGTCAATTCTCTGATCCAGATCAACGCAGTTGAAAAGAAATCGCTTTAAAATGAATGGAGTGAATCACAAGAAAGTTGAGTTATGCCCAACAATCCCATCTTAGAAACCATCCGGGCCCGTCACTGCAAGCGGGCCTATTTGCAAACCCCTGTTCCGCGTGAGCTGCTAGAAGAAATTCTTGCGGCAGCGGGAGAGGCGCCTTCTTCCAAAAATACCCAGCCCTGGGGGGTGGCGGTGGTCAGTGGAAAGTCCCGTGACGCATTGTCTGATTTGATTTGTGCCAAATTTGACCAGGGTGAAAGTGAAGACCCCGATTATATTTACCACAACGAACCACTTTCTGCAGAATTCATGCAACGTGCCCGCGAATGTGGTTATGGCCTGTTTGAACTCAAAGGGATTGACCGCCACGACCGGCGCATGCGCTTGGCCCACAACCGCGAAAATTTTACCTTTTTTGGTGCGCCAGTGGCTCTGTTTTTTCATTTGCCCAGTGATGCCGAACGTGGCAATTTTCTCGATCTGGGCTTTTTTATGCAAAATCTGATGCTGGGTTTGGTCGGTTGTGGTTTGGCCTCTTGCCCCCAATTCAGCGTGACCAGTTACAGTCAGACGATTCGGGCTTTTTTGGGGCTACAAGGCCGAATTTTGGTCAGTGGGCTGACAGTGGGTTATCCCGATCCAGAGGCTTTGGTTAATACCTATGTGCCTCCGCGGCTGCCTCTGGGGGATTTTGTCAGTTGGTTTGATTAATTTTTGAAAAAAATTTTTTTGGGGCTATAATGGCAGAGTTGCCATACCCCAAGCAACAAAAGAGAGGTTAGCGTTTATGAGCATCGATCTTCAAGCTCCCGATTATGTCCGCAATGCCGAGGCTTTGGCCTGGATTCAAGAGGTGGTCAATCTCTGTCAGCCCGACGCCATTCACTGGTGTGACGGATCTCAAGAGGAATATGACAGTTTATGTCAAGAAATGGTGGAGAAAGGCACATTTAAGCGTCTAAATCCTGAAAAAAGACCCAATAGTTTTTTGGCCCTTTCTGACCCTGGGGATGTGGCGCGTGTCGAAGACAAAACCTATATCTGTAGCCGCCGCAAACAAGATGCCGGTCCCACCAATAATTGGATGGACCCCAAAGAGATGAAAGGGATTCTCAATAAACTCTTTCATGGCTGTATGAAAGGCCGCACGCTTTATGTGGTGCCTTTTAGTATGGGGCCACTGGGTTCGAATATTGCCCAAATTGGGATTGAAATCTCCGATTCCGCTTATGTGGCGGTCAATATGCGCATCATGACCCGCATGGGTAAAAAAGTCTTTGATATCCTCGGTGAAGATGGCGAATTTGTGCCCTGTTTGCACTCGGTGGGTATGCCGCTCGCTGACGGTCAAGCTGACGTGATGTGGCCCTGCAATAACCAAGAAAAATACATCGTCCATTTTCCAGAAGAGCGGGCGATTTGGTCGTATGGCAGTGGCTATGGCGGCAATGCCCTACTCGGTAAAAAGTGTTTTGCTCTGCGCATTGCCTCTGCCATGGGCCAAGATGAAGGTTGGCTGGCAGAACATATGTTGATCATGGGGATTGAATCCCCCGATCAGAAAAAAACCTATGTGGGCGCCGCTTTTCCGAGTGCCTGCGGTAAAACCAATTTTGCCATGTTGATTCCCCCCCCATCCTTCCTCGAAAAAGGCTGGAAAGTCACCACCATCGGTGACGATATCGCCTGGCTCAAACGCGGCGAAGATGGCAAACTTTACGCCATTAACCCCGAAGCGGGTTATTTTGGCGTGGCCCCAGGTACTTCGTACGGCTCCAACCCCAATGCGATGGATTCGATTCGTTCCAATTCAATTTTCACCAATGTGGCCCTCACTCCCGATGGCGATGTCTGGTGGGAAGGCATGACGGAAGAAGAACCTGCAGAATTGACCGATTGGCAGGGGCAGGCCTGGACCCCAGGTTGTGGCCGCAAAGCCGCTCATCCCAATGCCCGCTTTACCGCTCCGGCTCACCAATGTCCTTCGGTTGACCCAGAATGGGAAAACCCCCAAGGTGTGCCGATCAGTGCCTTCATCTTTGGCGGGCGCCGCGCCACGGCTGTGCCGCTCATCTACCAAGCTTTTAATTGGAATTTTGGAGTCTATTTGGCCGCAACCATTGGTTCTGAGACCACTGCTGCCGCCCAAGGTGCTTCTATTGGTTTGGTGCGCCGTGACCCGATGGCCATGCTGCCTTTCTGCGGGTATCACATGGGTGATTATTTTAATCACTGGCTCGAAATGGGCCGCAACACGCCCAATCCTCCCCGCATTTTCTGTGTCAATTGGTTCCGCAAGGGCCCCAATGGCGAGTTTCTCTGGCCCGGATTTGGCGAAAATATGCGCGTGCTGAAATGGGTTGTTGAGCGTGTCCGCGGCAAAGCTTACGGGATCGAAAGTCCCTTGGGTTGGATGCCCAAATACGAAGACCTCGATTGGGAGGGGCTGGACTTCAGCCGCGAACAATTTAATGAAGTCATGTCGGTCAACCGCGAAATGTGGAAAGAAGAAGTGCTCTCCCATCAGAGCCTCTTCGACAAACTCTACGATCGCTTGCCCAAAGAGTTTTTGCTGATGCGTGAACTCCTGCTCTCCAGTCTCTGGCGTTCGCCTGAACGCTGGCGTATGGCGGATGAGCGCTATGTTGACATTAGCCATTAACCCGAATTAGTCCAAACAGAAGGCCCCCTCTTTTGAGGGGGCCTTTGTTATTTACTCAGACCAATTTTAAGCTGCTGGATTGGCCGGAGGAGGAGATGCGGGTGGTTGATTCCCTGGTTGATTTCCTGGTTGATTCCCTGGTTGATTTCCAGGTTGTGCCATGGGTGGTTGTCCTGGTTGCATCATGGGCCCGCAGCGGTGCTGACCCATGGCTGAACCAGCAGGCATCATGCCGGGCTGGCCGGGCATCATGCTCGGTGGCTGTGCAGGCTCAGAGGTTTGGGCAATCCGCATCCCAGCTGCTGGTACGGGTGGCTGTGGCTCGGTTTGACCGGGTCTGGGTGGTTGGCCGGGTTGCATCATGCCAGGTTGACCGGGTTGGCAACCCACGGGAATGCGGGGACAGGCGGGTGGCATAATCACTTTGCCTGTATCGGGTTCACCGGCTTTGATAATTTTAAGTGCGCCTTGTAAGGTGATTTCAAATTCGCCTTTTATCAGGGTGCGGCTTTCACCATTGGGTTTGGCGAAGTCAAGCGAACCATCGGCTTTGGCCACAACTTTGCCACAGGCCAAACCCATTTTTGCACCCGCGCGCTGAGGCGGCTGGGGAATAAAAAACTTATCTCCTTGCAAAACTTCTTTGGGTGTCTGCTTAAAATTGGGGCGTTCACCGGGTTTGAATTCGAAGCGTTGGATGGTCTGTTTGTTCACATCATGAACGCTGACTTCCCCTTCACGGTGTACAAATTGGGGAGCACGTTCATCAAATTGACCATCGCGGTTAAAGTCAAAACCAGCGACATTTTCCTGAAAAGCCAATTTGCCTTCAGCATCTTTGCTAAAACGGGAGACACCGCGCATCAACATGCGTCCGTTTTGTCTTTGAGCGGGATCGATTGGCATAATCACAGGTTCTGGGGCATCTTTGTATTGAACTTCAATTTCTGATGCATCAGCGGGCAAATCACTGAGTGTCATTTCACCATTGGCATCAACGCTGTAGGTGAGCGTTTTGCCATTGGCGGAAACCTTCTGAATATCTGCTGCGGTGACGGCAGCGGTAGAACCATCAATTTCACGGTTGAGGTTTAATTGCAATGATTGCAAAGCGGCCTGAACAGAGGGGTTGTTGAGCAGGGTGCTGAGATCTCCACAGGCACTTAAACTCAGAGACAAAACGAGGCCCAGGCCTCCCAACATTTTACGGGTCGCCAACTTTGAGTACTTCATAACTTTCTCCTTGCCAATCTGACATGTTTTTTCTTAACAATATTACTTTAACATCTTTTGGGGGGGGCAATGTCTCTACCCTATCACAGTTAAAATGTGACTTTAATCAAAAAATTGAATTTCCAGGGCCAGATTGGATCTGTGGTAGAATGATGCAGAATATGAGCGGGATTTGACTTGTTTTCGACAAAAACCAGTACCCATTTGCAGACAGCCGTTCCAAGGAGATTTAACCCATGCAGCAACCGATGCAGCAAAGGATGAGCATACGCTCAGCCCGTCCTGTGTCTGCAAGTGACTCCCCTCCCACGGCTCCCAAACCACCTGCAACAACAGCTGTTCGGCCCTTACAAAGACCCGTTACTCAGGTTTCCAAAAGCCGTCCTCTGCGCATGCAATTGGAACAGCTCAAAGCCAAAGTGATAGGGCTCGAAAACAGGCGTCAACAAACCCTCTCTCCTGTCTTCAAGCAGGGGATTGAAAATCAAATCAAGGCCCTGCAAAAACAGGTCCAGACAACCACCATCTCTCTTTTACAAGCCCAAAGTCAAGAGCGTTTGTCCCATTGGCCCCCTTTATTGGGGCTGTTTAAGCTCACACCCAAGAGTCTTGAAAATTGGGAGAGTGTCAGTGATGTGTGGCATGGGCTCTATCCCCCAGATTTACAGATATTTTTGGAGTCCGCTCGCAATCAGCGCTTTGCCCATTGGCAAAAACCCCTGTATGATGCTTTTCGCAATTTTGCACAGGGCTTGGCTCCTGCGCCCACCGATTGGGCTCTGCCCGAAGAACTCACACAAGCCACACCCGTGGTCATGCCTCAAGAGCAAAACTATTGGCAAGAAAGTCTCAGCCTCTTGTTGCCACTTTTGCCCGCATTAGAAGCGGTTGAACCCATTGTGGTTCCCAGCGAAACCTCAACACAGGTCTCTCCTCCCGTCGCAGACGGTTTTCAGGTCATTGCCTTTGAACTTCCACCCAGCCGCAACGACCGCAGTGAAGAAACCGTGGATCAAGTCAGTTCGGCCCAAAAATCTGGGGCAGAATTGGAAGTTCGCTTTGATATGGGGGCGGGCAAGTCGTTGGTTCGCAACAGTATGGGCATTGTACTCAACCAGGAGAAAAAGACCTATCAGGAATACCTCGATTTGGGCTTTGCCTGCATCGACAAAGTTGTGGATTCGGGTTTTGTGAATACCAGCCCTCTGCAACAGGCGATTGAGGTCTTTTTAGAGGCCGTGAGCCTCCACAAAGAACGTCACGAAGCCTATTTTGGTCTGGGTTATCTCTATAGCTTGGTGCGGGATCTCAACCACTCACTCTATTTTCTCAATTTGGCCTGGAAAATTTCGCGTAACCCCTCAATTGAGGCCTTTATGAAAAAGGTCAAAGAATCATACGGGTTGACTTGAGGCCATTTCGGTGGGGTTTGCCTCAGGCGGCGCGCTGACGCGGCGCAATTGCAAAAGCCCTTTGCGCGGGATTGCCTGAGAAATTTCCAGCCAAAATTCACTGCCTTCATGTAAATCCAAGGCATCTCCAGCGGGAAAGAGCGTGTCCAAACAAAAGTCGGGCAGGTGTACAAAGGTCTTTTCGGGTGAAATCGAGACCACCCGCGCTCTAAAAATGCGTGGCGTGGGCAAAGACTGAAAGTATTTATACAGCCAATAGCGGTAGTTTTCGCGCTGGATAAAATTCGCGCTAAAAACAGCCTGATCGGAGAGGGCGATCAATTGCTGGATCTGTTCTTCGTTATACAAATTGGTTTGGGTATGCAGCCAATGTTTGATCTGGCGGTGTAGGATGAGGTCATTGTAGCGCCGAATCGGTGAGGTAAATTGGGTATAAACGTCTAAACCCAAACCATAATGGGCTCCGGGACGGACGGTCATTTCAGCCCGTTTGAGCAAAGGACGGCCCTGGGCATTTTCTTCAGTGGGGGCATCTTGGGTTTTGTAAATCAAAGGCACACGGGCCTCGGCCAAGAGTTTGGCAACCCAGTGATTGGCCAGAATCATCAGCTCAGAGACCAATAATTGGGCGGGTGAATCGCGTTCGACCTGTTTGAGTAGGATCTCTTTTTCGGCATTGACCTTGATCCGCAATTCGGGGCGGTTGAATTCGACAGCCCCGCGTGCCAAGCGCTGTTCGCGGTGATGTGTTGCCAATTGCAATAGGGTCTGCAGCAGTGGCTGAGCATCGAGATTTTGATCCACTTCATCGTAGCTCATGCGCTGTTTCACTTCGATCAGGGTTTCGTGGATGCTGGCTTTTTGGACTTCAAAGGATGGATTGAGTTCAAAGGCCACCGAAAGGGCCAAACGGGGCTCTCCAGCCACCAACGAGCAAATATTTTGCGACAAATGCGGGGGCAGCATTTCAATTTTGCGTTCACACAGGTAGATCGAGGTAAAGCGACGCGAGGCCTCTTGATCCAAAGGGGTATCGGGAATGACGTAAGTGGATGCATCGGCAATATGCACCCAGAGCCGAAAGCCGGTTTCCGTATTTTCCCAACTCAGGGCATCGTCAATATCTGTGGTCTCAGCATCGTCGATGGTCAGGGTCTCAAGATAGCGTAGGTCTTTGCGGTTGTTGGGGCAATCTGCGCATACAGAAGCAATTTCTGCCACACTTTCGAGCAAATCCCGTGAAAATTGGAGTGGGACCTGCATTTCAATCAAACTCAGGTTGATATCTTCGTCCCAAATTCCGGAACGGGTCAACAGGCGCAAACAGCGATCTTCGAGCGAGGCCCCCCCCACACCCGCTTCGTCAAAAAATTGGCTGACCACCTGAAAATGGCCCGAACGGCGCCCCATTACGGCCACGTCTTGAATCAGCGGCAAAGTGGCTTGCGCACCTTCTGGCGGGGGCCCCGGTGCTTTTTCGCACGTTGCGATCCAGCGAATCAAAGCCTGACGGCCCTGGCGCTTTTCTTCTTCGCGGCGCATCATGGCCTGAATTTGGTTCACATTCTCAGTCGTGCGCGGAATAAAACCCTCGTCACCGCCTTTGCGCTCAAAGTAAATCCGATCTGCTACCAAGGCCCGCAAAAGCGTTGAGCGGTCGAGATCGCTGGGGTCGGAAAAATACATGCTCGCCAGGGTCTCTAAATCCAGACTCTCGCGTTCATCTGCCAGCACTTCCCAGAGTGTGTGCAAATCGAGTTTGGGGGCATTTTCAAACTTGCCGGCCCACTCTTTGAGAGCCGCTACACGATCCATGCGGTTCATGCTGGGCGGCAGGGTGCGTTTGAGCACGTGTAAAATTTTGCGCTCATGAAGATTGAGTTCTTTGTTGTTTTCTGCCAAAATGCGCACATGTTGGGGGTTGGTCAATATACAGACGCCCACCATCAGGTCGCTTTTTTGTAAAAACTCGACTAGGGTTCCAGACTGCACGGCGAAATCAGAACAAGGGGTAGAACTTCTTGCCAGTCTGCGCCATCTCTTTGAGCAGGGAGCAGGGGGCAAAACGTTCACCACGGGTTTCAGCGTAATATTCCAGCTGATTGACAATAAATTGAATACCCTGTTGATCAATCAGGCGCAAGGGACCACCCCGGAAGGGGGGAAAGCCGGTGCCCATCAACATGGCCATGTCGATTTCTCCTGCCCGTGATACCAGACCTTCTTGCAAACAGAGCGCAGATTCATTCAGAATGCTGAGCACGAGACGGTCACGGATCTCTTCACCTGTCAATTGGCGGCGTTCGCTTTCGGGTTTGAGTTCGTTGACCAATTGCTGGATGTAGCGGTGGTCCGGCACGGCCTCTTTGCCTGAATGGATATAAAAGCCTTTGCCATTTTTCTGGCCCAGACGTTGATCGGTGTAGAGACGCTCCATGACTTTGCTCATGGTAAAACCAGGGCGGGACTCAAACAGTGGGCGCACGCTCTGGGCGGTATGCCAAGCCACATCGACGCCTGCAAGATCAATCACTTCAAAAATGCCCATCGGCATACCGAAGTCGGTCATCAGGCGATCGATGGTGGTCATATCGCCTCCTTCTTCGAGCAAGAGACCGGCTTCGTTGCCGTAGATCGCCAAAATGCGGTTGACGACAAAACCCGGTGTGTCTTTGCGAATCACCACGGGGGTTTTGCCAATGCTGCGCACATATTGCAGAGCGGTGGCCAGGGTCTCGTCGCTGGTCTTTTCTCCCAAAATCACTTCAACCAGGGGCATCTTTTGCACAGGTCCAAAGAAATGCAGCCCAATAAAGCGGTCGGGACGGGCTGTGGCCGCCGCCATTTCGTTGATTGAAAGGGCTGAGGTATTGGTTGCCAAAATGGTGTTGGGGCCAATATGCTGTTCCAATTCACTAAAAACTGCTTTTTTGACCTCCATCTTTTCGACCACAGCTTCGATGACCAGATCGGTGTGTTTAAAACCAGAATAGTCGATGGTGGGGGTTACCCGGCGCATTTTGTCAGCCACCTGTTTGGCGGTCAGACGGCGGCGTTTGAGCAGCGAACCATAGCCTTTTTGAATGGCTTTGATGCCAGCCAAGAGCGCGGGGTAATTCATGTCTTTGAGGCGGATATCGATGTCTTTGGCGTTGGAGACCTGGGCAATGCCCGCCCCCATATAACCGGCCCCCAAGACGCCCATCATTTTGACTTTGCGGGCTTTGATGTCTTTGCCTTCGAGTTCCGGCACTTTATTGAGGTCCTGATTAACGAAGAAGAGATTCATCAAATTGGCAGTTTCGCTGCGCTCAAGCAGGTATTTAAAGGCCTGGCCTTCCAGTTTAAAGGCTTCGTAAAGGGGCAGGTTGAGACTATTTTGCACCGTTTCAAGTATCTTGAGCGGTGAGGGATAAAAGCCTTTGCTTTTGTCGAGAACGCCTTTGCGGGCCTGTTTGAAGACCAAATTTTGTCCTACAGCCAAATTGCTCAGGGCCTTGTCAAGCAAACTGCTTTTGGGTTGTTTGGCGGTTAAATAGTCAATTTCTCCTGCCAGTACGTCTTTGGCCAATTTGCGGGCCGTCTGGTAGAGCACTTCTTGTGGGGGTGCCAGATGTACCAAGCCCAAGGAACGGGCTTTTTTGGCAGGCACCTGTTTGCCCGTCAACATCAAATCGAGGGCTGCTGGCAGGGGCAACATCCGCGGCAGGCGAGAAACACCGCCCCAGGCAGGCAAAATGCCGAGTTGCACTTCGGGCAGACCCAATTTGGTTTTGGGGTGATTGGAGGCCAAGCGGTAATCGCAGGCCAGGGCCAATTCCAAACCACCACCTAGGCAAGAACCATGTATGCAGGCAATGGTTGCCACTTCCAATTCTGCCAAGCGCTGAAAGACTTCGCGGCCGCGATTGCCAAAAGCCACTGCTTTGTCGAGGTCAAAATGGCCCGAAACCATGCTGGCCAAATCGGCACCCGCAATAAAATTATCCTCTTTACGGCTGGCAAAGATCACGGCTTTGATGGCAGGATTGGCTGAAATTTCATCCATCACGGATTCAATGGCATCCAACATGGCCGGGGAGAGTAAATTCACTTTTTTGCCAGGGGTATCGAACCAGACCATGGCGACCCCGTCGCTCTCGAGTTCCAAGCTCAGGTATTGGCCTTCGGAGGTGCTGGCGGGTGCTTTTTCCTGAAGATCTGTGGTCATGGGCGGAACTTCCTTTGTCGGGGATGATGGGGGAGCTGATGCTGATGACGACTCAGCACTAATTTCTGCGTCTTCAGCCACTTTTTTGGGACTTTTGCGCGGCGCAGCTTTGGGCTTTTTGGCAGGGGCTGCCGCCTCTTGGTCTGTCACGGTCTCTTCCTCAGCCTGTAAATCGACAGGATTTTCAGTCAACTCGGTGGGGGTGTTTTTTTCAGTCATGGGCTTGCTCCTATTTCCGCTCCAAAATAAAGGCTGCGCCTTGGCCGCCACCAATACAGAGCGACGCCAGGCCCATTGAAAGATCGCGCCGTCCCATTTCTTTGAGCAGGGTCAGCACCAATCGAGCGCCAGAGGCCCCGAGGGGATGCCCCAGGGCAATGGCACCGCCATTGACATTCAAACGCTCGCGATCAATTTCACCGATTGGGGCTTTGAGCCCGAGCTTGCTTGCAAAGTCTTTTGAGGCGAAGGCCCGTTCGTTGGCGATTACTTGGGCGGCAAAAGCCTCGTTAAACTCATAGAGTTCGAGATCTGAGAATTTTGCTTTGCCCAATTCCAAAGCCTTGGGTGTGGCATACGAAGGGCCCAGGCCCATGCGCTGGGCTTCGAGGCCGGCATAAGCAAAACTGCGGATATAACCCAGCGGCTCCAGACCCATGGATTTGGCCAATTCAGCTTCCATCACCAGCACCACGGCAGCACCATCGGTGATCGGTGAGGCATTGCCTGCTGTGACCGAACCAAACTCTTTGTCGAATGCCGGTTTGAGTTTGAGCAAACTTTCCAATTTGGCGTCTTCACGGGGGCCAATGTCTTCGGTCACGGCTGTGCCTTTGCCATTGTCGGCGATCAAAATGGGCAGAATCTCTTCGGCCAATTTGGCTTTGGCTCCCACCGCGCGCAGGTGGCTGCGCAGGGCAAATTCGTCTTGTTCTTGACGGGTGATGCCAAAGTCGCGCACCAGGATTTCAGCGGTTTGGCCCATGGTCATGTCAATCAAGGGATCGTTTTGGTTGATCACGTTGGGTTTGAGGAATTGGGGCCGCATTTGTGAGAGCAATTGCAGGCGTTGGGCCGGGGTTTTGGCTTTGGCGGCACCCACCAGGATATCTGTGAGTTCTGAGCTATAGCTGAAAACGGGAATGCTGCTCATGGACTCAGCGCCACCGGCCAGAATCACTTTGGCATGGCCATGGCGAATTTTGTCGAAAGCCTGGCTGATGGCCTCCATGCCAGAAGCGCAATTGCGGTTGACAGTATAAGCGGGCACGTGATTGGGCAGACCGCCCAAGATGGTCGAAATGCGCGCCATATTGGCGGTTTCTACGCCTTGGATGACATTGCCAATGATCACTTCTTCGATGGTATCAGTGGGAAAATCCAATCTGAGCATCATTTCGCGAATCAGCCGGGCGGTTAAATCATAGGCCGCCAAATCTTTAAATGCCCCACCTGCTTTGACAAAGGGAGTGCGCAGGCCGGCAACAATAACAACCTCTTTCATCTTTGAGCCTCTTTTAAAATCCATTTTCAGGTGAATCATTCTACCATGAACCCCCTCGGGCAAGCAGAAATCAGACAAAGTAGCAAGCCATTAAAAATGGAAAAAAGCGTGTGAATAGATAGCTTCAGCCATTTATGCAGTGCTTCAAAAACCTTGGCTGAATTCACGGGCAGCCAAGCGGTCTTTTAAGAGGGTTTCGAGTTTGACCCGCAGTGGACTGCCGACGGGCAGCAGATCATCGTAATAGCCTGCTTGAAAATCTGTGAGCAAGAGATTGACATCCAATTTGGGGGTATTGCGAATCTGGATTTCAAAGGCCTGGGTCAAAGCGGGCTGTTGCTCTGGCGTTGCATAGGCCAAAGCAAAGAGCTCAAATACACGCGAGATCAGGTTTTCTCCCATGAGCCAATTGTAGCGCCAGGATGCCAATCGCACCAATTTGGCGACGGGATGTTTGCGCGGATCGGGATCGGCAATTGGATGGTGAACCATGCTTTCTGCGGCTTGGGCCAAGATCTTTTTGAGGGATGGACGGGTTGAGCGGCTGATCTCAACTTGGAATGCCGCTTCGATCCGCGCATATTCTGGGGGCTGTGCATGAGCCATCTCTTCGATCAAAGCCAATGCGCCTGCGGTACTTTTCACAGAAACGGCAGATTGGGCCTGCAAACTTGACTGGGATGCGAGATTCAGCGGCAATTGGCTGGCACAGGCTGTCAGGAGCAGACATGAAAGGGGAGCAAGACGGCGAAGCATGGAACATGACCTCAGAAGATGATTTTAATATATCCTTAATCTTTGAAAGCTTGCCCTTTTCAGACTATTTTTTTAAGCCCCCACATCAGCTCTTTTTATCTGGCAGGCAAAAATGTATACTGGCGTATTGATTGGCAATCTGATTCAGAGAAGATTCACTTAAGGAGTTACAGCCATGGCAGAACTCAAAACCCAAGCCACACAAAACTCAGTTGACGATTTTTTGGCTGCATTGCCAGATCCACAACAGCATGCAGACACATTGCAGCTCAAGCAAATCATGTCCGAATTGTCGGGGCAGCCTGCCGTACTCTGGGGAAAAATGGTCGGATTTGGCGTGTATCATTACCGCTATGCAAGTGGTCACTCAGGCAATGCCTTTCGGGTGGGCTTTGCCCCCCAAAAGCAAAAATTGACCCTGTACATCATGCCCGGTTTTGAGCGCTTTGAACCCCTGATGCAAAAATTGGGCAAATACAAAACGGGCAAGTCTTGCCTCTATTTGCGCCGCCTTGCAGATGTCGATCTGGATGTTTTAACTGAGCTGATCCGGGAATCCTTGGCCTATATGGCCCAACATTATCCAGAACAAGGGTAAAGCAAATGCAAAAAAAAGTCTTAATTTTAGGTGGCACCCAATTTGTCGGACGGCATCTCTGTGAACAGTTGGAACACCGCGAAGATCTCAATGTGACTCTCTTTCACAGGGGCAAAACCAACCCTGGCCTCTTTCCTGGATTTCGGCATGTGCATGGGGACCGCGAAGCGGAGGGGCTCTTGCCACTGGCCCAAGAAAATTGGGATGCCATTGTCGATTTTTCGGGCTATTATCCCCGTTCGCTGCGGGCTTTTTTAAATGCGCTGCGGGAAAATCACAAACTCAATCAGGGAGAACTGAAATACCTCTTCGTCTCAACGATCTCTGTCTATGACTTGGACAACTTTGGCGCAAACGAAACAATCACGTCCCAAAGCCCGATTTTGAGCTGGACCGAAGCGGATGAGACGGACACAAGTATGCTGACTTATGGCCAACGCAAAGCTGCCTGTGAAGCTGCAGTTCAGGCCTTTCCTGAATTTAACCCCGTGATCTTTCGTCCCGGCCTGATCTATGGCCCTTATGACCCCACTGATCGTGCCTATTATTGGCTGTGGCGCCAGAATCAGCGTAAGAAACTGCTTGTTCCCGAGACTCTCGACCTGCGTTCACAAATGACCTTTGCCTTGGACTTTGCCCGTATTCTCGAACACGCCCTCTTTCAGCCCAATTTGTCTGACGCGGTCTATTTGGCGCTGACCCATCCTGCTTTGAGCTTGGCTGAGATCTTTGAAGCCATGCGCGCCTCGGATGTTCCTGCTCCGCAGCTCTGCCCCGTTAGCGGCGACTGGCTGGAAAAGCAGGATATCCACTATTGGATGGATTTGCCCCTGACACTTCCTTTTGAGCGCCTGTTTGAAAGCACGCCATTAGAGCGGGATTTTGCAGGCCTTTTTACCCCCTTTGCTGAGAGCATGTCCCTTTGCCGCGACTATTATGCGGCACTGGGGTGGCCGATTCCACAAACCGGCCTCTCTCCCGAGCGAGAAGATGCGTTTTTGGCAGCGTTAATGTCCTAAATGCTGCTTCAATGCGGCTGATTCTGCTTAAATAATCTATTTTTGCGCATATGGACAAGCCCCCTGCCCCCCGGTAAGATGAATAGGTGTAAATACATTAAAACGAGGGATTTCGAGATGAATACCGAGCTAAAAAATGATCTGAAAACTGTACCGATGTATATTGGCGGCGAATTTACCACAGGCGCGGGCTCTGTGTTGATGGATATTATCAACCCCGCCAATGGAGAGGTGCTGGCCCAGGTTCCCCAAGCGACCCGCCAAGACATGCAATCTGCCATCAGGGCCGCCCGCACAGCGTTTGACTCAGGTGAGTGGCGGCAGGCCACAGGGATTCAACGTGCAACAGTGCTGTTTAAAATCGCCGCCGCCCTGCGCGCAAAAGCTTCAGAACTGGCCGAACTCGAAACCCTGAATATGGGCAAACCCCTGTTTGAATCTGAATACGATCTCGGAGATGCAGCCACCTGTTTTGAGTATTTTGGCGGTTGGGCCACCAAAATCTACGGCGAAGTCAATCCGGTACCCGACAATGCTGTGAGCATGTCAATGAAAGAGCCCGTGGGTGTCTGCGGCTTGATTGTGCCCTGGAATTATCCGCTTTTGATGGCTGCCTGGAAATTGGCCCCGGCCCTGGCAGCGGGTTGTACCATGGTGCTTAAACCCGCTGAAACCACCCCCTTGAGTGTGCTTGAACTGGCCAAAATCCTCGATGGCATTGAAGAATTGCCCAAAGGGGTGGTCAATATTGTCACAGGCCTCGGCGAAGAAGTCGGTGCAGAATTGGCTGAAAATCATCAGGTCGACAAAGTGGCGTTTACAGGCTCAACCGAGGTGGGCCGCTTGATCATGAAAGCGGCCGCAGACAGCAATTTAAAAAAGGTCAGCCTTGAACTTGGGGGCAAATCGCCCAATATCTTCTTTGAAGATTGTGACTTCGAAGCCGGTGTCGAAAACGCCCTCTTTGCCTGTTTTGTCAATCAGGGAGAGGTCTGTTCGGCGGGCTCACGGATTTTGGTGCAAAAATCCATTTACGAAAAATTTGTCACTGCCATGGTCGAAAAATGCAAGACCATCCAGGTTGGGCCAGGCATGAACCCCGAAAACAAACTCGGCGCACTGGTCAGCGAAGAACACCTCAACCGGGTCATGGAATATATCGCCAAAGGCAAAGCCGAAGGCGCTCAACTGGTCTTTGGCGGCGAACGCCTCGGTGGCGATTTGGCCAAGGGCTTTTTTGTCAGCCCCGCCATTTTTGCCCAGGTTAACAACCAGATGACCATTGCCCGTGAAGAGATCTTTGGGCCTGTGGCTGCCGTGATCCCCTTTGAAGACGAAGCAGAGGCCATTGCGATTGCCAATGACACCCCTTATGGCTTGGCGGGGGCTGTCTGGACCCGCGATATCTTCAAAGCGATGCGTGTCTCCAAAGCCGTACGGGCTGGGATTTTCTGGGTCAACCACATGCAGCCCACCTATTGCGAAGCACCTTGGGGCGGTTATAAACAGAGTGGCACGGGCCGTGAATTGGGCAAATATGGCGTCGAGAATTTTCTCGAAACCAAACAGCTGCATATTAACCTGAACGAAGGGCCCATGGGCTGGTATTAGACCCGCTATGACAAATTCAATCTGGATGATCCCGGCGTTTATTACGCTCTTTCTCTATGGCTTTGGCCAGGGTTTGGTCAAAAAATGGAGCGAAGACGTTCCCCCTGCCAAATTCTGCCTCTTTCTCATTTTGGCCCGCACCGTGGTCAATCTGGGCTATTTTATCTTCATGCCCCACCCACCATTGTTTACCGCAGAAGGCATGAGCTTTATGCTGGTGGGCATCTTGGCATATATTCTCGACGGGTTGGGCTGGATCCTCTATTTTGAGTCGATTGTACTTGGGCCGATCACGATTGTGGGCACACTCTCAGCGGCTTACCCGGCGTTGACACTGCTCTTTGCTCAGATCTTTCTCAAAGAATCCTTGATTGGGCAGCAGTATATGGGGGTCGCGATGGTGATCTTTGGCTGTCTGGGCCTGTCTTATTCACCTCCCGATCCCGATGGCAAAGTCACCAATCGGCGCTGGATTCCGCTGGCTTTAACGGCTTTAACTTGTTGGGGCGCAGCTCAGACCCTGTTGCGCTATTCTTACTCCTTGCCCGGCGCAAGTGAGTCGAATATGGCCATATACGCCACCATGGGCGGTCTGATGACCCTGGGTCTGTATGGCATGCTCAAAGGTCACAGCAAAAAGTCAGCTGATGGCCAGGTGCAATTGGTGGCCAAGACGCCTTTTTTGCATTCGTTTTTGCCAATGGCCATGATGGCCGGGGGAGATTTGGGCGTGATTATTGCCTCCAGCACGGGTCCAGCCTCGCTTGTGGCTCCGATTACCGGCGCTTACCCGTTGGTGACTTTGGGCTTTGCTGCCATGATCTTAAAAGAGCATATCTCCAAATTACAGTGGACCTGTCTGGTGATTCTGCTGGTGGGAATCGGCTTTAGCACGATTATACCCGAGACTGCCAAAGAGGCCCCGGCTGCCCCGAATGCGAGCACGAGTACCAGCTCTTCGGCCAAACCCACTGTCAAGCCGGATATGATTCCCCAACCCAGTCCCAGCTAAACAGGGATTAAATTGTCTTCGAGGCCCGTGAATTATTTCACGGGCCTTGTCTTTTAAACATAGATTTTGCCCTGGCAAAGTGCTAATATAATTATCAGTTGAATTAAATACAAAAAAGGGCACATACACAGATGAGTCTCGTTTCTGGTACCCCCACTCCAGTTCCCCAGGCCCTCAACGTTTCAGCACCCCCTGCAATCAAACCGCCTTCTGGACCAGAAAAAACCGCTGCCCCTCTGGCCAATGCCAGCGAGCCCCCAGTGGCAAAAGCGAATCCCAAGGCCTTTTCAACGCCTGCTGTGGACCAGGACTCAGTGCCTGCAAACGCAGAAATTCACCACAAAATCGAAAAAGCCTCTCCCAATAAAATACTTGAAAATGCCTCAACAATTCCCATTCCCAAAGGTTTGGCCCAAGTCATGGCAATCATCAGTGGGCGAGGCCCAACAGGGGGAGTGGCCCTCTCCAGTTTGAGTGACAAAGACCTGGTACATTCCCTGATGCGCAGTGAAGATGTACACGGCAACCGTTTTATAAAGATCAACAGAAACGCGGCAGAAATTGAAAGAAGTGGTATTCTCTCGGATTTTAAGGCCCTGGCCGCACGCAATATTGCCGTTCCAGAATCGGAATTTGACCGCAGCCTGGCAGATGACGCCGTGTTGGTTATGACGGATTTTGCCAAAATGACGCCCCAAGAAATCCACACCTTAAAAGAAAACGCGTATAAACATCCAGAGGCTGTGCGCGATCTGCCCTTGGCCATCGAAAGGGGCTATTATGGCTGTAACCAGCACAAACAATATGGGGCGATTGTCGAAGCGCTGACGGGTGGCGTGATTTCGGCCGAAGAGGCCATGGCCATGAATCCCACCGGGGGTATTCCCGGTCCCGGCGCAGACGAAGTGCCGCTCGTGGCCCGTTTTGATTCGGGGCTGCGCCATGCCATGCGCCATGATGCCACTGGGTTTTTGATCACCCGCTTTAATGTCGGACCGGGCTATGGCAGTGAAGAAGGGCTGGTTTCGCTGGGCAAACACAACCCCCTTTCTGGCCAGGTCTTCGGGCTCTTGCGTGAAGCGATTGGGGAACCGAGTACCCTGCCCAATTTTGATTATGTGGCCCAATCTGGCAGATACCAGCAAAGCGGTTTGGCCTAGCAAAGATGGCATGTCGTTGGCAATTGGCTTCCCTTTTAGCTGAAGCAAGTGTTAGAACTCAAGCAGAGACCCAGATGCTCTAATACTGACCGAGGTCCCAATCATGAAAAGAACCTTACAGACATTTGCCTGCCTATGCCTGACGCTTGGCTTACACTTTGGGCAGGCCGCCTCACCTGCGTTTGCCCAAAGTGTAGAATTGCAAACCGTTGAAAACGTAGATCTCTCCCTCTACCTCGGCCTCTGGTTCGAAATTGCCAGTATCTCTGCTCCTTTTCAGAGCCCCGATTGTGTGGGCACTACCGCCACCTACACCCTGAACACCGACCATTCGGTCAAGGTTTGGAACCAATGTTTTTTGCCAAAAGAAAATCGCCTCGACCGGATTGAAGGCCGGGCCACCGTTGTCGAGGCATCGAACCAAGCCAAACTCAAGGTTTCTTTCTTTGGGCCTTTTGCTGGGGATTATTGGGTGATCGATCTCGACAGCAATTATAGCTATGCCGTGGTGGGGCACCCCAGCCGCAATTATCTCTGGATTCTCAGCCGCACGCCAGAGATGGACCCCGAGCAGTATTCAGCCATTCTCAGCCGAATTCAGGCCAAAGGGTATGATTTAACGCGAATAAAACGCACCGCCCAATGGTCTCAAAGCCTGTAACCAAACTAAATTTTGACAAAAAATAATCCATTCTTAATGTCTTCTTAAGTCAGCTTTGGGCACCCAGGCCGTATATCTATACTAAGACTGCAACCAATATTTGACCAAAACACAGAGACCATGGGAAACATCACAAACAATTATTCAGAGCTGACCCAACTCCACCGCAGTGGAGCGCTCTTTCAACCTGTCAAAAACCTGCAGGCCCTGCCTGAAGACAATCTCAAGGCCCTGAATGAAGCCAAAGCAGCCACCCAAAAAGTGCTGTCGAGTGGTGTGGCAGGTAGCGATGCCCAAGATGCCCTGGGCACTGTGGCCAAAATTGAACAGATCAGCCGCTTGAGCAAAGGGGATGTCAACGCGGCCAATCTCAAGGCTGCTGTGGATCTGGGCGAACAACTGACCCGTGGCCAAGTACAACAGGTTTTGGGCAATGTCAGTGCGCCGCTTGGAGCCGTGGTTTCTGTTCAGTCCTTTGGCAGCAACCTGGATAAAAGCCTCGATAACCCCAATCCCGAAAACCTCAAAGGTCTGATCAACAGCACCAAGGGTGCCACCACCAGTGTGGGTACCTTGAGCAAATTGCTGGCTGAACATGTGGGCCAAGCTGGAACTGTTTTGACCCGTGGCAGCCAGGCCCTGAGTCATGTGGGTTCCGTTTTAAATATTGGCGTTGCCGCCATGGATGTTGCCATTGCCGGAAAAGACATTCACAATTTCTGGGTCGATCCCAATTTAAAGAGCTTTACCAAAATGGGTCTGGGACTCGTGGCTGCCAGTGCCTCCGTGATTGTGGCGGCCAAAGTGCCCGGTCTGGGCACCCAAGCAGTGGTGGTCGCCGCCTTGGCTGACGCCGGCAAAATGGGCGTGGATGTCAATTGGAAAGCGGTTTACAACGGCGTGAGCACAACGGTCACCACCACTGCCCAAAGCCAAATGCAACAATACAAACGCGAAGTGCTGGAGTCCCGCTTGCCCGCTGGGGGCGACCCCACTTACCGCCGCATGGTTGTACTTTCGCCCTTAAACTAATTCTTTAACTAAAACGCAAACTAAAACGCTTCGATCCGCATCTGCAGGCCGAATTTGGGCCGCAGGGTGATCAGCGGTTCTGGCTCCACCGGATGGCCCGGCACCAATCGAAAGCGCCATTTCTGAGCCAAAGTGGCAATCAACAGCATTCCTTCCATCCAGGCAAAGGCCTCGCCAATACAATTGCGCGGCCCTCCCCCAAAAGGGAAATAGGCAAATTTGGGCAATTGCTGGCGCAGATCGTCGTTCCAGCGTTCGGGTAAGAAACGCTCAGGGTCGCTAAACCAACGCGGGCTGCGGTGCACGATCTGTTGGCTGATCAGCACCACACAATTTGCGGGCAGGGTGTATGCGCCGATGGCATAGTCATTTAAGACGCGGCGGCCGAGAATCCAGGCCGGCGGATAGAGACGCATGACCTCGGTCATGATCTGGCGGGTATAAACCAAATGGGGCAGGTCATCAACCGTGGGTGGGCGATCGCCCAACACAGCTTGGAGTTCGCGCTGCAAAAGGGCCTCCACCCTGGGATGCTCCGAGAGCAGGTACCAGGTCCAGGCCAGGGCATTGGCGGTGGTCTCATGCCCTGCCATAAACAGCGTCAGGGCCTCGTGGCGGATTTGCAGATCCGACATGCCTTGGCCGTCACCCTCGGTGTCGCGGGCTTCAAGCAAAGTTCCGATCAGATCATGGCGGGTGCTTTTGCCACTGCGGTGATCGGCAATGATGCCATCGATGGTGCTGTCCAAAAGGGTTTTGGCGGCCAAAAAACGCTGGCGGGTGGGGTTGGGGATATTGAGCTTGCGGGCCAGCAGAGCCAGGGGATTGCCCATCAGATTGATCATGTCGAGCACGGTGTGCATGGCTGCGCCGACCTCGGTGGCCTCCCCTTCGACATCGGCATCAAAGAGGGTCTGGCCGACAATTGCCAAGGTCAATTGCATCATGGTCTGCGCCATGTCCAGCACCTGACCCGCTTGCAGGCGCTCGCGCAGACGGCTCCCTTGCTCGACCATGGTCTCGCCATAGGCCCGAATCATCTGGCGGTGAAAAAGCGGTTGGATTATTCGGCGTTGGCGGGCATGAAACTCGCCTTCGCTGGTGAGCAGCCCTTCTCCCAACATGTCTTTGGCCAATTCCAGCAGGCGGCCTTTTTTAAATTGGCGGTGATCGACGGTCAAAATCTGTTTGATCAGGGCCGGGTCTGTCACCAGGCAAATGGGCTGTGTGCCCATATAATAATAGACCAGGTCTCCGTATTCGGCTGCCAGCGAGGAAAACAATTCAAGTCGGTTCCTGCGAAAGCGCTGCAGCGTCCGGGCCGATTCCCAAGCGGGTGGCCCAGGGGGACGCATGGTTTTCATGGGCGGGTTCTTTCAGGTTCTAATTATTTAACCACGGGAAAGCCCACGGCCTGCCAAGCGAGAATGCCGCCGCGCACTTCGTAGACATTTTTAAAGCCCAGTGCGCGCATGATTTCCAGGGCCTGGCCGCTGCGATTGCCACTGCGGCAATACAAAATCGTGGGCTGGTGGCGGTTCATGTCTTCGAGTTTGGTTTTAAAATCCGGATCATAAAAATTCATCAAGGTGGCATTTTTGAGGTGGCCCTGGGCAAATTCATCGGGGGTACGCACATCCAGCACCAGCCATTGGGATTGGGGATCCATGACCCAATCATGGGCCTCTTGGGGAGAAATGGTGACCACGGCCTGGGGTTTAAAATTGGTCTGAGAACGTTGGGCCTGCAAAACGGCAGGCATGCGGATGGCTGAAGGCATCGACATGGGTTGAGTTGCACAGGCAGTCAGGGCCAGAGTGGCCATTGCTGCAGAAAGGGTTTTGGCTAAAAGTGACATGGGAACCTCGGATTAACTTGAATTTAATATAATTTTAACATTTAATCCGGTTTCTTGTAAAGGGTCCTCAAACTGTTTAGCCGCGCAATTGGGTGATCAGCGCATCCAGCTCAGCCTGGGTCTCTGCCTGGCAGAGGTGGCGGCGCAGGCCTTTGCTTTCGCTTTCGTCATCGGGGCCTTCGGGACCATTATTGCCGCCAGCGTAGATCAGCAATGTTGCGGATTCTTTGCGCCGCAGCCGCAGGTATTCTGGCGCTGGGCCAGACCAGCCTCTGCCGACCTCACTCTGGCAGGCCAAATCGGGGGCATTCAGGCGCTTTAGCCAGCTGTGATAGGTCTTTTCGTCCAGGGTTTTGCGGGCCTGGACATAGGTTGAGGGGTCGATCATCTTCTGGTAATGGTATTCGGCTTGAATCTGGCGCATTTCGTGGTCAAAGCGCAAAAAGAGTGAAAAAGCGGTCTGGTACTGCGGCGGCAATTCTGCCATCGCGGGGGGCATCAGGCTGTCGAAGATCGGGGGTAAAAAGCCGTATTTGGCCAAAAAATCTTGGCGATCCATGCGCTGAAAATACTCCAAACTCTCCAGATTTTCATGGGCCTGATCGGGTTTTAAGGCGCAGCCGGGAAGTGGGAGCAAAAGGCAAAGGAAAACAAAGCCCTTCAAGAGGGGGGAGCTAAGATGTTTTTTCATGGCTGATCTCGCAAAGCTTCAAAGTTGGGGGCCGGATTTAAAGTCGGCAAAAAGGTCTCACGTGTGCCCGTGTGGGCCAAGAGCCAGAGCGGCAGGGTTGCGATCATGGCCCCTTCGCCATTGAGGGCGTAGAGTTTTTCTTGAAAGCGGTTCCAAACGGGCATGGCCAGGGTTTCTGTCCCTTGTGTGCGCAGGGAGTCGAGCAGGGTTTCTGCCGCCATTTGGCAGGCAAAGACCTGGCTGCCTTGGTCGGGGCCGCGGCGCCAGGTGAAATAGCCATAGGCCCTGCAAATCGCGGGTCTGACCGGATAAATGGTGCACATGCCTGCGACCAAAAACGGGCATTGTGAGCAGCCAAAGGGCGGCAGGGGCAAGTCGGTCTTGGGCGCAGCAATCCTTGCCTGCTCTTGTAAAAACAGTTCCAATTGCGGGCGGTGCAGTGCCTCGTTTTGGGAGATGACCTGGGCGCGCAGACCCTCGGGCATGGTTTTAGCCATATAACCGTGAATATGTCGCCACTCCAAAGCGGTCACACGCGGCAAACCACTGTCGATACAGCATTGGCTGCAGCCAGCTTTGCAGGGAATGGCCGGGTATTCGTTTTCGACCAAAAAGACCAAAAATTCGATCAGGTAATACAGATCTTTGACATCATCACTTTCGCCGACATTGGTCGCGGCCTGTAAGAGGTTCCAGGTTTGTGAGATATTAATCTGTAGATTGGTGGTTGAATGCGATGTCACGGCGGCTTACCAGAGTTATTACGGCTAAAAAGAACCAGAACAAAAGTTGGATCGAGGGGCGGTAGAAGACCGTGTCCACCATGCCGTGGGCCAGCAGGCCGATCAGGCCAATCAGGCTGGCGGCCAAAAACAACCGAGCGGTATAGTCAATCTCCTGCACAATGCCCCAAACACAGCGGGCAGCGTGGCTGACCAGCATCCAGAGAAAGATGATAAAGCCGACCAGGCCCATTTCGACCCAGACCTCCAAAAAGACATTGTAGGTCGAGAGGGCTTGAAATCCGGTGACCATGTAATAGGTGTAGATCTTTTGAAAGACCTTATTGCCCATGCCAATGCCCGTCAGGCCGTATTCTTGAATGATCTTAAAGCTGCTCTGCCAGACATTGATGCGAAATTGATTGGAGGAATGATTGCCCCCACTGACCAGCGATTTGAGTCGCTCCAACAGGGCAGGGTTGTGAAGCACCATCCAGACCGCACCGGCCAAACCCAACAGCAGACCACCAATTAGCAGGCCTTTAAACAGAGCACTTTTGGCAAAGAGGTGCCAGAAAATGATCAGACAGGTCAAAAACGCCACGGCACTTCCCACGACCAGGGCAATCCAGGCTCCCCGGCAATAGGTGAAATAGAGACAGGCCACTTGCAGGGGAAATGCCAAAAACAGCACCCATTTGCGCCAGCCCAAATTGCCGAAATAAAAGAAGACTGTCAGGGCCATCGGGGCCAAGAGATAGCCCCCGAGCAAATTGGGATTGCCCAAAAACGAATAGACGCGGGTCAATTTGTATTCTGCAGTGGGATCGTCCCAAAGCGCCAGGGGCGGCACTTTGATCTGCCATTGGTAAAGCCCGTAGAGCGAGATCAGAATTGAAGAGAGAATGATCGCCCAGGCTGCCAAGCGCAAATGGGTCAAGGACTGCAAATTGGCGAGAAAACAGAAATAGGCGATCAGGTAGGTCAGGGTTTTGGCATAGCCGAGCAAAGAGAGCTTTAAAAACGGGGAGAACCCCGTCGAGACCAGTCCCCAGGCCACAAAGAGCAAGAGCAGGGCGCTGAGACTGCCCAAAGGCAATTCTTCCTCGCAGATCAAGAGGCGTACCAAAGTGAGCGCCCCCGCCAGAAACACCAATGCCCCGTTTAAACCGCTTTCGAGAAAGGGGGAGGCAAAGAGCAAAAAGAGGGTGGCATAGAGGGCCATGCCGGGGATCCAGCGGGCCACCACACTGCCTTGGGCTGCGGGCATGAGTTTGCCGCGCACAAACAAGAGTGGGGCCAGCAAAAACAGCACCAAGCGGCTCTGGCGCAGACCGTTCTGCAGCGAAGGTTCAATGGGATTGAGTCCGACCCATCCGGCCAGACGTTCAAGGGCCAAGAGCATCAGTTGCCCTGTTCATTCATTTTGACAAACATAATTGAGCCATTGAGCCGGTAGCCAAAGGCATCCAGTTCAACTGTATTGCCCACTTTGAGGTGATAACCGCCCATGATCACGCCTTCGTCGGTGACTTCGGCCTGGTCTTTGAAGACCAGATCGACATCTTTGATCTCTGGCGCAGTGGGATCAGGCAAAGCCACCATTTGGTCTTTGGAATTGAGCAGGGGGATTTTGCGCTCACGCATCGTGGTTTTGATGACTTCAACCGGGGCATAGCGCTGGTTGCGGATCGTCAAAAAGGCCTTTTCACCCACTTTAAAAATACTGGGGTCCAGCACGCGCACGCCGCGAATGGCAATTGTCACCTCGGCAGTGCCCCGGGCTTTGACCACTTTATTTAAAGGTGAGTTGCCCTTGGCCACCCAGCCGATGCCGGCCAACATGGCGACCAGAATAATCGCAAACGAAAAGTCGATAATATTGACTTTTCCAAAGAGTTTTCCTTGAGAATCAATCATGGGGGGCCATTTCCTTCGGGTTAAATTGAAGCAGGGTCTCCCGCATCTCTGCGGGGGTGGTGGTACTTGAGCCCAGGCGGCGGATCACAATGCTGGCTGCAAGATTGGCCAATTGCATGGCTTCGGGCAGGGGAGATCCCGAGGCCATGGCGGTGGCCAAGGTGGCCACAACCGTATCTCCGGCGCCGGTGACATCAAAAACTTCGGTTTTGTTGAGGGCGGGAACGTGGCTGATCGTGCCTGTACGTTCAAACAGGCTCATGCCTTCATCACCACAGGTGATCAAGACGGCTTCAGCGCCCGTCATTTCCAATAGGGTTTGACCTGCCGTGAGCAATTCTGAAGGGGTTTGAATTAAGGCCCCGAGATTGTTTTCGGCTTCGGGTTTGTTGGGCGTTAGCAGCGCTGCGCCGCGAAAGAGGCGCAGATCCTCTTGCGAATCGACTACCCAAGGTTTTGCATATTGCTGGCAAAAATGCCGTACCTGTTCAATGATCTGGGGCACGACGACGCCATTGCCATAGTCGGAGATCACCACCAAATCTGCCTCGCTCACCACTTTTTCGAGGGTCTGACTCAAAGCCTCCAGGGTACTTGGGGCCAGGGGGGCTTGGGGCAATTGGTCGAGGCGCAGCACCTGCTGGGTGACCGATTGGCGACTGTGGGCCGAAATGCGGGTTTTGGTGGTGGTCGGTACAATGGGGTCTACCAAAACGCCTTCGGTATCTATGCCGAGATGGGCCAATAAATTCACCAATTGGGGGCCCGAATGGTCTTGGCCGACCACGCCAACAGCCAGGGCTTTTGCGCCCAGGGTGGCCAGATTGGCCAAGGTATTGGCTGCGCCACCCGGTTTAAACGAACGGGCTTTTTGTTCGACAATCGGCACGGGGGCCTCGCGTGAGATGCGGCGCACCTCACCTTCGATATATTCGTCCAGAATCAGGTCCCCCACCACGGCAACGCGGGGAGATCTCAGACCATCAATTGCTTTGAGCAGTTCAGGAATTTTCATAAAATTGATCCAAACATTACGTCCAAATATTAGTCCAAATTTGGGATATGGGCGATTCCCAATTGTTTTTTCAACTCATCATTATACTCTGCCACAAATCGTTCTGCCTGTGGCTGTTCCAGGATATGTGAAAATTCGTCGCCAATATTACCAGCCATCATTTCTCCTGTAATCGCCATGCCCGCGCCCAAGATAATCGCTGCCAATCCCACCCAAAACGAGCCATTAAATTTGATCACATTGCCCATCATCAGGCCCCCGGCCCCAGCCAGCCCCAATCCACCCAAAGCAACACCATTGCCAATCATTTGGCCGCGGTTAATTTCATCGAGGATCTCTGAATGGTTGACCATTTTGAGCAGGGTTAAGTCGTCGATCTTTTCATTGATGCCGCGCAGGATCAGCCAATAGCTCTGCATTTGTTTGATCCGCAGGCGCTGCAATTTGTATTTTTGGACCTGCAATTGCTCGTGATTGAGCTGTTGCACGTCACTGAAGGGAAAAGAGGGCTCAGCGTACATCGGCATGGCTGGGGTGAATACCAGACAACCGAGTAAAAATGTCAGGCTCAAACGTTTGACTGTTTGCATAAACTACACCACCGCACCCATATTTTGCCGAAGCCAGGCCTCAATAAAACCATCAATTTCTCCATCCATCACCGCATTTAAATTGGAGGTTTCAAAATCTGTGCGGTGGTCTTTGACCATTTTATACGGATGAAAGACATAAGAGCGAATCTGGCTACCCATGCTGGCTGAAACCGGCCCACCTTTAATATCTGCCAGTTTTTGCTGATGGGCCAGACGTTCGCGCTCATAGAGTTTTGCCTTGAGGATTTTCATGGCTGTGTCTTTGTTCATGAGCTGAGATCGTTCGTTTTGACAGGCCACAACAATCCCCGATGGCAAATGGGTGACGCGCACAGCCGTTTCTACTTTATTGACGTTCTGGCCACCGGCCCCACCTGAGCGAAACGTGTCGATTTTGAGATCGACTGGGTTAATTTCGACTTCGATTCGGTCGTCAATCACGGGCGTAATCTCAACTGAAGCAAATGAGGTTTGACGCTTGCCATTGGCATTAAACGGGGAGATTCTCACCAGACGGTGGGTGCCTTTTTCGGCATTGAGCAAACCATAGGCGTGGTTGCCCGTGGCCACAAAGGTGGCACTTTTGATCCCCGCTTCATCGCCTTCGGTCCGGGAGATCAAATCCATTTTAAATTGGCGTTTTTCGCCCCAACGGGTATACATACGCAGGAGAATTTCTGCCCAATCCTGTGCGTCGGTACCGCCTTCGCCGGAAGTGATGGTGACAATGGCTGGGGATTGGTCGTAATCCCCACTCAACATGCGCTCAACTTCCCATTGACGCAATTCATTGCCCAAACTTTCGAGTTGGGCGAAGAGATCTGGCAAAAGGGCGCTGTCATTTTCGGCCCGCGCCATTTCTAACAATTCTTGACTCTCTTGTAGGGTGCTCTCCCAGCGAACAATGCGGCCATATTCTGTTTGCAAGGCAGTGAGATCTTGGGAGCGGCGGGCGGCCTCTTCAGGATGGTCCCAAAAACCGGGCTGCTGGGTTTCTATTTCGAGGCTTTCGATTCGGGATTGTAATTCAGCGAGGTCAAAGCGACCTCCGGATGTCTTGATACTGCGCGCTTAACTGGCGCAGGGGCTCTTCAATCTCGTGAAATTCCATGGCTTCCTCGTTCTAACAGACAGATTCTCAGGTCATGCTAACAGATGGGATCCGAGAATACAAGCAGTTGAGATCAGTGTTTGAGCGGGGTAAGTCCCAAATCCAGGAGGCATTTTTGAAAAAGCGCTTCAGCGGAGATCTCAGGGCTGACCTCTAAGACAAGCTCTGGATTGAGGGGCCATTCTGGTTCAATATCTATTCCCACCACATTCTGAATTTCACCCGCAAGTCCGCGGCTGTAGAGTTGTTTGGGATTTCGCTGCAAGAGTACCTCAAATGGGGGCTTTAAAACGATTTCGGCATACCCAGGCAAATGCTGCCGGTTCCAAGCTTGAACCTCGTGAAAGAGCGAGATCGTGGCGCAGACCACATTGATCCCCTGAATGGCGAGCATATGACTAAGATGACTGTACCGCCAAGCCAAATCCAAGCGTTCAGTTCGGGAATAGCCAGTTTTGCCAAAGACTTCGCGTAAGACATCCCCATCGAGGTAGACCACGGCTAGTCCTTGAGTGCGAACAAACTGAAAGAGCTGTCGTCCCAGGGTGCTTTTTCCCGAGCCGGCCAACCCAGTAATCCAATACACAGTGGGAATTTCTGAGCGCGGTTCGGGACGCTGAAACGCTGATGAAAAGGGCATAATGATCTGAAGTATCCCAATTGAATCAATAATACATACATGATATGATACCCCGAAATGCGTTTTTTGATAACTTCGATTTACATTAGGTTCAATGAATATTAGTCAAGTTTTTGATCCCCGATTTACGCCTCCACTCCATCTCGATACGGATCCACCACTGGCTACAGATGTTTTTTTAATTGTTTTAGATGCCCATTCTTCCATCCAAATTGCTTATCAATGGTGTTTGGCTTTTTTGCATCAGTTTACCCAATCCGATCAGGTAAGTTTATTGATACTGGCAGACCCTCTGCATATTGGTCATTTACTTGATCATTTAATGAACAAACTTGAACAATTGGAATTGCCCAATTCCGCGCCAGATTTAGTGATCTGGTCAGAAGAAATTGCAGAAACAGATGAACCAGCTTTATATGCCCGCTGTTTGGCATATTTGGATTGCAATTCAAGAGATGAAATTTCACTTCCATTACTCAAAGCTATTTTTATGAATAAGCAAGTGGTTTGTTTTAAAGGTAAAGCAACAGAAGAGTGGATAAAACCCGGATATGGGTATTTTTTAAATCACTTAACTGATACGGAAACGGCTTATCGTCAGGCGTTATTTGAGCTTTATCACCGTTTGCTCAAACTTTATCCGCGCAAACTGGCAAGCAATTATTTAGCAAAAAATCCACATTTTACTTTGCCGTTTGAGATCGAACTCAATATTCAATCATTCAGTCCCACAGATTTTAGAACACAAACAATGGGGATCTATGAACAAGGCTATGTAAAAGAAGCTGCCATGCTTCTGGTCTATTGGGCCCAGAACCACCCGCTGGGTATCTCTGCGGTTATCGATAATAATAACTTCTGGTTGAAAATATTAAAAGATGCCAGATTATATGAACCATTAAAAATTATAAACAAACATATAAATGCAAATAATCCAGAAAATGAATTTCTTTTATTGGCAGAAATTCTTATTCAAGAAGGAAATATTGAAGAAGCGGTTCAAAATTATCACAAAGTATTAAGCATAAATCCTTATGAAATGAATGCCAAAGTAGGATTTGAGAAAGCCAATTTAATCCTTAAGCGAAGATCAGAAATTCCGCCCATATTTCTAAATGGCATCGGTAACCCAGCAAGTGAGTATATTAGTATCTTACTCTCTCGGGGTCTGGATATCCCGCGAATGAGTATTTCATCGGGAATCGGAATCTTTGAACTGGTCGTTGATGTGTATTCTCTTGAAAAATTAGCGCAAGGGGGCTGCTTGGCCAAAGACCATTTATCGCCAAGTGATGTAAATCTTTTTGCGCTTACCCGTTATTTAGACAAAATGATTTTGGGGCTGAGAGATCCCCGTGGCAGTTTGGTTTCTTGTGTTGTCTATGAAAGTTTTTTGAACAGCGAAGACAAAGCGAGTAAAGACGAAAATCTATACACTGCTCGCGCCATGTTTTCAGATAAAGCTGAGTGGATAGACCATTTTTTATCACTAAATTTTCATCAAAAATGCGATAAAATGATAGAAGATGGTACGTTTGAACATTATTTGAATGATGTTGTTAACTGGTTGGATGTTGCTCAATATTATCCTATTTTCATTTACACCTTTGAAGAGTTTAAACAGGATGAAATGGGGGTAATTCAAAATATTTTAAACTATTATGACCTCTCTTCAGATTATTTTCGATTTCCCTTTACACAGGCAGATCGCCAAGGTTCCGTCTTTAGCAGCACTCCTGATACGGCCTCTCCAAATTACACTTTGCGCCGGGGAAATCCCTATGAATGGCACAGTGTTTTGACACCTGCTCAATTAGAGAAAACCACTTCTCTCATGCCCCATGGCCTCTGTAAGAAGATGGGGTGGTTAGAAATTTAATGACACAACAGTCACTTATTCAAGAAACTTCTGAATGGATTGAAAAATACCAACCTCTTTCTGTGCCCCCGATTGCAAAATGGGCAGAACAGTTCCAAAGTGTTTTTTTGGTTATTGACTCCTGTTTTGAATCCCTTGAATTGGCAGAACTGTGTCGCCAATTTCTTGAAACGCATCTGGAAAATAAGTCCACGGCACTCATCATCGCCCGAAGTGCGCGTGAAACAATGGATTTGACGATACCCATTCACACTTGTTTAATCCAAATTAATAATAGCCAAAATCCAACTGATTTTTTTAAGCTGCTTGCCAGTGTGCATGCCTTGATTTTGCCCAACTTAAGAGAAGAGATTCAATCAGAGGCTCTTGCTGCCTTATTAATGAATCGTCCTGTGCTCTTGTATCAGATCCCCCAGACGCAATATGATTGGGGAGAAGGTCTTTTAATACCCACTCAGATCGGATTTAAAGGGCTCTTGAACAGCTTTATTTCGCGCAGAGAATTATTAAGACCCCGTCAGCTTTTGCTGGATGTTCCAAATCTTAAAGCCGCTGTCTTTGCTTCAGGATTATTGGCGTATTTTCCCAATCGACCCGATTTGGAAACCATTGAAGCCTATATGAACGCTGGATATTTTGAACAGGCAGGGGTTTTAGCCGTAACTTTGTTGCGCAATTTACATTGGTTAAATGAAGAGTGGCAGCCAGAAAAAGGGCTGAAAATTATGAAAGCCTGTCTTTTGGGGAAAAAATATTTTGAGGCAATTAAAATTGGTCGAAAAATACTTTCATTCATGCCTGAAAATAGTGCTTTGGCACTGTATTTGGCCGTCGCTTTTTGGGGGATAAAAGACTTTATTCAGGCCCAACTATTTTTAGAGAGAAGTCTATCTGCTGAAGATAAAACAGAGACAAAGAAAGAATTTGAGAATATTATTTTAGTTGACGAATTAAATATTAAAATAAATAAATCTATTTCAAAATGTCTTGAATTACCAATAATTATTTTTAACCCTATTTCCAGGTTGTCAGCGTCTCATTTTATCGCCCAAACCTTATCTCAATCTTTATCATTGCCACTTGTTCATCTCTCTACTGGCTTGGAAATAGGAACTTCAAATACGCTTCATTTTGAACGTACAGCAGAGTTGATTTATAAAAAGCAAGGTGCTCTGGCCTTTGACCGCTGGCCGGCAACAGAAACCAATCACTATTTTTTACTTAAATTTTTCAAAAGTATGGTTGTACATGTGCGAGACCCACGCAGCATTTTGGTCTCTTTGGGTATTTACCTCCATCATCTCTTAGAGCTGGATAAAAAAGCAGAGCTTCCAACTCAGTTTCAGAGATCGCTCAAATTGATTCATTGGGATCTGCGTTTGCGCAGTTTTTCAGCCATGGTTCCCGGCCCAAAACAGATAGAATATGGCTTGGAATCGGGTCTTTTCCAAGCTTATTTAAATGAAATATTGGCTTGGCTAGAATTAGAAAAAACCTTTCCATCTAGCTTTAAAATCTTGATTACAAGCTATGAGCAATTGATAAAAAATCAGGCATCTTACTTTAAACAAATCATTGATTTTTATCAAATTAACCCCGATTTTTTTGACTATCAGGTAGAATCAATTAATAGTTTGAATTCTGTTTTTGGTCCTACTCCAAACCCTGATTCCCCCCATTATTTTTTTCGCAGGGGTGATCCAAATGAATGGACCCAATTTGTTTCTGAATCCCAAAAAAAGCAGATGACAAATGCAATTCCCAATGCCTTGTTTGAACGCTTTGAATGGGATCCCGCGCCGAGATAATTAAAGCCAATTTTAAGCTGAGAAGGAAGAATTGATGATGAAAACCGAATGGAATTATACTGAACTCGCAGAATCTTATTTAGAGCGTCCTGATTATTCGGAAGCTGCAGTCCATGAAATGCTCGCCCAGATGCAATTGCCCGAAAAAGCCAAGGTCTGTGATGTGGGAGCCGGCGTTGCTCATTTGACCAAAGTTCTGGCTCGCAGCGGTTTGGTGGTTGATGCGGTTGAGCCCAACGACCGGATGCGTGAATTGGGCCAAGTTCAAACCCGCTCCTTTGATCAGGTTACCTGGTTTGAAGGTACGGGAGAGGTGACGGGGCGCCCAGATTCGACGTATCAACTGGTTACTTTTGGTTCTTCTTTTAATGTCACAGATCGTTTGAAGGCCCTGGCTGAAACCCGTCGAATTTTGGTGCCCGCAGGTTGGTTTGCCTGTATGTGGAACCACCGAAATCTCGAAGACCCCATCCAAAAGTCGATTGAAAATGTGATAATAAAGTCCATTCCCAATTATGCTTACGGAACCCGTCGGGAGGACCAGCGCCAATTTCTCGAAGAGAGTGGCTTTTTTGACACAGTCTTCGCTTTAGAAGGCAATGTTATCCACCGTCAAAGCCGAGAAGCGTGTTTGACGGCTTGGCGTTCGCATGCCACTTTGCAAAGACAAGCGGGGGACCGTTTCTCTCAGGTCATTCAAGACATTGATGCGCATTTAGAAACATTGGGCCTAAAGGAGTTAGAAATTCCTTACACCACACGCATTTGGTTCGGCTCTGTAAAGGCTTAACTTCTTTCATGCGTAGCAAAGCAGAAACGCTTCAATTTTTACACGGTCAACTCAGTTCAGCAACCGTTTTGCCGCTTTACTGTTTTAACCTAAATCAATGGCAAAACCAACGAGAACAGATTTGGCTTGACTTGGCCGAGTTAACTTGGACCAAGTTGCCTGTGATCGTTCGCAGCAGTGCTCTTAACGAAGACAGTGAGCTCACGTCTATGGCGGGACATTATTGTTCAGTTTTAAATGTCTCTGGAAAATATGCCTTGGAACAGGCGATTGAGCAGGTTGCAGCTGGCTTTCAAGGTCGCACGGATGCCGACCAAATTTTTATTCAACCCATGTTGAGTCAAATCGCTTTAAGTGGGGTGGCTTTTAGTCAGGAGCCCAGTACGGGCATTCCCTGTTTGGTCTTTAATTACCAGGAATGTAGCCAAGATACGACGGCGGTTACAGGGGGGCATTCAAATGAACTCAATACCTGGCATTATTACCTTCACAACAATCCCACTCCTCCCCAATCCAGGTTCAGGCCTCTGCTGGATTTGGTCAGCGAATTACAGCTAAAACTGGGAATTTCTGCCCTGGATTTGGAAGTGGCTTTGCTGCAAAATGGCCAATGGGTACTTTTGCAAGTCCGACCCTTGGTGCTAGAAAACAGCTTGGATGGCAGTCAGCACCTCAACCACATGCTTGAATTACAGGGTTTTCTCAAACCGATGCAGTCCCCCCATCCTTTTTTATATGGCCAGCACACAGTTTATGGTGTGATGCCTGATTGGAATCCTGCTGAGATCATCGGGATTCGGCCACGACCTTTGGCCCGCAGTTTATACCAAGAGTTGATTACCGATAGTATTTGGGCCTATCAACGTCACAATTATGGCTACCGCAATTTGCGCAGTTTCCCCTTGATGGTTGATTTGGGGGGCTGTCCTTATATTGATGTGAGGGTCAGCTTTAACTCATTTATTCCAGCCACTTTGCCACCAGCATTGGCTGAAAAATTGGCCGATTATTATCTCAAGCGTTTGGTCGAAACACCCAGTTACCACGACAAAGTTGAGTTTGAAATTATTTATTCTTGTTATACCCTGGATTTGCCCCAACGCCTAAAAGCCCTTCAGGATCATGGATTTAGCCAGGAGGAATCTGATTTATTGGCAGAAAGTTTGCGACTTTTAACCAATAAAATTTTGCATCAAGAAACCGGACTTTGGCAAAAAGATATCGCCAAACTCGAGATCTTGACCCAACGGCGAGAAACTATCTGCTCTGCAGATCTTGGGCCGATTGATCGCATTTATTGGTTGCTCGAAGATGGCAAACGTTATGGCACTTTGCCTTTTGCCGGCCTCGCACGGGCAGGATTTATTGCTGTTCAAATGCTCAATTCGTTGGTGCAAATTGGTGCCTTGGACCCTTCCGAACGCTCGCTATTTATGCAAAGTTTGGATACCGTCAGCAGCCGGATTCAACGCGATTTTCAAGCAATGAACCGCAGCGATTTTTTAAAGATCTATGGCCATCTTCGGCCAGGCACCTATGATATTCTCTCAGAGCGCTATGATCAGGCGCCAGATCGCTATTTTGGCGAAGCCATACAACCCACCGTTCACCCCCCATTTAGCCTGCGGCTCGAACAGCTCAAGCTGATCCGTTCTCATCTCCAAGAACATGGTTTAAATTTAGATGTTTTGGAGCTCTTCGACTTTATGAAAGCGGCAATTGAAGGCCGTGAATACGCCAAATTTTTATTTACCCGCAATCTCAGCGATGTTTTGGAAGAAATTGCAGGGCTCGGCAGACAAGCTGGGATGAGCAGAGAAGATTGTTCTTTTTTGGATATTCAATCCCTGCTGCGTTTGTTAAATACCAGTGGCGATCTCAACCAAGCGATTAAACACAGTGTGGAAGCAGGCAAAGCCCAGTACAGCTTAACCCAATCCCTGTTATTGCCCCCTCTGATTACCCAACCTGAAGATATCTGGCAATTTGAACTTCAGCCAGGTGAGCCCAATTTTATTACGCTCAAACGGGCCAAAGGCCCTGTCTGCTTTGTGGGCGCTGCGCCTGAAAGCCTGAAGGGAACGATCTTGCTCATACCCAGTGCCGATCCTGGTTACGATTGGATTTTTGGCTATGGGATTGCGGGTTTGATCACGCTTTATGGCGGAGTCAATTCACATATGGCGATACGGGCAGGTGAAATGGGCATTCCCGCCGTGATCGGCGCAGGCGAAGTGCTCTATTCCCAATGGCAAAAAGCCCGTGAATTGGAGCTGGATTGTGCCACGCGGCAGGTCAGGGTTTTAGCATGACTTCCAGTTTAAACCAACACCCTTGGCTGGCAATCACCCAACGCGTTGAGATCGATGCCAAAACGGGTGAACGGCGAGATGCGCTTGATCAGCGCTGGGTTGATTTTATTTTGCTTGCAGGATTTTTGCCTTTGCTTTTACCCAACTCGCTTGCTGCTGCTCAAGCCCTTTTAGCGGCGTGTCGGGTTCAAGGTATTGTGTTAACTGGCGGCAATAGTCTGCAGAGCTGTGGTGGCAATGCACCTGAGCGAGATGAATTGGAGTTTTGGCTTCTGAATCAGGCTCCAAAACAGCATTGGCCACTGCTGGGCGTCTGCCGAGGAATGCAAGTCATTCAGAGCCATTTGGGCGTTGCCTTGGAGCCTGTCAGTGACCAGATTTTAGCCCTGCAAACGATTCAGATCTCAGGAAAAAACCAAGTCGTGAATAGTTATCACAGTTGGGGGACGCGTGTAGAACACCCCGAACTCAAGACCTGGGCTCAAACGGAGGATGGGATGATTAAAGCGATTAAACATATCGAGCGACCCTGGTGGGGGATTATGTGGCATCCCGAACGCCTGACCCCCTTTCGCAGCGAAGATTTGACCTTGTTTCGTGAAATCTTTAAGCCATGAGCCCCGTTCAACATGGCATCATTCTGGCTGCTGGCAGGGGCAGCCGCTTGGGAGCGATGACAGAAGCCCTGCCGAAGGGGCTGGTTGAATTGGGGGGGCGCCCACTTTTAAACTGGCAAATCGACGCTCTGCGCCACTCGGGATTGAAAGATTTGGGGATTGTGCGGGGATACCGGGCCGAGGCCTTGTCCTTCCTCGGTTTGCAAACATTTGAGAACCCCCGCTGGCAACAGACCCAGATGGTCAGGTCTTTGGCCTGTGCAGGTGATTGGTTGCAGCAATACCCGTGTTTGCTGAGCTATTCTGATATTTTGACTTCAGCAGCCTGTTTGCGGGCTTTGGCTGATTGTCCCGGTGAATTGGTGATCAGTTCAAATCAGGGCTGGCGCGCCCTTTGGCAGGCCCGTTTTGCCGATCCTCTGGCAGATGCTGAGAGCTTTAAAACCAATGGACAAGGACAATTGCGTGAAATCGGTGCCCGTGCCAAGACCTTGGATGAGATCGAAGGACAGTATATGGGCCTGCTCAAAATCACCCCCCAGGCCTGGAAATGGATTTCAAATTTATTGGCAGAAATGGAGCCGGAGCAGGCCGACCGCTTGGATATGACCAGTTTATTACAAACTTTGCTTCAGCGGGGATATCCCATTCAGGTTTTGCCCGTAAATGCACCTTGGCTGGAAATAGATACCTGCGAAGATCTGGCGTATTACCAACATTGTTTAAAAATTGGCAAGCTGACACTGCCCATGCAAGACCCGGTGCTGTGGTAAGATGGATTCCTTAAATCCCGTCTTTCGGAGGCACCCATGAAAATCCTGGCCGTTTGTGGTACTACCCACCACGAAAGCAATTCAGGCCAAATCACTGAAATCATTGCCGCCGCGGCACGCTCGGCTGGGGCTGAAGTGGATGTGTTGGATTTATTGGCTTCGCCCTTGCCGCTTTTTCGCACAGATCAGAGTTATGAAAATGACCAGATTGTGACCGAGGTTCGCCAAGCCTGCCAAGCAGCAGATGCCTTTATCTTGGTCTCTCCGGAGTACCACGGTTGTATGACTGGTTGGATGAAAAATTTTCTCGATTTTCACTACCATGAATTTGCGGGCAAACTCTTTGTCCTGGCCGCTACCACAGGCGGTAGCTTGGGAGTGAGCTGTATTACTCAAATGCGTGTGGCAGTTCAGCATTGCCATGGTTGGTCCTTGCCTTATCAAGCGGCCGCCCGCGAAGCGGATTTTGACAGCAAAGGGCAATTGGCCAATGATTCAGTGCGTGAGCGTTTGGAGCGCATGGGCCGCGATTTGGTGATCTATGGAAAACTCTTGCGCGACCAATTCACAATTGACCGCCAGGGGGCCCTTGAAACCCATGACACCCCCCATGAGTGGGGCTTTGCTGGCTGGTATTCCCGCGGTTCAGATTAAACAGCGGTCATCCAGCGCGTGTGGGAATTCGGCTGGTTAAAAAAACACCCTTGGACGCTGGTATTAGCGATTCTGGGGCTTTGCATACATTTGGGGCTGACCCTACAATTAATCCCGCTCGCAAGGCAATTGGAGCCTTTGCTTCGCGAATTTCAACTTTCAGCTTTTGTCTCTTTTATTGCGCTTTTGTTGGGGATTTATGCCGCCAAAGGGCTTTTTGATTGGCTCCAACGGGTTGCCTGGAGCCAGTTGGTCTTGCAGCGCAGCATGGAGCGCCGCTTGGACCTTTACAGCTATTTATTGCAAATGCCACTGAGCCGTTGGCAAAATGAGCAAAGTGGCGATCTTCAAGCCCGACTGACTGTGGATCTGCAAGAGCTTGAAAATGCCAGTTTAAACCAACTCAGCCGATTTTTTCCCAATTTGCTGCAGGTAATTGTGCTCATATTCTATCTGATCTGGCTCAATCCGATTCTGACTTTGGTGACAGCCTTGCTATTGCCTTTGGGATCCCTCAGTTTGAATTTAACCAGCTTGCGATTGCGGCACTGGTCCGAAACTTTGCAAACGGAGCGGGGACAACTCTTTGCTGAAATCGCTGACAGTTTACAGGCCTTGCCCAGTCTTTGGCCCTTGCAGGTCAGCTCATGGCTCGAAAACAGGCTGAATCAGATCCAAAAAAAATTAATGCTCGCCCAACGCAAACAAGTCGCTTGGCGGGCCCTGCAAGGACCCCTGCTGGGTTGGGTTCAAGCTTTGGCTCTGGGTTTGGTGCTGCTAAGTGGGGCTTGGCAGGTGCAAAGTGGCAGGGCGAGCGTCGCCGATTTGCTGGCCTTTGGCACAGCTTTGGCGCTGAGCATTGATCCTGTCTTGGCCTGTGTCGAAGCCTGGGGTCTGGTTCAAAGTGCTCTGCCTGCTCAAAAGAGACTGGCGGAGCTCTTGCCAACACAGCGACAGCCCTCTGCCTCCGTCTTCACTCTGATGCCCCAAGAAAGTCCCCATTTACTTGAAATCAGATCGGTTGATTATCGCTATCCTGGCCAGCCTGCCCTGTTTCAAAACCTCAATCTGGTCTTGCCTGCCCATAAATGGAGCGCATTACTTGGAGCTTCGGGGGGGGGCAAATCCACCCTTTTGCATCTTTTGGCTGATGTTTTGCCGATGCAAACAGGCCAGCGATTGATACGAGAGGATCTTCACAAGGCCGTCTTGGTGCCCCAAAAATCGGCCTTCCTCAATTTAAGTGTGGGGGAAAATCTCTGTTTGGGTCGAGACATTAACGCCGATGACTTGGATGAAGTCTTGGAAATCTGTCAAATCAACACCTTTCTCAATAATTTGCAGTTGGGGTTGGCCAGCCCGATGGGCAATCAGGGCAGCCTCTTTTCTGGGGGTGAGCGACAGCGCATCGCTCTGGCAAGGGCTTTATTGGCCAAGCCCCAGCTTTTGCTATTAGACGAAGCCACCTCTGAATTGGACCCACTGACAGAGGGCAATTTGCTGAAAGCCCTTAAACGAATGCGGCCGGATTTGACCTGCCTGTGGGTGAGCCACCGCCCTGAGAGTTTGCAAGAAGTCGAATACTTTCTCTCGCTCACACATGGTACAATCAGCGTAATCGACAGCAGAGACGGATCACATGTTTGAATCGGATTTTTCGCAATTGCCTGTACAGGGGTTCATACCCAGGCCAAAAGCATGGCCCCAAAACTTTCCCCAAGAACTCGTAAGCCCTGAAAAAAGCTTGCGAACTCGGGCATTGGGAGAATTGGCCGAAAGCAAGTCAACGCATAAAATCGCTGTGCTGGTAGAATTGCTCAAACACGAACAAGATCCAGACTTATACCTTCAGGCCAAAGCACTTTTATTGCAATTGTCAGACTCTGCCAAGACCCATTCCCGTTGGGACCCCTATGGCCAATTTCGGATCTGAGAAACAGGCCCAGAGAAATGCCTAAAAATACCTCTTTGATGGCACGCAGGCACCTGCGCGAGGCAGATGCCTTGAAACATTTGGGCCAATTTGATGCCGCAGAACGCCTTTACCGGCGGATTTTGCGCCTGGATCCCCAGTCTTTTGAAGCTGCTTACCAATTGGGTTTGGTCGCAGAAAAAAAAGGATTCCCAGATCGGGCAGCCCACTTTCACCGCCGTGCCATTGTTCACAATCGTCGCTATGCCCCACCTTATCTCCGACTGGGCCAGATTTACGAGCTTAACAATGATTTTTACAAGGCCTTGATGGCGTATGGTGAATATTTATTGCGAATTCCCAAAAGTGTAAGTGGTGATGCCTATCTGCGGTTTGCCCGAATGTTGACACTTTTGGAACAAGACGAAATGGCATTGCCCTTTTATCTGCAATCGCTGGAATTTATGCCTGCAGATGCCACCACCTATTTTTTGTTGGCAGAGACCTTGCAAAACCGGGGGGATTTGGATGGGGCACTTGAATGTTTTATGGCCTTGGGTAAAATCAACCCGATTGCATTGCCGCTGATTTCTTTTTTTATGGGCTATTTGCTCGAAAAAAATGGCGAATATACCGCCGCCCTTAAATGTTATGATCAGGCCCTGGAACATCCTGGGCAATTACAGATCTGGAAACTCAAACGGGATTTGGCCTACCCGCTGATTATGCAAAGCCGCGAAGAAATTGAAGCCTTTGAGAAAAAACTCAAAAAAGTCCTTTTCGATTTCCGCTTTGCCCTCTTAAAAAACCCTTTGAGCCCCAACAACCAAAATCACTATTATTTCAGCATGTTGCAGTTGAATATTGTACATATTGCCTACCATCACTACAATCCTTTGCCTTTGCGGCGTGAATTTGCCGAGTTATTGCCTCAGTTTTTGCCACCTGTCAATTTGCCTGCTTGGCAACCGCGCAGCCATGCTGGTCATTTGATTCATCTCGGCCTGATCTGTGCTCCGAAAAGCCTAAATATGGCCTTTGCCTATGCGGGTGCGCTCTTTAATGAATTGGACCCTTCCCGCTACCGGATCACCGTCTTTTGTCATTCGCCCAAAGTCAGCCAGATTTTTAACCCCCAGAACCGCTATTGCTTTAACCATCCCAATGCCAGTTATCGGGTGATCTCGCGGGATTATGCTGAAGCAGCCAAACAGATTCGGGCAGAAGAATTGGATTTGCTGATGTTTACCGAACCCAGCTGGGACTCGTTTCAATATTCGCTCTCCTCTCTGCGCTTGGCCCGCGCCCAGGGCACGTCTTGGATGAATCCCGGCACCACCGGCATGCCCGAGATGGACTATTTTTTCTCTAGCGAATTAATGGAGCGCCCAGGCGCTGAAAGTGATTATTCAGAAACCCTGGTCAAATTTAAAACCCTGCCCTCTCATTTGCCGCTCTATCCCTTTCCAGAGGATCCTGTTTCCCGTTCGGATTATGGCTTGGAAGGGGTTAAACGCCTCTATAGCTGTCCTCAGACTTTGCTCAAATTCCACCCGGATTTTGATCCGATTGTGGCTGAAATCTTGCGCCGTGACCCCGAGGGCCATCTCGCGCTGTTGGCGACCAAACAGCAGGGACAGCTCTGCGATATTTTGCTCAAACGCTTTCAAACAACCATTCCAGACGTGATGGATCGCATTTGGGTTTTACCCGAAATGCCCGTGCCAGACTTTTTGGGACTCTTGCGCGTCAGTGATGTGGTCCTTGATCCGCTTTATTATGGTGGGGGCACCACCACTTACCAGGCCATGGCTTATGGTATTCCGATCATCACCCTGCCCACCGAACGGATGGTCGGACGAATCACGTCTGCCCTTTACAAAAAGATGGGGCTCACCGACACCGTCGCCACAGATCCCGAAAACTATATCCAATTGGCCAATCGCTATGCCATGAACCCCGAATTGCGGGCCGGCATTGTCGAAGGGACTTTGGCTCAGAGCATTTTATTTGAAGACCGGGCGATCATTGCTGAATTTTCAGAATTTATGGAAGATGTTGTCGCGGGGCGGCGCACCCCCAGATCCAATTAAAACGGAACACCCCGTTTGAGCTTTGGGTTGGGCCTTACACTATTTTGGCAAAGTTAGAAAAACGGCTTCCAATTGCCCTGTTTCGAGTGCGATCAGGGCCTCAGGCGCTGCCTGACTTAGGTGTTTAAAGGGGGTTAAAACCTGTATCCCCCGTTCTGGATCTGGCCAGTCGGCCATAAAACCCTGGGTCAAAAGAGGCACTCCCGAGGCCATTATTCTTGCCAGAAGCGCCTCTTGGCCCCAAAGCCGTCTGAGGGGGAAAACAATCAGACTGGCGGAGGCAAACAGGGCTTGCTCTTCGGTCTCTGAGAGACCTCCCCCCACCACAGCCAATTCGGGGATTTGTTCGGGATCGTGGCCCAAATCTTCTATTTGTTCCAGCAATTCCTGCTCAATTGGGTCCATATTTTCATTTTCATCAGGCAAATAAAGACTCAGCCGCGCGGAGCTGCCCGCCCCAAACACCTTTAAAAAAGCAGCAATGATCTCAGTATGACCATACAGACCTTGAGGGTGGTAGAGACAGAGCAGATGTACCTCTTGCAAAGTTTCAGACCTCAGTAGCTGCTTTGAGGGGGATTCGGTTGCACTCAATAGCGGCAAGACCTTTATCCGCTGAAACCCTCTCGCTTGCAGGTGGGCCTGAGCCAAATCGCTGTAGACTTCAAAAGACTGCTGCCGAAAGGCTTCTAGCTGCTCAATCTTCAAATCCCAGATCGGACTGAGATCTGTCAGCCGGTAAAGCCTGTCTAAACCGGGCTTGGGATTGGGTGATTCCAAAACCGTTTCAAGTTCCCACATGCGTCCTGCTTGCCAAACGAGTTGAACCCCCTTTTGGCGTGGGGACATCTGCCTCACTGCGGCAAAGACCTGTTTGAGGTCTGCCGCCATCTGCTCCCAGGTACAGGAGCCTTTTACCAAGGCCCTGGCCGATTCAATTCTTTGGCTGTTATCGGCATGCCAGGCTGTTTCAATCACATTTTTAAGCGCTTTGGGGTCGAGTGGATCGACGCTGTAAAAGAGATCTTGAAAGAATTCTCCCTGCACTGAATTTTGGCTCAACACCACTGGACAACCTGCCCAGGCCGCTTCCAAGGTGCTCAGCGGAAAACTTTCACTTGCACTGGGCAATACAAAGAGCCGAGCCGCCGCATAAGCCGAAGCCAACATTGCGTCAGAGAGATCCCTTAAAACATGAATCCGGCCATTGCCGAGATATGTGCAAAGATCCAGATAGTCCTGAAACAGGTCTGAACTCTCTTTGCCCACCAAGACAATCGGAATATCCGTTTCACGCAGGGCGTAACAGAGCAGCAATTGGTTTTTATTCGGTTCAATCCTGCCGACACAGAGCAAAAAATCTCTGAGATCATGGGTTTGTTCGAACAGGGTGGGGTCTGCCTGGGTGTAAAGTTCGGGGTCACAGCCATTGGGCAAGAGGCGGAAATGGGGCAAACGTTCAGTGCAATGGCGCTTTAAATAATCCATTTCAGACATAGCCTGAGGGAGCAAAAAATCACAAACACCTGCAAACTGCCCGGAAATCTTGTCGATTTTGGTTTTCATGCCTGTTTTCTGCCAGTCGCCCTGAATTTTTCTCCACAGTGGATCCAGACGCCAATTTTCCAGCCATTGCAAAAGATGCGCTGAAACGGCAGAGGCTTGCTTTAAATGGCTTCCGACTTGCAGATGGATTTGGCTGTAAATTTCTTCGGCCAGGGCTGATTCGAGATAAAAGAGGGTGGAAATAGGCATGCCCACCACAGGTTTGGCTGTAGATTTAAGCAGGCGAAACTGGTATTGCTCGTGTAAATAACCCACTGCGTAAATCAGATCATAGTCTTCAAAATCGAGGCGGCAGGCCAGAGAAATATCTGTTTGCACTCCCAATTTGCGCAACCGGGCCCGCGAGCGAAACATTTGCAGATCAGCCCCTCCAAAACTCAGGGCTGAGTCTGGTCGCATCAGAATTAAGACCCGCATTTCAATAGGCACTTGGGCTTTTTTCCAGATCACCACCACCAGCCGATCGCAAAAGCTCTCGCGGTCAATCAAATCAACACTGGCGCCGGTGAGCTCAGCCAAAGCGCTGCGCAATTCTGAAGGTTCAACCTGTGAGCGGGAAAAAGCGGCAAGCAGCAGGCCCTCCGCATTTAAACCTTGCCAGGCCTTTTTGATCTGGTTTTGGGCTGCGTCATCAAAACAGGTCAAATGCCAGAGCGTGACAAGATTTGATGCAAGTTCTGATGCGGGGTCTGTTTGGCCAGTTTGCCCACTTTTTTCTGACGCCATCAGCATTTGAATCAGGCCTGTGCGCCAGCTCATTTGATCAGTCAGTTGTGGGTTATCTCCCAATAAGAGGCTGATTCGTGCTGCAAATGCCTGGGCGTTTTGTGCCGCAGTAAGCGGTTGTTTCAGGAGCTCAAACAAAGGAAACGCTGGCAATGGGAGCTCAAAGCCAAAACGATCACGCAAGGGGGGATCCTGTTTTAAAGCCATAATGATTGGCTGATACAAGCCCACTGAAAGGCTTTGGGCTCTTTGCAAAAACGCTTTTGGTCGGCTGGGGTCTGTGGGAAAAGCGGGTATCTGTGCCATTTTTTGCAAAGCTGATTGTTGGGTTTCTGGTTGTGGGGCTAAAAGCCACTTCACGAGCCAAGAACTGTATTGAGCCGCAGAATGGTTGGGCTCGATGGACAAAGCCTGTTCCAAGGCCGCTTGAGCCTGGATTAAAAATTGAATTTCAGGGTTGGCTTGCCTCGGTACGAGACAATCCGAATACTCATGGATTTCACCCAAGCGGTAAAAATAACACCGGCCTTCAAAACAGTGCATCCAGGCCGCCAGCAGGCATTGACGGGCCAAATCCAACCAGGCTTCCAAACACATTCGCTTGGAAGCCTCGGGCATCGTCAATTCTGGGTAGAGTTCGGCAATTTGAATCACGCTAGGAGCTCTTTGGATTGCTCAATTTTGTTTTGAACCACACCATTGAGATTCGCAGGGAATACCATCATTGTCTCCATCTGTTTTGGGATTGGGACAATTTTTTAGGTAGAAAAGGGCTTCTTGACAGGAGGTCATCTGAGAACAATATTCTTTGCCTTCACAGCGGTAAGGGCTCTCCCCAAGAGGTGTGGGTGTGGCGATTGGAAGCGTTGAGGTGGGGCTTGGTTTTGCACTTGGCGTGGGAGAAGGGGTGGATAAGGGAATTGTCGGAGAGGGCTGTGACGGAGAGGGTGTGGACAATTGAGAGGGTACAGCCGAGGCAGAAGGTTGCAAGCTGGGCGAAAATGAAGGGGTTGGCTGTGTGCTTGCAATTACTTGAGGAGAAGGTGTGTGGTCTGTTTGGGGGGGGGTAAAAGCACCAAGCGATGAGAGTGATGTGGATTCTGACGGGCCAGAACAGGCGCTCAAACTCAGATTTAGGCAAAATAGACCAGGCAGAACAAGCAACGTTAAATTGCGAAGCAAGGGCAAAAATTGGATGAGCATGGGCTTCATTTTAAACATATCGCCAGATCTTGCATAGTCTTTTTTGAACAAAAATGATTCAGCGATCTCCAATTTTGGGGTGAAAAATTGCATAAGAAATGGTTAAGATTAGATTAAATTTAAAAAAGATGGGAACTTAATTTTGCCCCTTGCGTCGCCCCCGTGTATGGCAGCAATAGTCTAAAAAAATGCTGATTGATTCGGTGGTATAAGCGCTGAGGCTTTATCCTGATAGCAGGTTCAAGACTGAGTCAAGGGGGTGACACTTCGCACACCCGTGATATAATGCCTGAGTTAATGTGATTTGAATCACGCTGTTTTTCGTTTTCGTTTTAACTGAAACACAAACCAAGAACACACCACAACTTTCAACCTGGAAAGGATCGTTGCAAAGTCTATGCAGACTAACTTTCCCCAACAAACACCCCTTTTTCCCGAACTCGACCAACTTTTTGATGAGATTCATTCCCAATGGGAATCTGAAATTCAAGATCTCAACCACCGCATTCCTGTAGCCCCGATGGTCACTGCGCCCGCAGTCACACCGCTGGCGACATCCCGTTCAGCCCGGTCTTCGCGCAAACCCCTGTTCAACCCTGCTCAGAGCAAGAGCATTCGCTCAAAGAGACAGCTCCAAGGCTTTGGCTTGCCGCAGCTTCTTCAACTGGCTTTAAAACTCCCCCGTGGGCTCTCGTTGCCCAAACCTGCCGTATTGGTAAAAACCGCAGCTGTTTGCGCCACGCTCGCGGGTACCGTCTCTGGTTATCACCTGATTCAAACGGCCACTGCTTCAGCACCTACACCCAAAATTCGCAAAGTTATGGCTCAAAATACCCAGACCAAGGTCGCTGCCTTCCGCAAAGAAGTGGCTGAAGGCAATCACTTTGTCGTCGACAGTGATAAACCGATTCAATACGTGGTCCAAGACGGTGATACTGTCTCCAAATTGGCAAATAAGTTCCACGTCAGCCCCAATACGATTATCAAGAACAACGATCGCAAAAAGCTCAAAGCGGATCGCATGAGACCTGGGACCCGGTTGACGATTCTGCCCATGGATGGCATCTCTCACCCGGTAGAAAAAGGTGAAACCATTGCTGAATTGGCCAAACGCTACAAAAAACCTGTAGACGAAATTATTGAAGTCAACGATCTCGACAATCCCCATATGATTGTTGAAAACCAGAAATTGATCATTCCCAATGCGGCTGATTTGCGTCGCCGTCCCGTGAACAAGCCCCGCGTGGCCAGTCACAAACCCGCCAATAAAAATGGTTCAACCTCTGCCCATGCCCCCTCAGGCAACCGCCTGTCTTGGCCTTCAGCTGGAATTGTGACCTCCAATTATGGTTGGCGCTGGTTCCGCATGCATGCCGGCATGGACGTCGCTGCCCCCATTGGCACCCCGATTCGCTCGGCCAAAGAGGGCCGTGTGGTCTACAGCGGCTGGATGGGTGGCTATGGTTATGCGGTCGATGTCGAACATCCCAATGGGGTTGTCACCCGCTATGCCCATTGCTCTGAACTGCATGTCCGTGTTGGCCAAACCGTTCAAAGGGGTCAAGTATTGGCTGCCATGGGTTCCACAGGCCATTCGACTGGACCTCACTTGCATTTTGAAGTGCATGTCAACGGCGAAGCTGTGAACCCCCGCAACCATTTTTAAACACACTGCCTGCTTGCCGGTTTTGCGTATATAATGCCTGTAGATTAATAGAGAGTTACGCACCATTGCAGGGAGTTTCCATGAAAGCAAATCCATCCCGCGAAACACTGCTGCAGATTGCCGCTTCGGTCTGTCTGCTGCTCTGTGCCGCCGTTCTTCAACTGCTGTCGATCCCTTTCGGAGCCTTGGTACTGGGGGTGATTGGTATCGCTTTGCTGGCCACTCAAGCCAAGTTTTTGTTGCGGCAAACCCGCACGGGAGCCGCGCAATTGGAGATGGTTTTACAGCAGGTTCTCAGCAATCAAGACCCCGATTTTGAAAGCCTGCCCGAACAGTGGCAATTGGTCGGAAAAAAACTTAAATCGATCACGACCTATCTTTCTGTCATGAAACAAAGCATGGAAGATCGCATTGCTTTGCTCGAAGAAAAAAACCAAGAACTCAAAGAGCAAAAGAGCAAAATCCAAGAGTCTTTTTTGGCTCTTCAGCATTATCACACCATTCAAGACAAGTTCCGTGGAATTTTGGATATCGACGAAATCCTGAGCGAAGCGATGGAATTGCTGGTACAAGAAGTCTCCCCCAACAAAGCTTTTTTTCTGCAATTTGATCTCGACACCGAACATGTGCGGGTTCACAGCCCCGTCGGTGTTCCTTTGCAAGCCAATCAAATGTTGACCCGTGGCGAAATCTCAGGCTATTTAAGGCGCTTTGAAGATGACCAACAGAGCGTCTTAGAAATGAGTGAAGAAGAGGGCAAAGGGGCCTTATACGGCATTCCCTTTAGCTCCTGTCTGCTGGCCCGTGTGGTGATCGATGGCGAGGTCTGGGGTGTGATTTGCGTTCTCGACAAAGAGAGTCGCCAAGGAACCGAGATATTTGGTGAAAAAGACCGGATTATCCTTGGTAATATGGCCTCTATTTTGCAAAAAGATCTTAAAAGTGCCCATCTTTTTGAATTGGCAACGACTGATAGCCTTTCTAAACTCTGTGTCCGCCGCTATTTTGAACGGCGCATGGAAGAAGAAATCCGCCGCTCTCAGCGCCATCAATTTGAATTCTGTCTACTCATGATAGATATCGATTTTTTCAAGCGCTTCAACGATACCTATGGGCATCTTGTCGGCGACGAAGTGATCCGTGAAGTCTCCCAGCAGGTCAAAAACCAGGTCCGCAACGGTGTGGATATTGTCTCGCGCTATGGTGGTGAGGAAATTGTCGTGCTTTTGCCGCAAACCCCCCAAGAACCTGGAGAGATGGTTGCCGAGCGCATCCGTCAGGCGATTGAAAGCCTGGACGTGCCCTCTTTGAGCAATACCAAAAACAGCCCGCATGTGACGATCAGTGTTGGTATGGCGGCTTTCCCACAGCATGGCCGCGATATGAAAGAATTGTTGGAGCACGCCGATTCCAGCATGTACAAGGCCAAAGAGTCCGGTCGCAACCGGGTGATGGTGTATCAAGAATCGTAAGTCTGGTATAAATCATGTCCCGTCCCCCCAAACGTCCACCGCTCAGACCCTTGGCTCAACCTGGCCCGAAAGAACCCTCGCAGCTGCGTAAACTGTTTTTGCGTGGCTTGGTGATCTTGCTCATTATTGGCATGGCTTTGGGGGTCGGGGGCGGTATTGCTTTGGCGGTGCTCTACAATCGCCTGCCTGATGTGCGCCAACTTGAAAAATTCACCTTGCCCCAGGCCAACGAAATTTATACCCGTTCTGGCCGCCTGCTGACGCGGATTTCTTCTCAGGGACGCTATGATCCGATTCCTCTGGAGCAAATCCCCAAACATATGCAAGATGCGATCACCTCTGCTGAAGATCGGCGTTTTTGGGAGCATACCGGCGTGGATTTACTCGGCTTGGCCCGTGCTGCATTTGTAAATATTCGCAAAGGTGGCACTGTGGGTGGGGCCAGTACCCTGACTCAGCAATTGATTAAAAATCTGTTTTTGACCTCCGAACGCACAGCCAAACGCAAAATTGCCGAGGCCCTGCTGGCGATTCAGCTCGAAAGTAAATACTCCAAACCCCAGATTTTGGAAATGTATCTCAATTTGGTCTTTCTTGGCCACAATGTCTATGGGGTTGAAGCCGCCTCTCAGGTCTATTTCGGCAAATCCGTGCGTCAGGTGACGATTGCGGAGGCTGCTATGCTGGCGGGCATTATTCGCAGCCCTGAATACCTCTCGCCCTATCACCGCATGGAAGGGGCCAAAAAAGTTCAGGCGATTGTGCTCAATCAAATGGCCAAAGATCAACGCATTACCGAAAAACAAAAAGAAGAGGCACTCAAACAGCCGATCCATTTGGCGGGTCTGCGTACAAGTTATCCCCACCCCTATTTTCTGGATTATGTGCTCTATTCACTCAGGGAAAAAGTGGGAGAAGGCCTGTTTCGCAGGGGTGGCTGGAAGGTCTATACCACGATTGATCCCGAGGCCCAGGCTTATGCTGAGCGTGTCTTGCGTGAGCAAGCGCCCCGGATAATGCGCTATGGTGCCAAACAGGCGGCTTTGGTCTCGTTGGACCCCCGTACCGGTTTTATTCACGCCATGGTGGGTGGGGTCGATTATTCCAAAAGTCAGTTTAATCGCGCTTTTCAGGCCCAACGCCAGGTGGGCTCAACCTTTAAACCCTTTGTCTATTTAAGTGCCTTTGAACAGGGCAAAGATCTTAAATCGACCCTTCAAGATGGCCCTGTCAGCTTTGGCGGCTACCGCCCCCGCAATTGGGATCGCCGCTACCACGGCCAAGTGAACCTTTTGCAGGCCCTGACGATGTCGATGAATATTCCCACCGTCAAATTGGCCAATGAATTGGGGATGGATCGGGTGATTGATGTTGCCCGCCGGGCAGGGGTGAGCAGTGAGATCGCCAACGATCTGACCTCAGCTTTGGGATCTTCAGAAATGAACTTGCTTGAATTGACTGCGGCTTATGGCAGCTTTGCCAACGGCGGAATGCGTGTGCAGCCCACTGCTATTGCCAAGGTTGTAGACGTCGAAGGCAACGTGCTGTTTGATTATTACCCACCCCAACAACGCGTCTTTCCTTTGGCTGCGGTTAGCCAACTCAATATTGCACTGCAAAACGTGGTCAATAAAGGCACGGGCACGGGCGCCAATCTTGGCCGTCCGGCCGCGGGCAAAACAGGTACCACAGATCAGAGTTATGATACTTGGTTTGTGGGATATGTGCCCCAATTGGTGACAGGGGTCTGGGCCGGTAACGATACCCCCAGCGCAACCCGAGGTGGCGGAGGCTCTGTCTGTGCGCCTGTTTGGCGCCAATACATGCGTTTTGCAACCCGTGGCTTACCTGCCGAGGGCTTTGAAGTGGTCCAACCCGAAAGCTCAGCCTCTCCCAGCAGCAGCGATGCCTCGGCTTCGCCCAGCCCGACTCCGACGGGACCTGCCATTGAAATTTCGGAAATTCCCCCGCAAACGCCCCCCCCAGTGGAGAGCACTCCCAGCCCTGCACCCACCCCTGAGGTCACTGAACCGCCTGCCGAAGAGACGCCCACCCCCATTGAAGAGACACCTGTGGAGCAACCCAGCGAAGAGCCCATGCTCTAAAACTGAACGATTTTCAGATCTTGTTCGCTGCACATAAAAAGGACTAAATAGCACAAAAGCACCCTTTTCAATGGGTGCTTTTATACTTAGAAACGGAACAATAGAAATCGAAACGAGTCGGAGGTAAAAACTTGGAAGCTAAAACATTTGGAAACTAAAACATTTGGAAACGAATTCGAAACTAAATTTTTTAGAATTAAACGCCTGGAGCTTGCAGAGTCTTCCTTTCTAAAGGGGTTTCAAAGACCTTGGGAACAAAACGCTTGGAACTTACAGTGTCTTCCTTTCTAAAAGGATTTCAAAGACCTTGGGAACAAAACGCTTGGAGCTTACAGAGTCTTCCTTTCTGAAAAGGGTTCAATGAGAACAAAAACTATCTTGCCAAAATCATTCAATAACCTACCTGAGTACGAAGATTGTTAGATATTTTTCTGCTTGGATTTTTGTGCTTTTTGCACAATGCATCAGGCACTCAAGTACAATAACCAATCCGTTTTACAGGAATATATCAGTCAGGTTAAGCTCGGGATAATCTTGGCACAAAAGCTCGAAATTAAGCCCCAAAATTGCATTTGCCCATTTCTTGGAGGCAATTGAACTCCATATTTTTCCCGGCCTGCAGAGACTCTGCGCGATTTTTAAGGGATTGAATTTCAAGCGGGCTCAAGCCTTTTGCCTTTAAAAACAGGTTTAATTCGCTCAATACTTGGCTTTGGGGCCGACAAAATGAGCGGGTTACCAAAATATCTTCAAGCAGTTCGCTGCGCAAGGACTTCAGTTCAGATGCAAAGAGTGGGGCCCATTGTTGCAGGCGCAATTGCTCTTGCCAAAGTTGCAGATGTAAACCACTGCCCAAATGGGTGCAACCGCCATAATCCCAGGTTTGGGCTGACCACTGTGGCCAATTGGTCGAATACTCACCCCAGGCCTTTTGTAGCAGGGCCATCAGCTGATCGTCGCTTGTTTCGGGGGTGAGTTTTGCCAATTTGGCAAATGTCGGGTAATGCAATGCCAGGATTAATTCGGTGCCTTCGGCCACCAATCGCGGCTTTAAACCGGGTGTAAGGGGCTCCAACCAGCTAAAATCGAGCTGTTTGCTCAACGGCCTGTTCCAAGCTGCTTGATGCAATTGACTCAAAGGCGGGGAGAGCTTGGGGCTCAGGTTGCGGGCAGATTGCAGGGATTTGTACCAATCGTCTTGGGTTTTGACTGCTTGAAACTGCTTGCGATAGCTTAGTAGCTCTGAATAAGCGATTGAACCGACTATCTTTTTGAGTTTGTCGTCAGCCTCTAAAGGGGGATTGTTGCCCCAGGCCCAAGCAGAAAAAGTGGCGCCGAGACCCATCAGTCCCCAACAGCTCAAACCGAGTGTCAAACCTACCAAACCCACTGCGGGTCGAGCATGAGCCCGCAGCTTGATTCGGAATTCCATCCTTTAGGCTCCTCCTGCGGTTTTCTGTTCAGGCAAACGCCCTTCCAAACGACTGACCACCACCACAGCGGTAATATCACCAGTGACGTTCAGAACTGTGCGACACATATCCAAGAGGCGATCGACGCCATAGATAATGGCAATGCTCTCACCGGGCACGCCGAGCGAGATCAGAATGCTGACAATTAAAGGCAGCGAGCCTCCGGGCACGCCCGCTGTGCCCACTCCTGCCAAAATGGAGAGGAAGACCACCAATATCTGTTGCATCAAGTTGAGTTCCACCCCAAAACACTGGGCCAAGAAGAGCAAGGTAATGCCTTCAAACAGGGCTGTGCCATTCTGATTGGCGGTGCTGCCAACGGTCAAAACAAAGCGCGAAATATCTGAGGGCATGTGCAGCTCGTCTTGGGTCACACGCAGGGCAGTGGGCAAAGTGGCATTGCTGGAACTGGTTGAAAAGGCTGTCAGCATTACTTCGCGGATCGCCTTAAAAAAGACCTTGGGCGAAAAGCCTGCCAATTTGAGAATGGCTGAATAGACAATAAATTGCTGGATCGCTAAAGCTGCCAGCACCACCAGCACGTAATTAAGCACCAGGTGTAAAATCGCAAAACCCGTATTGGCAACCAAAATAAACAAAAGCGCAGCCACCCCAAAAGGCGCCAGGGACATGCCAAAGCCAATCCCTTTCATCACAATTTCATAGACCCCTTCGAGAAAGGCTTTGACTGGAGCCACTTTTTCGGGATCGGAGGCTGAGAGTGCCAGGCCCAGCACCACCGCAAAGAACATTACCGCCAGCAGGCCACCACCGGTATAGGTGGGATCGAAGGCCCTTGCCATGTCTTCGACCGGGTTTTTGGGAATCAGCGAAACCAGCAATTCACTCACGGTGCGGTCGGGAATATCTGCTGCTTTGGCCTGTAAACCTGCTGCAGAGTCAGAAAATTTCTCAATTAAATATTGACGATCAGCGGCTTTGATTCCTTTGGCTGGTTGAACCAGATTAAACAAAGTCAAGCCTACAATCACCGATATGCCCGAAGCCACCAGGGTATAGACCAATGTTTTGAGTCCAATCCTGCCAATTTTTTTCAAATCGCCAAGTTCAGCCACCCCCAGAATCAAGGCCGAAAGCAAGAGAGGAATAACCAACATAAAGATCATGCGCAAAAACAGATCGCCGATCGGCTTGATCCATTTAATGAGTTCAGCTACCGTTTCGGGGGAAAGGCCAAGCAGGTGTACCAGCGCACCGCCGAGTATCCCCACAATCATGCCAATAAAAATCCGGGTATGCAGGGGAATTGATTTCATCGGGGTTTGTCCTGTCTGGTGATCATGCGCAAGTACTAATTGCTCTATTGTATGCGGATTTTGGCCCAGACAAAAGGGACTAGACCCGAATCAGCGTGACGACGATCCTGTCACTACTGCGAAAATAGGGGTCAGAATGGGGTTTGTTATGAGTTAATAAACGGGTTTAAAAAATTGCTGGGCCCGGATTGCCAGCTTTTGTGAACAGAGCAGGGCAAAAGGTTCGCTTTTGAGATAGATCTGAAAGTCCAGCTCTTGAAAAGACTGAGCCAATTGACTCAGGCCCGCCATCAAAATGGCTTGTTCTTCCATGCCGTATTTGTCGCGGGGCAATAGTTTGCGTGCGGCACTGTGCACTTCGTCGGCGATCTGGGCTTTGACTTCGGCCATACGTGATTGTAAAAGGGCCTGTTGTTCTTGGCTCGCTTTTAACTCTTCGGCTGCAGAGGCATAGGCCTCCAGCATCCAGTAAAAAGGCACATCTTTGAGTTTGTTGAGCATGGCTTCACTCAGTTCCAATTGCCAGAGTCCAAGAAACTCTTCGAGTTCCAGGCAGTCTTCCCAGGCTTCTGGGCGTCCTTGAAAGAGAATGCCGCCTGTGAGGTCATCCCAGCGTTCTTGCAGCGCATCTTCCCAACTCAGGGCGTACATACCCGTACCCGATTCAAAGGTTGGACGCGTATCTCCTGAGGGTTCAGTCAAAAAATCGCCAAGTAATTGGTAGTCTTCGGGTTGAAAGTGCTCGCTGCTTGGCTCGGAGAATATGGAATAGTCATAACCTGTATCACGGTGAACATATTCATATTTTTGTCCATATTTAACTGTATGGGTTAATTCTGTTAGAACCTGATGGAAAAACAAGGTCTGGACAATTTCCAGCTCTTCGGTGCATTTGAGCCAAAAATGCTGGAGTTCACTTTGGTAAAGGAGTAGAAATTGATCACTCAGACCCGCAGTCATGTCCTGAAAGCGCATTTTTACCTCGCCTTTGTCCAAATTTTTGGCCCAATTATGTGTAATAAAACATCAGAATACAATTAGTATACATAATTGAAACAAAAATCTCTAGCGAACGTGCCAAAGAACCTTTAAAAATTCATCCCAATGGGTGCGTTGAGCAAAGACACTCTGCAGATAGTCAACGCGATCGGGATTGTCGGGTGCCAAAACTGAAATGGAGATTCCATTGGCCTCGGGATAATCAAACCGGTGCCAAGCGTGTAACAGGCTGGCCTGAGCAGTGGCTTCAACCTGGGCAGAGGTTTCTCGAATCTTGGCATCGGGCAGATTGAGTTTGAAGAGTTGGGCCAGATGAATCAGATCTTTTTCGTCTTCAGCTTCTTCAAAATGCTGGGCTTGTTTCAAAGCCCATAAGATTTCAGTCTTATACTTCGGCAAGCCAGACATCAGAGCGATACTCCACTGGTCGACAGCCTTCATCAGCGCTTCAAAACGCTCATCCAGCACCACTGCTGAGCCTGTCCGCTCTTGGTTATAGCTGGCACTTAAGGCACTGAGAATTGCCATTTCTTCAGCTTGGATTTGGGGTTTGGCATTCAGAACTTTTAAAATTCGGTCGTATTCCAGGCCATCCCAATCGACAAATTCTTGGGAGTGAACCAAGGTTTTGGCAAAGCCCTGCCAAAGCGCTTCCACTTCAATTGAGGCCATATTGCAGCCATCATAGCCCACCACATCCCACATGCCCAATTGGGGCAGAATCGCTTGCAATTCGTGGGGGTCGAGGGCATCTTGGCTGCTGCTGTCTTCCATAATATACCCCGGATGCCAATTCCAGCCATGGCCCCAAAAATAAAGGGCATAATGTTCAGCCGGATGGTTTTTACGCGCCCAAGTGACAAATTCAAGCAGGGTACGCGGATCGCCGAGGTTGCGCTCCCCCCAATTGGCCAAAGCCTGGATGGGAGTGGCCTTTAAACCAGGTAAGACCTCAAACAAGAGGGTCTCGCTCCACGTTGGGTTGGGGGCCCGATCCGCCAAGGCCACGACTTTGACCCGGCCATTGGAACCAGGGACTGCAAGCTCGTTCTCGAGATCTTTGACGATGTATTCATCCAGATCATTGTCGCCAGACATATACAGCAATACAGTCCAGGCAGCTTTGGGGGACCCGGTATTTTCTGAGGAAGGTGGCTGAGCCAAAGCTGGGCAGATACTTAAACACATGCAGTAGAGAAAAAGGACTGCGCTCCCAAATAACGGTAATTTTATGCTGTTGCGGGTCATCAATCAAGCCCAGATCCCTTCACGGGATTTTGCAGACTTCCACACAAACGGGCCAAGTCCATTGCTCCCTGACCTTCGAGCATAGAGTAGTGGTCGCCGGGCACCGTCAGCAATGTCAGCGGAGCCAAATAATCCCCCCAGCCCTTGCCTGGTCGGGAATCTGTCTGTGCCAAACCGGCTTCGGCCACGACCAAAGTGGCTGGCAAGTGAAGTGCTGTCGGTTTAAAGGTTCTAGCGGCGTGTAAATTGGCCTCAAAGACAGCATAAAGTAATTCGCGCGTCTGTTTCCTGCTTGCTTGCCTGTTTTCCTGCCTGCTTTCAGGTCTATTTATTTGAGTGCTAGCAGATATGCTAGCATCGGCGCTAGCATGAATGATTTCTTCAGATAATCCCAACTTTTGCATCTCCAGATCAAAACGCATGCGCACCAGGGATTCTGCATGCACCCGACCCGGTGGGGGCAGGGGCAGGTCTATCAAGACCAAATGAGAGACAGCGCGGCCGCGTGCCAAGGCCTGACGTGCCATTTCGAATGCCACCAAGGCCCCAAACGACCAACCAGCGAGCAATAAAGGCCCCTCGGGTTGGACGTGCATGACTAAGTCCAAATAGGCGGCGGCCATGGCTTCCAAGCTCAAATGGGGACTCTGGCCCGTCAGACCTTGGGATTGCAGGGCAAAAAATGGACCCGATAAGTGGCGGGCCAGAGTTTGGAAGGGAAAAACAGTTCCCGAAATGGCATGAACACAGAAGAGGGTTTGTCCTGTGCCCTCACGACGCAGAGGCACCAGCAGTGACGGCACCCGTTCATTTTGCAAGGTTTCTGCCAATGAGGCCACCGTCGAACCCTGAAAGAGCAAAGCGGGAGAAACAGGCCTCTTTAGCGACTCCGCCAGACGTTCTCGCACCTGCAATGCGAGCAAGGAGTCGCCGCCGAGTTGCTGCCAACTCTCTTCTCTGCCTATATTTGCGACGCCCAGGGCCTCACCCCAGATTTTTGCGATCTCTGACTCCAGGGGGCTTTGAGGCAAGTCTTCCGAAGGGATTTCACGGGCTTGAAGCAGGGGATGCGTGCCAGCAAGCGAAGTTTGCAAGTGGGATTTCGCTGTACTCAAGTATTGGCGGCTGAGACGAAGTAAATCAGTGGGTTTGAGGGGGCTAACGGCCAGATTTGGGTGTTTGAGGTTGTAAATCCAACTCAAACTGGCTTTGCCACTTTCCCGGTCGATGCCCTGTGCCAATAGCGCTGTCTGCAACTGTCTCATGTGGTGAGGCAAAGTTGCCACTGCTTGCTTGGCCATGCCTCCCTCTTTCCAGGCTCCCCAGGCGATACTTTGGACAGGCAAACCCGCTTGCCAATTCGCCCCTGCCAAGGCGTTTAAAGCTGCGTTGGCAGCTGTATAGGCCCATTGACCAGGCTGACCGCTGAAACTGCTCAGGGCTGAACAGAAGAGAATCAAGCGGGGAGTCAGTTTTGATGTTTGCAAAGCCTGCAGCAGGTGTTTGGCCCCCAGCCATTTGGCAAAGACGGGCCAATCTTGGAGCCAATTTTGCAGCCCATCAGGGGACGTTTCTATCTCAGCCAAACTCTCCAATAGCCAATGCTGATCAGGGCTGCCTCCAGCGTGGAGCACCCCTGTCAGTTCTCCGGTTTGCGCTTGAATTGCTGCCAGGGCCCGATCCCAACTCTGCCTGTCGGCCATATCCCCAGCAATCCAATTCACACTTGCCGCTCTTTCAAAAAGGGTTGCCAGATCCACTGGCGCCTCTCGACCCAAGAAAAACAGCTTTGATCCAGCTGGCAGGGCCTGCGCCAATTGGCCTCCAATTTCGCCACTCCCACCCGTGATCAAATACGTGCCCATAGGCAAAGGCTCTGTTCTAACAGGCCCGTGTACAGGCTTGGGCAAAACTTGTGGCAAAATTTGCGGCAAAAGCTGGGGTTCCCAGAGCCAGCGGTTACGCAAAGCCAGTTCGGCATGAGCTTCATCTAACAGGGTTTTGAGTAATTCCTCAGACAGGGGCAATGAACCATCGGACTCCAGCCAGAGGCAATGCACAGCAGGCCTTTCACTCGGTAAAACTCTGGCAAGACCTAACAATAACGCCAAATCTGGGGCCAGATTCTGCTCTGCACCCGTTACAACCTGTACCGCTGGCATCAAAAAACAAAGCTGTGTCAAGCCGAGTTTTAACAGCTCAGCCAAACTTGCCAGGGCCCATTTGAGCAATGCGTCAGGGGGAGCGTCTGTTTGCCAGTTGCGGCAGTCAAACACAACTTTGATATGTTTCTCCTCGCCGAGTTTGAACGCTTGACCGGCAATCAGCCAAATCAAATTTTCGGTCTCGCGGGCGGCACTGTGGGGTATATCTGGAGCGGCTAAAGGTACTTTCCGCCGTTGCCATTCCAGAGAATAGAACCAGTTTTCCAAGTTCTGGCGCACAGGCAGTGCCCCAGCACCCTCTGACTCCGTGGGGCTGAACCAATAATTTTCTCTTTCAAAGGGTGTGCCGGGCAGGACCCGTTTTGCATAGCGCTGCTCAAACAGGACCTTGCGCTCCAGACGAAAGCCCCTTTGCCACAGCTGTCCCAGGCAATTTAAAAAAGTGGTTCGGCTCTCAGAGGCTTCTGTGCCCAAGCCCCAAAGAGGTGTATATTCGCCCTTTCCACGCAATAAAGCACTCAGAGCCCGGCCAGGTCCCGTTTCGAGGGGCAAAAAAGTTTCCTGCTGATCAGTGAAAAGCAATTGATTTAAACTGCGCTTAAAGGGCACAGGTTCGAGGGTTTGGGCCCGCCAATAGTCTGGGTCGCTCAATTCTTTGACACTCAAAACTTGGCTACGCAGTGCAGAATACACCTGCCATGTCCCTTTTTGCCAGGGTTGGCTGGAACAAAGTTGGCTGAGTTCGTCCAGAATCGGCTCCAGCAGCGGGTGATGCACAGCATGGGGAATGGGTAATTCAATCCAACGCAATCCGGCCAAATGCAAAGCATCCCGCAGGGGATCGCGGGCAGCCAGTGGGCCAGCGACCGTGACCTGTTCTTCTGCATTGTCAGCGGCAATACAAACCCCATCAGGCAAAATTGCCTTAACCCGTTCACAGGCGCCCTGTACGGCCCATGTAAAACCTGGCACGCTAGCAAAAAGCTCTCCCCGGCGGCAAACCAGTTCCAACATTTCAGGCAGGGCCAAATGGCCGCCCAGACACAATGCTGCATATTCACCAAAACTGTGACCGAGTAGCAGTGCAGGCTGTAACCCCAATGCCAACCAGGTCTGTCCCAGGGCATATGAAAGCAAGAAGATCAGTGGTTGCATCAAACGCGGATCTGCCAATTCGGCAGCGGAAAGCCCGCCCGAAGTTGATCCATACAGGGCGATTTTCAATCGCTCCGCCAATTCAAATCGGTGGGTCTGAATCAGTGCCAGGCAGGTTTCGATGCTTTGGGCGAAAACTGACAGCGATGCCATTTTCTCTGCCAATCCAGACACCTGACTGCCCAGACCAGGCAAAAGCCAAAGTAAAGGGGGGGGGAACTCCGAAGATTGGCCTTTTACCAAACCCTGAACGGGCGCATTCGCCAGACTTTGAAGCAATTTCTGACCGAGATCTTCGCTGTCGTGTGCAGTGAAAGCCAGGCGCCAGGGAAAAGACTGCCTCCCGAGAGCAAGGTTTAAAGCCATTTCAGATATATTGATTGGCATTTGTTGAGACGCTAACCAGTCGATCCATCTATTTTGCAATTGCTGCAAAGCCCGCTCTGAGCGGGCAGAAAATAGAAAGAGCTCCGGTTGAGGTATGTAAGTCGTTTTTTCAGATTCAGACATGTGCTCCGCCCCTTGGGCCTCAGGTGCACCCGCTAAAATGGCATGGGCGTTGGTTCCACCTATCCCAAAGCTGCTGACTGCAGCGCAAAGCGGGCCTGATGTTTGAGATAAATCCTCAGCTAACCTAGCGGGATAGACAGGTGCGTGCTGCCAGCTGATGCGCGGACTGGGCTGGGTAAATCCGGGTTGGGGTGGAATTTTTTTGTGCAAAAGCACCAGCAGCGCCTTGATCAGGCCCGCCACCCCTGCAGCGGCATCAAGATGGCCCAGGTTCGCTTTAAGCGAGCCGATGGCGGCATGGGGCGTGGCTTGCCCCTGCCTTTCTGTCCAGGCCTCGGTCAAGGCCTGAATTTCAACACTGTCCCCCAAAGCGGTGCCCGTGCCGTGGGCTTCGAGATAGCGAATCTGTGTGGGCCGGATGCCCGAACGGGCCAAGGCTTTGCGCAGCACCGCGACTTGACCTGCAATTCCAGGCGCAGTGAAACCCAGTTTTTGTTTGCCATCGTTGTTGATGGCCGAACTGAGGATTTGTCCCAAAATGAGATCACCGTCAGCCTGGGCTTGGGCCAAGGGTTTGAGCACCACCAGCGCCACGCCACTGCCACCGACGATTCCTGTGGCATCGGCTTCAAAGGGGCGACAGGCCCCATCAGCAGAATAAATCCCACCAGGCAAGTGAAGATAGCCTTGGGGATCGGGATCGAGGCTCACACCGCCTGCCAGGGCCAGTTCACACTCGCCCCTGCGCAGGCTTTCACAGGCCAAATGAACAGCCACCAAGGAGGTCGAACAGGCAGTCTGTACTGCCAGAGCAGGGCCGGTCAAATTGAGGTGGTAAGCCACCCGTGTGGCGAGATAATCTTTGTCATTGGCCAGCAGGGCCTGCATGGGATTAACGGCCTCTGTCAGATTGGCGCCCTGAATATTATGCCCCAGATGCATTAACAAATAGCGGCTGATCCCTGACCCCGCGAAGACCCCAAATGGCCGGGACTCTGAACAATCGCCATAACCGGCCTGTTCCAAGGCCTGCCAAGCAGTTTCCAGCATCAGGCGCTGCTGGGGATCCAATAGTCGGGCTTCGGCAGCAGAAAGCTGAAAGAGTTCGCGGTCAAAAGCTGCGATATCTGGGAGTACCCCAGTGATGGGCACATAGTGGGGATGATCGAGCTGCAGTTCAGACACCCCTTGGGACAATAGTTCTTCTCGGCTGAAGTGTTTTAAGCCGGTCTCTCCTTTGCAGAGCAATTCCCACAAGGCTTCCACTGAATCTGCCCCTGGAAAGCGACCAACCATCCCGATCACAGCAATTGGGGCATCTGATGCTAATGTGCTGGGCTTGGCCAGGGGCTGCGATGCTGCAGCGGTTTCTGTCGCCATATCCGGTTCTTGCAATTTCTGGGCCAATTGGCGCAGGGTTGGAGCTGCAAAGAGATCCATCAATGTGAGAGGCATGCCAAATTCAGCCTCAATGCGGTATTGAGCTTCGACCAAAAGCAGTGAATGCAAGCCCTGGTCCATAAAATTTTGCTCGGGGTCGAGAGGCAAACCGCCGTTGAGATCTTGCAAGAGCTGATGCAGGCGCTTTTCGATTTGATTCAAACTGGCTGAACGTGTTTCAGCCTGGGGCAGCGGCAGTGCTTTGAGATCAAGTTTGCCATTTAAGGTCAGGGGCAGCGCAGGAACCCAGACAAAATGGTCTGGAATCCAAGCTGGGGGCAAAATAGCCTGCAGGGCCTGTCGCAAATCTGCCACTGTGGGCTTGGGGACTTCGTTCTCACCGATCAGATAGGCGATCAAAACATGCTGGCCCGGTCTCAGCTCGCGCAAGGCCACGCGGGCATCTATGACCGCAGGCAGTTGTAATAGGGCGGCTTCAATTTCTGCCGCTTCCAAACGATAACCGCGAATTTTAAGCTGGGCATCGCGCCGGGCCAGGTAATGAATTCGGCCATCAAGATCTTGACGGGCATAATCCCCGCTAAAATAAACCCGCCCCAAGAACGGGTGCATTGAAAAGCGCTGCTTGGTCAATTTGGGGTTATTAAAATAGCCCCGGGCCAGCCCTGCTCCAGTGACTGTGATTTCACCTGCAACACCTACAGGCACAGGACATAGATCTTTGCCGAGTAGGGCCAATCCCAGATCTTGCAAGGGGTGGCCAAGGGGGCTTTGTTTTCCAGCCGCCTGAACCATTTCTGGCAAGATCCGTTCAAAGGTCACAAAGACCGTGGTCTCGGTAATCCCATAGCTGTTATACACAGCGACCTGCTCACCAAAACAGGCAAACCAAGGCTTTAAACTCCCCAACTCCAATTTTTCACCGCTTAAGATCAGCCAGCGCAAGGGTGGCAAAGGGGGAGCTGTTTGCAATGTGCTCTGCAAAACACCCTGCAAGGCGCGCAAAGCCGAAGGAGTCAGATTGAGGACTGTCACAGGGGTTTCGATCAGGGTTTGCCAAAATTGTCTGCTGTCGCGGGCCAAAAGGCGGGGGATCAGCAAAAGTTGGGCCCCCGCATAAAAGGCCCCCCAAATCTCCCAAACGGAATAATCAAAGGCCAGTGAGTGAAAGAGCACCCAGGTATCTTCGGGGCTGAGATCCAATTCGCGGGCCGCAGCGGGGAAGAGGCGCGCCACTTGAGCATGGGTAATTTCAACCCCGTTGGGCTCGCCGGTGCTGCCAGAGGTGAAGATCATGTATGCCAAGTCATCGGGGGAGATCGGCAAGTCCAGGTTGATTTCGTCGCCCATTTCGACTGGCGCTTGAAACAGGGCATGGGGATCGAGGCAATTCCAGGCCTGTTTCTGCGGGCTATCTGGCAATGTCTGTTGCAAAGTTGCTGCTGCCAATAAAAAATGGGGCTGGGCAAAGTTTAAGATTTTCGCTGCGCGCAGGGGGGGCTGGTCTTGGTCGATAGGCAGATAAAGTGCCCCTGCTTTGAGTATCGCCAAGAGACAAATCAGGGCCTCTGGGCCCACTTCAAGCCACACCGCAGCCCGCATACCCGGCTCCAGTCCCTGGCGGCGCAAGACTCTCGCCAACAGATTTGACCGCCGATTCAACTCACCATAGCTCATGGCTTGCCCTTGCCAGAGCAAGGCTGGGCGCTCAGGGGCCTGCGCTGCCTGGCGCTCCACAAATTGGTGAATCAACCCTTCAATGGGAATCTCAGCCAAGGGCGTGCCTGCTTTTAAGTTTAAGCTCTGTGCCTCGGGGAGCAAAAGTCGAATTTCGCTCAGGGGCTGCTCGGGCTGGGCCAATAATCGGGACAAGAGGCTGAGATAATCCCTCAAGATCTGTCTGAGCATGTCAGGCCCGAGTTGGGCCAAAGCACTCGACAATCGCACCCGCAGTCGGCCAGGCTCCAAAGTCAGGGTCAAGGGAAAAGGGGGCGGTTGCTGGGGCAGATCTTTCCACTGCACCTCAAAATCCAGCGGGGGTATATTGAGTGGGCTGTTCTGAAAGACAAAATAGATTTCAGGCAGCGGGTGCTCACTTTTAGGCAAAGCTGCCACTGCTTTTTCGAAAGGCAAATCCTGCCAGAGCAAATGCACTTGAAATTGCCTCGCATGTAGACCACAGTTTTGGGCAAAGTTCAATTCAGGCATCACTTCCAGGGGCAGCAGAAGGGTGTTGATCAGACAGCCGATTAGGTTTTCCAAACGCAGATCCGACCGCCCCGAAACCGGTGTGCCGATGATCATCCGCTCTTGAATGCCATAGCGCGAGAGCAAGACCGTCCAGGCTGTTAAACAAATCTGAAAAGGCGTCAGGGCTGTGGCTTTGCCAAAAGCCACAATCTGATCCCAGAGTGTTTCTGGCAGGTCTAATTCCACTTCCGCTGGGCCAGATTCACGCGGACAGGTTTCTCCTGGCAAGTCCAACCCCGTTGGAAACCCAGCCAAAGCTTGGCGATAAAAGGCCAGAGCCTGCTCAGACCAGGGAGTTTCATTGAATGCCTGCTGCGCCAAATCCAAGCCCGTAATCACCGGCAATGGCAGCTCAATTCCGTGATAAGCGGCCAGCAGTTCCCGCAACAGCACCCCTGTGGACCAGCCATCGGAAATCAGGTGGTGCAGTGACCAGGCCAAGATTCCCCTCTGCTCACCGAGAGGCCACCAACCCATACGCATGAGCGGACCCTGTGACAGGTCAAAGGGCTGAGCACACCAGCTTTTGATTTCAGTGAGCGCTTGTGTCTCTGCGCTTTGGGCGTTATTTTGGGGCATAACCTCCAGTTGCAGCGCGGATTTGGGCAGGATCTCTTGGTAAGCTTTGCCTGCTATTTCGGGAAAAACCGTACGCAGCGCACTTTGGCGTTGGCCCAAAGTCTGTAAAGCCACTTGCAAGCGTTGTAAATCTAAAGGGCCAGTTATTTGACAGGCCCCGCTTAAATTGAGCAGATCGCTGTTGGGGTGCAATTTTTGCAGAAACCACATGCGGCTTTGCGGGGGCGTCAGTGGGCCCGTTGTTTGGGAAATATTGGCTTGGCTGTTGTTGGTCTGTAAGGGGGGGCGTTGTTCCAATTGCAACAGGGCCAATAGCTGTGTTTTTAAGCCACTTAAGGCTTCTCGCAGCGATTCGGAAATGGCTCCTTTGGGTGCGCTTAAACTGAGCTGCCCGTCTTTGATTCCCAGCAAAGCCCCGCTTTGGCGCAATTCAAGCAGCAGAGCGCTGGCCTCTAACCAGGCTGAATAATGACGTGGAAGCTCAGGCATGAAAAAACGACTTTCCCCAGTTAAAATTTAACGCAGGACTGCAATTAGAATATGCACAGCCAGGGCCAAATTAACCAGCAGTCCCCCCGCGAATGCCAATGAGCGCCAGGGTTGTAAGCCTTTGAGATAAAAGAAGGTATGGCCCAAACGGGCGGCTGTAAACACCCCAAAATAGACGGGGGCCAAGCCATCTGCCGCATGCAGAAACAATGCAGCCCAGGCCAAGCCCAAAAAGATTGGAATATTTTCCAAGTCGTTGCGGTAGGCATTGCTGGCACGGATATAGTCAGGATGCTCGGCTTCGGCTTGGGCCGTTTTACCAATCAGAGCCGCATCTTCGGGATTGGTATAGACCTTGTTTTTGTTGCGAACCAACCCTTGGGTGAGGCCAATGGCAAACATTTTGAAAAAGAGCACAGCTGTGCTGACGCCCAGTACTTTGAGAGCCAGGGGATGGAGTCCCATTGTCTGTGTGAGCGTTTGAGAGAGCGTTTGGGCCAGTTCAGGGGTGGGCATGGTCATTATCCTTGTATGGGGCTGAATGGCTTCATTATAGCGGGCTGAAGGAGCAAAGCCCAAATAGGAGAGACTTTCACCCGTTGATTTTGTCAGGGGCCCTGAAAGATAATTAAATCTATGGGAAAAATACCAAGCTGGAAAAAAAGCGCACGGATTGGACTGTTGTTTTGGGCTATGGTAGTTGTTTTTGAGTTTTTCTCAGCTCCATTGCAAGCTTTGGAATTGGATACCCAACGCCCTCCCAAAGATTTAGCTGCCCGTTGGCAGAAGTGGGGTCTAACAGAAAATTTAACCTATCAAACACCTGGATTCAGAGGCATGTTGTACTGGTGGGATCTTGAAAAGAATCGTCTCATTCAGCCCTTAGAAAAATCTGTTTGCAGCCCGGCTAACCAATTATCAAATCAAGCAAAACAATATCTCTGGCAATGGCACATTTACGGTATCCAGAAAAATGATCTGTATTATACTTGGTGTGCAGGCTCACCTGATATCAAGATCTGGAAAATAAGCCTTGGCACGCTGTTAAAAACAATCCCCTTAAATCCCCCCCAACAGCCGATCGGAAACGGCTTTGATTTTGTCAGATTCCCCTCTACTTCTCCGTTTGCTACAGATGGAAAATGGGCAGTGATCCGGGACAGTTGGCGCACTTTAAATATCCAGAACCAAGCAGGCAAAATCCTCAAACAGATTCCCTGGCAGGGTGAACTAAAGGACTTTTACGTTTCAGAACCGTATATTTTTGCTGAGGATGAAGTCCAATCGATGCATATCTGGAAGCTTCCAGATTTCAAAGCTTTGCCGAGTTGGAAAAAAAAATTAGTGCAAGGATTTCACTACAAAATTGGTCAAAATTTAGTGATTGTTGAAGTGCTTTTTTTTGACCCCTATATCCAGAAAGCAAAAGACCTCATATTTAAAATCGTCACATATGATTTACTCACAGGCAAAAAACTTCAGCAATACAATTTTCAGCAAGTTCAAAAATATGGTGTTTGGCAAGATCGGATTTGGGTACAAACAGACCGTGCCTTGTGGATGATGCCCAAAGATCTGAAATCTGCCCCCCAATCCATGGGCGACCAATTTGCTTTGCCCGATGATGCCCATGAATTAGAGTTTCCACATATTGCAGAACCCATTCCATTAAAGATTTATAGACCCTTTCAAGTTTTTCCCCCATTTGACTATATCCCCACATTTCAAAATATATCGCGTCTCAATGTCTACGACTTGGAAACAGGCAAGCGTCTGAAACAATTGCCCCCGCATATCGAGCAACCAGTTTGGTTTCAGATCTTTCAAGGGAATCTCTTGGCGGTCTACAATAACCCTTTGCAGCCTCAAATTCGTCTGCTGTCTTTGCCTAACTTAGAAACCCTCTATGAACTCAATGGACCACTCAGCGCCATAAAAGAAGTGGCTTGGGACGAAGGCTATTTATACACCCTGTCTGAAGAAGGCTTGCAGGTTTGGAATATTGCCACTGGCAAGTTAAGTCAAAGCTTTCAAATTCCTGGCTGTGAAATGGAAACCCTGCAAAATTATCAAGACATCCTCGTGACACCCTGTCGGCCTCTTTACACGCTCAAACGCAAAAATACCCAAAGCTATTATGAAAAAGACACGCGCGGATTGAACAATGAATTTCACGTCTTTTTTAAAAGTAAAAATGTCCAAGGGTTACATCTTCAGTATGAAAAATACATGCGTTCATATAGCGGTTATGCTTCAACGATCAGACGGGGAGCCTTAAAATGGCCTTATCAATTGCAAAGGGAGGGATTCATCCCTGCTCATCGTGAAAAGACCGAATGGAAAATCTTGAGCTTTTCGCCCTTTTTGCTCTTGCAAGAACCGCAAAAAAAGAATATAAAAGTCTACCGCGCCCTGGATTCAACCACCCCTCATTTTCAAGTGGGAAATTTGCCTGGAGAGGTGGCTTATAATCTGATTCAAACCCCCTCAAAACTTACTATTTTGTTTTCCGGCCTCGGAGACCATTTCTGGCAGTGGGATTATACATCTCCTGCCAAAGTCCACAAACCCAATCAAAATCAAATTCCAGAAAGGGTTGAGGCATCTGAAATTGCAGAAGGGGGTCCCTCTCCTCCCGACTATTTGGTCAAAAGCGATTTTCGCTTTTATTTCGAACATATCCCACTTTCTTTTGAAAAACAGAATGCGATTTGGGAACACTATCGAGAGACTCGACGGCTTTATCTCAACAAACAAGTGAGCTATCTGATAACCCATCAGAACCACCTCTTGATGGTGGATTCAAAGACCTATAAAAAAGAGGCCGAAAAAGTTTTTCCCGAATCCGAATATATTGAAAAAGTCCACCCCTTGGGGGATCGCCTATTGATCCAATTAAAAAAACAGAGAGATAATTCGGTTGAATACAACTCGGAGGAACCCAGACAGGCCTATTTCTATCTCTGGCATCCCAAGCAACCCCAACGCAGTTTTGCCTTTGAATACCCTGAAAATGCCGTCGATGATTTGAGTTGGGGCCAAGGGCCTGAAGATACGCTGGTACTAAGACAAAACATAAGCGACAATCAAAAACACTACACTTACCTAAATATCAACACAGGCCAAGTCACAGGCCGATTTAAGATCGTCTCAGACGGCCAAAATTTCTTGTTTGTCTTGCCTGAAGGCTATTTTGCTGGTTTGGGCCAATGGCAAGATCTGGCCTATTTCCGGGAAGGGGCTCAAACCTTTCCACTCACTCATTTCAAAACCTTTCACCGCCCAGACCTGGTTTGGAAAGCCCTGCAAGGAAAAGCCCTCGGCAAAGTGCCAAGCCTGCAATTAAAATGGGAGAAGCTATTGTGAGAGCCATACACTTGTTCAAACTCCCTGTTTGTCTGTTTTTGCAGCTCCTTGGGCTGATGCTCTGTGCACATCAAGTCAATGCCCAAATATCCGAAGAACCCATCCAACTTTTAGCCCGGTACGATAAAATCGGCATTCTCGCAGACCTGGATTGTACGGGCCCCCAATTTGGCTGTTTGGGACGATTAAAAGCCCTCGATTTAAATAGCCTTGACCCGCTCCCTGTGCTTTCAGGATCTCTTTGTCCGATGCCTCTCTATGAAGGATTGCTTGGGGGATACGCAACAGCCCCCAATTATCGGATTCAGGGGATTCAAAAAGGCCCTTTGCTTTATTCTTGGTGTACAGGGTCTGCAGCATTTCAGGTTTGGCATATTTCCACCCGCAAAAAAATCCGCGAAATTCCAATTCAAGCAGAAAGACCTTGGTTTGAGCCCTTTTATCTTTATCATAGCCAAACCCATTGGGCCAGTGATGGAAAATGGGCCGTCTTACGCGAACCCAGAGATCGCTTGGTTTTGGCCGATCAAGCGGGAAATATTTTAGCAAAAACACCATTGCCCAGTACAATTAGGACTGCTCAAAAGAATGAAAATTATGCCTGGACCAGCTTTGGACGTTCTCGCTCCCAGGCTTATCCACCCATTTGGGAAACCTGGGCACAAATCTGGGCCTACCCCAGCTTAAAACCCCTGGCACAGTGGAAAATGCCCGACCACAACGGAAAAATATGGTTGTTTCAGAAATTTGGTCTCCGGTTTCAATCCTGTGTCCGGCCCGAAAACGAGACGGACAATGCAGATTGGTTCTGTGCAAAAAAGCTGAAACCACACACCTTAGAAGTGGATTGGATAGAGCCGCTGACAGGAAAAACAATCAAAAAAATGATCATCAATCAGATTCAAACCTATGGATTTTTGAATCGGGGGTGGTGGGTTCTCTCTCAAAATAAATTGAAGGTATTTGGTCAAACCCCTTCAGACAGGCCTATTGAAACTCCCTCTCAAATGGGGCTTGATTGCAAGAAAAAGGGGTATAATAAACAAATTGATATATTTTGTGCTCGTCAAGTCCCCGTAAATGCAAAAAAAACCGAATTTCAAATCGAAAATACCCATGCCTTGGGGGTTTACGACCTGGAAACAGGGCGACAGCAGACAGTTATATCGACTGGCGAAAATGAACCTTGGTTTCATGTCTACCAAGGACATTTGCTCAGATTTAATCCCGACCCCATGAAGCCACGTTTTTCTTGGCTCAATTTGGACACATTGGTAGAAACAGAGTTTAACGGCCCAGATTTACCAATCCAAGCGATTGCGATTGAAAATAATCTTTTGATCACGGCTGATTCAAGCGCTTTGCGCTTTTGGAACTTGGACAGTCGCAAAGAGCTATTTAAACGTCCCTTTCAAGCCTGTAAACCCGAACAAATAGAAATCACAGCCCAAGAAATTGTCTATCTCTGCAGTCGACAAGAGGTGGGGGGACGGGACAGCGAAGGCACTTATCGCCGGGCCCGACGCCATGTTTTGCGCAGCACACTCAAAAAAGATTCACAAGACTGGGACAAGAGCTTTCAAACAGAGTGGATGGAGATTAAAACACCATGAAAAGGGCTTTTTTACTGTTTTCAATCCTGTTCCTGAGCCGCCCCATCCCTGCGACGGCTGAAACAGAACCCGTCCACTGGTCACAGTTTCAGGGCTCAGCCAGTCACAGCGGCAGCAGCAACGCCTTCTCACAGGGATTGCCTCAGATTATTTGGAAAGCCCCTGTCGGTCTGCTCGGTTATCTCAATAACCCAATTGTGGCTCAAGGACGGGTCTGGGTGCCCAGTTCAGGCAATGAATGGGAAGATTTTGAAAATGAATATTATTATTCTTATGATTCACCGCGACACAAGGCCAAGGTCTATCAAAAAGAAGGACTACGGGTCTTGGATTTTCTGTCAGGCAAAGAAATCAAATTTCTGCCCACAGCCGCTAATGCTCGGACTGTGGCTGAACACGAGGGCTGGGTGGTCTACACAAGCAATGCCGGAGAGGTCAAAGCGCTCCATCCCGAAACAGGTAAAATCTGGCAAATACCTTTGCTGAGTATTGATCCCCGCAAAGTAAAAATCAGGCCTCTGCCTGAAACCTATGGCGTAACTTTGATAGAAGATCTCGCCATTGTCGGAGACAGTGCAGGCCGCGTGCGGGTCTATTCGTTGGATACAGGTAAATTGCGCTGGCAAGCAGAACTCAAGGGTGAAATTCGTGCCTATCCCAGTGTGGCTGAGGGGATGATCTACCTTGTGAGTACGGGAGGCGAAGTCAAAGCCCTGGATCTGCAAGGGAAATTGCGCTGGCAGACAGTCATAGACATTCCTTTTCCGCCAGCTTCCAGGCGTACAGATCACTACCGGGGAGAACTCTTTGCCACCCCCAAAATCGCCGGGGATCTGCTTTTGCTGCCACTGTTGCGCCGGAGCCGCTATCCAGGCCCCGCCCTCTGGGCCCTGAATCGCCAGAGCGGGGAGTTGGTTTGGCATGCCAGTGATCCCCAAGGCTTGGCCCCTGATTATGGCAATTTGCGCAGCTCTCCTGCTTTGGCCGGTGATTTGGCGATCTGGGCCGAACCCGAATCGAATCGGGTCGTGGCTCTGAATTGGAAAAAGGGAGTGGTCGCTTGGGTCAAATCTGTCGGTTTTGCCATGCCTATTCAGTGGGCTTCGCCCTTGGTGAGGGGAAATCAGGTGATAGTGCCGCGCTCTGATGGGGGAATTTATGCTCTCGACACCCAATCAGGCCAGCTCCAGTGGCAGTTTTATCTGGGTTCAGTCACACAGGCTGGCCCTGACTTTCCGGCCAAAATTGTGCCCAAAGAAATGATTAAACCCCAAAATGATTATGAAAAAGACTGGAACCCCTATCATCCCAATACAGGAGACATGATCTTTGCCAGCCCTGCGCTGGGCCCTAATGGCGATTTGTTGGTGGCCTGCAATGGCTGGTTGTATCGCCTGGGCAAGATTTGATCAGATCTTGGGCTATACTGAAGCAGCACCTGTTGAGGAGAATCCCAAATGTCAAAATTCGCACTTTCTCTGATTTTACTCTCATTCACAGCTCTCTCTGCCTGCCAGAGCAATGGCTCCAATTCAAATCCCCAGGGCAGCAGCACACCTGTCGCTTCTAGCAGCCCCAATACACCCCTGCCCGGCGGTGAAACCCAACAGGCCACAGATAGCCCCCAGGCCAAAGCCATGTTAATCAACGCCCAAAACCTGCTCAACCAAAAATACCTCAACGCAGGCATTGTACTCAGCGATTTAACGTCTTATACCACCCAGGTCGTGGCTGGCAGCAATCACCGCCTGCAGGCCACTTATAGCAATAGTGCGGGCAAAAAAGGCCAGATCAAAGTGACCATTTTTCAAGACTTAAATGGGGCCATGAGCCTGACCGACGACAATTATCCCGCGCCCAATTAACCGTTTCACTCACGCGGCGTCTGCTCATACGCGCGCAAAGCGGCTTGAAAAAGTGCATCACTTAAACCCGAATCAAAAGGGGCTGACCAATCCCAAACTGCCTCTGCGTTTGAGGCTCCATTTGGGTGATTCAATTTCATTGCGGCTTTGATAAAAGGCCGGTGATGGTAAATCGTGGGGGCAAAGCGCCCCAATACATTTGGCAATTGCTTTTGCAGGCCCAGGGCCCAAAGGGCTTGGGTGAGGGCATGCAGGGCTGAGACCAACGGCTCCAATTGCAGCAAAAGCCGGTTTTGCTGGGATTCAATCCAATCCCAGAGTTCGGCTTGGCTTTGCCAGCGTGCCCAGACCTCTGCATAATGGCCCTGCAAAGCCCCATGGGCCAATTGCAGGGTCAGTTCGTTGAGGATCTCCAGCCGGGTCTGTGTCTGATCGCTGTCGGAAACATAAACCGCAGGCAGGTTTAAACACATGGCTTGCCAGAGTGTTTCCACACTCAAAAATGCCGCATTTTTATTCAAATGAATGCTGTCGAGTGCAAATTCAGGCTTGCGGATGTTCTGCTCAGTTACCTGCTCCCAAATACTGACCCAGCCCACCTGATGCAAAGCCGCCGTTTCTGCCAGCACTTGATTCATCAGCAAAAGGGCTTTGCTGCGCACTTTTAAAGGGCAGCGATAACCATAAATCCGCGCGAACTCGTCATCGTCTGGGGTTTGGGGCACGAGGTCATGCAGAAAGAGGTGGTCAAAGCCCAATTGCTTGAGCTGGTTTAAACCGCGAAAGAGCGGCTTAATCAGATCTTTGAGATAGTTGCGGGCCGTTTCATAGGGGAAGATCTGGCGTGGCCCCGGCTCAGGGCAAGCTGCCAGCAAGTGTTCCTGATCAGGCAGAAAGAAGTCATTGTCATTGCCCAGATGGCGCAAAAAAAGATTGACCAGATCGGCACTGCCACAGAAAAAGACCAAGACAGGTGCCGCTGCCACCCGGCCCGCCAAAAAGCTGAGCAGGCCAGCCTGCGGACTCTCAAATTGGTAGAGGGCCTTGTTTTCGCGGTCAATCAGGCAATCGCTGAGCAGTGCCCGCAAAACCGTCTCATGCAGGCGTACCTGGGGTTGATCGGGGGCATTGGCAAAGGTATGGGCCGCCAGACCTGGGCAGTAGCGGGCTTGGGTCAAAAGCGAATAGCGCTGGTCTTGGTGCTCTGCTTCAAAGAGCAGATGGTTAAAGACCAAACACTGGCTGTCGCCGAGCATGTAGATGGGGGCGGGGCGGCCCAAGAAGTGGGTGGACATAAGGCTATTTTAACCCAGGGGCTTGGTGCCAGGGGTTAAGACTTTTTTTCCCTTGAACAGGCACCTGATTCAAAAGTGGGATCTCAAGCTCTTGTGTGCGATTAAATAAGCTGATTTCTTCGCATAAAGTGTTTGTTTCAGCAGGGGTTAAGCCATAACCCAGTGGGTAAGTTTTACCTGATTTATCACGGGCAATTAAACCTGTGCCCGTTTCAAGTGGGGTCAATTGTAAATCCTGGAGCTCAATTTGGCGGTGCCATTTTTTGTTTAAAAATTGATATGTAAACCTGGTGGAGTCTGCCCCCAATTGGATAACTGTTTTGAGACAGGCCCAGTAAAAGATCCGCAAAAAACACCACAGACCCAAGCCCCAAAGGGCGAAAGAATACGTCTGCAATAAAACTGAAAAGATGTCATGTTTCAAGCCAAAGAAACCGATCGGATCTTGAATAAACGTGAGATTACTTTGATATTCAACCAAGGTTCGTGCCACAAACCCCGCAGCAAGAAAAAAAGCTCCAGCAAAAAAAGGTTTTTTCATTTGCCATTGCAAATCCATGGCTGAAATCTGAATCAAGATATGGTTTTCCCCTGTTTGAGATTGAATCCGATTTTTACGTGTCATTTCTAAATCTGGATAAAATTGAAAGTCTTTTGCTGTTTGAGCCAAAACAGATTTAAACAGGGGATGTGCAATTGTTGGGGTAAATTTAAAATACTCTGCCAAAGACTTTAATATCCATTGGGTATCTTCAAGCGAAAGAGTATACGCCAAAGTCGTTTGTTTACCGCCTTTTTCACTCAGAATCAGATCGTTGCTGCGACTGCTCCCCAAAATAGCAACCCGATGGAAATCAACCAAATTGGCCATCTTCAGTTCAGAGGTCTTGACAAAACCAAATAAAAAATTAGAAATTTTGATTTTGTCAGGTTGCAAAACGATTTCAGTCTGAAATAATCCGGTGCTAAGTTTGAAAAACAAGTAGCGAAAAGCGTAAATACTGATAGGAAAACAAGCCAAAAATATGACTGTAATGTATAAACCATAAGTATAAATATCTCCCCATGATTGAAATTCCATCGTCATACGAATATGGTTGACTGAAGTTCGATTGAAATAAAAGGTGTTCACCCAAAATAGAAAATAGACAGGGCTGATTAGGAGGGGAAAAAACAGGCAAAAGTCCCAAATCAAAGCCGTCTTTTTCGGGGCAATGTTTATCTTTAAATCAGTGTGTGAAGCACCAAAGGAGATTCGACTCCAAGTATTTAAGCTATGCAGACGTTGACGCAACGATTGAAAAGGAATTATTCCGATAGATTTTTTCCAGACAAGGTGATAGGCCCAGGCCAAGAATACCCTCATCTGCCGCTGATTAACAATAAGCAATTTTGTTATCTTTTGGCGTCTGGAATGAGGGGAGACCAGCGAATTCTGGATTAAGCTCTCTGCTTGTTCAGGATTATCTGCTAGCAAATACTGATAGAGATATTCTGTCATTTCCCGGGCCTCAGCAGTCGAGCAAAAGAGCGGCCCTTCGTGTTCAATTTGGGTTTTTTCTCCCAAATACAGCGTTTCAGTCATGGTCAAGAAATTAAACCGTGACCTGATAGAGTTCAATTCAGAGGTGGCCCCTTCTGTTTCCCATTTAAATTTGTGCCAACGTGAAATAATTTGAAACCGATCCGGTTGAACCTGAATTTGGGTAATAATCTGAGACAAGACCAAACGAACGCCCACGATAAACCCACCCAACAGGACAAAAAATGGCGTTTGAGCCAACCAATATATTATCCAAAAAAACTGCGCTGTGATTGGGTCTTGAGAAAAGATCAAAACTTTTAGGTCAGGAGAATAAACAAACAAACCCAAGACTTGATAATACAACCAAAAAAGAATCAAAGACCCCCCCAAGTATCCTTTGGTACCCAAAATTTTTTGAAAGCCCGGCCTATTGAAGGTCAATTTAAGTCCCGTGCCTCGGGCTTGAACCAAGAGCCGAGGTCCCTTGTTAGAAGAAGAGAGATCATTCCCTTGTTCCAGAGCATCTAAAGCTTGTGTTGCAGTTTGATAGCGATTTTCAACCTCAGGGGCTAAAAGCTGATCTAACCAATTTTTGAGCGATTTGTCCAGTTGCAGCTCTGGCGGGAATTGAATTTTCATCCCCTTGCGGGGCAATTCAGCAGGATCTTTGCCTGTGAGTAGATGCAACAAAGTCGCTCCCAGTGCATAGAGGTCACTGGCCGGAAGTGTTTTGCCACTGAATTGTTCTGGTGGCATATAGCCAAAGGTGCCTACCACCGTAGAACCACCATCTGGATTGAGCACACCTTGTACCGAGCCCAAATCAACCAAATGGATCTGGTCTTGGCTATCTAAGATCAGATTGCCGGGTTTGATATCCCTGTGAATGATGGGCGGGTTAAAACTGTGCAAATGCACCAGCAAGCCCAAGATCTGTTGGGCAATTTGACGAATTTCCTGGGCATCTGGTTTCCAACCTGATTCCAAAGCGGCTTGCAAAGACTGTCCTTCGGCCCAAGTACAAACCAAATACAAATAGGTTTCTTTGTCTGTCTCGCGCTGAAAGGTATCCAAATAAGTGGGCAAATGGGGATGGTTCAATTGTCTCAATGTGGCCATTTCCCGTTCAAACAGCTCAAGAACCTTCCAGCTTAACAATTTATCTAAGCTGAGTTCTTTGAGAACCACCGTCTGGCCAGTCTCAGTATTCTGGGCTTCGGCCGTGATCAACTGCGGGGAGAGATGCAATAAACATTTAACGCTGTATTGCCCATTTTCTCCGTTTAAACACTCACCAACATTGATCATTGCTGATACCCGCCTGGGTTCTGGGATGTTTGATAGGTGTAAAGCAACAGTTTGGTCATCAGCCAATGTTGATCTTTTTTACCCAAGCCATCTGATAAGGTTAAAAATTCTGGCAATACCTGATTATTATTGCCTTCACTTGATTTTAAGCTGAGAGAGACACCCAAACGAGAGAGTTTGGTATGCACCTTATCCACACGACGAGTCACCTGAAAGATTGCCGATTTTGGAATTTGAATAGGCTCAGGTGCGTGTGAGAATTGAATCTGCATTTGTTCAGGTAAAAGTTTGATTTTAAATGCTTCACCAGCCAAATTTATAAACTGAAAAATAGCGAAAAGCATCAATATATTACTAAATATGACATAGTTCCAAACAATCATGCCCCAAATCTGATCATTGGCAGAAAAACTCCCGATTGAAACCAAACGTATTAAAATTCCAACAAACCCCGAATTTGCCAGCAGAAGAATGAGCAAAACACTTAATAGTGGCGCATGTTGTTGCCACAAATTGATTGGATTAAAGCTGGGTTCAAGCTGGATCTGAACTTCATCTGCATTCCGCAGGTAAAGCAAACGCCCCGATGGGGAACGCTCTCGTTGATAGCTAAGAGCTTGAATGGCTTCTAAGGCCGCCTCTGCACTGGGCAGACGCTCTTCCAGATCGGGTACCATCAATGCTTCCAACAGGCGCTGAAGTTCAAGTGAGCAGGAAACATAGGGACGAAAGTCTGGCATAAGGTGTTTTTGGGGCATTTCACCTGGTGCGCGCCCGGCCAATAGGTGCAAAAGGGTCGCTCCGAGACTGTACAAATCTGAAGCGGGGAGAGTTTGACCGGAAAACTGTTCTGGGGCCATATACCCAAATGTACCAATTACTGTTGAACTGCCTTTGGCAATAAAAATATCCCGAACGGCACCAAAGTCGATCAGAAAGAGTTCTGCTTGGTCGGTCCAAATCAAATTGGAGGGTTTGATATCTCTGTGTATCACCGCAGGCTCATGGTTGTGGAGGTATTTTAAAATTTCAAATCCCTGTCGGGCGATTTCAATCACTTCACTCTCTTTGGGACGCCACCCCGTTTGCAATCGCTGAGCCAAATTGGGGCCTTCGATCTGTTGCATTACCATGGTCAGACTCACTTGCCCAGCTGAGGTTTCGTGAAAATAATCCAACAATTGGGGAATGCGTTGATGTTGAAGTGTTTGCAGGGTTTTGACTTCCCGCTCAAAGAGTTCCATGGGTTTCCAATCACTTAATTGCCCCATTTGCAGACGTTTGAGAATAACAGGTTCTCCAAAGGCATTTTGTGCGCGAAAAACTTCGCGATTTTGATGGAAGCTGATTCTTTCAATCAGTTTATAACTTTTTCGCCTGAAAGAAGCCTGTTCCGATGACGCCATCATTCCCTCCAGTCGACAGATCCTTTGATTTTAGCATTTATTTTCAGAACGATGTTCAATAAATGTATGCACATACCCTGGCTTTGAAAAAATGTGAAGTCGCCAGAATATCGCCCCCATTCATATTGAAACCCTTGAATCAGGTAAACTTCAATATGGCTAAAATCTGTTTTTTTGTGCCGCCTTTTCACGGCCACCTCAATCCGCTGTTGCCGCTGCTCTAGATCTTGGTACAGCGGGGTGAACATGTAATTTGTTACAATACCGACCCCTTTCGCGCGCAGATCGAAAAAACAAGCGCCCAATTTTGCGCTTATGATCTGCCTGACTTTTCAGCAGAAGCCTTTACCTTGGCACTGGCCGGTGGCAATCTGGCCAAAGTCACCGCGCTGATTTTACGCAAAACCGAAGAACTGTTGCCTTGTGTGCTCAAAAGTTTGCGCCGTGAACAGCCCGATTTAGTGGTCTTTGATTCCCTGGCTCTCTGGGCCAAAATCGCCAGCCAAATCATGGGAATCAAAGCTGCAGCCACGATCAGCCATTTTATCCTCGATGAAAATACGCTTTCCCCCCGCGATCTGGTTCCCCTGCTTTGGCAAATGTTGCCCCAATTGCCCGAGAACATCCTACTGCGCAAGCGCCTGATGCGTCTGTCGGGCAAAGCTTTCCCCCATCAGAACCCCCTCTTTCCGGTGCGCGACCAGCTCAATCTCGTCTTTACCAGCCGCCAATTGCAGCCTGATACCCCGCTGATTGACAGCCGTTTCCACTTTGTCGGCCCCGCACTCAACCCTGCTCTGCACTCAGAGACCTTTGATTTTAATTGGCTCAATGCAGACCCGCTGGTATATATCTCCATGGGCACCGTTCACCCTTTACAACGCACTTTTTTTGAGGTTTGTTGCCAGATCTTTGACGGGCAGCGCGCCCAGTTTGTTTTTGCACTGGGGCCGTATACCGATCTCAGTGAAACAGGTCCCATCCCGCCAAATTTTAAACTCGCCTCTGCGGTACCTCAATTGGAAATTTTGCAAATGGCCGATCTGTTTATTTCCCATGGGGGACTCAACAGCATTCATGAATCGCTCTATTACGGTGTGCCTTTGCTCATGATTCCGCACCAATTTGAACAATTGCTCAACGCCCGCTGTGTGGCCCAAAAGGGTGCGGGGCTGATCCTGCCCCAATACTTCACCCATCACCCGATCACAACTTCAGATTTAAGCACGGCCTTTCAAAAAATATTTTTGAACCCGACGTATCGGGCCGCAGCGGGACATTTACAAGCAGATTTAAGGGCCACTGGGGGACCTGAAGTGGCGGCCAATCTGCTTCAGGCCTATTTGCAAAAATGAGGCGAATAGGGTAAATTCGTTTTTAACCTTGCGACAAAAAGATTGGCATGTATACCAAACGCGAATTTCCCCTGAAGATGATCTTGCGCTTTACCAGCCTCAATATTCTGGCCTTTGCCCTGCTCAGTTCATCAGTGGTGGCGGCCTACCAATACCTGCATTTCAAGATGATTGCCATTCCTTTCTTGCCAGTCTCGATGATAGGGGCCGCCTTGGCTTTTTATCTCGGATTTAAAAACAACAGCTCCTATGATCGGCTCTGGGAAGCCCGCAAAATCTGGGGAGGGATTGTCAACGACAGCCGGGCCTGGACAGCCATGCTCAATGCCTATCTCAACCCTGTCAATGATGAATCACTGTCTGAATCTGCTCTGAGCGAGATCCGCCACGAATTGGCCAAACGCCATCTGGCCTGGATCTATGCCCATAAATTTCAGTTGCGCCACAAACGCATGAGCTGGGAACACAATCTGTCTCACAACAACCTTTACCGGGAAAAATTTCAACAGGCCTTTGGCATCGGCACCGATCTCAAAACCGATTTGCAGCGCTATCTGCAACCGGCTGAGGCAGATGCCGTTATGGCCTGTGCCAATCCCGCTGCGCAAATTTTGAATAACCAATCCCTGGCCCTAAAAAAACTCAGGCAAACCGATGTGATTGAAGATTTCCGCCTGTTTGAAATGCAAAACCACCTGAATAAACTCTTTGAGCACCAAGGCAAAAACGAGCGCATCAAAAACTTCCCTTTTCCGCGTCAATATTCGATGATGGTCAGTTTGTCTGTGAATATCTTTTGCTTTTTACTGCCCTTTGGTCTGATCTCTGAAATGGGTTCCAAAGGAGATCTGTATGTCTGGCTAACCGTGCCCTTTTCAGTGCTGATCTCTTGGGTCTATTTTTTCATGGAAATGAACAGCGATTATTGTGAAAATCCCTTTGAAGGCCTGATCAACGACGTGCCGATTCCAGCATGAGCCGCAATATTGAAATTGACATGCTACAAATGTTGGGCATGACAGAAGTTCCCCCGCCGATTGGCGAACAAGATGGCGTGTTGATGTAAACCACTCAGACTGGCATCTGAACCCTGTTTAGCCCACCTTTTTTAATATGCGAATGGCATAAATTTGTGACTTAAATTTGCCCAATAACTCGCCGGGTTTGGGCCCCAAGGGGTCGTTGATCAGATAGTCTTGGCCCTGTTTGCTGGTAAAAGGGGATTTTATCCAACTTCAGGTTTTGTGACTGTCCCCCACGAAAAGCAATGCCCGGAACCGAGCGGGGCAGCTTGCGCCAAGCATATAGGCCAACAATGACAAGTATGCCCAAGAGCAGAACCAAGCGCAAGCGAGCGAATCGCGAATTTTTAAGTGACTGAGCCATCAAACCATGTCTCCTGCTTCAGATTCTTCTCTCCCAATTGTGCCACAGGATAGCTGGGAATAAGTCCAGAAATAGGCTGTTCTTTCACAACCTGCGGGTGTATCATAGAGTATAAAGCAAGCCCCAAAAACGAAAGGCATTAACCCTATGTTTGGTATTGGTGTTCCCGAACTGCTCCTGATCCTCGCTCTGGCCCTGATTATCTTTGGCCCAGGCAAATTGCCCGATGTCGGCAAAGCTGTTGGCAAAGCCTTGGGTGAATTCCGCAACGCCTCCCGCGAAATTGAATCTGAAATCAAGAAATAACGAGTGGCATTCGCGCTCAAAAGTAAATACCAGCCTTCCGGTGATCAGCCTGCGGCAATTGAAGCCCTCAACAAAGGTTTAGAAGCAGGCCATCACTGTCAGACGCTCTTGGGGGTCACAGGCTCTGGCAAAACGTTTACTGTGGCCAATGTGATTCAGCATCACAACGTGCCTACGCTGGTCATGGCCCACAACAAAACCTTGGCGGCCCAGCTCTGCAACGAGCTGCGGGAGTTTTTTCCAGACAACGCCGTCGAATATTTTGTCAGTTATTACGATTATTACCGCCCCGAAGCCTATATCCCCCAGAGCGACACCTTTGTTGAAAAAACCGCCGCGGTCAACCAAGAGATTGACCGACTGCGCCACTCAGCCACCCGCTCCCTGCTTGACCGCCGTGACGTGATCATTGTTGCGAGTGTCTCGTGTATTTACGGTTTGGGCACCCCTCAAGAATACCTCAATGCCGCAATTCAGCTCAAAACCGGGCAAATGATCGACTTCAAGAAACTGCTCTACGCCTTGACCGAGGTGCAATACCAGCGCAACGATTACGAACTCTCGCGGGGCATGTTTCGTGTGCGCGGAGAAATGCTCGAAATAGGCCTGCCCTATGACGAACACGTCCTGCGCATCGAATTCTTTGACCAAGAAATTGAGCGAATTTCCGAAGTTGACCCCGTCAGTGGCAAACGCTTAAAAGATCTCAAACATGTCAGAATTTACCCCGCCAAACACTTTGTCATGGATCCCGAAGAGCTGCAACGGGCTGTGCGCGATATTGAAGCCGAATTGGCTGTTCGCCTCAAAGAACTTGAAGGCGAAAACAAATTGCTTGAAGCCCAGCGCCTCAAACAGCGCACCACCTACGATTTGGAAATGTTGCAAGAGGTGGGTTATTGCAATGGGATCGAAAATTACTCCCGCCATATGGAAGGCCGCACACCGGGCTCAGCTCCCTCAACCCTGGTGGACTATTTCCCCGACGATTTTTTGGTGATTATCGACGAGTCGCACGTCACCCTGCCCCAATTGCGGGCCATGTATGAAGGCGACCGCAGCCGCAAACAGACCCTGGTGGACCACGGCTTTCGCCTGCCCAGTGCCCTGGACAACCGCCCACTCAAGTTTGACGAGCTCTGGAAAAAACTTAAAAAGCAGATCTTTGTCTCAGCCACACCTGCAGATTTTGAAATCCAAAACAGTGCCCAGGTCGTTGAGCAAATTGTGAGACCCACCGGCCTGCTCGATCCCCTGATCGAGGTGCGACCACTCGAAAACCAAGTCGATGACCTCATTGGCGAAATTCAGACCACAGTGGCACGGGGTGAGCGGGTGCTTGCAACCACGCTGACCAAACGGATGGCTGAAGACCTCACCAGCTATTTGGCGGAGCTCAAAATCCAGGTCAAATACCTGCACTCAGATATTGATGCGATTGAGCGGATTGAAATTCTGAGCGACTTGCGCTCGGGCAAATTTGATGTCTTAATTGGCGTCAATCTGCTCAGAGAGGGCCTGGATTTGCCAGAAGTCTCTTTGGTGGCCATTCTGGACGCCGACAAAGAGGGATTTTTGCGCAGCCACCGCGCCTTGATTCAGACCATTGGCCGTGCAGCCCGCCATCTCCAGGGCCGCGTGATACTCTACGGCAATAAATACACCGACTCCATGGCTTTGGCTGTGGGTGAAACTGAGCGCCGCCGCACGAAACAGGAAGCTTACAACAAAGAACACGGGATTACCCCCACGGCGATTGTCAAAGGGCACCACAATCCCCTTTTAGAAAAACTGCGGGTGTCGGATAAATCTGAAACTTATCAAGCCAAAGTGCGGCTGGTGCCAGACAATGGCAATCTGGATGACTTGCTTAAAACCCTCGAAGCAGAAATGCTTGCCGCCGCAGATATGTTGGATTTTGAAAGGGCCGTCGTGCTGCGCGACCAGCTCAAAGAAATGCAGCAGCTCCGCAAAATGAGCCGGGCTTAGCCATGGCTGAGTTGCGCACGATCCAAAAAGCCGAAGTCAAAGACTTTGTCGGCATTCGCTATTTGCTCGCCCTGAGCGACCAATACGCAGTGATTCCCTATCCATTGCGCTCTCTGGGCCTGCAGAACACCGACCAGGACCTGTTTATGCTCGTGATTGGCCCCACGGGCATCTTTTTACTCTCTTACCATTTAATCTACAAACGCGAACAATCTCAACACTACCTCACCCTGGCCTATGATATCGAGCGCAGCGCGGATATGCTCGAACACTATCTGCTGCGTTATCTCTCGGGCCTGCCGATGATCCGCCAAGCAATTGTGGTTCACGACGGCAATATTCAGGGCCAGGCCACCGAACGGGTGGGTTTTGTGGGCTGGAGTAAGTTGCGCGCCTGGGTCGAAGAAGGGCCTGTGATTTTGGAGCCCGCAACTACGCGCAAAATGCTTCAAGTTCTCAAAGCCGAATTGCTCTACCAGCGGGTCTTTCGCTACCAGATTCTGTGTGAGATCGACCGCTCACCGGGGCAATTGCGCTATTTGGCGATGGACACGGTTGAAGACCGGCCAGTGGTTTTAAAAGAGGTCTTTTTGCCCCAGGGCGCCTCCCACGAAGACTCTCACGCTTTGATTCGTGGCGCCAAATTGGCACGGGAATTGCAACACGAGAATATTGTCCAAGTTGAAAATATCGTGCCCCGCGAAGACCGGGTGTATATCGTCAGTGAGTGGTGCGAAGGTGCCATTTCGCTCCGCCAATACCTCGACGAACATCCCGGCACCTTGCCGCTGACCACAGCGATTCAATTGATCAAAGACCTCTGTCAGGCCCTGATGGCGGCCCATGCCAAAGGCATTATCCACCGCAACTTGACTCCAGATAACCTGCTTGTCACTCCCGAACACCGGCTCAAGGTCTTTAACTTTGACGCGGCCAAAAAAGAGGGCATGCACACCTTGCAAAGCACGGCCCTGAAGAAACTCACCGAAGAAAACCCCTATGCCGACCCCGATTATGCCATTGGCACACACCAGGTCGATCAGCGTGTGGACGTCTACTCTGTGGGGGTGATCTTCTACGAATTGCTGACGGGAAACAAACCCACCCACTACGATGAATTGCTCTGGGAACCTCCCAGCAAGCTGATCCCAGGCTTACCGACATATATGGACCGCCTGATCGCCCGAGCCATCAAATTTGACAAAGACCAGCGCTATTCTACCATTCACGCCTTTTATTCGGCCCTCGAAAAAGGCACCAGTGACCTGATTGGCTCACGCTATGAATTATTGGGTAACGAGGTTCACAAAGCCCCCAATAGTTTGATCTTCAAGGCCCGCGATACCCAAACCGGCCAAATGGTGGCCTTAAAAAAACTGCTGGTGCCACCCACCACAGATTACCAAACCCGGCTTCAGACCTTGCAAATGACCCTCGACCCGCTCAAAGAACTCAAATACCTGCAGCACAACGCCCTGGTGCGTGTGATCGATACCTTGATCGAAGATGATGATGGTTATGTCGTGATGGAATGGGTCGAAGGGCGCAATTTACGCGAGCATCTCAAGGCTTTGCCCAATCACGATGGCCTCTTGCCCGAAGAAATCCGTCATATTGGCCTGCAACTCTCAGATGTCCTGCATTATATCCACCAAGAGGGCTATGTACATGGGGATATTAAACCCGAGAACGTGATGTTGTCACAGGATTGGAAAGTGACACTGCTGGATTTTGTGCCTTGGAGCAAACACGAAACCGGCACGCTGCAAAAGATCCCCAAAACCACCCGTTATATGGCTCCCGAGCTGCTTGAAGGCAGCCATGTGCCCGACGAGCAAACCGACCTCTTTGCCCTGGGGGTCTTGATGTATGAATTGTTGACCCACCGTTTCCCTTATGATTACGCTCAATTGCGCAGCCAAGGCAAAGGCGAGAGTGGGCCCCGCCCGCTTCCTCTTGATGAAAAAGTGCCCGAAGATTTGGCCCAAGTGGTGTTTAAAGCCCTGGCGTTTGAACGTGCGGGTCGCTACAACAGTTTTGAGTCTTTTCAAGTGGATCTGGAAAACAAATGTGATGTTTCTGAACCTCCCGCCCGGCTGGAGGCTGCGATCCAGAGCCGTTTGAAGCCCAGCAATCACGATGACATTCCCCGTTTGGTCTGGGTTTCAGCGGGGCTGGCTGTGCTTTTGATGGGGATATACCTCTTTCAAGAAATCCAGCAATGGGTCAATCCCTCAGATATTCCCGTTCTCAAGGAGATACAATATGAGTAAAGTTTGGTGGCTCTCTTCGGAGATCCTGTTAAAATCCCTGCCTGATGAAGACTATACCCGTCTTTTTCAATTGATGCACGTGGCGCCCTTCGACGCCAACCGTACGGTTTTCTCTTCCAGTTTGCCGGGTGACGTGATCTATTGCGTTCGCCAAGGCAGTTTGCGTTTTATCCAAAATACCCCCGCTGGCAGTACCCGGCGTTTGACCACTTTGATCAAAGGGGATATGTTTGGCAGCCTGGATTTGGTCGATCAGGGCTTTCGACGGGCCCAAATTTCGACCGAAACTCCCGTGCAATTGTTGGTGCTGCGCAAACATTCTTATGAAAAGCTGATGAAATTTTATCCAGCCATGAGTGCCCGACTGGTGACTGTGCTCAAAAAACATTTGAGCCAAAACTACCACCATCACCACGAAATGCTGGCCAAGCAGAGCCGTTCCCGCATACTCAGACTCTTGCACCACACCTTTGTCCATCCCGATTACCATCCCGAAGCCCATACCCTGATGTCTTGCCCGTTGCGAGAATGGGCCGAACTGACTGGCAGCAGCAGTGAAGCAGTGGAATTGGTGATGGAGAGCCTGGAAGAGCAGAAAATTATCCAGATCAAAGGCAATGGTGTACGCGTCTTGGAGCCCGCATTGCTTTTGGCACAGTCTCACCCGTGATAGCGCCTAACCTGACTCGGTTGTTTCTGCTTGTGGTGGTATGGTTGGGACTGGGTTCCGCCTCCTTTGCTGCAGACTACCTCTCCTGGCCCAGCTTGACTGGCTTTGCCCGCTACAGCCCCCATGGACGCAAAATTATCCGGCTCTCAGACAGAACCCTGGAACTCTGGTCGGGCAAAGAGCCCAAACGTCTCAGGCGGATGGGGGTCTCTCAACCCCTGGTAGACGCGCAATACAGCCACGATGGTCGATTCCTGGTAGCGGGCAGCGAAGCGGGGGTTTATACCGTTTGGCGCAGCTCGGATTATAAACGTATTTTTGAACTCAAAGATCCCTCTGAGGGCCGTTCCAATCAACCCTTTACGCTCAGCCCCGATGGCAACTATCTAACTGTCTGTAAACTTTTCGAACGGACTGAGAACAAAAAACAGTGGCTGGATTTTTACTTGCATATTTGGGATCTCTCCAATGGCCGCAAGGTCGATACCATTTTTGTCTCGCGCACCCCCAACCGGATGCCAGGGCATTTCCCTGTGGTCAGTGTCGCATGGCATCCCCTTGGACGCTTTCTCACAACGGCAATGGAATGGGATCAGGGCGCAGGTAAAATTACCCCCACCTTTATCCAGGTTTTGGATCTCTGGCAGGGCCGGTGGATCTATTGGGTGCCAGGCGCGCCGCCTGCAGAATACAGCCAGAATGGGGAATTCTTTGCTTTTTTAAGTCCTGTGGATACCAGCCCAAACCCCAAATGGCAAATATCACTCTGGAATACCCGTGTAGACCTGTTCAAAACACTCAAACCCCAAGGTGATCTTTCGATCGATTCAGGTTTAACCGTCAGTGCAAAAGGCAATTTACTTGCGTATCTCGTGGCCTATTCCAATAATCAAAAAGCGGTGTTTGTGCATTCCACCCGGGATCTGAGTCTCAAAGCCCAGTTTCGCATTTCAGATTCAGCTGACAGTTTGTCGATCAGTCCCGACGAAACGACGCTCTTGGTTTCGAGCTTTTCAGATCCCACCTTTGCGGTCAGGGTCTATCCCCTCCCCAAACACTGAGCCATGGGGCAAACGCGCAAATACCCCACCTGCTTGCTCGTTTGGCTGACTATTCCTTTCTTCGCGCTCTTATTGAGTTGCCAAGGGCAAAATGGCACGCCTCCTGAGCGGCAATTTAAGGTCAAACCCGAAGACCTGATCAAATTTCGCCCCCCAGATGTGGGGCCTGCGATCCCCAGCCCCTTGCGCTTTGAAGAACCTGTGGCAGTCTCCTCGTATTTGCCCGTCAACAAACGTGCGGCGGAAGTCTTGCGCACCCCCAATGGTTACCACCGCACCCGCCTCTTTCAATTGAGTGAGGGCATTCTCTTCAAACAGTATGAAATCAATGGCAAAAGCAGCCTGCCCCAGGTCACGATTCGCGCGCTGCGGATAGAGCCGCGGGCCTTTCCCAAATTACAGGTTTTGTTTTCAGATACTGCCAAACGCCCATTGTATTTTTATAAAGTGGCCCAGCGCAAACAGACCCTGGCAATTATGAACTGGGGCTTTTTTGGCACCATACCTGCTGGAGATGTCTTGGGTCAGCGTTGCAGCAGACAGGGATTGAGTTGTAAGCCTGGGATGTTTTACAACTCTGAAAAGCGCACAGGCAAGCGCACGGATCGGCGTTATCTGCTCACGATCAACCGCCGCAATCAGGCCCAAATTCAGCGCGGGGGATTGGGGCCACAATCGCATAAATGGTACAAAATGGCGATGGGGGGAGGCATTTTGCTCTTTGACCGCGACCTCGCGTCTCATTTGTGGTTGGCCACGGGCCGCAAGCATTACAATTCCCTCTTTGCCAGCCCGCGTTTTAACGAATCTTCGATTGTCTCCCCTGGGCAGGCCGGAGATGTGCGCCGCAGTGCGCCCCGTTCGGCACTGGGGGTCATGGATGATGGTTCGCTGGTCTATATGCAAATTGGCGAAGGCAAATACCGCCTCAAATCGGGAGCCACACCTGCCCGGTTGGCCGTGCTGATGAAAGAACTGGGCTGCATTCGTGCGCTGATGTTTGATGGCGGCGGCGCCCCGGTGATGGTGGTGCGCACCAAAAAAGGGCAGATGTTAAGCCACACCCACCCCGAACACAGCCGAACCTCAAATTATTTTTACAATTATAGTTTTTTGGTGCTGACACACTGACTGTGTGGGTTTGAGCCTATCTCGCCATCAAGCTCGCCAAGCCCAGCAGCATCCCAATGCTGACCACATCCGTGGCCGTGGTCAGAAAAATGCTCGATGCAGTGGCCGGGTCGGCCCCGAGTTTTTTCAGGGTCAGGGGCACAACCGCCCCACAGACCCCGCTGATCACACAACTGCCAATCATGGCCAAAAACACCACCAGACTGAGGATCAGCGCCTTGGGAGAATGCTGACCCGTTGCCACCACATACATGCCGATGGCGGCCACCAAACCCACCAAAGTGCCATTGAGCAACCCCAAGAGGGCCTCTTTTTTCATCAGCTTTTTTTCATTGATCGATTTTAAATCGCCCAGGGTCAACTCTCGCAGGGTAATTGCCAGGGCTTGACTGCCCGTATTGCCCGACTGCCCTGCCAGCACGGGCATAAAGATCGTCAACACCAAAAGTTGGTTGATCGTGTCCTGAAAGAGTCCCACCACAGCAGCGGCAATAAACGCTGTCACCAAATTGATCTGCAACCAGGGGTGGCGTAAGCGCAAACTGCGAAGCCAGTGAGTTGCCAAACGCTCTTCTTTTTCAACCCCCACCATGGCTCCCGGCAGGGCGGTCAATTCAAACGATTGTTTTTGCTCAGCAATCAGCTCGTCGTAGAGCCGATTGACCTCTAATATTTTTTGTTCAAGGGCAATGCTGTGGTCTTTTGCTTGCCGATGTAAGAGACGCACTTCGAGCATATTGTGAACGCGTGCCAAGACCTCACTCAGATCAAAGGGCTTGCTAATAAAATCTTTGGCCCCCACTTGCAAGGCCCGCAGTTTGTGGCTGGGCTCTGAGGTTACCACCAGCACAGGCAAATAGCCTTCGGGGTCAATCTCTTTGAGCGCTTCCATGACTGCAAAACCATCCATACCAGGCATGATCAGATCGAGCAAAATCAGATCAAAGTCTTCTTTTTGCTGCAGGTCACAAACCGTAAGGGGATTTTGGGTTGCGTGCAAAGCCGTATAACCTGCGCCGCTCAACATGCGCTTGAGCAGCAACACATTGGCTTCGCGATCATCCACAATCAGGATCTTGGCGTTGAAAATATCTGAGGGATTAAGCATTAAGATTCGCCATTTTGGGTATTCATTTCTGAGGCTGCGAATTGCAGGGCCATATTCAGGATTTCGATAAATTCAGTCACAATGATCGGTTTGGTGACATAGCGATAGAAGCCAGCATTCATGGCTTTTTGAATGTCTGGTGGCATCGCATTGGCACTCAGCGCTATCACGGGAATATGTTGGGTGGCGGGATTTGCGCGCAAAATTTGCAGGGCTTCCACCCCATTAATATCGGGTAAATTGATATCCATCAGAATCACCGCTGGCAACGCCTCAATCGCCAGGGCAATGCCACTCAGGCCATCGACAGCGGTCAGTAAATGGAGTTCGGGGCTGCGAGCGATGATCAACCTGATCAGCTGCATATTGGCAGGGTTGTCTTCGATGTACAGCAAAGTATGCTCTTGCTTTTCTTGCAAGCGTGTCGACGGAATCAATTCGGTCGTCTGGACCTCTGTTTCAGAATCAGGAGCATCCACCTCATCGAGTTCAAATTGAAAGATACAGCCTTCACCGACCGTACTTTCGACAGAGACAGAACCCCCCATTAACTCTACCAATTGTTTTGCCACCACCAAGCCGATACCGGTTCCCTCTGTGCCACTGCTTTCCTGGCCAAGACGGTTGAAAGGCATAAAGAGTTGGGTGATTTGGTCTGGACTGAGTCCATCCCCGGTGTCTTGGATACTCACCCTGACTCGCCCAGGCGTGGGGGTGGAATAATCCACATCCACCCTGCCATTTTTACAATTGTATTTGATCGCGTTGGACAGAAAATTGAGCAAAATTTGTTTAATTCGGGTCCAATCGCCATTGACATAACAGGGTTGCTTAAAAACAGGGAAAACGATTTGAATTCCTTTCTCTTTGGCTGTATGCTCTGTCATACTTTGGCATTCAAGCATGATCTCAGAAAGCGAAACGGCTTCCAAACTGAGAGGAATCTGGCCTGATTCAATCTTTGCCAGATCGAGAATCTCGTCGATCAAGTGCAGCAGATGCCAGCCCGCTTTGAGGATGTGTTCGATGCTCTCTTTTTGGTTGGCGTGTGTGGGCGTTAGATCCGAAGCCATCAATTGGGAAAAACCCAGAATGGCATGTAGTGGGCTGCGCAGCTCGTGGCTCATACTCGAAAGAAATTCAGATTTGGCCAAATTGGCTTTTTCGGCAAAGGTTTTGGCCAAAGCCAGTTCGGTATTTTTTTCTTGCAGAATATCTGAAAGCACTTTGAGCGCCAGATGGTTTTTGACCCTGGCCAAAACTATCGGGGGGCTGATGGGTTTGGTGATATAGTCAGCGGCGCCGAGTTCCAGGCCTTTTTTTTCGTCTTCCATTTCCGATTTGGCCGTCAAAAAAATCACAGGAATATGGCTGGACAGAGGGGAGTTCTTGAGCCGGCGACAGACTTCATAACCATCCATGCCAGGCATCATAATATCCAACAAAATGAGGTCTGGGGGAGAGTCTGAATAGCCAATTTTAAGGGCGTTTTCGCCGTTGGTGGCGACTTTGACCTTGTAGTGATCTTTGAGCAAATTATTCATCAGCGTCAGGTTCTCGGGGGTGTCATCGACGACCAAAATGGTGGCCTTTGGATTGGGGCCGGTCTTGTCTGGCTGCATGGGTTTTAGCTGGACCTTTCAATGGCCTTTTTAAGGGCAAGCAGTGCGGCTTCAAAATCATAGGACTGAATCTTGTCCTTGAGCTGTTGGTAGTGTTCAGGGAATGCGGTATTTAGGAGGTTTTCATTGGCAGCCAAGAGATCTCCTGCTGCGGCATCAGCGTCAGCCAGCAGGGCTTGCAATTGCACGCAGATCTGCTGGAGTTTTTCCGGATCAATTGAGACGGCCTTCAAGGTCTCTGCCTGTGGCAATTTTCTTTCAAGTTGGTCAATCAGGCTGTCCAATCTTTTTTTGAGCACCTTGATATGCCCATCGATCGCATATTTGGGCTTTGCTTCTTTAATGGCCCGTTCAAGCTTTTCTGCCACTGCCTGCAGAGAAGTGGCTCCAATATTACCCGAGACCCCTTTTAAGGTATGGGCTATTCGCTCTGCCAATTTCCAGTCTTGAAGGGCCATAGCAGCATCAATTTCTGCAGGGACCGATCTCTGTCCTTCGACAAATTGATGCAGAATTGAGAGATAGAGGGAAGTTTTGCCCATGGCACGGCTCAGCCCCAATTCCAGATCCAAACCTGCGATCTGAGTAGGTAATTCCGTTTTTGCCTGGGTTGGCTGTGTGGCCTTTACAAAGCTGGCATCAAACTCCTGCGCGGGGATCCATTTTAAGAGCGCTTTCCAAAGATCTTCGGGTTCAATTGGTTTTGCCACATGATCATTCATGCCTGCAGCCAGGCAGCGCTCGCGGTCAGCTTGCATTGCATTGGCGGTCATAGCCACTATTGGTAGGTCCTTAAAACGCGGATCCTTGCGAATTTCTAGGGTGGCACTCACGCCATCCATGATCGGCATTTGCATATCCATCAACACGATATCATAAGGGTGGGTTTTGACTTTTTCGACTGCGATCCGTCCATTCTCTGCCACTTCGACAGAGAATCCCGCATCACGCAATATTTCACAGGCCACTTCTTGATTGATTTGATTGTCTTCCACCAGGAGAATTCGCGCCCCTTGCAATGGAGCCAATAATTCGAATGTGGCATTGGGCAAGTCTTCAAATGGGATGGGTTGTTTGAGTTTATCGCCAATAATACGCACAATGCCATCGAACAACATTGAGGCACTCACCGGTTTGATCAAGACATCGTTTAAGCCAATTTCTTTGGCTACGGCAATCACCTCTTCCCGTCCATACGCCGTTACCATAATCATCAGGGGCCTGTGATTGAGTGGCAGGCTCTTGATCAAGCGACCTGTTTCAATCCCATCCATTTCTGGCATTTGCCAGTCGAGAAAGACAATTTCATAGGGATTGCCCTCGGTATCTGCCTGACCGACGAGGGAGATGGCCACAGGGCCAGATTCAGCCAGATCGACTATAAAACTCATATTGCCCAGCAGCTCACCCATCACCAACCTGGCATTTTCGTTGTCGTCGACCACAAGCACACGTTTGCCCTGCATATTGCGCGAAAGTACCAAGGGTTGTTGCTGTTCAAGTCCCTTGCCAAAGCGGGCAGTAAACCAAAACGTGCTGCCTTTGCCCGGCTCACTCTCGACGCCCACTTCGCCGCCCATCAATTCCGCCAGTTTTTTTGATATCACCAGTCCCAGGCCTGTGCCGCCAAATTTGCGTGTGGTTGAGGTGTCTGCCTGTGAAAAACTTTGAAACAAACGCCCGATTTGTTCTGCGCTGAGGCCAATGCCTGTATCGCGGACAGCACAGTACAGCATGACCTCATTTTCGGTTTGTTGCTTGAGTCGCAAGACAATATCTATCTCGCCCTGTTCGGTAAATTTGACTGCATTGTTGAGGAAATTGATCAGAATTTGGCCAAAGCGCAAGGGATCTCCGATCAGATGAGCGGGAAGGTGTTTGTCTACATCAAAGACCAGCTCCAGCCCTTTGGCGGCGGTTTTTTCGGCAATCAGGCTGGCCACACTGTCCAATACCTTTTCAACTTCAAAATCCGTATGCTCGACCAGCAATTTGCCTGCTTCGATCTTGGAAATATCGAGAATATCGTTAATAATGCTCAACAAATGCCGACCCGAGTCTTGGATTTTCTTAATATTTTCGCGCTGATGTGGCACCAACTCACTTTTGAGTGCCAAATAAGAGATGCCGATAATGGCATTCATCGGGGTGCGAATCTCATGGCTCATATTTGAAAGAAAATCTGACTTGGCCAAATTGGCTTTTTCAGCCAAGAGTGTGGCTTGCTCAGCCCGCAACGTGGCTTTTTCCAGCTCGCTGTTTTTTTCTTTGAGCATTTTTTGCACAGCATATTCGCCTGTCACATCGCGAAAGACCAAGACTGCCCCGATGACCTTTTCTTCGCGGTCGCGAATCGGTGCACAACTGTCCGCAATGGCAAATTCTTCACCCATGCGGTTGATTAAAATGGTGTGGTTGAGCATGCCTTGAACCGTTCCCAAAAGCAAGGTTTGATGGATGGGTATGGGCGTGGGTAGGCGTGTTTCGGCATTAATAATCTCAAAAATGGCTTCGACAGGTTGTGCCAGAGCCTCACTTTGGCTCCAACCGATCAGTATTTCTGCCCGTGGGTTTAAGAGCGTGATACGCCCTTCAGCATCTGTGACCAAAACGGCATCATCGATCGAATTCAGCGTCACTGCCAGTTTTTCTTCACTGGTCTGCAAGGTCAGATTGAGCTTCTGCAATTGTTGGTTGAGGTTTTCTTGCATTTCAAGGGAATGCTGTGTTTCGAGGTAAACCAAGTTCTTAAGCCGAAACTGGGTTTCGCGATGCAGAAAATAGCCAAAGATCAAGGCAAATAATAATATCAACACACTTGCGCTGATAATGACCAGAAAGAGCAAAAACATATTGGCTTGAAATTGAACATCATGGTTGGCCCAGGTGTTCTCTTCAAGCTCAATAAAATCCTGCATTTCAACCCGGATGGCATCCATCAGGCGTTTGCCCCGGCCTTGGTTTACATGATTCAGAACTTCCTGCATCTGTTGTTTTTTGCGTAAATCAATCAGCTTGGCCATTTCTGCTCGTTTGGCTTTGATCAGGGGCAAAAGCCGATCCAGATTTTTCTGAGCAGCAGGAACCAGGGACAATTGACGCAATTCTTTGAGGTGGACGGGCAGCAGTTTGTCTACGGCCAGATAGGGTTCAAGAAAAACGCTTTTTCCGGTCAGCAAGTAGCCGCGCTGACCTGTTTCGGCATCACTTAATTCAATCGCAAGATTGTTGGCTTTATTTAAGAGCAAATGGGTATGTTTGCGTTCGGCACCTGCTTCTTCTATCTGGCGAAAGGTCCAGAACAGGCCGAGTACCAACAATGCGATAAACAAACAGATCAGAGACAGTGTAATACTGATTTTGTGGGCTTTTTTCATGGGGACACAGCCTTTGGCTAGATGCCTTTTTTTAGGGCGAAAGAGAGGCTCTCTGAGGCTATTTGAGCTAATTTAGATAGAGATTTGAGATTTAAGAGAATGCTTAAAGTAGAGAGAGGCCAAATAGAGTTGATTAAAAAATAAATATAATAAAAAAATAAAATGATTATAAATAAATATTAGCATATTTATTTGAATAATTCGTATTTTTTCTGAAAATAAATTATTCTAAAGATTGAGAAGGGGTTTTAAAAAATGCAAAAAAAGCCACAAGCCCTTTCAGAGAGTGGGCTTGTGGCTCTCATTTTAAATTTTAAATCGGAACTCTGGCGACAGGGATTAGCTGTTCGCAAGTTTGGATTGATTCAGCTTTTGAAACTTATGGCTGTGCTTTGATCCATGCCATTGCCCCTTCAACCGAAGGGGCTTCGACGCGTTGCACACCACGGGTGTGTTCCGTATCGGTGTTGACCGAAATGTCTGTTGCAGCCGGGTTGATCGTGACAAAGTATTTGGCCCCAGTCCAGCCCAAAGCGGCGAAACGATCCGCGTCAATCATGGCCTGAACCTCAGGGCCAAAACTGCCCGTGGCTGTGCCGGGGTCAAAAATCCAGGCTTTGCCGCGACTGGCTTTGATATGGTTGATGCCTTTGACAAAAACGGCTTTGCGGAACGATTCCAGTTCAACATCGTAATCACTCCAGCTTTCGAGAACGGTGAGAATCTCGGGATGCCAAGAAACATCCAGTTTGCCATCTATGCTGGTAATATTCACAGGCTATATTTCCTTTTTTAAGCTTTAGTCTGGGGTCTTTGAGCTGACAAAGCTCATTTTAACACAGACAGAAAAAGCTGTTTTCTGGGCACCTGGACTTCAATGTCAATTAAGGTTTGGGAAGTTGTGCTGAAACCAAAAATATGGGATAAGCAACGCCTGATTTGAACACTGTGTGTACGGTTTCAAATACAATTTGCTCAAAGCCGTTTTGTTTGAGCAGGGACTGAATCAACTGGGGATCAAATCCAGCATGAAAGACCCCTTCTGCTTCGGGGGGATGAAAATTGCCATCTTCGGATTCCAAATCAGCCAGTGCCAATTGACCGCCTGGTTTAAGGTGTTGGGCAAATTGTTGAAACAAATGTGAAGTGTCTTCCACATGGTGTAAAGCCATGGCAGAAACAATCACGTCAAAAGTCTGATTTAAAGGCGTTTCTAAAATATTTTGGCAAAGGGTCTCGACTTTTCCCTGGAGTCCAGGCTTGGCCTTTAATTGGGCCAGCATAGCTGGGGAAGTATCCACGGCGAAAACCTGGGCCACATAGGGTGCCACATGCCCACTTAAAAGTCCCGTGCCCGCTCCAAAATCCATCACCTGCATCGACTCAGAAAAGGCAATTCTATTTAACAGGGCTGTGCCAATGCCATTTGAGAGTGAGCGCACCCTTTCTTGGGCATCCCAATTTTGGGCTTTGTCTTGAAATAAATCTGCCATACGTTGTTAATCCTGACCTTCGTACTGATTGAATCAATATACCATACCCCCCATCCTAATATGGTAGGCCTAAATGTCTGCTCCCGATTAATTCTGCGTGTTTTTGGGGTACACTGTGGGTATAAAAATATTTTTTAATACATGTGTATATGAGGCCGCCATTTTAACATGACCATAGCCAGTTTTAACCCCGCCACCGAAGCCCTGATTCAAACTTATCCCGCCCACAGCGCTGACGAAGTTGAGATGCAGCTCAAACAGGCCAATGAAACTTGGCAAATTTGGAAACGCACAACACTGGCCGAAAGATCAGAAAAAATGCGGGCTCTTGCGGCTTTGATGCGCGAACGCAAAGAGCAATTGGCCCTCTTAATGACCATGGAGGTGGGCAAACCGATTACCGCTGCAAGGGCTGAAGTTGAAAAATCTGCCTGGGTCTGTGAATACTACGCTGATAATGCCGAATCGATGCTAAAACCGGTTCCTGTCGAGGCCGGGGGCCGCAAATCTTATGTGACTTACAACCCGCTGGGCGCTATTTTGGCAATCATGCCCTGGAACTTTCCCTTTTGGCAGGTCTTTCGCTTTGCCGCCCCGGCCCTGATGGCAGGCAATGTGGGGGTACTCAAACACGCTCCCAATGTACCGGCCTGTGCCTTGGCGATTGCAGATTTGTTTATTCAAGCCGGTTTTCCCAAAGGGGCCTTTAGCAATTTATTCCTCGAAAACGAGGCCGTGGCGCCGGTGATTGCCCATCCCGTGATTCAGGCTGTGACACTCACGGGCAGCACCCGTGCAGGCAAGGCTGTGGCCGCCCAAGCGGGAGCCGCCCTTAAAAAAACGGTGCTTGAACTCGGGGGCAGCGATCCCTATTTGATTCTGGAAGATGCTGACCTCGATCAAGCCGCCCAGATTTGTGCCAGCAGCCGTCTGATCAATGCGGGTCAAAGTTGCATTGCCGCCAAACGCTTTTTGGTGGTTGAAGCTGTGCGGCCCGAATTTGAAAAGCTTTTGGTCGCTGCTATGTCCCAAGCCGTGATGGGTGACCCCTATGCCGAAGACACCACCCTGGGCCCCCAGGCCCGTGCCGATTTGCGCGAGGAACTGGTTCGGCAGGTCAAAACAAGTATTTCTCAGGGGGCGCGCCTGCTTTTGGGGGGAGAAGTTCCTGATGGCCCCGGTTTTTATTATCCACCCACGGTATTAACCGATGTCTACCCCGGTATGGTGGCCTTCGAAGAGGAGATCTTTGGTCCTGTGGCGGCGATTGTGCCAGTCAAAGACGAGGCCGAAGCGATTCAATGGGCCAATCAATCGGTTTTTGGCTTAGGAGCGGCAGTTTTTAGTCGCGATCTCGAAAAAGCGGAGCGTATTGCGGCTGAAGAACTCGAAGCCGGTTGCTGCTTTGTGAATGCCTTTGTGGCCTCCGATCCGCGTTTGCCTTTTGGGGGGATCAAAGAGAGTGGCTATGGCCGTGAGTTGGCGGATATTGGCCTGCGTGAATTTGTGAATACCAAAACTGTGTTTGTGAAATAACCCCAATGCAGAAAATCAAAACCAGCGTGATTGCTTCAGCCCTTTTACTGGGGCTCGTTCCAGCGGCTCTGGCAGGAGGGAATATGCTGCCCATTGTCGATTATTTAACCCGTCATGCAGGCCAAAAAGTGACGATCTATGGCCGCTTAACCGATGAGATTCACCAACACATGGTGATGCCGCCCCCTTCGCATCAAAAAATCGCCTATTTCAGGCCAGATATTGGGGGCCAAACGGTGATTTATCTGGCCAAAACGGCTCCCGCTTGTCAGGGGCCACTCAAATTGGTTGGCCAGGTGGTGGAATTGCGCGGCTCCAGCAAACGCCCTGGGGAGCCGCCCAGCAAAGTTGATCAGACCTACGTTGAACACCAATTAAGGGTTGAGAGCAGCCTCTGCCTACCTGCACAGGGGCTGGATGCTGACTTACGTCTGCTGGGCTTGGAAGAGGCAAGTTTGGCCCAGAAACAAAAAGCCCGCGAGAGATTGTACCAAGGGGGGAAAAATGCCATTCCGCTCTTGATCGGGCATTTACGCGATGAGCGCAATTATGAAAAAGGCAAAACATTGCCTCCACCCCTGAATGCCCCTGTTCATGCCTCTCCCCCGCCCCCTCTAGTGGTCAATGTCCCTGTCTCACAGGTGGCAAGTGAGTTGCTCTACCAAATTATTACCCCCATTTACAGCTCTGCTTATGCCAGTCGGCGCAAAGTTTACAACAGCGATCTCTTTCTCGTCAAAGACTGGGAAAAATGGTGGGCCAAAAACCAGCACAAGTCCTTGGCCCAGATTCACACCGAACTTAAACCCAAAGTGGACAAGTATTGGCAAACAAAAGGCACAGCCCAAATTTTGGATTGAGGAGTCCCACCTTTAGGGCACAGTCACTTTGAGGGGGGTGCCCACGCTCAAGGCATTGCCTGCGGGATCGAGAACCGAGGTCACACCATTGATTTGGATTTCGTTGCCTGAGGCAAAGAGGGTTTTGTCATGTTCTGCGGGTAATTGTAGCAAAACCCGTGAGTGGCTTGGATCGGTCTGGTCGTAAACAACCTGCCCACCCAATTCATACCAGGTCCCTGAAAAGAGCGTGGGTTCAAGACTGCTGGGTTTGAGAATCAAAACCCGGTAATTATTGGCGGCATTGCGCGCTGTAGCATTGCCTTTGTTGCCAGGGTATTCTGCTGGGGCCTGCAATTCAGCGCCGGGCAAATTAAAAAAGTCAGCCATGCCTCCAGCAATCACACGGGTCTTGGCTGAATACCAAACTGGTTTGTTATAACTCAGGCGCAGAACGGGCGGATTCGTGGCGGTGGCGGCTTGGTAGTCCAGGGTTTTGAGGACAAAGGGGGTCGTGTCTTGGGCGATCGTAAATACCAGGGATTGGCTGGGGGCCGAGTTCTGCAGGCGAAACCAGTCCTGATCGCGGCTGGCACCGGTTTTATCTGCCAAACCCTGACTGCCCCTTTCGGGTGCATTAAAGCTCAAGACAACCATCGGAAAATCTTGGTTGTTGTTATTGGCAGGATAGCCGTGTCCAGGTTTAAAGTTCAGGCTGACGGCGGTATCTCCCACGTTCCAAACAAGGTCAAAGGCTTCTGCGGTCCAGATCAAGCTGCCATTGGGCTGATTGACATCCCCAGAACCACTCATACTGGGTTGGCCAGAGAGGTGATCGACCCGCAGCTTCTGTTCTTTAAAAGAGCGGACCGCCACTGTTTTTTCAAAGCTTGAACGATCGATAGGTTCACTGAAGGTCAGCTTCAGGGCTGTGTCGAAAGCCAATTGGGTGCCTGTTTTTAATTCAGGCAAGACGGCGATCACCTCCGGCGCATCTTCCAGGGTCACTCCCCGGCTGATATCCATCGAACTGCGGATATATTGGTCTGTGGCCAAGCGGTAATCTTCTTCGTTGACGCCAAAGTCAAAGCGATTGGCAAAGGGATGGCCAAGCGCCCCGATTTTTAAGACCTCGATCCGTGTTCGTGACGCTCGTTGGGGATACGTGGCGTGGATCTTAATCAAAGCGCCGCTGGGGGCGTTTAATTTGTAGCTGCCAGTGGCATCTGTTAGGGTTTCTTCGCTATAGGGGGAAAAGCCCTCTAAATTAAACTCCACCCGCACTTTGGCCCCTTGCAGGGGGGAGCCCTTTTCGTCAAAGACTCGGCCATTGAATGTGTCGAGAAACAGGCCCTGATCTTGCCAGGGAGTACCTACAGGGGTCGGCACTGGGATCAAAGACGGCAAAGCCTGGGGTTCAAAGGTCACTGTTGGGGTCGGAGTGGGTTGAGGCACGTCACTGGGAGTGGGACTCGGCAGCGGAGTGGGCTCTGGGGTAATCACCGGCGTCGGCAATGGGCTGGGCGTGGGAGTAGGACTGACCGGGGCACTCACCACCTGCGCTTGGCAGGCCGTGAGTGTGAACGTGAGGGCCAAAGCCCAGAGATAAGATTTTTGCATAAACGACCTCAAAGAAGTGATATTGAACAGGTTTAACTTAAAATTCGACGGGCCGGTTGGCGTAGGGGAACCAATAATCTTTGGCTTCCATGACATAGTCCAAATGCACATGTTTGGGTTCACGGAAGCATTCCAAGCCCTCTGCGCCCAGTTCGCGGCCAATCCCACTGGCCCGCATGCCACCAAAGGGGGCTGCCTCATTGTCTGTCAGGGGATCGTTGATCCAGAAACTCCCCGCCTTGATATTCTCCATGGCTTTCATGGCCGTGTGCAGGTGGTTGGTGTAGATCGTGGCCCCGAGACCATATTCCGAGTCATTGGCCATTTCAATCGCGTGGTCGGCATCTTTGGCACGGAAGATATTGATTACCGGTCCGAAGAATTCTTCTGTGGTGGCCATACCCCCGTGTTTGACATTCACAAAGACCGTGGGTTGCAGAAAATGCCCCTTGAGCCCATTCGGGCTGAAGCGTTCGCCTCCAACCAAGAGGGTGGCCCCTTCGGCTTTGAGCCGGGCAATTTGGCTTTCGAGTAAATTGAGGGCGTCCGCGCTGATCACAGGCCCCATGTCGGTGCTGGTATCGAGGGGGTCTCCGACCTTCACTTTGGCCACCTGCTCAAGCACTTTGCGGGTAAATTCATCGGCCACAGATTCTTCGACGATAATCCGTTTGGAAGAGGTGCAAACCTGGCCCGCATTGAGCAAACGGGCCCAGACAGCACCTTTGACGGCCACATCCAGATCGGCATCGGCAAAGACCACCAGCGGGTCGATGCCACCGAGTTCGAGGTTGATCTTTTTTAATTGTTCGCCTGCTGCAGCTGCAATTTTGCGGCCCACAGGGGTGGAACCGGTAAATGCGATCATGTCGACATGTTGGTGGCGCACCAACATGTCGCCGGTCACGCCATCGCCCGTGATCAAATTGAAGACCCCGGCGGGCAGATCCGAAAAACACTCGGCCAGCATCAGGCTCGAAAGCGGATTCTGGTGGGGGGGCTTGACCACTACCGTATTGCCGCAAGCCAAAGCTGGGGCAATTTTCCAGGCACTGAGCAACAAGGGAAAATTAAACGGGGCGATACAGGCCACCACGCCAAAGGGCTCGCGCACAGTGAAATTGATCTGATGGGGGGCGACAGGCGGGAAGACCACGCCTTTGCTGACACGGATCACCTCCCCATAATAGCGGAAACAGGCAGCCACCCATTCGACACAGTCTTTGGCTTCGATCAGCGGCTTGCCTGTCTCTTGGGCCAATAATCTGGCCAATTCTTCGACTTTGGCACTCACACGTTCAGCCACATGGTGTAACATGTGGGATTTTTCACTTTCGGGGGTTTTCCACCAACTGTGCTGGGCGGCTTTGGCTGCTGCCACAGCTGCGTCGACATCCGCCTGGCGGCAATTGGGCACACTTCCGAGATGCTCCAAGTTGGCAGGGTTGTGAATCTCCAAGTTGAGATCAGACTGGGCAGAAACGGCTTTACCGTTGATAAAAATCGCTTTCATGGGTAAGCATCCTTTCGTGAGCCAAAGAAATGAAGAGCAGAAAGGTATTTTACAGTGTGAGGGGGCGCTTTCCAAGCTCCAACGGGAAAGACCGTTTTTCTTTCTCTTTTGCTTTGTGTTTATTGGCTTGCGCACAGGTTGGATCATGATCGAAACTCAAGATATGTTAAAACAACTTATTTTCAATCTCTCTCTGATACTCCTGATCACAGCCTGTAGTACGCCCAATCAACCACTTGGAAGTGGTTCAAAGCATTGAGCTGCAACGCTTCTTGGGCAAATGGTATGAAATTGGTGGGATTCCCACCCCCGAACAGGCCAATTGTACAGGTACCACAGCCACCTACACAGCCAAATCCGCAAATGAAGTCGATGTACTCAACCGCTGTTTTGAAAAATCCCTGACGGGCCGAGAAATCAGCGCCAAAGGCCGGGCGTATATTCCCAATCCGGCTGAACCCACCAAACTCAAAGTGGAGTTCTTTTGGCCTTTTGCAGGAGATTACCAAATCATGGCCCTCGATCCCGACTACCAATACGCGATGATTGGCACGCCCAGCCGCCGATATCTTTGGGTGCTGAGCCGCAGCCCCGAATTGCCCGAAAGCACCTGGCAAAAATTGATTGACAATGCCACTGCTCAAGGCTATGACGCCGCGAAAATTATCAAGACCTTGCAAAAATAGGTTTTAAAAATCCCCTCACTGGTTTATGATCTCATTCAGGGGAATGAGATGGGCAAAATTTCTTTGTTGCGTTTTTTATATTTGGTCACGCTGCTGAGTTTGGCCTGTTTTGTTTATTTGGCTTGTACGCCGCTGCAGCTGCCTGGCGCTGAAAAAACAGCTGTTCCTGTGCCCTCATCCCCGTTCTCCTCTGCAAGCCCCATTCCAGCAAGGGCCTCGCCCAGCCCCACACCCAACCCTTTGAACGAAATCGTGGCCCCTTTAAAAAGCCAAGATTTAGAGGGTTTGCATTACGCGGGGCCTTTTTTACTTGAAAGGCTCAATCAGCCTGTTCAAATCCTATTCAGGAACTGGAATTATCCTGAAAACAGCTATCCTGCTTCGCTGTTTGAATTCAGCAGCAGTCACCCAGACGAAATTGCCGTCAATGCTTTGGGTCAAGTCACTGCACTCAAAGACGCTGGTCAAAGCCGGATCACGGTCAAAGCCAAGGGCCAGAACTGGAAAGACGAATATCTCCTGAGCGTCAATCAATTGGATTCAGATGGGAGCCGTTATCAGACTTGGCGGGTGAATCAAGAAACATATATTTACCAAAGAGACAGCCAAATCGCCATGGATGGCCAAGGAAATTTTCTGATTGTCTGGTCCCAGTACGTACAAAACCCAGATAATTCCTTAGAAAGTTATCATTACCAAATTATGGGGCAGCGGTATGACTCCCAGGGAAAACCACTTGGGCTGGCGTTTAATATTGGGGAAACGTCCATTTACAGTGAAGGTCAAAATCATGCCTCTTTAGCCATGCAAAAAAATGGGGATTTTGTTGTTGTCTGGACCTATAAATATGACAAGCTGTGGGGACAGACCTTCGATAAATCAGGCCAAGCCAAAGGCTCCCCATTTTTGATTTCAGAAACTACCTCCATGCTTGCCAGTATGTCCGATGGAAATAAAGCCAGTGTTGCTATGGCTGAAAACGGGGATTTTGCAGTCTCATGGACAGGTTTTTCAGGGGTTCAAGGGGCCGAAAGCCATGCTTATTATCGTTTGTATTCCGCAACAGGCCAACCCAAAGTGCCAGAAATGAAAACTCCCTTTCAAGATGCGATCCACCCCCAAATTGCGATGGATGCCCGTGGTAACTTTGTCTTGGTGACAAAATATCTATCAGCTATCTTATTTGATGCAGCTGGGCGAGCACGCAGTTCTGTTTTTAAAATTAACGCTACTCCCTTTGTCAAAACAGATGAATTACCTGCAATCAGCATGAATGCTTCGGGCGAGTGGGTAGTGGCTTGGACAAGTTATTTAGAAACAAACTCTTCTCGTTTATTTAATTCAGACTCTACACGGTTGGTGAAAGTCTTTGCGCGAAAATTTAATGCCAAAGGAGAACCCTTGGGACCTGAATTGGGGGTGAGTGGATCAGGTTACTTTTCCAATTTTTCTTCCCCCAATCTGGGTCTCGATCTGAATGATTCAGGAAGGTTCTCAGTACTTTGGTGTGAGTTTATTAACGATAGCAATGACTTTTGGATTCGTAGTTATTCCCCTGATCTGATTCCCCAAATCCCAGAAATTCATTTTCTTTTTCACTCAGGCGTGATGTATCCGCATCCACGTTTGGTACTTTCAGAAGACGGAGAAGCTGTGATGACTTGGGAATCTAGAAGAGATTCACTGGATATTTTTGCCCGTCGCATCCAACTCATCTCAAATTCCTCAAAAAATTAATTTCAACTTTTTTGCAAAATTGTAGCAAGTCCCCCTTGCTTTTTGGCGATGAGAATGATTATGATGAATAACAAGCCAATTCCAAATTGAATTCCAACTTGGAATGCGGCACTCTCAAAAAACATTTAAGGTAACGACAATGACAACGCTAAAACGAAATAGTATGCCCGGCAGGACGCCATACGCGTCCGCCAAGCGTCTTGCGTTGCCTGGATACCGGCAGCACCCGTGAGTCTTCATTCTCCGGTCATCCAGGCAAAGACGGATGACCCGGAGATTGTGTGCAGCAGGTAATTTCACCTCTCTCAGCCCTGTCAGGCTGATGCACGGGATCCCCCCGTCATCTGACCTCCGACAGGGCTAAATTTTTTTTATCCCTCAAAAATTAGTTTTCTATAACGAAAAGAATGAAAAATTCATTCTTTTGGTTCTAATTAAAACATGGATATGTGGCAGAAAGGCTATTGCACTTGCCTGCTAAGCAAGGATCGTTTTTTCGATTTCTGGGTTCGAGTCCCAGCATATCCGCCTGTTCCAAGGTAGCTCAATGGTGGAGCGTCCGCCTGTTAAGCGGAGGGATGTGGGTTCGAATCCCACCCTTGGAGCTAATTTGGGGTCTTCGTTCTAATGGTAAGATCTCGCTTTTGCACAGCGAAGACAAGGGTTCGATTCCCTTAGACTCCACTCATTCCGGTGTAACTCAGTTGGTAGAGTGGCCGCCTTTTAAGTGCTTCTTGTTGAGCCTCCAGGCGAAACTTAGAAAGCACTTATGCTATGCGAAGCGGAGATGCGCAGGTTGCTTCGCAACACGCACTGCGTGCTACAAACCCTGTCACCGGAACTTTGGGGATATCGCTCAATGGATAGAGCCTCTGTTTACGAAGCAGATGCATGCAGGTTGCTTCGCAATACGCACAGCGTGCTCCAATTCCTGCTATCCCCGCCTTTTTCCGGTATAGCTCAGTGGAAAGAGCATCCGCCTTCTAAGCGGACAAGCACAGGTTCGACTCCTGTTACCGGAGTTGTGGGAACAAAGCTCAAAGGAATGAGCACCTGTGTCCGAAACAGGCGGTTACAGGTTCAAATCCTGTTGTTCCCATCTTTTTCCAGTATAGCTCAATGGTAGAGCATTCGGTTGATAACCGAAAGACACAGGTTGCTTTGCAATACGCACTGCGTGCTACAACTCCTGTTGCTGGAACTGTGGTATCCCCACTCCCAGGCAACTGGGTTCTCGAAGAACAGTATCAACGAAATGAGGTAAGCAAAATGAAACTGAATCAGATTCTGAAAATGGCCGAAAAATTGCGGGCGCGGCCCGATGCCACGGTCAATCACGCAGGCGCCCTGGCGTTTAAACCCAGTTCACAGCTTGATCTGTATTTGAGAGCCTGCACCTGCCTGGTAGAAGACCGCTTTTATACCAAAGCCGATCAGCAATTGACCGAATTGCGTACTGCGATTCAAGCCTGTGAGCGCAGCTATGTGCTCAAATTGGCGAATTATACCCGCAATCAGATGCATCTGCGCACCCTGCCTATGATTCTCTTGGCTGAAGCCTCTGTAATGTTTAGTGGCGACAGCAAAGAGGCCAAAAATGATGTGCGCAGCTATGTGCCCAAAGTCGTAAAACGGGCCGATGAACCCGGTGAATTGCTGGCCTATTGGATCCGCCGCGTGGGCGAAGGCAGCAAAGCCAAATTGCCCAATGCCTTAAAAAAAGGCCTGTCGGATGCCTTGCGCCGCTTTGATGAATACCAATTGGCCAAATACAACCGCGCTGGCGAAGTCAAATTGCGCGATGTGCTGATGCTGACCCATGCCCGGCCTGATAGCCCTGAGCGCGCAGCCCTCTACAAACGGGTCTTGGAGGACAAATTGGCCACCCCAGAAACCTGGGAAGTGCTGATCTCCACCCAAGGTGCCAGTGCAGAGACCTGGAATAAAATCGCGCCCAAAATGGGGATCATGGCTCTGCTGCGCAATTTGCGCAATTTTGAGCAGCACAAGGCTGAAATTGCTTTGGCCCATGCCATGAAGGTCTTTCGCGATCCTGAAAAGGTGCGCGAGAGCCAATTGCTGCCTTTTCGCTGGCTGGCTGCTGAGCGCGAAGTCAGTGGCAATGCACTCAAAGAGGCACTGCGTGAGGCGATGAATCTGTCCTTGGCCAATGTGCCTGTTTGGCAGGGAAAAACCGCTGTCTTTGTGGACCTGAGTGGTTCTATGAGTGGCGCCCTGTCTGCCCGCAGCAAAGTGATGTATATCGACGTGGCAAGCCTGATGGGGGCCATGGCAACCCGTCTGTCTCAGGGAGAATACCTGGTGGGTGGCTTCGGCGAAAGCTATCAGGATATTCCTGTCGCCCGCAGCGACAGCGTTTTGAGCAATGCCAATAAAATTCGCAAAACCGACGTGGGGCACAGCACCAACGCCTGGTTGACGATTCGGGCCTTGCGCAAACGCAAACAGGTCTTTGACCGGGTATTGCTTTTCAGCGATATGCAGTGCTACAGCACCCACTGGGGAAATGAATCTCTGGTCGAGGAGTGGCAACGCTATCGCAGAGAGGTCAATCCCCAGGCCATTTTGTACTCAGTTGATCTGGCTGGCTATGGCCAAATGCAATTTCCCCAGGATGATTCTGGGGTGGTGCAATTGGCAGGTTGGTCAGATCGGGTTCTGGATTTGGTGGCAGCTTTAGAAAGGGGGCAAAGTGTCGTGGATCTGATCGAAGCTGAGTTTTGATGATCTGACATGACCAGAAACACTGGCCGGGCAGCGCAGAGAAATGTTACTTCACTTGTAATGAAATCTCTCCCATGGAGGGAACAGACATTTCTCGCTTTACTCCCGGCTTTTTAGCTTTTGGGACGCAAACTGGAGCGCCCCCCATCGATCCCAATCATTTGGCCTGTGATCCAAGCTGCGTCTGGACTGAGTAAAAATGCAGCCAATTTGGCAATCTCATCAGGCTGGCCAATCCGTTGCAGGGGGTGCATCTGAGCGATCTGTTCTGAAGGGTTCCCACAGCGTAAACCAGTCCACTGAGCTGCTCACCGCAGTCGTGATTGACCCAAACAAGCAGATCGGGGTCTAACACGTCTCCCAAGGTATAACTGGCCTGAAGTGTTTCTGCCAACGAGCCGAGTTTGAGTGGATCTCGGCCAACCAAATGCAAATCTGTGCCCTGTTGATGTAAGCGTTCGGCCAAACTGCGGCCAATGCCGCCTGTTGCCCCGTAGATCACAATTTTTGACGAAATGCTCCTTGTTTGTATCGTGCAAAGATACGAGCATTAAACCACCTGTCACAGGTTCTCCACCTGAATCAGGTTCTCTGTTTGTGTGGAAGGGGTAAAAAAAATCTAGAGCGGCGTTTTCTTCACCTTTTTGACCCACTTACCTTGGACCCATTCCGATGTGGTGGTGACCATCGTTTTTCCGTCACCGCCGGTGGCATCTTCGATCTCCTCTTTCACAAGAAAAGGGAGCTGGTTTTTGATTGTAAACTCACGGGTAAAATGAAAACAACAGCCCGATTTTCCGAAGTTAATTAAGCGCTTGTTTTTGTGATCAATTTGAAACATGCCAAGGTATTCACCCCGCGCCAAGCTCGAAAAAGCTGGGCTGTGAATAAATTTCTGGCTTTTGGTTGAATAAAGATAGACCTGATATGACGGCATGCCATATCCCGATTGGGTGCCATCACAGAGGGCCAAATCTGGCTGTCCATCAAAATTCACATCCGCTAAATGCAAGCCCGATTGAATATCGTATCCCAGCGTTTGATTCTGCAAGGGCTTTTTATCTGGATTGAGTTGCAAAAGCGTATTTGAGAAGGAGAACTCTTGAAAAGGGGGCTTTTGGTCTTTGCGGAAGAGTTGAAAAGTGACCTTGCCACGGCAATACCCCCCCTCACATTCCTCCACCGCAATCTTAACTGAATATTGCGGTGAGAGTTCTGTTTGCATTTCGATCTGCGCGCCTGCAGTAAACGGAAAAAACAAAACCGTGAATAAGGGAGCAAGCCAAGTTGCCGTTGTGCTCTTTTTCATAAAGCGGAATCCTGTGACTTTGGATTGGCAAGCGATTCAACCACAGATTCAGACTCAACCTCTTCACTGGCTTCGGTTTGGGGAGAGAGTCCAGGTGTTTTATTCCGCTCTGAACTCACTTCTGGTGTGGGTGAAGCAGACTCTTTGGGTTCGAGAAACGCCATTAAAACAAAGAGACCGATGGCCACATCGACAGCGATATCTGCCACGTTAAAGACGGGCCAAATGTTTTGACCTTGCCATTGGAGATCTAAAAAATCTATGACATAGCCACGAAAAAGCCGATCATACATATTTCCAACAGCGCCACCCATTAAAAATCCCAGTGTCACAAACGGCAAAAGACCAGCGTTTTTAGGCTGTTGCCAAACAAACCAACAGATACCAATGGCAACACTTAATGAAACCAAACCAAGTAGAAAAGCATGATCTTGGAAAATACCAAACAAACTACCCGTATTCCGAAGATAGGTAAACGATAAAAAAGGCAAAACAGGTTTTGAATAGTAAGTTTTTTCAGCAAAATCCCGAAACGGGTATTTGGTCGCTTGATCCAGGGCAAAAATAATCAGCGAGAGCACCAGAAAAAACCAGCGCTTGGCAGCTAAAGAACGCAACACAGGAGGGCCTCTCAATCATGCCCCCAAAGGGGGAGTCATTTTCTGTCGATTAAGTATAACAGATTCAGCTGTTTACAGGGGTTTAGAGCAATTCGGGCAGGTTGGCTGGGGTATCGACCCAAAACTCCAACACCAGGGTTTTCTTTTCCCAGGGAGCCAAGCTGAGTTGCCATTTGATCACGCCATTGTCTTCGATTTTGGTGGGTTTGGGTGTGGTCTCTACCAGCTTGACCTTGATGCGCTCGTCTTTGCTGATCGGAATCTGGTCAAAGACATTTACTGTCTGGGTGTCTTTGCTAAAATTGCTGACTTCCATTTGATAAGCCAGTTTTTTGCGCCGGGTCTCCCGCAGCACCCCTTCGAGGCTCTCTTCGTTTTTGCTCTGTTTGTGCCCGACTTTGATATTGCTGTCGACGCCAAAGGGAATCATGCCCTGCTCATTTTGCAAGAGCAGTGGCAAACCTGATTTGCCGGTAAAATCCTCGTTGATATACGTGCGCACGGGGCCGGCCAAATAGGGCATTCCGCCCACATTTTTAAAGCGGATCTTGAGAAAGGCCTCTTTCGAAAATTTGGGAAAGACGTCGTATTCCGATTCGTATTCAAAATAGCGGGTGGCAATGGCCACCCGGCGGGACTGGCCGGAGCTTTCGATGCTTACGGGCTGGGGAATTTTATAGACTATCGAAACGCCTTTGTCCACAACCTCGGATTGGGCAAAATTGACCGAGCGCTCTTGGGACACAGCACTGCCCAAAGGCAATAGATTTTCGAGTTGGTAAAGGGCTTGACGATCACGGGGAGCTGCAGGGGCGACTTTGCTATCTGGACGGCCCAGATCATACGACAAATGCCAGGGGTTGACCACCGGCAGAGTCAGATAGGCCAAAGCATTGGATGTTGAAAGAGCGAGTTCGGCATTGACCCAATTTTCTTGGGTCTGCTGGCGGATATCGCCAAAATAACTCAGGCGTAATTTTTGCTTCTCTGTGTCGAGACGGGCTTCATAGGCCGATCCCCAGCTCACACCAGGCACGAGATAGGTCAAATTGAGATCCAGGCTGCCTGTCGACTCAACCGAGATATAGACCACGCCCGACTGCTTGCGCTGTTGGTTTTTGGTTTGTAATTTGCGGATCTCGGCCTCTGTTTCGACCCGCATTTTCTCCAATTGGGCTGTTTTTTGGGACAGCTGGCGTTCGCTGGTCAGAATTTCCTGATGGTGTTTAAGCAAAAAGCTGTTGAGGTCTTCCCAGTCTTTCAGTTTGATCTGGTAATAGGCCAATTGTTTGCGGATTTTTTCGTCCGAGACCGAACCGACCGTGCTTAAAAATTGGCGGTGTTCGCGGTTGAGGGCCTGTTGGTCTTGAATTTCGCGCTTTTGCTCTGCGATTTTTTCGAGTTGGGCTTCCAGGCGCTTGAGTTCGGGGTTTTCGGGTTGTTTGTCCAGTGGCCGCACTTCGACATGGTGAATCAGGGCTTTGGCCGTGCCCTGGCCGGTGACTGTGAGTGAGTCGGCAATTAAATCGACGGGCAAATCGTTCACAATGACCTGGTGAGGCCCTGGAGCCAGGGTTGCGAGGCTCAAGGAGCGGGTGACCATGGCTTGGTTGTTGTAGGCCACCACTTTGCGGGTGTGGCTCTGGGCATAAAGGGTGCTTTCGGCCATAGCAGGCAAAGCCAAAGCAAACGCGCAGGCGGAAACGACAAACGAGAGACTGAGTAAGCTTTTCATTGGTAGACCTCATGTTTATACTGATTGTGACTGATTAAAAGTTTGCAGTACAGGAAACAAAACCCATGCAGGTATTTTTTGTCTCAATTCGCACAGCTATCATTTATGGACCCTGTGAGCTGATCGAAGTGTTCAGTCCCGATCCGGGGATTGCGATCATGACCTGCCAGTGGCCTTATGATTATACCTTTGGTGAGTGGGAAGGGTATGCTGTGGTCGTGCCCGAACGGGAACAGGTTTGGGGCAATGCCAAACCCGAACTCTCTGATGGCGAATTGCGGGCGCGATTTGAATTTACACCGATGGCGATCCCCGCCAGTGATCGCAAATTATTCCCCAAATATGAAGCCAAAACAGACGACTCACCTGAACAAGAGGGTGTCGATTTTTCTTTTAAAATTTAAACTCAGAGAAAATATTTCAGAACTTTGACAAGATCTTAACGGTCACTCCTATAATTAAGATAAGATTAAATTCGTTTTAATTTTTGGAGAAACTTAATGATTCAAGCCGTCACCCCCAACCGTCCCGTCAGCCTGACTATGCCCCTTGCCAACCCTGTGCAAGTTGCGGCTTCCCAGAGCATTGCCAGCCCCAAAGCAGCCACAGACACTCTCAAACTCACCGCCAGCAAAGGTTTTTCTGAAGCCGAAGCCCGTGCCACCCTTGAAGCCATCGAAAAACAATATGGCAGTTTCCGCAAACCGGCTTTTTTCAGCAGCCCCAAAATTGATATCAACGAAGCCCTGGCTCGGCTCAAAGACGGCAAAGATATTACCGTGACCTTTAAAGTACAGGGCCGCGAAGTGCGCGACAGTTTTGATAGCTTTGATGAATTGATGCTTTTTGACGACCTGCAAGGTGCCAAAAAAGACCATGGCGTGGCCAAACCTGAATTGCGCCTGCCCCTGCTTTTTCTTGAGGGCAAAAAACTTGAAGCCTATAACAGCAATAACGACAATGGTCCCGAGTACCTCTCGCTCTTTGGCGCCTACGATGATCTCAAACGCGATTGGCGCATTGTGGTAGAGGGCAAAGACGTCAAACCCAAAGATTTGGCCAGTTATGTCGTCAGCAAAGGCTGGACGGCTTCCAAAGACGCCAACCTTGCCACCTTGGGCCGCTTTCGCCAATTGCCTGATGCAGGCTGGCAGGTCAATGGCCAAAACGTCAATCGTGATACGGCTTATCTGGCCTTTTTGACAGGGACCGGCCGGATTCAATTGGGAGGCATGGAAGTTGCCAATGCCAAAGATTTTGACCTGCTTATGAATCTGGTTGCCAATGAAGCCAATGGTGCGGTGGATGCTGACCTGCGCAGCCGTCTGACCAGCCTGAAACTGGATCAATTTAACTCTCCCGGCATCAACAATTATTACACCGTTTTTAAACACCTCAGCAATGGCCAGGCCCTCTCTTACCAGGGCAGCACGATTGGTAATTTAGATGAAGTCTTTGTCTACGACGCTTTAGTTGGCAGCCAAAAACCTGCGGCCCAATTGCCCGCCGAGCTGCAAAATGCCCTGCTTTATTTGGGTCAAGACAAAGGGCTCAACACCCGCAATGCTTACGAAGCCTGGCAAAAACTCCGGGCCGGAGAAACCGTGGTCTATACCTTTGCGGGCGGCCCAACCGGCGAAGGCTTTCGCTTAACAGCCAACTCCCTCGACAGCGCCGTGGCCCTGAAAAAACAAGTGGTTGCCCAGCGTGAGCGCGATCAGTATCGCCCAGACTTAAAAGAAGCCAAAGGGATCTTTTCTGATCGTCTCTCACTCTTTGACCAACCCCTGGCTCAGAACCTGGAGCGCACCCGCCAAGCTGCTGAGCGCGCCCGCCAAGACATCCCTGTGCAAGAATCCCGCCGCGACCAAGCCCAACGGGATGCCGACAGCATCCGCCCCGTGCGTGACCGCGCTTACCAAGAGTTCCGCGACGCTGAAAATACCTTTGAGCGCGCCAATAGCCGCTACCAGAGCGACAAACGCAGTTACGATTGGGAAAAAGACAAATACGACCGCTTGGCCCGCGATTATGAGCACAGCCAACGCAATTATGAGCGCGCCTTGTCTTCTGCCCGCCAATACGAAAATCTGGCCCGCCAGGAAGATGGCAAAGTCACTTCTGATCCCCAGAATGCCGAAGCTCATCGCCGCCAAGCGGCCCAATACCGCAGCCAGGCCCAAGGCCAGCAGAACGAAGCCAACCGTGAATACGGCAATATGCAGCGCTACCGCTCGGATATGGATCGTCAACGTTGGGATCTCGACCGCGCTGAACGTCAGATGAATCAGTCCCGCCAGGTCTATTGGGATGCCAAAGGCCAGATGGACGGCAAGAAAAACGAATACCAACGCCAAGAGGGCATGTTAAACGAAGCCACAGGTCGCCGCGATCAGGCCGAGCGTATGTTAAATTTGGCCAAACGCACCTTGGCTGAATCTGATCTGATCGAAAAATTGACGGTGGACGCCCAAAGTGCCCTGCGCAACCTCAAGCAATCCCTGCCGAATCTGAAAAACTATGATGATTACACGGCTCAGCGCAGCCAGATTCATTCCCAGGCCCAGTTGCTGCGCGAAGTGCTCAACAATCCCACTTATACCAGCGTGCATGGCAATGGCTTGAACAGCCAATACGCCCCCTTGTTGACCTTGCTGAACAATATGGACAAACCCGCGCTGCGCAAATAGTTCCAAAACGAGACTCAATCAAGCTGAAAACAAAAGCCCCGGATTTTTTCCGGGGCTTTTTAAATAGGCTTTCAATTTTAGCGGCGTTTGAGCTTCAGATCATTGAGCAGGCCTGCAAATTCATTGCGGGTCAAAAGCCCATCTTGGTTTTTGTCGTGGTTGCGAAAGGAGTCCTGATTGCCTTGGTTCACGACATAGCCTCCGGCAAAGGCCTCGTTGTAGTTCAAAAAACCATCTTGGCTGGTATCAAGGGCTTTAAAATTGGCATCAACGAGATCTCCCACAATCCGTTTGAACTCACCAAAACTGATCTCCTGATTGGCATTGCTATCAACATCTTGGAAACTCTTGGCAATCAGGCTGCTGACAGCTGTAAATTCTTGGGTGTCGAGGCTATTGGTTTTATTCGCATCATAGGCCTGCATATATTCTTTGGCATAGTGAGAAATGGTGCCCAATCCCACCCAGTCAGCCATGCGGCCAAAGGCATTGCCAATTCCGTTCATCATGCGTTTCATGCCTGTGGCTTGTTGATTGGGATCGGGGGTGTCTGAGGCCCCTGTTTGCTTGGCTGCGATAAAGGTATCAGAGGAATATGCGCTGACACTGTGTGAAGGATAGGCTGAAACAGTCGCCGATTGTGCGGGGGCATAAGCATAAAGGGGTGTGACGTAGCTGGAGCCTGAGATTGAGTTAACCATTTCTTTTCCCTACCTTTAACTAGATATTAATTCTATCGGGCAGAGTGATAAATAAATTCTTAACCTTTAATCATGAAAAAATTAAATTTATATTAACTTATTGTCAATTTGAATGTAAAGAAATATGAATATTGAAAATCCCTGAAGTGTTAAATCATCGTCAGGCTTTTTTAATAAATGAGCAATGCCTGCCGCTGTTTAAACTGAATTTCAGTTTGCTGCACTTTGAGCAACATGGCTTCCATCTTTTCCAAGCCTTGCTCCAATTGCCACAAAGTCAGCTTCAGTCGGGGCTTTTCTGCTGCTGAAGCCTGTTTAAACTTGTCCTGAATTTTGCCAAGCTGGGTTTTCTGGTCTGCGATGCGCTTTTGTAAGTCCGTGATTTCTGCGCTGAAAAAATAGGTTCTGACCAAGGTGAGAGGAAATACTTTCTTAACTGGATGGGGATGTGCAAGCAAGCGTTGATAGGCTTTGACCATGGTTTGGGTGTGTTTGTACCTGCGTTTGATATGATCTTGTTCCTGGGCACTGAGACCTGCTTTTTGGTAGTCCAGTTTGAGCGTTTCCAGAGCCACCCGCTGATCTATCAGTCCGATTTGATTTTGCAATTCATTTTTCAAAGCTATGATGGTGCGGTGTTGCCGAGTTGCCAGGATCAGCAGATCACGATAGGCCTGTGGGGCTTTTTGTTTGAGTTCACCTTCCAAAAGCCATTCATTGCCGCTCCAAAATGCAGGGTAGACATAGGTGACCGTTTCAAAACCACTGAGTTTGATGATCGCTCCATTGGGCATGCCCGTGACGCCCCTTTCCAAATCGTTGACAAACCAGCGCACTGATTTGATATTTTGCTGTTGTTTGGGAGGGCCTTTGACCCGTTCCACTTTCCCATTTTGCCAGGTCACAACCCACCAATTGTCTCCCAATTTTTGCGGGTTCTTTTCTGATAATTTTTCGATCCAGGCAGATTCAATATCTGGTGGGCGAAGGACGTTTGTCTGTGTGGGTTTTGCCTGTGTCGGTTTTGCTGCCAAAAGCATCAGCAAGATGAATAGGCTAACTTTGCTTGCCATAATTTATCCTTGGTGTTTTCTCAAAAATACCAAAATTCTGAGTGCATGTTTTTAAATCTTGCCCAATCATTTTGCTGATCTCAGACAATATTTTTGCTCAAAGAACGTTACAATGTTGACGATGCTTCAACTCAGTGCCCTCCATAACGAACTCAATGCATTTAAATGCACGTTTCCTGCCAGTTTGCTTTGCGATTTGCAAGGGGAATTTGAGCGGGAAGTTCGGCCCTTTTTTGAAGATCCTGCCCAAGCTGAGTTGTTGCGGGGAGGAAAATACCAACATTTGCTTCTGCCGGGGCGAGATTATTCGCTCTGCTCCTACGATACCGACCCCTTGTTTTGGGTCGCCAATCGTCGGGCCTCCAATTATACTTTGTTTAAAGCTTTTTTTGATGCCTTGGGTCTGGAGCAGGCTCTCAAGCCCAAAATTAAACACAAACAGCAATTGGTGATGTACTGCGGCTTCTTTGTGGTCGGAAATCAGGCCCCCGATCCCAATTGGCATTATGATTATCGCCCAGGTGCCCCAGCATATACCCTGATCACACCGCTCTTTGAACTGAGTCCCGAACATGGCCAATTGCTTTATGAATTGCCTGATCGCCAGCGCCAGCTTTACCGTTACACACCCAACGAAGCGATTGTCTTTGGCGAGGGGTTTTTGCACAGTACCGAGCCCTATGAACCCAGCCCAAATTTGCGGGTTTTGCTCAGTTTGACCTGTGGCACAGATTTAATTGAATACTGGCCCATTCTGAAGCAGAACATTGAAGAACAATCGGACTTTTATGCTCTGCCCTGTGGGCATTTCAAGGGGGGCTGCAGGTGTTTAGAGCCCACTTTTTGGCAAAAATGGCAGGCCTTTTTTAAGGCCTAAAGCGACTTTATTGTGTTTTAAATGGCGCTCAAGACAGGCCCAGAGCTGTTAAAATACCGTTTGTTTCAACCCCAAACCACAGAATCCAGACCAAAGAATAAATAGCTATGTTACGTCTCACCGAATTTAAACTTCCGCTTGAACACACAGAAGAAGAGTTCAAAACAGCCCTGCTCAAACGCCTCGAACTCTCTGCTGGCGAACTCGTGGACCACCAGATATTTCGCCGTGCAGTGGATGCCCGCAAACCCGCAGAGATGCGTTTTATCTATACCCTCGATCTGCAAGTCAAAAATGAAAAAGCGCTTTTAAAGCGTTTCAAAAAAGACAAACATCTGGGTCTGACCCCCGATAGCACTTACCAATTTGTGGCCCAGGCCCCGCCCGAACTGGAAAACCAGCCTGGTCACAAGCGGCCAGTGATTATTGGCATGGGGCCTGCTGGTTTATTTGCGGGCCTGATACTGGCACAGGCGGGTTTTAAACCCCTGATTTTGGAACGGGGCAAAGTGGTACGCGAGCGCACCAAAGACACCTGGGATCTCTGGCGCAAAAAAATTCTGCACCCGGAGTCCAACGTGCAATTTGGCGAAGGCGGAGCTGGGACTTTTTCGGATGGCAAACTCTATAGCCGCATTCAAGACCCCAAACACTATGGCCGCAAGGTGCTCTTAGAATTTGTCAAAGCAGGCGCACCCGAAGAGATATTGTACGTGAGTAAACCGCATATTGGTACCTTTCGGCTGGTCAGCATGGTCGAAAAAATGCGGGCCGAGATGATTGCTCTGGGCGCAGAAATCCGCTTTGAAAGCCGGGTGACAGATATTCAGATCGAAGCGGGCCAGGTCAAAGGCGTGGAGCTGGCCAGTGGCGAAAAAATTGCCACGGATCACCTCGTTTTGGCCATTGGCCACAGCGCACGGGATACCTTTGAAATGCTCTTGGAACGGGGCGTATACATGGAGCCCAAACCCTTTTCAATCGGTTTTCGGATTGAACACCCGCAGTCGATCATCGACCAGGCCCGATATGGTCCCTATGCCGGGCACCCTTTATTGGGGGCGGCTGATTATAAACTGGTACACCATGCCAGCAATGGCCGCTCAGTTTATAGCTTCTGTATGTGCCCCGGCGGCACGGTGGTCGCAGCAGCTTCGGAGCCGGGCCGGGTCGTCACCAACGGCATGAGCCAATACTCACGCAAGGAGCGCAATGCCAATAGCGGAATCGTGGTTGAAATCACCCCCGAAAAAGACTTTCCAGATGGCCCCTTGGCAGGGGTTGCCTTGCAGCGTCACTGGGAAGAAATGGCTTTTTTACAGGGTGGCAGCAATTACGAAGCCCCCGGTCAATTGATTGGGGATTTTTTGGCTGACCGCCCCTCAACCGAATTTGGCAGTGTCTTACCCTCGTATACCCCCGGTGTCAAACTCGGTGACCTGAGCAAGGTCATGCCCGAGTTTGTGATTGCCGCGATCCGCGAAGCCATCCCTGCTTTTGCCAAACAAATTCCGGGTTTTGACAGGCCCGATGCCATGTTGACAGGGGTGGAAACCCGCACCTCTTCGCCTGTACGCATCAAACGTGAGAAAGAGAGTCTGCAAAGTCTCAATGTGAAAGGGCTTTATCCAACTGGCGAAGGGGCCGGATATGCAGGAGGCATTCTCTCTGCTGCCGTGGATGGCATCAAAGTAGCCGAAGCGGTGTCTCTGAGTTTGCTTAGTCAGTGAGCAATTCAAAGCTCTGAAGCGGGTACAATTGGCCGTTGATCTGCAGTGCCAGTGAGTGGGTGCCTGGGTAAAGGGCCCGCGTGGTCATGGGCTTTAAAACATGGCGTTTGGCGATTTTGAGTGTTTGACCGGCTTCCAATTGGGCCTGTTTAAGTTTAAAGACCTTGGTGCGCAAAGGGCCTCCTCGGGCGGCCTGAAAGCCAATTTGGTAGTCGATCATCAGCACCGTGTCTTGCTCAACAAACAGGTTGCATGCAAATTCCAAGGCCTCACCCAATCTGACCTGTGGGCTGTGTTGCCAATCGTGCAAGCTGACTGTGGCCGGGGCAAAGCCCAACAGGGCCAAGGCTTCCGCATGGCCCTGGCGCGAGAGTGTGCGCAGGGCATGGCGGGTGATAAAATCCATTTCCGCTGGGGTTTGTTTTGCTTGGCGTTGCCAGCTTTTGAGGGTGCGAATCACCTCCTCGGGGTGGCTTTTGGACCAATCATTCAGGTGATTGGCGACCGAACGGGTAACAAAACGGGTGCGGTCGGCATAGAGGCGATTTAAAAGCGGCTCGGCTTGCTCCCAGCGGATGGGAATCGCTGGCGCCCAGGGCAATTTGGGCCGGGTGCCTTCACTGACCAAACGCCGCACATGGTAATGAGAATCTTGGCTCCAATCTGCCAAAGTCGCATAGGTCTCTGCCGGAAAGGCCTTGATAAAGGCGCGGATCGCATCTTCAGCAGAAAAACGGGTGGTGATTTCTTTGAGGGCCGCCAGTGAAAAATCCAGAACAGCCTGCTGACAGCCATAAACTGCGACAAAGTCCGAAAAGGGCGCATAGCTAAAACTGCCAAAGTCGTCGTCGCTTAATTCGGGGTTGCAGGGGGCGGGCAAGGCCTTGAGCAGGATTGCCACAGCAGCCCTGTAATCATCTGGCAAAAAGGCCCTGAGTTGTTCACGGATCCAGGCAATTCGGGCTTTGAGTTCGCGTTCGGGGAAGCCCTTGACGCAGGCTTGGGTAAACGCCTGGGTCTGAAAAGACGGGTGAACGGCCTCTAAACGTGTTGCCAGATCTTGTACCTTGGTTGGGTTAAACAGGTGGTCTTTGAGCGAAAAGCGCTCGGTAGGAATCTCTAACATGACTTAATCCTCGTCCGAAATCACATCGCCTTCGGCAATCACGGTGATGGGATTGTAAATACCACTTGTCAGGAAATTCAAAACAAAATCAAGAAAGGTAAATTCAGATTTAATCCTGACATTGACGGCTGCTGTGCCCCCAGAATCGTGTACCTCTTTCATGATTTCAGACGCAATATCTGGCTTGGAAAACTCAATTAAACCAATGATGAGGTGGTGACTGGTCGCTTGAATGCGAAAATGTTTAATGGGCTTTTTTTTCGTGGGATTGTTCATCACAATCGGTGTGTCTGCCATGTGTGCGTCCAAAGTAATGGTATAACAAGAAGTCAGGAGGAGCACCATCAGCAACCCCAAAGAGACAGACAAAACAGATTTTAACATAGAGATTCCTCACATTTTGGGCCCACAATCTGAAAAAGTATACCATACCAAGCATATCTTCCCCATTCTTACAAACCTACTCGTACACCCACTTATATGCTCAAGGGACTGGGCCGGAAACTGAATCCGGTATAAGATACAAAATAAAGTAAACGCTCAAAGATTCTCTCAATGAACTCAGAAAGCAGGTGATACCCATGAATACCGCTCCCCGCAAGGCCCTGATTACCGGTGCTGGCCGTGGCATTGGCAAAGCCATTGCGCTTGAATTGTCAGGCAGTGGTCATCACGTTTGCCTGTTGAGCCGGACTGAATCAGAGCTAAAAAACGTCTGTGCCGAAATTGAAGCGCGCGGGGGCCAGGCCTCCTATCTCTGTTTTGACCTGAGTGATGCCGCTGGATATCCTGGGCTAAAAGCCCAAGTAGAAAGCCAATTGGGCCGGGTGGATGTATTGGTTCACAATGCCGCTCCAAGTTATCGCCCAGCCAAACTGACACGTATGGCCCCTGCTGATTGGCAAAAGACCCTGAGTGTGAATCTTGAGGCCCTGGCGCAGCTCTGTGGGCAATTTTTAGAACCCATGCGCGAAGCGGGTTGGGGCAGAGTTGTCAGCATTGGTTCGCTTTCGGGAGTGCTGGGAGCGGGTTCTTACCCGGCCTATTGCGCTGCCAAAGCAGGGATGGAAGGGCTGACCAAAAATTTGGCCATTGACTATTCCCGCTATGGGATTACCATCAATATGGTCAGTCCGGGCTTTGTCGAGACCGAAAGGTTTAAGCAGGCTGCTCCCCCCGAAATGGTAGAAAAATTCAAACAGGCCACAGCCATTAAACGTCTGGGGCAACCCGAAGACGTGGCCCATGCCGTGGATTTTTTGGCTTCCGACAAAGCGGCGTTTATCACCGGTATTAATTTATTGGTTTGTGGTGGGCTGAATCTGGGCAATCTCTGGTAACCCCTCTGCGCTTGTAGGCAGCCGGGCTATAATGGGGAGACCCAACAAAGAGAAAGGCTGTGTCAGCCACCATGCGCAAATTGCAAAAGGGAGACCTGCTCGAAGTCACGATCGACAAACTCGTGTCTGGAGGGGAGGGTCTTGGCAAAGTCTTTGGCTATCCTGTTTTTGTCCCCGGCGGACTGCCGGGTGATCACGGAGCCGTGGAAATGGTTTCGGTCAAAAAAGACTATGGTCGGGGCCTGATGGTGCAGCGCTGGGATGATGGTCCGACCCGGGTCGTTCCCCCCTGTCCCTTGACTGAAAGCTGTGGCGGCTGTCAATGGCAGCATCTGGATTACCCCGCACAATTGGAAAACAAACGCGCCCTGCTGATTGAGACCCTTTCGCGACTGGGCAAATTGCCCGAAGTCGAATTAGAAAATTGGGTCAAAGCCCCGCTTGGCATGCAAGATCCCTGGCGCTACCGCAACAAAGGTCAATTTCCCTTCCAAACCATTGAGGGCCAAGCCCGGGGCGGTTTTTTTGCCCCCCGCAGTCATACCTTGGTTCCGATTCAAGACTGTCTGATTCATCCTCCTGCCATGAACGCAGCCTTGAACCAAGTGGAAGCGGCTCTGAATCAACTCAATATCCCGATTTATGACGAAAAAACCCATTCGGGTTTTTTGCGCCATGTGCTGATCCGCGAATCCACCACCCACCCGCAAATCCTGGTGGGGCTTGTGACCCGAGATTGGGAACATCCAGCCTTGGCGGCCCTGGTCGAAAAACTCAGCCTAGAAATCCCCAATTTGGTGGGTCTGGTTCAGAACCGCAACCCCGAACCCGGCAACCGCATTCTCGGACGCGAGACCCGCACCCTCTGGGGCAAAGACTCCCTTAAAGAGAGTTTGGGTGACTTGCACTTTAGCATTTCTCTGCCCTCATTTTTTCAGGTCAATTCACAGCAGACCGTCGTTTTGTATGAGACGATCAATTCCCTGGCTGAACTCAGCGGCAGTGAAACCGTCGTGGATGCCTTTGCCGGAGCCGGAACGATTGGCCTCTGGTTGGCCAAACAGGCCAAACAGGTCTATTGTTTGGAATCGGTCAATGAGGCCATTGCCGATGGCAAAATTAACCGGGCCCTCAACCAAATCGAAAATTTGGAGTTTCGCCAGGGTGTGGTTGAAAAACTCTTGCCAGATCTGCTGGCCCAAACCAAAGCCGATCTGGTCATCCTCGACCCCCCGCGGAAGGGCTGTGAGCCTGCTGTTCTGGCCAGTTTGATTCGATCAGAAGTGCCCAAGGTGATCTATGTTTCTTGTAATCCTGCCACTTTGGCGCGCGATTTGGCACTGCTGGCAGAACATTACGAGATCTCCGCGATTCAGCCGATAGACCTCTTTCCCCACACCCACCACCTCGAAACGGTGGTGCTTTTGACACGCGGGGGAGCAGATCAGGCCGCACCCAATGAGCCCCCTACCAGTTAAACCAAGACTTGAGGAAATAGACGTTAGGTTTTGCCTTTGCGCCTGTACCAAAATTTGATGTGGAAATCGATGGCTTGGTTAAGTGCCTCGGTAGAGAGTTGAAACAAGGCTAAAAATTGGGCCAAGTTGAGACGCTCTGCATAATCCAGCAAAGGGCCCGCCGGGCGGCTAGATAAGCGTCTGAGCAGGGGATCCAAATAACCTGTTTGGTGTAAGATTGCCAGCAGGGCCTTTTTTTCTCCTGCTTGGGTAAGGTCATAGATAGCCAGTAGGGTTTCATTCAATTCCCCGCTTGTGTGCTGGGCCAGTGCTTTTAGCACCAAACTCAAGCCATTGCCTGTGCGCTGGTGGGCTGTTTCAAGTAAAAGCGTTTTAAGCACAGCCAACGAAGCGCCTGATAAGCTCTTTTTAATCAGGGCCAAACGCTGTTTTTTGTCTGGGGTACGCAGGGCGATTTTTAATTCTTCTGGCGTCACAGGTCATTCCTTTTGTCTTTGGGGGCTGACACATTCCCCGTCGACTGGTATATTAACCCTTAAACCTGCTCAAGAGAAAGTCCGTTTATGTCACTCAATACGCCCACTCAACCACCTTCGGTTTTTACAAACGAATGGGGCATGGAATTTGTAAAGATTCAGCCCGGCCCCTTTAAAATGGGCAAATATTTATTGCCCTCAGATTATTTTGCCAACGAAGTCTTGCACCCAGTGACCCTGACCCGTCCCTATTATATGCAGACCACAACGGTAACCCAGGCCCAGTGGTCAGCTTTGATGGGTTCTAACCCCTCTAAATTTACAGGGGATCCCCAATTGCCTGTGGATTCGGTTTCTTGGTCCGATGCCCAGGCCCTGATTCGGGTCTTAAATGAAAAAGGAAAGGGCGGCTACCGCCTGCCCAGTGAAGCCGAGTGGGAATATGCCTCACGGGCCGGGTCTGACGAACACTTTTATTTCGGTTCAGATTCAAGCGCTTTGGTTGAACACGCTTGGATGGAGAAGAATGCAGGAAAAAAGACCCACCCCGTAGCCCAAAAGCTTCCCAATCCGTGGGGGCTCTACGACCTCTATGGCAATGTCTGGGAGTGGGTGCAGGATTATTATACCGATTATCCCCTTTATGCTTTAACCGATCCAACGGGGCCGAGCAAAGGTTCCAAACGGGTGATTCGGGGCGGTTGTTATATGATTGGTGATTCCCGCTGCAATTCGTATGCCCGTGGTTTAAGTGCGGGCTCAGTTAAGAAACCCGCATACGGCATTCGTCTGGCCAAAAGCCTGGATTAAACAGTATAAAAAATCAGGCCTTGTTGGGCCTCTGCAGCACTTTTAAACCAGCCTTTGGCTTGTTTGAGTGCCTTGACCACATCCCCATCGGGGTGTTTGAGCTTCAGGGCCGAAAACAGACCCAATAATTCAATTGCCTTTTCTGGGTTGACCGTATAGACCCCCGGTAACTCATCGGGATGGGCCATGGGCATTGGGGTCTTAAAGCAGAGAAAGTTTTCAAAGGCCCAGCCCTTCAATCCCATGCCTTCAGCTGCCTCATCGAGGGTTTCGAGCCAGCTCAGGCGATAGGGGCAAAATTCAGAATTGACAAGGGTTTTTCCGATTTCAGCCAGAATCAACCGCAGGGCATAGGCATGGGCCGTGCCACCGGGTCCCGAGGCGGGATATTTGCCGGTGAAGAGATCTGAAAGCAATTCAGCGGCCGATTTGGCTGCTCCCCAATTTGCTTGCAATTGCTGAAAACGGTGATGATGGCGTTTTTGCAGAGCCAAGGCCTTCATCTCCGCATTTTCACCGTCGCAGAGAGAGTGCAAATGGGCAAAATCCAGCAGATAGACTTCAGTACAGAAACTCATTCCAGGCTTTCCTCGGTTTTTCTTGTGGACTGAAACCAGTATACTAGAACCAGATTAAAATCCATGCCCAGGATGTGTTCCATGCCAAAAGTCTCTGTTCTGCTCTGTTGCTTTATCAGCTTGTTTTCTTGTTTGCTTTTAAGTGGTGCTGCCCAAGAAAAAGCCCAAACATTGCCCAGCTTTAAACTCAGCTGTGCCCAAGGCCAGACCCCCCAAAAATGTCTGAATCAAGCTGTGACACTTGAAGCGCAAATCGCTGGCTTTGACGAAGAATCAGCCCGAGAAATTCTGCAACACCCGGACATGCGTCCGCCCTTTGGTGAATGGGAACAATACCAAACGGTGATCTCCAGCAATATGGGGCAGGTCAATATCTTAACCGAGACAAAGATCACCTGCCCCAAGGTCAAATTGCAGGGTGTGTTAACGGAATACACCCTGAATTGTGGGGCTGACCAAGGTGGCAAATGTGATTATCACAGTTATGTGATTCAGCTCAAATCGTTTAGCTGCCTAAAATAGCTTTATTTGGGGGCTGCCAGGATCGACAGAGCATCCCAAGCGGAAAAAATCCCTTTGACCTTGTGCAAATGGGTGATCACCAGATGGCTCAGTTGGTGATCTACCATCTGTTTGCAGGCTTCTTGCACCGTACAATCTGGCGCAATTTCCATCATCGCTTGGTTGTCCATAAAATCCCTGACCGGCAGATCCAGAACTGCCATGGGATCTTCTTGCACCATGACACCATTGTCGAAGGAAGTGAGCATTTTCTGAGAAAAGGTATAAGAAAAAATATCCGACATGCTGATCAATCCCAAATAGCGCATGCTTTGGTAGTCCACGATCGGAACCGCAGAAATTTGGCGTTTGTGGCAGAGTCCTGCAAATTGTTCAACGGTGGTTGAATCCACAACGCAGGCCACATTTTTGGACATCACATCGGACATTCTTAAAACACCGTCCTGAGACTCTGGATAATCTTCATTGGGTTCAACCACCACTTGGTGATCTTCGCCTTTTCGGGATTCTTGAATTCGCTTCATAATGGCGGCAACAATCTCGTGGGGCGTCTGTCTCTGTTTTTCTGCGGGTGCGGCTACTTTTGTTTGTTCGGCATAGTGTTTTTGCAATGCCTCTTTGGTGTACTCCCATTTTTCAGTTTGCTCGTCTTGTGCAACTGATTCGTCTGGGGATTTGTCTTGAGCTGGCGTCTGGGTTTGGGCGTGGGTTGATTTTCGCTCAGGTGCTTGTGCTGCATGGTAAGGATCATTGTCTGTGAAATTACGCTCGGTCTCTTGAGCCGCATGGTAGGGGTCCGATTGGCGGGAATCTATTTGTTCGGGTTGATCGCTGGGGTTTACGGCTGGCTGGACAGCAGCTTTAGCTTGAGCGGGTGCAGGCGTTTCAACTGGCATCTTGCCTTGGACACTCGATTCTTGAACCGGGGTTTCTTGGGCGTGGCCAGACTGGGCTGGTGCAGTTTGAGCAGGGGCAGTCTGAACAGGTTCAGCGTGGGTGGGTGCAGCTTGAGCAGGTTCAGCGTGGGTGGGTGCAGCTTGAGCAGGTTCAGTTTGAGCAGGTTCAGCTTGGACAGGGGCAGTTTGAGCAGGTTCAGCGTGGGCGGGTGCAGTTTGAGCGGGTTCAGTTTGAGCGGGTTCAGTTTGAGCGGGTTCAGTTTGGGCGGGTGCAGTTTGGGCAGGGGCAGTTTGAGCAGGTGCTGCTTTGGCCGCTGCCGCTTGGGCAGATAGGGCTTGCTCACTTTCGCTCTCTGGCTCAAGGGTCTGAGCGTTGGCAAAGGTTACCAGCTCGATGCTGTTTTGCTTTTTTTCTTGAGTGGGAGGTCCCTGTGCTTTTTTTATCTCATTTTTGACTGTTGATTTCTTGTAATTAACTTTACTCATCTAAAAATACCCCATATTTTTCTGGTTGTAAATTTAGCATAACACAGAAAAATTGGATAATTTTTTTTGTTTTTATAATAAATTTATTGAAAAAATATTTATTTCAATATTTATTTCGATTATAAATTTAATAATAATATTTATTGTTGATTTTTGTTTTTTAAGATTAAATCAAAAGTTTTGCCCGAACCCAATTGTCCCTGGACATGGATCTGCTCACCTTTTAATTGAGCTTGCCATTGGCTTATACCTTGACCGGGATACTCTTTTTGCAGCTCAGTTTGTACCCAGATTCCATCGCACTGCCTCCAGCCCGGAAAATCTTGATTCAATTCGGTCAAAGGCACTCGGTAAAGATTTTCCACCAAGCGACGGTCGTCAAAAATCCCCGCAAAACGGGGATAGCCAAAATAGACAAATTGGGCATCTTCGTGCAGAATCATCCAATTGCCCACCTGGGCTTTGCGCAGGCGGTTTTGCATTCTATCGTTAAAAAATTGGCTGACATTGACCGATATTGCCTGTTTTTGCCATTCCTGTTTGTGGGGCACTTCTTCGACCTGAAAACCCTGCTGCCAAGGGGTGCAGGCTGTAGCCGCAGAAATCATTGTTAAGGTGATTGATGTAGCTTTCCACAGGTTGTGGATGAGTGTAACAACGTATTTATTGGCTATTTTCATGGGCTATCCTCACTGCCTTCGAGGGAAAATTCTGGCTGTTGATTTTTTTGTGATAAAGAGCGTAATTTATTGAGAAAATAGACTGCACTTGGACAAGCCGGGTGTGCTGCCGCTCTTTCTATCGAAAAGTGAAAACTATTGAGCATTTTTTTGCTAAAACTAATTTTTGAGCTGCCTGTGCCATGCCCTGCAAATCGTTTGCTAAGCTCATGTAAATAATCCCAAGGACGACCTGGCACCAATTCAGGCTCAAGTTCGTAGTGGAGCCTATTTAACCAAGCACTCATAGCTTGGCTATCTGCCAAATACCAGGATTCAAGAGATTTTCGTGCAATACAAACAAAAACGGAATCAGGAGCTTGAATGCGGCTTCTTACGGCGGTATAACATGGGGCGTCATCCAAATCTGTTAGCAAAATAACATGCTCTGGCGCTGGGTTACGACGCTCGATTAAACTTAAATAGCTTTTTAGTTTATCAGGTTTTAAAAAATTGCCATTTCCTTGAGCGTCTATAACAGGTTCAGATAATTCTAGACCATGGCATTTTAGCCATGTCTTAAAGGCCTGAGACTCTATCAAAATGCGTTCAGATCCCCCTTCTACTACAAACCCCAGCTTTACCATGGCAAACCAGCGCCAAAAGCATTGCTCAACCAAACTTCACTCATACTCAGGTCAATGTCTTTTAAATCAAGGTCGCGTGCAGCCACAAATCGTGTTTTGCCTTCAATTTTATCTACCAACCAGAGTTCTTCTGGTTTGAGTTGATTAATCAAATGGGTATCATGGGTAGTCAGCCAGACTGGATGATTTTCATGTGCTTGAGAGCGAAAAAAAGCTACCAATTCTTGAGTCGCTTTGGGATGCAAGCCATTTTCAGGCTCCTCAATTAAGCTCCAACCATAAGTGGGAACACTGTAAATGCTCATTAACAAAGACAATAAGTTAATCGTGCCATCTGAAAGTAATTGAGCAGGCACTGGATCTTTGAGATATTGTTCCTTTAAAAGCAAATAAAACTGATGATCCAAAAGATTCAATTGTGAGATTAAAGAGGTTCCGCCTGGTACAACCAATTTCAACCAATCGATTAACTCATTCAAGTTATGTCCGCTATTGACGTGTTGTGAAATGACCAAAGCCAAATTACTGCCATCTTCTTTCAAAATTTGACGCGCTTTTGTCTCGGGGTATGGCAAACGCCCTTGTTGGGGACTTAGCATAAAGCGGTAAATATTACTCAGAATTGTTGCGGGCAATGAAGTATAAGGGCTGATCAGCAGAATCGATTTATCTTGACTCAAAGAAACTACTTCATGTTTATTCGGTTCAGGACTAAAGTGCACACTGTCTTTGCCTCTATCGCGATAAGCCTGAACCCAAGCACTCGGTGATTCTGGGACAACTGTTGAATTCTGAATTTGATTAAGCCTAGGAGATTCCAGCTGTTCTTCAATCTCAATTTTTTCACCATCTAAATTGTATAAATTGAGGTGATAAGCATAATGAAGTTCACGCAATCCTTGGCCTTCAATATCCTGCTCTACCACAAAGCGAATTTTGAATCCCATCGTATCTGAATTATTGACTTTGCAGCGGATATTTTGGATTCCACCAGAAGCATCTATTGCTGCTTGTACTCCTTGTCGGGCCACCAGTCCAATGAAACGCATAGCTTCAAATAAATTGCTTTTGCCTGCACCATTGGGTCCGGCAAAGACGGAGAAGCAGGAGAGCCCCTCCAATCGAACATGTTCCAAGCTTTTAAAATGTTTAATCTCAAGGTAAACAATTTTTGTGATCATCTATTTCGTCATTTCCACCCCCTTGAATTTTTTAGTGACCTGACCTGATGAGGGAGCAGGCGGACTTATATTCACATTTTAAGTGATTTTAGCAGTTCTAAACAGCTCTCATGATTAGGCGAAGATTTAAAATCAAATTCAATCCCTAAATTTCGGGCAGACAGAGATCCAGTGATGTGGCGACAGTGATCGCATCCAAACAGGTGGCGCTATCCAGTTGATTGAAGCGGTGGCGATCAAACCAAGCAGGGTTTTGCAAAACCGCAGTTTCAACTTGATTGAGGGCGGCTACCAAGATCTCAGGAGTCAGTCGCCGCTCGCTGTACCAGGCCAGACAGAGCGCCTGCACTTGCACTGCCAGGAGTGAAAAGGCCTGCAAAAAAGCAAATTGAAAAAGCGTTAATCCCTTGGCCTGCAGCGGATTGAGATTGAGCAGGCGGCGGGTTAGATAATTGCGCAAAACCGCGCTGAGGTGTTGCCTTTCGCTTTCTGAAACAGCAAAAGGCAGGCGATTCCCCTCTTTTAACTTGGCCAGAAAACGATCCAGTGCAGGGGCACGAAAGGGATCCAGAACAGCAAACAATTCCAGGCATTCAGACCAACGCGGGGCTTTGGGCCCGGTGTCTTGGCGCCAAGCTTGGACCTGCCCATGATACAACTGACTGAGCAAATCCAGCTCGGTCAGAAACAGGGGGTTGGCTGAGATCTGTTTTAAACTGAAAACGCTGCCTGCGAGACATCGCGCTGGGCTGATACTGTGTTGCCAAATGCCTTCTAAAAGCAAACCGATCCAGGGTTGAAGCGGTTCAACAGGGGGGTGTTCCCACTGGTCAGGCCGTTTGACCATGCGCAAAACCAATTCACCTGTTTCTTCCAACATGCGCGCAGCTGTTTTACATGAACTTTTTAATGAAGGGCTGTAGAGATTTCCGTGTAACGAAGCCTCGTGGGGATAGCGCTGGCAGATCTCGGGTTTGGCTTCGGCCCCATATTCTTTGTGAATAAAACAGAGATTGTCCTGATCTAAAAACAGACAGCGGTTACTGCCGGGCTGTTTGTTTAAGACGGCTCGCGTCCCCTCTGTAGCGGGCAAAAAAGGGTTTTTAAACCGGCCAGAGGGATGGTTGTCAAAGGTGGAATACCAATGGTCGTAATAGTCGGCATCCAGTTCAATATTCCAAGGCTGTTGACAACATTGCGCACATTGGCTGCACTCAAATTGATCTACCTGTTCGGGGTAGACCAACGCCAATAGTTCTGGCCTGGAGATGGCCTCTTGGGCCAGATCCCAAAACCAAGCAAAAAGTGTGGATCCTTCTGGGGCCCCCTGTAGATTCATCTCTACTCCTCTTTTATCTTAATCGGCGACTGGGCTGGACCAAAGACCCAATATTTCAAGTTTGTGGGCCAACATATCTTGGGAAAAAGGCTTCATAATATATTCGTCGGCCCCGGCTTCTAACGCTTCAATGACTTTGGTTGTATCGACTTCTGCTGTCACGATCATGATTTTCGTTTTGGCATAAGTATGACTTTGATGAAGTTTTTTCAACAATTCCAGGCCTGACATTTTGGGCATATGCCAGTCCAAAAGAATCAAATCCAGAGGCATGATCTCAGAAATTAAATTGAGGGCTTCGACGCCATCTTTAGCGAAAAAAATTTCTCGAAAACCCAATTCCTTTAAGAAGGTTTTCTCTAACATTTGGGTCAACGAATCGTCATCTACAACTAAAATTTTCACTTCAAAATCCTTTTCAGCTGTTTATGCATGCACTCACTTTCGAATTTTAGCAGTTCTGTTTAGATCTGTCTTGATCATTTTTATATCAAAGTGATATCATATTGATATAAATTTCTGGAGGTGTTCTATGCAAAGAACCCACGATAAATCTGCTCTCAAGATCAACGGTTTTGTGGTTTTGCTCTTTATTCTGGGCGCTTTTTTGGCAGCCCTGTTGATGATGATGATCAAAGCACCGGTTTTGGCCGGGGTGATCATCTTGGGTTCGATCGTCTTTGGGTTTCCGGGGCTCTACAGTGTGGAACCCAACGATTCCCGCGTGCTCAATTTTGCGGGCACGTACACGGGCACCGTCAAAGAAGCCGGTTTTTGGTGGTCCAATCCCTTTGCGATCAAGAAAAAAGTCACCCTGCGTGTGCGCAATTTTAACAGCGAAAAACTCAAAGTCAACGATGGCAATGGCAACCCGATTGAAATTGCTGCAGTGGTGGTCTGGAAGGTGATCAGCCCGGCCAGTGCCCTCTATGACGTCGAAGATTATGAGGAATTTGTGCATATCCAGAGCGAAACAGCGATTCGCAGCCTCTGTAATGAATACCCTTACGATCATTCTGAAACAGGGGGCATGACTTTGCGGGGCAACCCCGAAGAGGTGGCGGATACCTTGCAAAAAGAGCTGGAAGTTCGTCTCAGAGATGCGGGCGTTCAGGTGATTGAGGCCCGTCTCAGCCATTTGGCGTATGCCCAAGAAATTGCCCAAGCCATGTTGCGTCGCCAACAGGCCCAAGCTGTGATTGCTGCCCGCAAACAAATTGTCGAAGGCGCAGTGGGCATGGTCAAAATGGCCCTGCAACAATTGTCTGAGCAAAAAATTGTCGAACTCGACGATGAAAGAAAGGCCCAGATGGTGAATAACCTGATGGTGGCACTGGTGTCTGAACAAGAAGCCCAGCCGATTATTAACGCAGGAAGTTTGTATTGAACCCCGATGCCGGCCAAAAAACAATTTTTGCTGCGCATGGATCCCCAGCTTTTCGCCCAATTGGAACACTGGGCAGGTGATGAGTTCCGCAGTGTGAATGCCCAAATTGAGTTTTTGCTGCGTGAGGCCCTGAAACGGGCGGGTCGATTAAAACACGAAGCAGAAACCCCAAAAGGAGAGCCTGCGGAGTCGGAAGACTAATTCTTTTGCCAGGGGCCGGGAGACATTCTCTCTCGGCCCCTTTGGGTTTTTTAAAATTTTTTCAGCTAAAGACAGAGATTTGAGCCCAGACAAGCAAGTTTCTGCACAGGGAAGATATAATTAAGAATACGTAAAGAAAACATTAAATTGAGGTTTTTCATGCAGGTTCAGGCTCTCCACGCGTCTTCCCAGGCCTTTCTGCTCTCTGCGCCCGTTTCCACAGCCACCAGCCGCAGCGTCTCTTCCCCCCACGCCTTGCAAATTCCCGATCGGATCAAAATTAGCCCCGAGGCCCGTGAGCAATTGGCCAATCAGGCCGCTGAAGAGGCTGCCAGTCAAAGTGTTGGTTTCTTGGTTGATCTCTACCGCCAAAGCCGCAGCTCCCAAGAGCGGATCCAAATTACCCAAGCGCTGGGTGCCCTGCGCCACCCCGAAGCGGTCAAAGCCCTCGAAGCCATGACCCGCACCCGCCTTGACGATGCCCATGAAAATGCCTTGATCCTTGCCCTTGGCAATACCCGCCAAGCCAGTGCCGTGGCTGTTTTAAATGATCTCTACCGCAGTTTTTGGAACCGCGCCCAGAAGCGCCAACTTGTGGTCGCCGCCCTGGGAGAAACCCGCTCTCCCCAAGCTTTGGACTCCCTGCGTCAGGCTTACAAAGATGCCTGGAACAGCCCCGCCGGCAAAGATGCCGTGATCGCTGCCCTGGGCCAGTCGCGCCGGGCCGAGGCCGTGCCACTGCTGCATCAGATCTACGAAGACAATTGGAATCAGGTAAGTCTGCGTCAGGCTGTCGTCCAAGCCTATGGTCAGACCCGTTCAGAACAGGGGGCCGAAAAATTGATTCAGATCTTTAACCAACATTACTCTCAGCCCCAAATCCGCCAAGAGATCATCACTGCTCTCGGGCAAACCCGGTCACAAACGGCCGTCTTATTTTTGCAAAAGTCGTATGCACAATTGCGCAGCGAACATGAACGCCAACAGGTCTTGAGCGCATTGCAAGCGGCTTACGACAAGAGTGATAATTAAAGCCTGAGACCTGCCAAAAGGCCTGTCATCTGCCGATTTAAATCCATTTGCAATTGTTCGCTGGACAAAGGCGAGGCCTGCAGAGCCATCAGCCCTGGGTCAAAGGTCTGTGTCGGCCCAGGGTACAGAATACAGGCCATTTCCACCAGCGTCTCCCCACGCTGCGAGCGCAGGGCATCTCGGTAGGCATGCATGCGGTCCAAATCTGCTTTCGCCGGGCGTTTAAGATTGTCTCCCAGCCGGTATTTGGCATCCCAAAGCCAGAGCAGATCGGGCTGATTTTGCCGATCGGGATAAGAGATCTGAACCACCAAATCTGGACGTTGGGCATAACTGATGCTGTGAATCGGGCCTGTGGCCCCAAATTGCCGCTCGACCCAGACCTGTATTTTGAGCTGGGAGTCTGGCCTTTTTAAGCTCAAAACCATCGTGCCTCGGGGCAAGACCCGCACAAATGCAGAGTCTTGCCAAGGAAAAAGCCATTGCATCGACTCTGGCAACCAGCCTTGCAGTTGGGCTGACTGCAGCAAAGCCAAGATCACCTGGAGTATGCTCCAGGTTTGATATAACCAGGGAAGGTTCTCCAAACTGCGTTTGAGGGGGCCCTCCGATGAAACAAAGACAAAGTCGCGACTCAGCTTTTGCCAATGGGTCAAAAATACGCGGTGGCTGACCCGTGCCATCAGGCCCAGCCCCGGAGTGGCGGGCGCAGATAAAGCTTGAATATCTTTCCAATCTGAAAAATGGGCTGTACGTAAGCGCAATTGATTTAGCCAGGTTTGCAATTGCGCCCGTTCTGGTCCAAAATCCTTTTCAGGCAACAGTCCCAAAAGATGACTCAAACGGGTCTCTACCTGTTGCACCAGATGTTTAACAAAGCGGTTTTCTGGTGTGTTTGAACTCCAGCGGGGGCGTTGGTCCAAGACCTGTCGAGAGGGATCTAAAACCGTTCTGAACAGGGGCTTGCGGGCCTGGTGGGCAGAGACCTGCCGCAATTCACCAGGCAAACCCAGTGCCTGATTGGGCTCCCAGGCAGCCAATGCCGACAAGAGCCCGGCCTGTTCAGCCTGATCCATCAAACAGGTCTGAAGTTTTGCAAATTCTTGGCGCCAACCCCGCAATCGCCCCGTATTTGTGTTTTGGCCGTGCACAAAACCCGAGCCTGGTTTGAGTGCATGCCCCCATTCCAGTGGCAAAAGGTAATGGAGCTCTTCGAGCAAGGCAAAGAGTCCAGCCTGGCCCCAGCCTGTGGGCCAGACCTCCAGTTGGGTTTCAAAACAACATTCAGACTGGTACCAAAGCCGCAAAGGATATAATCCAGGCCCTTGCCTTTGCCAGAGCGCCATCAAGATTCGTCTATCAGGTTGCCATTGCAGCGGCAGGGTGAAACCATCCAATTCAAGCATGTAATCAGGCAAAGATGGGAAGGAACTGCGTTGCAGGCCTTCCAAGACAATCCAGGCCGACTCCCATTCAGGCAGGGCTTTCAGGACCTCCCCTTGCAGATTTTCAAAGCACAGAGAGATCGGCGTCTGCAGTGCCGTCTCAATGCCCAAAGACAAAGCCCTCGCGCTGCCATTGACCTATGAGTTGGCTTACGCGCTTGCGGGTCAGTGGGAAATCGGTTTCGGGCAGCAGATCTGCGAGTTGATTCAAGCGGTTTAAGAGTGTGGGATCGCTGCTGCGCAGGCGAGCCAGCAGTTTTTGTAAGATCTGTTGATCCAAGGCTGTTTGCCAAGTCAATCCCAGTTGAGTCGCGGATTCGATATAACTGAGTATGTCTTTGCAGGTCCGAAACGAGAGGGGGATTATGGGCGAAAGGCAGGTCAGCGTCTCCTTTAAAACAGACCTGTAAGGCAATCCGTCTAAGAGCGCGCAGATGTCTTCCTGAGCGGCTTCCAGGCTCAAGACCTGGGCCCGGTCATAAATTTTATCTGCGAGCAAATGGGTACTTTCATCGAGGTTGATCGTGCCCACGACATGTAAATTGGGCGTGAGGCTGACAGGGGCATCGCCCCCCAACCAGAGGGGGGCTGCTCCCTGTCGGCGCATGATTTCCAGTCCCGAAAGCAGGGGGGCAAAATAATGTTCAATTCGGGCCAGGTTCATTTCGTCCAAGATCAAGTGGTAAGGTTGGGCGGCTCGATTGTCCCGGCGAGCTGCGTTCCATTCTTGGGAAGCCCGTTTGAGAAAGAGGCTCGCGGGTGAATCGACATAACACTTTTCGAGCGGGTTAAAATAACCCAACCAATCTTCGGGCTGATTCCAATGGGGTGAAACTGCCAAAAGGCAGGATTCGGCCCCACTGACCTGGGCATAAGCTTGCGCCAGCCACGATTTGCCCACCCCACTCGGGCCACTGAGAATCACCAGTGAGGCGCTTGTCAAAGCCAGGTGATACCGATACAGGGTTTGCTTGGGCAGCAAAAGTCCTTGTTGGCGGATTTTTTCTGCCCATTTGTCGAGCATTTTTTGAGGCGTAGGCAGTCCCTGGGGTTGAAACAAGTCAGGCAAATGGGCCTGTAATTCTGCCCAGGCTTCAGAACTCACTTTAAACACCCGACCTTGGGGGCGTTTGAAAAACGGCTCTTGGCTCCAAGTTGGCAAGGCCTTGAGAGCCTGTCTTGGCAAAGGTTCTGGCAAAAGACCTGTGATTTTAAAGCCAATATGCCAAGACTGAGGATCTTCAGCTTCGGCCAAATAGGCGGCACTGAGCAATTGTCCAACAGCGATCAAACCCAGTCCCGTTGCCCAAAATAAGAGCGTGTCCCCGGCCCGTAATTGCTGAGAATAGCGCTCCACAGGCCATTCCCCCTCACTTTCCACCTGTCCCAGGCGCAGTTGGGACAAACGCAGCGAGAGTTCAGAGTTGGCTTCAAACTGCAGCAGCCAGATTGGACGGGGATCTGATGGCATTATTTCCTCACGCATGTTTTTTTCCAGTATACGCCTTGAATTTCTGAACAGACCAGTTTTGAATCGCCAAGGTTTGGCCCTTTGACAATGTCCGCAGCGCAAAGAGCAGCCCGGCATAGAGCAGAATCGCCAAAGGCAGAATCAGCCACCAAGGCAGGGCCAGCTTTAAAAGCAGCTGAATTCCCCATCCCATTCCCAAAGTGGCCAAGAGACCTTTCAGTCCCAAGCGCAGCGGCAGTTTTAAGCCCAGACTTTTGGCCAAATAGACAAAATTGAACAGACAGACAAAGGCCTCCGTCAAAACCGTACTCATTGCCGCTCCTGCTCCCCCCCATGTGGGAATCCAGATCAGATTTAAACCCAAATTGAGCAAGACGCCCAGTGCGCTGCTCAAAACCAAGAGCCGAGTCAGGTTAAGCGCTGCCAAATTGTATAGGCAAATATGGTTCACAAACAGAAAGATCAGGCTCCACAAGAGTATTTGCCAAAACGGAACGGCAGCAAGAAAGGGTTTTCCCAAAAGGCTTTCGATCATGGGGCCTGCCAAGAGAGTTCCACCCAATGATATCGGCCATGCTGTCAACCATGCCACTTGGAGAGCTTGATCTGTCAGGGTCTGGATTTGCGATTGTTTTGTTGATTCTTTTGGGGATTCATTTGGTGATTGTTTTTCTGCCCCCCACTGTGAAATAACAGGAAAAATGGCCATCATCAGCAAATTGGGCATTAAAACCAAGAGATCAATCAATTTGACCACCGCCTGATACCAGCCTACTTCGGCTGAAGATCTGCCCAGCAAATGCAGCATCGCCACATCCATACGAAAGTAGAGCAAGGCAAAGAGCCCACTGAGCCAAAATGGCAGGCCCGTTTTAAACAATTGGCCGACAAAGACCCAATTCCAGACCGCTTTTTCATTCCCTATCTGCCGTGACTGCAACACATTCTTGACCTGTTTGAAGCCCCAGATCAGAGACAGACCGTTGGCCAGAGCCAGGCCCCTTAATAGCCAAAAAATATCTTGACTGAGATAAAGCACCAAAAGCAAAGATCCCAAGGTCAAGAGGCGGTTTTGCAGACGCAGCGCAATTTCTTCTTCGATACACTCCAAACCGTTAAAAATCGCGCTGAGAATATCCAACCAGCCGATTGCCAAGGTGATCAAACCGGCCCACAAGATATTTTCCAAGTCCCCGCCCCGCAATCCACTCAGCCAAGCCGCAATCTGCATCAGGACAAGCGTCAACAGGGACAATCCTGTTTTTAGCACAAGCACATGGTGGATATAGTGATGGGCCTGCTGATTGTAACGGGCCAACTCACGAATCAAAAGGGTGTTGAGCCCGCAATCACTGAAATAGAGAAAGAGCCCTGTAAAAGCCAAGGGAAATGCATAGCGGCCATAGCCATCGGCCCCCAAGGCCTGGGCCAAGACCAAAAAAAAGACCATGCTAAAACCCCGGCTGACCCCTTCTGCGAGGAGTTTGAAGCGCATATTTTTGCCGAGACGGGAGGCGGTAGAGGGTACAGAATGCATGGACACATTGTACCGCTTGGGGTCTTCGCCTGCGACAAAGTTGGGTTACACTGAAAGTCGGAGATGAATTGAAAATGGTAGAAATTGGTAAATTTAACCGTCTGCGGATCGCCAAAGAGCGCAGCGTAGGCTATTTCTTTGATGGGGGGGAGGCTGGGGATATTCTCATGCCCAAACGCCACCAACCCGATCATTGTGAAGTGGATGACGAACTGGATGTCTTTATTTTTCTCGATGCTGAAGAGCGTTTAACGGCTACTGTGCGCAAACCCTATGCCCAGGTGGATGAGATCGCCTGGCTCAAGGTGATCGATACCCACCGGGTGGGGGCCTTTTTGGACTGGGGGCTGACCAAAGACCTGATGGTGCCTCTGCGCGAACAAAAAGAGCTGATGATGCCCGGCCAGTATTATCTGGTCAAAATCCTGCTCGATGACTCCAACCGCATTATTGGCTCGACCCGGATTGAGGATTACCTCAACGAGACCAACGAAGGCGAGTTTGAATACGGCCAAGAGGTGGATTTGATTCTCGCTGACGAGACCGAATTGGGCTTTAAAGCGATTGTGAACCACACCCACTGGGGCCTGCTCTATGAGAACGAGGTCTTTCAAAAACTCGAAAAGGGCCAGAAGCATATCGGGTATATCAAAAAGCTGCGCGATGATCTCAAAATCGACCTCTCACTCAAAAAACCGGGTTATGACCGCGAACATATGGGCCAATTGGGTGAACAGATTTTGGCGCGGATTGAGCAGTCGGGGGGCTTCTTGGCCCTGAGCGACAAAAGCCCGCCCGAAGCCATTTACGAAGCCTTTGGCATCAGCAAAAAATCCTATAAACAGGCCGTGGGCAATTTATACAAACACCGCCTGATCACCTTGGAAGAAGGTGGATTGCGCCTGGTGCCCCAAGCAGCGCCTCCGGCAGTCAAACCCTACGAGGCCAAGCCCTATCAGGCAAAACCTTACCAACCGAAGCCCTATCAGGCCAAACCAGGGTTTAAGGCTCCGCGTAGACCTGAATGAAGCGCGAAACCTGGGTAAAAACAGCGTCGTAGTTTTGGTGCCAGGCAGGGTAGCTCAAATAGAGGTATTCTTTGGCGCGGGTACAGGCCACATAAAAGAGGCGACGCTCTTCTTCGAGTTCGTCCAGGCGTTTGAGCGAGCGGGCCGAGGGCAAGAGTCCATCGAGCAAATGGGGCACAAACACGGCCGACCACTCCAAGCCTTTGGCAGAATGCACGGTGGAGAGCACCAAGGGGCGCTCTTCGCGCTCGTCTATCATTGGGGTGGTGCCATCTTGGTATTTCTGCGAAGGCGGATCCAGGGCAAAATCCGAGAGAAAGGTCTCGAGTTTTTTGTATTTCTGCGCCAATTGCAGGAGGATATCCAGATCGGGCGTGCGGGTTTTCCAATCGCTTTCGACCTGTTTTAAAAGCGGGGTGTAATAATTCTGCAAGGTGCCCAGTTGTTCGGCCACCGAAAGCTGTTGTCGGCCTTGCTCCAGGGAGGCCTGCAGTTCCAGCAGGGCCGGGGCAAATTTTTTCTGGCTCATGCCATTTAAGACAAATTGGCCCTGGTGAGTGCGAATCCCTTCGATGATCTTGCGGGCAGTGACCTGTCCTACACCGGGGATCAGCTTGAGAATTCGGTGCCAGGCGATGGCGTCATAGGGGTTGAGCAAGAGCCGGGCCAGGGCCACCAGGTCTTTGACGTGGCGGCGCTCGATAAAGCGAATGCCCCCATAAACCACATAGGGAATGCTGCGGCGCAGCAATTCGGTTTGAATAAATCCCGAATGAAAGCCTGAGCGGTAGAGCACAGCCATGTCTTTGAGTTCAAGTCCCTGCTCACGGAGTTCCAGCACGCGGTCGACCACCCAAATGGCCTCATCTTCGGCGCTGTAATGTCTGCAAATCACAGGGGCCACCCCCGCTGTGCGCAGACTGAATAGTTTTTTGGGATAGCCGAGCCGGGCCTGTTTGAGCAAATCATTGCTGAAATCCAGCAGGGGCTGTGTGCTGCGGTAATTCTGCTCCAGTCTGACAATTTTGCACGTGGGCCAACTCTCGGGAAAGAGCAAAATATTCTCCAGCTCTGCCCCGCGAAAACCATAAATGCTCTGGGCGTCATCTCCGACCACCATCAGGTTTTTGTGCCGCTCACAAAGTTGGTCGGCAAAACTTTTTTGAACCAAATTGGTGTCTTGGTATTCATCAACCATGACATAGTCGAATAAATTTTGAACCGAGCGTTTAAAGGTCGGATTGGCACGCAATTGCTGATCAACCTGGATCAACAGGTCGTCGTAGTCGAGCAGGCTGTGGCGGCGCTTGTATTCGTGATACACCGTCTCCAGGGTCTGTAATTCTTCGAGGTAGTCTTCCAGGCCTGTATAGTCACGGGCTATCACATCGGCCAGGGCCATCTGGCAATTGCGGGAGCGGGAGATCAGTTCTTGGATACGGCTTTTCTTGGGAAAGGCCCGGCTCTTTTTGTCAAACTTGAGTTCTTGGCGAATCAAATCGATAATATCTTCGCTGTCGACGGTGTCGATAATACTGAAATGGGGGTCCAGATCGAGCAATTTGGCGTAACGCCGCAATAAATGGCTGGCCACCGAGTGAAAGGTCCCGCCCATAACTTTTTCGGCCCGCTCCGATTGCAAAAGCAGCCGGGCCCGCAAGAGCATCTCGGCTGAGGCCTTTCGGGTGAAGGTTAGCAGCAAAATCCGCTCAGGCGCGACACCTTTTTCAAGCAAATAACTCAGGCGGTAAATCAATGTGCGGGTTTTGCCCGAGCCCGCGCCAGCCAATACCAAGAGGGGGCCTTCGGTGGTGGTGGCAGCCAATAATTGGCGCGGATTGAGTTCGTCGGCGTAGTCCAGTTTGAGTTCGGGAGAGAGTGGCTCGGGCAGGCTCTCTAGGCTGCGGGCATCCACTTCTTGGCGCAGTTTTTCAAAACGCCGCAGTCGGGCCTTCATCTCGCTGTCCATTTCAGGCTCGGCATAATAGGCCGCATGGCGAAAGGCCGGGGGGGTATTTTCAGGTGGCCCGGTATCGGCATAAAAATTGAGAAAAGAGCGGATCAAATCGTCGCGGGATATGCGTTCCATGGGGGTCTCCGTTTTGGGGCCAGTCAGGATGGGCGGTCAGTGTATGCTGCTTGTATTGGGCTTTGTGTTTCTCTATTTTAACTGATAAAGGCTTCAAAAAAGCAGAATCAGCATGGGCTCTCATAAGATTCAGGTGGCATCATATCGCTGGCACTGAGGGTGTAAGTCAGGTCAGGGTAGCGAAAGTCCATTTCCTGGTTCTCCCGGCGCCGCATTGGGTAAAAGGCCGACAACTCTTCTTGATTAGCCAAGGTCAGAGGTGTATTGTCAGCGAAGTAGGCCACTTGGTCACGAAAGTGCAGAAAGGTCTTGGAACAGCGAAAGGTGATACCCAACCACGGGTTATCAGACTTGGGCGAAGCCGTCTCTAACACGATTTTGTGCCTGTAGTGCCGATTGCATTCGACAGAGAACAGCACAAAACTGTTGTGGGCCAAAACGATCTCGCTTTTTTTGCCGCCAGGCTGCTTTGATTCGATTAAGAGCTTTCGCGGCGAGGAGGTCAACTCAGGGTATTTGTAGCAGGAAAAGAGGGCAATAAACGAACCTTCGGCCAGATCCAAGGCCAGATCTGAGTGACTGCCCATGTGGGTATATGCGTGGGTGTAGGTTTCGATCAGGGCGTTATTAAAACCCATTGGCAGCAAAGCCCGTTCTTGAATCTGCTGGGCCAATCGTTCATGTTCTAAGCTGAATAACTGCGCAGGCGCGCTGTAAACCGTTGTGGTGCGTACGATGGGAATGCCACCGCTTTCGCTGGGTTTGATCAGGACACTTCCCTGTCGGCCTTTTCCCAAGGTTTCAAAGCGAACAGACCCATACAGCGAATCAAACAGATTGGCTTGATTCTCCAATCTATACACCCGAAAAGGCGCCTCTGGCGCGTATGTGGGGGCCAAATAATCGCCTTTGTTCATGCTGAAGCGAAATTGATCTCCGTATGCGATCACCGCCGGAGTCTTGTTCTCCTCTGCATATAAATGGCGCAGTTTTTCCAGGCCTTCAAGTGTGGGTGGTTCTAATTTTAGCGCTTGTCCATCCAATTTGAGGTAGGTCTGACCCTCTTTGTGAAAGGCCTCCGTTTTTGAACAGCGCACAACATACCCCAGACGGATGGGCAGCCGTTCGGCGTCCAAGGTCGAGGACTGGATTTCGTGTGTGTAAAGCCGGTTGGTGGACAAAGGCATGAAGAACACAGAGTTGGGGTACAAGGTCAACGTGAACTGAGGAGCCAGGGGATATTCAGGGTCATTCAGAACCGGCGCTTTGAGCCGAAAGTGCAGCTTGGTCAGCCCACTGGTTTCTTTGTAACCGTAATCAAAGGGGTCTTTGCTCAAGGGGTGCAGCTTATCGAGTTGGTCGTAAAAAGTGCAAAAAGCCATGATCCCATTGCTGGGCATGTCTTTGGTCTTGTCGGCATGTGCCGAAATTTTGGCTTTGCTCTGCTTTTTTTCAGCCTGAGCAGGGGTATTGTGGTAAATCTGAGCGAGGACATGATTCAGGCTCGCCGGGTTCTCGAAGATATTTGCTGCCTGCTCGTTTAGCGCCGCGACAATCTGTCTGTCGGTGATGCCAAAATCTTCACTTGGCCCCGAGAGATTTGTCGAACAGCGCAGCAGATGGAAGTGAAGTTCATCCCCTGCTTGCCTCACAGGGGTCAGATAAATCCCCGTGCGGTGGGCTTTACCAGGTTTATTGGACTCGGTGAGATCCTGAAAAATGTGTTCATGGCTGATCCGGTTGAAATAATCGCAGTCTGGGTCGAAAAAGCGCCGATAGTAGATACCCACCCCATGCACCAAAATGGGGACTTGGCCCAAACTCACAAATTGCCAATCAGGTTTGACGGAAGCAGGCATCTCGCCCTGAGAAAGCGCTTGGATCACCGCGATTTGTTTTGCTTCGCTGAGATCGAATGCACTGAGATGGGCTAAATCGCCACAAAGGTAAACGGTTTTGTGTGAGAAACTGGGCCTGCCAGCAGCAAGGTCGTTGGCTCTGAACACCTGGCCGTAAAAGTCTTTGAGCCAACTTTCAGCTGCGATTGGCGAGAGCAATAAGAGCAGATTGTTTGACGCGCGGAGGGTGGCTTCTGTATATTCGGGTGTTAAGTTCAACTGTTCTGACATTGATCTGTGCCAATGGCTAAAACTCGGCAATCATCTGCTTTAAGACGAGCAAACCCTCGCGGAAGACGGGCCAGCCATCACCCGTGAGCACGGCTTGCAATTGCAAGCAATCTGCCAAGCGCGACACAGAGGCTTGGGCCGCAGCTTTATCGCTGAGTTTGGCATCTGGCAAGAGACAGAGTTGGCCTGCCCGGTGGGAACGAATCAGATCGCCCGTGATCAAGGTTTGCCCCTCAATCAAAAACGCCAATTCTCCGGGTGTTTTAGAGCCTTCTAAGGCAAAGACCTGCAGACCCGGCAGGGGTTCATCGCCCTCGTCCAGCCAAGCTTGGCAATTGAGTGTTGCTTTTTCAGCCAAGGGCCCCCACAGGCGAGCACCCGTTTGGGCTGCCAAAAATTCTCCGTCGCGCAAATGGTCGGAATTGCTGATAAAAATATGGCTGAGGGGGCCCAGTGATTGCAAATGGGCCAAGTCATGTTCGGTTAGGGGCAAGGGATCAAAGGCGCAATTCCCTTCGGGCCTCACCCACAGCACCGAATGAAAATCGAGGTTGCGTTCGGGGTTAAAGACGCTCCAGCCCCAAAAGGCCGGCTGATGTAATGCTTTCATGGTCTACCTTCTTTGCGCGAACAATCTAGAGGCATTGTACCTTTAAACCAAAGTTAAAAGATAAATTTACAGGAATTGAAATGGAATCCAAGATTGTGTATAATCATTTTGCTTTTGTTGGGTGCTCATTTTTACTCAATCGGCCTAAAACCGGGGGTTTTCCAAAAATAAGACCTTGTTAACTCTCTATTTGAAGGGCGATGATGTCTCAGCTTAAATTTACCTGGAGCCATGTGGGCCTATTCTGTCAAATGTGAAGAATCAGAAAAATATGCTAAATTGGCAGGTGTTGAACCCAAACCATGTAAACCCCCAGGATTTACATTTGCGCCCTAAATTTCAAGGTTTTTTTATTAAAATAGCTGGTGAAAGCTGAAAAAATAATGAACGCTCACATGGAACACACGCTTCAATCGATGTTAGACGTCTCTAGCACCCTGTTGATCACTCTCTTTGCCCGTGCCAAAGAAAGTGGCAGCAAAGCGCCAATCATCCAAGACAAAAAAGCTGAAGCGATGATCGATAGAATTAAACAGGCCATAGTGGGTTCTGCCAACCCCATCCATCAAAAGATCTTAAAAGACCAATACCCTGCCAAATTGGGGGTCACGATGGCCTTACGCAGCCGACGATTTGATCAGTATGTGCAGGCCTACTTAAACAAATATCCCCAAGGAACTGTGATCAATTTAGGCTGTGGCTTGGATACCCGTTTTGAGCGCTTAGATAACGGCCAAGTATATTGGTACGATTTGGATTTTCCCGAAGTAATTGAACTGCGGCGCCACTTTATGACGGAAAATCCCCGCCATCCATTTTTGGGAATTTCAATTCTCGACCCCAGCTGGGTCGATTTAATCAAAAAGCAGGGACCCTTTTTAATTTTGGCAGAAGGACTCCTGATGTACCTCAAAGAAGATGAGGTCAAAGCCCTATTTGCTCTTATGTACAGCGCTTTTGGGCCCTCAGAAATTGTCTGCGAAGTCACTCACCGCTATTGGGTCGAAAAAATGAGGCACCCTTATATGCAATGGAAACTCAAACGCCAATTGGGCATGACTGGGGGGGCCATTTTTCAATTCGGTATACCCGACAGTCGCTATTTTGAATCCTGGAGTCCCAATTATATCTTTCTCGATGAGTGGACCTATTTCGACGACAAAGAAAAAAAGTTGGGTTGGTTTAACTGGTTTGCAGCGATTCAAATTTTGCGCAAAGTACAATGGACGGTCCACTACCAATTCGGTGAAAAATGAAGCCAAACTGTTGGGCTTTGTGACCAAATCCTGACAACCCTGAATGTTATACTAACAAACATGTTAAAACCCTCAGACTTGCAAGCGTTGATTCCCCTTGGTCAAGGGCCCGGCACCCGCGTTTGGAAAGGGATGGATACCGATGGTCAGCCACTGCTGCTCAAGACCTTTTCATTGGCTGATGCCCCCAATTGGAAAGCCGAGGAACTCTTTGCCCGTGAAGCGCAGGTCTTACAACAATTGGACCACCCGAGTTTACCCCGGCTCTTGGCCTATGGAGTCGAAGACCAGAGCTCTTACCTGATCTACCCGTTTATTGAAGGTGAAAGCCTGCAGGCCAAATTGGAAGCCGGTTGGCGACCTGATCAGACCCAGGTTTTTGACCTGATGCGCCAATTGCTGACAACCCTGATTTGGCTACATGATCGCCAGCCGCCTTTGGTGCACAGAGATATCAAACCCTCCAATTTGATTCTCACGCCAGATCGACAATTGTATTTGATCGACTTTGGTTCGGTGTTGCAGCACCTCAAACCCCAGGGCGGCTCCACCGTGGCAGGCACCTTTGGCTATATGGCCCCAGAGCAATTGAGTGGCAGGGCCTTGCCCGCCAGCGATCTCTATGGCGTGGGTGCGAGCCTGATTCATTTACTCAGTGGCAAGGCCCCCGGTGAATTGCCCCAAGAGCGACTCTGGATACGCTTTGAAGCCTATGTACAGCTCTCAGCCCCACTCCAACGCTGGATCAAAACCCTGATTGACCCCGTGCTCGAAGAGCGCTGTCAGAATGCGCGCCAAGCTCTGGCCGGTTTGGAAAAAGCCCTGATGGCTCAAATGCTCACAGAGAAAGGTGCGCTAAGCGTTGTGCCACAAACAGAAAAAGGCCTAAAGATCGCTGAAAATCTGGACCTGATCAAACGCTGGCCGATTCCTGTTCCGGAATCGGGCATGCTTGCCATTGAAGTTCAAAAAGTCCCGCAGGGAATCTCACTCATGCTGCCCCGCCGGGAGTCCACTCAGAGTGGAAAGTATTTTTTTAGTTTGAATGTTGGCTTATGGGCTGCGGCGACAGCACTTTACCTGGTATCTAAACAGAGTATGAGTTCACTGAGTATGTCAAATTACCTTTTTCAGTTTCTGGCAGTCTCAGCGGGTTTTGGCATGAGCACCTATTACCGCCATCAGCGTCTCAGTTCGCTCCAAACCCACCTCACGCTCTCAGAAGACAAGCTGATTGTACACTTTTCTGACCAAGCCAAGTCACACCACATTCCCTGGCCGAACGTCAGCGAATTTAAACAATTGCGCAGGGGGCGGGGCATCCAGCTCAAATACCGAGATGCCAAGACGGGCAAACGCAGACGGTTGCGTCTCGGCCGGAGTTTGGAAGCGTATGAACAGTACTGGTTATATGGCATGTTAGAAGATTTTAAAAACAGTCTTTCCATTCCAGATTGATTCCGCCACAGAATCGCATTTTTAAAAAGGACAATCAAATGAAATCCCGCCCAGAACCAGCTAACTTCATCACCCTGCTCATTTTTGCAATTCTGGGCCTGTGCTTTTGCATAGTTGCAATCTGGACAGCATGGGACAAACACCAGATCATCACCACCTGGCCAAGGGCCAATGCCCAGGTGGTTCAGAGCCGGGTCAATCTGTATAAACCCACTGTCTACCAAGCAGAAATCCAGGTTCGTTACCAGGTCCAGGGCAAAACCTACACCCCCATACTCAAAAGTGAGGATACCAGTTCTCTGTATGGCTTAATGCAGGCCCTGGTTGAGCGCTACCCTGTAGACAGCACCCAAACACTGCCTTATTCACCCTCTGCGCCAGACCAGCCCGTCCTGGATGCGGGCTACCATCTGCGGTTTTTCTTCTGGCCCTTGCTCTTGGCTGTGATCGGCCTGATTCTCAGTTTGATTGCTCTGGCCCTGTGGATTTGGCCTTATTTGCCCCAAAAGCCCCGCAAAAAAGGGCCCGATCGCATTGGCAAATACCTGCCTGTTTGGGTGGGGGGGATCTTTGCCGGAATCGGGCTGCTTTTGTTGACCCTTGTGGGAGTCTGGGCCTTGAATCAGGCCCAGGCCCGCCAATGGCCGGAGCTCAAAGCTGAGATTGTCGGAAGCCAAATTTTGACCTACTCCCAGCGCTCAAGCACGCGCTATTTTGCCCCCGCTTTGGATCTGAGCTATACCGTGGCAGGCAAAACCTATCTCAGACCTGTCTGCCCAGAAAGTGGCCTGAGCGAAGCCGAAGCCAAAGACCGACTGGCCACGGCCTATGGGCTCAAACAGTTGTTGAGCCTGCGAGTCAACCCCAAGAGCCCCTATGAAATCGAGCTTTACCCCGCCCCATTTACTCTGGGCTGGATTCTGGGTGGGATCGGCACCACCTTTCTGCTTTTGGGAAGTGTGATTGGGCTGGCCTTTCGCAAAGGGATTTAAAGTACCTTAGAGACAGCCTAATCTGTTTTTGTTCCAGACAGAAATGGCCAACTCTTTTTTAGACGATTTGCTTGAATTTTGTTGTTTTTGGGGGAGGATGTTAGAATAACAAAATAATTTAACTGCAATCTGAAACGAGGTTTCCTGTGATTAAACATGTCCCTTTCAGCAAAATTCCTCTTTTGTCTCTGACGTTGGGACTCAGTGCTTGCAACCCTTTTGAACCTCTACTCACCCCCCTTAGCGATAGCCCCGCTGTGGTTGAAAGCACCGGCAGCAGTGAAGATGTGAAGCCCGTGGCATTTTTAAGCAAACCGAGCTTGGCCGTGGAAGAAGATCTCAAAGAGGTTTCTGGGGAATTCACGGTTCAGTTTGCTGGCAATGCCAGTCTTGTCTTGGAGGTACCCCTTGATAAATCCCTTTTGCCCGCCCAAGTCAAACCGATTCAATTTCAGCTCGAAAGACTTAACAATGGCCAATGGCAGCGCACCGGCTTTCTCGATCGCTATGATGCCAGCACAGGCAAGATTTCGTTTCAGGTGCAAGCAGACAGCCCCGGCTTAAGGCTGGCCCAAGAGAGCGTTGGGCGCTACCGCATTCGCATCTATCTCTTGAGCAATCAGGTCACGGTTTCGCGCCCTGGGTCGCCGTTTAAGTTTCACTATTACCCCAGTCGCTTGGGTTACCAGGCCAGTGTCAAATCTGACAGTGCCTGGAACAGCAGCAGCGGCCATGCCACAGACCCCAATGTGCCCGATTATATCGAAGACCTCGACGCGGCAATGAATGAAGCCTATCGCCAGATCCGGGTAATTCGGCGCTCCAATGGCGAATTTTTGTTTAAACAGCCCACTGAGCCGATGGATGTCTATGTGCATGATACGGGTGCCAATGCCGGAGACAGCGATCTCGGCGGCCCGATCAGCATCAGCAGCACCAAACTCAAGAATTATCTCGACATGAAAGTCATTGGCGGGCATGAGCTGATTCACCTGCTCCAGAGCCAGTATTATGCCCTGTTGGGCGCTGTTTCAGGCCGCAAGAACCGGGCCTTTATTGAGTCTTCGGCCCATTATTTGAGCATTGCAGCCAATGGGCTGAGCCCCGAAGAGCGCAAAAATATCTATGCCGAAACCAACAAAGATTATCTCAGCGTCTCGCTCACCACCGCCACCGACGACAATATGTATTCGTCGGCCCATTTCTTCGATTGGCTCAGCCGTGAATACAGCCACACCGTCATTCCCGACAGCTTGGCCTATGGCTCCAGAGATGATCACGACTCGCTCTCAGCAGTCTTGCAAAAAGACGAGGGGATCAGCCTGGTCTCGGCGTACAAGGCCTATGGCGAGTATCTGATGAGCCACCCCGAAGACACAGGCGGATTTGGCTCTGTGCAAAAAGGCGCATTGAGCAGCTATGCCACCCAGCAGGGTTTTCTCAGCAGCAATTTTTTGCGCGATGGTCAGTATTACAGCCATTTCAACGCAACCCTGCCCCCACTGAGCATGAGCATGGCGATTGTGCGCGGCAATAGCGAACGCTCAAGTCTCTTGGTGGCCCGTGCCCAGCCTCAAACAGGGGTGGTCAGCAGCCAGACCTATTTTTTCAGCAGCGGCAAAGACAGCGATTACGCCAAAACAGGTCCTGCTGATAGCTATTTCAACTTTTTCAGTGGCAAAGCCCTGACCCAAGCCGACTTCGGCTTTGGCACGAACAATCCCAAAGTGATGGAGCAATTGCTGATCAATCCCAGCCGTGTCTCTGCGGCCAAAGTGGAGGTGGATTATTATCTTTTGCAGGCCCAAGATGTGACCTCGCTTGAAGATGGCAAGGTCAGTTGGAGCAATGCCCGGATCGCAGGCATTCCCGAACGCCTGCTCAAAGGCTTTCGCGTGTTTATCGACGGGGGGGTCATAGAAGGGGCTGAGCTGGTACCCCTGAGCGCAGGCAACTCTTTCAGCAGCCCGCTGATTCGGCCCGATCACCGAGCCCAGATTTCGGTGGTCGATCTTGCTGGCAATGTCTGGCCAGAACGGCCCAGTGGCAACGGCCCCCAGGATATTTCGCTCTCACTCTCGCCCGCCAGCAGTTCGCTTTTGCTGATCAACAAAGAATTAAAGATCTCCCCCTCCGTGATCGGCACCGAGTTAACCGAGGTCAACTGGGAATTGATCTCTGAATTTCCCGAAAACCCGGTCAAAGGTCGCCTGCGCTTTGACGGCAACGACGCCATCTATGTCGCTCCCAACGAATATGTGGCCGGAGAATGTGTGGTGGCCCGTGTCAAAGCCAAACCCAGTGTCAGCCGACAGGTTTGTATTGGTGTCAGCACGGTGATAGACACCGTCTGCGTGTTGCCCGACACCCCGATCACCCTCAGCACAGGGGCCAAAAAGCCGATCCAGGCCCTGCTCCCCGGTGACCGTATTTTGGCCTGGGACAGCACCCGCAAAGAGGTCCAAGCCGCGCGGGTTGATGAAGTTTTAAAACACAGCGACAAACCCTATACCGTCGAGCAATTGCGCACACTTTCGGGCCAAAACCTGACCCTGACCGACAACCACCCCATTGCCACCCCCGCAGGTTGGAAACAGGTCAACCAGCTCAAAGCCGGGGACCTGATCTACCTGATCAACCCCGTCACAGGCCTGCGCGAGAGCAGCACCATTGCCAGTATTGTCAAAGAGGCCCGGCCTGCCAATCTGGTTTACAATCTTAAAACCACCCTCGGCAATTATATCGCCAACGATATCCTGGTCCACAATAAATGCCTGGCCGCAGACACCCAAATTGAAACCCCCACTGGCCTGAGAGCAATCAAAGAACTGCAATTGGGCGATCAGGTTTGGGGCCAAGTGGCAGGAAAGAAACAGGCCGTGAAGATCACCGCCCTGTTTGAAAAACAGACCGTCTTGCCCCATTTGCCTGGCAAACGGCTGAGTCCAGAGCTGAGCCTGACCGACAACCACCGCTTACAGCTTGAGGGAGTCTGGCAGGCTGTTGGCAAAACAGCTTATCCCGCTCGCCCAATCAGCGGCCCGGTCTATGATCTCGAAACCGAAAGTGGCAATCTCTGGAGCCAGGGTTTCTTGCTGGAAGCGGGGTACGAAGTGAAGAGTGAAGTGAAAAGCGAAGTGGGCCCCAAAGAAAATGTCGCCAAACGCTTGGCTTTTTAAAGTCAGAAATGTCACCCAAAAGGGTATAATCCTTTAAACATCTGTTCGCCAGTCTCATGATCAAAAGGATATGACCTGTACAGCCATGCAAGACTTCACGCTTTCAAGCACCCTGCGCCCAGCGAGCACGAGCACAGGCCCGTCACTGTCTGCCCCAGCCAAACCAGCAACAGCACAAACACCGCAGGCAATTGCCACAACGTCTGCCACACAGCCGGAAGAAGACACGCAGATTTTAACCCAGGGTCCCAAAACAGGCTCGGCCCAACCCAGCTTGAACTTGGCATCTGCGCAACCCGTTCAAGCCTCAGCCGCACAAGCTCCCGCCTTGCGTGTGGCCAGTCCCGAAGAAGTCAAAGCCGCTGTGAACCAAGCGCTCAAAGCCAATTTGGCCGATGTTCCCGCCCGTCCCGGAGAAAGCCGCCACAGTTTAAACCAGCGCTTGCAGGCGGAGACCCCTTATCAGGGGGCCGAGTTGGTGATTATTGCCTTTGAAGGCACTGGGGCTTTTCATCCCCGCTGTGCACCCGTGATGATCGCCGCCAACGCGATACTCAAGCAACAGGGCCTGACCAGCGAACCCGGCAGATCTGCAATCCACACACAACTCTCCGAAGCCATGTCCAAACACGAAGGCAAAGACATGAATTGGTCGGGTTTGGCCGTCGGGCCCTTGAGTACCTTGCTCGATGACCCACAGATGGCCGCATCTGCCCAGTGGTTGAGTTTTCCTTCGGAAGAATTTGAGGCGCTGGCAGGTGGGGACGCGCTCAAACAGATCAGCCTGACAGAGAGTTTAAAAGAAGCTGTACTCAGCTCTGCAGGTCAAACACCGGGTATCAACCAGGCACTGCATAAGCTTCAGGAAATTCAGGCCCAGGCCCGAGCACAGGGCAAAAATCCCCAATTTGTCATTGTGAGCCACAGCAGCGGTGGCCGGTCTGCGGTTAAATTTTTAGAAAAGGCCAAAGCCCTGAAAGATCAAGCTGGCCAGCCCCTGAATTTTCCGCTGGTCATGACGATCGATCCTGTCAGAGAGGCCCATGAAGCCGTCCTTGAAGCGGGCAAAGAATGGTTCAACAAAGGCACTGAACACAATCTCAACCGTGTGCGCGGCTGGATCGATGCCCTGCCGTTGATTGAAGTTGAACCGAAAAAAGTCTATCCCCCTTTGGTGCGGCACCGGGCCCAACCCGAAAGCCTCTACAAACCCAGCAATACAGGCCGGTTTTTGAGCTTTTACCAGCGCCAAGATACCGAAGGTTTAAAAATGGACCCCAAATTTGGCATCCAAGGCAGCCCAGTCAAAGGGGCCCAAAATCAAGAGGTTTATGATGTGGGCAATGCCGGTCATGGTGAAATTGCTTACAATCCCATCGTGGTCAAGGCCTTTTCTGAAGAGCTACAACGTCTTTTGGTAACCCATACGAATCGGTAAGCCCACCCGTTTACCAGACTCAAAGATTCATTTCAAGTGGCCAAACCGTTTAAATCCCATGCCAAGATACGGGTTTAGTTTGTTGGCTTGGGCGACACGTGTAGGGGCTGAATAAAACTGCGGTGGGCCCTCACAAAACAGCCCAAATTATGGCCTTCTGCGCTGCGCACCCACATCCAGGGATTTTTGGCGCGGTCCAATGGATTGAACAGAACTTCATCAGAGCCGCCCCGGCCCAAATTGGCCTGCAAAAGATGGCCTTTGCGAAAGGTTGTGATCAGGGCTGCGTGGCGGCTGGGCTGAGCCCTGCAATTGAGTTGATGAGAAACCACCCGCCAAAGCGCTCCAGGCGTTTGCGGGGATTGGGTCCGGCCAGGAACGGGTCCGCTGTTGGTCAGCCAATTGCCTTGGGCATCCATTTGGGGCCGGGTATACAGGTCAGACTCTGCCCAGACCGGAGCCACCCAAATACAGAGTCCCAATAGCCAACCAAGAGCAATCTGTCTGCAAAAAGTTTTGGTTTTAATTGGCTCGGAAAAGTTAAAATACCTGCTCATTTTGGCCTTGGATTCTTGGTCTCTCTTCGTTTTGTATTCAGTATAACATCCGTAAATTTACGCCATCATAGGCGCTAAGAGGGTTTGTGTTAAATCCTTAACTGCTGGTTTGGCCTGGGCCGCAGGGGTCGAAGCCACGAACAGAGCTTTGTAAATGGCTTCTGGCGGCAAGGCCACGATTGCCAATTGGCCCTGATCCAAATAGCGTTGAACAGTAATCTGGGGTGAAAAAGTGGTGGCCCGGCCAGTCAGACACCAGTCGAGTAAGACATCGAGAGAGTCGGTATTGCAGACGATTTGCCGGGGGTATTTTTCGTCGTTCCAGCGTTTCTTCCTGGGATTGTGAGAGATGCGCCGGGGCAGGGCGTAGACCAATGCATTCCATTGGCAAAAGGGGCGGGGGGCTGAGACCATCACAAACGGGCTGCGGCGCGCTGAAAAGGTCAAAAACCCCTCCTCTTCCAATTCAACATCCATCAGCGCAAGGTCGATCTGACCTTTGGCCAAACGATCACGCAGGGTCTTGGTTTGGGGTTTACATTGAATATTCAAAAATACATCGGGATTTTCGGCCATAAACGGGCTCAAGCAGCGCGGCAAAAAGTCAAAGCCACTGGCGGATTGCCAGGCAAAAGAAATGGTCCCCGATAATGTCGTCTGAGAGTGGGTTTGAAAGCGCTTTTCCAACCACTTGTCGGGGCCAACGTTGTTCGGGCCAGACATTGAGAATTTCATCCAGTGAGTGATAATTGCCAAAAAAGCCAGGTATTTTAAATCCTGCCAAGGGCCTTCCTGATTGTGGGCTCCGGCAATAATAAAAGGCACTGGTTTGAGGGCCTGCCAAGCCAGATCTGGACTCAGGGGGGGGCTGTAACATTACGACAAAATCCAAGGCCCCCCATTTGGCAAAACCACCTCTGGTCGAAAACCGGGATCTTTTTCGCTCAAGTGATTGAGAATATCGACAATTTGGCTTTCCAAAATCAAGGTGGCCCCGATTCGCAATGTCCAAATTTCGGCTTGTGTTACTGGTGTTTCGAGGGCTTTATCCAGGGCTGAAAGTCGGGTCAAGAGCGGAAAGCTCTCAGCGCACAAAATCTCCCCAGCGGGGGTCAATTTTTGTCAATCCCACATTATTCTGCCCCAATGCCCAAATACACCCGCAGTTTTTCACTTTCATATTTTTCTTCGGCCTGGGGCTCACGTTTCCAAAGTGAGAGCAAAATACCCACCAAAAAGGCGGCACTCATCGAGACCAAAGCGGGATTCTTGAGCGGAAAAAAAGCGGAACCGGCTGGGTTTTTTAGAATATCTTCCCAGATTGTCGGGCTGAGCACGATCAGGCCCACGGATAAAAACGCCCCGGTTAAGATCGCGCCCACAGCCCCGAGGGTGGTGAACCGCTTCCAGAGAATCGAGAGCAGCAAGGCGGGAAAATTGGCGCTGGCAGCTATCGCAAAGGCCAGTCCGACCATAAAGGCCACGTTTTGCCCCTTAAAGACCATGCCCAGCAAGACCGCCAAAGAGCCAAAGATCAAAGTGGCGATCCGTCCCACACGCATCTGTTCATGTTCGCTGGCCTGCCCCCGTTTGATAATATGCACATAGATATCATGGGAGAAAGCCGAGGCCCCTGCCAGGGTCAATCCCGCAACCACTGCCAGGATCGTGGCAAAAGCTACCGCCGCAATAAATCCCAGAAAAGGGGTGCCGCCCAAAAATTCGGCCAGCAGCGGCGCGGCCATATTGCCCCCTTTGTCGATCCCTGCAATCACATTGCGCCCAATCAAAGCGGCAGCCCCAAAGCCCACAATCGGGATGATCAGATAAAAATAGCCGATAAAACCAGAAGCGTAGAGTACCGAAAGCCGTGCAGCACGGGCATCGGGAACGGTATAAAAGCGCATCAAAATATGCGGCAGACCGAGCAAACCAAACATCAAAGCCAATCCCAGTGAAATCGCATCAAGTGGATTGCTCACCAGACCTCCGGGCTCAAGGGCCGCCTGACCATATTGATTGGCCACTGCCGCATAGAGCTCAATCGGGTTAAACGAAAAGCGTGCAAGCACCAGAATGACCATCACGGTCACACCAAAAAGCAAAAGCAGGGCTTTGACAATTTGCACCCAGGTGGTGGCCAACATGCCCCCAAAGAGCACGTAGGCCAGCATGATCACCCCTACTGCGACTTCCGCGACTTCGTAGGGCACGCCAAACATCAAATGGATCAAGGCTCCCGAGCCCACCATCTGGGCAATGGTATAAAAGAGAATGGTTAAGATTCCACCTAAAGCAGCGGCAATACGCACGGGGGTCTGCTGCAAACGAAAAGCGACGACATCCGCAAAGGTGTATTTTCCCAAGTTTCTCAGGGGCTCCGCTACAAGAAACATCAGCGCTGGCCAACCGACCAGCCAGCCAATGGCATAGATCATGCCGTCGAAGCCTTTGAGGGCAACCATGCCCGCAATGCCCAAAAATGAAGCAGCACTCATATAGTCGCCAGCCAAGGCCAAACCATTTTGAAAGGCACTGATGGAGCGGCCTGCCGCATAAAACTCCTGAACCGAACGGGTGCGCCGGGCGGCCCACCAGGTAATTCCCAAGGTGAGAAAGACAATCAACAAAAAGAAAGCAATGGCTGCGGGCGTGGGCTGGCCCAGGGTCGATTTTGCCGTTGCCGTGTTCATGGGGTTTCTGCTTTCAGGCGTTGCGCCAGGCTCAGAACCACAGGATCATAGGCCCGATTGGCCCAAAATACATAAATAGCAGTCAAAAGCCAAGATAACACGATGACCCCCGCTCCCAAAGGGATGCCCAGCGGCGTTTTTCCCCAAATTTGCACGGTCACCACAGGTCTTTGGTAAGCGATCAAAAGCAAAAATCCGTAATAGGTCAGAAACAAAGCCAATAATAAAATACCTGAAACCCACCAACGTTGGGAGACCAGGGATTTAAACGCGTGTGAGTTTAACATGTCTGAATTATTTTGCATCTACAATATTCCTCCAAAAATCCCGCTAATCGCTCTCATCGTGGATATTAAAAAACCGCCCAGCTTGGAAGGCGTGGACGGTTTATAGAGCTGTTTTTGATTAGCCTGCGGAATTGGCAGGATCATTCCCGTAGGTGTATTCAGTTTCAATGCGGCCATTGGCCAAGTGAACAATCAGCTGACCCAGGGGTTGGGCTTTGGCCATGGTGCGACCCGCAGCCACAGCGGCTTCTTTGGTGCTAAAAGTGGCTACAGGTGCAGGATTGCGTTGCAGTTTAACATGCCATACTTTGGCTTTGCTTTCGGGCACGACGTGGAAAATCACGCGGGTGGAAGCTTGGGCTTGCAGCATTGCGGGAGCGACAGGCATCAGGGTGGATTGGGATTGGCAGGCACTCAGTGAAGAAAGCATCAGGGCAGTGGTGAGAAGTGTAAATAATGTTTTCATGGGGTTAAAACTCCTGCAAGGGTTCGTTTAAACACGAACAATTAACTTGTGATTAACCTTTATTAACACTATCTTAACTTATCCATAATCTTATGTCAAGCAGGAAATGAGACCTACCCGAAAAATTCAAGCTGAAGGGGGTTGCGTGGCTGCCACCAGGGATTTTTGCGCCTCTGCCAAAATCTGTTTCAGGGATTTGGCTGTGTTTGTCATTTCGTGAATTTTGGGCAAAAACCGATTGAGAAAAAAACGGGTCTGTTCAATCAGGTCAATCACGGGGCCAATATCCAGGGAATCCGGGCGCATCATGAGTGTGTGAGAATAATAAACCACATTGTTTTTTTCGGCTTCATTGAGCACCAAAGCCCCATTGGGCATCAAACTGCTCATGGCTGAGACCAAGCGATAGGTGTCCAACAATCGGGCAGTTGGCAGCTTCACAGGTTGTTCCAAGTAAAATTGTAAAGTGGCAAAGCGCCCCAGACGCTCGGGGTGTTCCACCGTTTCACCCTGCTCACCGGGGGTATTCAGGATATCTTCCATAAAGACCAATTTGAGTAGATTTTGGGGCTTTGGATTTTGGTCTTCATCAAGTGCCACCAAAAGATACTCAAAAGGCATTTCGGCATCTTTGGGGACCAAAAAACTCGGCAGGCCAATTTGATTGAAGATCAATTCAAGCCGGCTCAGCGGGGTTTTGTTTTCTAATTCAACAGACATGTGATCTTTTCCTTTTGTGGTTTAAGCCAGGCAGGGATTATTTATTTACATCCAGATGCATGCCTCTGGCAAAGGCATCAATGGCCACACTTTCAGGCAAATTTTCGTAGTTGATACCCAAGACATGTTTTGCGAGAAAATGCATCTGCTGATCGCCCCCTTTGGCCTGATTAAAAATATGAACCGCAGCTTCATCGGGCGAAGCAGCCAGCAAATTGAGGGTGGCCTCTCTGCGCAAAGTGGTCAATTCTGTTTGCTGTCCGCGCAAAAGAGTGAGTTGTTTAGCCACCTCAGAATCTGGATTTTGCGCAGCGGGGGAGCTTTCCAGCCGTTGAATATTTTGACTGAGAAGCTCTTGTTTGAGTTCGATTTGCCCCAAGCTCTGGCGCAAATCGACGACATTTTGAAAACGCTGAGAACCTGTGGACCAATTGTTATATGACATGTACAGGCCCGCGCTGCCCGCAGCCACACCAATTACACAGGCGGCAATCACCAGACCTGCAGGCGGACACACCACGGTCAAGGCGGCAATGCTTAAGGCTGCCCCAACTATGCCCACGACATTTTTAATCATTGCCATGCGTTTTTTGTCTAGATCTGCATGTTCTTTGATTTGCGTGACAATTGCTTTCACTGCTGGGTCGAGGGTAGCGGCTGTGAGATTGGGGTTGATTGCGCGCAACGCGATTGCTTTATTGCGCAAGACTTCGGGATTCGAGCGGTCGGAGAAGGGATTGAGTTTGGCCCCAAGCCGGATCATCGAACCTTTAAATCCTGTTTGTTCAAGTCGAGCTGCTTCTGAGTCCAACTTGGCAGCCATTTTTTCGCGACCGGCATGGTCGGTCAAAAGCGCTTCTGCCAATTCTATTTTATTCATCGCCTGATTGTGGGATTTGGAGGTTTTATAAAAATCATAGCCATCGATGGCCGCTGTGACACCGGCCCCAGCCAAACCCACCAGCTGCAAGGCTTGGGCCGAAACACCCAAGGCCTGCGCTCCCACTTCAAGGCTCACTTCAACTCCACTGCCTTTGGCCAAACCCGTTCCCGCCTGAACCGCTGTAAATGCCGATTTTCCAGCAGAGCCCGCCAGTAACAGGGGATAACCCAAATACTTGGTCGCCAGCTCACTTTTGTCCCCCCGCACCTTCATGCCCAGACCGACGGCTGCTTCACCCTGTTTGCGCAAGAGACTGGCCTGTTGGCGTAAATGATCCACTTTTGCCAAATGGCTGTCCAAGAGATTGGCTTTTTCGCTCAAACGTCCCAATTGGCTCTCTTCTTCTGGATTGCGGATCGGTTTGGCCTGGAGGGTATCCCGCATTAAAATCGTATTTCCCAATTCCTGGCGCATTTCAAATTCGACTGTGGGCGAAGTAAATGTTGCTTGTTTTTCGAGGTTGTTGGCTTGTTGGACCAATGTTTGGCCTTCGCGGATGTATTTATTGCCCACTGCAGCATCAGAATTGCTAATGCTGCTGTCAAAGCTGTCTTTGAGCTTGCCCATGAGCTCTTTTAAGTCTTTGCGGGCCCCTTTGTCCACCAACAGAGGCAATACCGTGACTGTCTCGACAAACCGAAAAAGCCCTTTGCCATAATAACTGAGGTAGCTGCCCACCGTTTCGAGTTTGCTGGGTGGAGGCTTGCTCAGGGGATTGCTGGTGGGAAGATCGTCTGCTGAGAATTTGATTTGATCAATTTTGGCCTTGAGCAGATCAATCTGTTCTTTGCTGCCCAGAGCTTTGGCGGTGGTGGTGGTTTGCAGCGAAAGCCCCCAGCCCTTGCGCTGAATTGAGGATGAAGATGTCTGAGCATTTTGCTCATGTTGGGCCATTTCTGTCTTGGGTACAGCGCGAAAGGCCACTCCCTCAGGGCCTCTGGGAGCTGCATTTGGTTGCATGGGCACGATCGCATTGGAGCGAACAGGAGAAACTTGCATCTATTTACCTCTTCAGCGTTTGAAAGCGAACCAGATTGTCTTCGACGCTCTCTTGTAATAATTCAATTTTTTGACACAGGGATTGGTAATACTTTTCCACGCCTGCAATCTCAAATCCCTGCCGGTCATAATCGTCCAATTGGTCAGCGATGGCATCACAGCGATCCAAAAATAGTTCCAATTTTTGCTCCAATGCATCCAGCAAGGCCTGTTCTGATCGCAATTGCAGGGTTTGACTCAAATCCTCAATTGCTGAGATATCTGTTTGAATCCCTTTGATCAGGCGCAGATAGTCCTGAGAGACTTGTACAGCCACTTCAAAGGTCTTTAATTTCTCCCAGAGCGGAGCAAGTTGGTAATCCAGACCAAAACTTTCGTTTTCGGTCTGTAAGCCCGTAATTTGACTGTGCAAACGCTCGCAGAGTTCGCGCAGGGCCCATTGTTGTTGCTGCAGACGCAGAAAGACTTGGGGCTCAATCGATGGCAAGGGATGCAATTGCAGGTATTGCTGGACCGATTGGCTGATCAAGCGCTCAACCTGCTCAAAATGCAAATCCGACTCCAGATCGGCAGGCCTTTCAGGGGTTTTTCCCAATAACCACTGATTTAAAGCCACCAAATCGGGATGATCGGGGGCCAATTGGGCCGCTTGAGCCAAATAAGGCGCAGCACTTTTTGCGTCTTTGACCAGTAAAAAGAGGTAAGCAAGGCCAATCAAAGGTTGGGGATTTTTGCGGTTGTACTGCACACTGATGGCAAAGGCATCTGCAGCTTTTTTGAGCAGATCGGGAGACTCAAAGCCTTTATTTTCTGCTGCCATCAGGCAGCAAAAGCCTTGAAATGCGCTTAATTCCGAAACCTCTTCATGGCCTGCACTTATCTCTGATACCCATTGTGCTCGGGCACCAGCCAATGCTCTAAAATCCATCTGTAGTGATTTTCCCTGTGGTTGGATGACTTCATTTTATTTTAAGCGATGGATATGAGCAAAGAAGCATAAACTTGAAAATGAAACTGAAAGTTTGCTTAAATTTTTAAAAGAGAAGCCAGCCAATTTGCAAATTCACGTGGGCCTTGGGGATTGTCAAAGAGCAGCGAATGACCCGCATGAATCCGTTCTGAGAGCGATTGGCGCAGGTCTGGTTCTGTGGCAATTTGCACAGCCCTTGTCGCAAAGGCCTCTGCAGAAGCTGTAACCAGTTCGGGGATCTCCAATAATTGGTACATCCCCGCAGCACTGCGGCCCCGCAACCAGGGGCTGGTCCAGGTGAGAACGGGGGTACCGGTGGCCAGGGTGAGGTAATGGGTGCTGCCACCGCCAAAGGGATGAGAGTCGAGCGCCAGATCGGCCTGTGCCAACAGGCTGAAAAAGGCCGCTTTGGGGGCCCAGGGCAAAAACCGGATCCGCTCTGCCAGCCCCCCCAAACTGCGCTCAAACCGCTCTTTTAAAAGCAGGTGCTGCCCTGTCTCCTGAAAGCGAAAGAGACAAATTTCTGCCAGGGGATCTTGCTCCAAGATCTGTTGAAAGGCAATATCCATATTGGGATGGATTTTAAACAAGGTCATGGCACAGAGATAGAGATGTTTGTTGTCGGGCAAACCCAATTCTGTGCGGCTCAGCCAGGTTTTGGGCAATTCGGGTTTGGCATAAGACACGGGTAAACCAGGCAAGGTTACCAGGGTTTCGCTGTAATGATCCTGCGCTTCGGGCAATTCCATCGGGGCGTTGGAGACAAAATAATCCACGGTAGGTATTCCCGTGGTCACAGGATGCCCAGGCAAAACCGCCTGAATGGGAGCCAAGCGGGTCATGGCCAAAAAATAGCCAAAGGGCTCCATGCCAATATCTGGATAGATCAGGGCATCGAGGTGCAAATCTGCTACCTGTTGGCGGGCCAACGCCAGGTCGCGGGGCAAACGCAGGGTTTGAGAGGCAAAGGCACTTAGGCGATCGGTGGCACTGTCTTGGGGATTGCCAGGAGCCAGCAAGAGAAAGACCTCAAAATGTTCGGGATCCAGGCCCAAAATATGTTGGGTGTAATAATGGCAAATGCTGTGATTGTAAAAAAAGCCCGATAAAAACCCAACGCGTTTGCGCTCACTTTGGGGGCGTGGGGTCTTGGCGGAAACCTGCTCAGGCAGTAGCGGGCGGTAGAGTCCGGCAATGGCCATCTGCAACTCTTTGTCGTTATACCCCTGATAAGCCAGATAAAAATTGGCCTGGCCAATTTCAGCAAGCGGATCCACAATCCGCAAGGGAAGCTCGGCCAAGATCCCGACCTCTTTTTCGATCCGCTGCCGCCAATGTTTTAGCTCTTCGAGGCTGGCATAGACGGGCGGTGCCAAGGTGGCCAAGCGAATGCGCTGAGCGTCGCTGGGCGCTTGGCTGAGCACCTGTTCGAACATGGACTGGGCTGCTGCCATTTGCCCCTGTTCTTTGAGTAAGTTGCCCAAATTATTGCGGGCTTCGGCATATTCTGGGCGGATTGCCAGGGCTTTTTCAAACGCGGCCTGGGCTGCAGGCCAATGACCCAAGGCCTGCAATGTGGCTCCCTGGCTGCGCCAGAGCGTGGCGTCGTCGGGGCTGAATTTAAGCGCCTTTTTCAGCCATTTGGCAGAGTTTTCCAATTGGCCCAAGAGTTGACAAACCCGTCCCAATCTTGCCAACAGTGAGGCATCATCAGGCAGCAAGGCCAAAGCCCGTTCAAATGTCGATTGCGCTTTTTGTAGCTCACCCAATTGTAATTGGGCATCACCCAGATTGATCCAAGCCAAAGCATAATCGGGAGCCAATTTTACGGCCCATTCAAATTGAGCTGAAGCCTCTGGTATGCGGCCGAGAGCCAGGAGTGCCACGCCAAAATTATTGCGGGCCCGCAGATGTTCCGGGTGTTTGGCAATCAATTTTTCAAAAAGTTGAGCTGCTTCAGCATATTGGGAAGATTCTTTCAGGGCCGAAGCCAAATTGTACAAATGAGAAGGATTGTCTGGATCTGCTTTGAGAATTTTTTGGTACCAAGGCAAGGCCTCCTCCACCTTTCCAGAGAGCTGTAAAGCAGCCCCAAGCAAAGGGTAAAGATCATGGCGTTTGGGGGCCAGTTTAAGTGCTTTTTCCAGTTTGGGAATGGCTTTTTCGTAATCTTCTTGTTGGTAATAGAGGGAGCCCAACATTGCGAGGGCTTCAGAATTTAAACTCATTTGCAGCAGGGATTTTTCGGCATCCTGCCAGCGGCCTGCTGAGAGATTCAGCCAGGCTTGATTCAATTGTTGATCAGGGCGCATTTACTTCTTGCTCCAAAAAGGTTCCCAAATTCGGAGCAGTTTGAGAATAGTGTTCAATCAGGGTCGATGCCAAGTCCCAGTTCAGATTTTCGGCTTCATTTAGACCCTCACACAGTTGTTCCAGCAATTGCTGCTGAAATTCCCCATGTATTTTGGCCAAAGAATAAGGCACCCGGTGAAAACTGACCAGGGAGTATTTGGGAATAAATTGTCGGCCAAAGCGCTTTTCCAGCAGCAGGCTGACCTGTTTGCGCAGCACAAAGCCGGGATCGGCAACGGCATCACGCATTTCGATAAAGTTTTCCAAGGCCAAATCGGCGATGGCATCAGCGTCGGGTTTGCGGCGCTGATGGTAGGTCTGAAAGATAGGTTCCCATTGAGGATGGGCGCTGTGCCCCATTTCATTCATCACTTGACTGAGTACGGTGCAGTCTTCAAAAGCGCAGTTCATGCCCTGTCCAAAAAAGGGCACAATTGCATGGGCTGCATCACCCAGCAAGAGCAGTTCTGAGCCACTGTACCAGGGTGAGAGATGAATGGTGGCTAAGGCCCCCGTTGGATTTTGGAAAAACTCAGTTTGCAAATCTGAGAGCAGCGGCAGGGCATCTGGAAATTGGCTCTCAAAAAAGGTTTGCACCGCTTCGGGGGTTTGCAATTGTTCAAACCCCTGCGGCCCGTCAAAGGGATAAAAAAGGGTGCAGGTAAAACTGCCATCGGGATTGGGCAAAGCAATTAACATAAAGGTGCTGCGCGGCCAGATATGCAGGGCATTGGGTTCCATCTGAAAGCCACCGTCGGGCCCAGGGGGAATGGTCAATTCTTTATAACCGTATTCCAGATAATCCTGGGCATAATTCACCCGCACACGTTCTACCAGTGCCCGGCGCAAAGGCGAACCTGCGCCATCGGCCCCAAAGACTGGCCCACTGGCCTGAAAGGCGTAGTTAAATTGGTTTTCATCGTCGACAAACTGAACTTGGTGTTTGGCGAAGTCATAACCTGTGCAGCGCTGGTTAAACACGATTTGGATTTTGCCCGTATCTTCCGCGGCCTGAATCAGCGTTTGATTGAGGGCGGCCCGAGAAATTGAATTAATATATTCTCCCGATTGGCCATAGGGCTGAAAACTCAGTTTGCCGCTGAGATCATGTACCATGCGGCCATGCATTGGGATCGCCGCTTGCATGACGGCTTCTTTGAGTCCCACCTCTTCGAGTGCAAACAGTCCACGCGCCGAAAGAGCCAAATTGATCGAGCGACCGGCACCCTGCGGGACTTTACGCATATCTGCTCTGCGTTCAAACAAACGCACGCCATGCCCTGCTTGGGCCAGAACCAAACTGAGCAAGGTGCCTGCCAGTCCCGAACCCACTACTGTCAGTTCATTCATACTTTTAAAACCTGTTTGAGTCCTTCTGCGGTTTGGAAGATATCTGAAAAATTATTGTAAAAAGGCACTGGGGCCAGTCGCAGAATATCTGGTTCGCGCCAATCGCAAATAATGTCTAATTCCTGCAGGCGATCATGTAATATTCGCCCGCCTTTGATTTGCAAAGAAATCTGGCATCCGCGCTGAGACGGGTCTTTGGGGGTGAGCTGGCGGATTTTATCTGAATGCACTTCAGCCAGTAAAAACTCCAAATAGCCTGTCAATAAACGGCTTTTGGCGCGCAATCGCTCAATCCCCACTTCGTCAAAAAGCGCCAGGGAAGCCCTTAAACTGGCCAAACTTAAAATGGGTGGATTGCTCAATTGCCAGCCCTCTGCTCCCAGAATCGGCTCAAAATCTGGGGGCATCATAAAACGGGTCTGTTGATTGTGGCCCCACCAACCTGCCAAACGCGGCAAATTGTCGTCGGCATGGCGGGAGTGAACAAAACACCCCCCAATCCCTCCGGGCCCCGCATTGAGATATTTGTAACTGCACCAGACGGCAAAGTCCACATCCCATTCATGGAGTTTGAGGACAACATTGCCAATACTGTGGGCCAAATCCAATCCCACTTTGCAACCGCGCGCCTGGGCTGCACGCACAATGGCGCGAATATCCAATAATTGACCACTTGTGTAATTCACGGGACTGAGCAAAACCAAGGCGACATCCTCGCCGTGTTCTTCGAGCGCGGCCAAAATCTGCTCGGTGCTCACACCGCCACTGTCGCGCTCGGGTTTGATCTCAATTAAACATTCATCTGGATCGAGTTCGTGGTACTGCATCTGAGAGATCACCGCATACCGATCTGAGGGAAAGGCCGGGCCTTCGATCAGTATTTTGGGGCGATCGAGGGTGGGCCTGTAAAAACTGATCATCATCAGATGTAAGTTGGCTGTGAGTGAATTCATGGCAACCACCTCCATGGGGCGGGCCCCTGTGAGAGCGGCCAAGGAATCGGTGACCATTTCGTGGTAATACATCCAGGGGTGGGCCCCTTCAAAATGGGCTTTGACTGCCAAGTTTTGCCAATCTTTGAGCTCTTCTTCGATTAAATTGCGGGTACTCCGGGGCTGCAGACCCAGCGAATGGCCGCAAAGATAAATGGCTTCGAACCTGGATTTACCGGGGGGAAGAAAAAATTGACTGCGGTATTCGCGCAGGGGATCGTTGGCATCCATGGTCTGAGCAAAGTCCAATGTGGCTTTGTATTTCATTCCCTTTTCTCCCTGCGAGACCGTCACTTGGGCGGTCAGTGTTGCTGTTAGCTCATTATAACACCCTCCCTCTCAGAAGGGCTCTGGACAAGCCCAGGAGATAGGCCTAAAATTAGGATCATGAAAAAAATCTTATCTCTGACTTGTTTAGCGGCTTTTTTATTGCACCAGACCCCTGTCATGGCTCTGGTGCCAGGCCCGATTTTGCTGAGTGAAGAATCACTGCAAAGCCTCAAAAACAGCGGAGATGGCCCGCTTGAAATTCCCAAAAGTCGTGCCAAAGGGCATTGCCTCAAAATTGAAAATACCCGGATTTGCCCAGGCATTCCCTTTGCCAAAGCCCAAGTCTTGCATACCAGCCTTTTGCCAGAAAACGCCTCGCGGGTATTGCTCTATCCCGAAAAAGGCAATTTGCAAGCCCTGTTGGTCTTTTTGCCCACTTCGATTCAATTGCCAGCCCCCTCCCCTGAACAAGAACCGCTGGTTTTGGGGCCAGAACCCAGCCCTTTAAAAGACATATTGGCCGTTTTTTCAGAAGTCCCAAGCTCCTTGCCTTTTGCTCAGATCTTTCCTGCGAAAGTCGGAAATTTTGAAGATTTAACGGTTTGGTATTTCGCAGAAAAACACCTCGGTTTGATCAGCCACCATTCCGAAAAAGGCGATTTTGTGGTGGGTGTCTTTGTTCATCATTAATCCCGTTTTGCACATTTAAAGATGTCTTTGGCCATTGCTGAAATTCTCAGCGCCCTTTCAGGTTTGAGCCAATTGCACAAACATCCCCGGATTCGCAGCCAATTGAATCAACTTTTGCCCCATTGGCAGAACCTGCGCCCGGCTTCGGTCAGTGAATTGACTCCCCGGCAGTGGGGGCGGTGGCAATTGCTCACGCGCTTTTGGCAAACCCATGGTGAGGCCTTGCTCCAACAAGCTGCTCGCCGGGGCCAGATCAGCCCCGAAACAGGCAAGGCATTGTGGGCGCTGGGTCAGAGTTTGGCTGCGCCAGCACAAGCAAACTTAATCGCAGCAGGATTGATGCCGTGTACCGCGCTGTTTATTACCCGCTCGGGACAATCTGACGTTTATGGCACCACCTGTGGGCTCGAATTGCGTCAACTCAAATACACCGACCGCTTTCCGCCTTTACATCTGAGTGCCCGCTTTGCAGATGCTGCGATACTCTCTTCGGGCCATTTGGCGCTGGAGGCCACAGGCCTGTGGCTGGGCAAACAATTGGCCTTGGAAGACGCTTTCCCGCTCTGGGCAGAAGTGGCTTTTCCCGACCATGTCAGGCTGATGGATGAATCTGCCAGTTTGGCTTTTGTGGGCGCAGTCTTGCAGCGGCTGTTTGAACACGAAGAACCAGGCCAGGCTTTTAGTGGCCTCGTGCGCAGGGATACAGGCCAAATTGAACCCGTTCAGGGCTTCGACCTGCCCTATGGCAAACTTGAAGCGGCCTTTGATGCCGGTGTTCAAACCCTCTACTTACCCGTGGGTACCCCTTTGCAGGCCTTGCCCGAAGCGGGTATTCGCCTGAAAAAGATCCACGATCGGCAATTTCTCTACTTCTTGGATCTGGCCCCAGAAGATGCCTTGAAAATTGAATTGGTTTCAGATTTAGATGGACTTTTTCTGGCCTGTTTTGGCGCAGATAAACTCAAAAAACTGTCGCACCAACTGCAAAATCTCCCGACAAACAACCAAAACCTGCAGCTCAGATTGCCTGGCTTGCCCGCTTGGCGTGGCATGGAAAGCCGACTCCTGCCCTTGTTACCTGAGGCCCTGGCAGAAGAGTTTAAATCCCTTTCTCAGGCTTTTGTCCAGGCCCATGAATTGACCATGGCAGGTTTGAACCACAGTGTTGCTTGGTTGGAATGTTCACAAAAACTCGAAACGTGGCACAGACAAAGCCTCCATTTTATTGGCATGTACCTGCTCTCTTTGGCTCTGCTCAAAGCCGAACCCCGCGATCAGGAAACCCTTTTTCAAGCCCTGAGAGCATTGCCGAGTCCCTTGCCGATCGCGCCATTTTTGGCCTTGCTGCGTTCTGCTCCTTTTATACGCAGTTTAGAAGATCCAGAAACCGCTGAGTCTTTGGGCCGTTTATTGACGTTTGTCTCCGCTTTGAGCTGTGACAACTCTGAAAATGGGCCAGAAGCCATTTGGGCCCGATTCAGATTTATGCTCAATAGTTTAAGCTTGCCAAGTCTCTATGCCCCCCTGCGTTTGCAAATGCAGGGCTCAGTTTGGGTGAGTTCTGAGCAAACGGGCAAGCTGCCGCTGGCTTTATTTAAATTGCCGAACCAGGACAAACCCTGTGAGTGGCTGATCTTTGATGGCATGGTGGAGCAAACCCCTTATTACCGGGGTTTAAATCGGGAGGAGAGATGGGCCTGTCCGAATGATTGCCCAAACCTGCCAGAAAGCCCGTTGGAGTGGCAAAGGCATTTTTCTTCTGCTCTAACTACGCAGGACTCAAAACAGATCTTTGCATTTACGAATCAATTGCAAGTTCAGATTCACTTGCGCAATCCTGGCCCCTTGCCGATGGCAGAGGTGAAATGGACAGAACAGCTGCCAGTTGGCTTGCGTGCTGAGCCCGCCGAACTGAGCTGGAAAGGCGCATTGGCAGCGGGTGAAAGTGTAGAAATCGCCTATCATTTACACATTCCCCAAGCGGGTGAGTATCTTTATCCAGAGGGGCAACTGCAATACAGGTACCAAAAGGGGCAGTCTTTTTCACTGGCGCCGATGGCAACTCAAACCATCAAAATCTGCACAAAAGAGCCTCCTAACATTGTCCTGCAGCGGCGACTGACTCCCTTTCCTCCCCAAACGGGAGCAGAGCTGACCCTCAGCTTGACCCTCACCAATCAAAGCTCTGTGCTGGCCCAGGCCTTGCATTGGAATCGGGAGCAACTCCTTCCCTTGGGATTTGAGAGCCAGGCTCCTCTGCCCTTTTTACCTCCTCAATTGGCTCCCTTTGAAAGCAAGATACTGCATTTGGCTCTGGTAGCTCGGGTGCCCGGCTTTCAGGTTTTACCCGCCTTGCACTTGCAATACAGCGATCTTCACGGCCAAATGTTTGCCAGCGAGCTGGCTGCTGAATCGGTAGAGATCGCTTTCCACCCCCATTTTTCAAGTGAGGTTCAGGGCCCGACCTTGGAAAAGATGGCGGGCTTGTTACGTCAAGGGACAGACAAAGGTTTCTACCTCTGGGGGCCCCGTGGCCAAGGCAAACGGGAATTGCTGCAAACCTGGAAGCAAGAGCTTTTCTGCTTGGAATTAAAATCTGGCGAATTTAATCAGGGTTCGGCTGCAAAGGTCTTTTATGAACGCCTATTAAGTCTGGCTCTGGCCCAGCCTGGTTTTAATGGTCAGGATTTGCCTCTATTACACAGGGCCATTTTAGCGCAAGATTCTCTTCCCAACCGAGACATCGACGCGGGTCAAGTCTTTCTTGCCGCTTTGCGTTTACTCAAAGACCTGGGCCAGATTTGGCCCCGAATCCTGATCAAAATTTATGATATCGAGGGCCTGAGTCCCAGTGAACTCGTTTTTGTGAAGGCCCTGATAGAACAAGCAGATGACTGTGTTTTCTTTTGCCTGACCGGCAGCTCCAAGCACTTGCCAGAGACGCTCTCAGATCTTGGTCTCATCGGCCTGCTTTTACCCCCCTTGAGCCCAGAGTCGATTGGGCGCATTTTAGGCGAACTCTTTCCAGACAACCACTTTCCAGCAGATTTTGACCAAAACTTAGGGCGTGTCAGCGCAGGCAATCAATTTTATTTGCAAGAGACCTTGAGCTGGTTGGTACAGCAGCAATGGATCCTTTTTAACCCTGATACGGGTTGGCTCTTTACCCGGACAAATGCAGAGTTACCCATACCCACCAAATTGGAAAAAATGATTCGCACCGATCTTGAGAGTTTGCCCGAATTGAGTCAGATTTTACAGTTGGCAGCCTTTATGGGAGAGACCTTTGAACTCAAAGATCTCGCTGCGATTTTGCAAAAACCCGGAGCCCAGATCCAAACCTGTCTCGAAAATGCCTTGCGCAAACAAATTTTGACAGAAAGTGGCCATCAGCAGTATCAATTTTCGCATCCGCTTTACCAAGAACAACTCAAACACTTGGCCCAGGACAAAGCCTGCCGGATTCACCTGATCTTGGCAAGGTATTTTGAGAATCAATTGAACGCAGATCCCGAGCGCTGCGCTTACCATTATTTGGCCTCCGGTGAGGTCGATCAGGCGCTCAAAGCCAGTTTTTTGGCGGGACAAAGCGCTCGGCGCAAAGGGCATCTTGAGCCTGCCTTTGGCTGGTATCAAAAAACGCACCACTTGCTAAGTCAATATCCCGCGAAACAGGTTGAATGGCTTGAACTCTACCGCGAAATGAGCCAAGTGGCTCTCTTGAGTCAAGATCGGGAACAGGCCGAAGCCTATTGTTTGCAAAGTGAAACGCTGGCGCGAGAAAGCCAAAATCCCCTTTTGATTGCCACGTGTTTGATTGACAAAGCGGCATTGGAAGAGCCCAGCCATGCGCTGGAAATACTCGAACAGGCAAAGGTTTTGGCCGAACAATTGGGCGATCAGGCCTTGCTTTACAGGGTCTACAAGGCCCTGGCCGAGCGCACTGCCGAGATACGATCTTACAGCGAGGCCCAACCCCTGTTTTACAAAGCCTTGGGGCATTCCGTTCCACAGAGTTTAGAGATGGCTGAATTGCTTGAAACCATGAGTTATGCAGCCATTCGTGCGGGCCAAATCCAAATGGCAGAAAACGATCTTTTGGTGAGCAAACAGATCTATGCCCAACACCAACACGCAGCCGGTCTGGCCTCGGTCTACAACCGGCTTGGGGCGGCCTGTTTTTACCAACAGGAATTTAAACGGGCCCGCTATTATTTTGGCGAGAGCAAAACCTATCTGGAGCAAACGGGTAATTTGCTGCGCTTGAGCCATGTCAATCACAATTTGGGGCTTCTGTCTGAAACCCTGCGGGACTACGCCCAGGCCCACGCGATTTTTAGCCAGAATAGAGCCCTGAGCCAGCGTTTGGGAGATGCCCGGATTGAGGGCCTGGCCCTCAACCAACGGGCCAGTGTGGCTCTCAAATTGGGAGAAATCCAGGCTGCCCAAGCGGATCTTCAACAGGCCCAGTACTTGCTCCAAAGCGCTGAAGATCGCCGAGGTTTGGCTTATGTCGACCTAAATCTGGGTCTGCATGGGCTACTCAGTGGTGATTTGGGACTTGCCCACAGCCATTTATTGAAGGCCCAAGCAGCCTTCAGCGAGGTGCAAGATATTATGGGCCAAGACCTGGTGACCCTGCGATTGGGGCATTTTTATTGGCTCAGTGGGCAGATTGACCAAGCAGAAACCCATTACGCCATTTGTAAAGCCTCCCGTGAGGTGTTGGACGCCAAACAGCTCGATGGCTTGGAGCGTGTCTATCATGCCTTGGGTGTTGTGGCTTTCAGCCGGGAAGATTTACAAGCGGCTGACGCTAATTTTAAACAGGCCGAAAGCATTTTGCTCAAAACCCGTGAGCTTTCACATTTGGCGAAGGTCTTCCACAATCAAATGCGGGTGGCCCTCCAACGCAAGCAATTGGATCAGGCCTTAAAACTCAAACGGGACAGGGATATGTTGATTCAAATCGACCCTTATCACCGCTCCAGCTATTTATTGGCGGAAACGTCTCTGGCCCTGATCTTGGACTGAGCTTAAGATGAAAGTGGCAGCCGACAGGCCCCTTGCAGGCAAAACTCCAATGCCATTAAGCGATAAACCATCTGTGCCACCTCTTCCAAGCTGGATTCCTGGGCGATAATTTCTCCAATTCGGGCTTTGTCTTTGTGGACTTTGCCCAAAGACACCTGCCGTTTTTCGGCGGCAGTTTCGAGATTCAAACCGCCATCGTAAAGCAGACAGAAGAGATCCTGCAGATCCCGAGGTAAAAGTCCCCAGAGGCGTTTGTACAAAGAGGTGGCCTCCAGGCGATAGATCTGCCAACTCTCTTCAGGCAAGAGTGACTCTGCCTGCCAGGGTTCGAGTTCATCCAAAGACTGGGTGCGTTCTGCTTTTTCTCGCCGGTAATAGTCAATCAGAACTGAATGCAGTGTGAGTGAAATAAACGAACGCACCTGTTTTTCGTTGTAGAGCCGCATTTTGAGGTAGACCACGCTTTTAAAATTCAAAAGCTTTTCGAGAAAGAGGCCGAAGACATCTTCAATCAATTCCGCCGATTGCACCCCTTTTGAGCGCAAAACCAGATGGGCATACCGCTGCAGTTGAATAAAAAGCTCACGTGACATTTTTCCTGCAGACTGGTAAGTGAGCAGGGCCTCTTTAAAGCTAAACGTTTGACTCATGGTTTTCCTCTGCTGTATTTTACAGGAAAAAAACGATAGTATAATCTTAATCTGAATTATGACTTGTCTTAATTTGATTCATGTTCGTATCTGAACTAAGCTATAGACAGGCAGATCATTGAGCGCATGAGCCCAAAACAAGAAAGATTGTTAAGTCAGTTATGAACCTGCAAACAAGCATTTTAGAATCACTTCTGGACAGCTACCAACAAAGTGTAGATAGCCCGGATCTGCTCACAATTTCAGACGCGCAGTTAGAGAGCTTGGTTGAACTTGATTCTGGTTTTGAAGCCCAGCGGGTATGGGAAAATCAACAATTGCCTCCAGAGGTGCCTCAACCCACCCAGCCCAGCTTGAGGCCTGGGCAAATCTGGTCAATTCCAGATCAGATCGTTCTGCCCGCGGGTCTGCGCAGCCCGAATGCCAGTCCCATTGAGACTGGAAGCTTGCGGCTATTTGTTTTGCTTGAAATCGGCCAACATCATTTGGGGCGTTTTCAAGAAATTTTGCTCTGCCCCTTGACTGAATTGCTCGAAATGGCTTCTCATGAGGATCTGATCCTGCCTGAAAGCGAAAACCCCTTTGCTGAAAAGATCTTATTGGAAATTTGGAACAGCACCCCCAGTCTGAGTTTTGTGCTCGATCAGTGCTGGGGGGAAATCTCAGAGAAAGCCCTACAGCAGGCCTTGGCTGCATATCAGGGGCAAGCCCATGATGGTCTGCGGGGCGGAACTCCTGTGGGACCAGATTCTGTGATCCACCGTTTTCAAGGCCAAGAAAAAAACCAAATGGCCTGTTTGGCCGCACCCATGCACGCTTTAAATGCTTTAAAAACGTCCTGTGCCCAAGCCCTGATACATATCAGCCCCAAAGGCTTAAATGGACCTCCCGAGGGGATTTTAAGCCCCTTTTTGCCCACGCGCTTAACCCAAAACCAAAGTGCTGTTTTTGCTGCCTCTGCTGGATCTGAAGTCACAGCCCCTCAGGCCAGTAGCAAAGAGCGCTTGCAATTGGGGGAAGATCTCATTTTGGAATTTTGGCAAGAAGGTGACAATCTGGAGTTTTTCTGTGCCAATAGCGAACAGACCGCATATAGCGGTCTGTTGATTGGCTATACCCACATGGATGGCAGCCTGAAATTGCTGGAGACAGATCTCTGGGGCACGGCCTTTTTAGCCCTGGCCGAATTATCCAAAGGGGACACGCTCTTGAGCTTTACAGTCCCCGAGGGCCCCGAAGAATGGTTTTATCCCATCTCCAATTAAGCCCCAGTGATTCAATCAAAACGGGATCTCAATTAAAAAAAACGCCGGTAACGGGGAAACGTGGTCTGCAATTCCCATTTTAGGGCATCGAGATTGTCGCAACTGTGCATACGCAAAAGCAGTTCGATCGTCAATTTGAGTTGTTGTAATTCCCGCAATTGATTCGGCTTTTGGGTTTCAGTTGAACGAATAAGGGTGTAAATTTCACGATCCATTTTTTGGAAAATGCGTTGAAAATAACGTTGAAATGCAATCGGGGAATCGGTTTTAAAATTCTTGAGGGCCATGGGAATCTCTCCTGTCTGTCAATAGAGAGAGATACGCAAATACCCGCTTTGTTTTCACACAAAAAAGTTAACGCTGGTTTTGCCTCAAGAGATCAACCATCTCCGGATAAAAGCCTTGCTGAGCATAATTAAGAGCCGTGTGTCCAGTTTGATCTTTGATACCTGGATCTGCTCCCAAATCAAGCAATACCTCTGCCATGTGTAAATGATTCGCAACAGCGGCATAAAACAGGGCTGTCCAGCCAGAGTCAGTTTGGGCATTCACATTCACACCCAATTGATGCAAAAATCTTAAATTGGCGGGCTGTCCACCCTGACTTGCAGCAATCAGTGTCGTCTCCCCATCTTTGGCGCGTGCGAGCGGATCCAGCCCTTTTTCGATCAAAAAATTGAGCATATCAAGTGAGGCTGAGCGGGCGGCATCAAAGAGCAGGGTTTTTCGATCTGCATTTTTGTGGTGCAAATTCAAGCCTTTGGTATGTAAAAATCTGACCAAGTCCAAATTGCCACTGAGCACTGCTGCCGTCAAAAGGCTGTCTCCTGCTGGGGAGATAAATCCAATTTTCACGCCTTGTGTGAGTAAAAAATCCACCATTTCCAGATTGCCAGATTTGGCCAATTCCCAAATCAGCGGGAATGGGCCATAAACCGTTTGATTGGGATTGGCCTCATGAAGGAGTAAAAGCTTCATGATTTGGTTCTGTTGTTTAGAGGCCTGAGAGTGATACGCAAATAACAGCGCACTTCGTCCATCATGGGTTTGGTATTTGGGATTCATGCCCTGCTTAATTAAGAACTGAACCAATTCCAAATTGCCACTCTGGGCAGCCCACATCAGGCAATTATTCTGATCTTGATCTTTGACTTGCAACTTGGCCCCTTGCTTCAAGAGCTTTTTGACCTCTTCAAGCTGGCCCAAAGAACAGGCTCGGATGATGATCGGCGCTTTGTATTCATAGCCATCCTGCAATTGCCACACAATGGTGCGATTTGGATTCTGAATGGGTTTGGCCTGGACCGCGAGATGGACTCCTTGGCTCAAAACCAATCCCAATACGCTTGTTTGTAAACAATTCAGAAGCTTCTTTAATCCACAGAATTTCAGAGTAGGGATACGCATGTTTATTCAGATTTTAAAGTCAATATTTTCCCCGATTTTTTTAAGCTCCCCCCCAATCGATTGACTCCGCGAATTTCATAAGTCTTGATTTTTCCCGCAACTTGTTTCAAGGGGGAATAGAGCACAAAACCTGCTTGTTTTTCATTGCCAGAATAGTCTTTCTGCAATAGAAACAGATCCAAGTGGTTTTTTTTGCCCGAAAGGGGATGACTTAATTCTTTCCAATATTTGGCACTTTCAAGATTTGCTGCCTGATACAAAGTCTGAAAATCTGGGGGATAATTTCCTTCATGGTCGACAGCATAGGTTTCTAACATCGTTTGCAATTCCGACATGTTTTGACTGACCGCATGTTCGAATTTTTCATGGTCTAACTGCAAGGCATTCAGGGCCTTTAAACTGTCTTGAACGGTGACCAGTTTCAAATTCTGATTGGGCAAAAAACGCTTTAATTGGAGTTGGATCAAATCCAAAGGTGTTCTTTTCAACTTGTCTTTCAGTTGAAGCGGAGCCCCATTTTGAATCAGCAATTGCGCACTTTCATAATTGCCCAATTGGAGCACCTGATGTAATAAACTCATTCCCTGTGCATTCTGAGCTTTGAGGTCGATCAAGACAGGTTTTTCAAGCAAAGATGCCTTGAGCAAAGTGAGTTCCTGATCTTTGAGCAGCATAAAAGGCAGATCGCCCTGTTTGTTGACGCTTTTCGGATTGGCTCCCAGTGAGACCAATTGCAAGACATTGTCGCGATTTCCTGCCCTAAAAGCCCTGTGTAAAGCAGCATTTCCAAAAGCATCTGTTTGATTTAATCCAAAGCCTTTGCTTTTAAAATAGCGTAATAATTCAGGATTGCCCTTTTCAGCAACTTCAAACCACATGTTCAAATCTTTTTTGTCTAATTTGATTCCGATCGATTCCAAAGTTAAGAAGGTATTTATATTATTGGATTTGATGGCTTGACTTAAGAGAGCCAAACGCTCTTGAAACTTCCAATTTTTTTGAGTTTCTTGTGATACCAACCATTTAAAATGGTCTAACCGCTCTCGTTGGATGAGATTTAAACGCAAATCTGAGCGAAGTTGCAGATCTGGTTTGCACAATTGAAAGAGTTGCGAAAAGAGCGGCAAAGGGGCATTATTTGAAGCAGAATAAAGTCCCTGACTTTGTTGACTGGGTGAGAGCTTGCGAAAGAGCAACAATGCAATTTGAGGCTGTGGCAGAGAGAGTGAAGCTTCAAACGCGGGAAACAGATCACGGGCTCCTTTGCTTAAAAGATCTTGAACCCCTGCTGTATAGCCCCTGGCAACAACAAAAGGCAAGAGTCTCTCTGCTTGGGTTGGCTCGGGTATGGACGGAAACAGTTGTTTGCGTAAATTGAATAAATTGAGATAATCTGAAGGTATTCCTCCCCCCTGACCATAAGCCATTTGGGCATAATGAACCCCCAAATTTTGATTCAATTCAGCAGCCTTGATAAAATGAATCAGGGCTTGATTGGGATCCTTTTTTTCCCCGATTTCCATCAAAAACATGCGTCCCCTGAAAAAATAAGCCTCTGGCTCCTGAAGGGACATGGCTTTGTCTAACCAGCGTTTGCCTTGTTCAAGATCAGCAGGCATGCCAAGGCCTTCAATCAACAGCTCTCCTATCATCGCCATGGCAAACGTGTTACCGGACTCTGCAGCAAGTGTATAGGCCTCAAATGCAATTGTAAAATACTGCCAAAAATATAAATAATCTGTAAATTCGATCAGACTTTTCCATTTTTTTTGTGAGGCATACAGCTTAACCGCCGCCAAAGCTGCATTTTTGGCAAGATCTGGTTTTTCCTGATCTTTTAAAAGTGCAGCCAAAGTCTGATAAGCAAAAGCATACCCTTGCTCTCCCAAAGACTGGTACAAGGCCTCTGCCTTGGCAAAATCCGGTGCTCCTCCCACTCCCCGGTGATACAGTCCGGCCAACATAAACTGTCCCATTGGCAGCGTTTGCGCTTCAGGCTTGGTGAGCCAATAACGGGCTTTGGGGGCATCTTTGAGTGCGGGCACGATGGCTTCATCAGCAAAAGCAGAGACCATGCCCAAAAGGATTTGGGCATAAGGGTCTCCTTTCTCCGCTTGTTTTTCCAATTCACTTAGACCCTGTTTGCACAGCGGTGCACGGGTTTGTCCGTCTGGGAATAGTGCTTTTAATGCGGCCTCTTCTTCAAGACAGGTATAAGCCATGGCCTGAGGTTCTGAGTGCGCCAAAGCGGCTTTAAGATAAGTTAGCAATTGTGTTTGACGCTGATCTGAATCCGTATTTGTTAATACCCCATTAATATTGGCCATCGAAGCCCACACCGCTTGAGATTTTGGGTCTCCCGTTTGGGCCAATCGTTCAATTTCGCTCCAACTTTTCACAGGGGGTGCGGTCTGTGATAGCGCCCCTGATGGCATGCACAAGAGGGAACCTGCCAAGATTAAACACAAGAAGTTATTTTTCATTTTTTACCTTTCAGCAACTTGAGCAGATCTGTATGGCCTTGTTCATTGGCCAGGTCCAGCGCTTTTTTGCCTTAATTGTTTATTTTGATACTGATTTAATCTGATTAACAGTTCAGGTCGTTCAAATTCTTGGGCATAATCCAAGGCATTTTTGCCTTCTGGATCACGTAAATCAGGATTTGCACCCTTTTTTAATAAAGCCTCGACAATCTGGGTATGTCCATTGATAACTGCATAGTTCAGCGCAGTTGTTTGAAATGCCGTGTGTTTCAAATTGGGATTGTGACCTTTTTTGAGAAAATAGTCCACAATATTGAGATGTCCATTGAGAGCGGCTATCACAAAACCATTCTGATTGCTGATAGATGGAGCGCTTGGCGAGAGGCCCTTTTGAACCAAATATTCCAAGATCTTTAAATGTCCCTTTTCTGCAGCGAAGTAAAGGGCATTTTCCTGATATTTATTTTCGGCTTTGAGATTCAATCCTTGTTTAAGCAGGTATTGAACCATCTCCAGATTGCCACTGCCCGCAGCAAACATCAAGAGTGTATTTTTTTCAATGCTTTGGGTTTGAAGATTCGCTTTGTGTTTCAATAAGAGTTGCAGGGTATCAAAATGACCCTTTTCTGCAGCAAAGATCAAAGCATCTTTGCCCCAAGTTTCTTCTTTATCTGAAATAGGGGCTTTCAGTTGTAGAAACAGATTGACCAATTCATTGTTTCCAGAATCAGCCGCTTGCATCAAAGCCGTGAATCCCTTGTTTGCACCTTGTGAAAGCTTGATTTTTGCCCCTTTTTGGAGCAAGAATTTGACAATATCTACTTGGCCATCTGCAACTGCATAAATCAACGCAGTGATGCCGTCATTGTTGTGTGCCTCAAGCTCAGCGCCATTGGCGAGGACATATTTTACCAATTCCAAGTTCCTCCCAAAAACGGCATAAACCAACAGGGCATTGCCATTGTCCTTTTTTTGACTGAGATCTGCACCAGCAGCCTGTAATCTTTGTAAGATTTTCAAATTGCCCGCCTGCGCAGCAAGCATCAGGCTGTTTGTCGTGTCTGGAAGAAGTGCGTTGGGATCCGCGCCTTTTTTTAACAGTTCATCGAGAGCTTCAACTTGTTCATTTAGCACAGCCAGCAACAAGGCACTTGCCCCATTTTCAATCCGCTCATTGGGGTCCAACCCTTTTTCAAGCAGGACTTTCACTAAGTCACTTTCGCCAAAGACAACGGCCCAGATTAAGAGTTTGCTTTCAACTTGTGTCCCTGTGCTATCATCCCATTTGATCGGCTTTTGCAAATCTGCCAGTTTAGCCTGTTGCACCCAGGCTTTTAATGCCACTCGGTTACCTGCATCTAATAATTGTTGAAGTGAACTGGATTCAACAGCCACACTGCCCCAAATTGAAGCGAAAAGGGGGTTGGCATGAGCCAAACCTGTATGTGAGGAAAATAGGGCGAATGTCAAACCCATAAGCAGTTTATTTTTAAATCCAGAATAGCTCATTTTGAACAAACTCTATTACTTTTCATGATAAATCACTGTACGAAAAAAAACTCAAGAATTTCAATTTTTCTTGAAACTGTGCATAAACAGCGTACCACTCAGATTTTGTTTTTTCCAGATCAAATTTTTCCCCCTGCTTTGAAAAAATTTCTCCGTTTGACGTATCTGTTTGGGAGTATCAAAATCAAAGGAAGTATATTATGTCACGCACACTCATTTTTTCTCTGCTCAGTCTCAGTCTTTTCACGGCCTGTGCCTTGCCCAGTGCCATTCCTTTTTCGGGTGAAGCGCCCAGCTCTGTGCCAACTGGTCAAAGAGTTCCCAATCCCACCAAATTGCCCAGTGCCATTCCCTCAGATCAAGCAGATAATCGCCCATTCAAACCCATCACAGGCCCCGGTGATATACCGGTGCTCTCCAGCTTTGGCGGAAAAATCGCCTACTTTTCGAATCGCGATCAATCCCCCAATCATGAAGGGACCGGCAGTTTAGAGAACGAAAATGCGATTCCTGAATCCCAGGTGGCTTCCCCTTATCTTTACGAAAACGGGATTTCTCGCAGATTGGGCAGTTATACTGTGCAAAGTGCCGAAAATCTCTCGATGGGTTTTGCCTCAAATGGCAAACAATTGGGTTATTTAATTCCCGAAGGAAATCCCTATAATTTGGTTTTATACATGCAAAATTTGGACTTTACCCAGCTCAATCGCGAAGGTCTGCCCATCGGCAGAAAATATGACCAAACGCTGCCAGTTTACAAACAACTCCTGAGTATGCATGTCCCTCGCTGGGGTATTTCCAGTAAAAACATCCTTGCGGTGATCAAACAAGACCGCAGCGGAAAATCAGATATTTGGGTCGGCAAACCCGGCAGCTCGGATCTGATCCAGGTGACCCAGACCGAAAGATACAACGAATCCAGTTTTCAGGAGATCGAGGAAGTGATTTGGTCTCCTGATGGAAGTCAGATCTATTTCACCATGAATCTGATTGGAGCATTGCCCCAAGGGACGTTGCCTTATAAACACCTGGTTCGTATAGACAGAACAGGTGCCAATCAATCAGTCTATCCCGTTCCCTTTCCTGTGCGCCATATTCAAGTTTCACCAGATGGAAATAAACTGCTCTTTACAGGGACAGATCCCACCCAAAATCCCATCCGGGATCATCTCTATACCATCAATAAAGATGGCACAGGGCTTACCACGTTGACCCAGGGACGTCTGGGAGAGCATTATTGGGGCAAATGGTCCCCTGATGGCAGCCAGATTGTCTATGTCAACAATACCAAAGATTTTCAAAGTCTCTGCACAGCACCCTCAGCCATGTTTCCACCCAGCAGTCCTGAAGAGCGACGAGCTGCAGAAGATTATATGAACTGTCGCATGGCAGGAGAAGAGTTGGTGATGGCGAAAGCGGACGGCAGTCAATTCCAACAGCTCACTCGCAATGAAGCCCAGGACACGTACCCCACTTGGTCTCCAGATGGTAAATACCTGGCTTTTACCAGCAAACGCGATGGCAATCGTGAAATCTACGTCATCAAAAAGGATGGCAGCACTCCGCTTAATATTTCCCAAAACCCAAGTGAGGATTCACGTCCGGTTTGGGGGCCTTAACCTGAATTTGATGCAGGCAGGGATGGGTTCAATCCATCCTTGCTCTGATTGGCAATTTGGCGATGTTTTTTGCTTGTTTGGGAGGTGTATTTCAGACATGTGCGCAAGGTGCATATGCACAAGAGCCATCTGCCCAAGACATTTGTTTAAATGGGAATCTTTCTGTCGAACCACGTATTAAAGCCTGTTCAACAGCCCTGGTTAAAACACCTGAGAACAGTCAACTTTACTTTACTCGCGCCCAGTTGTATATGTTCATTGAAAATCCAACACAAGCCTTGTCTGATATCAATGCAGTTTTAGCTTTGGAACCCAATAATAGCGAGGCATATGAATTGTTTGTCAAAATTAAATTCCGTTCTTCAACTTTCAGCAAAGTTTTATCAATGCGAAAAAAGTACTATCAAGAGCATAATAACTATTCCAAAGCCATTGAAGATCTGAATCTAATCATTGAATTACAACCAAAAATCTATTTGAATTATTATAATCGTGCTCAAATGTGGTTGAAATTAAAAGCTTTTGACAAAGCGTTAGGAGATTTTGACACCATTCAAACGATGATGCCCAATGAGCTGCCCAATGAGCCTTGGGTCTTGATCGATTGGGCGGAGATCTGGCTATATAAAAAAATCTGTCGAATTAACTCAGGGATTTAAACTTGGCCTTGGAAATAGCGTCCGTAGACAATTCGAGATATAAAGTAGAAATTTATGCTTACCTGGCTTGGCTGAATGCGCTCAAACATGACTTCAATCAAGCCAAATTAGAATTAAACAAAGCTGATGAATTAGACCCAGAGCATGAACTTTATTTGTTTTTGTATATCATGATTGACTATTTACAGGGCAATACAAAGAATGTCAAAAGCTGCTACTTGCCAAAGACCATGATCTCAAAGCCTTGGAAATACTTTTTCTGCTGCTTTGCAATTCCAAAGCGAGTGAATGATTCAAAAAGAATGCTTCTCAAAGAATTGCCCAAAAGGCTGTTTGAGACTGAAAGGCATGTTTCAACGCTATCAAAATAAAATAAAGAATAAAAAGAGAGGGCATCAAGCCCTCTCTTTGATTAAATCGGATGGGTTATTTTAAGGTGAACTTCGACAGAAAGAATTCACCATCTGTATTGGAGCCATCTTGTTTGCCCATCGCATCTTGAACGCTGACCCGATCTTCGGGAGCATCAACCCATTTGCCGGCCAAAGAGCTATCCAAAACGCGCCCCTGGGGCAAATCCTGCAGGGCAATGCCTGAAATATCTCCCAAGGTGGGAGTATAGTCTTCTAAAGGATTGGTGGCATCATACCAATAACCTTGATAGCGCTTGTGATTCATTGAGCCTGTATAGACCTGTCCCCCAACATAAAGGGTATTGCCCAAAAGAGCCATTCCTTTGCTGCGGTGTTCGGCCAATTCGTCAGGCCCTTTGCCAGAGAAATGAAACATCCCCCAATCAAATTTGCCATCAGATGCACTGAGTTTCATAAACAGGGCATCTCCCATCTGACCGTCATATTCCGATTGCCCGGTACGGCCACCGGCATAAACAGTCTCCCCAATTACCTTGATAAAATTGCTGTTGTTTTTATCTCCTTGATTGCCGGGATAGGTTTTGCCCCACATCACTTGCCCTTCTGCACTGACCTTGGCAATAGAGTGGAAGGTAATAGCCCCTCTGCGATCCAAAGAGAGGTAGACATCCCCTTTGCTATCGACATCCAAGCCATAGACATTGCTGCCCACGCCCATATCCACTTTTTTCAACCAATTGATCTGGGGAGCATCACTTTGTACATCACTCAATCGGGCCAAGAAACCCCGGCCATTGGAGAGCCCACCCAGATACAAATTGCCTTTGCCATCACTTTTGATCGCATATCCCCGGTCAATCGATCCTGGAACAGGATCAAAGGCTTTTTGGTATTTTAACGATCCATCAGCGACATTTAAGGCCAAAAGGGAGACCAGTCCATCTGCTTTAGCGACAGGATCCCCTGTTTGCCCGGTAACATAGACGTGTTTCTCATCCACAGCCAACCCATAAGCTGTTGAACTGGTCACCGCTGTGGTGGTATTTTGGGCACAGTGCCAAATTTTGCCCCACACCAATTCTCCACTGCTGGGATTGACTTTGAGAATCAAGTTATAAAAGAAATTATTCTGTTTCACAGAAGCGGCGGATCCCATGATATACAACATCCCGTCGGGCCCCAGCGCCATCGAATGCTGGTTTCCACCTGTTTCGTTGTTTTGACCTGGGTCTGGCTGAAATTCTTTGTTGGGACCATTGAAAATTTTTAGCCAGCGTTTGCTGCCATCTCCGCCCAAAGATCCCACCAGGATATCTTCTGAGAATTTATCCAAAATTTCTTTTTGGTTGGCCGAGAAATAGAGATTGCCCTTGTCATCTCCCAAGAGGGTGGAAGTCAACTCATCTTTAACTGACCCCACCACCTTGAAGAAATCCAGATTGCCTTTGCTAAACAATTGGCCATCCGGCCGCCCTTTGCCAACGAGATTTAATACGAACTTTTTACCCCCATCGTGGGTAACCACCACTTGGGCTTTGCGCTCGCCGCCTGCAACTGGATAAAAACGGAAATAGACATCCAAGGCCGTTGCCGCAGGCAAGACGGTGTCTTTGATCTCCAATTTGCGATTGGGGTTTTCATCGGTTCGCCAGCCAATGGGCGTGTCTTGCAGAATAAATTCTTCGGCCACCACATCGCCCATACCTACCAATTCCACCGACTCAATTTGAATGTCTTTGTCTGAGGGGTTGTCGATGGTAAACCGCTCACGGAATTCAGAAAAGAGTGCCACAGCGCCAGCCGTGGGTGAGTTATCTGGGATCAGATATGTATCCCCATTTTTATAAGCTGTTCCTGCATGGGTCGCCGTGATAGGAGAATCTGCACTCGGTTGTACAACCGCAGTGTTGCCAGAAGTGTTGCCAGATGTGCTGCCAGTCCCAGTTGTGCTACCTGTGGATGGTTTTTGGGGTTGGTTACCCGTGTCTACTGTAGCTGGGCTACAGCCCAATGAAGAGGCCAAGAGTGAAAGACCCATTGCTGCGCTCAGGACACGAAATTGCTTTTTCATGAATGATATCCTCAATATCTGTGATTATTTTGTTGAGATTTTGATCTCAGATAGGATACGAGATAATCTCAACTATTTTCACAAAAAATATCTCAGAATTTTTTCATTGAAGTTTGAAGCAAATCGATGATTTCAGCATGCCCCTGCTGCTCTCCCCTGCTCAGATTTCAGCCTGTCTTACCAATCTATGGCTTGGTAGTTTTTAAGCAACTTGCCCCACACAGGAAATCCTGCGAGGCTATCCAAAATAGGCGCGCAAATGCGTGATGCAGCATCTTCCAGCGCCAATGGGGGAATCTGGTGGGGCATTTTGCCGGTCTGGGCCTGTTTGGCCGCATGTTGATCGGAGGAGACCCAACCCGGATCCACGGCATTCATGAGTATTTTGTCTTGGGCATATGCTGTGGCAGCGGTGCGGGTCAACATATTCAGACCTGCTTTGGCGGCATTGGTGTGGACATGTTTGCTCTGTTTGAGGGGGTCTGAAAACTGGCCTTCGATCGCTGTGACATTGACAATCCAGCGCCATTCAAAAGGAGAGCGCAGCATCAGCCCTTTGAGCTGAGAGCAGAGCATCATCGGGGCGATTTGGTTGATCACCTGCACTTCGAGCATTTCGCGGGCGGGGATCTGATCCAATTCGAGCTGCCAACTGTTGTGATCCGCTGAAACAGGGCTGGGCAAGGGCTGAAGGGTTGTCCAATTAGGATCTTGATCTGCGGTTTTGAGCAAAGCACGATGATGAGGCATATCAGCCAAGAGTCCCAAAGCGCCGACTTCACCCTGCAGTTGGTTCTCTTTCGCCATGAGGGCCTGGTAATAGGCGGGCGGTTGCCAGAGTGTTAACGCGGCATTGTTGATTAAAATATCCAAATGGGGCAAGGTTTGATACAGTTCCGCAATGGTTGCCTCTAAGGCGCCTAAATTGAGCAGATCCAAACCCACAATCTTTAAGCGCGTTTGCCATTGGGCAAAATCGGGTTCTAAGGCAAAGGCGTGTGCGGCTTGGGCCGGAAAGCGGGTCGTCACCCAGACCTGTGCTTGGCTGCGCAAAAGCCGCAGGGCAGTGGCATAGCCAATTTTGATGCGGCCCCCTGTTACCAATGCAATGCGCCCGGATAAGTCCAGGTTGTGATTGCGGTGTTGGCGATTGAGATCCGCGCAATCCGGGCAGAGGCGGTGATAATAGCTGTCCACTTGGTGGTATTTTTCTTTGCAGCTATAACAGTATTTGCCCTGAAAAAGCTGTGTTTCTGAAGGCACAGAAGCGCTTGAAGGCATTTCGGCTTGCACCCGCTCTGTTGCGGCCAGCAATTGCAAGTCATGGTCTTGGCGCGCTTGCAATTGGATTTTGCGCTTGTGTTTGCGTGCGGCTTTGTAAATGCCTGAAACCAGGGTTTTAAAGGCCTCTAAATCCGGCACCTGGTCGGGTTCAAGGGCTGCGTGTTGCAAGACATTTAAACAGCTGTGCCAGTCTGCTTCGCTAAAGGGGTAGGGCCAATCTTGGGGAGGTTTATTCATGCAGAGATCTTAACAAAAATGCAGCCGGACTTGAACCGGCAACCCCCTTATTGGTGACAAGGTGCTCTTCCAAAGTTGAGCTATGCACTTCCATGTTAATTGTACCATTGACCTTGAGAACAAATAGGTTCAAAAAACGCAGCCGGACTCGAACCGGCAACTTACGGCTTTGCAGGCCGTTGTTCTTCCTGTTTGAACTATGCGCTTTCTAGCCAAATTTTACCATGGGGCTTGTGCAGAAGAACTCAAAAACACTATGATTCTGTTTATTTGCAGGTGTTTTATGGACTATCCAGCGGCAAAATTATTACTCAAAAATCCCGCCCAAGAACTGGGCCTTGAACAACTTCAAGCCATTCAGCAGGAACTGCTGACTTTTAAACTTCTGAACGCCACAGATCAAGAGACAATTATTCAATCCGAAGCCCGAAAACTTCACGAAAATTCACTGCTTGCGTATTTTCCTGCGTTTTTTCAGGCCAATATGACAAAGCTCTATGCTCATTTAGACAAGCTTGAACAAGTTGAAAACAAAAAAAGAGTGGCCTTGCTGAAGCTCTGGTGGGGTACAGAAAAACCATCAAACAAAAAAGTGAAAGCTTTAAAACAGGCCTTTCACACCTGTTTGATTCAACAGGTTTCCCTCAAAAAAGGAGAAGAATTGCAGTCTGTCTTAAGCCTGATCCTCTCTGAATTTTCAAACAAAGATTTAGCTGAACACGAAGAACTCTGGTTGGATTTGTATGCGCAATCAGACAAGTCTGGAGACCTCAGAAACAGCTCTCCTGTCTTTCAATTTTTAATCGCCATTGCTTCAGAACGCGCACTCAAACCTGTTTTCGAGCACTATTTTGAACATCCAGATCCCCAGTGCAGACAGATGTTTTTCTATCGATACAACTATTTAGACCCTATTGCTACTTTTTTCTTGGATAAAATCAAACTACAGCCCAAGCTCAGCCTGATTCAAGAATACGCCCAATTTTTTGCGTATTCAGAACTATGCTATCCCCTCTATGATTTTTTGGTTAAATGGGCTCAAGCTCTGCCGGAATCTGACTTAGAGCCAGAGCCAATTCAAATCTTGGCTTTTTTTGTGAAGAAAGCCCCTGATTCACATCTGTTAAAATTGGAGCCGCTCTGGCAGCGCTGGTGTAAGTCACAACTATTTGAGCTGTTTAGCTTGGCATCCAAAGCGCTTTTGCGATTTAAATCCCCCGAAAATGTGGCGGTTTTAACTGAACGCCTGTTTCATCCAGCCATTAGCAAACGAAAACTGCGCTTTCTGTTAAACGCCTTGGCCCAACAGGATCCCTTTCAAGATCGGCAAATTTGGCTGGAGTCCTATCTCAGTGTGCAACCCCTTCTTAAAGACTCTGCTTATCTACAATTGCTGACCATGACTTATCCTGGGGACACATGGGACTATCGCAGCGGAAAAAAACGAAGAACTAACGATCCCGCCTTTTGGCGGCAATTGTGGCTGGAGGGCGATACCCGTGCCTTGCGGCTCAATGGAGCGTGTCAATTATTATTGGCAGAACCAGACAATGCAGAGGTGCAGACATGGATGCTCCAGCAAATGGAAACCCTGCCCTTAAAAAGCCTGTATAAAGTGTGGGCGTGTTTCCAGAGCGGCTGCGCTGAAGATTTTCAACGTGACCTGGCGCTTAAACACATAAATTCTTCCCGGCAAGTGTTGAGAGAATTGGCCTTAAAACAATTTAAACGCCTGAAGTGGGGGGAAAGTGAACTTGCGGTCATTCAAGCGGCTTTGGCCGATCAGGCCCTGCCAGTTCAAATCTCAGCTGCAAAAGTTTTGGCCCAGAAAGCCCGGGAGCAGAAAGATCCGGCCCAGGCTGGCCCGCTTTTGACTGAATGGCTCAGGCAAACACTGAATGGCAATCATGACTATGCCAAAGAAGAATCCCTTAAAATCGTCGGCCATTTAAATCTTTCTTATTTATGGCCAGAAATACAAACCCTTGATGGCAAGGTCAGTCCCCGCTTACAAAGAGCAATAGAGAAAGCAAAAGCAAAGCTCTTAGCCGCTCAGTGAAAGGTCTTGCGCGGAATTGGGAGCTGCCCAGCAAGCCCTAACTTTGCCTGTGGTATAATGCCCAGCAAATCCATGCACAAGGACACCTACCCGCATGATCGAACTGAGAACGTTTACATATATCGACATTTTGCAGCCCCAGGTCGCCGCTTTCCAGGCCACCGTCTCTCAGGGCTATCTGCCCATTGAAGGGCAGGCCTCCCTCTTTATTGAAATCGGGCCAGGGATTGAAATCAACCGCCTGACCGATGTGATTCTCAAACGCACCCGGGTCAAACCAGGCATGCAGGTTGTGGAACGCCAATTTGGTATCCTCGAAGTCCACGATTTTGACCAAGCCGAAGTGCGCTCTGCTGGCGACATCGTGCTCGAAGAGCTGGGCATGGATATCAACCAACGGATCAAACCCACCATCACCACCAATCAGATGATCACCGGCATTGACCCCCACCACTCGATGCTGATCAACCGCATGCGCCATGGGGATATGATCAAAGCCGGTGAAACCCTCTACGTACTCGAAACCTATCCCGCTGGTTATGCTCTGCTGGCCGCCAACGAAGCCGAAAAAGCCGCTCCGCTGAAGATTCTCGAAATCCGTGCTGTCGGTGCCTTTGGTCGCCTGCACTTGGCCGGTGGCGAAGATGAAATCAAAGAAGCTGTTAAAGCCATGACATATACGCTCGAAAAAATGGAGGGCCGAGTGGATAACTCGTCGGGAGACGCGTGAAAACATCTCGCATACCCGGTTTTTATCTGCTCTCGATTGAGCAGCGGATCGAAAAACTGGCGGAAGTCTACGAACTGGGTGTGGAAGAAGTCGAAGCCCTCAGTTCCCAAGGGGCCTTGGCCCTGGAACAAGCAGATAAAATGATTGAAAACGCCGTGGGCATTTATTCTTTGCCCATGGGTGTGGGCGCCAATTTTTTGATCAATGACAAAGAATATTTGGTGCCGATGGCGATTGAAGAGCCTTCTGTTGTCGCCGCTGCCAGTTTTGCCGCCAAGATCATTCGCTGTGCAGGGGGCTTTAAAACCACCAGCACAGAACCCCTGATGATTGGTCAGATTCAGGTCGTGCATTGTGAAGACTTTGAGGCTGCGGGGGCTGCTGTTCTGGCGGCCAAAGACGAACTCATCGCCGAAGGCAATCAGTATGTCGCCAATTTGGTCACGCGCGGCGGCGGTGTGAAAGACATCGAAGTGCGTCAGCTCGGCAGCCCTGAATCGCCGTATGGTCAAATGCTGGTGGTCCACGTTTTAATCGACACCTGTGACGCCATGGGTGCCAATTTGATCAATACCACCGCAGAGGGCTTGGCTCCCAGCATTGAAAAACTCACAGGTGGTCGGGTTTATCTGCGCATTCTCTCCAATTTGGCCGACCGCCGTTTGGCCAAAGCCACGGTCGAAATCCCACCCCATTGTTTTAATACCTCCAAGCTCAACGGCGAAGACGTGATTGAAGGCATTGTGCAGGCCCAGAACTTTGCTGTGCTCGATCCTTACCGGGCCGTCACCCACAACAAAGGTGTGATGAACGGCGTTGATGCCGTGATCATGGCCACAGGCAACGATTGGCGTTCGGTTGAAGCGGCTGCCCATGCTTATGCGGCCCGTTCAGGCCAATACCGTGCCATGACCGAGTGGTACCGCAACGAAGCGGGTAATTTGGTAGGAGAATTGGAATTGCCGATGGCAGTGGGCATTGTCGGGGCTGCGGTTTCGCTGCACCCGATGTCCCAGATTGCACTCAAATTCTTGCGCGTGCGCAGTGCCCGTGAATTGGCTGAGGTCTGTGTCTGTGTCGGGTTGGCTCAAAACTTATCTGCGATTCGGGCCTTGGCCACCGATGGTATTCAAAAAGGCCACATGGCCCTGCATGCCCGCACAGTGGCCATGACAGCCGGCGCCACTGGTGATATGATCGACGACTTGGCGGCTCAATTGGTGAGCTTAAAAGACGTCTCTGTCAGCCGCGCTCGCCAAATTTTGGAAGAGCAAACCGCACCCACGCCATGAGATCTGAGTTATGGCTATAGGACAAGCCTGTGCCAAGCTGATTCTCTTGGGGGAACACGCGGTGGTTCACCACATGCCTGCCTTGGCTTTGCCTTTGCCTCAGCTTCAGGCCCAGGTCTGGATTGAAACTTCAGAATCACCCGGTGTGCTGATCGAAGCACCCGATTTGCCTGCACTCTGGGAATTGCCTGAAGCGCCTCTTGCTTCTCCCGATCCCCTGATTGAAACCCTGGTGCGGGCCTTGGCAGAATACGGTGCGACTTGGCCCGATTGCACCCTGCGCATCGAAAGCCAAATTCCTGTGGCCCGAGGTCTTGGCAGTGGTACTGCTGTCACTGCCGCGCTTTGGCGGGCTCTCAGTTCCTGGTTGAACCACTTCCCCAGCCCAGAACAGACCCTGGATTTTGTTTCAGGCATCGACCAAATTTACCACGGACGCCCCAGTGGCATCGACGCACAGGTGATCGTGCGCGAAACGCCGCTCTGGTTCCACCGCAGCCAAGGGGTGAGGGCCTTGCCCTTGCCACAGCCCTTACATTTGCTTGTGGCGGATACAGGGCTGGCTGCCGTAACCCGCACCCAGGTTGAAATAGTCGCAGATTGTTTAAATGCAGAACCTGAAAAAGCCCAAACTTGGATCCGCGAAATTGGCGATTTGGTGCAGCGGGCCGAAAGCTGTTTGGCACTTAACCAAATTGAACCCCTGGGGGTTTTGCTCAACCGCAACCACGAATTATTGATTCAATTGGGGGTATCTCACCCCCAATTAAACACCCTCTGCTCAGCCGCCCGTCAAGCGGGGGCTCTCGGCGCCAAGCTCTCTGGGGCTGGCGGAGGCGGAGTGATGGTGGCCCTGAGTGAAAAAGCCCAAAGCCCAAGCGTCAAAAAGGCGCTGGAACAGGCTGGGGCAACCCAGGTTTTTGAAATAGACATTCCCGCAACGGAGGTTTCCCATGACTGATCATGGCATAAGTCAGCGAAAATTGGACCATATCGCCCTGGCACTGGGCTCCCGCTCTCAATTCACCCAACCCACGGGTTTTGAACAATTGCATTTTGTCCACCAGGGGTTGCCCGAGGTCAGTTTGGAAGAAATTGACCTCTCCTGTGAATTTCTGGGAAAAAAACTGGCGGCCCCACTTTTGATTGCCAGTATGACCGGCGGGCCGATTCAGGGGGGGCGAATCAATCACTATTTGGCCCAGGCCGCACAAAACACTGGGATTGGCATGGGGGTGGGTTCACAAAGGATCATGTTTTTGGACCCCGCGTCTCACGCCAGTTTTGATCTGCGCAAATACGCCCCGGATATTTTGCTCCTGGCCAATCTCGGCGCCGTGCAGTTGAATTTTGGTTTTGACGAAAATCATTGTCGCCAAGCTGTCGAGATGATTGGGGCCGACGCCCTGTATTTACACCTGAATCCCCTGCAAGAGGCCATTCAGCCCGAAGGAGACACCCATTTTAAAGATCTCTGGCCCAAAATTGCCCATTTGGTACAGGTGCTGACTTTTCCTTTGCTCTTAAAAGAATGTGGCTGTGGTCTGTCGGGAGAATTGGCGAAAAAAGCCGCTGAAGTGGGCATTGCAGCCTTAGAGGTCAGTGGCGCAGGCGGCACTTCTTGGGCGCTGATCGAATCCCAACGCAGCACAGATCCATTGCGCCGCCAATTGGGAGAGACCTTTGCCAATTGGGGTATTCCCACCCCCCTTTCGTTGCAATTCTGCCGTCAAGCGGCTCCCAAAATGCCCCTGATTGCCTCAGGCGGCATCCGCTCAGGCTTGGATGCCGCCAAAGCTCTGGCCATGGGTGCACAAATGGTGAGTGTGGCCCATCCATTTTTGCAGGCGGCGACAGAATCTCCCGAAGCTCTCTCAGCCCGGATTCAGCTCTTTTTGATGGAATTGCGGGTGGCCATGTTTTGTGTCGGAGCCAAGAATTTGGATGAGTTGCGGGGGAAAGAGCTGATTCGGTTTTAGGATTCAGGAGATAGTATTCGGCCATATAATTTGGGCATTGGGGGCTTTCCCTGTAAAATTGAGGAGCATTGTACTCAATCCAGCAAGGAGACGCACAAATGTGGCATTCTTGGTCTAAATTGGGACTTGGGTTGGGATTGTTGGGGACCTTTGGACTCATCCACGGGCCAGCGATAGGGGGTGAAAAAATGCCAACTCCCAAACAGGGGCTAGCAGATTCAACGACTTTTAACATGAAATCACTTAAAAACTGGATCGACCAAGCTATAAAAGCCCCGCCTGAAAAACGTCAACTCCTGATCCAAACCCAGCGAGAACTGGCTTATCAGGCACTCTGGTTGGCTCTCTTTGACCAATTGTCGGCCAAGCTTTACCACCATCAGGCTTGGTATAGCCAAACAGAAATTTGGCCATTGCTGGTTGCTATAAAGGATCCGGTCTTGGATTTGATGGCTAGAGGATTGTTTCACTGGCCCGATCTCGCTTTGATCGATTCTCAACTCATGCAAGCCCGTACCCAATTTGAGGCAGATATACCGGCTCTCATTTGGCATTGGTTTGAGAGTTATTCCGTTTCAGAGCAACTTGATCTGATGGGAAAATTGATTCAACCAGACAGAGGCGGACTTTTGGGCTTTTTTTACTTTATGTCACGACCAGAAAGCCAAGATTATCCTGAATTTGCATCCGTCCTGGCATTGCCACTTCCCCGGTATTTTGAACTCAGTCTGGATTTAAGGCACAACGATGATTCGCCAGAAAAAAAACAAGAACAACGCAAACAGGTGCAAACCCTTTTGGAACAGGCAAAAGACTTGGAACACCCTGCCCTGCAAATTCTGGTCCTGCAATTGTCCGCAGAAATAGCGCTTCAGGACCATCAAACGGAATTGGCTGAGAGTCAATTTGCGCAGGCTTTAACTATCGCTCAGCGCCATCATCTGACTTTTTTAGAGGCACGAATCCGCTTGGGACATGGGACTTCAGATCGGTCTCTGGAACTCTCTCGCTTTACCCCTATTGAGGATATACCCAGAATTGAAAAAGCCTTGTCTGCAAATTCTGCTGCACTGACTGAATTTAAGCGCTATCTCGCCCAATGGTTCTGGCAGATGGGGGAAGTCGAAAAAGCCCAGCAAGGGTTTTTAAGCTTGCTCTCTGCCGACACCCCAGAACCAACCTTGGGATTGGTCTTAGACAGTATCGAGCGGGGAGAAGGTCGCTTCTTATTAGGCCCGATCGAAGAGCTGATGAAACGCTCAGAATCTGGTTTTAAAGCCAAATTGGCCAAGGTCTGGTTACACCTGAAATACCCCAAAACTGAGGTGATTGTAAATGGTGAACCCAAATGGCCCCCAAATATAGATTATTCACCCTTTTTAAACCAACTCAAACAAGGGAATAATCAGCTCAAAGCGGCTTTGTTGAGTGCCGTTGAAAATCGCCCATTTTTGTATTCGCCGCCTGAAATCAAGGGAATCATACACAACTTATTACAAGACCCACAGATCCGGCCCCACATTGACACTGTTTTTCTCAATATTCCCACTGAACTCTTCCGTGCAGAGATTTTGCCTTCAGTCCAAGACCCAGACCCGCGTGTGGTCAAAGCAATACTTGCACTTTGGCCCTACCGGGTTCAGGCAGAAGATTTTGAGCTGTTAACACGATTGAGCCAAGCAGCTGATTCAGCCATCCAAGCGGAGGCATTTAACACCTTGGGACATCTTCAGTCACCCGGGGTTTTGCCTTATTTAAGGGCACGTCTAAAACAGGCCGATGCCAAACAACAACAGTCCATTTTCGATGCCTTGGCCCAATTGGGCGATTGGCAAACGGTTTTAGAATTTCAACATTCAGCACACTATACAGACGACATGCTCAAAAAGGCATTGAACCAACGACAAAACCGAAATACCTCGCTGACATCCTCTGAGTTAATCAGCCTGGAAAAGGCCTTTGAAACACAATCAGGTTCAATTATTCAGGCATTAATTACAGAACTCTTTGAAACCCCTGACTTTCCACTTTCCCGGTTTTTGCCTCAACTCAAGCGCCTCAAACAAGAACCAATCCCAGAATTGCGCGAGATGTCCTTGCAGTATATTTTGCAAATCATTCCCGCAGGGGCAATCAAAGAATTGCTTTTGCACGATGCATTGAGAGATACCAGCCCCTTGGTTCGTCGCATTGCAGTGCGGGAATTGCCCTGGAATCAGCTGAGCAAGACCGAATTGGATGCGCTCTTGGCGGATTCAGATCCCTACATTATAGCCCAGCTGTTGGAAACCCTTTCTCCTCCCCTATTGACCCTCGACTTGATTGAAAAAGGGCTCTCATCTGAATCGAAAGATACCCACCAAATCGCTTGGCGCGCAGTCAAGCGCTTGAATCAAAATCAAGTGCCTGCATTTTTGCAAAATCAGCTCAACGCGACTCAGGATATCCAGCGTCGCCGCCAAGCGCTGGATCAGATGAATCAAATTTTGACTTTAAACCAAGGCCAAATACTCTTGCCTTTGTTGGATGACCCAGACCCGGAAATTCAGGCCTTGGCCATTTCGGGACTCTTACGCACCCAAACAGCTGTGCCCGAAGCCCGTTTGCAAGAACTCTTAAAAACGGCCTCTCCACTGGTCCAAGTCAAAATCTTGCACTGGATTCAAGCCCGCGGAACCTCAACTTTGATTCCCGCGCTTTTGCAAGCATTGGATCTCAAACAGATTATTCCCTATCCCACAGTGGACAATGAAGAAAATTACAAAACCCTACAAACCAGAATCTATGAGCCCAATTTGAGTTTACAAGCCTTTATCCTCCGCAACCTGATGCGCATAGCCCCTGAATCTGTTTTACCGGTCCTGCCTGCCCTGCTAGAATCTCCTGATCCAACGATGCAAAAATGGGCCTTGGAACAGTTTCAAACAAATAGAGAAAAAATAAAATTTAGTGAAGAGGCGCTCAACCACCTGAGACAATCCCCCAGTCAAGCAGCCCAATCTGCGTTAAAAAGCTATTTGGCACCCTCTGAAAGTGGTGAAGACAATACAGACTGGCTTGAATCACGCCTGCCAAATCAGCTCGACCTGGCACAATTAAAAGTCATCCTGAAAACATTCACAGCAGAAGAATGGCTCGACGAATTCAATGACCTCCAAGCCCACCCCGCTTGGGGAGCTGAATTGGCCGTAGAATTGATGGAAACCTATGGCAACGATTTCGAGATTCGCGAGACCCTACTCAGAGCTGAGATTTGGAAAAAGAATCCCCTGGCTTTGAATTTTCTGCTGAAATGGTACCCCGAAACAGAAGTTTGGCAACAACGAGAAATCTTGCTTCTCTGTGTCCAAAGCCCCTTACCCGAAGCTCAGGCTTTTTTGCTGAGTCAAACCCAACCAGGTATACCTGAACAACGTCAAAGTGAAGCTATTGGAATGTGTTTGGAAAAAAAATGCCCCGCGTCCCACAATCTGCGCAAAAAAATAGTGAATAACCCCTCAATTTATGCCCCAGAGAGTCTGGCACGGGTGCTGGGCTGGCTCAGTCGGCAACACGATCCCGAAACCGACCAAGACATTTTTGCCTTGCTCAAAGATCCACGCCTTGAAAAAAACAGTGGGTATATTCCGATCGAAGTCGCCCAGCACCTCGCTTCTGAACGGGATACCCCAACCTTGTTGCAGTGGTTCTCGCAACGGCCTCAACGTCCCTTGAACCAAGACCTTTTTTATGCCGAGGTGTTGATTCAATTGGCCCAGCGGGATAAATTGCCTGCTCAATTGACCCAGACCTTTTTAGATAAGTCCTTTCCCCTGATCGGAAATAGGGGTGAGGGGCAGGATATAACGGGTAAAATTCATGAATTTCTGAGTGCCTGTTATGATTGCCGACTCACAGAGACACAATTCAAAGCCTTATTCGCCGGGTTTGTGGCACAGGAATATCCCAGTCAAGAATATCTCTTACCTTGGTTAATCGGTGCAGAGCATCGGTTATGGCCCTTGATTCTGAAGGATCTCAAACAGAGTCAACCCAAGCATCTGAATGGAATTTTGTTTTTGTTGCTTTCGCTTCCCCCTGGCCCGCCTGAACTCTTGACCCTTTTGCAAAAGCTAAGTCCACCCCCTGAATTAAATTTTCAGCACCAGCTGGCACGCGCCCGGCAAGGCGATTTAAAGGTTTTTCCGCCATTGCTCAAAGAATTGCAAAACCAAGCTTCAAAGATCAGGGCCATGGTTTATCAGAATGTGGGCTATATCAACGATCCCCGGATTCCAGCCCTTCTGATCGGGGGAATTTCAGATCAAGGGCAACCCCAAAACGATGACGGGGAGCCGGGATTTGTCCCTGCAAGAGAAGCCCTTCAAGGGCTTCAGAACCATTTAAAACGCTATCCCAAACAGATCTCCCAAGCAGAAAATGCCATCAAAAAAGCCCCACTAGAAGTACTTGAAAGACTCTTTACTTATCATCCACCCAAACTGCCTTGGGAGGCCTTAAAATCGGGCCTGATTCCGCATTTCGAAGCCCAGCTCAGCCAAGCGAATTTACAAAATCGTGCCATGGCCATCACTGCGCTGGGTCAATTGGGAGATGTGGATTTGCCCTCGCTTTTGCTCAAAGCTCCTGCATTTTATTGGAATGAGACAGAAACAAACGATGGGGATTGGAGCCTCAAAAACTACACAGACAATGCCTTGGTCGATTTACTACACCAGAATCCAGCAGCTGCCATTTTGATGTTAGAAGCACTGTTCAAACAAACCCCTGGATCTGACAAATTCCTGGACAGTCTGACCAGAGGTGATTATATTCTCAAAAAAGCCGCATTGTTGGGGAAATTTAAAACCTGGCTCTCAACCCAGCCCCCTCAAACATTGGCATTGGGTTTGCAGATCCTCGCCCATTGGGATGATCCCAGTGTGTTGCCTTTACTCAAAACATACCAAGAACATGCTCAGGCAGAAGTCCAAGCTGCTGCTAACAAAGGGCGTTTATACCACCAAGACCCTGAACTCAAGCAAATGCTTGTGCAATCTCTGCAAACAGTTCAAAATCCTGGTTTGGACAAGCATTTAAAAGAACTTGAAGCGTATACCAGTCCTGAGTTGGTTCCCGAATTGGTAACTTTGTTTCTGCAATTGCTCAAACCGGACTTGTGGATAGCAGAAAATCAACACTTTTTGCGCCGCAATCTCTGGCGAACACTGGATTTATTGTTTAAAAACGCAGACCGTTCTCTCTTGGCAGAATCACAGATCATCTATACAGCTCTGCAAAAAACAAAACAATCCCGTTCCGTGACTCAGGCAAATTTGGAAGATATTATCGACATGACAATAACAGAATTGGTCAATCATCTCATTCAACAGAATCAGCCAAACCACCTCTCTTATTTGAGAAAGATCCGTGCAGAGGTAGGATGGGGTTCACAACACGCTATCAACCGCTATTTTTGGTCTTTGCAAGGGGTTCAACTTCCTTGAGAAATGAGATTTTATGTTAAAACATTGGGTCCTCTGTGTCTTGGTTTTATGGGCCGTGCCTGCTTGGACAGAATCTGTCAGCGCGACTGAAATACCTCAACCAAACACAAAATCCCCAGTTTGGAATTTAAAACAGACCAAAACCTGGCTGGATAAAGTCATGGTCTCGCCATCGGTCCTTCAGGCCCAGATCCCAACCCACAAGGCCCAGATCAAACAAGCCGCCTGGCTGGCCCTGATGGATCAGCTCTCAGCCAAAATGTACCACCACCGCCCATGGTATGCACTTTCGGACGTCAAAAAAATGGTTGAAACATTACAAGAACGCGATCTCGCCTTGATGCTGGAACTTGTCAATACATGGCCAAACCCATTCATTATCAACCTAAATGATCCATGGTTCAAAACACATTGGCAGGCCATCTGGGAACTGCCCTATTGGGCCAATGGCTATGTTGAGATAGAAACTCGGCGGCTCAAAGAATTGCTAAGCCCCTTAGAGCAGAGCTTGGGGGGTTCAATCAGCTACGTTTTAGAAGAGGTTGAAGGGGCAAAAGAACCCGTTTTACAGGATCAATGGCAAGATCAAAATCTGAGTGAATTGCCACTGCCCCTTTATTTCTCAATTCAATCCCATTTGAGAAATTTCCAAGATCTTGAGCCCGATGAACAAAATTCAGTTAAATCAGAGATTCAGCAAGCCCATGCCCAAATCCAAAGTTTGGGGCATCCCGCTTGGCAGATCCTGTTTGCGGGTTTGCTCGCAGAGTTAGAGCAAAAATTGGGCAATCCAGGCCAAGCCCAGACCCGTCTGCAGGCGGCCATTGAGCTTGCTGACAAACATGCGTTTTCCTATTTGGCAGGAGTCAGTCAACTACTCGCTTGGAATTTAAAGCCCAATGGCCCCAATACCAAAACAGAAAAAAACCAGATTCAAACAGCGCTGAATCAATTGCAGAAAAATACATTGCCTACCTTGGCTCAATCAGAGCTTAAGCGGCTTTTGGCACAATCGCTGTGGCAAAAAAAACAATTTCAGGCGGCGCGGGAATTGTATCTCTCTTTACTCAGTCCAGCGACGCCCGCCCTGAGTTTGGGTTTAACCCTCAGCAGTCTGGAAAGGCTCGAAGATTCGTTCTATCTCACCGCTTTGGAAGCGTTACATAGTTCCAATCTGCCCCAAGAAGTCAGATTTAAAGCCATTGAGGTTTGGTTCAAGCTCAAATACAGTCCTCGGGCATTGGCAGAGGAAGCTCAGAAACCCCTTGATTTGAGCCATTTAATCAGCCTGATCACAACCCAAAATCAGGCGCAAGTCGCCAGGGTTTTTCAGATTATCGACGAAAACCCACAATTGTATAATCACCAAGAAATTGAAGCGGCTTTCGGGCGTTTTCTCAGCGATCCACAGGCCCAAGCGATGCTCGGAAGCGTTTTTATAAATCTGCCCGAAAAACTCTTCCGCAGCGTCATTTTGCCATTGCGCAACAGCCCAACCATTCAGGTCAGGCAAGCCGTTTTGTCATTGTGGCGAGAACATGCCCAGCTTCAGGATCTGGAACTGCTCATTCCCTTTCTCACAGATCCTGACACTGAGGTCAACAGAGCGGCTTTGCAGGCCTTGGCAAAAATTCCCCACCCACGGGTGAAAGAAATCAACAATGGGTATTTAAAAGATACCCACTCCCCGCTGTATAAAACAGCACTCACCAACTTGATTCACGAGGGAGATTGGTTGGGGTTGCTTAAATACCAAAGACCCATCCAGCCTAAACAATTTTTACGCCTATTTCAATTAAAACCAACCGATTTGGCATTTACACAGGCTGAAGTCGAGGCAGCCAAAACCATTCTGGCCGATGGCCCTCCTGCCTTGCAAATCACGCTTCTGAATTATTTACGGCAATCCAAAATCAACCAATTGCCTGTGTTTATGGCTCAGGCCCAAGTTCTGAGTTCAGATCCCCAATTAGCAGAAGCATCTGTCCTTTTTCTAGTAGAGTGTGATGTCCAGCCTGTAGGGTCACATTCATTTTTGAGGTATTTGGACAATGACAACCTGGTTATTCGCCTCAGGGTTTTGGAGAAAATAGATCCCAATACCCTGCCCCCTGAAAAAATCAAAAAATTGGTTGAGGATCCCGATCCCTACATTCAAACGCGTTTATTGGACACGCTTTTTGTTCACTGGGTTAGTTTAGAAATGATTGAAAAGGGGATTCAATCCAACGATCCAACTTATCAAGATGCTGCCTGGCGGGCCTTGGCAAAACAGCCCTACACACAGGCCTTGCCCTTGGTTCAAAAGTACCTGCAGGGAAAAACGAACAGAGATCGCCGAAAATCCCTGGATACCCTCAATCAAATGATCCCCAAGGATCAAAGTGCCTTACTCAAACCCTTGCTCCAAGATGCCGATGGCATCATACGTGCACTGGCTTTGGCGGGTATGACTCGCACAAATGGCTCATTGAGCAAAGCTGAATTATTGGTGTTGCTCAATGACTCCGACATCCGCGTGAAAATCATGGCGGCGGAATTCATTGCTTCTCGCAATTTAACGGATCTGGCCCATGCGATGACTGAGACCCTGTTTGAAGAACACAGTCTTTGCAGTGAGGATCATCTGAACTTCTCTTTTCGCAGCTTGGATCAGACGGCCTGTTCCAATCAAACAGATCTGAATAGGCACTTTATAAATTCCCTTGCAAAACTGGAACCTGATACATTTCCAGCCAAATTGCTAGAGTATTTGCTCAGCCAGAACCCCAAACGCCAGGTCAAAAGTCTTGAATTGTTGCAGCAATTTCCACAGGCAATCCCTTTTAATACAGAGCAAATTCAAGCCCTCGCAAAGAGTTCAAACCCCAAAATACAAGCAGCGATACAGATCTTTTTAACTCAAGAACAGGCCCCAAGCTTTTCTAAAGCATTAAGTGCCGAGCAGATTCGCGCGCGCTCCCGTCAACTAACTGAAGGATCAGATTGGTGGAGTGCCCTTGAAGAACTCAATGTCCATCCTGCAATGAAGGCAGAGCTGGCAATTCAACTCTTTCAAGACCATGTTAATGTCCGAGAGATTCAGAAAGTGCTCTTATACCTTCAGATTTGGAAAACAGACAGCCAAGCCTGGAAATATTTATTGACAATATATCCCCAAGCGGAGAGAGAGATTCAAATTGGCATCTTAGAAGCCTTATCTGGACACCCGGCACCAGAGGTTCAGACCTTTTTATTCAGTCAGGCCCAACCTGATATTCCTTTCTTTATTCAAACAAATGCGATTCGTTCATTGCTGGCAACAGACAATCCGTCAGGGCAATTGCTGGGCAAAGCCATTTTAGAAAATCCCCAAGCCTATCCCCAAGAAAGTGTGACAACGCTGATAAGCGGGATTTCTCAATTACCAGCAGATCACCAGACCAAAAACCTGATCATTAACATGCTCATAAAGGCTGAAGAGGAATCGTTTTCCTCTCTCTACACAACGAACCTCTCATTTTGGTTGGGCCAGACATCAAATGAGCAAGATCTGCCGCTTTATCTCTCATCAATTGAATCCGGCAACAGACTTCAAAAAACTATTTTTGCGCAAACCTTAGCAGCCATGGCGGCGAGAGGAAAACTATCTTCACAGACTTTGTTGCTTTGCATCAAAGGCATATTGCCTGAAATACACAGAGATGGCGGGTTATTGGCCCCCTTATACCAATTCTTTGAAGCCTGTCCAGACTGTGAAATCAGCGCGGAAATCCAAACCCAACTTCTGAACGCGTATCTATACGAAAGTGAATCTAGAGGCAGCGGGTATTTGCTTCCTTGGATAGGGGCCCAACCCGCCAAATTTTGGCTTAAATTTCAATCGGAATTGGATTCAGCTAACCCCTACTTGTTAAAAATCTTGCTCAATTCCATACCCTCACTTCCATCTCCACCTGCCGAAATTTTGCCCCACTTGATCAAACTCAAAGTGCCTTCTGAATTGCATTTGGACTGGTGTCTGGCCCGAGCACATCTGGGAGATTCAGGCGTCCTGTCCGAATTGATGCCTTATCTGCAAAGCCAAGACAATGCTGAACGTTTTCTGGTTTATCCCGCCTTGGCAGAATTAGACAGCTCAGTGATCTTGCCTTTATTGTTGAAAGAGCTTCTGACCTTTACCCAAAAAAGTGGAGACCCCAGAAAAGGGTGATCGCTTAAAATGG
>JADMKE010000036.1 GCA_018780035.1 Candidatus Sericytochromatia bacterium
CAGTGGAAATTAAATTCCCTGCATCCTGGGAATTGGCAATCGCCTGGGTAAAACCCCGAATCTGGGTACGCAGTTTTTCTGACACTGCCAAGCCAGCAGCATCGTCTGCTGCGCGGTTGATGCGCAGACCCGAAGAGAGACGTTCGAGGGTTTTGTTCAGCTGTTGATTGCTGAGGGCCAAATTCCGTTGGGAATTGAGAGAGGCAATATTGGTATTAATCCGAATAGCCATAAGACGCGTTTCCTCCTTGAAACATGCAATTTAATCCCTTAAATTGTGAACTGGTTCTGTCATTCATTTCCAAAACCAGATAAAAAAGCGAAAAACAAACTCTTCATCCTGAGAGCTATGGGAACCATCATAACATTGAATTTTGACAAAAATCAAGCTGGGTTGAAAGACGAAACTTTGAGAGAAGAACCCCTTCGGGCTATAATCCGAATAGATAAAATAAAAAAAATTTATGTACGACTCAACAGACTTAACCACAGCCATTCTGGTAATTGAAGACGACCTGACCACACGTCGTCTGTTAGCGGATTTGTTGCGTCTGGAACAATTTAAGGTTGAGGCTGTCAGCCATGGCAGCAGTGCGCTTCAAAAGCTCGGCACAGCGCAGTTTGATCTGATTTTGATTGATATGAACCTGCCCGATATTTTTGGTTTGGACCTTTTTCGCCAGATCAAAAACATCTGTTCGACGCCCTGCATGTTTTTAACGGCTGATAGCCGTGAGGTTGATATTGTCTCCAGCCTCGATCAGGGAGCCGAAGATTATCTGATCAAACCCTTTAAACGCGGCGAATTATTGGCCCGAATTCGTAAAATTTTGGCCCGCCAAAAAATAAAACAACAGGCAGAAACCCTGGGAGCCATATTTAATCCCGAACATTTGACCTTTGGCTCCTTGGTGATCAATCGCCAAAGCCGTGAAGTGCATTTGGGGGAAGAGAGGGTTTCTTTGACAGCAATTGAATTTGAACTCTTTTATTTATTGGCTGCTCACCCCAAACGGGCATATTCTCGCGCTGAAATTCTCGATCGCATCTGGCCAGATACCATCGATGTGACCGAAAGAGTGGTGGATGTTCATATTGGCAAAATCCGCTTGAAATTGAGCGAGAAAAAACCTGGTTATAATTGTATTTACACGCTTCGGGGCAAGGGCTATCGCTTTATGCTTCCAGAAGAAATCACCGACCAGCTTTTGCAAGAACCGTCTTTGCTTCAGGCAGAAACATGAGCGAGACAGCCGAAAAGCCTGAAGCGCCCAAATTGGCCAATATTTTGTTGGTGGATGATACCCCTGCCAATTTAAAAGTCCTGACCGAATTGCTCAAAGAATACAATTACAAAGTACGGGCTGTTCCAAGCGGAAAATTGGCGCTCAAATCGGTTGCCCACTCACAACCTGATCTGATTTTATTGGATATCAACATGCCCGAAATGAACGGCTACGAAGTCTGCCAACAACTCAAAGACAATCCCGAGACGGCGTCTATTCCCGTGATTTTTATCAGCGCCCTGGACGATGTCCAGGACAAAATCCAGGCTTTTCGCCAGGGTGGGGTAGATTATATTACCAAACCCTTTCAAATTGAAGAGGTTCACGCCCGGATCAAAACCCATTTGACCATTGATACCCTGCAAAGAGAATTGCAAGAGAAAAACCTGCGTCTCGAAAGCCAATTACAGCAATTAAAAGAAATGGAATCCATGCAGGACACTTGGCTGAATATGGTGGTTCACGATATTCGGGTACCATTGACCACGGCGACACTTTTAATCTCGTATATGGATGAAGAAGCTGATGCGCTCCCACCGAAATTTGTAGGCCCCATTCATGAAACCAACAAAATCATGGAGCGGATGAAAATGGCCCTGGAAAATATTCTGGATTTGGGCAAAATGGAAGAGGGAAAAATTTCGCTCAAATACGAAAAGCTGGAATTGGTCTCATCGTTGCAAGTTTGGCTGGAAGAACTTGAAATTCTCTCATCTCATGTTCAAGTCGAGCTCTTCTTACCACCCGACCCGCTTGAATTGGAGGCCGATCAACAGCTCTTGAAACGGGTCATCGTTAATTTGCTCAGCAATGCCTTCAGATTTGCCAATATCGGCAGTAAAATCCAGTTGACACTCAGACAAGAAGAGCAAGCCATTTACATTGCAATCGCAGATCAGGGGCCAGGCATACCTCAAGAATACAGAGAAAAAATTTTTGAAAAATTCGTGCAGGTCCAATTGTCACACCATGGCGACCCTGCCTCCTCGGGGCTGGGGCTGACCTTTTGCAAAATGGCAATCGAAGCCCATCGCGGTCAGATCGGGGTTGAAAGCGAAGTGGGCAAAGGCAGCACATTTTGGTTCAAAATCCCACTCAAAGCACCGAAGGACTCGCTTGAACCCCCTTTGCCAAGCGAAAGTCACTGACATTGGCTGCCGCATTCGCCGATCAGCACAATCTGAATCCTGGCACCTGGAGCTGGGTTTTTCAATCAAATCAGGTCAGGTGCAACCCCGAATTGGCCGCTTTGCTCGGTCAGGCAAACGTGGATTTTCCTGTTTCTTACCAGACTTATTTAAATTGGGTTCACCCTGAAGATCGGGAAGGGTTTCACCAAACACTCTGGCAGGCCCGAGAAAACAAAACGGCTTTTTTTTTAGAGCACCGCTGCTTATGGGGCGATGGTCGGATTCGCTATCTTGAGGCCTGTGGAGAGCCAGTTTTAAGCCCTGACGGTGAAATTATCGGCATTCGCTGTTATTATCGCAATATCAGCCGGCGCTGGCTGACCGAAAGCCTCTTAAAAGAGACCGAAGCCAATTTACGCCAAGTGCTCGAAACCATGCCAGATGCGGTGCTGATTATCAATCCCTTGGGGGGGATCGTCTATCTCAACCAACGGGCCGAAAACTTATTCGGCCAGGAACGCAAATATTTACTGGGCAAACCGATCACCCAGCTGATCCCGAAACACGCCTTGGCCTCTTTTGAAGCCTTCTGGCAAGCCTTTCGGTCAGAGCCCGAAAGAGAACAATTGCGCAGCGAAGCCGAATTGTGGTTTGACTCCCTGAGCCAAGGTTCTTTTCCTGCCGATCTGGTTTTGGGCGTTACCTCGTTTAAAGGTCCAGGCAATTGTATTGCCATTATCCGCAATATTTCAGCCTTCAAACAGATTGAAAATGAGATCCGCAGCCTCAACCGAGACCTGGAAAAACGGGTACACGAACGCACCTTGGCGATCAAACAGGCCCACCGCGAACTCGCTGAAGCCCACCATTTTTCGCTGCAGGTTTTGGATGCCCTGCCCAGCCATATCTGTGTCTTAAATCCCCAGGGTGAAATGATGCTGATCAATGCAGGCTGGAAAAACCTCAACAGCCAAGATCTGCTTCAAGATCACCGTTATTCACTGCAAACGGCTTATTTGCAGCGCTGTCTGGCGGCTGAATTAACTGATCCCCTCAGCCACTCCGTCGGCAAAAACCTGGAACGTCTGCTTGAGAACCAAACGCCGGGCTTTCAACAGGAATATCCCTGTGAGGTAGGGGGGCGCACTCTGTGGTTCTTGTTATCGGCGCGTCCTTTCGAATTGGGTGGAAAAACCCATGCCGTGATCGCCCATCAGGAAATTACGGCTTTAAAAGAAACTGAGATCTTGCTCGAAAAGATGCGCCAACAGGCCGAGAGCGCGAACCTGGCTAAAAGCACATTTTTGGCCAATATGTCTCACGAAATTCGCACGCCGCTCAATGCCATTTTGGGTTTTAGCCAATTATTACAAAAAAACACCAACCCCCACTCTGAACAAGCCCCATATCTTGAGGAGATTAACCAAAGTGGCCAGCACCTTTTGCGTTTGATCAATCAAATTTTGGAGATCGCCCAAAGTGAAAGCAAACAATTGGGACTTCAGGCCACATTTTTTTCCTTGCAGGACTTACTCTCAGAATTAACGGCCCTGTTTCAACCCCAAGCCGAAGCCAAACAATTGGCCTTTGTCTGCGATTTTCCGAATCAAGATTGGCAGATCTACACCGATCGCAAAAAACTCTATCAGGTGTTGTTTCACCTGCTCAGCAACGCCCTACAATTCACAGCTCAAGGCCAAGTTACCTTCAAGGCTCATTTGGAAAAAGCAGAGACCCAGTGCTTACATTTCAGTGTCCGAGACAGTGGCATTGGCATGGAGCCACCTGTACAAGCCCGGATTTTTTCTCCGTTTGCAGAGAGCGAAGTGGGTCTCAAAGCCCCCAATCGGACAGGCTTAGGTCTGTCGATTTGTAAACAATACAGCCTGATCATGGGCGGACAATTGGCAGTGCAAAGCCAAAAGGGAAAGGGTTCAACCTTTTCGCTCAGTCTGCCTCTGGCAGAAGGGCGTGCCACAGAAGGTGTTGCAAGCCCCTCCCCCACAGACAACGCAGCGGGACAGGTTCACACCTCTCTGCCCGAAGCTTTAACAGCCCAAATTGAAAACGCGATCCTGCTGGGTGAAAGCGAGACCATCACAGAGCTTTTAATCCAGGTGCAGCCCTTGGCCCTTTCTCAGCGGCTACTCGCTCTGGCTGAACAATACGAATACGAAGCATTGTTAAAAGCACTGAACTAGCAATCTGTGACCACCTTTCACCTCAAAATGCAAAATCCAGCCGGCACCTTTATCAAATCTTTACAAAGATAAAGTTTAATAAAGATAGCTGTCTCAATTTATATGACATACAAAGCTAAGTAATTTGGAAGTGCGATGGGGATGACCATTCAATTAAACGCTGCAAATCGCCTGTTTCACCAGGAGTTGTATCTTTCTCTTTTGAATCATACAACCTTGGGGATTGCTTATTTTGATCCCGAAGGGCACCTTTTATTTTTGAACCATTTGGCCGCCCAATTTTTGCAATGCCAAGCCGATATCGCCATTGGCTCCCATGTCCAAGACATTTTAGAGTCAAGCCGCACTGACAAAATTTTGGAGCTGATCGCCCAAACCCAGGAACGCAAACGGGGAGCATCTTTACGAACAGTCTGGCTCCATCAGCATTTTGGCAAGGTCTATGAGGTGAATTTGCGGGTCATGGCCCTGACCGACCCCCAAGAAACCCATATTCACGCCTTTGGTTTTGTCTGGAACAACCCCACCTTTAGCCAGAGTTATATCAATGAAATTGAAAAAACCAATTTTTATTTTAATAAGATCATCGATTTTTTACCCAACCCGGTTTTTGTCAAAGACAAAGAACACCGTTTTATTTCAGTCAATCAGGCGCTTTGTAAATTTTTAGAGGTCTCACAGGCCGATTTGCTGGATAAAAATGACTTTGAATGTTTTCCCCAAGCAGAGGCCCAAGTCTACTGGGAAAACAATGAAAAAGCCTTCAAATCTGGCCAAGTGATCGAAAACGAAGAAGTGCTCACCAAACGCAGTGGCCAACAAATTCATCTCTTGACCCGCAAAACAGTGGTCAAGCAACCCGATCAAGATCCTATTTTGATTGGGATTTCCAGCGATATCTCACAACAGAAACAAACAGAAAAACAGCTCTTAGAGGCCAAACACAAGTTTCAGGGTATTTTTAACAATACCTTTCAATTTATGACCCTGCTCGACCCCTCGGGCAGAATCATTGAATCCAACCAACCGGCATTGGATTTTTATGCCCACCAACTCGATTTGATTCAGGGCCAGTATTTATGGGAGCAACAGGGCCTATCCGAAGCCTCTCAGGCAAATTTGCGCGAGAAAATTGCCAAGGCCCAGGCAGGGCAATTTATTCGCTACGAACTCCACAGCCAAGGCGCCCAAGGCCAACTCATGGTTTCGGATTTTTCGCTTAAACCTGTGTACAACCAGGCCCATGAGGTCGAATGGCTCTTGGCAGAGGGGCGGGATATCAGCGAAAAGAAACAGCTCGAAAGCGAGCTGGAAAATACCCTCAACCTGCAACAGGCCATTTTGGAGTCAATTCCATCTGCGGTGTTGTATACCGATCTCAATCACCAAATTTTGTGGGCCAACCGCCAAACAGAAACACTGTTAGCAGCCTCTGGCCGCGAATTATTGCAAATGCCCCTCACCAACCTGCTTGGGCTGGGAGCGATTGAAACCGAAGAGCAACAAGAGTTTTGGGCGATTGGGGTGGGAGAACGGCTCTCTCGTTTGCAACCTGTGCAATTGTTGAATCAACGCCAAGAAGCCTTTACTGCCCAAATCACGCAAACACCGATTTACAATCACCTCAGTCAGACCATTGGCAAACTTTGGATTATCGAAGATATTTCTCAAGAAATTGCCGCCGCCCATCAAATTCAGCACATGAATGAAGTCTTGGAGCAGCGGGTTCAAGAGCGTACAGCTGAATTGGAAGAGGCCAATTTGGCCTTAAAGCGGCATCAACAGCGCTCCCATCTGCTGATGGAAGTCGCTGCAGCGGCAAATGCCGCCCTCAGCATCGAAGAGGCTTTTGAACACACCTTTCTCGCTCTCAACCATTATTTGGGCTGGGAAGTCGGACATATCTGGGTTGTGGATCAGCACCCCAAAGAGTTGAGACTGAAATCTGGGCAGTGGTATCTCGCAGACCCCGACAAATTTGCCCTGTTTAAAGAGGCCACCGAACAAATGGCCCATCAAGACAAACAGTATTCGCTCTTGGAATACACCTTCTGGGAAGGACAACCGCTCTGGCTGGAAAATCTAACCACCTACGTGGGCTTTAATCTCAGCCATACCGCCCGTTTCTGTGGTTTAAACACGGGCATTTTTCTGCCTCTGCAGCAGGGAGGAAAAGCAGTGGCGATGCTGGAATTATTCACCACCAAAGTCCTGCCTTTTCATCAGGAAAGTCTGGAATTGCTGCAACAGGTGACCGTGCATTTGGGTTATGTCATTTCGCGGATACATATGCAGCGGGATTTGCTCAATAGCCAACAGCGGCTCAGCGAAGCCCAACGGCTGGCAAAAATGTGTTCCTGGGAATGGGATCTGGAAAAAGACAAGGGCTATTGGAGTTCCGAGACTGAAGAGATGCTGGGCTATCTGCCCCAACAACAAAAAGACGCTTTATTGGCTCCACTTCCGCCAGAAGAGATCACCCGTTTAAAAGAGGCATTTCTCCTGGCCACCCATAACGGAGCAAACGAAATCAATGTCGAGTTTGCCTATCCAGATGCCCAGGGAGAACAGAAATTTTTACACAGCAAAGCTGAAATTCTCTACAACCCTTTTGGTCAAGCCATTGCCTTACAGGGCATGTTGCAAGATATTACCACCCGCAAAAAAAACGAAATCCTCTTAGAGCAAATGCGTCAACAGGCAGAAAGCGCCAATCGCGCCAAAAGTGCCTTTTTGGCCAATATGTCTCATGAAATTCGCACCCCCCTCAATGCCATTTTGGGTTTTAGCCAATTGCTCAAACGGGACCGGGAGTTGCCTGAAAAGCTGCGTAAATATGTCAAAACGATTTCTCAGAGTGGCACCCACCTTTTGCGTTTGATCAACAATATTTTGGAGATCTCCAAAATAGAAGCGGGTCGGATCCAATTACAAAATACCCCCTTTTATTTAAACTCCCTTTTGCCTGAACTCAGGGCCATGTTCCAAGTCTTAGCTGAGCAGCGCAATCTGCGTTTTGTGACCCGCTTTCCGGCAGAAGAACAGCGACTGAACGCAGACCAGCAAAAACTCAGCCAGATTTTGATCAATTTATTGGCCAATGCCTTTAAGTTTACCGAACAGGGCGAAGTCGGCTTGCTCGTTGAACTGGAGCAAAACGCGTCAGGTTGGAGCTTAAAAGCCACAATTTCGGATACAGGTCCCGGTATTTCTTTGGAGCTCCAAGAAAAAATATTTTTGCCCTTTGAACAAACTGAAGTGGGGCTCAAGTCCCCCAATAGCACCGGCCTGGGATTGGCCATCTGCAAAGAGTATGTGCAAATTATGGGGGGCAGCTTGAGCGTTCAAAGCCAAATTGGCAAGGGCTCCACCTTTTATCTGGAAGTACCGGTTGAAAAAGTCACACTGCCTGAGCAGATTCCGATTGTTCACCCCAACACGCTTCTACAGACCAAGCAGGGAGAGAGGGTCAAGCCCTATCGCATCTTAATTGCCGATGATACAGCCACCAACCGAGAGGTGGTCGAAGCCCTCTTAAAAGAATTTGCCTTTGAAATTTACCAGGCTGGAAATGGCATTGAAACCCTTGAGCAATACCAACAATTTAAACCCGATTTGATCCTGCTGGATATCAGCATGCCCCTGTTAAATGGCTTTGATGTGCTCAAATCCCTGCGCGAAAAAGACCAAACGACTCAGGTGGTGGCACTCACCGCCAGTGCCTTCGAAGAGGATCGCTTGAAGATTCTGGAAGCGGGCGCCCAAGATTTTGTGCGCAAGCCCTTTGATGTCGATGAATTGCTCGAAAAAATCCACAGGTATCTGGGGATCAGCTATCAACAACCCATGCAAAGTCAGACGCTGGCCGCCCCCCAAACCCAAGCGAACCAAACGCGCCTGCTCAATATTTTGGTTCCTTTGGAAGAGGCCATTTTAATGGGCGATTATGAAAAGGTGCTGTCTTTATTGCAGGGATTGGAACCCGCTGAGCCGATTAACTACCTGATCGCCCTGGCCGAACAATACCAATATGAAGCGCTTTTAGAATATCTGGCAGAACTCAGCCCATCACAGCCCTAAAGACAGCGGCTGATCGTGTAAAAACGCGATCAGGTCTTTCCAAAGGGTACCTGCTGCCCGGCCCACCACCAGACCAATATGCCCGCCATTGAGCAAATAGGGTGTGTACTGGGACTCTGAAAGCACTTCGCGACAGGTCTCCAATGAAGCCACGGGAATGATCCAATCGTGTTTGGCGACCACCGCCAAAACCGGACAGGTAATCTTGCGGCAATCAGCCACCTGATCGTTGAGGCTGATCGGGCCTTTGCGCAGAGCATCTTCTTTGATACAGAGCTGCATGAGCTGCTGAAAGGCTTTGCCTGGCAAATCGGGGGTGTCGTTGGACCATTTTTCGACAGGCAAAAAATGCTCCATGAAGGTGTCTTGGTCATAGTTTTGCCAAAAGTCGCGCTCTTTTTTGAGAATCTGGGCGGGTCGCACCGAATTAAAAAAGAGCTTGAGTTCCCGGCCTGACATCAACTGCCCTTCTAAAAGAGCCGGGGGCAAATTTTGATGAGAGACAATGGTCTGCAGCACCCCGCCTTTGTCGTTGCCCAAGATCGGCGTGAGCAGAATCAGGCGCTCGACATGTTGTGGCTCCAAGGCGGCATAGAGTGTGGCAAAGGTCGCGCCCATACAATAGCCCAGAATCGGCAATTTTTCTTGGCGGTGGCGACGCAAAACCTTGCGCACACAGCGCTTGAGGGTCGCGACCAAATCGCCCAAACTGGCCATGCCCATGTCGGGTGTGGGATCGCCCCAATCGAGCAAATAGACATCGTAGCCCTGGGCACAGAGATATTCAATCAAACTGCGACCGGGGCGCAGGTCAAAGATATAGGGCCGGTTGATCAGCGAATAGACCAACAAAATGGGGGTATTTTGCGCCTGCTGACCGGGATAGAGATAGAGGGAGTGGGGCCCTTCCTGATAGACACAGGTCCGGGGGGTGAGCCCCACTTCGATCTGAGCAACGTCCCCAATAAATTCAGGGCCGTATTGCAGACGGATGCGGGTTTGTTCCGCAAGCATCTGCAAGAGCTTGGAGGGGTTTTTAAGCGAGAAGGGAAGGGCGTCCATCTAACCACTCTACCACCAAAGTAACCAGCTTGCCAAAGAGGCGGCTGGAGGCAATAATCCCAACGTGGCCACCGGGCATATGCGCTGCGGTCACGTCTTCGCTGCCAACCTTGTCATTTAAAGGCAGACAGGCTTCGGGCGGCGCAATATGGTCGTTATCGGCGACAATATTTAAGACCGGACAGGTGACGTTTTTGAGCAAAGCGTGGTGTTTGCCAATCCAAAGTTCGTCTTTGAAGAGACGGTTGTCTTGGTAGAGCCAGTGGATATAGTCCTGCCAGGTCCCACCCGGAAAGGGGATATTGTCGTTGACCCACTCTTCCAGGATAAAAAAGGAATCCAGCAGATCGTCATTGTCCTGTTTTTCCCAGGCATTCTGCCATTTGCGCACAGCCTGAGCCGGGCGCAGAGAGGTAAAGCCATTTTGGACCAGATCAGGCGGCACATTGCCAATGGCGTCGACCAATTGGTAGGGGTCGAGGTATTTTTGCTGCGTCCAGAGGCCCATAATCCCCGTTTGGGAAAAGTCCACGGGCGCTGTTAAGGCAATCAAACCAGCCACGTCTTGCGGGAAAATCGAGGTGTAGATATTGGAGATAATCCCCCCCAGGCAATAGCCAAAGAGTACGGGTTTGCGGCCACCGGCATCACGGGTCACTTTGCGCACAATCCGGCGCATCGGACCAGTAAACAGATCGGCAAAAGTCATCCAGCGATCTTCTTCGGTGGCGGTGCCCCAATCGACCAAGTAGACCTCATAACCCGCTTCACTGAGGGCCTTACACAGGCTGTTTTTTTCACTCAGATCGAGGATATAGTGGCGGTTGATCAGGGCGGGAATCAGCAGCAGAGGCACCTTTTTGGAGGTCTCAGGGCTGTTGGTTTTCCAGAGTGTGAGTTTGTTCTCCTGGTAAATCGGGTGCATCGGCGTCACAGCTTGGCGTTCGTAGCTCAGGGCCTTGCGCACCAGCGGCGGATAATACTGCAAAAGGGGATTGTCTTCACTCAGCTTGGGCATTTCCAGACTTGTTAACACGTTTGGGTTCCTCCTTGGATTTGCTTGAGACCGTTGCTTTTAAATCAGCCAGCTCAGATTCCATGCTGTCGAGGCGCTCGTTGAGTTCGTCTCTTTCAAAACGCCACTCACTCAGCAGGGTGTTGATCTGGTGCAGGGTGCGCTGTTGCATTTGCTGATTGGGCAATTGCCAGAGCGAAAGCAGGGTTTCCATCTGTTTGTTCCACTGCTGGCGCAGGGCCAGATTGTTGCGCATGAGTTGCCCCATGCCATTGAGGTAAAAGGGATTGCTCCACAATTGGTCAAAATAGGTGCCAATCAGTTTGTCGATTTGGTTTTCCCGCGTCTCTTTTTTCATACTCTTTTATCCTTTGGTTTAAAAACCGGCGGTTAAACCACCGTCTACATAGAGAACCTGTCCAGTAATATAACTGGCATCGTCGCTGGCCAAAAAGGTATAGGCCTTGGCAATTTCTTCCGGGGTCGCAAAGCGGCGCAGCGGAATTTGGGCCACCAGCTTGGCTTGAATCTCTTCGGGAATGGTGGTCACCATTTCGGTAGCCGTAAAGCCGGGAGCCACAGCATTGACACGGATGCCAAAGCGGGCAAATTCAAGGGCCCAGGTCTTGGTTAAACCAATCAGACCGCTTTTGCTGGCGGCGTAATTGGCCTGGCCAATATTGCCCAGGGCACTCACAGACGAGGCGCTCAAAATCACACCGGATTGCTGCTCTTTCATGATTGGAAAGACGGCCTGGGTGCAAATCATCGGGCCTTTGAGATTGACAGCAATCACCTGATCCCAGGCTTCTTCTGTCATCTTGGCAGTCAGGGAGTCGCGGGTGATGCCCGCATTGTTGATCAAGACATCGACGCGTCCCCAGACTTCGTGCATGGAATGCACGGCCTGTTCGACATCTGCCCGGTTGGTGATGTCCAAAACCCGGGGAATGGCAACTTCCCCCGCTTGGTTGAGTTCGGCAGCGAGGGCTTCCAGGGCCACCTGATCGCGATCGACCAGAAAAACCTTGGCGCCTTGACTGACAAATATCCGGGCGCAGGTGGCGCCGATTCCCCGGGCTGCCCCGGTCAGAAAGATGGTCTTTTGACTGAGACGTTTTTCCATACTACTTCTTGGCTACCGCCATCATACGGTCAAACATTTCATAGCTGTTTTCGAGCATTTGCATCTGGCTGTCCCAGATTTTGTGTTCGCCGGGCAACATGGCGCTCCAGACTTTGCCGACTTCTTGTACGTATTGGCGTTGAATGCGCTCCATGTTCTGGAAATATTCCAGAGAGGCCTCTTGCATTTGTTTGCCAGATTTGAGCATCAGCTCGCTCATCTGGTTGGGGACTTCCATCATTTTCTGGAGCACTTCTTGGCTATCTTTGACAGCTGTGTTGACGGTTTCGGTGGCGCTTGCGGTTTGTTTCTTATCCATGGTTTGGATTTTCCTTTCGTTTGGGGAACGTCTGTTCCTCTTGTTGTAATTACTTTAACAAGCCCAACTTACAGCAAACTTACACTTCAATTACAATCACACAAATTTTTAAATTATTTTTGCGGCCGCTTAAAATGCCCAGCCAAATTGGAGGCCGCCGCCCCCGAGGCTATCCAAATAAGGAGCCAGTTCGGGCTGAGGAGACTGGGGCGGGGATTCTTGGGGCATTGTTTCTTCGCGGGCAGGAGAATAATCCAGGGCCGCTTGTAAGTCTTGGTTATAGCCTTGCACAAAAAAGATCGGACGTATCAGGCCAAAGAGGTAAACGCCCAGCATGGAGATATTCAGCACATCACGACCCAAGATCAGTAATTCATCATGTGCATTTTCATCTGGGCTGAATCGAGAGCAAGTTACTGATCTTTCTTCAAATGGCAATGGCATCACTCAAGACTGTGACAGGTAAATCAGTCACTCGCTGGAAGGCCCTGTCATTTGTCAGAAAAAGGACACAACCTTCAACCAAACCCGTTGCGGCATGTAACGCGTCTGGTGTTTTGAGGCCAAGAGCGCGTAACCTTGCTGCCTGTTCCCAAGTGACCAAAGCCGCAGGCTTCAAAGTGACCTCCCGAGAAGTTAAAAAAGCGCGAAAGAGCTGTTCAAGAGCCTGGTTTCCATCTCTCAAGGGTTTGGTCAAAGTCTCCAGCAAGGTCAGTTCACTGGTAATAATAGAGAGTTGACCGCTACCTGCGGCAGACCAAAGTGGGTTGAGGAAGCTGGCATAGGGTTCAATTTTTTCCACAGCATAAATGACGGTGTTCGCATCGACATACACCTCACCCGCCGATGGCAGGCTCAGTCGCCCCATGTCTCTCGCTCGGCTCGGATGTACGCATCGACTTCAGCTACCGACAGGAAGGCAAGATGGCCGGGCGCATGGTTGAGCACATCCAAGAGCGAAGGCCGATGATGTTCTGCTGATTCGGCCAAGTTCTGCCGGGCCCGTTTCAGATGCAGATATTCAACGAAGTCGGCAACTTCGATCTGCATTTCTGGTGGCAGGGAATCGATGCGCTCGTTTAACCCCATAACCGGCTCCTTATTGTAAAGATCTGATTGTTTCATTTTAGCTTAAAATAGGGTTTGAGGGTGTTTTCCAGAAATGGATGTACACGCCGACAGGCATTTGCATTGGGGTCTATTTTTAGCGATTTCAAAACACCCACCCCCATAGAAAGCCCCCGCCCCCTTGGCTATCGAGATAGGGAGCCGGTTCGGGAGCGGGAGCCTGGGGCGGGGATTCTTGGGGCATTGTTTCTTCGCGGGCAGGGGAATAATCCAGGGCCGCTTGTAAGTCTTGGTTATAGCCTTGCACAAAAAAGATCGGACGTATCAGGCCAAAGAGACGCATACCGATCAAAGCCACAAGAGCCCCCCAAAAGACCGGATTTTGGGATATGACCGCACTCTCTATTTCCGCACCGGATGTCAATCGAAGAGGGAAAGCTAATACGCTTATGATACTTAGAAGAGAGATTTCGCTCAAGAAGCCGATGTACCCGCCAGTTGCATCCCCAACAATAAAAGAACCTACTCCAAAGCCCACCAGATAAGCATTCAGAATCATTGGAAGACCGGGTTGTTTTTGTCTCTGAAAAAAGATCCTTTCGCGCTCGGTGATCGTGAGGCCCTGTGAAAGGACCGCAATTTCTTGCTGGTGGTCTTGTAGCCCTGCGTCAATCAGCTCAATCACCGCTTGGGCCTGAGCAGAGGGTTGGGGTTCAGCGGCCCAAACACCCGTTGGTCCCGTCAAAGCCAGCAAAAGCACCAAACAAAGCGAGAGCAGGCTTTTGAGCTTAGTCATAATCCAACCCCACCACGTGCTGGCCATCCCATTTGAGCATGCAGTACAGGCCCGTAAAATGGTGCTGTTTGATACGCAAGACAAACGGCTCTGTGACATAGAGGTTTTCGGGCGCTGTGCGGTTTTTGAGAAAAAAGTGAATGCTCTCCAGCCGGGTGGCTTCGACCTCGGCATAATTGGGATAATCGCTGCAATTGGGCAATGAAGCGGGAACGAGATTGTACCCCACCAATTGGCCTGTATCGCGGGTGTACAGGCTGATGATTTGGTTGTGTTCTACTGAGAGCAAATCCCGGAAAGCAACCATAAAAGGCAAATTGGCAAAATATTCCCCCTGCGTTTTGGGGCTGCCCTCACTTTGCAGATAATGGCCTCGGGAAAAAGGGATATAGCTACTGGAGGCGTGGGCCAGGTCGGGGGGCGGCTCGACAAAAGGGCCCGTGACAAAGGTGTTGTAATAGATGCCTTTGGCATTGTTTTTGTAGGTGAGTGAATACAACTTCATGGGGTGGCCTCAGAGTCATACTTGAGTTCAAAGCACATGCCTTTGAGTTTGTGTTTGTCGCAGATGTCTTTGAATTCTTGGGTGACAACTGCTCGATAAGCATCACTTGCTTCTCGAAAAAAAGAAACATTCTTTGGTGTTTCTTTAGAAATTTGTTTCCAATTCAATGAATTTGTAAACATTAGAATTTTGGGTTGAACTATATAAAAAAGACGATTTTCAAAAGTTAATTCAACAATTTCTTCTGCTTGAGGGATTAACAATTCTTGTAGATAACCAAAGGCTTTTTGGCTAAATGTAGGAGTAGAGTTATACATACTTATTCTATTTAATCTATTAGCTCGAAGTAAATAACAGTAGTCTCCAATTGCAAGTGATTTTGTGCGTGTTTCAGAAATATGGACAAAGTCCAGATAATAAGGTGCTTTATCATTAAGAATCTGGGCATAATAAAACTTTTCATTGTTTCCATGAAGTGTAAAAAGTTTCATTCTACCAACCCATTTGCTGATTAATTTCATTGCACAATTCACTCAAGCGCAGTTCAGATTGTGTTACATATTTAGGTTTGAGAGCTTGCAAATCTGGCTTCATAGATACGCCAATCACGCCTTGGGTCGCTTTAGCGTGAATTCCCGGAGCATTAGAAGACGGCACACCCAACGTCCCTTTATGGTTGCTGGTATTGTAGAGTATCTTTGTCACGTTCACCCTCCCATCTGAGATAAAGATGGGCAAAACAATGTCTGAAAGCGTTTGCCCAACACCCGCAGGCAGCCTCAGTCGCCCCATGTCTCTCGCTCGGCTCGGATGTAAGCATCGACTTCTGTAGCCGACAGGAAGGCGAGATGTCCGGGCGCGTGATTGATTGAGCACATCCAAGTTCTGCCGGGCCCGTTTCAGATGCAGATATTCAACGAAGTTGGCAACTTCGATCTGCATTTCTGGTGGCAGGGAATCGATGCGCTCGTTTAACCCCATAACCGGCTCCTGATTGTAAAGATCTGATTGTTTCATTTTAGCTTATTTGACAGTCTTGCAAGACGCTCCCTTTCGACCCCAGCTTGAGCCATCGACAATTTTCCCAGCAGCTATTTTCTGTGATAGTATGCACACAATTCACCCTTCTGCCGAGGAGCGTATTTTGAGTATGGATCACGTTAAATCTGCCCACCAATCCCATGACCTCTTTGCAGGCATTGCCCGCTGGCAAGACCAACCCCGCTTTTTATTGCCCGAAGGCGAGGGCTATCGCCCAATCTCGTGGAATCAGTATGGCCGCGATGTGAAAGCGCTGGGCGGTTTTTTGGTGCCCCAGCTCGAAACCCAAGAAAAAGTTGCGGTGCTGGGCAATACGAGTTATGCCTGGATTGTGGCTTACAGCGCGATTCAAAGCATACGCGGGATTGTCGTGCCAATTTATCCCGCCAGCAAAGGCGACTTAATTGAATATTTTCTCGATCACTCCGAATCGCGCCTGCTCTTTTGTGATGCGGCCTTTTTAAAGACCCTCTCCCAGATCCAATTGGGCAAAATCGAAAAAGTGATTCTGCTTGAAGGCGAAGCCGGTGAACACACGCTCTCAGTGCCGGTGGTGCCGTTTGCCCAGGCCCTCGAACAGGGCCTGAGTGAAGCCGAGGCCTTTGAAAGCCGCTTGGCCGGAGTCCAAGGCGCAGATATGGCCACGATTATTTATACCTCTGGCACCACGGGCCTGCCCAAAGGCGTGATGCTCAGCCACAGCAATCTCGAAGCCAGTTCCCACGACTGGATCAGCCTCAATGGGCCGCATATTCCTGAAAATGCCGTGGATATTCACTGGCTGCCGCTCTCCCATGCCTTTGGCATTGGCGCAATTATGTTGGGCAATTGCCTCGGCTGGCAGAGTGTCTTTGCCAGCCCCAAAGACGTGCTGGAAAAATTTGCCAGCGTGCAACCGCATACCTTTTTGTCGGTGCCCGCCTATTGGGAAAAACTCTATTTGCAGATCCAGCAAGCCGGGGGCGACAAAGCCGCTTACGAAAAGGTCACAGGGGGCCGTCTACGCTTTGGCCTGTCTGGTGGCGCGGGGCTCAAAAAAGAGATCAAAGAGGGCTTTCACCAATTGGGCCTGCTGGTGATCGAGGGTTATGGCCTGACCGAGTGTTCACCCACCCTGACCATGAACCGCCACGATCATTTTAATTTTGACTCGGTCGGTGTGGCTTATCCCAGTGTCGAACTCAAATTGGCCGAAGACGGTGAAATCCTGGCCAAAGGCCCCAATGTCTTTAAAGGCTATTACAAAGACCCCGATGCCACTGCGGGTGCCTTTGATGAAGAAGGCTGGTTCAAAACCGGCGACGTGGGCCAATGGCTCGAAGGTGGTTTTCTCAAAATTATTGACCGCAAAAAAGAAATCCTGGTGACCAGTGGAGGCAAAAATGTGCCGCCCCAGAATATTGAGCGCAAATTCCAGGACAATCCGTATATCCAGCATCTGATCGTCTACGGCGACGGCAAAAAATTCCTCTCAGCCCTGGTGACCTTGGAAGAGAGCGCGTTGCGCAAAGCCCTCAACGACAGCGACAGCCCCTGGGAAAGCCTCTGCCAATCCGAAGCGGCGTATGCCTTGGCCATGGAACAGGTCAACGCCGTGAATCAAGAGCTGGCCTCGTTTGAAACCATCAAAAAAATCTGGATCTGTCCCAAACCTTTAACGGTGGAAGACAACCTGCTCACCGCTTCGTTTAAAGCCCGGCGCAAAGCGATCTACGAACGCTATGGTGCCGAACTGGAAAACCTGTATTAGGCGTGAGTGAGTCCCAAGCGCCTTTGACCTTTCTGGTGGCCCCAGGCGGGTACGGCAAAACGCTTTATTTGAAACAGCAGGCCGAGGCCTTTCAGGGTGCCGTGTTCTGGTTGGATGCCTTGCGCCTGCCTGCCAATACAGACTTTTGGCAGGTGCTCAGGGCCCAGGCCGAAGTTGCGGGTTTGCCCCTGGATGAATGTGCAGGCCAAGCCACAGACCAAATAATCAGCCAAACAGCGCCCCAAAACTGGCCTGCGGCGTGGTCCAAACAAGCTGTTTTGTTCTTGCTCGACGATTGGCATGTCTTGGAGCAGAATCGGCCCCTGGCTCACTTTGTGGCCCGCCTGTTGTCAGAGTTGCCTGCACAGATGAGCGTGAGTTTAAGTACACGCCGCAGGCCCGATCAACTGCCTTTGGCGGCGCTTTGTGCCGCTGGCAAGGGCCATTACCTCGATGCAGAAGCCCTGGCCTGGACAGATGCACGCCTAGCTGCTCAGGCTCAGGTCTTGGGCCTGAGCCTGGACCTGCAATTGCAAGACCGTGATCGGCAAAATTTAAACCTTTACCAAGGCTGGCCTTTGGGCTGCGCGCTCTACCTGCGGCAGCGCCAGGGTGAGCTGACAGAATCGGCTTTTTCCACTTTGTTGAACCAAGCCATTGATCAGGTCTTTGCCGACGTCGCTGATGACTGGCAAACCCTGATAGATCCATCCCGCGAAGCCGAATTGCGGGCCTGGCAATTGGCCCCCGACCAGTGGTTGCCACTTTGGCGCAAACGCCTTTTTTCACACTTTTTGCTCAGCGCCCAGCACTGGTTGATGCGGGCTTTGCAACCTGAAAACAGCCCCTTGCAAAGCCAGGTGCTTTTGGAGCGGGGGCTGGCCCTGTGTAAACCAGCAGAGGCCCCGCTGCGGCTCTCGATCTTGACCCGCTTGGCGCACTTTGCCTCACTCGAAGCCCGCTGGGAGGATCTCGACAAGGCCCTGACCGAAGCAGAACCCCTGCTCGAAGTCGGTTATGCCGTAGACCGCGCCGCTTGGTATTACCAGAAAGCGAATCGGGCCCGCCAATGTTGCAGGTATGCCGAAGCAGAGCAGTATTTACAGGCCCTGTTTGGATTGCGGGCCGATTCCAAAGCCGCGCTCAATCTACAGGCCCGTGGGCATATCCTGCGCGGCTTAAGTGCTTACCAACAGGGCGATTATGCCCTGACCCGCCGCTCGTATGAACAGGCCCAGATTTTGGCCGAAGCTGACAAGAACACCCAAATGTTGCTGGAATTGTCGATCATGTTGGCCTTTCTCGATGCCCTGCAAGGCGACGAGGTGAATTTGCCCGAAGATATTCTCAGCCAAGTGGCCGAGCAATCCTTGGCCGCCCAGCCGATGATGTGGCTGAATTTGACCTTTTTGCGTATTTTGGGCGAACACCTGGACTTAAAATTGGGCAAAGACATTTTGGAACGGGTGCGTGATACCTCTCGCCAACTCAATTGGCATTTTATGGTGCCCCTGATTGCCGATGTCGAAGCCCGGCTCTGGCGCTTTCATCAGGCTTACGACAGTGCCCGCAAATTGCACGAAGAGGCCCTGCAACAGTTGGCAGAAAACACCTTCGAACATTTACACGCCTCGCTCAATTTGGCCCTGACCTGTTCGCGCCAAGGTGATTCAGAGCAGGCCATTGCCCTGCTGCGGGAGGTCTTGTTGCGGGCCGAAAGTTCGGGCTCGTTCAGCCTGCTGCGGGAAGCCCGTGCCGCTTTGCAGGCCCTGGTTCCGGCAGAGCCCCTGACGCCCACGCCCGCCCTGGAGCGCCCCCGTTCCCCTGCGCCGGTCTTGGGAGCAGGCAGCACAGGCAAACCCCTGAAGCTCAGTCTCTTGGGGGGCTTCCAATTGGAGGTGCAGGGTGAGACGGTCAGCCATTGGCCGCGCAAAAAAGCCCGGCATATTCTCGTGCACCTGCTCTTTCATCCCCATGGTTTGCACCGCGAAAGCCTGGCCGATTGGCTCTCAGGCAGCGACGAATTGGAACAGGCCCTGCGCCAATTGGACGTGCATATCCACTCGCTGCGCAAGGTGCTCGAACCCGAGCGCAAAGGCAAACAGGCCTCGGAATATATCCATTTCCACGATGCCTGTTATAGCTTTAATTGGCATTGTGAATACGTTTGGGACGTGGAATTGTTTAATTCGGCCTACCAGCAATGGCTCAAGCTCAAAGACAGCGCTGTGGAGCAGGCCTATTCTGCCGCCAATGAGGCTTTGACACTGTACAAAGGGGCCTTTTTGCCCGAATTGGATTTTGCCGACTATTGGATGGCAGAGCGCGAAGGTCTGGAGCGGCGCATGGGAGACTTGATTCAGTGGAGTATTCCCTATCTCTGCCAGCAACAACAGCCCGAGCAGGCCGAAGAACTCGCCAATCGGCTTTTGAGCCAGGATGCCTGCAGTGAAAGTGGCTTTGCTGCCCTCTTGGAAATCGCCGCCATGCGCAAAAGTCTGAGCCGCCTGAAAAAAATTCAGGCCCAAATGGAAGAGACGTTTGAACGGGAGTGGGGCATGTCTCCGCCCGCAGAACTCGAAAGTCTGTACCAAAAACTGGAAAAAAGCCTCACTTAATCCAAACATGATCCAAATTTGGGATTAAAATGAAGATTGACAGGTTATTTTTTTAAGCTGGCTGGGTAAAGAAAAGATAGGGCAAGTGTCAAGGGAGCAGTGTGGGCATGGCGTTAACAGCACCGGGAAATCAAGGGCCGATTCAAACGGGTTTCTCTTTGCCTGCGTTTACAGGGCCTACTACCACCGGCAATCCAGCGCCCAACCCTTCCGCGACAGCCAACACCCCTCCCCCCCCTGCCGCCAATCAGGCCGCCCTTGTCGCTGACCAAACAGGCCGCTACGCCAATGCCCCCTTTGAACCCACCGGTTTTGACAGCCAAGTTGCCCTGGCTCCCGATCTCCAGGTTCAGGCCCTGCTCACCGATCTCGAAGACATTGCGCCACTTTTACGCGAAATGTCCAGCGAAGACCCCAGCCTTTTGCCCGTGATTCCCCCCGAAAAAAGGGCCCGTCTCGACAGCTTGGCCCAAGGCATGGGCTTTACCAGCTTTCGCATGTTGCAATACCAAATGCGCAATCTGCCAGCGGCCAAGGTCCAGGCCATTTTGCAGGCAGCCAAAACCAATTTGCTGACTTTGCCGCGCAGCAATAACAACAGCCCGCCCAACCAAACCGATCTGCAAAAAGCCCTTTCGGATGGCTTTGAAGGCCAGTTGCGCACAGAACTCAAGGGTCTGTTTAGCCGCGCAGGTTTTCCAGCTCCCGAGCTGAAAGAAAATGGCGGTCGCTGGGACGCCGCTTCACTCTCGTCGGTTTACAATGCCCTGTTTGAGATCCACGAGCGCTCGCCAGAAAAACTGGCGGTGATTGGCCGCTCTGCGGGCAATACCCCCGACGGCCATCCCAAACCCCTGAGTTTTACCCGCACCGGAGAACCCCAGGTCGGCTCTTCCAATAATTTTTTAGAGACCCTCAACCAATCGATGTTTTTGGCCCACGCCGACCAAGATACAGGCGGTATCAGCCTGAGTACCAGCGGCGTCCGGGATGGGGCCCGCAGCGTGGTCTCCCAGATCGCGGGCAGTGTCAGTTTATTGACTCGCAGCATTGAAGGCAATGTGGTGCCCACCTATACCGAGCGAGAATTGCGCGATCGCGGACTCAATACCGAAAATTTGACCGAGTTAAAAGGCAAATTATTGGGCGATTATGTGCAAAGATTCGGAGGGGTGGAAAAGCTGCAAGAAGCTGTCAATTTTATTATTCGCTACCGCGCGCTCAACCGCCAAGAAAATGTCATGGAGGGCCGCGCTCCCCTGGCAGAAGTGGCAGTCAATGGCAATCCCAATTCAGCCGATTTGGTGGCCACCCTCAATCGGCTCGGGCCGACGCTCCTGCGCGAAGTGGGCGCTCGCATGGAGCAAACCCATACGGTTATTCAATTACAGACCTTTATGCGCGAACACAGTTCCTTTGGCACGCGCACCAATTTGGCCTCTGATGGCTATTATGGCAATCGCACCCAAGACGCTGTGCGCCAATTTCAAATGACCCTGGTTTTAAATACCCTCAAAGAGCGACTCGAAGACGACAAACAAATCCCTGCGGGCAAACGCCTGGAATCACTGCAATTTTTTGAGACCCAGTTTAAACGCCTCGAAGCCAATCCTGGGCAATTTTCTCAGATTCTGAGGGATGTGACCACCCATATGCAGACCCTGCTCACCCCCAGCCGTCAGGTATCTACAGAGACAGCGGGCCCGCTTGCAGAGGATCTGCGCTTGATTCGTGGCATGACCAACGGCGTTTTCGACAGTGAAACCGCCCAGCGTCTGGTCGGCAGTTGGTTCAATGTAATGGACTCTGGCAGCAACCTCGACATGGCCGAACAATTGGTCTCTCATGAAGTCAGCCATTTGTGGGAACGCCAACTCGACAAAGAGGGCAATTTACAGGTACTCGACAATTGGGGCCGTTTCTTTGACCAGGCTCAGGGCAGCCAAGTTGAATTTGGCGTCTTTCATATGAGCAATCACGATGCCCACGACCACTTGCACGATGATCGCACGGCTGCCAGCGACTATGGTTCGATCAGTGCCAAAGAAGACTTCGCAGAATCGAGCAGGGTCTTTACCTATGACCCCGAACGGCTCTTGCGCCGTTCATTGCTCAAATTTTTGGTCATGAACAGCTTACATGGCAATCGCTATAACAGCAGCGAAATTATGCGCATGGCCGAAAATTCAGGTTATAGCAAAGAACAGGTCCAAGCGGGCCTCGATCGGGTCCTGGGTTATGGTCAAAACCCGATTCGCTTCAGTCCCGCTTTGGCCACCCGTTTGGATCGGGACTATACAGCTCTGCGCCAAGTAGCAAGCCTATCTGAACATGCGGCCGCAACACTGGCTGAGCCAGGACATGCCTCTTCAGACGCACTCACTGAAGCAGCCGCAGCGATTGAACGCGCGCCCCTGCCCCCAACCGCAGCGAATGAAAGCGGCTGGAGTTTAGACTATCTCCAAGGGCGTTATAACAGCGTCTTGGCCCAACTCGCCCGCACCGACTTGAGCCAAGAGCAACGCCAAGGCCTGCGCGATGAAATCGCCAAATTTGAAGAAGATTTTGTCAGTGGCGGCCTGCAGAGCTTGGGAGACAGCGCCATTCCCAACCAGGCGGTGTCGGCCTTGGAAGGGCACCTCTCAACCTTGGGTTATAGCGGAGATCAGGCCATACAAGGCCGGGCCGTGATCCTGGCTTTGGCCAAATTGCGGGCCCAGGGACACCTCAATCCGTCTGAAGAAACTCGCTTTAAAGACTATTTGCCTCAAGGCTTTCAAGGCATGTTAAACGATCCTGAATTTGTGCGCTCTGTGACCTATGGCAATACAGCCGGGCGCAGTGTGAGCCCCAGCAGCGTTTTGACCTATGCCCTGGTCCAATCCCAGCGCTTGGAAAAGGAAATGGCAAGCGCAATGGGCCAATTGGGCAGTGCCGCGCGCCGGGTCAGCGAAGCATTGACCTCTGTTTCCACGTTGATCAGTCCCATGGCCAGTGGTCCGGCCGGAGACAGCTCAATCAGCGCCCAAGGCAGTCAGCGCAGCGCCCTGGTCAGACAATTGGTCAACAACCCCCAATTTAACCTGGCCTGGCAATTGACGAGCCGCGCGTTTCAGGTCTATTCTCAGACCACAGGTATTTCCATGCCCATTCCCAGCCGGGAAGAGTTTGCCCGTTATGTGTTGGACAATATGGGCTCGGGCCCCCCTGACGCCGCCCGTTTAAGAAGCCTTTTAGAAAATATGCTCAAGCGCACAGGCCCATGATGAGACAGACGATGAGACAGTTGACCCACAAGATCTTTATCCGATCCAGCTTTCAATTAGACTTTGTAATTCCAGACAAACAGGAGCAATTATGACATCCGTCAACCCCCAACTTGGTGTAAGTTTTCGAGCCCAGCTTCAAAGCAACCCCGGCCTCAAACAGGATTTAGAAAAACAGGTTCAAGACAAGATCAAAACGGGTGGCACAGCCGGTGTCTTGGATTCAGGTGAGTACAAACAATTACAAACTGAATTCTTGCAAAAAATGGGCGTCACGGATCCAGCCCAAGCCACCCCAGATCAACTCAAAGCTGTTGAAAGCATGATTGCTGATGCCCTTGATGGCAGCATAGACGGGCAAAACCAGGTTCAAGACAGCCAGACGGTGGTCAGCGAATTGGCCCGCAGCGCCAAAGAGAGCAGTGAATTTGATCCTGTGGGTTTTCAGATTGAAACCCCGACCCAGCCAGCAGCCTCTGGCAATGCCTCCCCACCCCAAGTGCTAAAATCCAGCCGTTTAAGCCAGAGCGGCATGATTCAAAATCTCTTTGCCGCTGACAAAGGCACCCTGGCAGAAAAAATGCTCGATCGCCTGCTGGCCAAACCCCAAGATATTCCCGCCAATGAAATGAGTGAGCTGCTGAAGCTGGTCAAAGAGCACCGCCAGCAAGAAACCGGCAAAGTGCGCGAAGCCGTATTAAACAAAGCCCAAGAACTGCTGGGCAAAAACGAAATCCCCGAAAACAGCAAAAAGGTGCTCAAACAGGCCTTGGAAGCCCTGCAAGCCAAACCCGGCGATCCCGAAGCATTGGAAAAACTCAGCGATTTGGTCGATCAACTCGGAACCGATCCCCAGGCCGCGATCGCTCCCCCCGAAACCCCCATCCCCGTTCCTGCTGCAGAAGAAGACATTCCCGTAGGTGGAGCTGATGCAGCCCCCACCGATGCAGCCCCCACCGATGCTGCTCCAACAGACGCAGCTCCAACAGATGCCGCTCCAACCGAAGCTACTGCCGCAGATAAAGCATTGGAGGCAACGGCAGCGAAGTTGGCAGCCGCAGAGACCCCCGCCTCAGAAAGACAGGCAGTGCTGACAGATTTGATGGGCAAACTCGACGCCAGCAAATTTGCGGATCCCGAACAGGGAAAAATGTTGGCCCTGATTTTAGAACATGGCTCACCTGCAGAGAAAACACAGGCAATGGCCAAATTACTCGGCCCCCACAAAGACAATTCAGCTGCTTTGGTCAAAATATACAACGGCGTTTCAAGGGGCCGGGAATCACTGCAACTCAAAAGTTCGGTGATGCAGGTACTGGCAACGGAGCATTTTGCCAAGCTCGACGGCCCCAATGCCCATAAAATGCGCTTTGATCTGCTGATGGGGGTCGATGACAAAGCCCCACCCGCCAACGACCTCGATCCCAGCCCCCATCCCGCTGCCAATTTGCGCATTCTGCTGCAAACACTTCGGCAAAAAGGGCCCGATGGCAAGCTCACAGAAAAAAGCAAAGCCGATCTCAATGCGATCAAAGCCCTGGCAGGCAATTTGGTCGCCCAGGCTGCCCAACAGCAACAAAACAGCATCAACAATAATGCCGGAACCACGATTGGGGGCGTAGTGGTCGGAGGCAATGGCTCTGGCAACCTCACCCACACCACAATCACCGATGCCGATGTCGCCAAAGCCAACCGGATTATCAAAATCGTGGATTGGCTCTTAAAAGAAGATGCGGTGACCACAGCGCCACCCGTCATTACAAACCCACCCGTCACGGCCAATCCCCCCGTTTCAGAGAAACCGCCCGTGACACCCGGAGGCGATCCGCCGGTTGCTCCCCCTGTGGTGGCCCCCCCTCCCAGCGATACAGACACGGTGGAACCCGTTGTGCCGCCCGTTGAAGTTACTCCCCCACCGGCAGACTTTTCAACCCAAAATTTCTTGGAGCGCATGCGCCAATTCCGCGAAGATCGCGATATGGACAAATTGCTCAAAGATCTGAATGAGGCAGACCAGCTCAAAATGGTGCGTTTGCTGGATGAAGCCGCAGATGGCGACTTTAAGAAACCGCCCGGCACCGCCGAGACCCTGCCCGTGCCGAGCAAAGACGAGGCCAAAAAAGCCCTTGAGGCCATGCTGCCCAAATTACAAACCCTCTCACCTGCCACCCGTGGCCAGATGGTGGCCCAATTGCTCGACAAAGGCACCTCGCCAGACATGGCCATGAGCCTGATCCGCCAGGCCAAAGACGAGGGCAAATTGCCTGAGCTGATGAGCAATCTGCGCATGAATGGCAAAGACCTGAGTGCTGAAATACCCAAACAGCTCTCCAATGAAGACGCGGGCAAGGTTTTGGCCTGGATGGTCACCAGCGAAGGCGGGAGCCGTGAAAATGCCGATCAAATCAGCAAAACCGTGCGTGAGCTTTCGAATTATCTGGTGCAAGATGACAATATCACCCGCGCCTTTATGCGCGAATTACAGGACTTTGCCAGCCGTCCCGGCAATGCAGAAAAAGGCCTGGGCATCATCAAAGAACATTTGGGCCAAGACCTGGTCAAAAAACTGACCGAAAACCTCGACCGGGGCTGGGTCACCGCGACCGATCGCGACTTCATGCTCAAATTGGCCGCTTCTGCGGGCACACAAATGGGCAATCAACAAATCCAACAATTGCTTAAGGTGGGCGATTACCGCAATGCCCTGGAGATCATGCAGCGCTCCTCTGATAGCGATCTGGCCTCCATTTTGGCCAGTGCCGACCAAAGCAAACTCAAAGCGGCATTTAACAGCAATCCCGAGGCCTTTGCCCAAACGCTTGAACGCCTGGAACGCCAATCAGGCAGTATGGCCCCTGGCGATCGGGCGGCCCTGCAGAGCAATCTCAATGCCTTGATTGCCGAAATGCCCATCGATAAATTGCGCCAGAGTTGGAATACCCTGGCCCGCGACAGCAAACTGGAATTGGGTGATGGCAGCCGCGAGGCACTCTTGGCCCGTTTTGCCGAATCCAACGATTTTGAAGCGGTCAAAACCCTCTTGCAGGGCGGCCAAGGCTTGGCACCCGCAGCAGGCGCTTCGCGCAACCGCATGTTGGACACCGTCTCGGCCCAAATCACCAAAATCAAAGACGTGAACAAAGCCGGAGAAGCCCTGAGCTGGGTGCTCGAAGGTGGCAACCGCAGCCAGATCGAAAGGGCCTTTAAAAACGTCAGCCAGGACTCCTGGTTTGGGCCCCGCAAAGGCGAAATCGTGAATGCCGCCATGACGCTGGGCAAAGACAAACTCAAAGGCAAACTCTCTTTGGACACAATCCAATATATGGCAGGCGCCTTGAATAATTTCTCAGCCAAAGTGGGCGCAAAAATGCCCGGTTTCGTGCGCGATACCTTTGGCATGGGCGATTTTAATAAAAACGTCCAGAATATTCGCGCCCTGGCAGAGTTGGGCAGCCGCGACGCCAAGTCGGCAATCATGCGCGATCTGATGGACTATTGGACCCCCGCCCAGTCTGAAACCCTGATCCACGATATCCTGCGCGACTCAGCCAAAACCGGGGATCTCAAACCCCTGGTCGACAGCCTGGGCACAACCAACCTGAATGGTGCCCAGCGCCTCTCCGACGAACTCGAAGACAGAGGGGAACTCGGCAGAATCATGGCCACAGTTCTGGAAAACTATGGCCCCGGCACCGACCTCGCCATCAACGATATCATGGGCCGCTGGAGCAGCACGAGCATCAAGTCCGATGACTTTGTTCACAATATGCTCAAAGGCCTGGAGCCCGATGCCGCCAAAAAATTGGCAGACAAGCTCTCAGCGGAGACCCTGAAGAAGATGATCGACTGGAGCGATGACGCCTTCCGGGACGGCAATGCCCTGAGTCTAGATAAAGAGAGTCAATGGTCGCTTGACATCTTGCAGGCCGCTCTGCGCTTGAAAGGCCAATAGACTTGACCCCCTTGCGGGCCTTGACCCACCAGGTATCGCCGCAGATTGGGCAGTGTGAGCTGACTTTTGTCGGGCGTTCAGCGATTGATCTGGCTTTGGCACAGGCCCAGCACAGGCACTATTGTGAGACCTTAAAGGCCTTGGGGGTGGAAGTTATCACCCTCTCTGGCAATGCGGCTTTTGCCGATGCCTGTTTTGTCGAAGACACTGCGATTGTGGCGGGGCAAGCCGCTCTGGTCACGTCGATGGGTGTGGCCTCCCGCCGGGGTGAAACACCTTTGATTGCGCAAGAACTGGGCAAATACCTCGAACTGAGCCAGGTCAAACTGCCAGCCACCCTCGAAGGCGGCGATGTGCTCAGGGTCGGGCAGACCTTTTTTGCAGGTCTCTCCAGTCGCACCAATTCAGCAGGTATTCAGGCTTTAAAGGCCTGGGCTGAGCCTTTGGGTTATCGCGTGGTGGCAATTGAAACCGCTGCCAGCTTGCATCTGAAATCGGCCTGCACGGCGATCGACGATGAAACCCTGCTGCTCAACCCCGATTGGGTGGACACAAGGGCCTTTCAAGGTTTTGAACTGATCACGGTCGCCCCCGAAGAACCGGCTGCGGCCAACCTACTGCGGCTCGACACGCAGCTCTGTGTCCAAACAGGTTTTCCCCGCACAGCTGAGAAACTACAGGCCCTGGGGCGCTCTGTGGTCTGGATGGACACGTCCGAATTGAGTAAAGCAGAAGGCGCTCTGACCTGTCTGAGCATTCTCTTCTAAGTGGTACTTGTTTTCGCCTATTGCTGCGGCCAGCTTTCACCATCAGCCAGTTCTGTTCCCGGTGGCAAAACGGAAAGGGGCTCAACCCGGCAATTTTTGCCAATGGTGACCAGCGGGGCCAAGCTGCAATCAGCCCCAATCCAAGTACCATCGCCAATTTTAACATGGGGCCCAATCTGGCAATTGCCCCCAATATTCACGGCTTGGCCAATTTGAATCGGCCCCAGGTGCAGTTTTTCGGTGCTCATAAAATGCCCACTGAGCAGCGAACCAGAGCCAATCAAGCTATCTGTGCCAATTTCAATCAAGGGCAAATCGACAAAGTCCACATCGGCAGAAATTGAGGTCGAGAACCCCACTTTGCCTCCCAAAGCGCGAAAGGCCAACCAGCGTAGACTGGCCGAGTAGAGAATCAGGTTTTTGAGCGGGTGTAACCAGATCAGGCGATTGAGCGTAAAATGCAGGGTCCAGACATAAAAGCCCTTGCTGCCTGGCACGACATGGTAGCCACTTTCCAGAGGCGGCAAAAACAGTCTCAGCAGGCGCACCAAAGTCAAAAGCCCAGCGAGATAGACCAAACCCAAACTGGGCAAGAGCAATCCCAGCACAATCAGCGGCAGGTACAAGCTGAGCCAGTGGCCGAGCAGCCATGCCCCACCCAAAGCCAGGCCATGGGTCAGACTGAAAAGCAAAAGCAAAACAGCATCATAGACCAGAAAAGGGATCAGCATGGTGAGGGTTCAAGCACTTGCCAATGTTGCAAATCCAGGGAGTGTTTTTGACTGCTTCCGGTAAAAAAGCGGCAGTCCACACTCAAGCGGGTATAGTCTGAGAGATTGGGGGCTGAAGCATGTAAAATCCAGGGGTTGAGCAGGAGTACATCACCGGGCTCAAATTCGGGCTGAATCTGAGGATAGCCCAAATCAGGCAGCTCCGATTGCCAGAAAAGTGGATAAGGTGGAGAGCCTTCCTCAGGCAAAGATTGCTCTGGCAAAGCACCCGTGCCCTCGTGAATAATCACGCCGCCACAGCGGGCATTAATCGGGACCAGAGGCATCCAGATCGTGACAAAATCCTGCATATGGCGATTATATGAGATATCCTGATGCACAGGCACACCCGACCAGCGGTGGCCAGGCAAAACAAAGCGGGCAGTAGGAGGCATGTGCATACCCACGCGCTGACCCGGAAAGATCTCGGCCAAAAGTGCTTGAATGCCAGCACTGCGGGGAATGGTCCAGAGCAGAGGATCTAAACGGGTCTCCAGGCTAAAATGGCCCACCAAGAGCTTGCGCAATTCGATCGGCAAGGCCTCAAAGCGCGCAGGTTCGCGCTCACAGGCAGACATAAACGCCCCCAAATCTGAGAGTTCTGGCAGTTCAAGCGCGCTTTGCAATTCCTGGCAAGCCTGCGCTTGGGCTTGGGCAAGCAAAGTATGTAAGATCTGTATCTCTGAAGCGTTTAAAACACCCCGGCAGACCTGGTAGCCCTGCTGTCGGAAAAAATCCAATTCAAATTTCATGTCTGTACCTACGTCAATATTCAAGGCTTGACCAAATAGCCCGCAGGCACATTGGTCCAAGGCAGGGTTTTGACTTGCAAACCGGGTTTGTCTGCCAAAAATTCATCCACGGCCAGGGTCTCTCCGGGCCACTCTTTGATCGCGTATTCGTCAAAGAGAAAAATGCCGCCCCGTGAGAGTTTGGGCCAGAAGGCCTCCAAAGCGGCCCGCGTGGGCTGATACAAATCGCAGTCAAAATGCACCAACGAGAAGCGGATGCCGGGGTTGTCGAGCACGAACGCCGGGGCTGTGGTTTCAATATTGCCTTCAATCAGCTTGACACGGGCTTTCCAAGGCACAAAGCGATCGGCATCAAAAATCCCGATGGCCGATTGCAATTCATCATAAAAGGCTTCAGGCGAAAAGCCCCCCACCTCTTTCTGGGTTTGGTCAAAATGGGCGCCGTCTACAGCATCGATCTGGGTAAAACCACGCCAATTGTCAAAGCCATAGACAACTTTGGTGCGGTCGCCGACACAGTGGGCCTCCAATAAATTGGCCCAGGTCATCAGCCCCAGGCCGCGAAAAACCCCCAGTTCAGCGATATCTCCCGGCACTTCCACAGTCTGCAAAAAGAGCTGGCTGTGGGCCAAAAAACGCTTGAGCCACTGGCGCCGGGCCAAGACAGGAAAGAGCTGAATGGCCTCCAGGGGCGAAATGCCAAAACGTTCGCAGTGAGCGGCAATGCGCTCTTCAAGTTCGGCATCGGGACCGGTTTTTTTAAAGCCATCAAAGGGACGTTCAGCCATGTTTTTGCTCCAAAATCTGTTTCAGGGCGCTGACAATTTCCACCTGTTCACTTTCTAATAGCTCAGGAAAAAGGGGCAAGGCCAGGGTGGTGGCGGCTGCCAGCTCCGCTTCGGGACAAGAATTGTCGGGCCAGCTATCGGCATAAACCGCTTGGCGGTGCTGGGCCACGGGGTAATAAGGCAGGCATTCAAAGCCCGCTTGGGCCATTTCAGCCATGACCTGATCGCGGCGTGAACGCCCACCGGGAATGCGCAGGGCATAGTGATGAAAGACACTGTAGGTCTGCGCTGAGATTTCCAAAGGAGGCAAATCCACAGGCACTCCCGCCAAAAGAGTTTGGTAATGGGCTGCCAATGTGCGCCGCCGGGCGTTCCAACCATCGAGATAGGGCAATTTCACCCGCAGCACAGCGGCCTGAACGGCATCCAAGCGGGAATTAAAGCCGGTATAGTCCTGGATATTTTTGCGCAACATGCCATGCTCACGCAGACCGAGCATCTGTGTGTAAATGGCTTCAGAAGAGGTTGTCACCAGTCCACCATCGCCATAACAGCCCAGATTTTTGGTCGGAAAAAAGCTAAAACAGCCGGCATCACCTAAACTGCCCACTTTGGCCCCACCATAGGTCGCACCAATGGCCTGGGCACAGTCCTCGATCACCTGCAGGCCATGTTGCTGGGCAAACGTGTTTATCGCGTCCATATCACAGGGATAGCCGTGTAAATGCACAGGTAAAATAGCTTTGACGCCCTTTTTCAAGGCGGCTTCGAGCAAATTGGGATTGAGACTGTCGCTGCCGGGCAGAATATCGACAAACAGGGCCTCGGCCCCTGTGCGGGTAATCGCCTCAGCGGTAGCAGTAAAACTCATGGCCGTGGTGATGACTTTGTCGCCCGCACCAATGCCTGCCGCTTTAAGCGCCAGAATCAGGGCATCGGTGCCAGAGTTGACGCCCACAGCGTATTTGACGCCGAGATAAGCAGCCAGCTCCTGTTCACAGGCCTGCAAAACCGGGCCTTTGATATACCAGCCCGAGGCCAACACGTCTTCGATCGCCGGGCGCACAGCCTCTGCCAGGGTGTGATACTGCCTGCGCAGATCGGTAATCGGAATGCGAATCATGGGGGCCACCTGTATAAAAATTCAGCTATTTCAGTATAACACCCCGCTTTCTCTGCGCTGTACAGCAAGCCCGGTGAATGTGCGAAGCTGGGTTCAAATTGCCTGACCTCGCTCAATGAGATCCCGCGAAAGCAAGCTCAACCCAGGCCCAAGTGTTTGCTCTATTCATTTGTTAGGAAATTTAGTTTATTCGTATTTCTCACAATTGCATACTAATATATACTTTATGTATGCAAGATATGCTTTGGAAAAATATCATCGAAGAACTTTTCCCAGATTTCGTGGCATTTTTCCTGCCCGATCTCTATCCCCTTGTCGATTTCACACGCCCCCATACCTTTCTCGACAAAGAATTTGAGCAACTCTTTCCTCAAGCCCGCAAAGGTAGGCGTGCGGTGGACAAATTGGCCCAAGTTTGGCTCAAAGACGGGCACCAACAGTGGATTCTGATCCATGCGGAAGTACAAAGTTTCTTTGACGCAGCTTTTTCGGAACGGATGTTTAGCTATTTTTATCGCATCTACGACAAATACCGCCAACAGATTGCCGCGATTGTGGTACTTGCTGACAAAAAAAAGAACTGGAAACCAGATACTTTCAATGTGAGTCTGGCCAATACGCAACTGACTTATACCTATCCGGTTTACAAGATTTTAGAACAAGATGAAAATACCTTGCAAGTAGTCAACAACCCTTTTGCTCTGGTAATTCTGGCCGCTTTATACGTTTTGCGTTATCACAGTAAGGGGGAAGATTTTAAATACCAGTTCAAGCTGGAATTGACCCGCTTGCTCTTTGAAAAAGGCTATGAAACAGCTAAGATTAAATCAGTCTTCCTGTTTGTCCACACCCTTCTGCAAATGCAAGAAGGATCCAAACAAGAATTGTTCTTTGAGGAAGTAAAAAAAATGACAACCCAAAACCAAAGAGTAGAACTCTTGAGTGATTTTGAAAAAGTCGCTCTGCGCAGAGCCGAGAAAAAAGTCGGAATGCAGAGTGAAAAGCGCGGTGAAAAAAAGGGCGAAAAATTGGCCTTGCAAAAAACCGCTGTCAAAATGAAAGCCGACGGTCTCCCTTTTGAGACTATTCAACGCTATACTGGCCTGAGCAAAGCTGAAATCGAAGCGCTTTAATCCGTTGACTGCGGTTGCTCTGAATGCGGCCAAAACTTATTGATGTATTATTTTTCTCTGACCATGGGAAGACGCTGGCGGGCCTGTTTGAGCGCTTTTACTTGGGTATGACACCCCGGCAACTCCTTGACCGATGTAAACCACCCACCTGTCAAATCGTACGCATAGACAAGCGTGACATTTTTCATTGTTTCATCCAAACCGTTCCCAAACAGGTTTCCAGAACGCCTAACTTGCGTTAGCGAAAGCGTTGTCGCGAGAAGAATCCAAGGTATTACCTGCAGGGTCAAGCACAGTGCTATTGACTTTGACACGAACAGTATCACCTGGTTTGTATAGATCCAACTTGCTATTGGCAATCAGTGAGGTTCCACCAAAATTGGCAAGCAGCGGAATGATCTCTGTCCCCGTGGGATCAGGGTTGGCTGTCACATTAAAACCGAGATAATGACCACTGGTGTCGTTAAAGACCAGGTTGATCTTGTTATCCGCTGTGGAGGTTACGGTGAATGGGTTATTGCTGGGCGTCGGGCTAACAGCATTTGCGGCCAGATTTAATTTGGCTTGCAGATCTGCTGCTACAGCAGCGTTATTTGCCAAAATATTCGCAAGTGTGATGTTAATTGACACAGAGGCCCCTACATTTCCAGCGGAAGAGCGAATCAGATTGAAGTTGTAGGGACTATTATTGAGGGCATCCGTATTAAATGTACCAGCCACAGAGCTCAAAACACCCTTTACAAAATACACATTGTTAGCGGTATTTGAAACTGTCACAGGTAAAAGAAGTACCGTTTTGTAGGTCAGGTCGGTGGTGTCATACATTGCAGTCCCTCCCAGTGCAGCCCAGGTGCCCGCATATGCAGTCCCACCGCCAGTTTGGGTTACCGTGATCTGATAATTTTTGGCGGTGGCAGTGCTGGTCGCAATGGTGCCGCCGGGATAGGCCGCAGGGGCTTTTTGATCTGAATCTACAATATTGGACATGCCCCCGGCAATCGCGATGTCGCGGGTGTAGATAATCATGCGCTCGCTAAAGCGGACTTTGACAGCATCACCATTTTGGCCTGCATTCTCGTTGGTCTCAACGGTGATACCGGTTACAAAGGGTTTAACCTCGTCGGTTTTGATCGAGAATTTGTAGGATTCTTCAAAATCACCGTCGGTCAGTTTGAAGTGTTTTTCATTGCGGGAAATGCCGCTCTTGTCTTTCAGGGCACGATCGCCACTAGAGAATGAGCGGAATGCCACGTTGTAGTCGGGCACCAAGTTGCTGTCTTTGTCGGTCGGCAGCAGTTTCTCTTCTTTAAAGGAGAAGGTCACTTCGCTGTCATCGCTGTTCCAAGCAATATTAAATGCCCCTTTGTCCCAAATCGGTGTTCCTGTAGGACTTGAGATCAGAGAAGAACCAATAAATGTGTTAATAGTTGCATTATTCCCACTATCAACAGTGAGTCTGCGGCTGTTAAAAGAACGGATGGAGAAGGTATCTTCAGCGGTCTTTTTGTCTATGGGCTCGGAAAATTTCAGCACAAAGCTGGTTTTGGGTTCAACACCAGAACCGTTGCGGACAGGCGTGACAGTCACAACTTCAGGTTTGTCACTCAGCGCGTTGTAAACCTCAGAGAAGGTAAACGCGCCACCATCGGTACCAAAGTCATAGCGGTTGACGTTGGGATCACCCTGTTTGTTGGCTTTGAGCACTTCCACGCGTTTGCGGGCGGTGAAACCAGCTTTGGAAGAAACGATTTCAACCTGAACACCGGAAGGAGCGTTGTTGAACGCATAGGTTCCGCCAGCAGTTACAGTGGTTGCTTCGTAAGGCACAGAGCTGTTCAGAGACTTCACTTTAACAGTCACACCGTCCAGGGGCGACTGGGCATCATCGAAGATTTTACCTGCAAATTTTGTTAATTCAATGATTGCCCCGTTGACAATCAGGGGAGTTGGCGTTGGAATGGGGGTCGGAGTAGGGCGAGGGATTGGTGTCGGAGAAAAAATAGCTGTTGCTGCTGGAGAGGGAGTTATTTTTGGCAAAATTGGCGTGGGAGCAGTGGTGGGAACAGGGGGGGGATCCTCAGACGACATCATACTGGGTAATAGAGTGGGCCTTGAAGCAAGAGCACGCATTGAGAAATTTAGTTTGATTTCTTCTGACTTCTGTCCATCTGGAGCAATGCTGGTGATGCCAACGATATGGTTATCAATGATGATGGAAATTCCCAAATTCAAATTGGGAATGGGTAGTATGTAATTCGTCTCAGAAATAGCGTTTACAGCAACTTTCCCGTCCAACGAAAGGCTGTATTCTTTGGCTCCAGGTACAGGCTGCCAAGATACTTCTACCAAAGAATTTGAAATATAACGTACTTTCAGGCCGATAGGAGTAGATGGGCTGCCTGAGGAAGTATTAACTGCATTATTTAGAGATTCAGGTAAAGGGGAGCCCCCCAAGGTAATCGGGCAAGCAGTCAAAGTCAGTGATAGCATAATAAAGGTAGAAGATTGGATCAAAGATTTGGATTGGAACATAGCTATGAAGCCCCCAAAACTAAAAAATATAATTGCCAAAGAAGGTAAGATAAGGCCCGACACTGCTTAACATGGGAAAGGTCACATCTCTTGTAAAACCATCTTCTTTGTACTCCCAACTCTCTTTGTCAGCCAAACCAAACCCCGGATAAATGCGCGCTCCCAGATCCAGGCCAAACATCAAGTCTGGGGTCGCCTGATAATGAATGCCCAGGGTGGGAGTGATCCCCAAAGAAGCCTGAGTAGGCACAGTTGTTTGCGCATCGGGGTGATTAATCAAGGCTCCGATCAGATAACCGCCGCGAATACCGGCACTGAAAATCCACTGACGCAGGTAAAAGCGTTTCACTGTGCCCACTTCAATCAAACCAGAGATCACTCCCGTGTTGCGAAAACGATTAATGGGATAATTGACAGGCCAGTTCATGGAAAAATGCAGGGTATTGTAGAGTTCGGAAATACCCAAGAGTCGCGCCATATTGTATTCGGTGTCGTAGCTGGCTTGAGGCACAAACCAACTTCCTTGGACAGGATATGCTGTTGAACCGCCCAAGCCTACAGCTGTTGTGCCCAGTCGAATCGTGGGCAAAATCCCCGCTTTGGGATATTCTTTGATCTGATCGCCCATTTCAAAATCACGGCCCACAATAATGGGCTGGGCCTGCGCTTCGGTCTCCAAAAATCCACGGACCTTCATAAAGCCTACTTCTTGCTTTTGCTCTTTGCCTCCCACCTGGCGTGTTTCCCAGATTTTATAACCGTCATCCAGATTCACCCCTAAAGATCGAGGCGTCTCTTTTTCACCAAAACCCAGACGGATATCATCTTTGGGCATATCAGCCTTGCGCACATCGCCTTTGAGAATAAAATCTTCCAATTTTTTGACTTCGGTGATTACCAGATAAGACATGGCTTTTTCAGGTTCTTTTTTTTCTTCTTCAAAGACTTTTAACGCGGTAGGAAGCATGTAGCGAGCTGGATTTTCTTGCTCCAGGGGTTTGTATTCGGAGAGATACTCAGAGTTGGAACTACCCACCACAATCTCTTTGGTTAAATCCCAGGTTTGGGGAATCTCCGCATATTTTTCGGGTTGCTCATTCAAAAGTTTGAAGATATTCAAGTTAAGTTTCAGTGTGGAATTGACATGAATGGCATAATACTCACCTTTATCACGGGTCTTGTGCAAATGAGGCCCAGTCACTTTAATTGGGCTATATGACCAGTCGGGATTAAATACATAAGCCGCTCGCATGATGCGCTGGGTTTCACTCCAAGGAATGACTTTGTCCCCAATCTTGGCATCTTGCTTTTCTTGTGTTGCCGCCATTTGACCCGCGTTTTCCTGCTGATAGCGCTTGACCAATTTTAAAAATGAGAGCAAGTCCCCATTGATTTCAGAGCCAATCAGATTGTAATTAAAGCGGGGCAAATCTTTCAAAAACCATTGAACAGCATGACGATTCAGTGGTGTTAACTGGGTTTGAAAAAAGGAAATATATTTGCGCTGATACACTTCTGTCTCTCCCAAACCAGGCTCTGGCCCTAACAAGTCATCATCGGGTCCAGATGAGGCAATAGGCACAGGGGTTTCTTGAGGTATAGGAAGCGGAGAGGGAGACGGTAATGGGGTCAAGAGTTTTTCCAGTTCTGGATCCAAACGGGGAGAGGGCGTTGGTTTGATCAGTGCTTGCGACTCAGACTCCAAATCCAGCATAGTTTTGACCAAGTTTTGGGCAATATTTAACCCCTGCTGATAACGTGGATTTTGGGGTTCCACCGCCAGAGCCTTTTGATAGGCATGTACGGCAGCAGGATATAATTTGAGTAAGATATTGAGTTCACCCAGCCGTCCCCAGTTGGCTGCTCTTGTGGGATCTTTTTTTACAATCCGGACTTGAGCCAGCACTTCTTCTTGATGTTTTTTCTGCTGGCGGTATAAACCCGAAAGTTCAATTAATAGTTTCAAGTCTTCGGGATATTCTGTTAAACCTTTGGTCAAAAAACTCTCTGCCCGTTCAAACTCTTGTAAATCAGCAAAATATTTGGCTGTGTCCAGATAAAATTGAACGCTTTGGTCTGCGGCACTTGCAAGAGGTGAAAATAAGCCCAAGCCTGCCACCAAAATACCTGCTTGAAAAAGACAAATTAAAGATTTGCGCACAGAACTCTCCTTTTGCGAACAATGCCACCCAAACCACTTCTAAATAGATTTCAACTCAGTTTGAAGCCATTCAAAGTTTTTAAGAGAGAAAATGTATATGAATTAACTCTCTAACCAAGCAAAAATATTGTAAATAAATGATTTCAGTAAAAATTGTATAGGTAATCACCTATAATGTCCAGGCACGTTTTTTGCCGACAATGGGGGCATGGCAAAGAAATCGTATCCCCCGCGTCGGCGTGAACTATTGCTCTTTGGTCGTCGTTTGCGCAGCTGGCGCAAAGCCAAAGGGTGGTCGCAAGAAAAACTGGCTTTGGCAGCCGGGCTGGATTTCTCTTATGTCAACGAAATTGAAAATGGCAAGCTCAACCCCGGCCTCTTAACCCTGCTCATTCTCAGCAATGCCTTGGAAATTAGCCCCGCGGCTTTGTTTCTTCCACCCGCTGAAGCCAAGCGACTACAGAAAAGCCCCTTGATTCAAGCCGATTTGCTTGAAAACAGTCTCACAGCTTATTTAGACAAGACTGAACTGCTCGAATCCCATTGTCAATTGGTGCTGCACTACGCACAACAAGGGGAATGGAGAGGAGCGCAAAAGTGGTTAAACGCGTTGCACCAGATCTTCCCTGACAATCGGTATGTGGATTATACCCAGGCCCGTTACCACTGCCTGAGAATTGAGCGGCTCTTAGCCCAAGCCCCCTCTTTGCAAAAAGTGGCAGAGCCGCAAGAAAGATACCCTTTGGCAATAGCAGAGTTAAGTGCTGAATTGCAGGCTGCTTTTCAAGCGTTGGAACAAGCACTGGCAGAACCCACCCTCTGGGAGACAATGAGAGAAAGCCCTGATTTAAATGTACTCAAAAAACAGGCTCCCGAGCAATGGCGAGCTTTGATTGAAAAAATGCGATTTTAGTGCGAATCAAGCGTCTCACGAGAACAATTTACAGCAAATGATTGCGCTTCTAAAGCCGCGTCTAACATATGCTGCAATCGAATTGAATCATCCTTGGGCATATTGGATTTCAGCCTGTTGCATCACCTCTGCCTGAAAATAACGGCTGAGATCAGCTGGGGTTCTCAGATCCACTTTTCGCCCCTCAAAAAGTGGAGACAACTCCATTTCCATACGTGCCAAAGCGAAAAAACCAGGAATATGTTCAGGCTCAAACTCAACCAAGACATCCACATCACTGTCTTCCCGAAAATCATCGCGGAGAACTGAACCGAATAAGGACAAACTGCAAATGTGCCAATGCAGGCAAAACCGAGCAAGCTGTTCTTGATTGACCTGAATAGCAGCCATCTTATTTTAATACGCTCTCAGAAATAAGGTTGAAAATAATACCTTTATCTTATTATGAGCGAATAACCAGAAGCAAGCGCCAAAGAATGCCTTCACGCAATCTGATAATTCGTTCTAAACTAAATCAGAAACCAAGACTTCCCTTTAAAATACAAACACCTAACAGCTAGGAAAATCCCCATTCACACGCCGCCTTTTTGCCACATCCTACCGCCGCCGCTGCCATTGCCCAATCTGTCAGGCTATTTCAGCCTTTGCCTCGATCCCGCTGATTATACAGCCGTGGCAGAGGCTCTGCAGGCAGAACTTCCCTTGCCACAAACCCTCTTAAGCGCAGTACCCAAACGGCAGTCCCTGTATTTGACTGGACGCTATTGTGCCCGCGAAGCACTCAAACAAGCAGGATGGACCCCACAGCCAGAGATCACCACCGGTCCCGTTGGAGAGCCGATCTGGCCGCCGGGCTGGGTGGGCAGTATCACCCACAGCCAAACCCATGTCTCAGTGGCCATCGCAGCAGCCACAGCTTACCGTGGCCTGGGCTTGGACAACGAAACCCCGATGTCCGAAAAAACCCTGCAAGCGGTCAAAGACAAGATCAGCACGCCTTCTGAACGGCAAAAACAACCCCAGAACATGTCAGAGCAGGTGTATTACACCCTCTTGTTCTCAGCCAAAGAGAGCCTATACAAGGCCCTGTATCCCACTGTGCGGCGCTTCTTTGATTTTCAGGCAGCAGAATTACACCAGAGAGACGCAGGCCGGTTTGAAATCGCCCTCATAGAAACCCTGCACCCCGAACTGCCTGCAGACCAATGTTTCCCTGTCTATTGCCAACTCGCAGCAGAACAAATCTTTACAGCTGTGCTCTGGCAGACGGCAGACTGAGCTAAGATACAGATGCCCATTCAAACAGAGACGACAACAGACGCGACAAACGAAACTTAATCGAAACTTGAACCAAGTTCCGAACCAAAGTGGCGATAACCTTAAAAGAGAATGCTGCCGGGAGGCCCAAAATGACCCATCAACTGGGGGACAGTTTAAAAAATCCCCAATTGCTCTTTTCGCGTTTTGTAAAATCACCCGCGCCGACAGCCAGCCCTCTTGGCATGCCTTTGCCCCCCGCAGCGCCGCAGCTTCAGAGCATGCCCACCGCAGCTCCCCGTACAGATTTGATTCAGATGGGCGCCGTGTCTCAGTCAACCACGGGCAAAGCCAAGAGTTTACCCTTTCTCGAACAGGCGCAAACCCAGACCAAAATTCCAACCCAGGCCCCAAAACAGGTTTCAAGTTCGGGCCCTTTTCCCAAGATCAGCTTTCAAAAACCCGTCCAATTGCGCGAAGGCGTGCAGATGTATATGCCACAAAACCCGGTCAAAGCCGATGGCAGCGTCGATTTAATTATCCAATTTCGCGGAGACGTGCCCCAGCGCTATGGTGAAGGCGGCGTCAATGCCGTGGTCGTGAGCGCCGAAACAGCGGGTCTGTCTGCAGCCATGATGGAAAAATTTGGCCAGAGCAGCTTTGTGCCCCAAATTATGGAAACGGTTTTGGCCAAATTGCGCAAACAATACGGCCCCGAAGTTCAGCTCGGACGCTTGGCCATGGGCAGCTTCAGCGCCGGGTATGCTCCTTTGCAGGTCGCACTTTCCAACCCAGCGGTGGCCGCCCGCACCGATGCGGTGGTCGTGCTCGACGGCATTCACTACGGCGGGGCAGGCAAACCCAATCCGACTGCCCATGCGCCTTTTGTTGATTTTGCCAAAGCGGCAAGCCAGGGCCAAAAACTGATGGTGATCAGCCATTCAGCGATCAAACCGACGTATTCCAGCTCAACAGATGCCGCAGACTATATTCTCAAACAGGCCGGGGCCACCCGCCAAAGCAGCACAGCCGCCCCCGCAGCTTGGCAATACACCAATCGCTACGGCGAAAAAATCGCCCCCAGCACACGGGCCGATCGGGGCGATTTACACGTGGAAGGTTATGCTGGCAATGTGGCCCGCAGCCATGTTGAGCAAATCGACCAATTGGGCAATCTCTGGAATCAATACCTCGCGCCGCGCTGGCAATAAGAGTATAGTGAAAGAAAAGAGCGAAAGAGCTGAATTTCCTCAAGAATGAGAGCCCCCCATGAGTTCCTATAGCAATCTGGTTGAAATGCGTTCCATGATTCCAAAAGTGATTGACAAAATCACCATGGATAATTGGTTTCGCAATTCGGAATCACTGGAGGCCCTACTGGACCAACTGCGACAACGTTTCCCTTATGCCGGAAAAAAAGTGGATCGCGACAGCTATTTGGAAATTGCCAATTTTGCCCAAGAAATGGCAGTAGAACTGGTGATGAGCCTGAGTTATGGCGATTTGATTCAGCTGCTCTGTGAAAACCCCTGGATGTTGACCACCGAAGCAGAATTAACCCTGATCGATATCTTTGAGGAAAAACTTGGCAAATCCACAGTTGCCTCGCTGATTGCCGTGGTACTCTGTGAGCACTTCTATTCAGAGCTGATTCTCAATGTGGAATGCCTACTCTAAACAGCTAATCGCGCTCAAGCATCCGTTCCAAGGCTGTGGCTGAAATCGAGACAGATTGGCCTGTCTGCAGTTGGCTTTGCCGATCTTCGAGCCCCAGAAGTGCGGGCACAGACATTTCCCGCAAAAGACTCAGCCCCCCGTTAAGATCGCTGTTTTGGCCCAAGACCACAGAAGAGGTCTGTAAAAGCTGCAAAAGCACGCCGGGGTCCAGATTTTGGGTGACGAGAATACTGCTCCAGGGTTTAAAGTCTGTAGGTAAGGTCTCTTCAACGGCCTGGGGGCGCCAGAGCTGACCTTCGCGCGGCTCGATCCCCTGAGCCGCTTGGGGCCGAAAGGTCTGAAGCGTTGGCGCAGAATGCATATCTGGCTGCGTATCAAAGGTTTCAAAATCCCGGCGCTGCGAAGGCAAAAACAGAGCGGTTTGCGCTTGCCACTCTTGCCTTAAAGCTTGGGTATATTCAGCAGGAATCTGGCCGCCTTGATCCAGCCACTGAACTTCTTCAAAATTTAAGAGCCAAAAATCGTCACGCTGAGCCAATTGGCCCGCCTGGACGGCCTTTTCGAGCAGCAAATCAATCTGTTTGCGCACCTGAAAAATGGCCCAAAGGCCATCGGATCTGAAGTGCTCGCGCTGATCCAAAAGGGCGGCTAAAAACAGCCAGAAAGGCCGAAAAAAAAGCGTTTTCCAGGTCTGTTCAGGCTCCGAACGCAAGACCTGCCAAGGCAAAAACAGGCGTTTCAGAATCAGCTCTGGGCTATCGGCAAAACGCTTGGAAGCAGGCGAGACTTCCTGAAAGCCGCGGTGGCCAAATTGCGACAGAAAAACCTGCCAACTCTGTTTAAAACTGGGGTGGTAAGGCAGTTTCTCAGGCAAGATATCTGGGGTTTTGAGTAACAGTGTCTGGGCCAGATCGCGCAAATTTTGCAAGTCGATTAAGAGCCGGGTGTGGGGATTGAGATGGGATTTTTGCAGCGTGGACAGCACATTTTTGCGAGCGAGATACTCATAGCCCCGTGCCAATAAAAGCATTGAGCGAAAACTGTGTTTAAAAAAAGCGCTATAAAGATCTTCCAATTGGCGACAATAACCCAAAAGCCCCACGTGGGGGACTTGAAAGGTCTCTAAAAAATAGCTGCGTTGGCGCTCCAAAGCACTCAATTCTTGACGGGAGAGGTGCCACCAGCGCGCCCAAGACAGACGTTGAACCTGTTGATTTATTCTGGCAATCAGGCCCTGATTAAAATACAAATGCCCGCGCGAAATATCAAAGGCCCGCTCAGCCAGTGACAATTCAGGCAAAAATCCTTTGCTCCATTGCTGGGCCACCGTTTCGGAAATACTGCCACAGATTAAATTAAACAGCGGCTCAGGCGCGGCGGGAAGCGCTTCTTCCAGCGACAGAAGCCGCCAATCACCCGGCTCAAAAATGGAAACATCCGCCGGACAAAGTCCCGTCAGCCAAATCGTTTGGCCATCGTCGAGCCATTCCACCCGCAGTTTTTCAGCCGAGACCCTGTGGCGGATTCGGGCAGACAAGCGCTGTAAACGCCCCAACAAACCAGCCTCTGCCGGGATTTCCCAGAGCGGGCACTGATCGAGCAGGTTTTCACCGGGAAGCAGGGTATCCACGGGTGCCTGCGAAGTCAGAAAAAGCTGATCTTGACTGTATTCCGGGTCCAGATTCAAGCTGCCTTGGGCCTCAATCTGCCGGGGCCAGTGCTGCAAGAGCATTCCAGCTTGGTCAGATTGTCCTGCTTGAGCAGATTGACCATAAAGCGCTCGTTTTTGCCAGACTTTCTCTGGCTCGTCTGCCAAAGGCAAAGCAGCGGCTTCTGCCTGGGCCAGACTTTGGCAAACCCAAGAGGGGATCACCGCCACGTCGGCAACAACGGCCCGAAACAAGAGCAGACACTCAATGCCGGGTCGAAAGGAAGGGTCAAAATTTAAGTCAGAGGAAAGCGATTGCCAATACATAGAGGCATTTTAACCTTAATTTGAAGCCAAGCGTAATATCGAATGGCATTGCCGGGGTTCTGGAACAGCGGCTAAACTGAGAACAGATGCGAAGGATACATTATTAATGAGCACAGCGGCATGCCCGTTTTCTCCCGAAATAGCAGATTTGCAAATGCAACTCAGGGATCTCGACCTGACACAATCTCCGCAATGGGTGCAATTGCAAGTACCTCTCCAGCACTTTTCAGCCGTGGCCTGGCTGGCAAGTCAAGCGAGCAGCTTTCGATTTTTTTGGCGCAACCGCACTGGCAGCCAAAGCCGGGCAGGCTGGGGAACAGCCTGGGAAGTGAAAACCCAGACCCCGTCAGAAACAGCGGCTTGTTTGCAAAAATTGAGCCAAGAATTGGCTGCTGCGCCACCAGAAATTCGTGCTTATGGAGGCTTGGCTTTTCCCTCTGAATCCCGTCCCAATTCGGCCTGGAACGCTTTTGCCTCCTGTCACTTTGTGATCCCCCGCTTTGAAATTGTCAATGAAGGCCTGCCCCGACTTTGTCTCAACGCCCGTTTGGAAGATCCACAAGATCTGCGCGATTTGCAGCGGGCCCTTTCAGCGTTGGAAATCCCTGTCAAAGAGCCAGAAGAGCCCCACTTACCCCCACTGGCATTTAAACAGAGCCGACCCGATCGCCTGGGCTGGGAAGCGCAAATCCGGGCACTTTTGCAGGCCTTTGAGCTTGAAAAGCTGCAAAAAGCCGTCCTGGCCCGCGAAGTAACTTACCAAGCCCAGAGCCCTTTTTCGGGTCTGGATTTTCTTTTGACGCTCTTGAAACACAATTGGCCCGGTTATCTCTATTATTTTCAGTGGTCACCCGAAACTTTTTTTGCGGGGCTCTCACCTGAACGTCTCTACCAGCGCTCGGGGCGTTCTTTGTTGACAGAGGCCTTGGCAGGCACCCGCCGCTCCAGTGCCGAAAAAAACCGGCAAGACCAATGGCAACACGAATTATTGACCAACCCCAAAGAGCGGCACGAACACAATCTGGTCAGGGAATTCTTGGAGTCGGCCCTGCATGAACTCTGTGATTCAGAGATAGAGACCGCCGCAGTTGAACTGATCAAAAGTGGCCCTGTTCAACACCTGCGCCAACCCCTGCAGGGGCACTTAAGCACCCACACAAATGACGCAGATATTCTCAACTGTTTACACCCCACACCCGCCGTTGGCGGGGCCCCCCGCCAAGCGGCCCTGACCTGGCTTGCGGAACACCAAAACCTGGAGCGCGGCTGGTACAGCGGGCCAGTCGGCTGGATCAGCGCAGATCAAGCCGAGTTTGCAGTGGCCTTGCGCTGCCTCTTGGCAGATCGCCAGACGCTGCATTTTTTTACAGGAGTGGGCATTGTCAGAGGCTCAGAACCAAAATCCGAATGGCATGAACTCAATGCCAAGCTGGAAACGCTTTTGCAATTATTTCACCAATCTCCAGAGAGAATGTTAGACTGGGAATAGGGAAATCCAGATTTGTCAAATCTGGTGTTTGAGCATGTTTAAAAAGACTGGGTAATTAAAGTGAAGCCGGCAGCCTGGATATTATTGCTTTTCGTGCTTTCTGGAGGCATTAGCGCCCTCTTGGGCAATGAACTTGGCCGGAAAATTGGCAAAAAAAAGCTCTCACTCTTTTCGCTCAGACCCAAACACACCAGCACATTTATGACGGTGATCTTGAGTATGGCCTTGTCTGCGGGCCTCTTTTCACTTTTTTTATTGCTCTCGCCCCATGATAGGCAGGTCTTGCTCAACCCTGACGAATTGGTGATCTCGCAAATGGAGGCCCAAGAGCAGAAATTGGCGCAGATCAACCAAACCTTCAAACACTGGCAAAAACGCACAAACCCTGGTTTGCCCGGAGAAAATTCAGAGAAACCACAAAATTCAGCGCTCCCAGTGGTCCAGAAGCTCTCCCCCACAGAGGTTCCCACTTCGCCCCAAGTCGCAGAAACAGCTCCCGAGCCGGTACAAATTGCCAGCAACCCCGTGCAAAGACGCCGGGCCTGGTCTGACCAAGAAGAGCAAACCGAGGACAATTGGGATCTGGATCTCAAAGAAGAGAGTCAACCTTTGCCTCTCTCTCCCAAACGCTTTCAGCAAGTGGCAGAGCAAAGTGCAACCCCCTTTCAGAAGCGTGCGAGCACTGGCCGTTCGGAACGGGCCCAATCGGCCCAAACCCAGCCCAGTCAGCGGCAGCAATTGCTTTTGGCCCGGGCCCATGAAACCCTGCTGAGGTTTGAGACGGCTCCCAGTCAATCTCCCCGCCAAGCGGAGGCCACAGTGGCCAAGATTTTGGAGCTGACCGAAGCGTATGCCCAACAAATGGGTTTGCCCTTGAGCGAAGGCAGCCGGGTCCGGGTTTTGGTCGCAGAGGTTCAAGCCTTAAAACAAAATTTACTGTCTGAGAGCGACTTGGAAATAGAGGTCGAAACAGCTCACAACGTCAGCAGTGCTCAACCCCTGATGGTGCATTTGCACAGCACTCCCCAGACAACCGTTTTAACAGAGTGGGACCCCAGCGAATTGTTGGAACAAGAGCGCCTTCAACCCGAAAAAGTCAAACAGACCTTGCAGAAGGATGTCTTGCCAGCGATCCGTTCAGCCCTGGCACTGAAAACCCCTTTTTATGCCGAAAGTACAGTTCAGACAAGTCAGCCAACGTCTGAACAGCCTTTTGTTTCAGCGGCGCGTCTGGGCCTCTCTGGCAATCAAAATGTCAAAATCATGGACACCTTGCTCGAAGCCGAGAGCTTAAAAATCCGCTTGTGGATGCTGCCTTAACCCCTGATCTGCGGTAAGATGAAGTACCTGTGACAAAGACACCTCACTTTTTAGAGTCGTTTTTGTTCCTTGATCTTTGTTTGGAGTAAACCCCATGTTTGAAAAAGAAGTAGATAAGAAAAAAGTCACTGAATTGCTTAACCATATCCTCGAAATGGAAATGGCTGGAATGGTGCGTTACACCCATTACTCTCTGATGGTCTATGGCTATAGTCGGATTCCGATTGTCTCCTGGCTGCGGGAACAGGCCAATGAATCGATGACCCACGCCCTTGAAGCCGGAGAGCTGATCACCAGCCTGGGCGGCCATCCCTCACTGGGCATTGGCCCTCTGCTCGAAACCCACAAACACGATATCGGCGATATCATGCGCGAAGCCATGGAACATGAAAAAAATTCAATCAAAGCCTACCGCGATCTGCTGACTTTGGTCGAAGGCAAATCTATCACCCTGGAAGAATACGCCCGTCGCCTGATTCATGACGAAGTGGTTCACGCCACCGAAGTGGATAAAATGCTGCGCAAACCTGGCGATCTCAGCTCCTTTGACAGCAATTCCCATTAATGTCACTTTCTCCAATTGCACGCCAGACCCTCTTGTTTGCAAGCCTGTGGGGCTTTCTCGGAGTAGGTCTGGGTGCCTTTGGGGCCCACGGACTTAAATCTCAGCTCTCACCCGCCTTGCTGCTGGTTTTTGAAACCGGGGTGAAGTACCAGATGTATCATGCCCTGGCCCTGCTGGGGTTGGTGCTTTTATTTCCTTCAGACAGCGCTCCCCCAGCGCTGGTCTGGGCCAGTCGGCTCTTTTCTCTGGGTATCTTGATCTTTTCAGGCAGCCTCTACCTGCTGAGTTTAACCGGTGTCCGGACTTGGGGGGCTGTCACGCCCTTGGGAGGACTGGCCTTTTTGTCAGCCTGGGCCTGTTTGGCTTATTATGCATGGAAATCCCGCTAAAGCCCTCCCCAGAGAGACAACTCACATGGTATTTTAGATTGTAAGTATTTTAGGTTGTAAAATAATTTCACAATCCTGACCATGGAAAACGAACAATGAAACAAAGACTCGCTGCGTCTCTTATCTTGGGCTCATTTGTATTTGGACTCAATGCCTGTGATTCCCCTTCAGCACTGTTAATTAGTCAAAATGGCAATAGCCAACCCCTCACACTCAGAGCCAATTTACAGGCTGCTGCAAGTGCCCTTCAGGTAGCAACCCTGACCATCACAGAAGTGGATAAATTGCCCACCCCTTTACGCACAGCAGGACTGATTGAAATTATTTATGACACCAGCAAATCACGTATTCCCGGCACCCGCAATTCAGATGGCAGCTTAACCTTCCCTTTTCGCTCCAGCCGCCCGATTTCGGGTGATGGGTCTTTGCCTGTGATTCTGGTCGGTGATCGTGGATTGAGCTATCCCGTGCAACTGGAAACCGGCTCTGAATTGGCCCTCAATTCCCCCGGCATTCTGATCAGCCCCACCAACAATGTGACAGTGGGCAGCAACCTGCAGCTCAAGGCCAATTTTAAACAGGCTGAAAGTGCCAGCAATTACGATTTTACGTGGTCTTATGCCGCCTCTCAGGTTGGGCCTTGGCAGGCCATCAGCGGCAATACCTCAGAAGTACGCATGGATGCAACCCGCATCGGCAATTATTATTTGCGTCTGGAAATGCGCAACCGCCAAAGCCAGAGCGTCTCGAGTTATATCACGCCCTCGGCGCTTTTGCGTGTGCAGGACAGCGATCGACTGGCATTGACCACCCCGGCTTCAGGGGTTGTACTCGAAGGCGAGCGCATTGAACTCGAAGCCAATTTACCCGAATACGACAAACTTGAAAACCTGCGCTATCTCTGGTCTTACTCAGCTTCTCTGCAGGGCAATTTTGCCCCGATCAGCGAAGAGGGCAAAAAAATCTCTTGGGAAACCCCACGGGCGGGCAGTTATTACCTGCGTCTGCAAGTCTTAACTCAGACGGGCAATGCCACTTACACCTCCTCCAAAACCCTGGTCCAGGTCGCCCAGGCCGACTCCGTGATTCAAACCACGCCCCCCACAGGCTCGCTGGTGCGCGGCGATGCCGTCACCCTTAAAAGCACCTTGGCTGCCTCGCCAGATCTGAGTTACACCTGGTTTTATGGTTTTAGCCCCCAGGGCAGTTTTACCCCGATCCCAGGCAGTGGTAGCAGTGTCAATTGGACCCCCAATCTCACGGGCGATTTTTACTTGCGCTTGCGCACCTTTGATGCCAAAACCAACCAGAGCCGCACCTATACCTCTTCAAAATCTTTGGTCAGTGTGCGCGACAGCGACAGCGTCTTTAGCACCAGTCCGGCTCCCGCCAGCCTGCTCAAAGGTGATAGCGTGCAATTGACCCTCAACCAAAGCAATGTTGAGAACGTGATCTGGAGTTATGCCAGCACGGCCCAAGGGCCCTTTCTGCCCATTCCCGCCACAGGCAAAAGTGTGAATTGGAGCCCTGCTGCCCCTGGCAGTTATTATCTCAAAGCTGAGGCTCCGCGCAGCGATGGGAGCCTTGCCACCTGGATCTCCGCCAATTCGATGGTGACAGTGGCCGACCGGGGAGATGCAATCAGTACCGAACCGGCGTTGGGACAATTGCAATTGGGCCAAGCCGTCAGCCTGCGCTCCAGTGTCAAATTGACCAATGCCCGCTATAGCTGGTCGTATGCCAGCAATGCCACAGGCCCCTTTACCCCCGTTCCCTCACTGGAGTCCCAGCCCCTTTCAACCGTGACCTGGTACCCCACCCAAAGCGGCAGCTATTACATCAAACTGGATATCAACGATCCCCAAAGCCGTTCCAGCGTGAGTTTCACCTCGGAGCAAGCCCTGGTACAGGTTCAAGAGGCCCAGCCCTTTTTCACCTCCGATCCCAGCAGTGGGCGGGTCAAGTCCTCGGACCATATCCTAATCAAGGCCCGTTTTGACTCTGGTGGTCGGGCCTTTAATTATGGCTGGGCCTACAGTACCGGTGCAGCAGGCCCCTTTACCCCATTGGGGGGCAGCACCTTGCCCGAGTATTTCTGGAATCAACCCCTGAAAACACAGGGCAGTTATTATGTGCGCTTTACGGCGACCCCACCGGGTTCCGACCGCAGCCTGAGTTATTTCTCTCAGGTGCCCCTGCTCTTTGTCAGCAGCAGTGACGCTGGTTCGCCTGAATTTGGCACCGTCACCCGCTAAAAGCAGATCTCACGCAGCCCTGAACGGATGGGTGTGCCTTCAGCCCTTGGCAAACAAACTGCCGAGGGGCTAGGAAGTATGCTCAAGATCCGGTAAAATACCCTTTAATCTGTCCGGATGTTCGAGAAAGGTATTGTTTATGTTACCCAAAATGTTGCCCAATTCCACTGCCCTGCGTGTCTTGGCCGTTTCGATTTTATTGGCCGCCTGTAGTCCCTTGATTACAACACCAGGTCTGCGCTCAGCCTCCCCGGTGCTCTTGCAAAAACAGAGCAGTGGTCCTGCCATTGACGACAGTGAATTGAGCAGCCCCCTCAAAGCCAATCTCTTGCCCCAAATCGAACAGGAAGCCACCCGCCGCGAAGGCAATCAACTCGTGTTTCGGGCTGTTCCGCTCAGCCGCCAAGGCCAACGCCCCCTGAATTCCAGCCGCTTGGACGTGCAGGGCCAATTTAACTATTACGATTTGCAAGGTCAATTGCAACCGGCCGCCAATACCACAGTCGCCCTCTATCAAGGTAGCCGCAAAGTGGGTCAGGTCTTGACCAGCTCCGATGGCCGCTGGAGCATGGCCGCACCCGCACCCGGCAATTACCAAGTGCGTTACAGCTTTGCCAATCCCCGCTGGAATATCGAACGTTACAGTTGGGACGGCCCCCAAGTCAGTGTTCAGGGTGCCGTAGATACCGGGGCTTATACCCTTGAAAAAGGCAGCAAAAACGCCGAAGCAGCCTTTATTCATGATGTGTACAACCGCGCCCTGCGCCTGTTTGAGCGGGAGCAAATGGATCTGAGCTGGTGGTCACACACGATCAAGACTGTCTGGCCGGGTTCTGGCGACTATTACAGCTTTTATACGGTCAATTTAACCGGCGCCCAGCAATGGGATGTCAATGGCCATGAAATTGGCCACGCCATTTATGATCAGGCCCTCAATGCCAATTCAACCGGCGGGCAGCACAAAATTGACGAATGTTATAACGGCACGTTGGCCTTTTCCGAAGGGTTTGCCACCTTTTTCTCTGGGGCTGTGCATTTAGAGCGCAACGACGAAGATGCGCGTTTTGGGCCCTATTTGGTGCCGCGCCGCGCGCCAATTAGAATGGAAAACACCCCCGCTGACGTCTGCCCTGGCAATCGCAATGAGTGGCGCGTTTCATCTGTACTCTGGGACGTGTACGACACCCATGCCGATGGTGCTGACCAGTTCAGCCTTTCACTCAAAGAGATCTTCTCGCTCTTTGCCCAAACCAACAAACCTGCCATTAACAGTGCCTTGGATGCTTACCAATTGCTAAAAGAGCGCACCCCTGCAGAGGCACGTCCTGTGTTGCGCCAAATTTTTGAGCAAAACACCATGGAAGTCAAAGACTGATACTGGGCTGTTTGTAGCGTTGCGGCCAGGGGTGGGCAGAGAAGGCAATAGGAGGCCCGCCGGTCCAGGATGGACAGCTGCATGCTCAGCTTAAGCCCCAACGGGAATTGGTGCGTGTGTTATAATTCAGATCCGGTTGCAGCAGCAATGCCTTTTCATCTGCAAATTTAACTGCAAACGTTTAGAATTGGTGAAGGAGTTTTCAACCCAATATCATGGCCGTAAAAGAAGTCAACGATCAAAATTTTGCTGAAGAAGTACTCAATGCAAGTTCTCCCGTTTTAGTCGATTTTTGGGCGCCCTGGTGTGGCCCCTGCCGCCTGGTCTCCCCCGTGGTAGAAGAAATTGCCAAAGATTACGATGGCAAACTCAAAGTTGTCAAAGTCAATACCGATGACAATCCCGAAACTGCCAGCAATTACCATATCAGCGGGATTCCCTCACTGCTGCTGTTTAAAGAAGGCCAAGTGGCGGATCAAATCGTCGGCGCTGTGCCCAAAGCCAAGCTTTCCAATATGGTCAGCCAGCACGTTTCTTAAACGCACCAGCTGAGTTTAACCCCAAATCAAAAGCCCCCTGAGTTTATCAGGGGGCTTTTTAGCTGTCTGCACAACTTTGCTTATTTCAGCGCGGGCAATTGTTTGAGCTCGACTTCAGCGACCAATTCAATCGCGTCGTTGAGGAAATGCATTTCGCGGAAATAGAGCTGCATATCATCATTGCTGAGTTTGCTCAGGTCAATCAGGGGATTGACTTCATCGAGCACCGATTGAATCACGTCGGGCGAAACGGGGTGATCCATGGTTACCGCATTGGCCGCAGCCAGTTTGACTGTGCGCTCGGAGCCCAATTTAAACACCCCACCGACTTCAAAGGGAATCGTAAAAAAGCCGCCCATGGTGGTGGCTTTGCCACTCAAAACGGCTTTGCCTGCCTGCAGATCCATGCTCAACATCGAGATATCCGCCCCAAAGGAGGAAAGCAATTCTTGGTTTTCCAAGATTTTTTCGAGCATGGCCTGAAAGGTATCGGACTGCAAGAATTTGTTTAAACCCGCTTCGGTAATGCGGATCCGCACCACACCCTGGGTAGGCGCCCGCAACTGCATCTGATCGGTGTCCAGATTCAGGCGATCCACACGCAGGGAGACAGAATCAACGGGAAACTCAGAGAGTGTAAAGCGCTGAGCATCCACTTCAAGATAGGCCATTTGCCCTGCCAGCAGAGTAAAGCTGGGAGCTTCAGGGTGCACCTTGACGCGCAAATGTTCGGGATGATTGAGGGCCTGATCGACTTTGTCATGTAAGATGCCATTGGCAACATTGGGGGCCACGCCACCCAAGGTCATGATAAATCCAAGGACGATTGCAAGTATTGTAATAACCATTAGCGCCGTGCTTCCACCATTAATTTAATTGCTGTCCGCTCTTCTCCGTCGATAAGCACATCGACAAAGGCCGGAATAAAAACCAGATCGAGACCACTGGGGGCCACATAACCACGGGCAATGGCAATGGCTTTGACGGCCTGATTGACAGCACCTGCGCCAATGGCCTGAATTTCAACATACCCTTTTTCCCGAACGACCCCCGCCAAAGCACCGGCGACAGACGTAGGTTTGGAACGCGATGAAACCTTGAGAACGTCCATTGCTTCATTACTCCTTTAGTGTGGCTGCATTTATTGTTGCTACATTGAAGCCTGTTACGATCGATGACTGTGCATTTATTATACCCTTTTTTGTGGTATCAATCGAGAGGGGAGCCCCGCTGCCCCACGCCAGGGACGAGGATTGCGCCTCAAAGAACCCATTCTCGTCCCTTTAAACCCGGGGCATAAGCAGGATGGGTCAATCGAATTTCGAGGCTGTAACGGGGCAGGAACATACTCTCAGTCAGCCAAGTTCGGTGAAAGAGATAAGCGTCAAAGACAAGCAAATCGCCAGGCTCCATCTCGGGTTGCCAAAACTGATCACGTGAGGCCTGGGCCTGTATTGCAGAAACATCGCGCTGTTGGTAGAGGGGAGTGAGCGGGTCGAGGTTGAGTTCAAACCAAACCCGGTTTTGGGGCCTCAACCAGAGTTCCAGGCCAGGGGCATTGCGCCCACAGGAATCAAGTGGAATCCAAAAATTGAGTGCAGGCCGCCCCCCCAAAAACTCAGCATCCTGATGAAAGGGAATTTGGCGTTCGGGCCAAAAGGGGTGCTGGCGGCGTGGCTGGCTGTTTTTTTCGATCAAGAAAAGCGAGGGCCCCAAAACAGCGCTTAAAAAGGGCTTCAAACTATCTATGCCCAAAAGGCAGGTATACAGATTTGCTTCACCTTCAGAATGCTCGGCCAAGGGCAAGAGCCCCTCTTCAAAAGGCAAATGGCCGTATTGAAAGAGCTTGTGATAAGCCGACTGTGTCATCTGGCCACTTTGCCAGGCCTGATCCGCCTCGGCATAATGCGCTTCCAGTTCTGCTTTCGCAGCCTGCAAAAGCGGCAGCGGCAAGATTTCCCGCAGCAAGAAACAGCCCTTTTGCTGAAGGGCTGTTTGCAGTACATCAGCAGGAGGAACCTCACCGAAGTCAGGCAAAGTCATGGTTTAGATTTTTTGAATCGAACGGGCCAAAAAAGGGCGATCCGCCTGAAAATTTTGAATACTTTTACGCAAAATTTCGTCAACAGATTCTTTGCGTCGGGTATCAAAACCAGCCAATTGCCTCAAATGGTACTCTGCATTGCGCCGAATTTTTTCGACCTGCTGGGCCACCTGTTGACGCTCCGTTTGACGGGAAGTCTGTTGCTCAGACAACAAGGTATTAAGTTGCTCAGTGGTTTTGAGCACCTCTTCGAGCCAAGCCTGGGTCGCCTTTTCCAGACTCTGGGGATCTGGTTTGGCCGTTTGACTCAGCAAAGCCTGGGCTTCGTTGGCTTTGGCAACCAAGGCTTGGAGTTCTGCGTCCAATTGGCTTTTTAAAGCCTCATTCAACTGATCACTGACCTTAAACAAATCCCCAAACTGGGCTTGCAGATCTTGGGCCTGTTGCAGTAAAAACTGGCTGAATTCGGCCATTAAATGGCCGCGAATCAAACTATTTTTAGATTGACTTAAGTTATTATCTACCTGCTCCAGTAACGCTGGCACGCGCTCCAATGCTCCATCGATCCGGGCCTGTAAATAATCAGTGAGCAATTCTCTCGGCAGAATATCAGCCAGAATGGGGTTTTGAAGCTTTTCATCCAGCTGCCCATTGGTTTTTTTCAAATCATCGATTTTTTCTTTAAAAACAGAGACCATCTCTGTCTGCTCTCTTACACGGGAATCTAAAGTAGCCGCTTCCTGATCTGCGCGGGTTTGTAACTGCGCCACGGCGGCCACGGCGGCGGCCAATTTTTTGTCCAACTCTTGCAATTTGGCAGTTTGCCCTTGCAAAGCAGCTTGCAGGTAGTCACCCAGATTCTCTGGCCCCAGGGCCTGACCATTGCGTTTAAAAACCGGCGAACCGCTGTTGAGTTCCAGCGAAAGTCCATGTTCAGCCAGGATTTTATTCAGCTCCGCCAATTTTTCAGGTGAACTGAACTGCTGTAAAAAACCGAGGTTCCCGGATTGCACTTGTTGAATCAAGCCATTGAGCATCTGCTGTTTTTCTGCTGCCACACGGGCCTGTGCTGCTGTTTCCTGCTGTTGTCCCTGGGCCACACCCAAATCAGTCAGGGTCTGATCAAACTGCACCCGCAATTTCTGGATTTCGGCATCATTGTGCATGATTTCGGCTTCAAACGCCTCGACTTCATTCAATAAAATCTGGCTTTTAGCAATGACCTCCAGGGTCTCGGTCAGAGCTTGCAATTGGGTCGGAGTGATACCCGCTGCAGTGGGGTTATTGACACGCTGAATCATCTGGGCGGTCTGTTTTAACTGCCCCAATTCCTGGGTGGTCACTTCCTGTTTATTCGCCAGATTGTAGAGTTTTCCATCCTGAAAACGCAGCCCCAAAGAACGCAAGAGCTCATTTTCCTGAGCAGAAAGAGAAGCCCCTTTTGGGTTCAGTTTATCCAAAATACCGCTCAATTGGGCCATCTCAGGCTTTTTATAGTTGAGCAGAGCCTGTACAACAACATAGCCCATCTTGGACTTAAAATCCACGTTCGGGGCAACGCGGCGCTGAGAGTTCCCATCGATTAAAACGGCATTTGAACCTGGACCGCGTCCCTCAAGGACGCCCAGACGTACCTGCTCCTGAAAGAGTTCGGCCAGATCCGCGCCCTGATTGTGGATCAATCCGGTCAGGCCAGCAATGTCGCCGTCTTCCTCAAAATTCAGACGCCGCAACTCATTGTCATTCATTTTGAGCATTTGGTCATAAAATTGATTCCGATCGTTGACCAAAACAGCTTGAGGACTATTCTGAGCCGCCCCTTTACTGGCAATGGCAGTGTCCCGGGGGGCCTGCGCCTGCTGCTCACTCCAAGCCTGATAGCCCCAAGCCACTGTACGCAACTCAGATACAATCGCTTCTGAGAGCAGGGCCGGTCGTCGGGCCAAAGCGGGAACCTTTTCAAAAACGGCCTGCAATTGGGACATACTTGGACGCTCTTGGCTCGCCGTCAACGTCTTTACCAGTTCATCAACACAGGCATTGGCCAAGGTGGGGTTCTTCAGGTGCAAGCGCTGCAACTCGTGGGTCATCTCATTTCTGAGCAGATGCACTTGTACCTCTGAGAGCAATTTGCGATCAGGTACAGCTGCAGACAAGCGTTTTTCTTCTTCAGGGCTCAAAGGCTTATGGACACGCACTTTTTCCATGATAACCAAGAGTTGGTCGACTTCTTCTGGAGATTTTTCTTGAATGGCACTGACTGCTTTTTGAATATGGGGCAGCTGGGCCCAATTCGCATCAATCTTAAAATTTTTACCCGCTTCTGCAGACAAAGAGTTGTCTGAGCGATCCATTTTGGCCAAGGCCACTTGGACCACATTTTCAACCGGTTCCCCTTTTTCCAATAAGCTGACAGCGGCGATCACATCGGGATTATCCAGATTGGCAATAAAGGTCAGTTCATCCTGGGTCGGATTGGGCCCCAATTCCTGTCGCAGTTCATGCAGTTCTTTTGCTGTGACTTTCCCATCGTTCTTTAGCGCTTGGTGGGCTTTTTGCAGCAATTGGGAAGAAAGAGGGCCAGTACCGGTGTGCTCAGAACGAATCATGAAAGTCTCCTTGAGATAAAAAGCTTGTTTGAGCTATATACCCTTCATCCCCAGGTAAAAAACGGGCTTAGCCTATTTTTATTAAAAGCTTAATTTTTCTCGAAAGCAAAAGCGAAAAAACAAAGGGCGGCGCTCTTTTGGGAAAAAGCGCCGCCCACAAAGGTCAATCAAAGAACTGAGACGCCCTCAAGATTGGGGAATCCCTTTAAGATAAGCCATTCCCTGCCCGCCATTGGCACTGTTCTGCGACCAAGTCGCGGGCTCAGAATCCACCACAGTATAAGTGCCTGCGGGCAACGTCACCTGGGGCTCGGTATACCAATAGGCATTGGGCACCCCGCCCTGGCCTGGACGGGTCATCACAGCCCAAGGGCCGTAGAGTTTGCCACTGCTGTCTTTGAGGCCAATGGTGCCGCCCGGTGATCCTTGGGCATTGTTCCAGTGATAGGTCTGCAGGTAGGTGATCTTACTGGCTTGGGCCAGGTTAAACTGGGTGGCCGAAGTCGGTAAATTAAACACGGCCTGGATATTGCCATTGTCGAAGAGTACCTGATCCTGCACAGCCGGTGTGGGTGAGGCCATCGGCACCGCACTGCCCAGATTGGGGCCGACCCAGAGCAATTGTTTCCCTTCGTTGACCACCACCAGCAGGTGATCCCCAGCTGGGTTAAAGGCCAAATAACCCGGTTTGGGCACCCCCGTCAGATAGGGCACAGGCGATGAATAATCCGGCCCACCTTTGAGCACCTGATTCTGGCTTGGGTAACTCCAGTACAAAGCCTTGTCAAACTGGCCACCCCCGGCTGCCAAGCCGCCAAAATTGGTGTCTTTTGCGGCTTCCGCCATCAATTTGGGTGTTCCATTGGGTTGAATCAGGTATAAACCAGGCGTACCGCCAAAGGGCCAACCACCCGCACTGTTTAAGGCGTAGAGTTCGTGGCGGGAATCGAGATAAGCCAGAGAGAATAATCCTGGCGGAATTTCGCTATCGAGCAGGCCCACCTCTTGTTCGCTGCCAGCGGGCAGATACCAGATATTGTCGTTTTCGAAATCGGCAAAATACCAACCGGCATCGCTACTGGGAGTATCTTTGAGCTGGAGGGGCGTCAGGCCCTTGCCGATCTGCACCAGATACTGTCCATCACAGACCACAGTCAAATTGCCGCTTTGGGGGTCAAAGCGCAGTTCGTTGGGTTTTGGCAAACCTTTGACCACAACCGTGGTAGTACCATCTGCGGCAATTTTTAAGACATTGCCGCTCTGGCGCTCCAGGGTGTAGAGCCCAGCCCCATGTGGGCCTTTGTCGGTATAAGCGAGGCCGTCCCAGTCTTTGCCTTCGGGCGCTTGGGCATAGAGACTGGCCAAGCCGCCTGAAATCTGGTACACACCACGCACCCCAGGACCAGAACCCCACCAGGATCCTGCTTCGATCCGGTTCAGGAAAAACAAGCTCTGGTTGAGACTGTCATAAGCCAGAGAGGCCAAAGCACCCGGGATTGTGCCTTTGCTGCTATCCAAGGTCCCCGTTTCCGCCGCTGTGGCGTCGGCTTTGAACCAGACATTGTCGTTTTCAAAATCGCTAAAGTACACGCCGCCCTGGGGAGCGGGCAAAATATCATGCAGGCCATCGTGGCCTTGGGCATTTTTCCACTCGGTGACACTGCCATCGGGATTAAACTGGTAAATGCCACGGGTTTGCACCCCTGCAGCAGGGGCAAAATCCATACTCACCACAGGCACGCCGTTGACCACAGCCCCATGCCGCCAAATCGGGCCGCGCAACAAATCATGGCTACCATAGACCGTGGCTTTGCCCAATGGGTCAAGTTTGAGCAAGGTCTGCCGGTTGAGTGAGCTGGTCATGATATAGAGCGTGCCATCAGGTGCATAAAAATGGGTCCCCAGCGGCCCTAAGGTGTAGTTCGAGCGCAAAACCTGCATTTGCATGCCCGCAGGAATTTCAACCCCCTTCAATTCAGCCGGAAGCAAAAAATCTGTGCGCGGCACACGGGCAATCTCCTGGGTGCCACCGTGATCTGCTTTGAGTTTAAGGGGGGTCGATGAGCCATCGGGACGCAGCGTATAGATCCCGCCAAAGCGATTGCCCCCGTCAGGGTAATAGTCAATCGCAGCCAGATAACCGTCGCCGGATTTTAAAGGCACTGCTGCTTTGCCGTTGATGCCTGCCAGCAAGTCCCCCGTCACAGCGGTTTTCCAGCCGCCACAGGCATCGGTGGTGGAAAATTCCTGTTTGCTGCGATCAGAAGAAAAAACCTGGGCCTGGCCCTGATCGTCAAAGAAGACATCCCCAACTTTAAAAGGGGTCTCATACAACCGTGCGTTCATACCCGGCGGCACCGTTAAGCCCGTAGGCAGAGGCAGCTCTTTCAAAACGGCTGCAGCTCCGCAACCTGTAACAGGCGGCGCTGAAGATGGAGCCAAAGTGGGCAGCGGCGCGGGGGTAGCACTTTGGCCTGGGGCGGGGGGCACCACCAGCGGGGCCGAGGGCGTGGGTTGCGGTGTGGGGCTACTCGCCACAGGTGAAGGACTGCCCACAGGAACAGAGGGTGTGGGACTGTTGCCAGGGTTTGGCAAAAGCGGAGCCGGGCCACAGGCGGTGAGACTCAAGGCGAGCAAAGCAGAGAGAGGGAATCGGGTTGATGTGTACATAAATGCCTCCAAATAGGGCCTTTTCTGATTTGAGTATAGGTAAAAAAAAGCCCCTATCCGATGATAGATATCGTCTCAATCATTGATTCCGGTCAAAGATCTGAGAGAGCCATTCTCCCCCACCGAGATTTTGTTACAATGCTCTCAACACACATAGCAACAGGAAAAAAACCATGCTGAGAAAAGTTTTGATTGCCAACCGGGGTGAAATTGCGATTCGCATTCTCAGGGCCTGCCAGGAAATGGGCATTGCCACCGTGGCCGTTTATGCCGAAGACGACCGCCAGAGTAAACATGTGCGTCTGGCCGATGAAGCTTTTCTCCTGCCCGGCAGCCAACTCAGCGAAACCTATTTAAATATTCAGGCCCTGATTGAGATTGCCCAAAAATCCGGGGCCGAGGGCATTCATCCCGGCTACGGTTTTTTATCCGAAAACGCTGGATTTTCGCTGGCCTGCCGCGAAAACGGGGTTGTTTTTATTGGCCCCAGTCCAGAGGTTATCGAAGCCATGGGCAGCAAGCTCCTGGCCCGCGAACGCATGAAAGCGGCAGGGGTGCCGATCACCCCTGGCAGCCCCAAGCTGAGCAGCTTGGGTGAAGCCCAGGAATGGTCCGAAAAAATTGGCTATCCACTGCTGCTCAAAGCCAGCGCCGGAGGCGGGGGGCGGGGCATGAAACGGGTGATGAATGCCGAAGAATTGCCCAGTGCCTATGATGCCGCCATGCGCGAAAGCAAAAGTTATTTCTCAGACGACACAGTCTATCTGGAAAAACTGGTCACAGCCCCGCGCCACGTCGAAGTCCAAATTTTGGCAGATACCCACGGCCAGGTGATTCACCTCGGCGAGCGCGATTGTTCGGTGCAGCGCCGCAATCAAAAGCTGATCGAAGAGACCCCTGCGCCCAACTTACCCCCAGACGTGCGCCAGAAATTACTTGATGCTGCCGTAGCGGGTGCCCAGGCAATTGGCTATACCGGCGCTGGCACCTTTGAATTTGTGGTGCAAAACAACAGCGAACCGTATTTCATGGAAGTCAATACCCGCTTGCAGGTCGAACACCCGATCACCGAAATGGTCACACGGGTCGATTTGGTCAAAGAGCAATTGCGGATTGCCTCAGGCCTGCCCCTGAGCTATCGCCAAGAAGAGATTCGCTTTGAAGGCCACGCGCTTGAATGCCGAATCACCGTTGAAGATGCCTGCCAAAACTTCAGACCTGTGCCCGGCTTGATTGGTCGCTACGAAGAGCCCGCGGGCTTTGGCGTGCGGGTCGACAGTATGCCTTACGCCGGTTATGAAATCCCGCGCAGCTATGACTCACTTTTGGCCAAACTGGTCACCTGGGCCCCGACACGGGCCGAAGCCCTGGCACGGATGCAGCGGGCCCTCAAGGAGTACACGATCGAAGGTGTGACCACCTTGATTCCGTTTTTCCAATGGGCACTGAATGTGCCCGCTTTTGCCGAAGGCCATTACGATACCGGTTTTGTGGGCAAATACTTTGAGCCCAGCCATCTGACAATGCCACCTGCTCCCACCCAGGCGGAAAGCACACCGCACCACCGCGAAGTGGTGGATGTCGAGGTCAATGGTCGCTATTTTCAGGTCGCGCTCTATTTGCCAGAAATGTCGATTCATTCAAGTGCCAACACGACAGCCAGCGCTCCCAAAGGGCCCGCCAGCGGCAAAAGCAGTCGCAAAGACAGCAGCAACCAAAGCCAGATTCCTGCGCCCATGGCAGGTACGGTTGTCAAAGTCGCAGTCGAAGCGGGTCAACTTGTAGAAAGTGGCCAATTGCTCTGTATTATTGAGTCGATGAAAATGGAAAACGATCTGCTCTCCCCTCGCAGCGGCACAGTCAAAAAAGTCCCGATCCAGGCCGGAGAAAAGGTTCAAGCAGGTGCTCTGCTCGTGGAGTTTGAAGCCTAAACCTGGGGGCGAACCCCGTCGGGGGTCTCGGACCAGCCCCATTCAGACAGGTTGTGGCGGGCAGAGATGGTTGGCTCCAGAGCTGCACTGGTGTGAGGAAGAATAGGATTTTCGGTCACAGTTTTCAAAAAAGGGCTTCATGTTAAAATGAGTCTATGCAACATGATGAACGATTGGGCCGAAGTTTATTTTTACTTTTAATCACGCGTATTTTTGCGCTGTCAATTTTTTGTTTGCTATTTTATGCACTTTATTCGGGTGCAATTGTTTCACCTTGGCACTTTCCCGTTGGCTTCTTGGCAATAATCCTTGTTCTTCTTGTGTTCCGGCCGGTCTCTCCTTCGTCGGGCTCAGAATGGGGCCGCCAATTGGCTGTAAAGCGCTCTCATAAAAAAGCTTCCTGAAATATCTGAGATAACCCAGACAATTTAAGCCAAAAACTGCAGTAAGGCATCCAGACAATCCTGGGGAATGCCATTGCGCCAGGTATCGTGCCGCAGCGAAGCTGCGTGTTTGCCACTGTAAAAAGCGGTGTTTTCGCCGTCCAAACGCCCACAAATTTGGGTGAATTTGTCCTGTTGTGGGTGCAGCACCAAATGCGGAAAGCCCTGCGGCAAGCGCAAAGCTTGCTCAAAAGGCTGGTCAGGCAGGCCACCTTTGGCCAATTCGGCTTGCAAAGCCTGGGGTGAGACCCCATGGCATTGTCCCAAATAGAAAAGCAGATCCATCGGTTTTTTGACAGGAGAATCCAACACCAGCCTTTCAATCAGCGGGTGCACGCCACTTAAAAGCACCGCCGAGATACAGGCATAAGAGGCAGCCATCAGCGTCAAACCGGGGCATTGCCAAAACTGGGCCAGGTATTCGAGCAAATACCAAAGCAATTGGGTCTCAAGGACACCCCCACCCAAAAGCCGCTGGCCCTGGGGATTTTGTCCACCCAGATAGGCGATCAAAAAACGGCCTTCGAGCCCAGCGGCCTGCAAAGCCGCCACCAAAGGCAAAGCCGCTTCGGGCTTGGCGCGAAAACCCGGCAAAAGCAAATAGGTACGTTCACAGGCTCCCACCGAGACCACCAAGAGTTCCAAAAACGCCCGTTCGGGCCAGGGCGAAAGTGAGAGCCGAAAATGCCGCTTGTTCTGATCTTGGCCGAGATAGCGCTCAGCAAAACCCAGATCCATCGGCAGGGGATCGTGGCAATAAATATCCGTGGGACGGTGCCCCCCTTCCGGCAGGGCCAGATCTGACCAATGGCGGTAAGGCATGACCTGCAGGCGGGGAGAAATCCGCACAGGCTCAGCGGTTTCAGTCTGGCTTTGATTGAGTCTTTGCTTTAATGCTTGAGTAAGCCCGCGATTCAGGCCACTTTGCAGGCAATCTTGCAAAGCCAGCGGACTGCTTCCCGCAGGCCAGATCTCTGGCAAAAACAAAGGGGCATTATGCTGCCTGCGCGGCATGGCCAAAGCCAGCAAGAGCGGGTTTTGGGCCCGCAGGGGAAGGCGATAATCGGAGGCGATTTCCAGAACTGCGGCCACATCTGACTCAGAGCGAAAGGGAATTTCGGCCTGAGGCCCCGAAAGGGATTGCGCAAAAAAAGGCAGGGGCTCAGCATCTACGGGCAACCAGGTCAACAGGGGCTCCAAAAACACCTCATAAGCACTCTGCAATTCGGGTTCGGGCAAATTGAGTGACAAAACCGAAGGCCGCGATTCCGCCTGCCTGAGTTTGGGACTGAAATAAGCCAGATATTGCTGCCAATCGGGCTTCAACAATAATTGGGCAAAGGGACTCGGTTGAATTTTGGGGCCGGTATCAAGCAGGCAGAAATCGGTCTCTTGCCAAACCAGATTTTTGGGTGACAGATCGAGCAGATAGCCCTTTGCGCGATAAAAATCTGCGGCTTGGCTCAACAGCCTTTCCACGGCCAAGGTCTGAATCTGGGTCGGGGACTGTTCCACCAGCAAAGCCTGCAAGGTGGGACCCGACACCCACTCTTTGAGCAGCACCGTCTCGGAAGCCGCCAAGACAGGCGCAACAGACCAGCCTGCCGCTTGCAAAAGCCGTGCCACTTCGGCCTCGGTGGCCAAAAGTTGGCGCAGAAAGGCCACCGAGGCGCGAATCTGTTTGAGCGCGTAGATTTGCTCTCCGTCGCAGACCTGTACGCAATAGACAGAACCAATCAAACCGGCTCCAGCAAAGGCCAAAACCCGGTAGAGCTGCCGGCCAATAGGCAAACAGGCACCCACGGGAAGAACAACCGAAGCCGCCAATAATTGCTGTTTGAGTCGGGGACTCTTGACAACAGCACTGAGCAGCCCCAGTTGTTCGTCTGAAAGTTTTAAAAAAGCCGTCTGCACAAGACTAGCTCCCAAAGGAGCCTGGGCAACCTAGAGCAGAGCTTTGCGCAAGCGTTTGACCGCATGCTCCATCTCAACCAGGGCTTCGATGGACTTGACGACAGAAGGTTCCACAGCCAGAATTTGAGCCATTTTCTGGACTGCCGCTTTTTCTTCTGTGGCATAAACGCCATCGGCACGGCTGACTTCGATCGCATCGCGAATCAGCAAGCGGGCACGTTTGCCCCCTTTGGTAAAGTCGGGCAGCAGGGCCTCCAAAGTGGTCGAAGAGGGATCAAAATCTGTAATCGCCTGAATGGCATCCTCTGAGGCACCCACCCGTTTCAGGCCTTTTAACAGCGCCTGCCACTCAGACTCAGCAATATCTCCATCAGCAGCGATCACCCATTTGAGGGCTTTGAGATAGTTCAGGGCCTGCTCAGGGGATTTGGGTTGTCTGCCATAACGTTGCTCTACGGCCTGTGTATCGTATTGACTCATTTTGAAAATAGTCCACCTTTGATCTGCTGAATTTAACAGGAACATACGCCTGTAGTATACGCCGACCCAACCCTTCAGAGTCAGATTTAATGATTAAAACTCGGTAAAGCCAGGCAGACTTTGAACCGTTCAAGGCTATAATCGTTATGAAGACCAATTTATAAGAGGAGACTGTCAGCCACTATGGGAGATATCAAGCGCCTGGGAAGCGGTTTTGCCCTTTCTTCCTCCTCTCCCATTTTTCGCGGCTCGCTCTCGATGCCCAAAATGACCGTAGGCCAAATCGACATGCCTTCGATCTCACAGAAACAGGTTTTGGGAAACATCGACAGCCAACAAATGGCGGTGGCCCAGGCCATAGATCAATCTGTCAGAAGTGTCAGCCAGGCCTTTCAGAGCAGCAGTCAGTTTTCAATTAAAACCGCAGATGGTCGCAGTGTTCCGGCAGCCCGATTTCTGTCCCCCGATGAACTCAAACAGTTGGATCGTCTGCCGCCCCATTTGCAGCGCAAGATTCTGGATGTCAGCTCTGTGCGTGGCAGCAACAACTCCCAGATTCAAGCCGAGTTAAGCAAAAATATCAAAGCCGTGATTGCAGATCTGGCCGAAGCCAATGAACTGACCTTTACAGGAAAAGATGGCAGGGATTGGACCGTACGCAATTTGCTCGATCTGGCCAATGCTGTCAATCAAATGCCCATCAGTCACCGTCAACAGCTCGAAGGTGTGACCTTTGTGCGGGATGATGAACCTGATTTTGGCTACAAAGACCACGCCCCCGACCTGCTCGAAAAAATGGCCAATAAAATGGTGGCAGGGCATTATGATTTGCGCACACGTGCTGTGATTCTCTATGATCGTGGCCTGCAAGACAGCTTCCCGGTTTTAGACGCCGATCTGCAACAGAATTTACGCGCCATTTCGGCCCATTCCTGTGATTCGTGCAGCAGCCCCAAACTGGATGGGGAATTGCAACAGAGTCTCAATGCCTTGCAGGGCAAAGCCAGCACCAAAGACGTGGCCAGCCTACAAAAATTACTCAATCCCTATTTGGTTCGAATCAATCAAGCCAAGATTCAAGAAAATGGCCAATGGGGGCCAGCGACCGAAACCGCCGTCCGTTCAGTTCAAGCCCATCTATTGGACAAATACCTGCAAAACAATTTTCGCCTGAATCCTGCTCAAAAACAGGAATTACAGCAATTGCAACAATTGGCCACCTCGCCTCAATTTGGCATGATTACCCGCGTAGTGAGTTTAAAAGACAAAATGCAAAATCTCAGTCAAATTCCCGATCCACAGGTGCAGAAGTTGCTGGCAGAACTGGCCAAAAGTGAATTTGGCGACGTCTCAACCCAATTTTTGCTCAGGGATATTTCCGACGCCTCTCGCTCCAACCGGCATGTCACCCGCACCGAAGAAGTGATGATCCACGAAATGGGCCACCATATCCAAATGGGGCTTTCAAACGAAAACGAGTATATTGCCGAATTCAGCAAACTCTCGGGCTGGGTCAAACGCGAATCAGGCGAAATCGCAGACGGGTATGTCAACGGCATGATGAGTTCCGAAAACGTGGCTGATGTCTATAACCAACTCGCCTCAAACGGTCAACAAAAAGACGAAGGGCTTTATACCCCCAAACTCAGTCCCCAAGAGCGCAACCAGGTCTTTGTTACCAGTTACGCGGCCACAGATCCCATGGAAGACTTTGCCGAATCGTATAAAACCTTTGTGCTTGATCCGGCGGGGTTGATTGAAGCCTCCCCCGAGAAATTCTTTTTTATCAACTCTCTGCCCACAATTCAAAATTACAAAGTCGGCAGTGGCATCCGGCAAAGAAGCCACTATACCGAAGAGCAAATCCGCCCCTTTGTCACAACGGCCCTGCGCAATCAATACCGCTTTGAACCCAGCAAGGTCAATGTCGATACCTTTATCCGCGAACATTTTGAAAATATCGTGGGGGCCAGCCGCTCTAAGCGTCCTTTGAACCTCTCTTCAGATACCATTCTGGCCGTTTTAGACACCCACAAAGAATTGCTCAAATCGTTAAACCTTGAACATTTGAGCCCACCTACACGGGCAGGAGCCAGGGATCCCGACTTTGCGGTCCTGCAAGAAATTCATACGCGAACCCAGAATTTGATCGCCGCCAAAGGCAATGCGGGCGAAGCCAGAGATTTTTTCTATTCGTTTACCAATCCCAACGAAATAGAAAACCGTTTTCCCAAAGCTTCACAGGACTTAAAAACCAATCTCAAAGACCAAAGCTTTGCAGCAATGATGCTGGCAATGGGTAAAATTGGGGGTTATGCTGCGGTGATCAACCAAGCCAAAAATGTGGATTTTCAAGATCAACAGACCTACAAAGACGCCAAAGACTATTTTTCAACAGCCTTCAAACAGCCCTCAGCCCTGCTCAGTCGCCAGGTATTGACCCAGGGCTATAACCTGCTGCGCGGGGTAAGCAGCAATTGGGTCAATCCCGAAGATCGCAAGATTGATCCCGCCCGTGCATTTTTTCAGACCCTTGAAGCAGATCCCGCTGAGGCCTTTCCCGAAGGCTGGTACCTCTTTCCCGAGGAGTTTAAAGAGATGCTGCAAAACAAACGCTTCCTGCAAGCGGTCTCAGGTGATTCGGGCCGCTACCAGCCCTCTCCTGAGGTGATTCACCAAACCCTCGAAAAAATTGTCGAAATGATCGAATTTAAACGCGGCCTGGATGCAATGCTGAGCGGCGGCTAGATTTTAAGACTCAAAGCCGGCGCCACTTCGGGTTCGGCCCGCAGCGGAATTTGGCGGCGCGCAAACAAACACTGCAATTGAAAAGGGCTCAGGCCAGTCATGGCCATAATCTGGCGCAAATTCAAGCGTTTTTGTTCGTAGAGCATCAGGGTGATTTCAAGACTCAGCTCTTCTTCGGTCATTCCGAGGGTGTGGAGTGTGGCGTCCGAGATATGTAAGCTCATGGCAAGATTCCTTCTCTGTCATCGTATAGGTCTCTATTCCCGATTATTAAGAAATGTAAACCTGCTTGTACTTTTATAACATGCTGTAGGGGTCAATATCGACCACCAAACGCTGAACCTCTGAGGCGTACTGGCGACTGAGCTTGTGCAAGAGCGCACGCAAAGCCTGTAATTCGGGAATTTTTAAGAGCAATTGGACCAAAAACAAACTCCGAATCCGCTCAATCGGTGCCGGGCTCGGCCCCAAAATTTGTAAATCTGCCGGCCCGCGCTGGCGCAAATCTGCCGCAAAGGCCTTTGCCACCTCCATCGCCAGTTCCTGACGGGGATGAACAAAAATCAGGCGTACCAGTGAACCAAAAGGCGGGTAATGTAAGTCCTGGCGGTGCAATAACTCGTCTTGGGCAAAGGCCGCATAATCATGTTTGATGGCATGGCGAATCGCCATATGTTCGGGCGCATAGGTCTGCAAATAGACACGGGCAGGCAAATCTCCCCGGCCCCCACGCCCGGCGGCCTGGGTCAAGAGCTGAAAGGTGCGCTCAGCAGCCCGAAAATCGGGCAGGTTTAAGGCCAAATCCGCAACCATCAAACCCACCACCGTCACTTTGGGGAAATCCAGGCCCTTGGCCACCATCTGGGTACCGATCATGATATTGGCCCGGCCAGAGCCAAATTCCTCCAAGAGCTCCAAATGGGCATGTTTGGCACTGGTGGTATCGCGATCGAGACGCACCGTGCGGGCTGTCGGAAAGAGTTTGTGGGTGAGTTCTTCGAGCTTTTGGGTGCCCAGGCCAAAACTGCGAATGGCATCACTTTGGCATTGGGGACATTTTTTCGGTGGCGGACAGTGGTAATCACAATAATGGCATTTGAGCCGCTCATCGCTGCGGTGATAAGTCAAACTCACCGCACAGAGGGGGCAATGCAAGGTCTCGCCACAACTGCGGCAGAGCACAGTGGCCGCATAACCCCGGCGGTTGAGCAGCAGAATGACCTGTTCTTCGCGTTTGAGCGCCTCTTCGATGGCCAGCTTAAGCGGCGGGCTAAAAGCAGTGGCCTTGCCCTCGTAATTGCGCATATCCACCACACTGACCGGCGGCAGAGGCTGAGAATGAACGCGATTGGGCATTTGCAAATAGGGGTAATCGCCCTGAATCGCCCGGTAATAGCTCTCCAGCCGGGGAGTGGCACTGCCGAGCAAAACCAGGCCCTTGTTCAGCCAGGCCCGGCCCAGGGCCAAGGTGCGGGCATCATAGCGCAGGCCATTGTCCTGTTTAAAGCTGGACTCATGTTCTTCATCGATCACGATCAGACGCAGATTTTTGACCGGCGCAAAAATCGCCGAACGGGCACCCACGACAATGGGTGCTTCGCCATCGCGGATCCGCTCCCACTCGTCGAGATACTCCCCTTCGCCCAGACCACTGTGCAAAATGGCCACTTGCTCGCCAAAGAAGCCGCGCAGGCGCATCAGCATCATCGGCGTCAGTGAAATTTCGGGCAGCAAAAAAATACAGCCCCCATCCTGCTCAATCACCCGCGCCATGGTGTGCATATAGACCTCGGTTTTACCGGAACCTGTCACCCCGTGTAAAAGAGCCACGGGTTCGGGCTGGGGTGGGTTTTCCAATGCGGCAAGCAACCGCTCTAAAACGGCCTCTTGATCGACAGTCAGGGTCGGGCGCTTTTGCGGCTCACTCGACAGTGACGCCAGGGGAATGCGGCGCAGCCGGGCATTGGAGATGTCTACAGCGCCTTTTTCTTCGAGTTTGTTGATCGTGACGGTATTGGTCTCGGCCTGCTCACAGAGTTCGATCAGGGTCAAATAGCCCCCGGCCTGACGCAAGGTGCGCAAAACACCGGCTTGGCGCGGTGTGAGACCTGTGGGCTCTTTGAGATAACTGACAAAGAGCTGGGTGCGGGGCTGCACTTTGGGGCGCATTTCGTCATAAATTTCAATCAATTGCTGCTGACGCAGGGTGTCGAGCCAGCCCTGCAAACGGTTGCCAAATTTACGTTTGCAGCCCGTAAAGGTCTTCCAACTGGGGGCCGAGGCGATCAGGTATTTGCCAAAATCCACCAAATCAGGCTGCAAGACAAACTCACTTTCCAAGCGGGCCACAAATTCAGCCACAGGCAAGGTGGGGGCGATCAGGCGGCGAATCGAGCCCGTCAACTGCCGGGGCAGGGCCGTGGCCAATACCTGGCTGAGCGAACAGAGATAATACTGGGCAATCCAATGCAGCCATTTGAGAAATTTGGGCTCCAGCAATTGCTGCTGAGAGAGACTCTGCAAGGGACGGGCCCGCATCGAGGGCGGGCTTTGGTGCAAACGCACAACAAAACCCATGCGCAGCCGTGAGCCAAAAGGCACCGTCGCCTGCTGGCCCAATCCAATTTGTTTGCGCAGGCTTTCGGGCACGCTATAGGTATAAATTTCCCGTTCCACATGGGCGGGCAGATCTTCGATCAAGACGTCGGCAAAAAGGGGAGACGAAACTAAAGCGTGCATATTTTAAGTTTACCAGTGGGAACTTGCCCCAGGATCAAGTCCCCAGGTTAAAATCTGGAAACCTCAGAAATAAAGGGAAAAAGAGCCAAGTTGAGCGAGAAGAAAGCCTCCAAGCCAAAACAAGAATTAACCATTTATTAAACTTCGCTTATATCAAATATAAGAATGTTTCTGCCCCGACTTTGCGATATGATAGACATAAGCTCCAAGTGTTAAAAAAAGCGTAAAGAGGAATTCAAAAATGACCGGAAGTATTCAATTCTCCAACCAACAGTGGCTCGTTCGTTCCCTCGATAAAAACAACAATAACGTGATGGATGAACTCAAACTCGATCCCCGCGTCCAAGACAAAGTCGACACAGATAAAAATGGCGAAGTCAGCCGCAATGAATTGACCTCCGCCCTGCAGTCCGACGCCGTCGAAATCAACCAAGGCGTGATCACCGAAAGCAAAGGCGTTCAGATCTACACCAAAGGTCTGGAAACCCTGAAAAACGTTCACACCACCGCCAGCAATTCTTGGGGCCACGTCTTCACCCCCAGCTTTTTCCAAGATGACACCGTGGGTGAGCGCTACAACAAACTCGTTGACAGCAATCGCGCTTATACCTCCGCCATCGACCGCCAGGAATCTGCCCTGCGCTCGATTCGCGATATGACCGCCAATGCCCCCGATGCCACCTCCCGCGCTCTGCATATTCAAGCCGACACCACCCTGCGCAGTGCCAGCTGGCGGACCTGGACCGGCACCTTTCAAAACCTGCTCGCCATGGGCAATAGCTCCGATGAGCAAACCGTGCGTCAGATGGAAATGGCCAATACCAATTTCCAGGCCGCTTTTGAAACCCTCAACAATACCCTGCGCTCGATCGCTGACCAGACCAAAAATCTGCCCGATGTCCAGGCCGCATTAAAAGCCACCGACAATTCCATTTCCAAAGCTTTCAGCAATATCACCCAGATTGAAAACGCCAGCATATCTGCTCAGGATGTGGGCAGCAAGCTCGACAAATTGGCCGACGAAACCCAGGCCAAAGCCACTGGCCGTACTGCTCCTTATGCAGGAGTTGGTGCTGGCATCGGTGCGGTTGCCGGCGCCGCCATCGGATTCTTCGCTGGTGGTAAAAATATCAAAGCCGCTGGCATTGGTGCCGGGGTTGGCTTGGCCGCCTCTGCAGGTATCGGCGCTCTGATTGGCAGCAGCATCGACAGCAAGTACAAAGGGGCTGCCGACGACCTGCGTCAGCTCTCCAGTGAAGTACGCAGCTACAATCCCGCCGCCGAAAAAGGCAAGCTGCTGGATGAAACCCAGAAAACCTACGATGCGATGCTCGAAGCCCGTGAGCACCACGATCTGGACAATGCCCAGGTCAGCGCCAATAATTTCCGCAGCATCCAGAGCCGCGTGGCTCCTGTTGAAAAACAATCCGAGCGCATTCTCGGAGCGTACAAAAAGTAAGAATTTTTTCCCTCCCTCTTTATTAACACTTGAGTTGGCCAGTTATGAAACTGGCCATTTTTTTTTAGGCGGGCAAAACAAGCTTGCTTGTTCCCAGGCTACAATAGATAAATCCAGCGTTTTCCAGGAGTCTTTTCATGCAAGTATCCAATGGCCCCAACCCCCTGCTTGGCATCTTGGCTTCGACTGCCGCTCAGCCAACATCGGCTAACCCTGTTCCGTCGGCTGAGCCCGCGTCGAAGCCGGATGTTCATGTTGCCAACCCCGTGATCAAAGGACAAATTCCTGCCAAATTGGATTTTCAGGCCCTGCCCAGCCAACCGGCTTATGAACAGGCCGTAAAACAATTGGAAAGCCGTGTCGAGGCCGATCTGGCCCTGCAAAACACAAACAAAACCCAGCCACTGTATTTGCGCCAAAACTACCAATCGCGGCTTTTAACCCAGCCCCAACCCACGGGAAAAGGCACGGTGGTGCTCTTTCATGGCTATACGGCTGGGCCTTGGCAATTTAAAGAGGCCGAAGAGCTGTTTTTTAAAGCCGGCTATAACGTCTATGTGCCACGCATTCCCGGCCACGGCTTTATGAAACCCAATGGCACACCCACGGGCGAAAAAATGGTCGACACCTGGGAAGTCAAAACCTATGACGATTTTGTCGCTCAGGTCTATGCCGATGTCAGCGCCTTGGGCGGCCCGGTGCAGGCCATTGGTCTGTCTGGGGGCGCCAATTTGGCTCTGCGCATGGGCGAGCGCTTCAGCGATCTCAAGTCTGTCACGGCCATGGCCCCGTATATTGGCCCCGATGACAAGCTCAAACCCACCGATGGCCTCTTACATCTGGTCGATCGCTATACCCCCATCAAATTGAGCTATTTGCTCGATATGAAAAACTACAATAAAAACACCTGGGTCTCTGCCGACAACCCCATGCCCCATACCCAAGGCACCCTCAACAATGCCTATGCCATGTTCAGTGTGGGCAGCCGCGTCGACAAGGTGCAGGTGCCAATGCAGGTCTTTACCACCGAAGGGGACGTGCTGGCAGGTGAAAAACCTGTCGAAAAGCTGCTGCAACGCTCAGGTGGCTTGCAAAAACATGGTTGGTACCATTTTGAGGCCCCCGACAAGGTGCCCCATGCCATGGCCAGCCCGATGCAAAACACCGAACCTGGCCAGGCCGTGGCCCTCTGGCAAATGGTCTTTGATACCATCGAGCACGGCGAACTCAATACCCGCTTGCCCAAATAGCCAGAAAATTTGCGAGTCAAGTTATGCAGATCCCCTATGTCGATTTAGCCGCCCAACATGCCCCGCTCAAAGCCGAATTGCTTTCAGCCGTGGCAGAAGTGCTCGATTCGGGCCAGTTTGTGCTTGGGCCCGCTGTGGCAGAATTTGAAAAAGCGCTGGCGGAGCTGTGCCAAACGCCCCATGCGATTGGCGTCAATTCGGGCACCGACGCGCTGGTACTGGCTTTGCAAGCCATGGGCATCGGACCCGGTGATGAGGTGATTACCCCCACCAATTCGTTTGTGGCCTCGGCCAGTGCCATTGCCCTGGTGGGCGCCCGGCCTGTGCTGGCCGACGTCGGCGACGATTACCAATTGAGCCCCCAGGCTTTCGAAGCGGCGATCAGCCCCCACACCCAAGCGGTGATCCCCGTGCATCTAACCGGACACCCCGCCCCCATGGCAGAAATTTTAGAGATCGCCAAGGCCCATCAATTGTGGGTACTCGAAGACGCCGCCCAGGCCATTCGCGCCGAATACCAAGGCCAACGGGTGGGCAGCTTGGGCCACGCGGGAGCCTTTAGTTTGCACCCGCTCAAAACCCTCAATGCCTGTGGCGATGGCGGTGCGCTCACCCTTAGCAACCCCGAATGGCTTGATGCGATTCTGCTGCGCCGCAATCTCGGCCTGCGCAGCCGCAACGATTGTGAGGTCTGGAGCAGCAATTCCCGGCTCGACAGTTTGCAAGCGGCCATGTTGCAGGTCAAACTGCGCCACCTCGAAAATTGGACCCTCAAACGCCGGACCAATGCCGCCCTCTACCGCAGTTGTTTGGCCGACATTCCCCAAGTCAAATGCCCCATCGAAACCCCCGCCGCTTTTGCGGTTTATCACACCTTTGTGATTCGGGCCCAGCAGCGCGACAAACTGCAGGCTTTTTTAAGCGAAAAAGGCATTGGCACCGCGATCCACTACCCTGTACCGATTCATCTGCAAACGGTGGGTAAAGCCCTGGGCTACCAATACGGTGACTTTCCCCAAGCCGAGCAACAGGCAAAAGAGATCTTGAGTTTGCCCATTTACCCCGAATTGAATTCAGAGCAGATTTTGAGGGTGTCTGAAGCCATTCGGCAGTTTTATCGCTAAACAGATTGCATTCAGAAAAGCCAATATTGTACAGTAAACTGTACAGGAGGTGATGCAATCATGAAAGCCATCAGTTATACAACCGTTCGCCAAAATTTTGCCCAAACCATGGATGAAGTTTGCCAGGATCATGCCCCTGTGATTGTCACGCGCAAACAAAATGAATCTGTGGTGATTATTTCTCTGGCCGATTACCATGCCATGGAAGAAACAGCCTATTTGCTGCGCTCGCCCAAAAATGCCCGCCGTTTGCTGAATGCCGCCTTGGAACTTGAAAATCAGCAAGGACAAGAACGGACCCTGTTGGAGTGAAACTGATTTTTTCTGAGGGCGCTTGGGAAGACACTCTCTTTTGGCAAAAAACAGACAAAAAAATCCTCTTGCGCATAAATCTGCTGATCAAAGAAATTTGTCGCACGCCTTATGAAGGGATGGGCAAACCCGAGCCCCTCAAACATGCACTGGCAGGCTATTGGTCTCGGCGCATCAATGATGAACACCGAATTGTCTATAAAGTCGAAGGGGAATCGCTCTTCATTGCACAATTGCGCTACCACTATTGAGATAAAGATTTAAAAAGAAGATTGAACAATCTCATTGAATAGGGAGAACATCTTGCGCTCATCTTTGTTTTTTCTAAAGGGACGGCTTGGATTCTTTCTCCTTTTTGTTTTGTTGAGTAGTTGTAGACAACCTCATTCTACTAACACAGGCGACATTGGCCTATTATCTTTGACCTGGGATCAGGGCCAAGTTCCACATTTGCTGTTCAAATACAATTATCTTTCAGGCACTCCAGATAACGCTATCAGTGAGACGCGTTATTATCAGCTCAATGTCCTTCAGCCAGAAGCCCCTGTTTTAACAGAAATCGACCAAAATACAATGCGGGCTAAAATTCCACCTTCCAACATGTCGGGACGGGAGTTATTGGCCAAAAATCATAAAAAACTCAGGCCTTTTCCCGATGACACAATCGCCCGGATTCTGGACTACAATATCGAGGCTTGCAGCTTGGATCCCAGCCAGCAGTGGCTCTTGGTCGCCCACCGTCAAAGTCAACCTTTCCCTAAAACCTCCGAGCTGGTTTACAGCCTGTATCAAATCGAGGATAAGACCTATCGCAATATCAAAGGATTGGCGTCTATACCCGGCTCCAGCGATCCTCAACGCGAAGTGATACTCAGTTGGACCGGTTTTGGCTACGATGTTTTGGTGGAATATGAAGAAAAAGACCGGATCTACCACGCTCGCAGCCAGATTGATCTGAATACAGCCGAGTTAAAGCCACTGACCGTGTTTAAAACTTATCTGAAAAGAGAGAGTACCGAAAAGCGTTGGAAAGCCAGCTTTACTCCTCTCAGTCGCCAGTTTAGACCCCGTCAAGACAGTGAGAACGATGTCAAAGTTCTGGGTTGGGAAAGTGCCGATAAGGTACTTTTTCTTGAAAAAAAGGCCAATGACAAGGAAATCTATCTGATCAAGTATGACTTTAAAACCCAGACAGAGTCAGAAATGGCAAAGATGGAGCGGGAGCTGAGTTATTATGACTCTTTATTCATCCGCGAGCAAATCTCTCTTGCTCACAAAAAAGTAGTCTACCTGATTCCTAAAGTAAAAGAAGGCACAGATGAACTCTGGTTAAGTAATTTCGAAGGAACAGAGCGAAAGATGGTTCTCAACCGAATTCGGGATTTGCCCGTGGGTCTGTCGGAATATGTAAATGCAACAAGGATTATATTGCCTGAAATCGAGCCTTGAGCTTTTCTGATTGGCTCCCGTTTTTTGCCTAAAACCCAACACCTAAAACCTTCCTGCCTAAAACCTATTGCTTAAAAAACCGCGTCCCAGGCAGAATCAGCTCATCGCCCCGGTGTTTGATCTCGATCTCGCCGCTGGGTTTAAAGACATAGAGACCCTCGTCTTTGCCAACCGAAGAAAAGCGCTCGTATTCGCTGTCTCCGTCGCGGTAGGTCTCCATCAGCAAAAAGGAGTTCTGGTCGAGGCCGACACTCATGCTGTGGTTAAAGCGGGCCGCAGTATAGGCGATGGTATCGGGGTCTTCCATGAAGATATAGTCTTTGCAATGGGGGAAGAGCTGCACCTTGGTCACCAGGCCAAAGCCCTGATCAAAGAGCTCAAAGTCGTACATGCGCGAAGAGCCTGTCCACTCGTTGGAATTGTCGTCAAAGACCACCAGATAATCACAGAGGCAGAGCGAGCCAGCTGAAACGGTATAAAAATTGGCCCCGCGCGCCAAAGCGGTTTGAAAGGCCTCTTTGAGCTTAAAAAAGTTCAAGCGGTTCCAAAGTACGGCAATATGGCCCCCAAAAATAAAAATCGAATTGGAGCTCAAGATGCGCTCTTCGAGTTGGCGTTTGAGGGTCTGGTAAAGGGGATCTTGGGCCACTTGAGAGGTGGTAAAAAAATACTCATCGATCTCATGACAGACCTTGAGCATCTGCGCGTCATTCTCGCGGATCTTTTCCATACTGGCCTGAATATCCTGGCAGGCATAGTGGTAGAGCAATTCTATCGGCTTGAGGGAATGCAGGCGGGTTTGGCCCTGAGTCACATCATAGCCCAAGGCCCGTGCCAAACTCATGCCTTTAAAGCTCTCTTTGAGCAGGGTCAATTGGCTCTGCAAAATGCGAATCAGACCCGCATTTTTTTCGCGGTAAAAGAGCTTGACCTGTTGAATCACCTGCTGTTTGCTGTGGTAAAGCCAGTACAGCCCCGCCTCTTTTTTGCGGAAGAAATTGAAGTCGTGGTAGATCGAGAGGTTTTGAATATTCTGATCATAGCCCCCGTCAAACTGGGGCTGAATGCCAATCCCATACAGCGCCCGCTTAATATGCGCCTCTTGAAACTCACGCTTTTGCCAAGCGGCAGTGATCAACAAAACCTTGCGGCTCTGGCGCACAGCCGGGTCTTCGTGCTTGGAGTCGAGAATTTGAGCTTTAAAGGCCTCAATAAAATCCGTTTCGAGCTGGATATTGCCGTTAAAGACGATACTGCCCTTCATAACCGGGGGGTCTCCTGTGCTCCTGGAAGTGGGGTAACACTCTCGCGATCCAGGTCAAAGACAAGCTGACAAAACAAAAGGGTGAAATAGGTTTTGACCACCAGATCCAGCCCCATCGCCAGGATTTGCAGCACCGCCTGACCACTCAAGGTAAAAAATTGCAAAATCACAGTCGGAACCAGCCACAAAAATCCCAGATAGGTGATCTTGCCTGGAAATTTGAAGATCAGATTTTTGCTGCGCTTCCAGGCCTGCCACCAAGTCAATTGGCCCAGCACGCAGTACTGCTGCCAGAAACTGGTCACCACACCGACAATCGCCAAAAGGGTAAGGACCCCCACCAAGACCTGGGCCCATTGCAAAAAGACCAATACCTTGGCAGCCTCTGTTTGCGCCAATGACTGCAGTTTTTCGAGATTGCCGTTTTGGACCAAGGGCAGGGCCTTTTCGATCAGGCCCTGATCAAGAGGGCCAAACCAGGCCTCGCTGATCAGACTGCCCAGCATAAACAGCAACATAAAGAGCAGAAAAAAGACCGAAGCGCCATTGAGCATGGGCCAAAAATAGCGGGCCAGTCCCTCAAAGAAATCATCCAAAGAGGTTTTGGGTTCGCGCTGCAAGAGCACAATTTTCATCTGATAGAGCCAACCACCCAAAAGCGCCTGATGCAAAAAGAAGAGGGCCAGAATCGACATGGCACTGCCTTCGCCCATGCCCCCCCCGCTGGTAAATACCAGCATGATCACAGTCTCGATCAGCACTGGACCGAGTAAAATCCAGTTCTGGCTCAGAAGTTGCCAGGTCCGGACGAGAATTTCGTTCATGGAACCAGGGCAGTCTGTGTATTCAACGAATAGACTTGGTAAGGAAAGGGCAGCATCGGATGTACCAAATAGTGGTTCACCTGGGGCTGCACCAGCCAATAATCAACAGGGTGATACAAAAACAGCCAGGGCGCATCTTCAAGAATCAGGCGTTCGGCCTCGGCATAGAGTTCATAGCGTTTGGGCTCATAATAGAGGTCCTCAGCCATGCCCACCAATTGATCCACACGCGGGTTGCTGTAGCGGGCCGTATTGGTGCCCGGCCAAGCGGCCTGAGAGGAGTGGAAGGTGGGATAAAAGAGTTGGCTGGGATCCACCAGGTCGGGACTCCAGAGTGTGTGGTAAAAGATCGGCGGTGTGTTGTAGGCACCGGTACCCAAAATGGCCTGGGAGACCAATTTAATTTTTACACCTGCAGCAGCGAGGTTTTCTTGAACCTTGCGGCAGATGGCGTAAGATTGATCGTTGTTCTGGTAATAGAGCGTTAATTCCAAATGGGGGTTTTGCCAGGGTTCAACAAAACCATCGCCATCTTTGTCGCGCCAACCGGCTTCAAAGAGCAGATTTTTGGCTTTGTCGGTATCCTGACGAAAGAGCGGCTCTTTGAGTCGGCCACCGGGAAATTCAGGCGGAAAAACCCCTGTTACAGGACGGGCATAACTCTGCAAAATATGCTCGGTGATCGCCTGTTTGTCGACGGCAAAATTAAAGGCCTTGCGCACCTTGGGCTCATTAAAGGGGAAGCTCTGGTTGTCCATATTCAAATAATGGGTCGACCAGCGCGGAATCTTGAGCACCTTGGACTGCTGAATATTGCTCTGGCTACTGGCTTTGACCACTTTTTCTTGGCCGAGGGGGTTCCAGACCGGATCTTCGAGCACACGCTCAAAATATTCACCGGGCACCGGCGCATGATCGACCTGTTTCTTGACAAAGGCCTGGAAACGGTCATTGGTCTCGGGCATGATCTGAAAGCGCAGCCCGCTGATCTGGGCGGTCTGCGTGTCGTAAAAGCCAGCAAAGCGCTGCAGCGAAATGGTCTGATCGGCATCGACTTCTTGCAATTGGTAAGGGCCTGCACCCACAGGGGATGTGCGGAAATCTTTCCACCAGCGCTCGACGTCTTCGGCGGGCACAATCGAAAAATAGGGCAGAGTGAGCAGATCCAATGCCATCGGGATCGCGTTTTCAAGGTGAACCTGGACAATGTGGTGATCGATCACCTCGACGCCGAGTAAATGGGGCTCACGCACCCCGGCCCGGCGAGCGGCTTGGTAGCGTCTGAGGCCGCGAATATTCAGGCGGTTGATGGCCCAAGCACCGGGAGAGTTCAAATTGGGATTACAGGCCCGCTCAAAGGAGTATTTGACATCGGCTGCGGTGATCAGGCGGCCATTGTGAAAACGGGCCTCTGGGCGCAGTTTAAAAATATACGATTTTTTGTCGGGGGCCACTTCCCAGGATTCCGCCAAAGCAGGCACCACTTGGTTATACGCCCCGGCACGGGGAGGACGAATGGTGGGAGAATAAGCCACCAGACCCTGGTGAATCAGGGAGCTGATCTCCTGGCTTTCGGGCGTAGACATATACAAGGGGTCAAAATTGCTTACCGCTTTGTCTAAATAGGTGCGAAACAGCGTTTCGGCCAGTACGGCAGGCGTCCAGGTGCTCAGCAGACCCATATTCACCCCCAGGGCCAAACTGAACGCCAGCATTTTCGTCATTTTCATCTTTCCCCTCCTCAAGCTTGCGGGCGCATATGGGGAAACAGCAGCACATCGCGAATCGAAGCCGAATCGGTCAAAAGCATGATCAGGCGATCAATGCCAATGCCCAAGCCTCCGGTCGGCGGCATGCCATGTTCCAGCGCCAGAATATATTCGTGGTCCATTGCGTGTGCCTCTTCGTCGCCCGAATCTTTGGCTTCGAGCTGCTTTTCAAAGCGGGCACGTTGATCAATCGGATCATTGAGCTCTGAAAAGGCATTGGCCATTTCCCGACCTGTAATAAAGAGTTCAAAACGCTCTGTCAGTTCGGGATTGGACCTGTGTTCTTTGGCCAAAGGAGAGATCTCCTTGGGGTAGTCAATAATAAAAGTGGGCTGAATCAGGCGGGAATCCACACTTTCGAAGATCTCGTTGATAATTTTGCCCAGACCAAAACTGGGTTCAATGGCAATATTGTACTTGGCAGCAGCCGCAGCGGCTGTGTCGCGCGAGACAAAATCTGAGGGGGTCAATTCGAGAAATTGGCAAATCGCCTCGACCATGGTCATGCGCGCCCAGGGGCGGGCGAAGTCCACTTCGGTCTCTTGGTAGGTAATTTTGAGGCTGCCGTGAATCTCTTGCACCAAATGGCAAATCAGCTCTTCGGTCAGATTCATCATGTCTTGGTAATCGGCATAAGCCTGGTACAGCTCCAACATGGTGAATTCGGGGTTGTGGCGCGTGGACATGCCCTCGTTGCGGAAATTGCGGTTGAGTTCAAAGACCCGGTCAAAGCCGCCGACGATCAAGCGCTTGAGATAGAGTTCGGGGGCAATTCGCAGGAAAAGCTCCATATCTAAGGCATTGTGGTGGGTTTTAAACGGACGCGCTGCCGCCCCACCGGGAATGGGGTGCAACATCGGGGTTTCAACTTCGAGAAAGGCGCGCGTGGTTAAAAATTGGCGAATCAAACTGAGGGCCCGGCTGCGGGCCACAAAGGTCTCACGCACCTCGGGATTGACAATCAGATCGAGGTAGCGCTGGCGGTAGCGCAAATCCACGTCGGTCAGACCGTGGTATTTTTCGGGCAGGGGGCGCAGGGATTTGGCCAAGAGCGTGAGTTCTTCGGCCTGCACACTCAGCTCACCCGTATTCGTGCGGGCCACCAAGCCTTTAAGACCAACCATATCGCCAATATCCAGCATTTTCAGGTGCTGGTAGGCTTCTTCGCCAATTTTGTTCAACATGATCATGCCCTGCAGGCGTTCGCCACCGTCGCGCAGGTCCAAAAAGGTCAGCTTCCCTTTTCCCCGCCAACCGGTAATCCGACCAGCCACAATGACCGTTTCTTCAGATTTTTCTCCATTGGCCAATTTTTCGGCATAAGCCTCACGAATTTGGGCAAAGGTATGCGTCCGGTTAAAATGATAGGGATAGGGAGAAATACCCGCTTCACGCAGCTGATCCAGCTTGTGGCGGCGCATTTCAAGCTCACTGAGATGCTCCATGATAATGTCCTGTTTTGAGTACGATGTAATTTGAGAAATTGATCTTCATTGTACACTGAAGCAGACGAAACTGCGAAAAGCGCTTCCACCTGATTGGGACTTATCCTTCACAGTTCTGGGGCAGATAATGGGTCCGAATCTTATTTTCCAAATCGCACAGGGCCTCTGAAGAGCCCTTAACACGAACAGTGTAGTGAAGTGGTGGATGCGGTCTAAAAATGTATTTCTTTTTTTTGATATCTTCCGGCCAGCGATGAAAATGCTCTTCGCGATCATGAATCTGATGTTCGGCCCAAGCATCTAATAAAAAATGAACTTCTCTGCCCTGATTTACAGCTCTTTCAGCAAAATCAAGATCTTCACCCCCCCAGCCTTGAAAAGCTTCATCAAACCCCTTCAAAAGCAAATAAGTACTGCGATAGATGGCAAAATTACCCGCCCAAGCCATTTCATAAGCGTGATTAAACAGTTTGGGGTTCGGCACAAGGCGATTATCCTGCCACTCAAAACGGGAGTCCCACCAATTGACTTGTACTCCAGGAAACCAAAAAGAGGGAGACTGTAAGTGATGGAGATAGCCGACATAACCGTACAACAAATCTTGATAACGAAAGGATAGATGCGCACTATAGGCTGCCAACGCCTGTGGATTGAGGAGAATATCTCCATCTAAAAAAACCAAGATTTCGCCCTGTGCTTGTGCCGCAGCCAGATTTCGTGAGCGACTCACACAATAATCTGGTTTGCGATGCAAATAGCGCAAAGGAAAATAAGCAGAGAAAGGTTTAGCAATAGCGATCCCATTTTGAGAACCATCATCGGCAATGATGACTTCAAAATTTGAATGTGTCTGTTGTGTCAAATTGCTCAAACAGCGTTCAAGATAAGACTCCCGACCTTGGCTGGTACAGATAATGACACTGAGAAAGAGCATTTCAAAGTGAACCCGCGTGAAATACATAATAATTTTTATACACGTTGTGTAAGCTCACAACAAATAATGCCCGGCTATCGCCCCATTCAAGTCCCGCAAGGCCTGGGATGAAGCCTGACACCGCACAGCATAGGGCATGGTTGGATGGGGCTGGAAGGCATAGACCTTGCCTTGCCCTGACAAAGTGTGAAAGGGCGCATTCTGGTCATGGTGTTGGTGTTCCCCCCAGGCATCCACCAAAAAATGCACTTCGCGCCCAGCATGAACCGCCCGCTCGGCAAAATCCAGATCTTCGCCCCCCCAACCGACAAAGGCTTCGTCAAAGCCTCCCAAACGGCGATAGGTCTCACGGTAAATTGCAAAATTGCCCGCCCAGGCAAACTCATAAGCTGAGTGATAGAGTTTGGGATCGGGTCTGACACGCCCATCTTCCCAGAGATAGCGGGTGTCCCACCAGTTAACTGCGGTTTCAGGAGCCCAAAGCGACGGGGCCAAACGGGTTTTGTCGTAACCGACATACCCATAAAGCAAATCTTGTTGGCGAAAACCCAGATAGGCTGCATACGCCGCCAGCGCATTCGGGTTAAGTAAAACATCGGCATCGAGAAAGACCACAATCTCACCTCGGGCATGGGTTGCGCCCAGATTACGCGAGCGACTGACGCAGCAATCATTTTCACGCCAGAAATAGCGCAATTGCAATGTCTGGCTAAACGCCTCAGCACAGGCCCTGCCGTTTAAAGAGCCATCATCGACCACCAGCACTTCAAACGGTGCGTGACTTTGGGCCAGCAATTGGCGCAGACAATGGGCCAATTGGCTCTCGCGCCCCGGTGACATGCAGACCACAACGCTGAGAAAAATCACGGCCGCACCCTGTAATTACCGGCCTTTAAGCCGGATTAAAGAGCTTGAGCAAGGCGAAGATCAAAACCCCTGTGACCGAGACATAGAGCCAGAGTGGATAGGTCCATTTGGCAATTTTGCGGTGAATCTCGCTTTTGCGGGTCAGGGCGAAATAAAAGGTCAGCAGCACCAGCGGCAGGGCCACAATTGAGAGCCCAATATGGCTGATCAGGGTAAAAAAATACACAGGGCGAATCAGGCCCTGGGCCAAAAACTTGGTATCACCGTGCAGGCTGTGGTAGACGATATAACTGACTAAAAACAGGCTCGAAGAGGCAAAGGCCCCCAGCATCAAGCGCATATGCACCAGCGGCTGTTTGCGTTTGATCGCTGCCAACCCCAATAAGATCAAGGTTGCGCTGCTGCCATTTAAAACGGCATTGAGCGCGGGCAAAGCACTCACCCAGGCACTCTGGCTGGGGGTGTTTTGGCGGAAATAAATCAGCCAAAACAAAAATAAAATGGCCAACACACTGACGCCCAGAATACTGGGCAGGGCCACTTTGCGGTCAAAACGAGAGTCCAATGTTGTTTGCATAATCAGCGTCCAGGGGCTGTAACGGGGCCTGTAAATTGTTTTAAGACCCCAGTTGATCTGAATTTGAGCCATTGTCCGTAATAAAAAGTCAATTCTTCGTAGAGCTTCACCATCCCCACATCGGGGGCATACCAATAATTGAGGAAGTCCTCTTTGCCATTGTCATAGCGCAGGTGGTGTTCCATTTTCAGGGCCTGAAAGGTACCCGCTGGCACCGTCACAGTCTCAAACCCCACCACACGGATGGTCTCAGATCCACCTTGAAAGAGACGACCTTCCCAAGCTTTGCCACTTTCAAAAGGCAATTGCAAGGCGATGATAAAATTCTTGCCCCGCAGAGCAGGCTCTTGCAATGCAAAGCTCTCGCGCAGCACCTGTTCGTGGTAGCGTGAGAGTTCGACCCGATCGCCAAAGCGTTTGGCCAAGGTAGGGGTGGGTTTGATATCCGAATCGGGATAAGAACGGCGCAAGACCGCAGTCTGGGCTTCTCCCTCCGTGCCATTGGATTCGACACGCATGAGCATGGTCTTAAATTTGGTATTGGGCTGGTCATTCTGGCTCTGTTCGAGCAAATAGGTCCAGGAGCGGCCCATTTCAAGCGGATAATAGCGCTGCATTTGGGCGGCATTGACGGGTGCCTTTTGGGCCAAAAGGGGCGCATTGGCGCTTTGGGGCGCGCGCGCAGGCAAAACAGCAGATTGACAGGCGCTCAAAAGCAAAAGCAGGGCAAAGGGCAGCTTGCGCATGGAAAAACCTCTGGGAGAGAGTTAGAGAGTCAAGACAGTCTGAAGTATACCATGAAGCGCTTTGAGGCCAGATAAGCGCGGCTTAAAACCCATCCCCCAAAACGCAACACCCAAGACCCAACTCCTGTTATATACTGTATACGCAAACTTCCCAATAACCAGCCAAAATTATTACCCGGAGGCCCTATGACAACCCCACTCACCACCCTTTCAGAAGATGAAACCCTGTTTAAACAGATGGTCAGCGAATTTGCCCAAGAAAAAATTAAACCCCTGCGTTCGCAGATGGACCACGATGCCCAATTTGACAAAGGCCTGATCAAAGCCTTCTTTGACCTGGATATTATGGGCATCGAAATCCCCGAAGCCCATGGCGGCGTGGGCGCCAATTTTTTTATGTCGATTCTGGCCGTAGAAGCCCTGTCCGAAGTGGATGCTTCCGCTGGGGTCTTGGTCGATGTGCAAAATACCTTGGTCAACAATGCCCTGATCCGCTGGGGCAACGACGATCAGAAAGCGCGCTATTTGCCCAAAATGGCAAGTGAATGGATTGGGGCGTATGCCCTTTCCGAAGCGGGCTCTGGCTCTGATGCCTTTGCCCTGCAAACCCAGGCCCAAGACCAAGGTGATCACTTTGTCTTAAATGGCAATAAGCTCTGGATTACCAATGCCGGAGAGGCCAATTTGTTTATTATCTTCGCAACGACCGACAAGAGCCTGGGCTATAAAGGCATCACCGCATTTATTGTCGAACGCGGCTTTGACGGTTTTACCATTGGCAAAAAAGAAGACAAGCTGGGTATTCGCGCCAGCAGTACCTGTGAATTGCAGCTCAACAATTGCCGTGTCCCCAAAACCAATGTGCTCGGTGAAGTTGGCAAAGGCTATAAAGTGGCGATTGAAACCCTCAACGAAGGCCGAATCGGCATCGGTGCGCAAATGATTGGCTTGGCTCAAGGGGCTTTAAACTGTGGCCTGCAATACATCAAAGAGCGGGAGCAATTTGGCAAATCTATTGCCTCTTTTCAGGGCGTTCAGTTTCAGATCGCTGAACTCGCCACTCAAATCGAAGCAGCGCGGCTCTTGGTGTATAACGCGGCCCGACTCAAAGATGCGGGATTGCCCTTTTTAAAAGAAGCTGCGATGGCCAAACTCTTCTCTTCTCAAGTGGCTGAAAAAGTGGCCTCTCAAGTGGTGGAACTTCACGGTGGTTATGGTTATACCAAAGAATATCCCGCTGAAAAATACTTCCGCGATTGCAAAATTGGCAAGATCTACGAAGGCACTTCCAATATGCAATTGCAGACCATCGCCAAAATTATCCTGGGTTAAACACCCCTCAAAAACGGTTCCAAATTTAACAGCACCCCAGATTTTGGGGTGCTGTTATTGATTGGACATCACCAAATCTACGCCCTTATTGCGAATACGTAAGGCGTTTTGGTCATAACCATAAATGGCATAAGAGCCCAAAGCAAATTGCTCATAGGTCAAAAGCCCTTTGATTTTGGGTTGAGCCTCATCATCAAAAGCTCTGGATTTGCCCTGCAAGCCCGAATAGGGATTCTGCAATTCTTTAAATAGTTGACTGTTCACCATCTCAGGCTCTGTACTCAGAGCCGTGACATTAACAGGATAAATTCCCCCATACAGCGCACTGTAGATTTCAACCATGGTTCGAAATGCCGACATATTGGCTTTGGTACTGGCATCTTTGGCCCTGGACTGGGCGGCATTAAACTGAGGCAAGGCAATGGCCACCAAAATACCAATGATCACAATCACGACCATCAACTCTATCAATGTGAAACCACGTTGTCGGGCCCGATGCTTCAAATCTCGCAACATTAAAAATACCCCTCATACCTGAACAGCACTGATTTTGCCTCTCTTCAAAACTCGAAAACAAAAAATAGAAGAAGTCGAATAATAGTTCTTAAGAGTCTATTCCCATAATTAAAAATTCACAAACCCCTGTCTGTGATCAATCTTTAAAACGATGGGTAAAAATGCGTGCAAAATCCGTGCGAAATCGAGTGGCTGTCCAAATGGGGGGATTTGTGGCAAAAAGGGTTAAAAGGGCTTGGGTCACATCTAACTTAAAGGCATCCGCTGAAAACCAACGAAAGCCAATCCCAATTGAATGGGTCAGATTTGAAACATGGTGCCACCACGAGGGAGGATTAAACAAAATATCACCGGGCTGAAGCGTGCACTCATAGCGATCGAGATATTGCATCGCCGGATAGGCGTCAAAATCAGGGGCCTCGGGATTAAACTCGCTGTGAAAATAAGGGGTGCCCGTGACGGGGGGCGTTAACACACAATCATAACCCGGCGGATAGATAATCCAGTGTTTTTCGCCATAGACCTGCACAAAGAGATTGTGCTCACTCGCACTGTGCAAATGGGTTTTGCTGCCTTTGCCCCCAATAAAGACCTGAAAGGTGCGGCCAGAACACAAGGTATTGCGGCGACTTAAAAGCCAATTGAGGTCCAGATCCGCTTGCAGTTCAGGGTGTTCATGCAAGATCCGGTTGAAGCGGCTGTACTTTTTAAGTGCATCCCCATCCATGCTGGCAATGACGTCTGCCAACGTGGTCAATTCGGGCTTGCGGCTGATATTCTGGAGATTGGCAGGAGAGGCGTCAATCAACATAATTTGATCCTGCCCATAGTGTTCAGACAAAAATGCAGGGCTCCATTTGCCCACCGCAGGCCAATCTTTTGCTGCTCCCTGCAAAACAACGGGAATGCCTTTGCCCAGATAGACCCGCTTGTACTCTGCCAGTGAAAGATTTTTTCGGCGTTCAATGGGCAATACCCGTCCGGGAGTGCGTTTAAGCTGATTCAAAATCCGCGTATCTAACTGTTTTCGCTGCTGAGCTGACCAAGTTTGAATTTTCTGACCGAGTGCGTGCTCCAAGAGCCAGAGACGCCCATATTCCTGGCGTTCTTTTTCAGTTCCGGGCAGATTGGGCAATTCCATGTTATTTTCCTTTGGTACAGACTGATTGTATTTTAGAGTTTTGCATGAAAGCTGTACAGACAAAAGAATCTTGGGAACAACATTTAAGTTATCCAAATCTGCATCCGATAGCCTCAAAAGAGGTTAAAAAATGCAAACGCTTTTCACCCCCGCTTTGCAAACGGCAGACATGGGGTCTTTAAAACCAAATCCACCAGGCAATTCGGTTTCTACCGAGCCCCCTGAGAGCTTTGCACGTGTCTTTGAAGCAAGCCAAAGAGAAGCAACAACTCCACAACCAGAAACCCCAAAACCTGAAACAGCGCCAACAAGTTTAGATGCCCCGGTCATCCCACAACCCGAGCAAACGCCTTCAAGCGCAGAAGCCCCCCCTGTCCCCCTCTTTATTCAAGCCTCGATCCAAAGTCTCTTGCTCAATTTACCCGAGCCCGAAGATCGAACACAGAGCGAAACGGCGCTCCCAGCTGAACCCGTTCAGGATCCGCAAATCACAGCGCTATTGCTCAAAGGTCTCAGCAAAGCGCCAGAGACACCGCTGCCCACAGAAGATGTTCAAACGTCTGCAACCGGCGGAACACAAGGGCCTTCTGTCAGCACGACAGACACGGCAAACGCAACAGAAAATACGGCCACCCCTGCACCAGAGCAAACAGAACAAAAACAATCGCGGGTCTCTCCCTCTCCAGCAGCAGAAGTCGTCCCCTTGCCCGTCACAGCCGAAATTCCTCCCTCAGCACCTATCCCCCAAATTGAGCACACAAAAGCAGTTGAACAGGCCAGACAAACCGACGCAGCGAAACAGTCCCAGACAGTTTCACAGACTGGAGTAGCTACTTCTGCGGCAGAAGCCGAGCCCAAACTGGAGCAAACATGGGAAACAGAATCGGAGCAAAAACAGGAAAGCGAACCCGAAAAAGAGCAGGAAACAGATTCACAAGTCAGGACGTTTGTGGCCTCCCCCAGATTCTCCACTCAGCAGACATCCAGCGATTTACCTGTTTTAAAACAAGCAGCGCAAATGGGCCATTTGGCATCAGTTTCAGCCCAGGCAGTTCAACCCAGTGTTCCCTCACTCCCATCGGCATCGGTGACCCGACAAGACCATTTACAAGACCATTTAGGGGTAAAAATTTTTCCCTCAGATCAGGGATTGGAATCGCTCCAACCCGGCAGCAGCCAAACAGCCCCAGCACCCACACCCGAACTGGCCCCTTCTCTCCCAGTAGGCCCGTCCCATATCCCGCTCATGTCAGAAAGCCCAAACACCCAGAGAGATTTGGCTCTGCCTTTCGAAACGCCCCCGAGACCCGCCACGGCCCCTGAAAACCTGCGTTTCGCGCCCCTGGGAGAGCGCATCCGTTTGCTGCGCCAAGCAGGTCAAAGCCAGATGCGCCTGAATTTGCAACCAGCAGAATTGGGCCGGGTGTCGCTGCAAATCGTGCAAAAAGAGCAGGAATTGCATTTGCATATTTTTACAGATACGGTCATGGCCAAAGAGCTTTTGGAAAGCCAAATTGGCCAACTCAAACAATCACTCATGCAACAGGGACTACATTTACAGCAATGTCAAATTGAAGTCAATCCCGAACACAACGAACACAGTGGCCAGGGTTTTTCTCACGAACGCCCGCCCCAACAAACCGCTCAAACGCGCTCACAAAATCTGCCCCTTGATTGGGACGAAGCAGAGTTTGAGTTGGATCTGAGCGCTCTGCCCCTGCCCCAACCAGACGCCAACCACGTCAATTATTTGGCTTAAAGGAGTTTTTATGCCCATCCTCGACCCCCTGATTTTTGGCACCCCCCCCAAAGCGGCAGATGCCCTGCCCAGCCAGCAAATGGGGAAAAACGACTTTCTCAATTTGCTGATGGTGCAATTGCGCAATCAAGATCCTCTCAATGTGCAGGATGATCGCGAGTTTATTGCCCAAATGGCCCAGTTCAGCTCGTTGGAACAAACCACCAATCTGGCTCTGGCACTTGAAAATCTGGTGGGTTTTCAACAATTGACCCAGGGCAGCTCGCTTTTGGGCAAAGAAGTCGAAGCCCTCTACACCGCTGACGGCGAAAATGCGGAGGTCTTACAGGGAGTGGTGACGGAAACCCGCATGATCAGTGGCGAAGCATTTGTCGTGGTCGATGAAAAAGTCATCCCCATGAAAAACATCACCCGTGTGAGCGAAAAGAAATAGAGATTAAAACCGATGAAAAATTTTATTTTAAGCAATGACCAATCAGGGAGGCAGATATAATGTATCGCGCATTTAGTACGGCAGTGACCGGCCTACAGGCCAATCAAACCCGCATGGAAGTGATTGGCAACAATATTGCCAACGTCAACACCACCGCCTTTAAAGCCAATCGTGCCACCTTCGAAGAACTCTTTGCCCAAACCCTGAGAGGTGCGGGGGAACCCACTGGCAATAAAGGGGGCACCAATCCCATGCAAATCGGCCTGGGCACCCATGTGACCTCGATCGACACGATCCACTCCCAAGGCGCCCTGCTCACAACCGGCAAAAATACCGATGTGGCCATTCAAGGCAAGGGCTTTTTGGTCATGCGTGATTCACAGGGAGCCAAACTCTACAGCCGCGATGGCAATCTTGGTCTGGATGGGGATCGCCGTCTGGTCAATGCCACAGGTCTGTTGGTACAGGGTTACTCTGCCGACAAACAGGGAGTCATACGCGAAAATGGCCCGATTTCAGACATTGTGATCGAAGCCAATCGCACCTACCCGCCCAAATCCACCACCAAAGTTGATGTCGCAGGCAATATTTACCGTCCTTCGGTTTTATCGTCCAGCGAAGCCTATGCCCACGCCCAGCAAGCCCGCGTCACCTCCGGCGTTGCCGTGACGGGTTTTGGCGGCGCCGGGGGTCAATTGCAATTGGGGGCCGCCAATCCCAATACATTGGATGCGGGTGAATTGACGATTAACAATGTCTCAATTGTGGGCGGTATCCCACTGGTCACCCCTGGAGATACCACCACTACCGTGATGCAAAAAATTGCCGATCTGATCAATTTTCACAAAGACAAAACCAATGTGGTCGCAACGGTCAAACAAGCAGCCAGCACAGGTGCTGGCCAAGATCAGATTGTGTTAACCCAACTCCAACCCGGTCCAGACAAACAAATTGTGGTCGCTGGCACGGGTTTGGCCGGTGTGAGCTTAAATGGCACCCAACTCTTTACGGCTGGAACCACCACCATTGAGACCACCTCCAGCAATACCCTGGGCCAAACCACGGCAGCCTCCATCAGCTTGATCAGCGGTGATATTTTGGTCAACGGCGTGGATATCGGCTCCTTGTCGGCCACACCAGCCTCAAGCACCGCAGAGCAAAACGCCCAGGCAATTATCTCGCTGATCAACGCCAAAACAGATATCACAGGGGTCACAGCTTTTTCAGACGGCAATGGCCGCATCTCCATGCGCGCCACGGCCCGCGATATTATTCTCAGTGGTCAAACAGTTGCAGCAGGCACCATCCCTACGGCAGCAACCCCTGGTGGGGGAGCCAACGTTTCGGGTCTGTATACAGGTCTCAATCGGGCCAAGACAGCCTCGGTGATAGCCGGAACCAGCACCGATGTCTTTGACGCGCTGGGTGCCAAACATGCAGTCGGTTTGGACTTTGTTTCAGACTATGATGTGGTCACCGATGCTGCTGGCATTGTCCAAGGCACCCGTGATGCGGGCATCTGGAATTGGGCGGCTACCTCTGGAGAGCCCAATGTGGCGGTCTTAAGCAGCGACGGCAACGCCGCGGGCAGCAATGTCCCGCTGCGCTCAGTTCGCTTTAATGACAAAGGCATTTTGAGCAATTTTTCAGGCCGCTTTACCCTGAATTTTTTGAACAGCGATGCCATTACCTCAACCTCGATTTTCTCGTTCAACACCAATTTGAGCCCCAATGTGGCCCAGCCCCAGCCCATGACTGTTGACGTAGGAACCGTGGGAGACACCAACGGCCTGACTCAATTCAGCGCTCCCCGAACCCTGACAGTGGCCACCCAAGACGGCTATTCAGCCGGAGACCTGAATTCGTTTACAATCGCACCTGATGGCACGATTCGCGGCTTGTTTTCCAATGGGCAATTATTGGCCCTGGGCAAATTGGCGATGGCCAGCTTTGTCAACGAAGGCGGTTTGATTCGCGGTCATCAAAGTTCCAGCCAGGGCGGCAACGTCTACCAAGAGACCCCCAATTCTGGCAATGCCCGGATTGGCGCAGCCCAAACAGCCGGCAATGGCACGATTGTGGGCGGCACCCTGGAAGGTTCCAACGTCGACTTGGCAGAGCAATTCACCGATATGATTGTGACCCAACGCGCTTTCCAAGCAAATTCCCGAACAATCACCACCGCGGATGAAATGCTTCAGGAAGTGCTATCCTTGAGAAGGTAAGCTAAATGATTAAACTGACCCGCCTCAATGGTCAAGCCATTGTGGTCAACGCAGATCTGATTAAATTTCTAGAGGCCACGCCAGACACGCTTTTAACCCTGTCTAATGGTGAGAAGTTGATGGTCAAGGAATCGATTGAAACCGTGATGGAAAGTTTCATCCTGTTTCGTCGCCAAACCTTGGAACCCGTGGTAAGACCGCTGGAAATCGAAGCCGAAGCGGGTCTGTGATACAATATGTTGGGATTTTGTAAAACATGGATTTAACTGCACCCATTGGACTCTTAATTGCCCTGATTGGGATTATTGGGGGCCGCATCTTAGAAGGCGGCAGCCCACTTTTTCTCTTGCAACATACTGCCTTTGTGATTGTTGCAGGGGGCACGGTTGGGGCCATGATCTATGGCTCACGCAGCCTGGACATTTTGGCTTTTCCGAATCATTTGCGCAAAACCTTTGTCAAAAGTGAGACCCGCGCCGAAGAAATCATCCCCCAATTGGTGCGTTTTGCCGAAAAAGCCCGCCGCGAGGGTTTGCTCTCTTTGGAGCGCGAAGTGCCCAATGTCGAAGACGAATTCCTCAAACAGGGTCTTCAATTGGTGGCTGACGGCACCGACCCTGAGATTGTCAAATCAATTCTAAGCATACAACTGGAACAGCAAGAAGTCCGCCACGAGCGGGTGATCAAGATGTATGAATCTGGTGCTGGCTATGCGCCCACGATCGGGATCATCGGCGCTGTTTTGGGCCTGATTCACGTCATGGAACATTTACACGAAGGCATTGAAAAAGTGGGGCCCGGCATCGCTGTGGCTTTTGTGGCCACCATTTATGGTCTGGTACTGGCCAATGTTTTGCTCTTTCCAATGGCAGGCAAATTGCGAATCAACAGCCAATCCGAATTATTGGTGCGCGAGTTGATTCTGGAAGGCATCTTATCGATTCAGGCTGGAGACAACCCCCGTATTATCGAAGAGCGTCTCAAGGCCTTTTTATCTGCCACCGAACGCAAAACCTATGAAGCCAATCGGGAAAGCCGAAAGGGCAATGCGTGAGCCGCCGTCGCAAAGTTGCTGCTGCACATGTCAATCATGAACGCTGGATGGTCTCGTTTGCGGATTTCATGACCCTGCTCTTTGCGCTTTTTGTGGTGCTCTTTGCCGTTTCTTCGGTAGATCAACAAAAATACCAACAGATGACAGAGTCGATGGAAAAAGCCTTTGGGGTCGTACCCCGACAGGGAGATGGCTTGTTGGAAAGTCGGCCCGGCATCCCCGCTCAGATCAGTATTGTGCCACCTGTGGTGCAATACCCCCCCATGAATCCAGTCAAAACCAGCCCAGCCAAAACCACCGAACAAATGAAAAACCTGCTCAAACAAACCCCTGAATTGGCAAAAATGATGAGTTTGCGCCAGGAAGAGCGGGGATTGATCTTGCAATTACAGGAAAGTCTCTTTTTTGACAGCGGCAGTGCCGAACTCAAGCCAGAGGCGCTGCCAGCCTTAAAAAAACTCGTAACTGCACTCGAAAAAATGCCCCTCTCTCTGCGGGTGGAGGGCCACACCGACAATATTCCTGTCAAAGGCAATTTTGGTTCAAATTGGGATCTTTCTGCAGCCCGAGCAACCCAAGTCTTACAGGTTTTGCTGAATCACAGCAAAATACAGCCCCAACGCCTCTCGATGGCCGGCTATGGGGAATACCATCCGATCGCAGCCAATAACACGGAAAGCGGCAGGCGCAAGAACCGCCGTGTGGATATTGTGCTCTTAAGTCCCCGTGCAGATCTTCAAGAACCCCAGAATCAGGGGTATACTACCCAAACACCTGACAGTCTGAATCAGGAACTTGAATCCAAACTTTCGACCAGGAGGAATTGAGGAATGGCAGCACGATTGAGTGGTCGTCCCACTCCACGACGAAAGGGCCAGGAAAACAACGAAGAGACCACGCCGCCGGTTGCAAACAAACAACCCAGGCAAAATATGCTCTTGATCGTTGCTTTGACGGTTGCTCTGCTGATAGCAGGGCTATCCACCGCGGCCTTGGTCTGGATGACCCTGAATCCGGGTGGCTTAAAAACCAACAACAGCAGCGAGAGCCACTCTGAGTTTGCCGCAGGCCCCATGATTGAGCTCGGTCAGTTTACGGTCAATCTGGGCGATATCAACCAACGCCGGTTTTTAAGGGCCTCTCTGACATTGGCCTTTACCACTTCCGATCCGGCCTTCCTCTCTGGCAATGAACAGCGCAAAGAAAGTTGGTTGACTGAGCTCAAAGATCAAATCAAAGAAAAGCGCCCGATCTTTCAGGATATTGTGGTCACCACCTTGAGCGCAAAATCAGCCCAGGCTCTGGGCACACCCCAAGGCAAAACTGAGTTAAAGGCTGAGCTATCCACCCGCCTGAATCAATACCTGAGCAAAGAAACCCATATCCAAGACGTATTTTTAACCGAGTTTATCATTCAATAATTGCGCCGCATCTTCCTTTTGGGTGTGGACGTGGGTTTTCGGAGCCGTTATAATACAAGTCATGGTAAATATTGCTAATTGCAACAAAATATTGCTTTCTGTAAAGGCCCTGCTGTGTATTCAGCTGCTTTGGCCGCTTTCAGCCTACTCTCAGGCCAACCACAGCAACCGCATTTATGCACCACCGCAAATTTCAGCCTCAATTTACCAAGAATTTCAGGCCTTTATGGGCCAACATTCGCTCTTAAAGACAGCTTTGCCAAGTGACAGCTATTATGTGCTGCGCTTGTTAAATTATCAGCGCCAACCCGCTGAACATGGCTATTGGGCCCAACTCCATCTCGATGAACAACAGGAAATATTAAGTGTTCAGGTGCGTTTGGAAATTTGGAACAAAGACACCTTGCTTTGGCAACGCACCGTCAGTCCCAAGCGCAGCTTAAAATACCTGGCTGATGAGGTCAAAAGCACAGGGCAGCCGATACTGCCTTCGTATATGTCACTCGAAACAGGTCTCTTACACTTTCCGGCCTTGTCAGCCGATCAAGAAACACGGTTGCGCATCGAATTGCTCTTTCAGGCCGCCACTTTACTCGAAAAAGATCTACACAGCCATTTGCACCGACTGAAAACCGAAAATCCGGGGGGATAAAAATGAGGCATGTTTAAAGGCAAGATTCTGGTTGCCGACGATGAGGCCAGTATTCGTCAAATTGTTGAGGCCCGTCTGAAAATGGCTGGTTTTGAGGTCGTCACAGCGGGAAATGGGGAAGAAGCTCTAGAACGTTATTATGAAGTCCATCCCGATCTGGTGGTCTTGGATATTATGATGCCCCATATGGACGGGCTGCAGGTCTGCAAACAAATTCGCAAACGCGATACCACCCCGATTATCATGCTCACTGCCAAAGGCGATATCGCCGACCGCATCAATGCCCTGGAGATGGGGGCCGATGACTATATCATCAAACCTTTCAGCCCCCGTGAACTCGAAGCCCGCATCAAAGCGGTCTTGCGCCGGACCTATGTGCAGCCTGTCAAACCCGCCCTGATTGAAGTGGATGATATCAGCATCGACTTAAGCCGCCGCCATGTTTTAAAGGCCAACCAACGGGTCAAATTGACCGAAATGGAATTCAGCCTGCTCGAATTGCTGGCTCTCAACCCAGGCAAACCCTTTTCCCGCAACGATATTTTGCAGCAGGTCTGGGGCTACCGCCTGAACCAGTATTCAGACACCCGTGTGGTCGATGTGCACGTTAGCCGCTTGCGCAGTAAACTTGAAAAAGATGTCAGCGATCCGGAACTGATTCTCACAGCCCGAGGGACAGGGTATATGTTCCAAAATTACCACCTCAACCATCCGGCTGTCGAAGAAGCTTAAACAAGGCTGATTCACAACAAAGCAAATGCCCAGCCATTAAAAAACAGCACCGCCAAAAGCAGTGCTGTTTTTTTTAATCTATTCAGACCCCAGAAAAACAAGGGAAGACAGGAATGCCCGCCCCAGAAATCTAGTTGTCGAGAACCTCGATATTGATCCGCTGCTGAGACTTAATGGCTGCAGCTTTAACCACAGTGCGCAAGGCATTGATGGTTTTGCCACGGCGACCAATCACACGGCCACGGTCATCGGGATGAACCTGTAAACTGATATCCAATTGGACCAAGTCTTCTTCGTCTTCGGGCTCAAAGGTGCTGGTCTGAATCGAAACCTCTTCAGGGTTCTTGACCAGCATTTTGACAATCAATTCTACGGCATCGGTTACGGGCATGGAGGTGCTCCTTAAGCGGATTGGGCTTGTTTGATCAGGCGTTGAACCACATCAGTGGGTTGGGCGCCACACTCCAGCCATTTTTTGAGAGATTCCTGTTCAAAGCGAATCAAAGAAGGCTCATGACGGGGATCATAAAAACCGATTTCTTCAATCGGGCGCCCATCACGGCGGTTGCGGGAATCAATCACCACAATCCGGTATACGGGTCTTTTTTTAGTACCAAAACGTTTCAGTCGAATCTTGACCATTTGAAAAAACTACCTCTGGAAGTTTAGCTTGCATTTTTGTTTTTTTTACACGTCTGAATGAGATAAACGGGAGTCATCAGCGTGGCTTTCGCACCTGCTCAGAGGTGGAACCCAGTCATTATACGATACATCTCAAGGTGTGTACACTGTATCTGGAGGACGAGCATGACTGAGATCTATTTAATTCTGCACAATATCCGCTCTTTACACAATGTGGGGAGTTTGTTTCGCACCGCTGACGGTGCCGGTGTCAAAAAGATTTTTCTAACCGGGTTCACGGGTTGCCCCCCCCGCAAAGAAATACACAAAACAGCGCTGGGTGCTGAAGAGCACGTTGAATGGTCACACCATTGGGAACTGGAAGAGGTCTTAAAAACCCTCAAAAGGGAAGGGGTGCAAATTGTGGGCGTAGAGTCAGATGCCCAAAGCCAGCACTATTTGCAGATTGCCTATGCCCCAGCTGTGGCCTTTATCCTGGGCAACGAGGTCTGGGGCGTGGAACCCGAAATCAGGGAGCAGGTGGATCAGTTGGTTCAGATCCCCATGTATGGCATCAAAGAATCGCTGAATGTGGCTGTGTGTGGGGGGATTCTGCTCTATGGGGTTCGAGAGGTAATGGTTCATCGCGGACAGCTGCCTCAACAGGTTCAGACTTCGCCGTGATCTTGGTTTCTGTTCCCTCTTGCTCTACGCAAAAGCTGATGGGCCCCTTTAATGGGGCTGAAAATGTCGCTTGATAAGGGCCCATCGAGAGCGCCAATTCGGGCCAGAGCGCCTTGCCCAAACGCAGATTTTGACCACAGGGCCAAGCAAAGAGCGTCTGCTCTAAGTAAGAGAGTTCATCCTTGAGCTGTTCGACCTGCTGCTCCAGGTGATGCAATTTGCGCTGGAGCAATTCTGGATTGACCAAAGGCACCTCTTGGGCACGGACCTGAATCAGCTTTTTCAGGGTGCTGTCCAATTCTTGGCGCACCTCTGTCAGAGCATGGTTTTTGGCCTCAAACTGATCACAGGCATAATCATCTTGGCCCAAATGGATATGGGCCACGGACTTGCGTTCATTGCCAATTTGACCCACACGCAATTGCCTCAGGGCCACCAGCCGCCCACCCAGCAATAGACCTGTTTCAGGGGTTTCGCCAATCACAATACTGCCCCCGGCGCGCAAATGACTTTGATACACCCCTTCTCGAACACGAATATCCCGACCGCATTCAATCAAGACCTGGCTCAAACGGGTGGCAACAGTCTGTCCAGACGCCCGAATCAGGCATTGTCCCTGGCCATTGACCGCTCCATGAATCAAAATATCGCCACCGGCTTCCAGTCGCGCCCCCTCCACATCACCCAAGACCTCAATATGTCCTTTGGCCTGCACCAGATACCCCGATTGCACAGAACCCAAAATGAGAATGCTGCCAGAATAGTTTAAATCTCCGCTCTCTTCATCCACCTTCTCAACGGTCAGAATCGGATCCAAGCGCACCGAATTAAAGCGCAAAATCGGGCAGCCACTCTGGGTTGAAACCAAGATCTGGGGATCCAAAGGTGAAAAATCACTGCCCACGGAGGGAACCAATTGCAGATTTTTGCCAGATTTTGCCGGCAAAATCTGGCCTGTCACCGTTGTGCCCGATTGCCCAGGTGTAGCGGGATGAAGCTGGGCCAAGGGTACCCCTTGCTCCAATTGCACCACCAAAGCACTGGGCATTTCGGCCTCCGTTTGCTGAAAAAGGGGCTCCAGCCAAGCATTTGTTCCATGCACAGGCAAGCTGCCCCTTGCCACCAATAATTGCTCGGCCTGAGAGGTATTCATGATTTCTTTGAGTGCATCGTAAAGATAACCCTGTTTGACCCCGGCATAAGCCAATTTTTCCAAGAGCCGCTCCAAGGGAATTTCTTCACCGCTAAAAGCCGGCTGCACACTGGCCCAGGCCTGCATCTGATCTTCAGAAATCTGCACCTGCAGTTCAAATTCAACCCGACGGGCCAAACATTTGACAATTTCACGGTTGAGTTGATCCCAACGCAATTGGGTCAAATCGTCAAAGGCATGTTGATCCAATTCAAATTGAAATGAAGAATAGCCCATTTCCAAGAGGGCTTCCAACAGTTCCTCGGCTTCGAGCCTGCCACCTTTAACATCCTGGGGACGAATTGCCGCAAAGAGCAGGGTTTTGTCCTCAGAAAAACGCAAACGAACAGGATTTGTCATTGCAGTTTAACGCGCAGTATACGGGGCCCAAACGACATCAAGCCCGTTGGACGTATCCCGCAAACGCAGTCGCGAAGGGCCCATATCCTCTTTGACAATAAAGGGAATTTCGGCGAAGAAGAGTTTGACTCCCGCATGTAATTGTTCACTGACAAAGGTTTCGCACTGAGATCGTGAGAGACGCAAACTCTCATGTAAATTGCTGATTTGCTCCGACAGCGTGTTCACGGTTTCCAGCAATTCGCCGCGTTTTTCTTCCAGTCCAGTCAGCTCATCGGCTTTTTCGCGGGCCCGGGTGCGGATATATATAATCGATTTGATCACCTGTTCGAGTTCACTTTTATAATGCCTTAAATTGTGGTCAATGTCTTTGAGTTTTTGGCGCAGATAGGGGTCTTCCCCCAGAGAAACGCGGGTGGCAGAAGAGGCCATTGAGCCCAAAATTTTGACCCGCAAAGAATTGGCCCCCCAGATATTGCCGCCGTTGATTTGGCCTTTGCCTCCGTCCATACCGACAAAGATATTGCCCATAATCCGCACTTCGCAATGAAAAAGCCCCTCTGAAATATGCAGATCGCCAAAACACTCTACACTGGCGTTTTGAATAAAATTGGCGCGAATATCCCCTTTGGCGGTGAGTGAGGCCTGGTCTCGGCCAAAGATACTCCCTCGGACTTCGATGCTGCCACCGGCATCCAAAATGGCATCTTCCACCGAGCCGTGGACAATAATATCGCCCCCGGCTTTGATCTGAAAACCACTGCGCACAGAGCCCATCACCGAGACTGAGCCTTTAAACTGAATATTGCCCGATTCCATCCCCACTTCCTGCAGGGTGATCATATCGTCCACTTTCACCGAGCGGCTGAGCCTGACAGGGCGGCCAGCCCGCGCTGCGACCAACAGATTTTTGTCCTGTTCTGAAATTTTAGAACCAACACTTTCAATCAGATGGTAATCCCTGCCCATTTCTGGCGAAATTTCTTCACCTGTGACCTTGCGCCCAGCTTGCCCCGTTTCAGGCGGGTGTTTGCGCATCAAAGGCGTGTCCAGATCGACATTTTGCACCAGATTGAGATCTCGGTAATCAACGGAACCATCGGCTCGCTCACGGGGGCCCCGCTGCAAATTGGTCTCCAAAAGATATTCAAACCAAGCACTTTTGCCCTGTTGGGCCGGTAGGCCTTCAGCAACCAGTGATTTTTTTAAATGGCCTTGTTCGACAGCCAATTGAAGTACCGCTTCATTCAGGCCATAGACCACCTTCTCTTTTTTCAAACGGGCAATCAACTCTTCCCGCGAAGGCGGAAACGCATCTGTGGCAGGCAAAAGCGTCATCCAGGCCTTGAGCTGGTCATCGGAAATATGCACGATCAGATCCGTTTGAATTCGGGATGCAATCACCCGACTAAAGGGCTGTTGCAGTCCTTTCCAATCGAGGCTGCAAAGCTCATGCAAGATGGCGGTATGCAGGTGATAACCCGGAAAGCCTTTTTTTTCAAAGGCCTGTTCCAATAGCAAGAGGGAGGGAGGGGATTCCAATTCAGTTGGATTGACAATCAGCAGGACCTCCGATTGATCGGGGCTCAGGTGAAAGATCAAACCCTCCTGCTTTTGATTTTCAGAGGATAAATCCGATACATGATAGGTAGAATGACTCATAGTAGCAGATTCAGATCCTTCTGATGCTCTTCCTTGTCACAGCGCATTGCAAAAATACATCCACTCTCCGCGCAATCAGCAACTCAATCCCCAATTTCAAACAGGATGCATTTTCTGGCACTTAACATTATTAAACAACAAATAATCCATAAATTGAAGGGCAGAAGGCTATTTTGCTCTACTTCCGCCCTTCAAGTTGAGACTGAATATTTACTTCAGTCCCCCATAAAGACCGCGTTTGAGAAATTTACCATCGCCTTTTTTGCCGATATAATTGTTTTTCTCAACCACAACTTTGCCACGAGAAATCACGGTTTCAGCCACGCCTTGAACCTCAAATCCCTCATAGAGGCTGTAATCCACATTCATGTGGTGCATATGCGGGTTGTTGATACTGATCGTCTCTTTGCGCTCGGGATCAAAGATCACGAGGTCGGCATCACTGCCCACGGCCACTGTGCCTTTTTTGGGAAAGAGGCCAAAGGTTTTGGCAGCTGCCGTCGAGGTCAAATCGACAAATTTATTCACAGAGATGCGGCCACCAACCACCCCGCCGTTATAGACCAGGCTCATGCGGTTTTCAACACCGGGTCCACCGTTGGGAATTTTGGTGAAATCGTGTAATCCCAAGTGTTTTTGGTCTTTAAAACAAAAAGGGCAGTGATCGGTTGCGATCGATTGCAAATCACCAAAACGCAGACCACGCCAGAGTTTGTCTTGGTTCCACTTCTCACGCAACGCGGGGGTCATGACATATTTTGCGCCTTCGAAGCCCTCTTGGAAATAATAACTTTCGTCCAAAAAGAGGTATTGCGGACAGGTCTCAGCAAAGGCCGGCACACCGCGCTGGCGGGCCATCGAGACCTGATCCAAGGCGTCAGACGAGGAAAGATGCACGATATACACAGGCACACCCGCCACTTCGGCAATGGAAATCGCCCGGTGTACACCCTCAGCTTCCATGCGGGTGGGACGGGTCAGGCCATGCCATTTGGGGTCGGTTTTGCCCTCGCGCAGGGCCTCTTTGATAATTTCGTCAATCACAATCCCGTTTTCGGCGTGCATACAAATTACGGTGCCATCTTGACCGGCTTTGCGCATGGCGCGAAAGATCGTGCCATCGTCGGTATAAAGCACACCCGGATAGGCCATAAACAGCTTGTAAGAGGTAATACCTTCACTGGCCAATTTGGTCATTTCGGGAATCCGCTCTTCGGGCATATCGGTGATAATCATGTGAAAGCCGTAATCAATCGCGGCTTTGCCTTCGGCTTTGGCATGCCAACTGTCCAGTGCTTCAAAGGTTGATTTACCTTTGGTCTGAATCGCAAAGTCAATGATCGTGGTGGTTCCCCCACAGGCCGCTGCGCGGGTACCGGTTTCAAAATCGTCGGCAGAAACGGTGCCACCGAAGGGCATGTCCATATGGGTATGGGGATCAATGCCACCGGGAATCACCAAGCGCCCTGCCGCATCGATCAACTGATCTGCGGGCATATCCAGGTTTTTACCAATCACAGAGATGGTTTCACCTTCGACAAAGATATCGGCAAAATAATCATCCACAGCGGTGACAATGCGGCCATTTTTAATCAGCAATGACATAGACAGGGCATCCTTTCCAACGTTAAGAAATGAAAGAAATGGGCAGAGTGAATGTCAGCAAAGAAAGCCTAAATAAGGTTTGAATCGCAGACCTGGACAGGTATTCAGGCTTATTACCAACAGGATTATGGTAGCACAGAAGCCCTTTTTTTCCAAACCGGCTGGGATTGCAAAAGCCCATCGAGATCGTGAATCTGTTTCACGGTAAAATGGGGCTGTTCCTGTTCAGATTGGGGCAGAATATGGGCGCATTCCCCCTGGCAAATCCAGACGGTGGTCATGCCCAGGGCATTGCCTGCCACAATTTCGTTGGTGATGCGATCGCCGATCACCCAGATTTCACGGGGTTCTCCGCCCAAAGTCTGATGAATTTCAGCAAAGACCTCGCGCTTGCCTTGCAAACGGGCAATATCCACATAAAAAATCTGTTGGAAGAGCGCTTCGATACCCAAGAGTTCGACCTTGCGGCGCTGGGCCTGCTCATAGCCCGAAGTAACCAGATACAAAGGCACTGCTTCGGCCCATTTTTGCAGCAGGGGCAAGGTCTCGGGAAAGAGATCCAATTCGCTGAAAACGGGATTAAAATAAGCATCAAACCCCGCTTTGATAATCGTCTGACAGGTAAAGCCAAAATGATTGGCCAACAGGGCATTGATTTCTTCGCGGGGCTGGGTCACAAGCAAATGCTGGCGGGTCTGCATCAATTCATCGGGATGAACGGAGAGACCCGCCGCGTGCATCGCGAGACAGGCTTGCCAATGCGCCTCTCGCACCAATTGACCATGGGTATCGATCAGGGTATCGTCCAGGTCAAAGATCAGGGCGCGAACAGGCATGGCTCACAACTTAAAAAGGTGGCAATTCGTCGTCATCGACAAATTCGTCGGGACCAAAATCGTCCTGGGCGGCAGCACGGGCCGGAGCAGCGGCTCTGACCGGGGCGGCCGATTCATGCCGGGGAGCGGGGGCGCCGCCACCAAAATCACCTGTACGCTCTTCACGAGAGCGACGGGATTCGAGCATCTGGAAATTTTCGCCATGAACATAATATTTTTGGCGTTTTTCGCCTTGGGGGGTTTCCCAATTGTCGACGCGCAGGGCACCCGTCACACTGATCAAATCACCTTTTTTGACAAACTCACCCAAGCGTTCAGCCTGTTTGTCCCAGAATTTGCAAGAAATCCAGTCGGTGATGGGGTTGCCAGAGGCATCTTTGGTGGTGCGGTTGACAGCCAAACGCACCTCGGCGATAGCGGTCCCACTTTGGGTGTGACGCATATCGTCGGACACGTTGTTTCCTGCCCGACCAATCACAACAATCTGATTATTAGCGGCCATAAGTATATTCTCCTTTAGAGAGCATTCAAAGTTATATGTGTTCTAGCATAACATACGCATACATACATGACAAGTATGTCATTTAGCTGGGAAAATCGTCGTCGTCTTCTTCGCTAACCGAGGCCCCTTTGCTTTTGCGAAAAGCGCGGAAATCCGTAATTTGCGCCACTTCGACCGCCGCTTCTTTTTTGGCAGCGGGCGGGGCGGGCGGCGCTTGCGGGGCTTTGGCCTCTTGAAAGCCTCTTCCGGTCAAGGTTACCACTGACTCTTCGACCATTTTGGCAAAGTGAAGAAAGTCTTCGCGCGAAAAATAGAGGGCAGCCTGATAGGCATTGACCACCACTTTGTTTTCGCTTTGCACTTCCCAAATGGTGCCAAATTCGCATTCACCGAGTGTTTTAAAATCTTCTGCATCCATAGAGTGTTTAATCCTGGTTGTTTAAGCTTGCGGCCTGGGCACTGTTTGGGCACATCTGACTGGCTATAGCCAGATCTAGCGAGATCTGGCTGGAATCCGCAACAGGTGTGCGCTGGGGCTCATTTTAACACAGCTTTTTGGCCTGCGGTAGGCCCCCATGTTAGAGTGAGTCCCAGAGGATTTTAACCATGCGTATTCTGCTCCTGGCTGTGCAAAATCGGCCTGAAAGCGTTGAACTGCCCAGCTCTGAGCTCAGCAGTTTTCCAGGCATTCTGCTCGAAGACCCGATCTCAACCCAACACAAACTGGTCAAAGATCTGCCTGCCGCCGCCCAAGAAATCACAGCCTATCAGCCCGATCTGGTGGTCTTTCGCGGCGATCCCAGTCTGACACTTGTGTGGCAAAACCAACTAGAAAAAGTCTTTCCCCGCCTGTTTAGCTTTGTCTCCGAGCAGGTTGAGCTTTTCGCCATTCTGGCCGAGCTCAATCCCCGCCTCTGGGTCCTGCGCCGCAAGCGTTTGCAAGACAAAAGCGCAACCTATCGACCCAGAGAGAAAACAGACACATCGGCCCTGTTTGAGTCGTTTTCAGAACCTGAAAAAAAACAGGCCCAGGAAAAACTCAGAGACTGGCTGGAGATCCATCCCAGACTGTCGCCATTTTTAAACCAGGTCGAGAGCGCCGATTTTGAACGCATCCTCTATTGCATGGCCCTCTTGGAAAAGGCCTTGGCCGATTGGAAATGTCCTGCCAGCGTTCGGGCCCTGGATGTGGGCACCCACGCTTGGAACTACGCCCCAGCTCTGGCTGTGAGCTTGCGCGAGAAAGCCTCACTGGTGGAGTTAACCGGCATCGAACTCGATCCCTGGTATTTACATCAAGACTGCACCCGTGGCGATGTGGCCCGCTATTATGCACATCTTTGCCAAGCCCGCTTTTTGGAAGGGGATTTTTTGCAATTTCGCGAACGCCAGGATCTGATCTGCCATTTTTTGCCTCTGATTCTGCCGCAAAATGCCCTGCTCTGGCGTATCCCGATGCAATACCACCATCCAGTGCAATGGCTCAAACACACCTGGGATCGCTTGCGGCCCGGTGGTCGCGCCGTCTTTTATATCGGAAAAGAGGTGGAATACAACGCCTTTATTCAGACTGTCAAAAACGCCGGACTGGAGCTGAGTTATTCAGAACCTTGGTTTTGCCCCTGGCGCCAAAAGGAACAGGGTTTTTTGAATCTGCTCAATCGTTAACTAAACCGTTAACTAAACGGTTCGTCAAGCGTTCAAAACAGGCATCACCGCCCAGTGAATCGGTTACAATGAAGGTTAAATTCGCCCAACCAGGAAAAGCCCAGGAAAACCCCAGGAAAAACCAACATGTTGAAGCTCCCCCCTTCGTCAGGATCTCCGATACCAAGCCAGTCGTTCCCTGTCTCAGCCACAGCCAGTCCACCAGCCCTGCCCGAGCCACCTGAGCAGGCCGAAGATCTGGCTCTGGCCCAGGGAGAAAACCTGCAGGTCAGCGAACCCGAGAAAGGCCCTTTGGCTGTAGCACCTCCGCTGCGCTTTGCCGCTGGAGCCCCCGCTGAGACGGGCACAAAAAAACCAAAACCCCAACCAAATAAACCCCAGCCAAACAAAAAAGCCCCTCCAGCTCCCCCCCTAAAAAAACCGGCTCCGCCCAAATCGGACCCCCTCCCAGCGCCCGTCCCCGAACCCGAACCCGAACCCGAACCCGTGGACCCCGATCTGGGCTTGGACAAACCCGCCCGCATCAAAGGTTCCAACCGGCCCCCCGAAAAAGCCGATGAACAGGTCTACGACGAATATCTCAGCCTGCAGCGGGAATTGCGGGACGACCCCAGTCAGACCAGTCAGACCAGTCTGAGCCCGGAAGCCCGGCGCACCCTGATTCAAGAAAAACTGCTGTTGCGTCTCGGACGGGAAACGTATCAAAATTTGCCGCCTGCGCAGCAAACCGCTTTGAACCAATTTCTGGCCCGCTTTGAAATCAAAGATCTGGTGCTGAGCGAAGTCCAATCGGAAGGGGGGGCTGACGCCGTGGACGGTATTGTGACCGGCACCGGCGTGGATGGGCACTACACCAATTCGCTCTTAAATTCAATCAAAGGCCTGCTCGAAAGCAAACGGCTCAGCCCAGAATTGCTCACGGCTTTGGAAAACTTTCAACAAGCGCCTTTGCACCCGGAATTGGAAAGTCAACGTCTGACCTTGCTGCGCAGTGCCCTGCAGGAATTGGCCTTTCCCGAACGGATTGAACAGCATTCCAAAGGCACCTGTGCGCCGACGACCGTTCAAATTTTGTTGGCCTTAAAAAACCCAGTCAAATACCTGGAGATCTTAAGGGGTTTGGCCAGCCCCGAGGGAAAGGTGCCGCCAGCCCATTTAAGTGGCTCCGATCTGATGGAACGCGAAGCAGATACACTCAAAGACGATAAAAGTGGCCGCAGTCTCTCCAGCCGTCTGCTGCAACCGGCGTTTATGGAATATGCCAATGGCCCAGAAAACTACGACAATGCCCGCGACCGCAATATCAACGGCGACAAAGAATACCCTGGTTTGGATGAAAAAGGAGCGGTCAGGCTCAATGCCGCCCTCTTTGGCGAAAACACCTACCAATTGCGCTATTTGCATGCCGATCCCGACCCCACTTGGAAGGGATTTGTCAAATCGAGCCAACTCAAACAGGAACTGGCACAGGCCCTGGCCCAAGGCGAACCCGTGCCGGTGGGCCTGCGCTGGGGTGAAAGCGCCCACAAGATTTTGCTCACAGCCATCGACCCAGCACAAGAAAAGGCCTTTTTTATGAACCCCTGGGGTGAGTTGCAGCATATGCATTTGGAGGTCTTTTATGCCCGACTCGACTCCGCTTCGTTGCCCCAATTGCCAACGCTTACCCCACTTGAAAACAAAACCGCACTTGAAACACTGCCCGGCAAAGCCAGCAAAAAAAGCGCGTATAACGCCATCAGCAATTGGCGCTATTATAAAGTGACCGACTATTTGGTCGAAGACCCTGTCTTGAAAAAACTGCCCGAGGCGCACAAAACCCTGCTGCGCGAAAAATTCCGCAGCCTGCGTTTGAGCCCGGAATACGGCTCCCGTCAATTGGATCTTTTATTGCATCTGAGTAAATCCGGCCTGGCAGATGAACACATGTTCAGCCGCATTCAGGCCGTGCGCGACAAAGACGAATTGGCCGCTCTGGTGCGCCTTTACGGCCTGTCTGAAAAGCTCTCACCCGAAGCGCTCAAACCTTTGCTGGACGCCGCTCCCGATCAAAACCTGGACGCCGTCTATTACGAAATGCTGCTCGCTCATCTCGACCAGCCCGAAATGAGTGGGTTCTTGATCGCCAAAGCCCAAGCTCAAAAATCAGCCAAAGAGACGGGGCAAATCGAAACCCAAAACAGCGCCCAGGCCAAAATCAAAGAGGATTTTATTGCCTTGGAAAGTGGCGGTAGTCTGGAGAATTTAAAAGATCTCAGCAAAGGCGCAAACGAGCAAACCCGCCTGTTTATGCTGCGCAAAATCGCAGAAAAATGGCCCCATGCCCAGGCCGAACAGGCCGCCCAGGTCTTGACCGCCGATCTCAATCTGATCGAACTCAAATACCTGCTGCAGGGAATCGAACCCAATACCCGCTTTGTCGGCGCGGATAGCCCCGATCAATTACGCAGGTTTTTGCGCATGAGCGTGAGAAACGCCGCTCTGACGCGCAAAGCGGCAGGCACATGAACGCCCAGGAATGGCTAAAAGCCTGCCACACGGATCTCGACCGGCTCTTGCCCTATTGGCTGGGACTGCCTGAAGATGAGCGCGAATGGCATCTTCAGCGCTGGATGGACCAATTGGAAAAACAACCTGCGTGTTTGCCCCATTTCAGTGGCGCGCTGCTGCAACGGGTGGTGGCCTGCGAAAGTGACTCTCCCCCCACCACCGAGACAGAAACTTACCATCTCTGCCGGGCCCTCTTACATGCGCTGGCCCAGATTGCCGAGCAGACCCAGAAATTAAGCTTGAATTAAGCAAATTTAGGCAAGATGATCCAGATTTTACATATAACTCAGATTAGGTACTTTACCTAAACTTAATCTCAAAAGGCCCACCCTTGCTTTGGCGTCTTGCTTTGGCAGGTGGAACAGTGGACCTGTTTAACAAAAGGAGTGACCCCATGACTGACGGCGGAATCAAAGTTGGTTCTCATGACAAGGGATTTTGGGATCCCAATAATCCGATCAAAGCGGATAAAAAGCCACTGGCTTCGGGACTGAGTGTCGATCAGGCCCTCGAAACAGCCAAAAAGCACGAGGGTGCTGAATTGGTGGTGGTCAATGCCGATGGCAAAGCCAGCGTTCACAGCCTGTCTGTTGAAGATGGCTTCTGGTCCGAGAACAAACAGGTGCTGATCTCCGAATTGGATCGCGACCCCAATGTTAAACAGAACAGTGCCAAAACCCCTTTGGCAATCGACAATAATATTTCGCAGGCCTTTTCAGGCAAAGGTGCGTTTTTGGTCGATGCCAAGAACCAAAGCACTTACCTTGGCGATGATGTCGATCAAACGACCCCTGCTGTCAAACTCAAAGACGCTGAATCGTATCTCAATAATCCCACCCAGGCCAAAGTCGATGCTGCTTATGCCATTGCCAAAGATGCAGGCAATGAGCGCCATATAGATAAAAAGCTCTCAGGCCAAGTGCTCGACGATCTGCAGCGCGACTACCGCCAAAGCGCTCCAGCAGAACAAAAAGTGGCGCTGCTCAAACCCGGCGAGGCCAAAACCAAAATGCAGGGATTAATTGGCGAACTCAAAACCGTTGCAGGTCAAGAATCGACCCGTGTCGGCGAATTGCGTAGCCAATTACAGACCCGCACCGACAAATGGCAAGCGGATCTGCAAGAGCCCACCAAAAAACGCGATGTGGCCCTTGATGCCTGGAATACCAATAACAACCGCGAAACCAAATTGGTGACCACCGCTGCATACAATCTGCGTGAGGCCCGTTTCCCCAACGTACACAGCCTCGAAGACACGATTGACAATGCCAGAAGCCACCGCGGCCAAATGAAGTCCCAGCTCGAAAATGCCACCTCCAATCGGATTCAGGCCCAAAACAAGGTCAATGAATTGGAGCGCCTGCCCGGTGAAGCCGAAGGCCATTTGCAACAGGCCCGCCAACTCGAATCGGATAACCGGGGCATGTATGTACATATCCAAACCTACACCACTTTAACTCTCTCGCAGGTCTCTTCAGAACGGCGCAGCTCTGAGCGGGAATACAACCGCGCCAGCACCGATCTGGATTTTGAACGTGCCAAACCGACCAAACCCAGCTCACCGCCGCCCTCCAGTGGCAATGGCAGCCCCAACGGGGTCGATCCGTTTAAACCCGGTGGTGGCAGCGGCAGCCCTTATGGCACGGATCCCTTTGCCGATTCGAATAAATACCGCGATTCTTACAAAATTGACCAGCTCGAAACCCAGGTTTCGCGTTTGGGTCGCGAAGTACGCGATTTAAAAGACCGCGAATCGAGCCTGGAATCGATCAACCTGCGTCTGGCCTTTACCAAAGACATTGACCAGCTCAGCTTGCTCTTTTACAACCTCGACCCAATTGACCGCATGGCCCTGAGCCAGTACAAAGACCGCAAAGACAGCAATGAGCGTTCGATTGCCAGCCATCAGCGCACAGCCAACGATTTGCAGTCCCGCTACAATTACGAGATCAATGGCGCCAACCGCAACCTCTCTGAAGCCACCAGCAGCGAAGAGGGTGCCCGTGGGCGTTACAGCCAGGCCGAAGGCCGCGTGGCTGGCCTGGAGCAAAACCACCGCGATCTGATGGCCAATCCGCGCCCAGATAACCACGCTGAGGTCAAACCGTTTTTCACAGCCCACCAAAAAGCCGTGGAACACAAAGAGGCCACTGTCGGTGCCAAAGCACCGCTGACGGTGACCCGCGACAAGACCCAAGCGGTGGTGGATGAAATCAACCAGGTCTACCGGGGCGACAAAGGCAGTCTCGATGGCCAGATCAGCAATGTGCAGCAGACCCTCTTGAGTGAGGCCCAAGGCAAAATTGGGGCCACACGCAACCAAGTGGCGAAATAGAAACCGTTTGGAATTCAGCCCCGGTCTTGCTTTTAGCAGTGAGATTCGGGGTTGATTGCTTTTTTTGAAAGACGAGACAGGTGATTGGCGCTTATCGGGAAGTATTGAGATGGGTCAGTGGGTGTTTTGGAGGAAAGGGTCAGTGGCTTCAGTTGGCGCAAGTCTCTGACATTCGGGCCGTTCGCTACGCCCATCCATGGGCTTCACTCACTAATAGTCACCCCGCCTTTGCCATCCTGGCACGGCAGGGTTCCTGTTGCCCTCATCGTTCAGAGCCTTGGCCAACACGTCAATTCGCACTTTAACTGCTTGAATCCCAAGTCAGCCAAGCTAAATGAGTCATTGAAGAGATTTATATTTTGATAGACCAAGTGTTTTTGAGGTTTACTCAGATGTAGAGGAGGTTGTATTTAGAAAAAAAATCTGGCCAAATCTACGCAATAGCTGACCGTTGCCATCAAAACCGTAAATTTTACATTCTGATTGAGACGAGTAAGCATAGCTGACTGCTCCTGCATTTCGACGATGAAAATAGAAACGAATACCCAAAATATCTATGTAAGGTGGCCAGCCAGATTCAGGGTGTGTCGGATGATTAATAACACTGGCTTCTTCAGGTGAAAAGGGGTTTATCAACTCTTTCCAATTAAGGTTTTTCTGGATATCTTGCCATTTGGAAGGGCATTTTGTTCCTGTCCCATAAGAGTAAGATTCAAGGGCTGTCTGAAAGCTATGCATATTTCTGTTTACATCTCCACTCGTTACACAGTCAACTGCGCCGATAAAATTGGGAATGGCCATAACCAGTGAAACAAAGAGAAAAAGAAAATAAAGCACATAACATACAAGCAAACGTTTTCTGAGTCTAGAAAATCTGCTTAGTTTATTTTTCTTGTTAAACCAGAAAGCAAGGGTTGTAAGAATGGCAAGCACAAAATACCAAGAGGAAGCCTCAGGTAAAGCCAATAAACCCAGACAGCACAACAAGGTTGAAACAGAAATGCTATGACTGCGGGTTTTTATCCATGCAGCAGGAGAGTCTCTACCTCGAAAATGAAGTTTGAACCACCATGCATCCACGTATCCCAAAACCCACCAAGAAAACCCCAAAAGTGGGACCAGTAAGGTATTTGGATCATAAGCATGTCCAGCAACATTACACTGAATGGTAAAAGACTTCAAAGCACCGAACGGAATCCAGCACAGCCATGCAATGAGATTAAATGTCCCGATTCGTACTATTTCGAGCTGCCATTTAAAAGGAATTACCACAAAGGTTTTTGCATCAGACAAGATATATCACTCCTGACTCAGCCATTCTTAACTATTCCCATTGGAAATCTTTTTAATGTATCTTCCTTCTGCAAAATACGCCATGTTGTTCTCTCACATGAAAAAGTCGCTTTATATTTCAATAAAAAGAAGCCACTCACCTCGTTGGCCAAGGCCATGAACGATGAGGGCAACTGAAACGCTGCCGTGCCAGGATGTGTTGTGTCTTCTGTCAAGCCCAGCAGTCAAGTTTGTACAA
>JADMKE010000028.1:0-3848 GCA_018780035.1 Candidatus Sericytochromatia bacterium
AACTGTCGCTCTTTTCATCCCAAATCCCCTTAAGGGGATGGGAATTCCCAGAGCGCATTAAATCAGCCTCGCCGCGTGGGCTCATGGTAAGTCCTCTCTTTCTGGACCAGGCTCGTCGTGCCATTCCTGCGCCACATTTCGCCCTGCTTTGAGGTCGCTTAACTGCCTGCGCAGAGAGACAATCTCAACCGCTTGGGTTCGGATATGCTGGTCTTTATGCTCAATCAGAGCTGCTTGCTCTTTGAGCTGGGTCATGTAGTTGTTAATGTCCGATAGGCCCGCAGCTCTGAGCATGTATTCGGCCTGGTCTGCGCGCTCTGTGGCTTTTGTACATTGCTCGCGCAGGGCTTTGATTATGGTTGTCAATCGCTGAATCTCAGCTTCGAGGCGGTCAATGCGTTGATCCGTCATAATGTCTTAAGCCCCACTTCCTTCACATCCAATAAGATTTATTATTGAACCTGTTTCGGGTTCGCATCTTCCAACCGTTGCAAGATAGCTTTCGTGTAGAGCCTCAAAAGCATCGTCTTCGAGGGACCAAAGGCCGCGAGCGCCCGAACAGGGCACAGGGTCTTTCAGCATCACCAGGTCGGTGATCACCCAGCAGAAGGGGCCAAATGCCCAGATCCCCTGATCGCCGAAAAGCCGTTTGGCATCATAGCCGGTCACGTCCATTGGGCTGAACTTCAGGCAGGTTTTGACCCTGCAGACTGCGAAGATTTGGCTATCTGGGTGCAGGGATCTTTCAGTGGGGATCTCAGTGCAGACTCGCTGCAGGTAATCCAGCCCGGTTTGGTCCCAGCTTTTGGCGGCATGAAGTGCGATCCAGTCTGCCCAAAATGGCTTTTTCCAGGTGCGGTTTTCAATTCGCTTCGGGACGGCTGGGTGCTCAAACGCCCAGGGCCAGGGGCGAGAAATGCTGAGGCCTTTGATCGACCGAGGGATTGCAGGGCCCTCGCCAGGTCGAGGGGGCTTTACTCCCATTTGCGCCAAGACGTTGCCAACGTGGGTAAATTCGCTCATGATGAGGCCTCCGGATAATTCCTTGGTGATGGTGGAATGGGTGGGATCAGGGCCCGCTCTTTCGTGATTCCCTGGGCAGCCAAAGCGGCCTTGGCCTTGCTGACGGGATTGTTTTCACGACGCTGCTGCTCTTCGAGCTGTTTCTTGCGTTCCCGCTCATCCAAAATTGCCTGCTGCTCTTCGAGCGAAAGCGCATCCCAAGCCGCCTTTTCGGCTGCCAAACGTGCTTTTTGGTCGCGATCAGCGTCTCTCCTGGCCTGCAGATCCGCTTCCGCAGACCTGGCCTGCAGCTCAGCCTCTTTTTTTTGCTGGGCCTCGGCCATGACCCACAGCCAGGCCTTGGGGGCTGGCAAATTGTCCTTGAGGGCAGCCTGGAATACAGCCACGGGGTTTTGGCGGCTGCGATAAGGCAGCCAATCGAGCTGTTTGCGGCAGGCCTCTGGGCCGTAGGTTTTGCAGAGACGTTCGGCCTGCCGCCGGTTCAGCGGGGTTCCCCCTGGGGATTCGATTGCCATCATCTCCAAAATCAGGGGTTCGTTTTGGGGGGGATCCGGGTCTTGAGAAAATTTTTCTCGCGCGCGCGGCGACGTTTTTGTATTTGTATTTTCCTTTTCTTTTAAATTTCCTTTTGTGGGTAAAGGAGATTGACTACCCCGGTCAACGTCGTTTACTACCCCCGGTAAAGGAGATTGACTACCCCGGTCAACGTCGTTTACTACCCCCCCATCACGACGCTTGCGGATCTGAATGTTCCGATAAGCCTTTAAATTCGCATAATCCAGCTCTCCAGATTGGATCTGCTGGACCAGCTGGGCTGACTCGGCGGTATTGATAAAATACAGTTTTTTATGCACTTTGTTCACAAAGAAAGAGCAGCTGAGGATCAGTCCCTTTTCTTCCAGTGAGCGCAAACTTTTAATGACGGTCGGCTTACTCATAACAGCTTGCTCGTTTTCGCTGCCATCTTTGCCCATGAACTGAGAAACACTGATTTCATCAAAATCCGCTTTCCACCCATAGGTGTTGCGAGCGATTATGACCAATATTTTTGTTTCATAAGGGTTAAGGTCTGGGCTGGCCAGGATATCGAATATGCTATTTGGAATAATCGAGAAGTCTTTCTGGATCTCCTCGAAGGATTGGAATTTATGCTTACCCACAATGACCTCCCTTCCCATCGATAGCAAATACACGCCCATTGACGAAACGGGCGCGCTTAGTACTCACGAGCTTTGTGATCGCCGCTTTGACGCGTTCTTGATCAGATGTCAGAACTTGCAGCTCCGTGATTGAGAATCCCTGCCCAGGGTGGGCAAGCAAAAAGGTGAGAAGTCCCAGGGCCTCCCAGCTGAAATGTTGCTTTTGGAGCAATTGAAGTGATTGCGTCATGCTGCGGATTCCTCCTGAAATTTATCTGTTTCGTTACCCCAGGCAGTCCAGCCGGGGCGGGTGGTGCGCGCAAACAGTTCGAGGCGGGCCTGCAGGTCTGGGTACATGTTCTCCATGATCTGCGTGAAAACATCTGGCTTGCGGCTGTGTTCGGATGTGTCGGCCTTAATGACGCTCTCGGGCCGCCAATCGGGGGTGACGTGGGTTCCTTTTGTGGCAATGATCAGCTTTTCGTGTTTGCCCATGGTGTAAAAGCCGGGGCCGACTTTGTTTTTGAGCCAGATGATTTCTTGCTTGTACTCAAAGCCCCAGGCCTCGATCACTTCTTCGGCTTCGCTGGGTTTGCGGCTGGCTGGGTACCACAAAAAAAGCACAGCCCGATCCGCGGCCAGGTCGGCGACAGGCAGATCGATGATCTGAGCCAAAGTCATGGTGGGGTACTTGTTTTCAGCGGCAAAGCGGAAGCCCTCGTTATCAAAAGACCAGCAGGGATCAGCCTGAATCAAGTTAAACTTGCCTTCAGGCAGGGGAGCTGTACCCAGTTCTTTGCGATTGAGTGCGCGCTGGGCTTCGGTAACATTGCGGGCTTCGCCTTTGCGGATTGCGGTCGCCACTTCGACCTGGCGCTCTGCTGGGAGCTGGGCCAATTGCTCGATCTGCTTGGTATCGTCAGCTGTGGGGGTGTCTTTAAGCAGGTGCAAGGCCTCATCTTCGGGGGCCGCTTGGGGCTTTGGGGACCTGGGGGCCTGGGTGTACTCTTTGCCGTTGCGGGTCACTTTGGTGCGTGTGGCTTCGGGCTGCAAATTGGCGCGGTGGATGCGCACAAATTCAGTGGACGTGCCCGTTTTGCGAGCAATTTCACTGTTATTCCATTGGCCCCACTCTTCATCGGTTAATAGGGTGGTGACAGCGCGCAACTTGTCTGCGTTGGTGCGCTTGAGGCCGTGTTTGGCATTGGCCCCGCAGCTGTAAAGAATAGCATCGCGAACGCCGCCGCTTTCAATGTAGGCCAAAATGGTATCGTTTCCGGCCTTGTATGCCGCTTCAACCCGGTGATTGCCATCGGCAAGCCAAAGAACCCCGTCTTCGTCTTTGAAGAGGAGAATGGGCTCAATGTCTTCGTTCACTTCGTAAACTTCTTTGAGTTCTTGAACATAGATCCAGTCGATTTTTTCCCGTTGCTGGGTGCGCTCGTTTCGCGTGATCGACGCGAGGCGAACTGTTTGTGCTTTCCGCTCTTTAGCCATAAAAATGCTCCTTTAATTCAATTTGTTTTCTGAGAATCTTTTAGCCGTTCAATCTCGGCCGAGGCCTCCCGTTGGATTTTGTTTTGGGTTTGGGGGCTGAGGCGGGAACGGGTTTCCAGTTTTGGGCGTTTCGGGCTGCAGCGCTGATCCGCTCAAAGTAAATGAGGGGGTCTCGCTGGGGGGGGGGGG
>JADMKE010000028.1:3858-109169 GCA_018780035.1 Candidatus Sericytochromatia bacterium
TTTCTGCATGGCTTCACTATTCCTTTGCTTTGATTTGCGGTTGCCCGCAAGCGCAGCGCTGCTGATCCCAGTGCCGCGTTTGTGGGCCACAGGCTGACCGGCCTGTGAGCGGGCCTGAACTTAACTCATCAGGCGGTAAACGAGTTGGCGCTTGAATTCGGTGACAACTTCTTTTGGCGCGTCCAGCTGTTCGAATGTTCGAATGAGCCCTGTGATGCAAAGAGTCAACTCTGAAGCCGTAACGCTACCTCTTGCCTTAAACTCTGCGTGAGGCTCAATCTCTACCCCCCCCTCAACCCCTTTCATCTTGGTAATCACCTGCAGATTCAGCTCTGCAACGCGCGTGATTTCTTCTCCTGGGGCGGGGGTTTTGGGTTGTCCTTTCTTGATTTCCGATTCCAAAGTGATTGTTTCCATAGATCCTCCAAAGTTTTTGTGTGCCGGAGGCCTCCGGCGGGGCCCTGGTAAACAGCGGAATCCGCCCCAGAGCGACATGGTTTATTCCCCGCAGATCCCCACCGGCCAAAGCGTCCTCTGGCCAGCGTTGCCGTCAACCGTGATTCCAAAACCCGGCAGGCTGCGGCCCCCCCCCAGTCCGCTGGTCAATGCCGCGACAGCCAAAACAGGCACGGTCTCAACTGGGGGGAGTTTTGTGGATAGTGCCCCCTGCAGGAGTCGAACCCGCAACCAACTCTTTACAAAAGAGCTGCTCTACCAATTGAGCTAAAAGGGCAAAAGAAAGCCCCGCCATTGCTGGCAGGGCCTGAATTGAATAGTGAGCGGAAGCAGAACTGAATCTTGGAGATTCTGTCCGCCACGGGGTTAACCGCAGCAGGAAGGGCTGAGAGAAGGGTCAGCCCTCGCTGTTGAGGTCAATGAAAAAGCCCCCTGGTGGGGGCGGATATATTGAAAGATCTATACTTTAATCTTTGGTTGCGTAGAGTTCAACATTGCCACTTTTGGTGACCTTGGCAATAAATGGCCTTTTCTGCTTTTTTAGGATTCGATTGATTTTAGGAAGTGCTTTTTTAAATGCTTCAGCGATGTCCGGGCCAGATGACGATCCGCTTGTATAAACAAATACGGCATTATTGGCCTCAGTCAAAGAAAGATATTCGTCTTTGCGTCTGCGGATATTTTGGTCTTTGGTGAGTACAACCCAGCCGTTTTTTCCGGTTTCAGGAAGCCATTCGTGGTCTGGCGTGTCTTGATCAAAATGATCATCCAGACAGGTGTAAGATTCACCTTCCTCTTCCAGCATTTTGGCAACGTATTTTTTTCCTAAACAGCGGTCTAGAAAAAACGTGTATTCATGCGGCACTGATAACGGCTTCTAGCTTTTTTTTGTCTATTTCAAAATCTTCAGCAATGGAATCAAGCGATTCTCCGGCCTCAACACGATCAATAATTTCATCAACCGGAACTCCGGTTCCATTTACCAGGCGTCGACCAAAGGCTACGCTGAAATCAATAACAAACAAGTTCTCTTTTTCATTTGCCTGTATTTCAGCCATGCCAGGGGTGGGAAAGGGGAAAAGGCGCGCTGGGATCCCCTTATCGTCACGGGTAATTCTGGATAAATAACCTGTAAGTATGGGTCTTAAGGCTATTTGTCCCTGCCTATTTACACTGATAAGGCTATTGCACTCATTGATAAAGATATCCAAGCCATCAGTTAAAAGGTCATACTCAGCCAGCGGATGATTAACGCCATATTTCTCGGAAAGATGTTGCAGGGCTGGGCGGATATTGTGCATCGGCACGTTGTGAGCCTTCCTGATTGCAGAAAGCACATGGGCCTCAATCAGGTTGATAAAAGACATCGTTTTGGTTTTGGAGTCTGCAATTAAGATGAGTGGTTCCGAAAACCTTTTTTCACCCGCCCTGGTTTTATAGCTTCTTCCCAATACCCAGGATCGCAGTGTTGCCGGTTGAATATGAAGATATGCCGCCACTTCAGGGATTGAGTATATGGGATTATATCGTCTGTCAGTCATATACCAACCTCACTTTTGTAGATATCCTCATTCTACAACGATTCCAAACAGACCCCAATAAACAAGCCAAAATTAAGCACTCACTGAGTCATAGTGCTAACAAGATACTGCCAGTCGCGCCATGACTCACAGCGCATAACGAGCCCCCGCTTCTCTCTCCCTCGCCCGTTCGCTACAATGAAGCAGAGGTGAATTTAATATGAAAAAATTACTGCTGGCTTCGATCCTGTCTTTGGCGTTGGTATTGCCTGCTGCGGCAAAAATAGTTGATATCAAAGCAATTGCCGGGAAGACCCCCGCCCAGGTCGAAAAAGTCTTGGGTAAGGCCGATGGAAAAGAAAATGTTCGGCCATCGGGAACCGGCTGCAACCCCTGCCCCAAAATGCTTTATAAAAAGGGTAAATTTGAGGTTGTTTATATCAAAGGTTTGGCAGACTGGATCACCGTGAACGAACTCACAAACCTTCGCTTTGGCAAAGCTGTGCTATCCGAGTTTGGTTTGACTGCTGGTAATCCGGGCAGCCAGGATGACACAGGAATGCGCTGGGATAAATTTGGCGGGTTCTTGTCTATCAGTCTGTTCGGGTATGACGGCAAGGCCGATTATATTTACTTCAAAACAAAGACCAAATAAGAGGTGATCCAAATAGAAAAAGGCCCATCTGGGCCTTTTTTATCGAACGAATCAATCTCTACTGGGTGACTTCAATAACCTCATTGTGTCTGATGTGGAAGTACATATTCACGAGTTCATAGGCTCCGAACTGGTTCTTGGTTCTGAATTGAGCCCTCACACCCCAGCAAGGCAGGCCGTCTTTTGCTTTTGTCGGAACGACTTTCCACCACTCTTCATCTTTGGTGCTGTCGGGATCTGGCAAGTTGGCTTTCATCCAGTTTTTAACAGCCTTCACAGAGCCGTCCCAAGCGCTATTTTCCGGCTTCTCACCCGCGACTTCCAACACTTTCTTTGCTTCGCTTGCGGCCCTGACTTGCTCAGCCAACTCATCCTGAGACTGGCTTTTGAGGCTGTCCAGATGCGTATTCTGAGGGTCGGCAGCCTTTAACTTTTTGTGGGTCTCAATGACTGCTGCATAGCTCTTTGCATCGAACTGCTTTTTACCCTCAGATACCAAAGCCGCAATTGATTGTTCTTTCTGGGCTTTAGCCTGTTCTCGTTGAGCCTTGGCCTGTTCCTGCTGGATCTTGGCCTGCATTTCATCGAAAGCCTTCTTTACCTCCTTCGAGGCACGTCCTGAACTCACAGATTGCTGAAGCATTGTTAAAGCCAAATGAGGATTTTCTTTCATGATGCGCAAGCCGTATTCGCCAGCTGACTCCATGTATTTACTCTCAGCCTCGGGCGGTAGCGGCTTTATGCTTCTGGCTGCATCCAGGGATTTATAGGCCACCTCAGGGCTTGTGGCTGTCATGCCCTGGCTTAACACGCTGTTGTACTTTTCTTCTTGCGCTTTTTGCTCTTGCGCCTGCAGGGCCACAAGTTGTCTTGTTTTCTGGTCTTCCCCATCGAGCACGGAAAGAGGTCCGAGTATTATAAGCAAAACAAAGGCGATTGCCACCCTATGAAGAATTGGGATTTCCTGTTTGATGATTTTGGCGAGCCTGCGTATATTCACTGGCATCATAATAGCGGCTGCGATACAGGCGAAAATAAACGCCCTCCAGGAAAACGACGGGATTGCTGAAATAGCGAAGGCAGCAAAAATAGCTGTACCTATTCCGAGGTAGTCTAGAACATTGATTTTCGCTTTTACTTCAGACATACAGCACCCCTTAAATGTTTCAAGGAATGGTATCACGCCCCAATAAAAAAGCAAATTATGACAATTTCGCTACACTTGGGAAAGGATTAAAATATAACCCCAAAAGGGGCTCGCCAGGGCCTACTATGCCCCATTCAGTCCTGGCTGATTGTCAATGTACACTTGCTACAAAATGCAGCATAGAGAGCCCTCAAAGGCGCTCTATGCTATACTCTGGGGATGGAAAACGAAGTCGTCACAGTCATAATTGAAAGCATCAAAGTAGCTGCACCTCTGTGCGCCGTTTTGATGAGTTATTTTGTTTGGAGAGAGCAAAAGAGGCATCAGATTGAGCAGGCCACCACAAATGCTCAAACCCAAAAAGACATTGCTCAATTGAACGCCGAAAACAATGCAGGCCTGAAAGAGCGTGAATTTGAGTTGAAATTTTATGAGGAGCTGATTAAGCTCCGTCTTAGCGATTACAATGCTGCCAAAAAAATCATTGCCAATCTTTTGGTGGCCAGACAGACTTTTGGCTTTGCGGAGCTGGATGAAATGATCCAGGCTCTGAATGAAGGGTTGAATCAGGTCTTTTCCCTTGATCAGGAGACTTTTGAAGTCTGGCAAGACACGGCCGCTGTCTTGATTAAGCTCCACGCAAAAGCCATAGAAGCAAAGGATAGAGACGAATTTGTCTTGAAAAAAAGGGAAGATATTCAATTTTATTTGTCCTATGTGATGTCCTGTATTAATCACGGCGCTTTATCCCTAAATAATCTTGATAAATTAAGGAAAGACACAGGGATGCGACTAAAATCCATTGAAAAACAGGGTAAAGAAAAGAAGTTCTTAAACCCAAATATGGTCCACATTTGGGAAGAAATTGAAAAGTCGCAATCAAAGTAGTCACGACCTCATTCTTGCTCCCGTTTCAGCATTTCTAAGGTTTTTTTATTGGCGGCCTCGGTCTCGCGACTCATACGACGGAAGTCAAAGAAAACAAAGACAGCAAAAGCCAGCGTTAAAACATGTGGGATAGCTGAAATAATTTCAGTAGTAAGATTTTTAGACACAAAAATAGACCTCACAACGCCGTAGCGGTATTAGGTCACATCAATGGGGTTGTTACGCACGAAGCAGAAAGCGGCGCGGGCTGACTATCTTTGGAGACGCTTGATTACTTCAGCTAAAACAGCCTCGTTATTTATGCTGAAGCTGTAATCTGCGACAAAGTGAATACCAAAGCTCTCACCAACCTTTTGAACGCTGCTCCAACGCGGGTCTTTTGAGGGATTAAGCAAATTGCTTATCGTCTTCTGACTCACACCAGCTATTTCAGCAATCCTATCTTGACTGATCGGCTTTTTGCCCGTGTCGGGGTCAGCCGTCTCATTGATAAGACGCTCTAAAAATTCGCGTTCCCAACGGGCCAGTATCACTTTACTGAGATCCACCTGATTCTCGATTTCGAGTCCAGCATAAATCATACCAAAAGTATCAACTCCATTTCGTGACCATGGACTCATTCTAGGTTCTCCATTTCACAAAGTCAAGTAACAACGTACTGAAAATTTTACAAAAACCCCTTTACTTATCTCAGATATTTCAGTACGATAGTACTGAAGATAAATTAATATTTCCCCAGAAAAATAAAAGGAGCCAAAAAATGAAAATCGAAATCAAACCCCACGCCCAAGAAACCGCCCTCAAACTTCAGAGGCTTCTTGATATGAGCGAGCGCACTGCGGTAGATCTGAGCAAATACGCAGGCCTTTACCGTGAAGTTGCGGTTACCGCTGGTTTTGTAGGCCCCGCTCGCTCTCATGGCACAACAAAAACAACTCGCTTGGTTGCAGACCTCGAAGCCATTGCCGCCAAATTGACTGCAAAATCCACTGCTTGTTATCTGGAGGTTTAGGATGGTTCGGAACTGCAATTGCGGCGGCCTTCTGAGGCTGTCCGGAATGCTGCTGCGCTGCTTTATGGTCTGCGAAGACTGCGGAATGAGGTCGAGATACAGAAACAAAGAAAGAAAATGGAAAAAATGAAAATCGAAATCAAACCCCACCCCGACGGCACCTGGGCCGTTGTCGCCCACACAACCAGCGGGAAGGTCCATGACTTCCTGCCGACCAAAGAGAGGGCAATTGCCTTTGCCAAAGAATTCTACGGCTGTATCAAAATCACAGTCGTAAAGCCCATTCCTGCTACCACCGATGCCCGCTGCCGCTATTACGGCACCACGGCCAATCGCTGCACCTGCGATAACTACCGCACGCGCAATGGTGGCAGTTATCTGGACGAAAACGACCGCAATATCTGCAAGCATATCCATCACTACCGCTCGCGCCAGCGGGGCGCCCATGGGGCAGTCCCTGCCAAGGTCAGTCTTGAGGCTGCCAAGGTGGCGGTGCAGAATCTTTACGGCAAAGAAGCCGCCGCCGCTTTTGCCGCAGACGCCGCTCGTTTTCAGCACGCATAGGGGGAGCCAAAAATGAAAGCCACTTACACCATCCCCGAAAAGTACCAAGCCCTGCTGGATCGCCTCGACCAATTTGCAGACAAGCCCAACCCCAGCGACGAAGAGATCCTGGCGCTCAATGCCGAGCTGACCATTGCTCCCGACGACTTTCAGGCTCAGGCCGACGCCTACTGCGCAGCCATTGCCGACCGGCGGGCACGGGCCGCCTTCTTGCGCGCCGAAGCCCAGCGCCTGGTTGAATTGGCCAAAGACGAAGAGGGCTTTGCAAGCTATCTTCAGCACCATGTCACCAAGGCCATGCTCAACCAGGCCATGACCAAAGCGAACATTCCGCATTACGAACTCAGTTTCGTGGGCGGAAGTCGTGTTTTGCAAATTCGTTGATTGTGTAATTGTCATAAACCAATCTATACACAAGTATTCAGTTTTTGCAACAAAGGTCATTTTTAAAGAATGGCTCAGTCAAAAGTGTCAAGCCCGTAAATTTTGACACCCCAAAAAATCAGATCGTCTCAAACCCGCATTATAAGCGGATCAAAATTTTAACCTATTTTTATACAAGAAAGGATACACCATGGAGCAGAAAAATGCATCTTGCAACGGTTGCAAGATAGGCCAAGTATGGGCGGAGAGCCAAAACGGCGACGTCAAAACCTGGGCTCTCACCGTTCGCGGGCTGACCGGCGGAATGGTTGTCAAGGATCTCGAAGAACCCCAAGAGCCGTACCTTGCGCTCAGTCGCAAAGGTCAGCCTTTGGGTTGGTTTCGCTTCCTCGAAGGGGCGCAGAAAGCAGTTGAGGCTGAATGGCCTGATCTGGTGGAGATTACGGACCAAGGGGGGCAGGAATGAAAGTCACAATTTTTCATTATCGCAACCTGTTTAATAAGCCTTTGGCTCAGTTTGAAGCCGAAGTTAACAACCTGCTCGAAGGCTTTGACCTGGCCTGTGAAAAATGGGCCCCCCATCGCCGCGAATTTCAAAGAAAGGCGTTTGGCATCACCCCCAAAGTGCGCCAAATGGCCCTGAAGATTCCCACCGATCAAAAGGGCATCATGGGCTTTATGAGCCCCACCGATGTCGCTGTGATTTTAGTAAAAGAGGAGATCCCCTCCAATGCCTAAAGCAAATCATCCTCAGATCGGCGAATGGTTTGAGGTTAGCCACTACCTTAAACGGGTAACTGAAGGAAGAAAAAAAATCTGGAGACCTTTTCCCAACCACCCAATCGAATATTATAGCAAGCCCTTTAAAGGCTTGTTTATTGGGTACCGCTATCTCCAAGACGGCACCCGTGAATGGGAAGACCTTGGAGAAGGTGGGATTTACATTTTTACTCCAACAAACCATTTTCTTGTTTATCAATTTGTTTACGCAAACAATCGCAAACCCGTTTATGCCTTGCCTATTCACTGCAAAAAAGTAGGAGCACAATCATGAGAGTCACCCCCGAAACTCTGCTCGAACTGCGCAAAGAATTCCCCTACAAGTGGAAAGTCCAGACAGCCAAACACTGGGGCTGTGAGTGCGTCTCGTATGTGGACGCCAGGCAGGTAATGGATCTGCTCGATGAGGTGGTGGGCCCGCAAAACTGGCAGGATCACTACCGCGAAGTAGCGGGCAAAGTGTACTGCGATTTGACGATCAAAGTCGAAGACGAGTGGATCACCAAGTCCGATTGCGGCACAGCCTCGCATTTTGAGGCCGAAAAGGGCCAAGCCAGCGACGCTTTTAAGCGGGCAGCCGTCAAATGGGGCATTGGCCGCTTTTTGTATTCGATCCCCACGCAGAAAACCAAATCTGTTGAATCAGGCAAAGATGATCGCGGCAATCCCCGATTTTTCCCTGCCGATGAGCAGGGCCAGCGCATCTACAATCTGACCGGCTATATTGAAAACCGGCTGAAGCAGACCAACCAAGGCGGGTACCGGCCCCCAAAAGCCAGCCCCGCGCCCCCTGCTACCCAACCTCCGAAAGAACTGCCCTCCCCGCCCTCTGTTGCTGTCTTTGGCGCAAGCAAGGCCATGACGGTTGAGGTTCTGGCCATTCGCGACACTTTGGGCTGGACCCCTGAGCAGCTGGGGATCTGGCTTGGCGAAAGATATGACGGCAAGGGCTGGAGAGATTTGAACCGGTCGCAGGCTCAAAGTGCGCTTGAAAGCCTGACTTCTGAGCTTCACAAGCTCAAAGGGGGCGCACATGCTCGCTGAAAAACAATTGACCATTTTTGACGCGGTCTCGCCCAGTGGCACGCCAGCAGATCAGCTCAAATGGGTTGGTCAGCAAATCCAATTCCTGAATGCCGAGCTGGCCACGGACCTGACGCCAGCTGAGCGGGAGATCAAGATGCAGGCCCTGTGGGCAGCCCTGATGCAAGAGGCTGAGTTGCACAATCAGATCGGGGAGCAAGAGGCTGATCCCGCGCCTGCAGCTGAAGCTTTTTGGAACTCGAGCAATTTTTCGCTTATACCGGCTGATCCTGTGCCAGCCGAAACCCGCGCAGGGGATCGCCCCTCTTTGCTGCCTTTGGCCAAAATCGAATGGCCTTGTGGAATCTGCCGCGATGGTGCCGGCACTGAGATCGTGAGTGCCAGCGAAGAAAGAATTCTGCTTCAGTGCTCAAATGCGGAGGCTCACAGCGGGGAAATTTCCCGCTGCAGACTCAGCTGGAGCAACAAAGCAGGGACAGGGAGCAATAGTGCCCCCCTTCATTCAGGGGTTGGTCGACGTTTTAAAATCCTTGACCACTCAAACAGTGAAAATGTGACTGCCACACCATTTGAACAACAAATGGTACTCCTTGCCTACGACATTCTCATTGATGACGCTGGGAGCAATGGCAGAGAAGTAGAGCGGTTAATCAGCCAAAGGCGCGAGATTGAGTCGAGTTTTGATAATACTCCAAAGCCCACCACAGAAGAACCCCCCATCCAATCCGACAGGCCCTCCCTCCTGCCCTTGGCAGCCATCAAGTGGCGCTGTGTTCTCTGTGGTGGCCATAGCGAGTTGGTGAGCGCAAGTGAGGACAAGATCCTTCTTAAGTGCACAAAGAAAAAAGAACACAGCGGCGAAATTGACCGAGTTGGGTATGGCTGGAAAGATAAGACCGGCTACCGAGGCGGACCTCTGCTCGGAATGGTTGAGGAGCATTTTAAAAAGTACGGCCAATCAACCCCTGACCTTTGGGCCCAGACAATCCTTTTGGCCCATGACATCCGAATTGCAATGCGGCGCTCTGAGATTGGCATGCCAAAGCTATGGTGGCGTGAAAATGAGGCCGGTCGCCCAGCTACCGCTCAGGAACATGAAATGGATGTATCCAACCTCAACGATGCCATTGAGGCAAAGAGAGCCTTTGAAGCGTCGCTGCTTGCTCAGCCCGATCCCATAAAAGTCGAGGCTGAGACAGCTCAGAAAGACACCCGGCTTTACCGGCAAGAACTGGCGCGCATTGATGAATTTATTGCGTCCGAGGCTTTTCAGGCTCTCAGTCCTGAGCGCCAGGCCTCCGAGCACAGATCTCGTCAACATTTGCTTGAATACCTCGGAGAGGCCGAGACAAAGGCGGCAGAGCCAGTCCCAACAGAGCCCGGAGCCGCAGAAGAGATCCGGGGTAAAATTGCTGACCTTCAGGCCCGCTTATACGCAAAGGGCGGGCTCAGGCCTCAAGAGTGGACTGAAATCAATGAAGAGATGAAGGCTCTACGGTTAGACCTGGCAGACTTAGAGCCGCCGATTAAAATCAGAAATTGCTGCGCGGGCCCCAAAGGCAAAGTCCACCTGGTTCCGTATGAGGCTGAAAATGCGCTTTGCAATTACCGGCCGCTCCATCACGCCAATTCTGGCTGGATCGAATCAGACGAAACGCTCGGCTGCGATAAATGCCATAAAGTGGCTTGGGCTGGCAATTATAGAGTCATTGGGTATTTTGAGGATCCCAACGGTGAGCCGGGCAATTCTGACAAGATTAAAGCTGGGTCTGAAAAGAAAGCCAGAAAGCCCAGAGAGAAAAAGCCAAAGCAGGCTGAACAAGAGCTTGATTGGGTTGAGCAGGCCCTCTTAGATGCTCCTGAACCGCCGCCGCTGAGCGCTGAACGCAAGATCGAGCTTTTGCGTATTGAGATTGCCACCATCGAGGGTCTTGAAGAGAAGGTTAAGGCTGAAACCTGGGACCACAGGGTGTCTTACGAGAACAAAGAATCTGCCGCGTCCAGAATGAATGGATACGCCAATTTAAAGGCTGAGGCTCAAAGAAAAATTGCCGCCCTGGAATCCGAATTACTGGGCAAGCAGGAACCAGAGTCAGAACCCTGGGATCTCTCCGCCATTTTCGAGAACAGAAGCGACGACGAGCGGCGCGATCTGCTGTGTGAGCTGATTATCGAAAGGCTTACCCTTGGCCCGGCCCACCCGCACGATCTCACCCTACTTTCGCCAAAGTACACGCAGCAAATTTACGAGGCTGTCAGGTATTTGGCTGCCAATAACAGAATACGTTATTTTCCCGGCGGCATCGTTGGGTTATTGACTGCACAAGAAATAAAGGAAAGGACGCATGGACGGCTTGATGCTGCAGATCGGGAGGCGATTGGCGGCACCTGCCGCCAATGTGGCTGCACTGACCACGATTGCACCCAGTGCGTACAAGAGAACGGCTTTCCCTGCTATTGGGCAGAGCCCGATCTCTGTTCGCGCTGTGCTTATGTGCCCACAGAGGATGTGACAGTATGAGCGGGGCCCCGAAATGGACTCATGTAGAGAAAGAATTTCTCATAGACAATTATGGGAAATATTCGCCGGCACAACTCGCCAAAAAACTCTTTGAATTGACCGGGATCTGCAGGAGTAAAAATGCTGTGGTGATTACAGCCGGAAGAATGGGGCTTGATCACCGAAGAGTAACTGAAGCCATCACCATCCAAGATGCCGCTGAACTTTCCAATACGACCGTTCATATCGTTCGTCACGCCATTAAACAAGGGGTGATTAAGCCCAAGAAAACCACGGGCAGATGCGTTCTCCTCGATGTATCTGAACTGGACAAATTAGAAGCAAAATACCCCTCTGTTCCGCCCGGTTACACCATGACCAAGCAGCAGCTCATGGCCAAATTGGGGTACGGGGAAACCCAGGCGACCCGGCTCTTAAAGGGAGGTGTCATCAGGGGGATCAAACGTGGCGATCGCTGGCATGTCGACGCCAATCATGTTGAAGAGTGGGTTCAGAAAATGAGAGAGGAAGGCTTAACCAGGCTGGATTTGTCTGGCTTTCAAACGAGTTACCTGCAAAGTGAACGAGAAAAAATGAGAGCCTATGCCCTAAAGGAGCGCAAGAAACGCCGGCGCAAAGATCGGAGAACCACATTTTGCACCCAGTCCGAGGCAGCCAAACTGCTAAACCTTTCGCTCAAACAAACCAAAACCCTTTTACAGTCAGGAGTTCTTGAGGGCAAACAGGAAAATGGTCTTTGGCTGGCGAAACGAAAAGCTGTTCGTAAATACGGGAGGAAATTAGGATAATGGCCACTCAAAACAAGGTTTTGACCGAGCAAGAAAAGGCGGAGCGTGATCGCCGGATCGCTGAGATCCTGGTTCGCGTTAAGCGACGCCTTGAGGCGAAAAAATGATAGTACTCCCCCCAGGCACAAACGTCGGCCTCTGGGTCCGGGTGTCCAGCGATGGGCAGGTCAGGGACGAATCCCCTGCTGTTCACCTTGCTCGGGCCCGTGACTATGCCGATCTCAATGGCTGGGTGGTGGCCGAGGTGTATCAGCTCGATGCGGTCTCCGGAGCGTCTGTCATTGAGCACCCAGAGGCCAAACGTATGTGGCGCGATGTCGAGCAGGGACGCATTGAGGGGCTGGTGTTTTCTGCTGTGGCCCGCGTAGGCCGGGATCTGATTGAACTATTGCTGATTGAAAAACACCTACGCACGCACGGCAAATACATGATTTCCACTCGGCGGGGAGTGATAGACACATCCACTCCCGAGGGCATGGATTCATTTGTTACAGATGCCAGCCGAGCCCAGTCAGAGCGGCTTGAGCTGTCTGCCCGAATCTGCGCAGGTCTCAAAACGCGGGCACGGCTGGGGCAATTCACCGCGTCCGTTGCGCCGTATGGGTATGCCAAAATTGCAGCAGGCCCAACCGGCAGGGCCAAGAAGTTGGAGATAGACCCGGTTGAGGGGCCGGTCAGGGCACTTATGTACAGTCTTTTTCTGCAGCATCGTCGCTTAATGACCGTCGCAAAGATCCTTAACTCTCGCGGGTACCGCAACAGGGCCGGAAGCGAGTTCACGTTTGCGCAAATCAAGCGCATATTACTGGAGTCCTCGGCGAAAGGTGTTTATTATTCAAACCGCACCCAGGGGAATGGCTCAACGATCAAGCCAGAATCCGAGTGGATCGCCGTTCCATGTCCCGCCTTGGTTTCGGTTGAAGACTGGGAGCGTTGCCAGGCGATACTGAACGGCAGCCAACGCCCAAGACGCAGCACTGTCTACCCCTATAGCGGTCTCTTGAGCTGCCGCTGCGGGAAGAAAATGTATGTCAGAGCCAGCCTTGACCATAATCGCGACAAAGAGCGCTTTCCTCCGCTTTATAAATGTCAGGGATGTGGAGACAAAATTCACGTACAAAAGTTAGATGTGGCCATTGGCCAGTTGTTTAGAGGCTTTTTACTCGGAGGCCTTCCGGACAGCGCCAAGTCAGAACACAGTCAAATTGAGCGGCAGCTGCAGGGCCTGAAAACCGAACTCAAGAAAACGACCCAAGGGCTGCGCCGCTGGGCTGAGGCTTATGAAGCGGGAGCGCTTGATCTCGATTCCTTCAAAAACTACCGCACACCCCTGATTGAACGCCAGAAAAACATTGAATCCGAAATTCAGCGCATAGAAGCGGAACGACGGACGGACAAAGAACAATTGGCTGCCCAAGCCAGGGCGGCAGAAATCCTTGAATCAGCTGCATGGTCGGATCTTTATCCGGACGAAAAGCAGGCCCTGCTTCAAGAGTTTGTTCAGTCAATCGTGCTGCAGGCCGAAACAATTCAGGTGCAGCTGCTTTATACCCCGCCATTTTTGCAGCTCACAGAACCGAGCTTTGCCCAGCTGCACACCCTGACAATTCAGCGGCCTGACCGACTTGCGATGCCAAACGACCGCAGAGCATGGGGCTACTGGCTGCACAAGGTGCGTAAAGAGCGCGGAGACACTGCCCGTGCTGTCTCTCGCCCCAATGGCTTCGACGAAACCTATATGCGGGCCTGGGAGATGTTAAGCCAGGTTCCCTACCCCTCTCAAATTCCGAAGATTATCAAATACATTGGGTTTGTGCCCTGGGTGCGCTCGCCTTATGCTCAGCCCACCCAGGGCGCTGCAGTGCGGGCAGCAAGAGAAATTAAGGGCCTTACCCAAGTTCAGCTCTGCGAGCAGGCGGGGATCCGGCAGGCGTCGCTCAGTATGCTTGAGAAAGATCAGGGGAAGCTGAGTGATAAGGCTTGGGGTGCTTTGGAGAATTGCCTCGGAATTGAGGTTAGAAGAGTCTTTCAGGCTTATTTGTATATTAGTGTGAAAGAGTCTAACTGAGCTTGCCCAGCGAAACCAACAGTGGGCGCTGAATCTGGGCCAAACCCGGATAGTGTTGAGCCAGCATATTCTGCGGTGGATTGAGCAATTGCCCTTTTTCGTCTTCGTTATACGAACAGACGGGGGTCAGCAGGGCCAGACCAGTGAGCTCGGGATGGCTTTGAAAGACGCCATAACTCACCAGCGAGCCCAGCGATTTGCCCGCCAACAGGATTGGGTTCTTGACACCCGCTTGTTTGATCCAGTTTAAAGCCGTCTCTACGTCTTCTTTTTCACTTGTGAGTTCGGGGCTGGGTTTGCGCTGATCTTTTTCCAAATTGCAATAGCTCCACTCCAAGCGCAAGAGGCCCACCCCCTGTGTGTGGGCGGCGTGTGCCAAGGCTTCAAACAGGGGGCGACGGGCATTGCAGCTCTGACCGGGGGCCAGCACAAGTACGGGGGCTTGCGGTGATTTGGGAGCCTGCCATAAGATTTCCATTTGGCTTTGGCGGGGCGTTTTGAGTCTTTGCCAAGTGGGGGTGGCAGGTGTTTCGCTGCCTAAGGCAGTAGGGGGCCAGATCAGCGCAGAACCAAATAGGGCAATACCAAAGCCGGCCAGAGTTTGAAAGATCATCGCAAAACGCTCCTGGAAAAGTTCTTTTGTGAGAGCCATTATCACATATACGGGGCCCAAAAGAAATCAGCGGCGCGAGATTTGGTGTTAGATCGGGATTTGGTTGGGGGCAGGTTGCCCCGCAAACACAGCTTGGATATTTTGCAAGCAAGTCAAGGCCATGGCCCGGCGGGTGGACACAGTGGCTGAGCCCAAATGGGGCAAAAGCAGGGTATTTGGGCAGCTCAGCAGGGCTGGGTGAACAGAAGGCTCTTTTTCGTAGACATCCAGGGCTGCACCTCCCAAATGGCCCGATTGCAAGGCTTCAGCCAAAGCGACTTCGTCGATACTATTGCCGCGACCAGTGTTGATCAAAATGGCCCCTTTCGGCAGCATTGCCAGCGTCTCGGCATTGAGCAGGTGAAAGGTGTCTGCGCCCCCAGGCAGGTGCAGCGAAAGCACCTCACTCCATTTTAACAGCGATTGAAAATCCATTTGCTGGGCCTGGGTTTGGCTTTCAAAGGCCGGTTGGGGGCTGCGTGAACAATAGGCCAGCTCTGCTCCAAGCAAATGGACAAGCTGGCCCAAGGCCTGACCAATCCGCCCGGCCCCCAAAATCCCGACTTTTTTACCTGCCAAGGAGCTCCCCAATAATTGGGTAGGTTCCCAGCCCTGCCATTGGCCTGAGCGCAGCAAGGCTTCGCCTTCTGACACCCGGCGCAGCAAATTTAAGATCAGGGTCAGGGCAAACTCTGCCGTGGCCTGGGTTAAGACACCTGGGGTATTGGTAACGACAATCCCCTGATTGTGGGCGGCCTGAACATCGATATTGTCATAACCCACGGCGTGATTGGCAATGATTTTAAGTCGGCCCCCTTGGGCTGCTTGGGCTGCTTGCAAAACCTCTGCGCTCAGGCGGTCGGTCAACATGCTCACCAGGGCATCTGATTCGGCCAGAGCGTCTTTGAGCGCGTTTGGGCTGGGTTGAATCAAGGTATTGAGTTCCCAGCCCATGGCTTTAAATTGCTCCCAAGCCCCCGCTTCGAGGACCTGGGTCACACAGACACGGAACAATGCCGACAGAGACCTTTAACGGGTCAATTCGATGGTCTTGGTGCCGTCTTTGACATCAAAGACCACATCTTCCCAGACCACGCTGCTGCTCTGGCCGTAGCTGTATTTGCCGCTGAAATACCATTTGCCCGTCTGCAGGCGCACAGTGGCTTCGCCATTTTTATCTGTGGTGAAATTCAAGCTGGATCGGCCATTGCTCAAACGGGCCAATTCTTCGCTCAGGCCTTTGTATGCGCGGGCTTCCCACTCCGGCAAAACCGTATTGCGGTAATTGTTTAAATCTTGTTGAAAGGCTGTGCTGTCAACGCGGGTTTGGGTGGTACAACCACTGCTGCTGCAGACCTTTTCTTCGAGCTGGTATTTGGCATCACTTTCACGGGGAGAGACGGGCATGGCTTCTACATTGTTTTTGATCGCCAGACTGGTTTTGACTTCGCCCAAGGGATAGGGATTGACGGTAAATGCGCTGTCGACCACGGGCAATACTTCGCGGGCGGAGGTAATCACCCGTGCTTTGAACTGCACCACCATTTCGGGGCCGGGAGAGGCTGCCGGAGACCCGCTGAAAACGGGGGTGGGAGTGGGCAAGGGGGTGGAAGAGGGTTGCGGGGTTCCCGAAGGGAAAGGCGTGGTGGTGGGTTCTGGCGTCGGTGTGGGAACAGGGGTGGCTACTGGGCTTGGTACAGGTGTGGCAGAGACGCTGGGAGAGGGGCTGGGTTTGGGCTGAGTGGTGGGAGTGCTGCTACAACTGGTGTGGAGGGCCAGCAAAAGAGGCAAAAGTAAAAGGGTGTGTTTTTTCATGGGAGATCTCCTGGTGTCGCTTTGAAATTTGGTCGGGTCTAAGAATTGGCAAAAAGCCAGATTTTGGCATCTTGATCATAACAAGTGGTGAGATATATTCAGTGATAGAGATCCCATTTGGGTGTGTCCGCCCTTCGTCAAGGGAATTAACTTTCGCTTAATTTTTGAGCTTCAGTCTCACGCATAAAGGCTTGAAACCATTCGACCACATGCCACATCGCAACCAGGTCAGCATGGTTATAGTCGAGCAATTCCTGCTGCAGACGCAATTGTTTGCTCTGGTTGCGGGTCGAGGTGGATTTCAGATAACTGACCACAGACCAATAGCCGCCGGTCTCTTTGTCGGGGCGATCAAAACCCACATACTGTTCAATTACTTTTAGGCTGTAACTGGGCAGAGGAATCAAAACCGAGGCTTTGAGCAGGGCCCAAAAGTCGAGCAGATTTTTTTTGACACGCCGGGCGATACCCTGGGGGTCGCCGTAACGCTGAGAATAGAGATTGAGGGATTGCACTTCAAAACTGCCCCAATGAATAAACGGGATGTCGCCATGGGTTTCAAATATTTTTCCAGCTTTGGCCAAAAATTCCATCCAAGCTGTTTGGTCTGCTTTGCGCGAGAGATGCGGGGCCAAAGTCTGCAAATTGGCTTCGCCTTCGGGGCCCATCAAGCTCAGCCCCCAAAGATAGACACGCTCTGAGTGGCCGGGTTGGGCGGGCACACCTTCGAGGTCAAACATCGCCCAATAGGCGGTTTCTGGCAATTGGGGATCTTGCAAAAGATGGGGACGCCCCGTGAGCACGACCTGGGCCATTTGCCGCATATTGTGGGCCTTTTCGGCCCCGATTTTGCGTGGATTTTGGCCCTCATGCCAGATAAATTCGGCCAAACGTTCCTCTGGAAACAGGGCCAAAAAGTCGTTGACGGTTTTGGCTCCTGCCTCACGCAGGGCCAGAATCAGGCGCGCTTCGAGCATGGGAACGAGGGCGATGTCTTGAATTTCTTCAGCCTTGTCCCAACAATACTCGCGAAAGGCGCAGCTTTGGCATTTGGTCCAACTGATGGGGCTGTAAGGCAGTTCGGGCGAAGATTTAAGCGCCAAGAATTGTTGCACTTGGTTTTCGATAAATTCGGGTTCAGCAGGTTTGATTTCGAGCAGACGACCCGAATTATTATAAATTTCGAGATAGGGTGGGGCTTCGCCAAAAATTTGAGCATAGAGCCAGCCTTGATACTGGGCCATGAGAATCAAATCTGCGTGGTTTTCGCGGTTGATTTTGCGGGCATTGCGGCAGAGACGCAGGCAATAGCCGCCGTCGTCCCAGACCAGAAAATCTGGTTCCAACATCAACTCAAAGTCTTGGTCCTGCCAGGCGTAGGTATAGCTAAACAGCGGTTTGTACAAAACTGGCTTTTTATCCATCCAGGCTTTCATGCTGTCGCGCAGACGTGACACATTGGGGCCTTTGCTGAGATCTTTAAAATCCTGCAGGCCCTTGAGAAAATGGCGCTCCAATTGCTGATCGGCTTCTTTGAGATGGCTGAGATGAGCGGTTTCAAACTGCTCAGGGGGAAATTCCATCAGGTATAAGCGGCGTTCGCAGCGGGAGGGCTTATAAAAGTGAAAAATATCGCTGCTTTTGAGTTGTATAATCGGCATCAAACAGCATGATACGGGTTTTCGCCTGTAAGCGGCAAGCGGATAGCCTTATGCTCGTTTGCTACTTTCGCCTTTGATCACTGCTGCACCAATCAAATGGGCCAAACGCAAAGCCTCGGGAACATGTCCCCGATCGGTCAAACGGGGCAAGATCCGTTTGACCAAATCAGGAGAAATGCCTTGGCATTGAAACCAAAAGGGATCCGATTGGAAAATCGGTCCTGCTTTTTCAATGGTTGCGAGCCGGGCCTGTCCCCAGGGCAATTTTGCCAATGCTTGCTGAATTCCCGCTAAGTCTGGGGCTTTGCGCATCAGTGTCAAACACGGTTTTTGCACGGCATTCGCCAGGGCTGGCAGATCCACGACATTAAACCCAGCCAAGGCAATGCCATCAAGCAAAACCAAGTGGACCTGATCTGCAAATTTGCTCTGATTGAGCATCTGGCTTAAAACGGCTGTGGCATTTTCGCCATCTTGATCGACCTCGTTCCAAAGCATGCCTTCAAAACGGGTATTGGCACAGACAATCCCGCAGACCGCAACCTTGCCGGGGCTGTTGCGCTGAAAGGGGGTGTCGTCAAAACCAATCACCTGAATGACCTTGTGTTGCTCCAGGTACATGGCCAATTTGCCGCTGAAATCAGGCACAAATAGCACCTTCCTTAAAGGGGGTTATTCGGGCTTTTGGGTTTCAGAATCCAGAGCTTCCAACTCTTTGACCAATTTGGCAAAGTCGACTTTGTCAAAGGCTGCATTGAGATGTAAGTGGCCCGAACTGCCTTGCTTGTTTACGCTGCCATCGCCTGCCAAAGATTGCAGTGAGGCCAAGAGAGGCTTAAACGTAGGGTACCAGTCTTCAGCATGCAAAAAATGGTCTGCCAGACGCACCCAGCGGGTCAAGTCGCTGTAGAACAGGTTGAGTTCACTTTGGGCACTCATGCGCTGCCGGGCTTGCAAGAAAGTCGGATCCGCTTTGAGGGCCAAGCGATTGCTTTTGGCATAGTCAAGCGTGGCCCGCATGGCCATGTGGTTGCTGGCCACCAGAAAAAAGTCCTGGTAAATGGCAAAACAGGGCGCCAATTCCATTTGGGTTTCTTCTGCCAAAGGTTTCAAAAAACGGTCTTCGCTGAGGGTGTAAATGGGCACATTGAGATAGGTTTCCATCGGCTCTTTTGAAAGTGTGATGGGTTTTTCGGTTTTGGCTTCCGCTGCTTTCTCCAGTGGGTTTGCAACTATTTTGAGTTTGGTTTGCAAATTGAGCAAAAATTCGGGGCCGTTTTTGACGCCCAACATAACCACCGAGGAGGGCATATTTTTATAAGTGGGGAAATTTTCGGGATAAAAAACGCTGATGCCAATTCGACCATCGCTGTGTGCCAAGATATCCTTTTTCAGGTCCAAGCCTGAAATCTCTTTGGTTCCCGCCATCATTTCAACCATGGCTTGGGCCAGTTCATTTTTTTCTGAATCACTGGTTTTGTCACCTGAGAGAATTGGGTTTTCAATGGCCAGCGTCAAGGTATTGGTCATGGCTGAAAAAAGCGGGCGTGCAGGCATGAGGGCCAATAGTGGGTCGAGCGAAGGCAAGGGTGAAGTCAATTTGTTTAAATAACCCTGTTGACTGCCACTGAGTCCTTTGCTGCTAAAACTCAGGCTGTTTTTAAATGCCAGACCTTGTTCATTGAGACGCATGCTGATACCGAGGCTCTGGTTCATGGCCAGTGTGGTTTGGGTCAGGCCAATAGAGGCCAAATCATTTTGAAAAGATTTTAATTCTGAATTGTGACTTGTTTCTTTTAAGACCTTCAAATCCATCCAAACCACGACAGGTTCTTGTTTCATGTTCTGATAAACCGCAGCAAAATCTGGGTTTTTGCTCAGGTTTTTGCCTTGGGAGAGGGCATCGAGGCTTTGTTTGAGCAAAGCCACCTGATTGGATAAGAGCAGGGTATTGCCCTGAAAGGTCATGGCCGATTCAATTTTATTTGGGTCAGAATCAGATTCAATCAAGATCAATTCTTGGTTATTGTAAGTTTCGATTTTGGATTTGGGCAAATCTGCGTTGGTCTTTTTCTCGGTTTTTTCTTTTAATTTTTGCACCATTTTTTGATACAGATCTGCAGATTTTAACTCCAAGGCAAAAACCAGATCCAAATCTGATTCTGCGTCTTTGGGTTTATACAGCCCAAAAGCCAGATGGGTGCCCAATGAGCCCAAGACTTCTTCAACACCAATATCCAGCTCTTTTTTGAGGCCCTCTTGCATCTCTTTCCATTCATCCATCATCAACCAATCTTTGAGACCGGGTTGATTGAGTACAAACGTCCATGCGCTGGGCTGCAAGTCGATCACCGTTGCGCTGATGGCATCTTGAGGCAGGGGATTCAGCACGTTTTCAACAGCAGCTTGTGCGGGCAAGCTCAACCCCGTGATGATTGCCAGGGTGGCCAAAGCGCTGAGGGTGCTTTTCCGGGGGAGCGCAAATCGAATCTTGTTCAGCTTGTTGAATCGTGACATCAAAAAATCCTGCTTTCTAAATTAAACCTAAATAAGTATATGCTGGAATGTCTTGCTTTCAAATCTGATTCTGATGAGTTATGTGGGGATTCAATTGGGCCAAGACTCCCCAAGTTTGTTCCACGGCCAAGGCGCGGAAAATATGGCCCGCTTTGACGGGTATCTGGCTCATGGCCTGCTCGGCCAGGCTGGTAATGGTTAAGCTGGGATTTACCCCCAGGTTAACCGGGATCATTGAACCGTCGCAGACCAACATGTTCTGATAGCCAAAGACCCGGTTTTGCAAATCAATCACTCCCTCTTCGGGGCTGCGGCCGATTGCGCAGCCGCCCAAAATATGGGCTGTGGTGGGAATATCCAAGAGCACTTCGTTGAGGGTGTTGCCCGGAATTCCGCCCATTTTTTCGGCCAATTTTTTGCCAAATTCATTGGCCAAAGGAATATACGAAGGGGCTTTTTGCCCCTGTTCGGGGGCCGACGTTAAATGGGCTCCAAAAGGCCATTTCCAGCGCGATTTGAGCCCAACTTGCAGCGAGTTGTCGAGGGTTTGCATAAACAGCAAAATAATGCTGCGTTTGGCAAAGCCAAAGGGGGTTACAACTTTGATAAAATCAGCTGGTTTTTTGACAATATTGCCCAAAAAACGCAGAGGACGGGGCAGCTTGCCGCCGCCATCGGTCATCAGGGTGGCGAGCAGGCCCATGGCATCTGAGCCTGAGGGATAGCGAACAGGCTCAATATGGCTGTCTGCATCAGGGTAAACACTGGAAGTGATGGCAATGCCTTGTGAGAGATCGGCCTGGCGGTCGCGGCTTGTCACACCCAATATCACCTCACTGTTGGTTCTGACTGTTTTGCCCAACATGGGTGAAAGCCGGGGCAAATGCCCGCGCTCTTTCATTTTGAGCAGCAACTTTAAACTGCCCAGAACCCCCGCTGAAAAAACGATTCCTTGACTGCGCAACACCCTGCGGGGGGAACCGAGCGGGTGGGTGCTGCAATGGGTTCGCAGGGTATAACCCTGACTGCCATCCGCTGAATGGGGAATGATTTCTTCGACCCGGGTTTCAGCAAAAATCTCTACCCCCAATTGCTCGGCCAAATACAGGTAGTTTTTGACCAAGGTGTTTTTGGCTCCAACCTGGCAGCCAATCATACAACCACCACAATGGGTACAGCCTGTGCGGGCCGGGCCTTCGCCAGCAAAATATGGATCTTGAACCAGTTTGTCGGGTTCGCCAAAATAAACCCCAACGGGGGTGGGTTGAAAACTTTCAGCGGCATTAAATTCTGCCGCTGTTTGGCGCAAATACTCGTCGGCAGGCCAGAGTTGAGGGTTGGGGGTTACCCCCAGCATTTTCTTTGCGAGTTCATAATAGGGCAGCAGCCGTGCTTTGCCCCCAAGCGCTTGAATCAGAGGTTGCTCAAAAAAAGAATCGGGGGGAATATACAGGGTATTGGCATAAACCAAGCTGCCTCCACCGACGCCCGCCCCACTCAGGATCAGCACATCTTTGAGTAAATTTAAGCGCTGAATGCCAAAGAGCCGGAGTTTGGGCATCCACAAAAACTTGTCCAATTGCCAATTGTTTTTGGGAAAATCGCTGTCTGCCCAGCGTTTGCCACTTTCAAGTACCGCTACTTTATACCCTTTTTGAGCCAGCCGCAGGGCCGAGACGCTGCCGCCAAAACCCGAGCCAATGATGATATAGTCATAGTCCATCTGCACAACTCCTTTGCCCTAGGCTCTCATTCTAACAATTAGACAGTGACGCTGAAGGCTTGTCAAAAAGCCCTTGCTTCCTGTTATGATTAATGACACGATCCGAAAATAGGTGTAAATGACTGATACCTCCATTCTGCATTACAACTCAAACGCCAACAGAGCCAATAAAGGCTTGCGCTATCTCGCATTGGCAGTAAAAAAATCAGGCCCCGAGTTTCTCACGTATTTTCACAAAAGCATGGCCCATCTGCGTGATTCGCTCCAAGCAGAACCCAATTTTGATGTTTGGTTGAATTGGCTCAGCGCGATGTTGGACACCGTCATTCAACGGCCAGAAGAGACCTGGTTGGTTGAGATCATGGAGCGGCATTGTCTGGAATATGCTGAGCAGATGGTACCCCAAGAAGAAGACCTTGAAAAGGTTTTGGCGTTTTTAAATAAAATCCGCGGCCTGCGCCAATTTGAAATGAGCACCCAATTACAAATTTTTCATTTGGCTGAGGGCTTTTTTCACTATTTTGGCGGACTCTTTCCCAGTTGGAACAGTCAATTGCTCTGTTTGCGGGGGGAATTGCTTTTTGGTCTGGCCTTGGCTTCCACCCCCCCTTCGTTGCATCATTTGCAATCTGCGGGCCACAGCTATTTGCAGGCCAAAACCTGGGAGCCAGATAATCCGCAAATTCAGTCCTCTTTGGCGCTCTGTTTGCTTTATCAAGCCTGTTATAGCTCTGAAGGGGCCTCAGCACTCTACCATATGGCTTGGCATACCCTTTGTTCAGCGCTGCGCAAACCCAGCTCGGGGTTGCCCAGCTTGGAAATTCCTGAAATTTTGCTTTATGCATTTGTACAACACCTCTCAATTGCAGAAAGCACTTTGCTTTTCAGATTGTTGGGAGAAGCCTGGTTGGGCTACGAAAATACCTCCCCTGCCAAGCGTAATTTTTGGCTCAAAGACACGATCTGCAGCCAATACCGCAATACCCTTTATTCCTTTCACACGGCTTTGCGGGCCCAATTGGAGCAAACCCCGCCCATGCCCGTGCGCTCAGAGCTCTATCTCAATGCTTGGATTGATATCCTCGAATCCATTGGCGGCGACGGACTTTGGCTGGCAGCTTGGTGTAAATTGCTAAAAAGTTTACAGCCCTATGTGACAGAATCCCTGTTTGTGGCTCGTCTTCACGATTTCTCTGGGCTCTTAACAAAATGCCTCAATGATCAGCCCTTGCTGGGGGTGGCTGACGAAGGGCTGACCCTGGAGCCCTATTTAAAAGTTGTTGTGCCTCTCTTAGAAAGCCTGGACCCAGCTTTGCTTTTGACGGTTTCCAAGGGACTTTACCTGATTTTGGCAGAAATGCTTTTGCAGGGCTGGCTTGATGAAGAGGGCTATCACCGACTTTGGTTGGATTTGTTAGCCAAACAATTGCATCTAAGCCAAAAAGATCCCCTTTTGAGTGAGTCGGTGATGCAAAGCTTAGAAAATGGCTGGTTGGCGCTGATTGCCTGCTCTCCCGACGAACACACGGTGATCGACAGTCACGAAACCCTTTTGGAATTAATGATCCATGCCAATGCCCAACAATTGCAGCGTTTATTGGCGTTGATCCGCAACCTCTACGCCATGTTACTCAATCGCCATACCTGTGATTTTAACCTCGCCAATTTGGCCTCTTATTTGCAAACCTTGGCAGAGCACCGCTCTAACGATGAGGCACGGCTTTTGCTGATGGAGTCCTGTCAGGCCTATTCCCAGGCCTGCGCCATTGCCGAAGATGACACTGAATTGCTGATGGCTTGGCAAAACGCCTTAAGGGCGCTGGCAGAATGTGATCCCGAACATGCCCAAAAATTTGAATCTGAAGCTGATGGCATTTATCGTCAGGTTTTGGAATTGATGTATCAGCGCTCATAATTCAATGCAGAAGAGCCTGGTTAGGCTATGTTGAGCCAAAGCCCTATTTCTGAACTCAAACCCGAATAAAACCCAGATCGCGAATGCCTGGCGGTAGCTCCAAATCGGGTAAAAACCGCATTTCGAGATTGTAGCGCGGCTCGGTCATGGTGGGGGTTACATAGGTGCGATGAAGGCAATAACTGTCATAAAAAAGCGCATCACCGGGAGACAAAATCTGTGGCCAGAAGGTCTGTTCTGGAAAAAAGGGCAAAATCTCAAGTTCAAGATCCAGGTCGCGGTTATCGTAATAATGTTGGCCTTGATCAGGCTTGCCTAAACTGGGCCGGATCGCTTTGAGCCCAGCTGGGATCAGTTCCAGGGAGGGGGCATCAATCCCACAGGCCATTAATGGCGACCAACAGTGTAAAAATTTCCAGTCGGGGTTAAGAAAATGTCCATCTTGATGAAAACCCGTATACCAACGGGGCTGGCTGGGGGTCTGGCGGCGCACCACACTGTGCAAGCCCGAATAGAGAAACGAACCTTGGTAGATGTGTTTTAAGATTTCTGGCAGAGCAGAGGACAAAAACAACTGGTAGATCAGCCAAGGACTCTGTTGAAAATGCCCAAATCGCCCGCTTGGAATATGGTTGATCATGTGGGGGACCAAATCAAAATAGGCCTTAAAATCTGGCGGCAAGCTGTTTGATTGGATTTCTTGGTCGAGCTGGGCAAAAGCCGTTTTGGCCCAATGGTAGATTTGATCCAAGGCGGGCCCCTTAAACAAACCATTGATGCGCACACAGCCCGTTTCTTCAAGGGCTGTGGAGATGCCATTTAAATCAAGATCTTGCCCAGAAAAGATCCGCTTGGTGCTTGTCATTTGACTATTTTCGCAATTTGAGCATAAACAAATACAGAGCCAAAATCACTGTAAAACCCAGGCCTACAAACAGGCTGCGCTCAGGGGGCGCCTGGCGGAAAAAATATTCGATATACCCGGCACAAGCAAATGAGAGAAACAACACAATGTTGATATAAGGCAGGTTGCGCGCCTTTACCAATTTGCGAAAGTCAAAGAGAGCGCTTAAATACGTTTTCATGGTTCTGGTACTGGTCTTTAATTATTGTCTTCAGTGAACGTTTTGGTTATCGTTTTGGTTATGGGGGATGTTCACAGCGGGCGCTGGAGGGATGGTACACTGTAATCCTGATTCAGTTTACGAGCAATCCCCGCGGATATCAAGAATGCACACTTCAAACACACCTGCTTTTTCCCTGCTTGTGCCCCCCGATGCAGCAGCCCTGAAGCAGGTGCAAAAACAGATTTCAGCCTGGGTTCATACCACACCCGTCATGACCTCTGAACAGATCAATGCCCGTGTTGGGCAAAAGATCTGGTTCAAATGTGAGAATCTGCAAAAAATAGGGGCCTTTAAATACAGGGGGGCCTCTGCCGCGCTCTCGCTGATCTCCGGCGAAGATTTGCAACGTGGGGTAACCACCCACTCTTCGGGTAACCATGCCCAGGCCCTGGCCAAGGCCGCCCGTGAACGGGGAATTCCGGCTTGGATTGTTATGCCCGAAAATGCCCCGGCTGTCAAAATGGCTGCAGTCAAAGGCTATGGTGCCGAAATAATTACCTGTGAAGCAACCCAAGCTGCCCGTGAGGCCACTTTGCTTGAGGTTCAGTCCCGCACAGGGGCTGTCTTTATTCATCCCTATAACGATTACCGTGTGATAGCGGGCCAAGCTACAGCTGCTCTGGAGTTTTTGGAGCATGCCCCCCCATTGGACAGCCTGCTTGCCCCAGTCGGGGGAGGAGGATTGCTTTCTGGCACCGCTTTGGCCTGCCATTATTTTTCCCCCCAGACGCGGGTGATTGGCTGTGAGCCCGCGGGCGCTGATGACGCCTTTCGCTCGTTTCAGCTCAAAACCCGATTGCCTTCAGAATCCCCACATACAATGGCTGACGGCCTTTTAACCGGTTTGGGTGAATTGACTTTTGAGATTATCCTCAAATATGTCAGTGAAATTGCCACGGTTTCTGAAGCGGCCATTGTAGAAGCCATGCACCTGATTTGGGAACGCATGAAATTGGTGGTGGAACCATCCGGTGCTGTTCCTTTGGCAGCTTTGCTTGAAAAGCGTATCGCCGATCCTGGGGAACATATCGGAATTATCCTTTCTGGCGGAAATGTTGATCTTGGGCATTTGCCCTGGAACCGGTGATGGCGCTGTGAAAGGGTTAAACGAGCAGCTATGAGTTTTTTAATGGTCCCGAAAATGGCCTTTTTGTTTCATATTCCAGAGATGTATTTTCACTACCGCAATGTGTTAAGTTTACTCGACCCCCATTCCTTTGATATTATTTTGCCTGACGAGGCCCCAGAAGCCCTGTTGGATATTGTTGCCGCCAATCAATACCGTTTTTCGTATATTTCTGAATTGCTCAATGCCAAAACCCTTTACCGCTATCTGATTTCAGATCATGTCTTTTTGCAAGACTACAATCTCATGAACCGCCTTGGCACCCGTCAAATTCGCTTTATTTCAGAGCTGGGCTGTGACCGACTCAATTTGACCAATTGGAACAAGCTCTACGATATGATTTTTTGTTTTGGGCGCTACCAAGAACGCAAACTCAAATTCTGTAAAGGGGTTTGGCTATTTCAGACAGGTTGGCCTCAATTTGATCCCTATTTTCAAGACATTGAAGTGGATCATGAAGGGCTGATGCAAAAATACAATTGTGATCCGAACAAACCGACACTGCTCTGGACCCCTTATTTTGAGGCTCTCTGCTCAATTGAGATATACGCCGAACGCATGGCGGCATTAACCGATCGGTATAATGTGATTGTCAAACCCCATGATTATACCCATTTTGAGGAGTATGAGCGGGTGCAATTGCTTGAGCGTCTGCCTTTTACAGCCGTAGTCAAACGTCCCACCGATCTATTGGAATTGTTAGTCCTGGCAGATACGGTTTTTTCGGATTATGGCAATACCCCTTTCCCAGGGCTTTACTGCGATAAACGCCAGATTTTGCTGCATGTACCTTATGCTCCAGAACATGAATATGTGGGGTTTGGCAGCTCAGATATTACCCTCAGATCGTATTTGCCTACGTTGCAGCCTGAATCGTCTTTGGAAGACTTTTATGATCTGCTTGAATCGGATACCCCTTGGTTGCGCTACGAACAAAAGCAAAACACACTCAAAGATCGCTTTTTTGCTGCCACTTATGGCAGCAGTTCGCAAGTGGTAGCCAAACTCTTAACGACACTCGATAAATATCTCTGAGCTATGTTACCCCAACGCCTTGCTGAGATTGAAACGGCACTGAGTCAATCTGAACCGCCCAAAGATCCGCGGGTCAAACAGGCCTTGTATGCGCTTAAGTTGCTGACCGCTGAAGTGCGCAGTCAAAATCTCGATTTTCGGCTTTTACGCTGTCTGTGTGCCACGGCCTATCGCTTGATGGAATTGGATTTTAAACGAATCGAAAGTTACCTCACCCTGGTTTGGCTGTTTTCTGTACTGCGGGAGTATTCACGGGCCTGGCAGATTTTATTACATGCCGAGCGGGTGGTGCCTAAACACCCTGCGATTCAAGCGGGTTTTGAATCTATTCAGGTACTGCTCAAAAAACCTTCCAATTTCCAGCCTGTAGACATGGACGCTGTGGCCATTTCTTTTCAATTTTCAGCAGAGGGCCCGGCGGCAGAGTTGGGAAGTGAAGACGCCCTGGCCTGGAATACGCTTTTTCCTCTCTTAAAGCAGGTCCTCGCTGAGGCAGAACACACGACTTTGCAGGCCCGTTGGCAGGCCATGCAAAGCGCATATCATCCCTTGCAGGCCCAGGTTTTGCAAGTCTTACGCACTGCCCAAGAAGGATCTGAACATGCGTGATGATGCTTTTCTTCAGGCAGAATTGAATCAGGATTTGGCTGACCTCAAACCCTTACATCCCCGTACGGTCAAAGGCGCGCTTGAAAGGGTCCTGGAAGGGGAACGGGTGCGCGCTGAAGAACCCATGGCTTTGAAACAGCTGTCTCAAGCTGTATTTGGAGCCCAGGACATCCAGGTCAAACTTTCAGACTCGGTGCTGGAACAGATTTTGGCCGCCAAAAGTGGAGAGGCATTGGATCAGGCCTTGGCTCAATTTGCCAAAGCCAATCGGTAAATTCGGTCGGGTTCCAAGGCGGGCCCCCGCATAAACCTGTGTAATTCATGTAACTCCAAATCGGGTTCGGCAGCCAATACCTGCAGGAAACCAGGATCTTGCATTAAGGTGCGGGAAAAAAGCACTTCATTGGCGGTTGCCTGTTCCAACAATTGCATTACCAGACGTAAACCTGGGCCGCTGAGGCTCCATTTTTCTGCGTGCGGACTTAAAAGGGCACCGCCCCGGTGCAGGGCCAAATGAACTTTGAGCTGCCAGGGGGCGGCATGGATCCTATTCCACTGTTTGAGGTCTTTTAAGATTTTAAGGGCGGCGCGCAGGCCCGATTCGGCCCAGGGAAAAATCAAAAGACCTGTGTCTGAGCTGGATTGGATTTCTGCGCCTGCATATTCGGCAATGGCCACTTGCAAAAGCGTGCGGAAATGGGCGCTTTGCTCAGGATTTGCTTCTAAAAGACCCACCAACAAGAAGACCTGTTGGCCGATTTTCCAAGCCGCAGGCGGGCGGCACTCGGGAAAAATCTCTGCCAATTCGCCACAGCTGACGGCCTGTGCGCCCGTCATTGGGCCCTGGCTTTCGTAAGGGGTATAACAGTAAAAAAGGGCACCGGGCTCAGCCAAACAGGTCAATTTAAGCTGGCCCCCGGCGGCCAAAAGCGGCCATTCCCGATCTTCGAGCAGCTTCTCGGCCTGGATCTGAATTTCGGCCACCCCCCGTGCGCCAACGCGCAAATGCAGATGTCCGGGCAGACTGGGAGAAGCCAAGCGATAGGCTCCCGGTCGGCTCAGGGTCAAGACATGGCTCTGTCCCTGCCAGAGCCAAAACTGGGCAATCCGGTAGGGCTGGTCGGCTGGAAAGGGGCTGTAGGCAAAAGGGGCGGATTTGTTTGGGCTGAACCAGAGCGAGAGATGGTAGTCTGGCAGCAAGTCGTATTCACAACCATATTTACGGCTGATAGTTTTGGGCAAAAATTGATCGGGGGTGATCTGCGAAAGCAAGGTGCCATCGGGTTCGTGCAAGCACCAAACTGGGCTGAGATGGCCCAAAAGACACAGCTCCAAAAGGGCCCGCAAAATCAATTCGCGTGGCAAACCCGTTACATTTTCTAGAGCACGGGGATGCAAGCCTTGGCGGTAGAGTGCGGCAGCAGACAGCCCTGTGTGAAACTTTTCGAGCACATTTTGCAGACTGGGGGCGCTGTAAAGGGCTGAAAATGAAACTGTTCCTGTTAGGGAACTGCCTGGCGTAGGGGTTTCGATGGCCTTTACCAGGGCCTGCAGATAGGCTTTGAGGGGGGGAAGCAGCTTGGCTTGGGCTGCTGGGGCCAATACACAATGCAACGCAATTTCAATCTCGGTTTGGGTAACTCCCCCCCCGAAATGAAAGGACCAACAAAAATAGGGCAGGTTTGTTTGGCGGCCAATTCGCTCCAATTGAAATGAGTGACTGTATTTCCACACCAGGGGGCTTTCCCAAAAAGCCAAAGGGGGCGAAAAGAGCTGACTTTCCACTTCGACCCACCCCATCGGCTGTCCCTGAAAAGCATATTTTTCTTCAGGTAAACCCATTTTGAGATGCAATTCGGGCAGGCGAAAACAGCGCTGCCATGCGTCAGCCAATGGGAGATTTAAGCTGAATTTGGCCCTGAGGGTTTTGGCTTGTTTGCGCAAAGCCTCTACTTGGGAGCGTTGAGGGGTGTTCATGGATTCAGAATTACAATGCCTGTCTTGGGAGTCTTGTGTTATTCTTTACACAATTTCTATTCTCTATTCTACGGTAAAATCGCTTGAAAATACGGGGTAAAAGGGACGATGTCTCAGAGCAGTGAGGGTGTAAATCCTGGTTCCTCACACATCCATTTGCCAATTGCCTTGGAAACCTTGCCTGAAGAGTGGCTCAGCCAGCAGGCAGAATTGCGTGTGGCTTGGGAGCGACTTGCAGAAATGGCGGTACCAGAGCGTTCTGCTTATTGGGACACTCAATTACAAGCATGCATAGCCCGTCAGCGCGCGGATTTGATTGCCGCTTATGCCCAGAGTTGGCATGCCCACCAGCGTGCTCTGCTGATGCTGGGCCTACAAGAAAGTGTCTTTCTGAACCTCGCGGGCATTCAGACCACCCTGGACCAAATGCAGTCGATTCAATTGGCCCTGTTGCACTTAAAAGTGACCTTTGAAGAACTTTATCAAACCCTGCCTTTGCCCATTTTGACCGCGACAACTCTGTGCTTGAAAAAATTTTGGCAAAACCAGGCCAGGCTGTCGGACAGCTTAAAAATGAACAACGAAACAGCTTTTAAAATGGCTCTTCAAGCTGAGATCAGTTGGCGCACAGAATTGATGCAAACCGAAGGCTTTCACCTGCTCGAAAAATCCGCCCTGTTTCAACTTTCGCAAATCAGTGCGGATACCTTGAGCTATTATTTTGTTTTGCGCAGTTTACTCACACACCGCCAGCGCCGCCTGGAATCGGGCCAAAATATAACGGGTACAGATCTCAAAGAATTGCGCAAAGTTAATCGGGATGTGGGATCTGAATGGGAACCAGAAGGGGCTATCCAGCCTGAAAAAGCCTGGAAACTCAGCTTAATTGCCAAAGCCGAGGGCTATGAGGTTCTCAATCAATGGGGATTATCGCTCTCGCAACTCAATCGGGGCTATCTTGATTATCTCAAAACCGGTTTTTACTGGTTGGAGCAGAGTGCCGAACAGCAATTTTCCCAACCCGAGCAATTGTTGCAAGCGACAGAGTCCTTTTACAAAGCGCTTTCGGTCAATGCTTACAGCTATGAATCTTATTGGGCTTTGGCTTGTATTTGTTTCCTGACAGGCCTATCGGAACAGGCACTGGCCTTTTTGGAAAAAGCCGTCTACGAGACCCGCGATCCGGGCTTGCGTGGGTTACAAGCTGTTTTGGATTTACACGCCTAAAAACCAATCTGCCAGTGGGGCAATTGTGGTTTGAGCCGTGTTTGTATGGACAGGGCCTGTGGCTGGGGAAAGGGCAAAAACAAAGAACCTGCAGGCAACGCTTTCAGTTGATCCAGGCCCACCACTGAGCGCTGCCAAAAAGAGCCACCCTGGGTTTGGGGCGACTCGTCCAAATAACAATCAGGGGGCTGCTCAAGCAAGCCCGATACATAACCTGCAGCAATGGCGGTGCCCAAAACCACACGGGGGCCGGCCTTGTCCAAAGCTGCTTGTTCCCACATACTGACCCGCAATTGCAGATGGTTTAATTCCTTCAACGCAGTGGCAAGCTCAGCACCCCGGTGGGGACTGATGGGTTGGAGCGGCTGAGAGGGAATCCGGCAGAGGGCGGTTAACTCTTTTGGCAAAAAGCGGCCCATCATAACGACCTCCCAACCAGACTGCATCAGCAAGGCCATAAGCGTCTGTAAATTAAAATGCCAGAGATGGTCAAAAATGGTCAAGTCAAAGGCGGTTTGACTGTAATCTGGGATCTGTATCAGCAAATAACCCTCGGGGTTTAACAGCCGGGGCAGGGCCATGAGATAGCCCAGTGGGTCGGGTACATGTTCCAAGACATGAATCAGGCTGAGCAAATCATAACTGCCAGGAACCGCTTCCAAGGGGCCTGAAAAGAATTGCTCAGGGGGGATACATTTTTCGCGCAGGGCAGATGGCCGGGGCCAAGGTTCATAGCCAAAGCCCTGCCAATTGGGAAAGAGACGGATTAACTCCTGGCTAAAAAAACCATGGTTGCAGCCCAAATCCAAACTCCTACCTTGTTTTGGCAAAGGCAAGGTCTGTTTAAGCAGGTGCAGCAATTGACGTGAGCGCGGAACCGGTTTTTCAAACAGCGGCGAAAACAGGCATTGTTCACTGCCCATTTGGGCTTCATCAAGGTCATAAGCGGCATAATAATCGTTGGGCAACGCGATGTGGCTGTGTACCAGACCACAGTTTTGGCATTCTAGCAGGGTTTTGTTGCCTGTAAATGGCTGACAGTCGGACCTGACGAGTTTTGAGCTGGGCAGGGGAAAGGCCTCCCAGGCGGGATGTTTTGTACTGGGACAGAGGAGGCAGTTAGAAGTCTTAAGCAGTGGTCTTTTTTTTAAACGCATTTGTTTTCTGTTGTTTACCAGTTGAGTGCTTCTGGAGCTTGGGCAAATAATTGTGCCAAGGGTGGATACATGTGATGTTGACGCTTCATTTCTGCCCAGACAATCGGATAAGCCATTTCTTGAATTACTTTTTGTGCTGCTTGTCTATTTTTAGGATTGCTTTGTATATATGCCTTTAGCGCCCAAAAATAATCACGAACGGCCTGTTTCCTTGCTTGGATTAATCCATTGCGCTCACTTAAACGCAAAAGTTTTAGCGTATATTCTGTGCGTTCATGCTCCCTTGTGCCTGGGCTTGCTTGAGAGAGCAAAAGGCCAGTTGCAAGATCCAAATGTATAAATGGCATTGGATCTTCTTGGCGCAGATCAAAGAAAACAGAAGGCCCTTGAAGCGGAGCTTGCCGGTTTCTTTGACCTGAGGCAAGCGAGGTCTGTAAAGCTATTTTTTGTCCGTTGTGAAAGACACTGAACCTCTCGCCTTTGGCTGTATTGCATTTATCACAGATCCAGAGTAAGTTTTCCCAGACAAAGGTTTTTTCGGGGTAAAAGGCTTTGGGATAAATATGTTCCATCTGATTGGCTTCAGGCCGACCACAATACTGACAGCATTCCAAAGGCCCCGCAAGGGCCTTTAAATTCTTTCGAACTTCTTGAAACGTGTGGTTGCGAACTTTGTTCTTTTGAGGCCAGAGCCGATAAGCTTCTCTCAAACGGGAATGAAAAAGCCTTTTTCGTGTAATTTGTCCATTCCACTGATTTAAATAATTTTGACTTCTGGCTGAGAGTGGCGGAAATATCTGTTGCAACATCTCACTCAACGCCATCCAAAAAACTGGCTGAATCTGGCAAGAGGGCTTGCAATGCCTGTCTGCGCTTTTTTTGAGCGGGTTTAAGTGCTGTTTGCAGCGCTGTGAGGTTTAATTGGGCCAATTCATCGAGCAAGTCGCTGGCTTCGGATGAACGCTCGACATCTTTGCCAAAAAGGTCTGTGCCATATGCATCCAAGACATTACCGTAAATCAAACGGTTGTAATCAGAGCCGGTCACTTCTCCAGATGGGGCTTGGCTGTCAGGGGCAGCTAATCTCCAAATACTGCCTGGATGGGCCGATTGACATATCAAAGGGCTGTGGGTGGTGACAATGAATTGGATTTTTGGGAAAAATTGTGTAAACCATTTTCCAATTCTAACTTGCCAACTGGGGTGGAGGTGGGCGTCTATTTCATCAATTAAGACAATCCCAGGTAAATCAATTTCCATTTTTCCTTTGCTGACCTGATGAAAAACCCTTTCTTCCCCATATTTCAATAACATCTGATAAATTATATCAAAAACGGTTGATAAAATTGATCTATATCCATCACTTAGTTGAATGATGGGAACAATGGCTCCTTGTGGTGTTTCAAATAGAACTCCTTCAGAAGAAACGTCTGCAATTTTAAATCCTGTAGCTAAAAGATCCCCTTCATTTATTAACTTTAATAAAAAAACTAAGGTTTTCTCGTTTTTTCCTTCTAATTGTCTAAATTTCAATTCCTGTAACCATGTAATTAAATTACTAAAGATAAAATTAAGATCAAATAGAGAAATATGAGGTAACAAAAAAGGATCATTATCTTGTATTTTTTCTAGGTTACTACTAGAAAAAATCTTTTTTTGGGAATCTATGCGTCGAAAAGAACCATATGAAGAACAAAACCAGCCTGAATGCTGTTCCCAAATTCCTGGATATCTTCTAAAAGGTTTATTTATCTTTTCTTTAGATTCAATAATATTGTTTTCCTCTAGTTTAATCAAAGATTCAATGCGAACTGAGGTATTAAAAAAATCAGAAGATTCTCTGTTTAACCAAAGCGCAGTTTTATGAATTCCATTTTTTGACCAGATATCATATTGCGGATCAGATTCTAAAATTACTTTTATCTCACCTTTGGGCGAATCCACACTTAACAGATCCCCAATAAATAATTTAGCTAAATCAACGCGAGGCATAAACCCCAGTGCAATTGAACGCAAGAGTGTGGATTTGCCTGTCGCATTGTCACCAATCACAACATGCCAGCCCGCATAAGGTGCTTCAAAAGTCATTTCAAAGGATTTAAAAGAACGGATATTTTTTAAATCAACGCGCTGGACATACATACTTTCGCTTTCCTTTGGCTTAAATCATGCCGTTTGAACCAGTATAACATTCTGCATGATTGGCTTTGGGCTGCGATTTATTGAGCCAACCTCTGGCAAGCAGCCCTCACCCCCAAGGGCTGCCAATCGGGCAAGGCCTGCCTTACTTTGCCAATTTCCAGCCGGGTATCTTGTGGGCGCAAAAAGGGCTCGTCTAAATCTTTCAGCGAAATGGACTGTATCATCCCGCTATCGACACCCAGATTCTGAGCCAAAATCTGGGCCAATTCATACCGGCTCAGCCCTTGGGGGCCACCGAGATGGTAGACACCACGGGCCTTTTGTCTCAAAAGGTCGGAGATGGCTTGCAGGCAATCTTCAAGCAAAAGGGGGTTAAAAATTTGATCCTCAGCTGCCCGGATTGTTTTTCCTGCTCGCCAAGCAAGGGCCATTTCACTCAGCAGCGTTCCACTCTCTGGGCGCAAGTCATAGAGCTTGGTCAGACGCAATAAGAGATATTCAGATTCCCGCAAAAGTTGTTTGAGACCGGCTTCGAGAGCGGCTTTTTGTTGGCCATAGGGATTCAGGGGCGAGGTGGGTTCCGCTTCTGAATAAGGAGCCTGATTGCCTGCAAAGACATAGTCGCTGCTAAACAAAACGGGGACGATGCCGCGCTCCACAAGTGTCTGAACCAAAGCCAGGGGGCCCTCCACATTGATCTGCCAAGTGTCTTCGGGGGCTTCAAAACAATCGCGCAATCCGGGCCGGGCCCCACAGATCAGGGCATAGTTTAGCTGTGACAATATCGGCTCAAAGGGAGTCAAATCAGGGTTTTTTAGATTAAAATAATGGCTCAGACTTGGGGCATGGTGCTGGCTGTACCAAACGGGCCAAGTCGCATTGGGCTCTCCCGTCAAGGCGGGCGTTTGAGCTTGCTCTTGCGTTTGAAAATGTCGCAAAAGTGCCTTTCCCAAAAAACCACTGGCCCCCAAGAGTAAAATTCCTGGCGCCTGTGTGTTCATGCCTGTGTACTCATGCCTGTGTGCTCACCGATTGGGGCCAATCCATCTGCAAAACACAGCGCCCGATTTGTTCTCCCCTGCGCAGGCGATCGAGCGCGTGGTTGATCTCTGCAAAGGGCAGAATTTCGGTCACCAATGGGCTCAGATCCATTTTTCCGGCCTCTATCAATGCGATACAGGTCGGAATATCTTTGTCTGGTTGGGCGTCTCCACCATGTGAGCCGGTCAACACCTTGCCAAAGTGCAAAGGCAGGGTATAGAGCGAGGCCTTGGCACCTGCTCGGGGCACTCCCACCAAGACCACGCGGCCCTGGGGTTTGCTCAGCTGATAAGCGTATTCAATCATGGCAGGCAGACCTGTATTTTCAATCACGACATCAGCACCCTGGGGCAAGATTTGGGCCAATTCAGCCTGCCAATCTGGGGTTTTGACACTGAAGGTGTGGTCGGCCCCCATTTTTTTTGCCAAATCTAATTTTCCAGGCTGAACATCTACCCCGATAATGGGGTGAGCGGTGGTCAATTTGGCCGCTTGGATCATATTTAATCCAACCCCCCCGGCGCCCAGGATCACCACTGATTCACCAATTTTGAGCTTGGCATCGTTTTGGATCACCCCCAGGCCAGTGGTTACAGCACAGCCAAAGAGTGGGGCCAACGTCATTGGAAAACTTTCTGGCAGCGCTGTCAGGCGGTTTTCGGCCACCACTGCATATTCATTAAAGGTCGTCACCCACCCAGCATTGAGCTTTTGGCCACGCCAGCGGTAGACCGGTGGTAACGCCGGTAGGCCTTTGCCTTCGCGCCAATGCAAGACCACCCGCATCCCGGCTTGCAGGCCCTGAACCCCTGGTCCCGTTTCTATTACAGTTCCCACACCTTCGTGTCCCAATAAATGGGGCAAAAATTTGTCGGGGCCTTTAACTGCATCAATTTCACCAATTTGTGAACCGCAAATGCCCGAATAATGCACTTTGACCAAAACTTGGCCCACTTCAAGTCGCTCTGGCATTTCCACTTCGTCCAGAACCAAAGGCTTGCCGGTTTCGGCCAAAATTGCGGCTTTCATGGTTTTGATTAGCATCCGTGCAGACCCCTATTCAAAATAGATAAACGAATGATCACCCGTATAGCCAGTGTGCTCAAACCACCACTGCCAGGCTTCGGGGGAATAAAACGACTCACAGGTCAATTGCCAATAGAGCAAATTGGCCTTTTCTTCTTCGTTGCGCCAAGATTCCACCACCAGATAATGTGCTTTGCCCACCCGTTGCATTTCTCTCAGGGCCAAATCCAATTCAAAACAGGGCAAATTGTGCAGGGCATTCAGCGAAATTACCAGATCAAATTGTGCGTCGGCAAAGGGCAGAGAAGTGGCTGATGCCTTGCTTAAACAGGATTTGACTTCTGCTTTGGCATGTTCCAGGGCATAGTCTGAAATATCCACGCCGACGACCTCTAAGCCCGGCACCGCTTGGGTCAGGTCATAGAGTAAAAAAGCCTTGCCACAGCCAATGTCCAATACCTTGTCTCCCGCTTTGAGACCATAATGATCTCGCAGGCCATCGGCCACTTTGCGCCAGCGCCCGTCATAATGATAACCGCCATACCCCAGGTGGCGTTCGCCGTCCCAATAATCAAAATCAAATTGTTTGGCCCGTTTTGCTGCTTCCGCTTTGGGGAAGCCGTTGACCCGGCCCAAATAATCCCGTTGGGTGGCTTTGTGCAGGGGGGAGAGAAAATCTAAATAGGCCATGTGTTTACCTCTTAAGCCAGTTCGTGAGCCAGATTTTGCCAATGGCGCGTACGCGCCAGAGCTGAACGGATGCGGTCGATTTGAGCCTCTCGTAGGAGCCGGGCATGGCTCCCGGCAAAGTCGCGTCTGTGCGCGGCTGTGGGACTAAAAAGCCCCATCAGGATACAGCACCATTTGAGCTGATGTAAAGGCAATAATTGTCGAAACTGCAAGAGTTGCTCCAAACGGGCGCCTTGTTCCCGTAAATCTGCTTCGACCCAATTTAACGCAGCCAATGGCAGAGGAACTCCCACCGAAGTCAAAAAATCTGCATGGGTTTTGAGGCGCTGATCTTTGCCTGCATACTCAAAATCCAAAAATACCAATTTCCCATTGGGCCTGAGCAATGTATTGTGAAAACCCACATCGGAGGGTGAAAGCCAGAGATCTGCAGCGGCAAACGTCTGTTTGGCATCGAGCCAAGATGCCAATTTCTCTTTGAGTTCTTGCCAGATCGGCAGCAATTCACCCCTGAACAAGTCTGTCACTTCAGGTGCGTTAAAAGGGGCTGCAGAGAGGCGATTGACCCGTTTTTCGAGAGACAGAAGGTGTTCCGACCACGAGAAACAACTGTCAGAGGCAGGGGCAAAGTTTAAGGGATTCTGGTCTGGGGGATTGAGCAATTTTAAAAAGCCCAGGTACTGTTGGACATGTGTTTGGAGCAGGTTTGTCTCCGAGAGTGGCTCCCCTGTTTCCCAGCTATACACAGCAAGCCGGGCCTCCACGCTGCAAGCCAAGGGCCGAGGTACAGACTTTAGACCCAGCCCTTGGGCATGCTGCAAAAAATCCCATTCGGTTTGCAGACGCGGTCGGTGATCGGGGTAATAAGATTTGAGTAGGACTGGGCCCGTGTGAGTTTGTAGACGCCAAAGGCGGTTATTGCGCCCACCCTTGAGGGCTTGAATCGCTGGCATTTCTGACTGAGAGGAAGGGGCCAACTCCAGTGACAGGGCTTGGAGTAAGGAGATGTATTCAAGAGGGGGAGAAACAGGCATGTTTAATCGGCTTAGCTTTCGAAAAAAGTCGCAATTGAAGTATAACCCGTTCAGCTAAAATCAGTTAAAATGCGAGCATGTTGATTAACTTTGATGATTATTTTCAAGCGCCTCAAGGACTGCGACTGCTGAGTCGCTCAGAGATTCAGGCCCTGGTGCTGCATTTGCTCCGGGGGCAGGAAATTTGCGATGTGGAACTGCTCTCTGGCGGCTATCGCAACCAAAATTACCGCCTGGATTTTGTGCCAAAAACAGGCGCACCCCCCGCGACAGCTGATGCCAACGAGGCTGTATTGCGCGTCTCCCAGGATCTGACTGCCGCTGGCAAAGAAGTCAAACTCTTGCAGATGCTAGCCGGTCTATTGCCTGTACCGCGGGTCTTGGCTGCAAGGCAAACCTCTGCGCATGCCTTTGCACTGCATGAATATGTGCCGGGTGTTTTGGCTTCACATTTGCCCAAAAATCTATCTGAATCAACCTTGGCGTCTTTGGGCGCCGCCATCGGAGCCACCTTGGCACAGATTCACCAGATTGAATTGCCTGGCTGTGGTTTTTTGGATACCGAATTGAGGATCTCAGATCCCATGCCCAATTTGGGGGATGCTTGGCTGGCATATATGCGCGAGGTTTTACATGGTAAACGCGCTGAAACACGGCTTGGTTTGGATCTGTCTAAACAAGTTTTGCGGCTCTTGACTCAGAATGAAGCGCTTTTGCGCGATTTGAATCCCTCTAACCGGCTCGTACATTCGGATTTTAATCTCAAAAATCTGCTGGTCAGCGAGAAAGAGGGATTCTGGCAAGTCAAAGCGGTGCTCGATTGGGAATTTGCCCATGCGGGATCTCCTCTGGTCGACTTGGGTAATTTCTTTCGTTTTGAAAAAGATTTGCCCCCCGCTCTGTTTGAGGGTTTTTTGCAAACCTATCAAGCCGAAGCGGGAGCTTTACCTGTTCAATGGCGGGCCCAAGCCCGTCTGCTCGATTTGGCGGCGATTTGTAATTTCTTGGACTCACCGGAAAGCAAACCGCTGACGCTGGAAACGGTGAAGCGGGTTGTAAATGAAACTTTGTTGAGCTTTGCCTGAATTTAACCCGTTTATTGCATTCAAAGGCAGTGTTTTGCTTCAGAATCTTGTGTTAGGGGGTATAAGTATAAAGAGATGTTGGCTTGGGTTTGTTGGTCGTGGATACCAAGATCAACCTGACTGGCGCAGGTTAACTTGGTGCTGGAGCACTAAGAACATATTAATAGCCTGGTATTTTGGGCAAGTTTGTAATTTGGTTTTTGAGGAGTTGAGTGTATGACGCAGATTCAAGGCCGATCCACCCCGCTGGAAATCAATGGTAAAAAAAGCTTTGCCAGTCTTGACGAAGCCAAACGTGCCGCTGCCAGCCACCAGGGATCCGAAGCAATTTTACAGCGCGAAGATGGCCATTTTGAAGTTGTCAGCCTCGACACCCCCTCGTCTTTTGAAGGGGCTGTCCATCAGGCCCAGCAAAAACACAAAGATCTCAAATACGAAATCAGCTTTGCTGATCTCAATGATCCCGCTGAACTCAAATTTGAGGGTGCTGAGCGGACCGTGGCTCTCAGCGTCGACAATTCGCGCGTCGACAACCCCCGTGCTGCCACAGGTGTAGCTCAGGATGTAATGGTCCAATTTTCCCAGCCGATGGAAGATAGCAAAATGGAACAGGCTTTTGGCCAGTTTCAAAAAGTTTCCAAACAGGAAATGGAAAAAGAATTCCGCTTTGCTCCAGAAGGCTCGGATAAATGGAAACTCTTCAAAGCCATGGAATTGGTGGCCAAGCTCGAAAATGAAATGGGCTCGGTGAAAGATTTAGAAGCCAAACAGGTTTTGATGATGCGCAAAGCTGAAATTGTCGATTTGGTCAATCAGCTCAATCAAAAACCCGAAATTCAAACAGCGTATGCGCGGGTTAACAAAGCCGCAATGCAAGCTTCCGGGATCAATCAATCTGATTTGGTTCGCCATGCCAATCATTTGCTCAGCCAATCTTTCCGCACTACATTAAAAGCCTTGCCCCCGGCTCAGCAACAAGAAACCCTCAAAAAAGAATTGGCCAAGATCCAATTCTTTGACCCCCAATACGGCGCAGTTGTGGCCGGTGAGCTGGGGGCGCGTTTTGTGGTCGACGAGGGTTTGAGCCAATTGCGTATGCTCGACGAAGAGGGCAAAGCCAAGGTCAAGGTCAATGTCGAATACCTGATCGACGATTTGGTCAAAGAGGCCAATTCCACTGCCAGCAATGCCTTTAAGCCCCTGCGTGAATTGCACAAGATCATGACCCAATTGCACCCCGAACAAGTGGGCCGCTTTAAAGATCTGCTCGTGCGCTTTTCGATCAACATCGAATCTATGGACGCCAAAGGGATTGTCAATGCCATCAAAGAAATCGAAGGTCTGCCCCCGGATTTAAAAAACGAATTGACCAAACTCGATTGGCACGGTGAATTGCGCAAAGTGCTCAGTTCGGTTGCTGCTGTGGGGACGTTGATCAGTTTGGGCCGCAGCGCGGAAGATATTCAAGCCCAGGGGTGGAACCTCAAAAGTGGGGTTGATTTGGTGAAAAACACCGCAAGTATGATTGGCTCCTCCAAAGATGTGGCGCAAACGGCGGGCATGGTCAGCAAATGGGTGGGCATGGAAAGTCTCGGTACCCGCCTCAATAGTTTGGGTAAAAGTCTCGACGCAATGAAAATGGTCAAATGGGCGGGCCCTGTGGCCAGTGCCATTTCTGGGGGCTGGGATCTTTACGAAATGAGCAAAGAGATCAGCAATGAAGACAAAGCCGGGGCCTGGCTTAAGGGTTTGTCTGGTAGCGCAGGGCTGGTGGCTGCAGGGGCCGGGGCTGTGGCTGCTTGGTATGGGGCAGGGGCCACAGCAACGGCCATTGCTGGGCCAATAGGTTTGGCGGCAGTGGCGGTGGCAGCCGCAGCAGCCATCACCTATTCGTTCGTGGCCGAAAGTGAAGAGACAGGTGGATTTCGCAAAGATCTACGGGCCTTGGGAATCAGCGATCAAGAAGAGCAGATCGAATCCCAACTCAACCAGGTTTGGCTGGGCACAGATCAACACGGTAATCCGAGCTTTGAGCCTGCAAAAGGGCTGGCCTGGGCCAAAGACAAACCCGTCGAAGAGCGTGCTAGGCTGATCAACAAATTGATGGATCAGGCCACCCACGCGCCCCAAGAAAAATTAATTGAATTGCTCTTGCGTGATGGCATTGGCAAAAATAAAAATGCGCAGGGTTTGGACGATTTCGACCGGATACTTTCACGCACGGATCCGCGCAGGTTGGCGGCTGAACTCGACGATACTGCAATTAAAAAAGTCTTTGAAACCCTCAAAGCCCGCACCACTCCCGAAGCACTTGAAGCGCTTGAAAAAATAGCCCTCGGTCTGGCAGATGGCAAACGGCTCTCACTCCTGCAAAAAACCACAGGCGCACCGCTGGATTTTGTCAGTCAATTTTCGTCTGAAACCATCAAAGAAATGGCCGATGCTGTCATGAAAGGCATGACCTTCGGCAAAAAAGAAATTTTTATGACCCGTTTGGTGGTCGATCAGCCCACCGAAAAATTGGCTGAAATTCTGGGCCGGGGTGGCAAAGAATTTGTCGAAAAGCTGGTTTCAGAAATTCCCAAACAAGACACCGCCAAATTATTGGCACGGTTTACCCAGATCGACAAAGCCCTGTCTGAAACCCAAACCCAATTGCAGGCTGCCAAAGCAGCAGGTCAGCCTACAGCAGCCTTGGAACTTAAACAAAAGACCCTGGAGCACGCGCTTGATGTACCCCTGAATAATCTGGCCCGCGTGATTGCTGATCGCAGCAATGCTTGGTTTGGCTCCAGTTATCAAGACGTCATCAAAAATACCTTACAGCCCGAGATTACGCGTCACCTCAGCTCTGAGACCTTGGAGCATGTCTCTCGCCGCCTGATGAACGCGCCCTTTGGCGCACCCGAAGACTCGGCCAAGGCCCTGGTCAAAGTTTTACAACAGGCCAACCCAGAACAATTTAAACAGCTCATTGGCAACAATACCGACAGCTATATCCGCCAGGTTTTGGCCAGCAGCCTTGATGCAGATCAATCCATGGCTCTGATGGAGCGCTTTTTACAAGGAGGCACCCAGCCAGATCGTGCCTTCCAGACCTTTGCCTTGGGCCTGATCGAAAAGGGCCATGAAGGCACTGTGAAAACCTTTTTGGCGGCCCGGCCCCTGCTTGACCTCTCTGGTGTGCCCGCCCTGCGGGCTGTGGTCAGTGAAAAAACCAGCGCCACTTTGCAAAACCTGGTGCGCGACCGGGCCCAAATTGCCAAAATGTCGAACGAAGAAAAAGCCATTATTATCAAATACCTGATGGAAGGTTGGACCACCGACCGCACCGAAACCCTGATCAAAGACATCTTGGTGGATACCCACAGCCACAGCCCAAGTCAATTTAAAGAACTGGTCTCGATGATCGATGCCTATAAACTTGCCAATGAACTCGGTGATGCCTTTATCGCTGGCAAAGGCAATGCAGAATCTCTGCAGGTCTTTGAGTTGATTGCCAAAGATGGCAACCCAGGGGATTTTGAAGCCTATGCCACCCGTCTTGGGGCCGACGACAATGTCGATGTCTTGTTTAAATTTGTGAACAAACCCGAAAACCAGAAATACATCGCGCAATTGCCCGCCAAAGCTGTGCAAGAGATGTCTGAAAGTTTAATGGATGGCTATACCGGTGAGCGGGCCGAAATTGCAATCACCAAATTGCTTTTACATTCCTCTGATGGGGCCTTTGTCAAAATGTTGGCCGACAAAGACTTTTCGGCCTGGATCAGCAAAGAATTGCAAACAGACGAAGCCAAATGGTTTGGCGGCTTGCAAGGTGAAGCGGATCAACTCAACACGATCATGCGTCGTCTCGGTAAAATGGCAACAGATCAAGAGGGACTTGCTGCCAAACAAAAACGCGGTTTGGCGCTCAGTGAAGCTGAAAAGGCCCAAGCAGCGCTCAAAACCCAAGTGATTGAAGCCACCAATGCCTTTGGCTTGGCGATTGCCGAGCGGGATTATGGCCGGATTTTACTCAAAACAGCGACTTCCGCCGACACCGAAGCGGCTGTGCGTTTGATCAGTCCACCCGTGCTCAAAGCCATGATGGAACAATTGATGGCGGGATATACGGGCGATGAGTCTGAACGGGCCATCTCTGCGATGTTACAAAAGACCACCCCGACCCAATTGCGGGACTTAACCGACAAACATGTCGGGGGCAAAGCCTTTGTCGAGCAACTGGGCAATGAACTGACCAGTGCACAATTGCGCGATTTGATGGAAAAAATGATTTCAGATAAATCTGTCAAATCGGGCATGGGTTTTAGCTATTTGGCCGCTAAATTGGCCAATGATCACGAAGGCGCCACAATCCGAGATTTGATTAGCTCTCGCCCTGAGGTGGTCAGACAAATTCATCCCACTGTCTTGCAGGATATTGCCATCAAACTCTCCAAAGGCTGGACCTCGACCGAATCCCAAGAAGCCATTGCCAAAATTTTAACCAATGCAAGTCCCGAGCAATTGGAGTTGCTGATGCAATCCAACGTGGCCGGCAAACCCCAACACGTCTCGGACTATATCGCCGACAATCTGAACGAGGCCCAACTCAAAGGGGTGCTGGCCAATTTTGCCCGTGGGGCCACCCAGGCGCCGACCAAAGGCACAGGTCTTGACGCCTTTCTGACCTCTTTGGCTCACAAACAACCGGGGGCTATCAGTGGGGTCGATAAAAGTATTTTACAAAAGCTCTCCCCTGAAAGCCTGCACGTGGCTACCCGTGAAAGTCTTAAAGCCTGGAAAGACGCCTTTTTAATCGCTGGGCCCCACCAAGAGGCCCTCAATCATCTTTTAGATACCGCCAAAGACACCCCGACCTTGGCAAAACAATTGGCAGGCCTCGATGGCACGACCCTGGGCCGGGCCGTTGATGACAATCAAACCCGCTTTAACCGGGTTTTTGGCCAATTGCTGAAATCCGGGGACGAAACCCAACTCAAGGCCTTGATCCAATCGGTATCAACACCCACCTTGCAAAATGCTTGGAACCAACTCAAAACTGAGCGGGTCGCTCCTTCCAGCGCGGTCCGCGAGGTGCTCTTTCAACGTTTTGTCGACAATGGCGATCTCAACCGTGCCCAAGATATGTTGGTGGGTGTCAAAGGGCTGTCAGGCATGGGCTCTTTGGCCCAGGGGCCCAATGGGAGCAGCATGTTGGGCTATCTCTCATCCCGCATGGGCAATTTTAACAAAGACACAGCTCCCAAAGCGGCGGCTTGGATTTTGGCCAATGGCACCCAGAGCCAAGTCGATACCGCCATGAAAAAAATCCAAGCTGAATTTTACTTTGGCCGGGGGGGTGAGGTGATCAAAAAGGTGATGGACGAAGCCGAGACCCAACAATTGGATATCAAAGGCAAATTGTCGCTGAGTACCCTGGGATCCATGGTGGGCGCGCTTGATTCCACCTGGACCAAAATGTTTGGCGATTATGCCAGCAATGTCAAATATGTTGGTAAATTGGCGGATATGGTGGATATCAATGGCAAAGCTGCGATTATCAGCGACCTGATGAGTGGCTGGACTCCCGGTGAAGCTGAGACACTGATCCACGATATCTTCAAACAGACCACCGATCCCAAGACCTTTACCCATTTGGTTGATAAAGTTGGCCCTGCGCGGATCTCCTCAGAACTTGAAGCCCGGGCCGAATTGGGACGGGTGATGGCCTTTGTGGTTGAACGATACAATGCCCAAGACAGTCTTAAAGGCCGCGATGACGATGCTGTGCTCAAAGAAATCATGAATCAGTGGGGCGGCACCAGTATCAAGTCCGATGATGTGATTTGGCAAATGCTCAAACAATTGGATCGCGATGGCAAATTGGGGCAATTGCGCCAATCGGTCAACAATGGCACCCTCGATACCATGATCGATTGGAGCAATGACGCCTTCCGAGATGGCAATCTCTTTGAATTGGACGCTGAGAGTGAATGGAGTATTCGCCAGCTCAACGCCGCCAAACGTTAAGTTTACTCAGGGGCGCTTATGACTCCGCCCCTCCACTCTTGCACTCACTTGTCTTCCCACTTGTCCTCTCTTGGGCAAGCATAGGCAAACCTTGGGCGCTCTTACACTCCCTGAGCGGAGCCGAAGGGAGCGTGGCATAATAGGGACATGGTAGATCTCCCCGCTCAGCCTTTACTCAAACAGCGCTATTTGCTGCAAACCTGTCTGGCCCAGGGCACTGATAGTGCCACTTATGTTGCTTTGGATCAAGAGAATCAGCAAGATTGTATTGTCAAAGTGCTTAGATTGGGCCAAATAGAGCACTGGAAACGCTTGGAGTTGTTTCGCCGTGAAGCGCGGATCTTGGCCAATCTGGATCATCCCCAAATTCCGGTCCTCTTGGATTATTTTGAAACCGAAGACCCCCAGGGCAAAAATGTCTGTCTTGTGACTGAAAAAGTGCCCGGAAACTCGCTTCAGCAGCGGGTCGAAGAGGGACTTGGGCTGAGCGAAGAATTTTGCTATTTAATCGCTGTTCAGATTTTGCATATTTTAATCTATTTACATAGTTTGCAACCGCCAGTGATTCACCGAGATATCAAACCCTCCAATTTATTGCTCGACGAAAATGGCTGTATCTATCTGATCGACTTTGGCGGTGTGCAGGATATTTTGCGTCCGGCTGGGACTGGGGGTTCCACAGTGATTGGCACCTTTGGTTTTATGGCCCCAGAGCAATACAGTGGCCGGGCGCTGCCTCAAACGGATCTCTATGCACTCGGGGCCACTTTGGTCTATTTGCTTTCGGGCTTGGAGCCGATGCAATTGCCCAACCCTGATTTATTGCTGGATTTTCGGCCTTTTGTTCAAGCTTCTGAGCGCTTTTGCAATTGGGTAGAACAGCTGATTCTGCCTTCATTGGAGCAGCGTTTTTACAGCGCTGAAGAAGCCTTACAGGTTTTAGAAGAAATTCTGCCCGTCTTTGCCCGCACCCTTTCGCTTCCTGCCATCCAAAAGGCCACATCTCAAGCGGTGTTGCGCCCCCAGACGGCTGAATTGGTGCCCGCCAAAGAGGAAGCACCAATTCAGCCTGATGCCAGTTGGGTATTGCCACTCCAAAGTCAAATTGAAAATGGGGGATTGGTCTACAAAATTGAACAGATCTTGGCTGTCAGTTCTCTGGCTGTAACCTATAAGGCGCAGCGCATGGGGGATCAAAAGCCTGTGATTCTCAAAGAATTGCATTTTGATCGGCTGCAACATTGGAAAGGATATGAACTCTTTGAACGTGAGATGAAAATCTTGAGTCAATTGCACAACCCACGCACGCCCCGGCTCTACGATTTTTTCGAAAGGCAAACCCAAGGCCACCGCTGCTTTTATATGGTCACCAGTTTTTTGGCTGGCCAATCTCTGGCAGAAAAACTGCGCTTGGGCTGGCGTCCAACGGAGGTTCAGGTGCGCAATTTGGCCCGGCAGATGCTGGATATCCTTGTGGATCTACATGAAAGGGAACCCATGGTCATTCACCGGGATATCAAACCCTCGAATATTTTGGTGGATTCCAAAGACAGCCCCTCTTTGGTGGATTTTGGGGCAGTGCAGGAGGCGATGCGGGAGCAAGGCGGTGGGGGCTCTACGGTGATCGGCACCTTTGGTTATATGGCCCCAGAACAGTTTTTGGGCCAGGCCACCCCCCAATCAGATCTCTACGGTTTGGGAACGACGCTGCTGCATATCTTATCGGGCAGGGTGCCTGCCGAAATGACTCACAGTGATGGCTTGGACTTAAAATTTGAAGAACTGGTCAATTGTTCTGAGGGGCTGAAAGGCTGGCTCAAAAAAATGGTGGCTGCCAACCCCAACGAACGTTATTTCTCGGCCCGAGAAGCCCGACGTGTCTTGGTGCGCTTAGATGAGTTTCGGGCGGCTGTGGTGTTAGACAGTGAGTTGCCCTTTAAAGCGGATCCCGCCTTGATGATTGAAAATCTGCCCGATAAATTGGTTTTGAACCTATTGCCTACCTATCACGATTACAAAGCCCAATTATTGATGCTGGGATGTCTGAATTTGGTTGCCCTGCCATTTCTGGCGATTGTTCCCAATTTGGGGCCATTTTTGGTTTTGGCGCTGATCGGGGGCAGTGTGGTTCAGATTCAGGCCCACCGCATAGAAGGGCAGAAAACCCAAATGAAAATCGAGGTTTCAACGGAAGGGCTCACTTTGCAGGCCTGGCGAGAAAACACCCAAGGCAAACACGAAATGCTCGAAACCATGGACATTCCGCTCAATGCAATTGAATCTTTTGCTCTCAACCAATCCACAGTGCACAACCGCCTGCAAGTACGCGTGCGCCACAGCGAAAATGAAATGAGCATGTTGTGCCGCTCTCAATTACCTCTGACCAATAACAGTGAAAAAGCCCAGTTTATTCTCCAAAAACTTCAGGCCGCCGTAGATATCTATCAGCGGCGCCGAAAACGCCAAATCGAAAAGGGACTCAGAGAGGGTAATTCGCAGCCTTGAGCAGATTTTCGACTGTATCCAAAGGCAGGCCAACGATGGTGTCCCAGCGACCTTCTACCACTTCAACAAAGGCAGCTGCGCCCCCTTGGATCGCATAAGCTCCAGCTTTGTCCATGGGCTCTCCACCGGCGATATAGTCTAAAATTTCTTGCTCGCTGAGTTTACGCATTTTGACCCGGCTTAATCCGTGGCCACTGTAATTTTGGGGAGGAAGACCTGTTTTGACAAGCGCCACACCGGTTAAGACTTCGTGCCATTGGTCTGAGAGTTTTTCGAGCATGCGTTGTGCATCTGCCGCATCGGTGGGTTTGCCCAAAATCTCGCCATCAACGACCACCACGGTATCTGCGCCGAGCACGTATGAATTGTGTGGCTCCAATTCTGCAACCGCCTGTGCTTTGCGCAGAGAGAGTTCTTCAATTTGGGCACTTAAATCCGCGAGATGGGGATTGAGGTCTTCGGGAATATCTGCGGCCCGAATCAAAAATTCCCTCACCAACTCAGACAGCAGCTCCTTGCGGCGGGGAGAGGCCGAAGCGAGAATCAGACCCATGGTGTTTAAAGAGACGTACTGGGTTTTTCGGGTTCGCTGGGTGCGGGCGACTCGGTCTTGGCTGATTGCTCTAAAGCGCTATCTGAACTTTGCTCAGACTTGTTCTCTGGGGTGGTCTCTGTGTTGGTCTTCTCTTTGCTTTCAGCAGAGGCACGGGTATTTAAACTCTGATCAATTTCAGCTTGGTTGCGCAATGTGCGATCGTTCAAGAGAGAACTGTCGGTAGAACCTGTATCGGGTTTGGTTGCGGCTTCTTTGGCGGTGCCAGAAATCAAATCCAGGGCATTTTGGTCCATTTTCTGTTCAATTTTCTGATTGGCACTGAAACGGCGATCATAACTCAAAGAGGGATCAATCTGGTCGCCCATGACCAATTTGTCTAAATTGGCAGGTTCAAGGGTTTTGGTCGGGTCGAGAATGGCGCTGAGGCGATCGGCACTCTCTTGAATTTTCTGATCAATTTGTTTGAGTCGGGTCAATTTGCGTTCTTCAGAGGTATTTGCTCCCGCATCGACACTGATGGCATTGGCGCCACCTGAGCCACTTACGCCAAACACGCCAACAGGTACACGGTTGCAGCCCACCAGAGAAGCGAAAATCAGGGTCAGTCCGCAGATTTGCAAGAGGTGGTTTTTCATTGCCGTTTTCCTTTACTTAATCACTACTTAAAATTATAACATGGGCTTCTGGCGATCCTACAAAAAATAAGCAAATTACCCATTTCTTTTGAATTCTTAAGAAACCCTAAGAATACCTTTAGGTATTCTTTAGTTCATCCGTTTTAGACTGAAGTTAACTTTACAAAATTCAGGAGTGGGTCATGGCACAATCTATTTTTTCAGAGACGCTCCCCGAAGTCGTGGAGACATTACAGCAGGAGTTGGCTGGTGAAATGGTGGCAATTTATGGACGTCAACAAGCGCCATTTGAATATTTGGTCATCCTCTTTGATACAGATTTAATCCATTTGGAACATTTAAGGGCTCTGTACCAGCGCATCAAACCGCTGGGGAAATTTCATTTGATAGCCTATTCAGATTTACTCAATCAAATCAGCTCACAGTCATTGCAAATTGTCGGATTTGCTTATCAGATGCAATTGCTGTGGGGACAAGACGTTTTGGCTGACCATGTGATAGGTCTCAGTCATCTCTCAGATGCTTTGGAAAAAGGGCTAAATCAAGAATTAAACCAATTGAAGAGCGAGTTTTTGGAGGCCCCTGTTCCTTTGTCTGTGGGGCCAGTCCTGAAGAATTCTTGGCTGCGTTTTGAAAACCAGCTTTTACCTGGCCTGATGTTGATCAGCGGTATTTTGACCCCTCCCCCGCCACTGTGGGAAAATCTGGCTCGGGCCTTTTCTCTGCCCCAAGAAAAGATCTTTCAACAGCTCAAAGCCCTCACACAAACGGACACTGCTGAATCCCAAAACCTGTGGCAACTCTGCTTGGCTTGGGAAGAAGCCTTAAAAACCCTGATTTTCCAATCGTATAAATTTGCGGGACATTTGCAAGATAAAGAAGTGTCTTTAGGTCAGATTGCGGGTTTGGGGGCTTTGCTCAAACCATCTTTTCAGCGACTTTGGCCAACGGAAGAATAACGCGAAAACAAGAGCCTTGTTTGACAATGCTCTCGACTTCAATCTTTCCACCATGCCAGGTCAATACATCTTTGACAATGGGCAGTCCCAAACCCGTGCCCCCCTGACTGCGGTTGCGGTCTGATTCTAAGCGGTAAAACCGCTCAAAAATAAACGGCAGGTTCTCTGCTGGAATGCCTTGGCCTTGGTCTCTCACTTCGACCAAGGCCTTTTCGGTCTGTTTAAAAATCAGAATTTCAATCGGCATATCTGCTGGGGTAAAGCGCAAGGCATTGTCGATCAAATTGATCATGACGCGCTGAAGTGAGCTTTTTTCACCCAAAATCCAGATAGCGTTGGAAAAGGGTTTCCAGCTCAAATTGGGATGTAATAATTGCCGTGATTCATAGACTTCTTGTACCAATTGGTTTAATTCCAAGCGCTGGGTTTCGGGAGCTGTTTGCAGGGTTCGGGCCAATAAAAGCAGGTCCTCGACCAAACTTGCCAATCTTTCGGATTCTTGGCGAATGATACTCAGTCCTTCTGCCAGCAATTCGGGATGGGTGCTTCCCCGTTTTTGCAAGAGTTCGGCATGGCCTTGAATGGCCGTCAAAGGAGAGCGTAATTCATGGGATGCATCGGCAATAAAACGCTGTTGTTTTTCCAATAACTGTCCGATTTGATTGAGCAGAGAGTTAAATGATTCTGCCAATTTGCCAATTTGATCGCTGGGCATTTTGTCTGTTTGCAATTTGCCAAGTGTATCCGTGGCCACCATATTTTCGACCTCATCACTCAGACTCTCCAGCGGTTTGAGCACCTGACGCGAAAAAAAGGTTGCCATAAACAAAGAGGCAAATAAAGTTAAACTTAAACCCATTAGCCAAAAGATAAAAAGTTTATTGAGGAAATAGCTGTTCTCTAGCAGCGATACCGCCACTTTGAGTTCGCCAATTAATTTTCCGTTGATTTTTAAAGGTGCAGATTTGAGTAAAACCGGAATTTTTTTGTTGGTATTTAAGTTCAGGTCCGTGAACATCACGGGGCCTGAGATCTGAGGCAATTGTGAGCCCTTTAAATTGGGAGAACCAATTACCAATGCGCGTTGGGGATCGCGAATTTCAAAAAAGAAACCACTTTCAATTTCCAGCCCCTCTTTGCTGATTAAATAGGCCGTGAGATTGTCGAGTAGTTTTTTGATCTTGGCGGGCTGATGTAAATCCACTGCCAAAGTGGGATTTTCGCGGTAGAGATAATCCATAAAATTCTGTACGCGGTAGATCACTTCATTGCCTTCGCGTTCAGCCAATTCAAAAAAGTGTTGGCGCATGGCCAGTCCAATTAAGAGACTGGGTATCACCAGAATCAAAACGGCGAGCAAATTAAAAAATAAAAACAGCCGTCGGCGCAGGGTCATGGTGACTCTTTGAGCATATAACCAATACTGCGAACGGTTTGAATCAGGCGCGGCTGCCCATTTTGCTCAATTTTCTCTCGCAGGGCGTGAATATATACATCCAAAACGCTGTCCTGAACCCCATTGCCCCAACCCCAGACGGCACTCAAAATCTGTGAACGGCTCAGGGCTTTGCGCGGATTTTGAAGAAAGTACTGCAATAATTCAAACTCTCGCGGCGAGAGGTGTAAGGATTGATCGGCCACAAAAACCTCGCGGCTGAGCAGCGACATGCGCAATGTTTCAAAGCGCAATTCTTCACCCGGTTTGTTTTGGGACAGGCGCAATTGTAAGCGAATCCGGGCCAAGAGCTCTTCAAGGTGAAAGGGTTTGGTCAGATAGTCATTGGCCCCTGAATCCAAACCCTCGACCCGTTCTTTGACTTCGGCCCGGGCTGTGAGCATGATAATCGGGATTTGTGAGTCTTTGCGCAAGCGGCGGCAAATTTCGAGGCCATCCATGCCCGGCAACATGCGGTCGAGAATAATTAAATCAAAGACCTGTTCTCGGGCAAAACTGAGCCCCTCCATCCCATTTTCAGCACTTTGAACATCATAACCTTCACATTTGAGTTCTAGTTCAACAAAGCGCCGAATCTGCACCTCATCTTCGATGAGAAGAATTTTGGGCTGGGATTCTGCCATCAGGTGTTAAAAGCCCTGTCACCCGCATCACCCAATCCAGGCAAGATATAGCCGATTTCATTCAGCCCCTGATCGACAGAGGTGGTGTGGATTTGAATATCGGGGTGGGCTTCAGCCAAGCGTTCGATGCCTTCTGGGGCCGCAATCAAACAGCAAAAGTGGATTTGAGCCACTTTGCGGCGTTTGAGAATATCCACAGCTGCAATCGCAGAACCACCCGTGGCCAACATCGGATCGAGGATAAAGGCGATCGTATCTGCTGCCAGTTCTTCGGGGATTTTGACGTAATACTCAACGGGCATCAGGGTCTCTTCGTTGCGATAGAGGCCGATATGACGCACTTGGGCAAAGGGAAAGACTTCAAATGCCCCATCGATCATACAGAGACCTGCTCTTAAAATTGGAGCGATGACAATATGGCCGCATTTGATTCGCACTCCCTGACCTGCACCCATTGGGGTTTGGACTTCTTGGGGCGCCAATTCAAGGCTGCTGGAGGCCTCATACACAATATACCGGGCCAGATTTTTAATCATGGCCCGGAAAATGGGAGACGGGGTGGTTTTGTCCCTGAGCAGGGTGAGGTCCCGCTGAATCAAGGGGTGGTTATAGACGTGTAGGTTTTCTGGGAGCATGAAAGTTTACCTGATTTAACTCGAATGATTAACTCAAAATTTCATACCTATTCTGACACAGTCTGACCCGTCCCAACAAGCAAAAGAGCTTGAATTCAGCTTGAAACCTGGTTTTTTTTCTTGAGCTTGGTTTGATAGGTTTTGACCGTTTTGAGCTGCACACCCATTGTTTTTGCTATCGCTTCCAAAGACAGGCCTTGGGCCATTAACGTCGCCACTTCCTGTTCTCGGGGTGTCAGTTGAGGTGTATTTTCTGCCAGCGCCTTTCCTGCCAGTGCTTTTGTGGGCTTAGGTGCTGACATTTTTGCGCGTTTGGTTTTTTTAGCAGGCGCAACGACCGGAATCTTGGCTTCTGGGCTGGGGCCAGATGGTTTGACCAAGCCTTGAACTGTGCGGGTCAATTCTGTGACCCCAGCATCTTTGTTCAAAAGTGCCTGGAACTGACCACTGGCTTTCAGATCCTCGGCTTGGGCTTGGTGATGGGTTAACACCAACCAAGCTGCAGAACTTTGGCGTTGCAAGTGGGGTAATTCAGCCAAGTTGAGCAGAGATTGGTCGATGATGACCACGTCTGCGCTTTGTGTTTGCAGGTATTGGGCCAATTCAGCCCAAGATCCCAGCAATTCGGTGACATGTATGCCTTCGGTGGTGCGTAAACAGGCTTTGAGAGCAGAACGCATGATCGGTTGAGGGTCTGCAACACAGACCCGGATAGGTTTAAGTAGAGTTTGCATAGAGGTATTTTAGCTGGACTGACTGAGACTGTGAAGCCGTTTATCCTGTGTTATAATACATTCGTATTTTTCGCATTTCTCACGCGGGTGTAACTCAGTTGGTAGAGTGTCAGCTTCCCAAGCTGAATGTCGCGAGTTCGAATCTCGTCGCCCGCTTCTCTTTTTAACAAAACCCAGCCCTATCGGTTGGGTTTTGTTTTAGATTACACAACCGAATCAGTGAGATGAAATCATGAAAACCATTGCTGCAGTCGCTTTTGAAGCCGGAAAACCGCTCGAAATTGTCGAAGTCGATCTCGGTGCCCCTCAAGCAGGAGAAGTCTTGGTCAGAATTGTTGCCAGTGGTGTTTGCCACACCGACGCGTATACCCTTTCCGGGGATGATCCTGAAGGCCTCTTTCCTGTGATTCTTGGCCACGAAGGGGGAGGGGTTGTCGAGGCCATTGGCCCCGGTGTGACCTCTGTTAAACCGGGTGACCACGTGATCCCCCTTTATACCCCTGAATGCGGAAAGTGCAAATTTTGTACATCAGGCAAGACCAATCTCTGCCAAGCGATTCGCAATACCCAAGGCAAAGGATTGATGCCCGATGGCACTTCCCGTTTTTCGTATCAAGGTCGCATGATTCATCACTATATGGGCACATCGACGTTTTCCCAATATACGGTTTTGCCTGAAATTTCTTTGGCAGTGATCAATCCGGCGGCCCCTTTGGATAAAGTGTGTTTGCTTGGCTGTGGTGTGACCACAGGCATAGGCGCAGTTTTAAACACAGCCAAAGTCACCCCTGGTTCGAGTGTTGCTATTTTTGGCCTCGGTGGCATTGGTCTGAGTGCGATTCAAGGGGCCGTGATGGCCAAAGCGGGCCGTATTATTGCCATTGATGTCAACCCAGATAAGTTTGAATTTGCCAAACAACTGGGTGCCACCGACTGCATTAACCCCAAAGACTACAGCAATCCAATTCAAGAGGTGATTGTTGACTTGACCGATGGCGGTGTGGACTATTCCTTTGAATGTATTGGCAATGTGCAAATCATGCGTGCGGCCTTGGAATGCTGCCACAAAGGATGGGGTGAATCGACCATCATTGGTGTGGCCGGGGCCGGACAAGAAATTGCCACCCGTCCCTTTCAATTGGTTACCGGGCGGGTCTGGCGTGGAAGTGCCTTTGGTGGGGTCAAAGGCCGCAGTCAATTGCCAGGTTATGTCGAAAAATACCTGGCTGGGGAAATCAAAGTCGATGAGATGATTACCTTTAATCTGCCCCTTTCAGAAATCAATCAAGCCTTTGAATTGATGCACCAGGGCAAAGCGATTCGTTCGGTGGTACACCATGACTGAATATCCCGTCAGTGGTGATTTGGCCCGATTGAGCCGCGCCAAGGCCTTTGGTGGCTGGCAAGAGACTTGGGTACACAGTGCCAGGAGCACAGATACCGCAATGAAATTTGGCATCTATTTGCCTCCCCAGGCCGATGACAAGCCTTGCCCAGTGCTCTATTGGCTCTCGGGCTTGACCTGCACCGAAGAGAATTTTATTGTCAAAGCAGGCGCCCAGCGCTACGCAGCAGAACACGGCCTGATTCTGGTCACACCCGACACCAGCCCCCGGGGGGCCCATTTGCCCGGTGAAGACGAGAGTTGGGATTTTGGCACGGGTGCGGGTTTTTATCTCAATGCCACCCAAGAACCCTGGAGTCGCCATTACAATATGTACGACTATGTCCTCGATGAATTGCCCACCTTGATTCAATCTGAGTTTTTAACCAGCGATAAAGCGGCTATTGCGGGTCACTCGATGGGGGGACATGGCGCATTGGTGCTGGCCCTGCGCAATCCCGAGCGCTATACTTCGGTTTCGGCTTTTGCACCCATTGCCGCGCCAACAAAATGCCCCTGGGGCCAAAAAGCCTTTGGCAATTACCTCGGCGAAGACCCCAGCAGCTGGGAAAAATACGACAGCCATTTGCTGATTCAAAAGGCCCAAATCCATGTGCCCATGCGCATCGATCAGGGCAGTGCCGACAATTTCCTCAAAGAGCAACTTAAACCTGAACTTTTGCTTGAAGCAGCCCAATCTGTGGATTATAAGCTGGAGTATCAGACCCGCGAAGGCTACGACCACAGTTATTTCTTCATCAGCAGCTTTATCGGGGAACATCTGGCCTGGCACGCGGACTACCTCAAAGGGTAGCCTGCGTACCCTCAGACCCAATGTGGCTTAACCCAAAATCTGTTGGCGGATTGCTTCACGAAAATTTTCGTAGGGCACAGATTGACGCAGGCCCCAAGTCTGCTGTGCATCGGAGCCTGCGACATAGCGAAATTGAGACGTGCCATCGGTGGCAGCTTGGTAAATCACCTCAGCGATCTGTTCGGGTTGGGAATATTGACTGCGGTGATCTCCGCCAGGGCTGAAATGAGCCATCAGGCGCTCAATGCCTGGCTGGTAGTCTGGCAGCCCCGAAGCATCAAACATATCCAGGGAGCGACCGGCAAAATCGGTTTGCACCCCACCCGGTTCGACGATTTTGAGCTGAATGCCGAGCGGATTGAGCTCGTATTGCAGGCTCTCGGTCAGGCCTTCGACTGCCCATTTGGAGGCGTGGTAGAGCGAGAAAAAGGGAAAGGTCACCAAGCCACCAATCGAAGAGATATTGATAATCAGGCCCTTTTTCTGGTTGCGAAATTGGGGCAAAATCCCCCGACACACATCGATCAGACCAAAGAAATTGACCTCAAATTGGCGCCGAATTTGGGCTTCGCTGGCAGCTTCCAAGGGGCCTGCCGAACCGTAACCGGCGTTGTTGAGTAAGACATCCAACTGACCAAATTGCTCTGTGGCTTGGGCCAATGCGGTGACAATACTGGCTTTGTCTTCAACATCGAGCCGCAATTTGAGCAAATTGGCATGCTCGGGCAAGGCACTGTCTTGGTCTGGATTTCGCATGGATGCGGCGACCTGCCAGCCTTTTTCGAGAAAATAGAGGGCAGTGGCGCGACCAATGCCAGAACTGGCACCGGTAATAAAAATGCTGGGTTTGGAAGGGGTCATGGCTGTGAATCTCCTTAAAATGAATATTTATTCAGTCTATATCAAAAAAAAAGGCTCTGGCCTCGTTTGTCTTAGGCTTTGAGCGCATCCCAACAGAGCAGAAAGCTGTTCTCAATCAGGTCTTGATCCAAATCCTGCTGTTTGGCTTGGCAGAGGGAGGTGGTCTCTTTTAAGAGCCCCAATAGCAAACAAAATAGCAATTCATTGGGCAGATTCTTGATGATCAGCTCAGCTTTGGCCCGCTCCAAGAGCGTCAAGAGATGGGCCGTGATTTGATCACTTACCTGTTTGCTCTCTTCACTCAAAGCCGGAGAACGCGCAAATTGCTCCAGAAAAAAAGCCTCAGCATAATGCGCCATGCGGTATTTCAGGGCCTGCGTCCAGATTGCTTTGAGTTGCAATTTGAGCGGCAGGGCTGATTCTGCTTGAGAGACCGGTTTTAAATAGCTCTGCTGCAATTTGAGCTGGCGGTATAAGCTGTTGAGCAATTCTTCTTTGCTGGAAAAATAGAGATACAGGGTGCCACTGGCTATCTGAGCCCGTTTGGCGATTTCCGCCATTTTTAGGCCCTGTAAACCCACCTCGCTCACCCTTTCGAGGGTTGCACGGTAGATGCTGGTGACTTTGTCTGGATCTTTTTCTTTCACTTTTTGAGTGTAAATGAATAAATATTCATTGTCAATCTTTTTCACACTCACCTTTACAAGAATGGGATTTGAATCTTTCAAAGCTGTGGCATAATATCCAAAATCCGTTGAATCAAGGAAGCTGTCGTGACTGAATATCTTTTATTTGCCTTTATTTTTTTGGGTAGTGCCATGGTCACAGTCCCCCTGGCGGTCAGATGGGGGCTGGGATCGGTGCTCGGCTATTTGATTGCTGGGGTGATGATCGGGCCTGTCACGGGCCTGGTTGGCTCTGAAGCTGAACGGATTCAACATATCGCCGAATTTGGTGTGGTGATGATGCTGTTTCTCGTTGGGCTTGAACTGGAACCCCGCCATCTCTGGCACATGCGTTGGAAACTACTGGGCCTGGGTGGACTGCAATTGAGTTTAACCGCGGCAGGCCTGATGGGGCTTGCCCTCGTTTTGGGCGTGGACTGGCAACAAGCCCTTGCACTCGGCGTGATTTTGGCTTTGTCTTCAACCGCGATTGTTTTACAAACCTTGGGAGAAAAAGGCCAGCTCAAATCCGATGGGGGGCAGGCCACATTTTCTGTCTTGTTGTTTCAAGATATTGCTGTTATCCCAATTTTGGCATTATTGCCCTTGTTATCCAATCCCAAGTTGGCCAATCATCACGCGAGCAGCCATTCAAGCCTGTCTTTGGTAGAGGGACGTCCGGGCTGGCAAATCACCTTGATCACCTTGGCCGCCATCGCAGCTGTGGTTGCTGGGGGCGTTTTTGCTTCAAAATATCTGTTCCGCTTTATGGCTGCCACCAAAAAGCGTGAAATTTTCACTCTCACAGTTTTGGCCTTGGTGATTGCCATCGCTTTGTTAATGAGTCTGGTGGGTCTCTCCCCCGCTTTGGGCACGTTTATTGCCGGGGTGGTTTTGGCGACTTCTGAATACCGTCACGAAATCGAAAGTGACTTAGAGCCCTTTAAAGGCTTGCTTTTGGGCATCTTTTTTATTACCGTCGGCGCAGGCATTAATTTTAGTCTGCTTTTGGGTCAGCCTGCCCTGATCTTGGGTCTGACCTTGGGGGTGATGGCCCTCAAAGCCGGTGTGCTGGGTCTCATTTCTCATCTGTTTCAACTTCAGGGGGGGGATAAATTTTTGTTTTCATTGGGACTGGCCCAAGCCGGTGAATTTGGTTTTGTCCTCGTTTCTTTTACCTTGGCCAATGCCATCTTGCCCCAAGCGATCGCCCAATTATTGCTCTTGATCATCACCCTCTCGATGTTTTTAACCCCCTTTATCTTTATTCTCTTGGATCGTGTCCTCTTGCCCCAACTGGCCAAATCAGAACAGCGTGAGGCCGACGTAATTGATAAAAAAGGCGATGTAATTATTGCTGGCACAGGGCGATTTGGGCAAATTGCCAATCGCATGCTGCGGGCCAACGGTTATGAAACCGTGGTGATAGACTACCGTGCCAGTATGGTTGAATCCATGAAACACTTTGGGGTTAAGGTGTTTTATGGCGATGCGGCCCGCCACGATTTGCTTGAGGCAGCCGGATTAAAAGACGCCAAACTCCTGTTTATTGCCATTGATGACAAAGAAAAAACGCTGGAAATTGCCCATTTTGCCCGCAAGGCCCGCCCCGATTTACATATTGTGGCAAGGGCCTACGACCGCGAGCATGTCTATCAACTTTACCAAACCGGGGTCAATGACATTGTCAGAGAAACCTTTGACAGTGCCACACGGGCGGCTTTGTATGCCCTTGTGGCTTTGGGGTATTCACAAAGTGATGCCCGTGAAATGGTCGATCTGTTTATTGACCGCGATAAAAAATTGCTGCGTGAGTTGGCGGGCCTCTGGGACCCTGACTTGCCCGTTGAAGAGAATCGTCCTTATTTGCTCAAAGCCAAAGAAATGAGTGAGCAGCTTGCGGCTGACATGTTGGCCCGCCAAAGACAAGCGGATCAACACAGACCCTGAGTCGTTCATGACACGTGAAGACCTGTGATGACCCGGGATGACCCGGGATGACGCATTGTGGGTAGACAATCGAATTATAACTTGTCAAATAAAACTGATAAGTATACAATTGTATTGTTTTGTATCTCAAGCCTTTGTGTGATCTTTTCAGTCAATTTCTAAAGTCAATTTCTAAAGTCAATTTCTTCAGTCATTTTCATCTTTTAGGAGGTCTTTCCAACATGTCTCAATCCCATCCCACCATTCGCAATCTTGACCAACTCGATTTTAAACCTTGGGGCCACGGCGACAAATACAAGGCCCGCCATGCACAGGTCAGCATCGGCCTGGGTGCGCGTAAATTGGGTTATGGCGTGGTGGTTTTGCCACCCGGAAAAACGGCCTGGCCCTATCATCAACATCTGATCAATGAAGAAATGTTTTTCATTCTCGAAGGCCAGGGCACTTTGCGCCTGAACGGCGAAGAACATCCCGTTCGGGCGGGCGACTTTATTGCCGTGCCGCCCGGTCGCCAAAGTGGGCACCAAATTTTGAATACCTCCGACCAAGACCTGAAATACCTGGCTGTTTCAACCAAAGAAATACCCGAGGTGGTAGAGTACCCCGATTCGGGCAAAACGGCTTTTGTCTCTCCTGTAGGAGAAGATGCCAAAGGCAAACCTGAACTTTTGCGCGCGATTTATGCCCAAGACACACCCCAAGCAGGCTATTGGGATGGGGAAGATTGAAGCTCAGAACTTTTGCCCAGCTTCGGCTGTGCCAGCAAACTGGCTTTCCAAAACTGCCTGAGGTCATTTTCAAAGATCTCAGGCTGACCGTTCCAGATCGCTGAGTGTTCCCCATAGGGGTAGCGTTTATAAAGCCGGGGAGTCTTGGCGGGAATCTGATTAAAGACCTTTTCAACCATCCACACGGGCACCATATAGTCTTTTTCTGAGACCATCACCAGGGCCGGAATGGTGAGCTGCTGAACCCGAGACGCTGGGGAGCAGGAGGTATAATCCACCCCTGCGCGCAGGCCTGTCAGATGCACAACCAAATCGGTGTGAAAGTCAGGGATGCCCATTTTGTGTGCGTAAACCCCAACAATATCCCGCAATGAGGACTGGGGGTTTTCGAGCACCACCCCGCGCACCTGGGACTGAAAGGCCTGCAAAGACGGAGATGCATTGGCCACGGTCATGGCCCCCATCGAAGTGCCATAGATCAATACCGGGCGGCTGGGGTCTTCTTGCCTAAGGGTTGTGAGCACCGCCACCAAATCGGCAGCTTCACGGCAGCCATAACTGGCCCCTTGGCCATCATCATCGGATTGGCCGTGGTTGCTCAATTCCATGATGATCAATTCAAAACCCAATCGCTGGGCAATTGGATAAAATTTGAGTCCTGTCACCGCATTGGCAGCAATGCCGTGCACAAAGAGCAGAATCGGTGCTTTGGCCTGTTTGGGTGCCGTCGGAAAGCGCAAATAGTGAATTTTTTGGCCGCGCTGATTGCTGGCAAAATAACTTTTGGCAGGGTATTTTAAGGCAGCCTGACAGCTGTCTTCCAATGGCTGAAAGGGATCTTTGGAATGGGGCCGCAAGTCGCCAAAAATAAATTTCTTGCGCCAGCGCAGGCATTGACTGGATTTGAGCTTGTTCCACGAGGCCGGCGTCTCGCGGAAATAGGTCACCGCTTCCACATGGACCTTGAGCAAGTAGAGATAGCCCAAACACAGGACAAAAGCGGGTAGGAGTAACCAGACTGGGTGGCGTTTAAATTTCATAAAAAGATTATACCCCGCTTTTCAAGTTCTGCTTTTCTTTTTCTGCATTGGTTTTCAAGCTTAAAACCGCAGGCCTCACCCCTCACCCCTACGCCCCCATGTTAAGATAAGAAAAAAAGACAGGGTAACGCCGTGAGTGTCACAACCCCGCTTTCGCTGGCTGAAGAACACAGCTTGATCCGCCAATCAGGGGGGTGGGCCCGCCTTGATGATTGGCAATTGTTGCTGGTCAGTGGTCCCGATGCCGCCAGCTATTTGCAAACTCAATTGACCAGTGATGTACTGGCCTTAAAACCAGGACAGGCCCAGCGCAGTGCCTTAACCGACCGCAAAGGACATTTGCAGGCTGAGTTTTGGCTCTACCGCACAGCTGATCAGGTCTTGATTCTGGTTGAAGCATGCCAGTCCGAGCGCCTCTTCGCCCATTTGGAGGGCTTTCACTTTGTCGAAGATCTCAGCTTGAAATTTGAAACAGATCTCCAGCTTTTTTTGCTGGTCGGCCCGGCTTCCCGCCACCTTTTGGCCCTTTGGCAAACCGAACTCAGGGCCCCATTGGCCCAGGTCCAAAGCCTCTCTCAGGGCGGCTGGCTCTTGCAAGCGGCACTGACTGGGGATTTGGGATATGTCTTGGCTCTGCCCGCGAATCTCGCTGAAAACCTGCAAAACCGCCTGATAGATGCTTCTGAAGCGCATAAACTCATTCCCATTCATCCCCCACTCTGGGACAGTCTCACGCTCGAGGCGGGCATTCCGCGTTTTGGCACAGAACTCAATACCAACACACTTTTGCCGGAAACGGGCCTGGAACATGTGGCCGTCAGTTATGACAAAGGCTGTTATCTCGGCCAAGAGGTCATTGCCCGGATCAAAACCTATGGGGTGATTCCCCGTGCCTTGATTGGCCTGGTTTTGAATGACACCTCTGACACTGCCGAGGGCCGTTCTTTGCCTGCCCCTGGCAGTGAAATTTTTTTCCAGGGCAAAAAAGTCGGAATGATTACCCGTGTTGGCTATGCACCGGGTCTGCAAAAAAATGTGGCACTGGTGTATCTCAGCAAACAGTGGCGTATACCCGGCCAGGAACTCGCCTGGGAATCAGAGGGTGTGTCTTTTCAGGGGGTGGTTAGGTCCCTGCCCTTTGTTCCCCTCCTCAGTGCTTCCGATTGGGCCCGCAACAAATTGGAAATGGCCCTGGAAATCTTTGCCGGCACCCAGGAAAGCCTGGCTTTGCCTCTGCTCGAAGAGGCACTTTTACTCGACCCCAACCTGATTGATGCCTATGAGTCGTACGGGGTGATTCTCTCGCGTCTGGGGCGGCATTCCGAGGCCATCTCCGTGATGGAGCAATTGCTGCAGGTGGCGCCCGATGCGCCCATGGCCCATACCAATCTCTCGCGCTTTCACATGCTTTTGGGCGATCGCGACAAGGCCGAAATGCACATGGCTGAAGCCACCCGTATCAACATGGATAAACAGATCAAGTCCCAAGCTGCTTTGCAGGCTGAGGCTCAGGCCCAGGCCCAACAGACAGCGGCCCGTGCTGAGATGATGGCGATGTTCCGCGAGGTGCTCGAAACAGAAGACCCCGACGATTTAGTGGCCAATTATGGTCTGGGCAAATCCCTGGTCGACCAAGGTGCATTTGCTGAGGCCCTGGCATATTTGACCAAAGCTACCCAAATTGATCCGCTCTATTCGGTGGCTTGGCTGCAATTGGGCAAGGCTTATGAAAGCCTTGCTCGCATAGAAGAAGCCCGCGCCACTTACCGCCAGGGGGCCGTGGCTGCCAGTCAAAAAGGGGATTTAATGCCCCTGAAAGAGATGGAGCAGCGCTTGTCTGCCCTGCCCACAGCATGACAGGGAACCCTTCACCTCAAGAGAACATCAGCGCAAAATCAGGCTTGCGTCTGAAAAAATGGCTGAAGCTAATTGCCACAGGCCTCACAACGGGTTTAACCCTGAGCCTGCCTTTTCGCGCCCAAGCTGGAGAAATTGACACAGAATTGGCTGCTTTGCGCAAAAGCCTGCCTCCCCTGAGTTTGCAGGGCAACTTGTATTCTCAATCGTATTTGCGCTACTTGGCCTATTACCGTCTGCCCACCCAATATGCCAAACAAGCGGGCTATTTGGAAGTTCACAAAGGAACCTTCAAAGAGCAGATTTTTGTTCAGTATTTTCGGCCTGAGCATCCCCGAGGCACCGTCTTTTTGACCCATGGCTACTTTGTCCATGCGGGAATCCAGCATTATGCGGTCAAAAACTTTTTGGACTTGGGATATGCTGTGCTCACAATAGATTTGCCCGGACATGGCCTGTCTACGGGGAAACAGGCAGATATCGCACAATTCAGTGATTATACCGATACCTTTCAGGCCGTGACCGAATTTGCCCAAAACCAGGTGCCCCACCCCCTCTTGGCAGTGGGCCACAGCACAGGTGCAGCGGGAATCTGGTCCTATCTTTTGCGCACCCCGCAACACCCGTTTAAAGCGGTGGTGTTGGCTGCTCCTCTGGTGCGCTCGCATCTTTGGGAACTCTCCTTGGCGGGTTTTACCGTCGGGCGGGTCTTTATTTCAGATTTGCCTCGAATCGTGCGCAGCACCACTTCCGACCCCGAATTTATGGAATTTGTGCAGCGCGATCCCCTGCAATATTTCAACACCCCCATCAATTGGGTGCGCGCCCTGATTGAGTGGAATGAACAGGTGGTAGAGGGCCTGCCGCCCTCTCAAATACCCACCCTGATCTTACAAGGCGACCTCGATGAAGTGGTGGATTGGAAACACAATCTGCCCTTTCTCAAACGCAAATTTCCCATGGCCCAGGTTCAAATGGTGAGGGGTGCCAGTCATGATCTGTTTTGGGAAAATGCCGATTTGCGCCAAGAGATCTTTGCCAAGATCCGCACCTTTGTTCAGGCCTTGCCCCCAGAAAAACAGCCTTAAGACTTTTTAAACAGGGCTTTCCAGCCTGGGAGTTTCCTCAGCGGTTTTAAGTCGGGATCGGCTTTAATTTCCGAGGTTTCGAGCCGGTATTCTGACTTTAAATGCAATTTCAGGTAGTCCAGGGCCTTTTCTAATTGACCCAAACGGGCGTAAAGACAGGCCAAATCGTAGCTGACATAACCAGGGCAGACCGCTTCAATTTCTTCAAAATCTGCCAGAGCCAAGCTGGGTTGATTCAGTTCCAAGACTCGGCAAAAAGCTCTGAAATAATGGCTTTGCACCCAAATATGGCTGGGTTCAACCGTGTTTTGGGGCTTGACGGGGCCCAGCCACTGAATCGCCTTGTCAAAATACCCGTGGGCCTCTTGCGCCTGGCCTTTTTCAGAGGCCAATAAGCCCAATTGCAAAGCCGTCTGAGCCATGCTGGCAATGACGGGCAGCCGTTTGGCGGGGGCGAGATGTTTAAACTTTTGGAGTGCTGCTAGGTAATCATGCCGAGCAGCTTCAGCCTGGCCTGTTTCGCGCAGTAAATTGCCGCGTTCTTGGTAGGCCTGTGCCAAGAGGGCGGCCTCTGAAGCGAGCGATTGTGACTTGAGACCTTGAATGACCTGAAGATAATGGCCCAAAGCCCTTTCATGATCTGTTTCTTGCCAGAGTCGGGCCAAATTGAGATGCAATCTGACCTGTTCCAATTCAAATGCCAAATGTGCTTTCTCTTTGAGGGCTGTATAAAAATACAAAGCGGCGAGAAAGTCCACGCGGGCCTGGGCTTCGTCTTGGGATTTCCAATCGAGCAGCCCGCGGGCTGTGGCCAAACGGGCTTGAATCAAAAGGGCCTCACGCTGGGGGTAGGGGCCCTCTTCGACCAAATTTAAGGCCAAATCACAGTCGCTGATCGCCGCTGCATACATTTCCAATTCTTGAAAGGCATGGGAGCGGTTGAGGAGGGTCGAGACCAAATTTTGGCGGGTTTCTTGACGCCCTTTGGCCAAAAGGCTGAGATAGCCTTCAATGCTTTGGCTGAATAATTCCACAGCCTGTGCAGATTGACCTTGGTGTTGGTGTAAAAGCCCCAATTTGCGTGAAGATTCAGCCAATTCTTGTACGTCGGGGGGCTGAGCATAGCTGTTTTGGGAGACAATTGCCTGGGTAAAATCTTGTAAGGCGGCTTCTGTTAATTGCAGGCTTTCTTGTAATTCTCCCCGGTTGCGGTAGACCTGGGCCAAGAGACTGATTTGTTCAGGGCTGGATTCTTGCAATGACAACAAACACTGCACAGCCTGGTTAAAATCTTCAAGTCCCTTTTCGGGTTTGTCTATGCGCTGATAGAGCAAGCCACGATTGAGGCAAACCTGGGCAAGCCAAAGCGGGTGAATGGGTGTCGCAGAAATGGCCAATTCATAAGCCCGATCATAGGCATCCAGGGCCGTTTTAAAACGGCTTTCACGGTTTTCCAAATGGCCAATCGCCAAAAACAAAGGAATCAAATTTTCATTGAGTTCTTGGACAAAGGTCTGGCCTTCTGTTCGGGCATGGGCCAAACACTCTTTAAGCTCTTTTAGGCTTTCGCTGGTCTTGCCATCTTTGAGCCAGGTTTCAGCCTGACGCAAATGAAAACGGGCCAAATGTTTGGCACCCAAAGGGGCTTGGGTAGGCGGGGCTCCCAAGGCGATGGCGCGATTTGCACTGTCAATCACCGCTGGCAGTGACTTGCGTGCTGATTTTTTGGAGGGGGGCAGGGTGCGGGGCCGGGCAGATAAATCAGATCCCACTGTCTCGTTCGCCTCTCATTTGCTACTTGAAAGAATATACCCGATCTGAGCTTATTTTAACAGGCCCCTTTGATTTTCCAAAAAAGGCAAGAGGGCAGCGAGGGTACTGGAGGGGGATTCCAGGTGCAGGGCATGGGCCACCCCAGGCAGAACTTTCACTTCTGCCTGGGGCAAGCGTTTTGCCATTTCACAATTGAGCGCCACGTAACGGCTGTCGCTGGTACCACAGAGGCACAGGCAGGGCAATTGAATCTCCGGCAATCGAGACCAGAGCAGGGGCTGAGCACCACTGCCAAGGGCAAGCATACTCTGTGCCAAGGCGATTCCAGAATTTTTTTCTCGCCGCTTTTGCAATTCAAGGTAGTTTGGCAGTGCTTGGAGCTGGCCAAAGAGAGGTTGGGCATACCACGCCGCAAAGGCACTTTCCAAAGGTTCGCTGCAAAAACGCTTGGCCCACTCTTTTTCCCAGGCTTGGCGGGGAATTCTTTCGGCTTCTGTTTTAAGGCCGGGAGAACTTGAGATCAGCACCAAGGCACGGACCTCTTGGGCTAAGTCTGGGTCTGAAGCCAGGGCCAAGGCCAATCTCCCGCCCAGCGAATAGCCAATCAAAACCCAGGTTGTTTCAGTTTCAGACTTCATTTTGGCTTTTAACCCTTGGACTGCGTGCTCAAACGTATCAACGGCAGAGGGGTTTTGGCCATGACCCGGCAAATCAGGGGCTTCACACAGATATTGTTCAGACAGGGCCTGCAGATAAAATTCCCAGTCTAAGCCCGAACCGGCAAAGCCGTGTAAAAAAAGCAGCTTGGGTGTATTAACGCAGGGTTTCAGGACAGAGTTCCTGGGCGTGTTTGCCGAGCTTGCGGCACAATTGACGCAATGCTTCTTGCTCTTCGGGATTGAGTACGCCCATTAAAGTTGTAATCCGGCCTACATGGGCGGGGAAAATTTTTTCCATCAGGCTTTGGCCTTTGGGCGTCAGGTGGATGGTAATATAACGCCGATCGCGGCTGTCGCGTTGGCGCAAGACCAACTCTTGTTTTTCGAGGTTGTCGATCACCATCGTGATATTTCCATTGCTCTTGAGTAATTTATCTGCGAGCGCTTTTTGGCAGAGCGAACCGAGATGAAAGAGCGATTCCAAGACCCCAAATTGGGTTTCAGTCAAACCATAGTCCGAGAGAGCGGTATTGATCTTGGCAGAAATTGAATCGGCAGCACGAATCAGGTTTATAAAGGCATTCAGAGCCTGAATCTCTTGGGGAGGACCGCTGTAATGGGTGGGCATTTTGGGCTCTTTAATTGTTTTTCAGCAAGATGGTTTAATATTAAAATATCAGTTGGGAGGGAGCCTTGTCAAATATATCCACATTACCCCTGATCTCTATCCCATGGTATTCTGAGTAACACTTGAGTTACACCACAGATGCCCGCGGAGAAACAGTTTAACCCATGAGTAGATACGACACCACCTTGATTTTTGAACGCAGTCAACCCGGACACCGGGGCGTGACTTTGCCTTCAGATCCCCTGCCCGAATTGCAAACACAGAATTTGATTCCAGCCGGACTCTTGCGCAAAAAACCTGCGGGCCTGCCCGAAGTGACCGAATTAGACGTCATGCGCCATTTTATAACCCTCTCCCACAAAAATCACGCCATCGATGTGGATTTTTACCCTTTGGGGTCGTGTACGATGAAATACAATCCCAAGGTCAATGAGCACGCAGCGCGGATGCCTGGCTTTGCCAATACCCATCCCTATCAGCCCCAGGCGCAAATTCAGGGCAGTTTGCAAATGCTCTTTGAGCTTCAGACCTATTTGAGTGAGATCGTGGGGCTGCCCGGTTGTAGTTTGCAGCCCGCAGCTGGGGCCCATGGTGAAATGACGGGTATGTTAATGATCCGGGCTTACCACCGCTATCACGGCAATACTGAGCGCAATCTCGTCTTGGTGCCCGACAATGCCCACGGTACCAATCCCTCTTCTGCCGCGATGTGCGGTTTTCAAGTCGTGACCCTGCGCTCGAACGCCTCAGGCCAAGTGGACATGGACCATCTCAGCGAATTGCTGGCAAGCCAGGGGCCACACATAGCTGCGCTGATGATGACCAATCCCAACACCTTGGGCATTTTTGAAGAAAATATTCTGACCATTTCTGAATCGGTACACGCTGCGGGGGCCTTGATTTATTACGATGGCGCCAATCTCAACGCCATTATGGGCATGGCCCGGCCAGGGGACATGGGCTTTGATGTGGTACATCTCAATTTACACAAAACCTTTTCCACGCCCCACGGCGGGGGCGGTCCTGGTGCTGGGCCTGTGCTGGTTAGAGATATTCTCAAACCCTTTTTGCCCTGCCCGGTGGTGGTGCAAAACGAAGATCACAGTTATGGTCTCAATACAGACTTACCGCATTCAATTGGCCGGGTGCGCAGTTTTTTCGGCAATTTTGGCGTATTGGTCAGGGCTTGGACATATATCCGTGCCATGGGCCCTGTCGGACTCAAACAGGCCAGTGTGGATGCCGTGCTCAATGCCAATTATGTGCGCCACTCCCTGAGCCAATTGTTTGAATTGCCCCACGGGGGCGATCGGCCCTGCATGCACGAATTTGTGCTCTCAGCCCAAAACCTCAAAAAAGAAGTGGGCGTGAATGCCCTTTCCGTGGCCAAACGCCTGATTGACTTTGGCATTCATCCGCCAACGGTCTACTTTCCCCTGATTGTGCCCGAAGCCCTGATGATTGAACCCACAGAGACCGAAAATCGGGCCACCCTTGATCGCTTTATAGCTGCCATGCAACAAATTGAAAAAGAGTCCCGTGAAAATCCGGATTTTGTCAATCATGCGCCCCATGATGCGCTGATTAAACGTGTCGACGAGGCGGGAGCCAATCGCAAGCCTGCGATCAATTGGTTCATGGGACGCGAGGAATTGGCGGATGTCTGAAGACAATCAAATCCTCACCCTCTATTCCCTTTCTGACTCAACGGGCCAAACAGCGGAGACCCTCTCTAAGGCGGCCATTCGCCAGTTTCGCCATGCTCAAGAGATCAAATATGTGCCCCTGCCCCGGATCACACGCCAAGAACAAATCGACAAAATTATCAAAATCATGGAACAGTCCCGTCCCTGCATGATTGCGTATACCCTCTCGATTCCGGCCTTAAAAGAGTATATCGACCAGCAGGCCGCCCTGTTTAAAATTCCCATTGTCAATTTGCTCGACCCGCTGATTCAGACCATTAGCAAACAATTGGGGATTACCCCTCCTCGCAATGAGCGGGGCATGATGCACGAATTGGACGAAGAGTATTTTAAGCGGATTGAAGCCGTCGAATTTGCAATCAAACTCGACGATGGCAAAGACCCCAAAGGCATGGAAAAGGCGGATATCATTCTGGTGGGGGTTTCTCGCACCTCAAAAACCCCGACCTGCATGTATTTGGCTCAGAATTATGCCATGAAAGTGGCGAACAACCCTTTGGTATATAACGTTGCCCCGCCCAAAGAATTGTTTGAGCACAAAGACAAATGTGTTGGCCTCAAAATTCGCCCTGAGGTCCTTCACGATATCCGCACAGCCCGTTTACAGAGTTTGGGTCTGCCTGCCCACTCCTCTTATGCCGACTTTGAACAGATCAAAGTCGAAATGGACTATGCCGATCGCATTATCGAAGAACTGGGTTGTCCGATTGTCGATGTCTCCCACAAAGCCGTCGAAGAGACAGCCACCGAGATCATGTATTTGCGTTTTCCCAAGCCCCATTCCAAAGAGTTAAAATAACTTCAAACAAAGATCCGGGCTTTTAAAGCAAACGCGCCAAATCCCTGCGCAATTCGCTATAGGCGATCGGATGAATCTCTTCCAAACGGACTTCCCCGTAACTCTCAGAACGGCGCAAAAGCACATGGAAAACCTCCACTTCGGGGTATTCTTTGAGGGCCCAAAGATGGTATTCAAGTGTCAATTCTGCCAACAGGCCCCGCCCCAGTTCTTTGCAAAGTAAACCTTCTGAATTTTTGGGGGCTTTCCAATCGGCATCATTGATCAAAGCCAAAACTTTGCCCGAGGCAACTTTGCCAGGATCTGGCAATCGGGTTTTGTTCAACTCTGCCAAAGTCGGAATAAAGATCTCCCGTTCCAATTGTTCAAAGGGCTGTACTCTCAATTCCTGGGCCCAGAACGCCCGCCAATTTTGAAGCGTGGGCAAGATCTCCACGGGGTGCACCAGTCCAATTTCTTGCCCCAGAGTCAGGTTGACAGGCTGCCGATTGAGATCGACAAACACCCCTTCGCTGTTGAGGCAGACTGTGCGATTTGGACGTTCTTCTCCGGCGAGATAGATTCCCCAAACCAAACCAAACACAAGGGGTTTGAGCAGCGGATGGTTGAGTAAAGTCGATTCAAAGGCCTGCACAGACCAGCGCCGTCCCTGGTACATGGCTCTTTCCAATCGCAATTTTTGAAACGCAATTTGTTTTTCCAACTCTTTTTGGGCCTGTTTGAGGTTTTTCAGGGCTTTGGGCTCGCCTTTACTCGGCATCTTGGGCCGTTTTTTGCCCGCGCCATCAAACAATTCCAGAACTCCCCCCGCGCTGATTTGCAAGCGCAAACCCTGACCTTCGCCCAGATCAAAATCCCTGCCACTGGCGTGATCCAGTCCATATTTGGGTACCAGGCGATCTCCCAGACCTTCTGAACCCTCGGGGTTTTCTTGGGCCAGTTTGCGCATGAGTTGCGCGGCTTTGTCTTGCACGCTGGGATAACGGGTCTTGAGGGACAGTCGGTGGAGTTCGGGCCAGGCGTTTTCGACATTTTCCATGGCAAATAGCAGTTCCAGTCCCAATAGTGCCCTTTGCACCGAACGCTCGCCGGGCCATTTTTCCAAACGGGGCACCAGTTGGCGTACCGCTTCTTCTGCCCCCCAATGGGCCAAACCCCAAAAGGCCCATTCTTGTTTGAGACTGCCCCCATCACCCAGCCAGAGTTCAAACAGACCCAACACAAAGGCTTCCAAAGATTCCGGGCTGCAGAGTTGTCTGACCTTTTCGATCCCGCAATAGGGCCGTCCTGGGCTGTCGAGCATCAAGGTCAGAGCCAAAATGTCCAGGCTCTCTGTGGGCAAACTTTCGCCACTTTTGAGCCTGACAGGTGGCAATTGATCTGGTTTCCAAAAAGAGGGCAATTTGGGCCGTTTGCCTGGCCGCAACAAAAAGGGGTCCAGACCCACAAGGCCGTCCATTGCAAGTTGAACTTCAGGAGAAAATTCCGTCTTCAAGGACTGAAATTCAACCTGGCTGATAGCCGCAGTTTGTGATTCAGTGCCCGAAATGATCTGTATCACCCTGCGCAGGGCCTCGATTTGTAAGCCCCATTTGGGGTTTAAACACAGTGGAATCAAGCCCCGCAGAGCCGTGGCCGGGTGCCTTAAAAACCAGGTATTGCAGATTCCCCGTTGCGAAGCCAGCGTGAGTCCTTTGAGCAAAACAGGCACAACTCCGGGGGTATCAAAATAACAAAGGGTGGGATATGTCGCATCCGGGAATTTATTGAGCAGGCCCAAAAAACCGGGCAATCCCGCTATACCAAAGCGCATTGCCAATTTGCTCAAATCTTCTGAACTGGGATCGTAGGGATTCCAGCGACTGCAAGGTGTTTCGTTCCAGAATTTTAAAGCCGCTGTATCTGAGAGCCAGTCGAGGTGGTGCAACATGACATGGTCAAAACCCGAAAACCGGTTTAACATTTCGGGGTCCCGTTTGTCTGTCAGGGGGGGCTTGTCGTAAATATACGGTCTAAATTCTGAATGGCTTTCGAGTACAGGCCTGGAAAAATCCATTTTGGCTGGGGAGAGTGGCAGTTCTAGATCGTTAAATTTTGGCCAGGACTTACAAATTTCTTCGGAAAATTGCCAATTTTCAGATTTAAAATAGCTGGGCAAAGCTGCAGCCGCCGGAGCAGAGGGGGCTTCGGGTAAAAAACGCCCCAATTCATTTCCATATTCCTGTTTGAGTGTCATTAAGCTCTCAGCTGAGACGCTGCGCAAGAGGCCTGTCAGCAAGGATTCTGCCTCGGGGTAACTTTTGCGTTTGTGCAGGCCCTGAATTAAAATTTTTATGCCGATCAGGGGGTTTTGACTGAGCTGGAGATGGGCTTCTTTGCCTGCATCTTTGTGTTTAAGTAAATGAAACCAACAGCTGAATGCCGCCTCTGATTGAATTAATTTGAGTACAGACACCGCTTTTTTGCGAATTGCGGCTCTTTTGCCTGCCACAATCCAGGCATATAAGCTCTGGGTTGCGCCCTGGCCTGCACGTTCCAAGAGCCAGAACAGGGCGGGTTCGTGGATCAGTGAAAGGGTGTCCCACAAATCTGGGTGCGCCTTGGCCAAAGAGATAAAATTTTCTGCCATTTGATCCAATAATTCTGGATTGCGCAGCCAGGGCCAGAGCAACCAACCGGATTTCCACAGATCGTAATCCGTGCTTGGTTTAAGTGCCAACCATGCTGAGATATCCGTCTCTTGCCAATCCGCTTGGTTATAAAACAGCCAGTCCAAACCCAGGCGCAGACTCAACTGAGCTTTGCTCCGCAGGTCCTCTAGTGAGTGTGCCAAGGCCTCAGCAGCAGGGGGCTCCAGCTTTTCAATTTGTGCACGCAGGCCCCAAATTTTGGCATTTCCCAGTTCTCTTTCGCTGAGTGGGGCAGGGAAATTCCGACGTTTGATCTCTGTGACATATCTTTTGTGTTCAGCGTTGTAACAGACTTCTGAATGGATGTATAACGATGCCACCCAGGCTTGCAGACAGGCCTCTGGGCCCAAGAGCTGCCATAAAAAATCCACAGCCTGTCTGCGGCGACTTAAAGCCATGATCAGCGCTGCACTTTCTCTGGAGAGTTGTTGGGGGCTGACTGAAATGGCCAAATTGCGCATCTCTTTTCCCAATTCCTCCCAGGTGGTATCCCCCATCCAAAGTATATTTTGCAGGGCCTTTTCCAACTCGGGACCGAGACTTTTCCAGGCCGAAGTGGTATCGGCCTCGGGTTTTAAAACCACGATCTCTCCGGGATAGGTAAATTTGTAAAACTGCGTGACCAGCTCTTTTTCACGCAGTTTGGCGGTCCAGTTGATGCCTGGAATGAGAGCTGGCATTGAGACGGGTTTTGGGGTGAGGTTTGAGGGGAGAGGTGAGGTCGTTATTGAAGGGGGTTTTGAAGCTGTCTTTGAAGTGGTTTTTGAAGTCATCTTGGGCAATGTGTTTGGGGGGGGATTTGGGAGCGTTTTATTTGCGGCTGAGGCCGCCTCGTTTGCTTCTGGGCCGAGTGCCAGATAGCCTTTTTTTAATTTGGCTTTAAGCATTTGTTCCAAAAATTGCTCGGCTTCGGTTTCAGAACCAAACTGTTTGACCTGGCTTTGACCCGATGTGCCTGTTCGTCCCCATTGGATTTGGACTTCGCAGCCTACCCGCTCAATTTGCCAAAATTTATCGGCATTGCCTTCTGTATACCCCAGCTTGTGCATTTTGGACGTTCGTCTCCCTATTTGCTCAGATTTACGTTTCCCATCCTGTCTATTATAATACAGAAGTATACAGTTCGGAAAAGTTTTTTTAAGGCGGGTTGTGATGCGTTATCATCTGGTGATTCAAGCTCCTGACGGGGATTTGACCCCCTTTTTTGAACAATTTAAAAGCCGTGGCTTACAAGCCGAGCTTCCCAACGAAACCCAAACTTTGACCTGGTGTGGCTTTCATGACTGGCAGGTCTCAAGTGCAGAACTTCAGGCCTGGTTTTCCTCCTGGCCAGACTCAGGGCTGTGGTTGGTTTTAGAACCCAATTCACTCTTGCGGGGACATCCCCTGTCCGCATTGACACCTGTGCAAAATCTGCCTGAATTTACATCTCTCGCTGAACTGACCTCTTTTCTGGCTGAAGGATTGGCCTTTCCCCCTGACGAACTGCTCAAACAGGCTGAAACCTTGATGCCGAGTGGCAAATTGTCCCTTGTTCAATCGCTGCGCCCCGTATTGCCCCTCTTTTTAAGTGTCTTGGGTTTGCCCTCGGTTTTGGGTTCAGAACCCCTCGTGCCAGACAAAACCGAGCAAGCACCGGCTTCTCCCCTCAGCCAAATCCAACATTTGGCCGGAAATCTCACCCTGCAGCCACTTGATCAGGCCCTGTGTTTAAAATCCGATTCTGCCCCGCTGCTTTTGTTTGTATTGGGCTGGTTGGCCGCTGAATATGTGGCCCCGCTGTTCTGTTTGGATTTTGAAGCCTGCTCAACCCCTTTGCCCCAACTCCAATGGCCAGCCATTGCCCGTTCGGTACTCGTGCAAGCAGAGAACCCCCCTCTGCGCTCTTATTTGCACTGTGAGCCCGATGGCACTCCTTTTGGCAACTGGGGAGCTTTTGCCGACGCCTGGGCATATCTCTTGCCCCAACTGCCTTTTGGGATACGTCTGGAACTCTGCTTGGCACCATTGGCCCTGGAGGCTGAATCTGAAGACAAACCCAACCCTGGTGGCATTCAGCGTTATGCGGGCATTTTGCAAAAAACAGGATTTTTGCTTGAAGCTGCAGCACCCATCAGAGATTCCTTCCGGCTCGCTCAGGCCTTGGCATTGGCCGAATGGGTTGTCAATGGGGGGGAATACAACCTCGGTTCTACTGAGGCGCTCAGCCGTTTTTGTTTAGATGCAGAGCGAGAAATGGCTGAACTTGACCGCGATTATTTTGTTTCCGCTGATTACCACATCGCTGTGCCTGATGGGGCCAGACGGGCTTTTTTGGGGCGACGGCTGTTTTTAAGGGGCTTTGCTGACGTCTGGGACTTATCTCAGAGCCAGACCCTGATGGCTGAATGTGATACCGCTCAACTTGAGTTGGGTTCCTATGGGACCCAATCGCCGATTCAAGGAGCGGAATTGCTCTTTCAGGGACACTCCGGCAATTTCTGGTCTGCAAAACACGCATGTTTAAATTTACTTCAAGAACGGCAATTGGCAGAGGCCACTCAGTGGTGGGAAGCAGAGGGCTTTCAAACCATGACTGATCTGGTTTGGGAACCGGCCTCAGATGTGTATTTACGCCTGCTATTGGCGGATAACCACAAGGGAATAGCCCTCTTATTACTCAGTTCCTTTCGTTTTGAAACCGAAATAGTCACTTGGTTTGCCGATGGGGCCCGCGGCGTGAGCAGCAGTAGCACTGACCTGCCTGACTTCTCTAAGCAGAAAGTGTATTATTATTCTTGGCCAGAAGGGGCTTTAAGTGAACGCATTGCCGCCCATTGGCAACAGGCCGAGGCTTACCATTTACAAACAAAAAGTCCAATTTTAAGCTTGCCAGATCAGCTACTCGGGATCTTGCCCCTGATCGATCAAAACCTGCAATTGGTGATCAAGGCCCAAACGCTGTTCTGATCTGAATTTGCATGCGTTCATTCGCTCAGGCGCTCAGGCGCTCATGCGCTCATGCGCATCGCGTGTTGGGTATTTTGATGGGCATCGACCAAAAACCGGCCCAGGGCTTCCGAAGCGTATTCTCTTACATAAATCGACTCGTCTTTGAGCGCTTTTTTAAGCGCCACAAAGGCATCGGGATCTCTGAATTGACCCAACGTTCGGGCCGCGCACATACGAATAATTTCATCGGGATCATTCAGCGCCTGAATAAAGGTCTGCAGGCTTTGGGGTGAATGAAAATGGGCCAGGGCCTCAGCCACTTTTTGTCTGACCGACGTGCGGCGGTCCATCATAGCGGCAATCAAAGCCGGGACCGCTTTGGGATTGTTTAAGCTGCGCAAGGCCTGAGAGGCAGCGATCCGAACATTAAAATTTTTGTCTTGCAAGGCTTCAAGCAAAACATCCAATGAATCCGGGTCTTGAATCAGAGCCAAGGCCCGACAGGCCTGACTGCGGATCTCTGCCTCTTCATCAATCAGGGCCTTATACAGGAAAGGCAGTGCCGCCTGGGCTTTTAATTGGCCCAGGGCCTTGATCCCCATTAAGCGAATGCAGGCATAATCACTTTGGGCTTTGCTGAGAATCTCGGGAATCACAGCGGGTTCACCCAATTGACCCAATGCTTGTAATGCCGCTGCCACCACTTGGGGTTCGGAATCGTTTAAGGCCTGCAATAGCGGGTTCAGGCTTTCTTGATCCCGGTAATTCCCCATGGTTTCCGCAGCCTGTCGCCGCACATCTGGGGCCTCATCTTGCAGTGCTCTGATGAGTCCAGCCAAAACCCGAATATCTTTAAATTGCCCCAGTGCCCAAATCACTTTGACTTTGACTTCACTGGCCGGATCATTCAGGGTCTGCATTAAATTGAGCAGGGTTGTGGCCTTTTTGTAGCGGCCCAAGGCCTCCGCTGCCGCCTCGCGAACACAGGCTGAATCATCTTCTAATGCCATTGTCACGGCATCGAGAGCCTCTGGATGACGCAACATGCCCAAGGCTTCAACCGCCCTGCGCCGAACCTGGGCTTTGCGATCTTTTAAAAAGCCTAAAAAGAGCCGCAGGCAGCGGGAATCACGTTGCATGCCCAGCGCTTCGATCAATTTATCGCGAATATCGAGGTTTTTTTTCTGTAAAAGGGTCATTAAAGGCGCTACGGCCTCTGGGCAATTGAGCAAACTCAGTGCTTCTGCAGCTTTGTACCTGACAAAATAGCGGGGGTCGTGTAAGGCTTTGAGCAGGGGTTTGAGCGAAATTTCTGCCCGCAACAGGCCCAGCGCTTCGATCACATGGTAACGCACCCAGGCGTGGGGATCTTGGAGTGCCTCCAAAAGTGCGGCCACGGCCCGCAGATCCCCCACTTGGCTGAGGGCCCAAGCCGCTTTAAACCGCACTTCGGGGTTGGCATCCCGCAGGGCCTGGATCAGCGAAAACACTGTTTTGGGAGATTGCAACAAGCCCAAAGAGCGGGCTGCATTAAAACGCACTTCGCCGTCTTCATCATGCAGGGCATCGGTTAAACCATCCACCGCGCGCAGATCTTTTAAAAAGCCAAGGGCCTGGGCTGCTGCTTCCCGCAAAAGCGGCTGCGGGTCGCGCAGGGCCTTCAAAAGCGGATCCAAGGCTTCAGGATCACCACTTTCACCCAATGCCAAGGCAGCATCGATCTGTTGAGCGGGTTCTCCCTGTTGAAGCAAGATAAGCCAGTCTTGGTGAGATACGAGTGAATTCATCAAATCGTGTCCAGAGCGTTGATCTTATTATCATACGCCATGATTGACAAAAGGTTACATAGTCAACTTCAAATAAAATTAATATTTAATTCTTTGTTTAAAATAGAGGGCAATTTATGACATTTTAAGTACATGAGGGGGTCTTCCTGTTCAGTCAGCCCAGGCGTATACTAAAAAAATGAGGATCTCAAAAAGGCAGGTTGAGCGGTTTTGAAAGCGGGTCTGATTCAAATTTTTTTGCCAGCTTTGGTGGCGGGCTGCAGTTTTTTACCGGCCCTCCCTCCGGTCTCCTCTCCGCTCCAAAGCCAGGCCGCAAAAGCCAAACAGGCCCAAGCAGATTTGCTTGACCAGCCTCAGAAATGGCCCCATCTGCTCAACTCCAAACGCTATCCACTCACTGTTCGTTATTTACTTCCTGGAGACAAAAGCCAGGCTGAGCGGGTGATGGGCTATCTCGAAAAAAGCTGGCAAGTTGAAATTGAACAGATGGGCTTTCCACCCCCCATTCCTTCAGACAGCACTGGCAGCAAACGTCTTCAGGTCTATCTCATGCGGGGAGCAGATACTGCTGTTGAGGCCACCCGTCCGAGTAAACAGCCAGATCTTTGGTGGGATGCCTGGGAATCGTATCTCAGCATCGATGCCTGGGGGCCTTATGGCGGCGAAATCCTGGATTCGACCACGGCCCATGAATTTAACCATGCTTTACACGCCGCTTTGGATTGGTACGAAAGTCCGGGCTTCTTTGAGACCTCTGCGACCTTTATTCAAGACAAGGTCTATCCCGAAGACAACGATTATCTGCAGCAGATCGAAGACTTTCAAAGCCGACCCGAATGGCCGGTTCACCATTTTGACAATTACAAGACATGGTATCCGTATGGGGCATGTCTGTATCTCTTTTTTCTGGAGCAGCGCTATTTTGCCAATCAGCCCCATTTTCTCGCCCAGATCTGGAAAAACAGCCGCAACAGACCCCGGCCTTTTGATCCCAAAACAGGCTATCCCAGCCCAGGCAGCAACGAACCCGATTGGGTCGATGCCCTCGAAGGTCTCTTACCACGGGGGGTGGATTATGCCCAAACGGTGGTGGAGTTTGCCCGCTGGCGCTGGTACACAGGGCGCCACAGCGATGGCAAACATTTTCATGAAGGGGCTTTGCTCAGCCCCAAAGCAGAAGTGCGAATTCAGTCCACGCTGGTACCCGGTCAAACCTACCGCTCTCAGGGGCCCCTGCCAATGGGCAGTGAATACCTCAAACTCAAGCGGCCTGCTCCTGGCCAGAAATTGCAAATCAAACTCCAAGCGGAAGGCCGTTTTGCGCTTCAGCTTGTGCCCGGTCTCAGCCCAAATTCGGATGGAGATATGCTGGATCCAAATGGCCAAGTTGAATTTGGAAATCTGCCCGAACGCACTTTGATTCTAACGGCTTTGCCTCCTGCAGACAGGCCTGTGGATCCCGACCTGCCTGCAGGTAAGCCGCAAGCGTTTCAGATTTTGAGCACAGTCACTCCTTAGCACTCTCTAAAAACGCCTTTCTGCAATCTTTGTTGCAGGTTTAAAGCAGGCCCGCCACCCGCGCCAATTCGTCCAAGCTGCTTTCACCTGCCAAGACCCGTTCGAGGCCATCTTCGAGCCAATTGCTCCAGCCAGTTTGTTTTAGCTTTTTTGCAATTTCTCCCGCTTCAGCGTCCTGGTGCAATAATTGGCTCAGGGCCGGGTCCATGGGCAAAGCCTCTGTGATTTGCAAGCGACCGCGGTAACCTGTGCCCTGGCAAGCCGGGCAGCCTTTGCCTTGTTGTAATTGGGTTCCCACTTTGAGACTTTTCCCCGCTTTGGCAAAAAGCGGTTCAAAACTTTGAACTTGGCTTTTGCTCAAGACCACTTGGTGCAAACATGCAGGGCAATTCCGCCGCAGCAGCCGTTGGTTCAACACCAGTTTGACCGCTTCCGTGACGGTATAAGCACTGCCGGTTAAATCCACCAGTCTCAGCAATCCCTGAATTGCATTTTCGCAGTGCAATTGGGTTAAGACCAAATGCCCTGTCAGGCCAATCCGCAAGGCCATTTCAACGGTTTCGGTATCGCGCAATTCCCCAATCAGGATCACATCGGGATCACTTTGCATTAGGCTTTTTAAAGGCCCGACAAAACTCTCGCCACTTTCGCTCTCCGTCTGAACCGAAACCACCCAGGGAAAAACCCGCTCAACCGGGCTCTCCAGGGCAATGCTTTTGACTGTGGCTGAGGCCACTTCTTGCAAGGCGGCATAGAGGGTGGTGGTTTTGCCCGAACCAGTAGGACCACTGGTGATAATCAGCCCCCAGCCTTGTTTGAGCGCATTTTTGAGGGCCAGATCCACCGAGGGTCTCAGTTTGAGCATGTCCAAACTGATCTGTTGATCCGGCTTGAGCAGTGTCAGGGTAAGAGATTCACCCAAGAGTGCGGGTAAAAAATGGGCCCGCAACCGGATATTTTCGGGGCCAGACAAATCTGAAAACTGACCCTCTTGTGGCGTCTCTTGATTCAGCGGATCACAGCCTGCGAGACTTTTAAACTGGCTGATCAAAGCGGGTAAATAGCGGCGGTCACAGGTTAAAACAGGTGTTAACCCCGATTCATGGCGCAGGCGCAAAACTCCTTGGGTCTCACCTTCACTTTGGTAAAGGCTTTCGAGGTGCAGGTGGCTGGCTTGGGTGGTTTGGGCCAAGCGCAGGATCAAGCGCACGGTTTTTTCGATGCCTTCTAACGCTCTCAGATCTTCGGGCTCTGAACCCAAAGCGCTGATCAACTGGGCATTTAAAGGGGCAATATCCAGGGGCAGATCCACCCGTGGCCCCTGACCTTTGAGAAAACGCTCAATATCTTCGGGATAAAAGCGCCACTGCCTTCCCACTTTCATGCCTTTGATCCGGCCACTGCGCAACCAACGGTAAAACGTCGGACGGGTGGTTTTTAAAAGTTCAATCGCCGCTTCCATATCGATCAGATCTTGAGGGGTCTCGTGTAAATCCGTTTCAGGTGCTTGCATTTTTTCTTCCTTTTGTATTTGTTTAATTATCATAACCATCATAATGCATTGTGATAATTTTGTCGAGGGTCATTTAAAATCGGTATTGAAGATCCAGACTTTCCTGTAAAATGCTAATGATTCAGATCCGTGGATTGCGACACCCCAACACGAAACAAAGGAACCACCATGGTAAAAGAAAGCAAGCCCCGAAGAACGTCTCAAGGGGATATTTTGGGTGTGACAACACCTGAAAATGCCAAAGTAAAAACAGTCGCAGAAAAAGTAAAAAAAAGAATGCACCATGAAACATCTGTTTTAACAGATGTTTTAAAGCGCAGCGAAGACAAGACCTCAAATGCCATTGCGTATTTAAATAATTTTAGCTTGCAAGAGCAACAAGACATTCTGCTAACATTGCAGAATTCCCTCAATGAAAAACCTGTAAAAATACGCCCAGATGACGAGTTATTAAACAATTGGCGTGAAGTAGAATACCCATACAAAAATCTCATGTCGCGCAAAAACTATGAGAAACAGAAATATGAATTGCAGGTTGAATTGCTCAAGCTGCAGAACTGGGTCAAAGAGTCTGGCTGCAGAGTGGTGATTCTGTTTGAAGGTCGAGACGCAGCGGGCAAAGGGGGCACGATTAAACGCTTCATGGAACACCTCAATCCCCGTGGTGCGCGGGTGGTTGCGCTGGAAAAACCAACCGAAGAAGAACGCGGCCAGTGGTTTTTTCAGCGGTATATTAAACACCTGCCGACCAAAGGTGAAATTGTGCTCTTTGACAGGTCCTGGTATAACAGAGCTGGCGTTGAACGCGTGATGGGTTTTTGCACAGACAGAGATTATACTGAATTTATGCAACAGACGCCAGAATTTGAAAAAAACCTGGTTCAAAATGGCATTATTTTGGTTAAATTTTGGTTTAGTGTCACCCGAGAAGAGCAAAAGCGAAGATTTAAAGAGCGGGAAAACCACCCTTTAAAACAATGGAAACTCTCCCCGGTGGACAAAGCATCGTTGGGCAAATGGGAAGAATATACGGTGGCCAAAGAGCAAATGTTTTTTCACACAGACACCTCCGACGCCCCTTGGACGGTGGTCAAATCCAATTGCAAAAAACGCGCAAGACTGAATGCCATGAGATATGTTTTGCAAAAAATACCCTACAAAGAAAAAAATATCACTGCCATTGGCAAAATTGATCCTTTAATTACAGGGCGTTTTAATGAATTAAATATCAATCTGACAAGCAGCTAAGCTTCAGATCTTTAAGTAAACCTGAAAAAAGCAGAGAAAGAGATAAATTTGAAAAAATACACCCTCTTGGCGTTTTGCCTAGTGTCTCTCGCAACTCCCTGTTGGGCTTTGGAAAAAATCCCCGAACCCATCGGTTTGGTCAACGACGGCGCCCAGGTCTTTAAACGCCCGCAAGACCTGGAATCCCGTTTGTTTGAACTCGAAAAGACCACAGGTGCAGAAATGGCGGTGGTGACCCGTCCCGCTTTGCCCCAAGACGAAAGTGTAGAGGCGTACAGCACCCGCTTGTTTAACCAATGGGGGATTGGCAAAAAACAAGACCAAAACGGTCTCTTGTTTTTGCTGGCTTTAAAAGAGCGCAAAATGCGGCTGGAAGTTGGGTCAGGCCTCAAAGCCCGTCTTTCAGACCAGCAGGCCCAGGCCCTGCTTGACCAGGCCGTGAAACCCAAATTTAAACAACAGGACTATGATGGCGGCCTCGCTGCGGCTTTGGACCAGATTGAAAAAAAACTCAAACAGAAATCCCTGCAAGAATTGGAGGCGGGCGTGGCCACTTATGCCGAACCCGACGACAAGGCGTGGATTTGGGGGCTTGCCCTGCTCGGCGCTGGCGCTCTGTTTATTCTCTTTATTGGCTTTTGGATTCTGCGCTTTGTGATTGGCTTTTTCCGCTCTTTTGGCAAGGCCATCACAGTTGCCCCAAGCACAAAAGCCAAACACACCAAACACGCCACCCACACCAAACACACAACCCACACCTCTTCAACCGACACCGCGATTTATCCCGAAGACACGTGGCGCAGTTCGTTTAGCTCTGAGAGCGATTCCTCCAGTTCCTTTGACAGTTTTGGGGGCGGCAGTTCCGATGGGGGGGGAGCCAGTTCTGACTGGTAACAGAATGCCTCAACGCAAATTTCCCCCTCTACTCCTGTTTTTGGGCCTACTGCTCTTGCTGGGCTTGGCGTTATACTCACCTGTGCTGTTGGGGGGGAAAGCCCTGTATTTCAGGGATATTTACCACAATTATTACACCCAATTGCAGTTTATGAAATCCGCGCTCTGGCAAGGGGAGTTGCCTTTTTGGAATCCCCAGCTCTTTGCCGGCACCCCGCAAATGGCGGTCCTGGAACCCCCGCTTTTTTATCCGCCGGGGTGGATCTTTTTTACTGCTCTGCCGTTTCAATTGGTTTTGGTCTTTAATTTGCTCTTTCACCTTTTGTTGGCAGGTCTGGGCATTTACCTGCTCGGCAGGCATTTTGGCTGGTCTTTTTCAACCCGTCTGCTGGCGGCCTTGTTCTTTTGTTTCAGCGGCATGATGGCTTCACTGCACAGCTTTCATCCGCTGCAAAATACGGTTGCCTGGCTACCCCTGGTTTGGTGGGCCTTTCAGGCCTGTTTGCAAGCCAAAGCCAAAGACATAACCCCTTTCCTTATGCTTTCACTCTTTTATGGTCTGCAAATTTTGAGTGGCCACCTGGAAATTGTGTATTTTGAATCGGCCCTGCTGCTGGTGTACGGCCTTTGGTTGCTGCGCAGAGCCGCTTCAGATGCAAAAGTTGCAGATCCACAGGCCCCTGGGACCTTGCTTCAATCCTGTTTGGCCCTGGCGAAATGCCTGGCAGCTCTGGGTTTGGGGGTGGGTTTGAGTGCTTTGCAATTATTGCCTGCCCTGGCCTTTTTGCCGCATACCGTGCGCTCAGAGGGCCTGGGGGAAATGAGTATGATCTGGTCTTACCACCCGTTTTTGAGCCTCTTGCTGTTCCTGCCAGATTATCTCAATCAGACGGTTAAAGGGCTGTCTCTGCATCAGTTTTGGGGCGATGCTGTCTATGCCAAAATGCCCTTTTTTATCAGCGGCTATCTGGGGCTTTTTCCCTTGCTTTTGCTTATCACGGGTTTGAGTCTGTTAAAAATGCTCCAGCAAAGGGCCCACCTGCTCTTTTTCAGCCTGCTTGCGCTGTTTTTGTTGCTCTTGGCCTGGGGCAAACATTTTCCCCTCTATTCCCTGCTGTTAGCGCTGCCGGGCATGGGCTTTTTCAGGTACCCCTCCAAACTCTTGGTCTTTGTCTCGTTTGGCCTGAGCTTGGCCGCCGCTTTTGTCTTTCAGGCGCTCAAAGACCAACCCCCACTTGCTCGGCGGATGGCCGCCATCGCGGGTTTTAGCGCATTGCTGCTGGCCTGTGGATTTTTGAGTCTGCCTGCGCTCACAAGTCAGCTCAGCAGCCCTCAAATCAGCCAAACAGGTCAGATTCTGGCCCTTTTGCGCAATCAAGGTCTGTTTGCAGCTGTGTTGGCCCTGGCGATTGGACTTGTGTATTATCTGCAGGGGCATCAAGGAAAGCGGCTCGAAACCAACGGGCATAATCTTGACCCCCTGCTTCAGGGCTTGCTCTTGGGGGGGATTGCTCTGGATTTGCTCTTTACTGGCTTGGCTGCGATGCCTTTGGCACCCAGCCCAGCGGTGTTTGAAGCCCCTTCCAAACCCGCTCAATATCTGCTCGAAAAAGACCTGCAGAGCAATTCCCAAGCCCGTATGTTGGTCTCAGCTGCGCCCCAGGTGCTGGTGCCCCCGACGTTTGCGCCGCAGTGGGAAAACTGGCCAGAATTACGCTTTAATGCCTTTCACCACGCCAGTTTACAGAATAATTTTAACTTGGCCTGGGGCTTTCGCAATGCCTATGGCGAATGGGCTGCCCTGGGCCAAAAGGGCTTGGTCATGAACAGTCTTTATCTCAACGCCCTGGACTTAGATAAACCCGAATTTAAACAGGTTTATGAGAGTCTGTTGGGGGTGCGGTATGTGCTCTCTTTGACCCCCGATGCCAAAACAACAGCGTATTACAGCCGCTCAGGGCATTATCTCAAACGCCAAGAATATCCCGAAATGCAATTGGTGCTGTGGGAAAACAAAGCTGCCCTGCCCCGTGCCCGTTTTCACTACCAATCAATGGCAATCAAAGACCCCCAGGTGATTCCCGCGCTGCTGGCCGAGCCCATGAGCAAAAGTGGCATCGACTTCCGCAACCGTGTGCTCTTGAACGACGATCAGGCCCTGAAACAGGCCAAAGCACAGGTGCCCGCCTTTGAAGCCCGCGAGAAACACTGGCAAGGCCCGCAGTTTAAATTGGACAAAAACAACCACCTGGAGCTGGCCTTGGAGACCAATACCTCGGGTTATCTGGTCTTGGCCGATCAGCACCTGCCCGGTTGGCGGGCCTGGGACAACGGGCAAGAGACCCCGATCTTAACCGCCCATTATTTCATGCGTGCCATTCGGGTCGGGCCTGGCAAACACCAAATTACGATGAAGTATGAGCCCCCCGGTTTTGTCGCGGGGATGTGGGTTTCACTGCTTTCTGGCCTGTTCTGGTTGGGGTTGCTGGCTTTGGGGGGGGGCTCCCAAAGACGCTCCGCCACGCATGTTCTTTAGGCCTGTTATTTAGGCCTGTTATTTAGGCCTGAATCGCCGTCAGGGCAATGGTATAGACAATGTCTTCGACCAAGGCCCCGCGCGAGAGGTCATTCACAGGTTTATTCAGGCCCTGCAACATCGGGCCAATGCTCAGGGCATTGGCGCTGCGCTGCACGGCTTTGTAAGTGGTATTGCCCGTGTTGAGATCGGGAAAAATAAAGACATTGGCTTTGCCCGCCACGGGTGAGTCTGGCGCTTTGCTCTGGGCTACGTCGGGCATGATCGCCGCATCGTATTGCAAGGGGCCATCGATTAACAATTGCGGGTTTTGGGCCTTGGCAATTTCGGTCGCTTTGCGCACCTTTTCGACATCGGCCCCCCCACCGGAACTGCCCGTGCTGTATGAGATCATCGCCACCCTGGGTTCAAGCCCAAATTTGGCGGCAGATTCCGCAGATTGCAGGGCAATTTCAGCCAATTGTTCTGCCGTGGGGGTGGGGTTGATCGCACAATCGCCATAGACCAACACCCGGTCGGGCAAGAGCATAAAAAAGACCGAAGAGACCAGGCTGTTGCCAGGGGCCGTTCGGATCAGGCTCAAAGCGGGGCGAATCGTGTCTGCAGTGGTGTGAACGGCACCCGAAACCAAGCCATCGACCTGTCCCTGTTGCAACAACATCGTACCCAGCACTACGCGGTCAGAGAGATGATCGCGGGCCATGTCTTCGCTCAGCCCTTTGTGTTTGCGCAGGGCCACCAAGGGTTCGACCAGCCCCTCTTTGACTGTTTCGGGGGACCAAATCTCCAGGCCCTGAATGTTCAGGTCGATGCCATTGCGATCGGCCAGCTCCTGGATTTCTGTCGGCTCGCCCAAGAGAATACAATGGGCAATTCTGCGCCGGGCACAAATGGCCGCCGCTTTGATCGTGCGGGGTTCATTGCCTTCGGGCAAAACAATCCGTTTGCCTGCTGCTCGGGCTTTTAAGGTCAGCATATGTTTAAACGCCACCGGGGAGAGCACGGTTTCTTGAATTTCTTGGGCCTGTTTGTCCAACCAAGCTCCATCGAGGTGGCCAGCCACGGTTTCTTTGACCTTGTCGATGCGTTGCCGATCGTCGAGGGGCAATTCATGGGGATAGTTTTGCAGCAGTCGGGCCGTTGCCCAGGTATCCAATTGCAGGCGCAAGACGGGCAAACCTGCCCGAAAAGCGGGTTTGCACAGCTCCTCAATATTGGGGGGAATCCCCAGCCCACCCGTGAGCAAAAGCCCCCCCAATTTGGTGCCGTTCTGGGCTGCCAAACTGGCAGCCATGAGAATATCTGTGCGGTCGCCCGCGGTCACCAAGAGCGAATTGGGTTTTAAGTGGGAGTGCAAATGCGCAGCCGTGCGCGAACAGAGTGCAATCCGGCGCACGCGGCGGTGGGCCATGTCCCCTGCATACATCACTTCGGCATTGAGGTAACGGGCCAAATCTTGCACCCGGGGTGCTGCCAATTCGGGCTCCCAGGGCACTGCACCGACCAGGGGAAAGTCTGCCATTTGGAAAAGGGGAAGGGCCTGAATTTCTGCGGTTTTTTGCAAGATTTCTTGTGGGCTGGGGGTGACCGACATCTGAGAAAGGGTGTCTTCGCCCCGCAGACCTCCCACTTTGTTGACAATACAGCCAATCACTTTGCCCTGGCCCAGACCGCCATACGAACTGGCAGAGATTTCGATTCGGTTCGAGAGTGCTTCGAGATCGTGGCCTTCCGCTGAGGCCACCAACAGCACCTTTGCCCCCAATGTTCTGGCCATTTCTCGGTTGAGGCGCACACCAAAAGTCAGGGTATCTGTGTTGATCAGCCCTTCGACAATCAAAATCCGCTTGCTGCCTTGCAGACAATCGCAATGTGAGAGGATTTTTTCGAGCAGCAATTCGGTTTGCCCGCCCGAAACCAGTTCTTCTGCCTGTTCCAGGGGCAAAGAGGCCTGGGTCATTATTTCTGAACCCACTTTGACCAAGTCCGAAGAGCGATCGCCAGCAAATTGTTCAATCGGTTTAAAAAAACCGACGGGATATCCCCGCTCTTCAAAGGCCCGCACGAGCCCCAGGCTGATCGAGGTCAGGCCCACACCACTGCCCACCGGGGCCAATAAGATTATCTGCGTCATTTGTTTTCTGCTTTCATTTTTTCAAAAGATTCACGGGCAATCATGCGCTCTTCTTGGGTCGGGATGACCCAGATCGCTGGGTGTTCGTGCAGGGAGATCCTTGCCTCGTGCCCCATGCAGGCCTGGTTCAGTTCGGGATCCAGCACCAGGCCCAAAAATCCCAAATGGGCCACGATTCGCTCCCGCACCCAGGCCGCATTTTCGCCAATTCCCCCGGTAAAGACCAGGCTGTCTAGCCCGCCCAAACTCACACAGAGCGCGGCCGCCGCTTTGGCGGCCCGGTAGGCGAAGATCTCCAAGGCCAGGGCAGCGCCGGTGTGGCCTTCCTGCCGGGCCCGATCGAGGCTGCGCACATCATTGGAGAGGCCCGAGAGGCCCAATAGCCCAGATTCTTTGTTTAAGAGGCGGTTGACCGCTTTGGGACTCAGGCCTTTTTGGGTCAGCAAATAGAGCAAAACACCAGGGTCGAGATCCCCGCAGCGGGTGCCCATCACCAGTCCTTCGAGCGGGGTCATACCCATTGAGGTATCGACAGATTTGCCGTTTAAGATCGCTGCCATGCTGCAGCCATTGCCGAGATGGGCCGTGATCACCCGCTCCCCCGTTTGCGGGCTTAATTGCCTTAAACGGCCGCTGACAAATTGGTGGCTGGTGCCATGAAAACCATAACGCCGGATCCCGTCTTCGGTGTAAAGCGCCGTGGGCAGGGCATAGCGGTAGGCCAATTTGGGCATCGTCTGGTGAAAGGCGGTGTCAAAGACGCCGTATTGGGGCAAATCTGGCCATTCTGCCAGGGCGGCTTCGATGCCCTGAATATTGGCGGGATTGTGCAGGGGGGCCAAAGGGATCAGGGACTTGAGCACGTCTAAGACTTCGCCATTGAGATGGGTGGTGTTTTTAAAGCGCTCCCCGCCATGCACCACCCGGTGGGCAATGGCCGCAATGCGCGGGCTGAGGTTTTGCCTGGAGAGCAGGGCTTTTAAAGCCGACAGGGCCGCAGGCAAATGGGCAGAAGGGGGCAATTCCAATTCTTTTTTTTCGGGATAATGAACCATAAAGCGGCTTTGGGTTTCTCCCAGACGCTCGGCCATGCCTTTTAAAATTTCGCGCTCGTGTGGCATTTCCAAGAGCGAAAATTTGAGCGAGGAACTCCCGGCGTTTAAGACCAGAATCAAGGTGGTTGCTTGCATAGAGGGGGTCTGCCTTTGTACACATACTGCGCAATCGCTTGCGGTTTTTTGTATTCAGCAGCCAGCATAACAGGTTTAAATGATGGGCGTGAACAGGGCTTGACTTGATCTGAATCAACCCCCTCTGTGATACCTGTCAATTGGCGAAAAAAGGCCGAAGTGCAGCCCGAACCTCGGCAAAAGGATACTGCTCAAGCGCCCCAAAGGCAGGCAATTGTTTGAGCTTGAGCCGGGTCCCCAAAGGCGTGGAAATGCCACAGAGCATTTTGCAGCGCAGGCCCAGGCTGTCGTGTGGGCCCAGTTTCTCGGGCAAACCCAGACACAGCTCTGTGAGTTTTTCTGCTGTGAGCGGCGCCAGGGCTTCAAAAGGGGGAATTTCTGCTGCACCTGTCAGGCAAACCGAGCAATGGCCGCAGTTTTGCGAGATATTTTCGCCAAAATACGCTGCCAAGCGTGCGCTTAAACAGCTTGGGCTTTCGAACAGGGCCAAAATTTGGGCGATGCGCGCCACTTCTGTGATCTCTTTGTCGGCAAAGACCGCAGCCAATTCGCGCGCCAAATGCTTGGGATCAAAGCTCTGGTCGCTGATCTCAAAGACCTCCACCGCCTGTTTGGTCTCCAATTCAATCCAGCCCTTTTCAGCAAAATAGTCCAGGGCCACAATCACCCGTTGCCGATCCGCCCGGTCATAATTCGCCTGCACTTTGTCGATCGGGATCCGCGACCAGACCCGTTTGGTCTCAGCTGCGTCAAAAATCGCTGCGACAAAGTCGCGGCGCTCACCTTGAAACTGGTCCATGATCGCCTCCACTGGGCGATTGAACTTAAGGGAATAATCGTCGAAGCGGGTGTATTTGGGGCTGAGGATGCCACGCAGGTCGAGATAGACCAAAAGGGTTTTGAGCGGCAATTCGCGGATATCGAAGGCCTGTGAAAGACTGCGCAATTTGACCTCCCAAAGCGGCTCTGGGTGGCCCTTGATTTCGTTTAAGAGCCCCTGCAACGACACTAAGCTGGGGGTGTCGCCATAGACAAAATTTTCCAGCACCGAGACCCGCTGGCGGTTGACCAAGACTTCACACCTAGACTCTTTGCCATCGCGACCGGCCCGGCCAATTTCTTGGCTGTAATTTTCGATGGATTTGGGCAGGTCATAGTGAATCACGCGGCGGATATCCGCTTTGTCGATGCCCATGCCAAAGGCAATCGTGGCAACCACACAGGGGCATTCTCCTGCCAAAAAGGCGTTTTGGATCTGTTCGCGCTCACTGCTTTCGAGGCCCGCATGGTAGGCCCTCGCGGGCAGGCCGGCCTGGCTCAGCTCTGCCGCTACCCATTCTGCGGTCTTTTGCAGGGTGACATAGACAATCGTCGGCGCTTGGGGTGTCGCCAACAAACGGGCCTGTAAATGGGCTATTTTTTTGTCTTCGGCCAACGGTGTCACTTGCAGGTTTAAATTGGGCCTGTAGAACCCCGTCAGGGTGACGTTCTGGGCTGGAATGGCAAATTTTTGACACATGTCTTGGCGCACCTCGGGGGTGGCGGTGGCCGTGAGCAAAAGCACCTGGGGCAGGGCAAATTCCTGCCGGTATTGCGGCAGTTTGAGGTACTCGGGCCGAAAATTGTGGCCCCATTCGGAGATGCAGTGCGCTTCATCGACCACCAGCAAGGAGAGTTTGAGCCGCATCAGCTGGGCCCGAAAGCGCTCATTGCGAAAGCGTTCGACCGAAATCATCAAAATTTTGAGCTGGCCTTGGCGGGCCTGATTCAAAATGGCATCATAGTCTGTGCGGCTGAGGCTGGAATCGAGGCGGGCAGCGGCAATGCCCCGGCTTTGCAAAAAATCGATCTGGTCTTTCATCAGCGCCAGCAGGGGCGAGACCACCAGGGTTAAATGGGGCAGCAACAATGCCGGCAGTTGGTAGCAGAGCGATTTGCCTGCACCGGTGGGAAAAATGGCGACCGCAGACTCCCCGTTGAGCAGGCGTTCGACCACTTCGCGCTGACCTGGGCGGAATTGGTTAAAGCCAAAGTGCTTTTCAAGGGCGGTTTCTAAGGCGGGAGCGGGTTGCTGGCTATTTACGGGAGAGAAGTTCATCAGGGCATGTTAACATGTTTTGCAACATGCTTTGTGGGCGCATTGAGACCGCTTGTGGCTTTCTGTTATGATAACTAAAAACAGGAGCTGTGAGATGGCGCTGTACGACCAAAATTTGAATCAAAAGAACAACGCCCTTCCCCCTGAAATGCAACAGGAAGTTGTGGATTTTGTTGAATTTCTGGCATCGAAATATTTGCGAAAAAATCAAACAGACCAGCCTTTGGGTGATGGTTCTCCAGATGCTCAAATATCTGATGCGTCAAAATCCGAATCAAACGAATTATCTGCGTATGATATGGCCCAACGCCTGGGATTGATAGGGATCTTCAATGGTCCAGGTGACCTATCTACCAACAAAGCTTATTTCGAAGATTTTGGTAAATAATGCGTCAGGTAATTTTAGATAATCGTCCTTCTACTGAAAACTTTATCTCTCTGAAAGCATGACCCACACTGAGAATCATTTGCTCAAGCCCCTGCATCGGCAGTATTTTGAAAACAACCAAGGGGTCTGGCAGTGGCATTTGACCATGGCGGTGACAGATTGGCCGGGTTTTTGGCGGGCAGATTGGCCGTTGGCCATGAAGCTGCGCTTTGTGAGTATGTGGCTGAGCCACGCACATCTGGGGGGATACGACCTGCGCACTGAAGTGCGCTTGAAAGGGGAGAGCGTTTTTCACCGCACGCGCTTAAGCAAAGGGTCTCTGACGCTGTATTTGAGTGAAAAAATTTTTGAATTAGATCCAGATGGGCAGAGCCTGACGCTCACAGGACAGGAATACCTGTGGCCCAATTTAAAACAAGGTCTGCCCTTTGCGCCTTTGCAGGGGCGGGTTTTATCTGCGACATCTGCGGAATATGCCATGCCGTTTATGGGCTTGGTTTGCCCCTGTTTGACCCATTTGGATCGGGTCAAAGACGAGATAATCTTGGAAAATAGCTGGATGAAGCTGGTCTTTCGGCTGTGAATTTCTGTTTAGATGCGCGATGATGACAGGTGAACCCAATGGTCTTTTTCTGCGTTTGTCTGCCTTTGGCTGCGTCTGTTGAAAATCGCGTAACTCAATTTCTCCGAGGAAAATATGAAAAAATGGATTCCCCTGGTTTTACTGCTGATTGCCTGTAGCACAAATAACCAACCCTCTCAAACCCAAGCACCCAGCGTGGGGGCGGGTGTACTTGTTCAAGTCTTGTCCCCGATTTGCAGCAAAACCCTGCAAGAACAGAAGGTGATTCCAGATGCGGCGCGCAACCTGGGCGTCAATGAAGCCGCGGTGTGTGAATGTGGCTTGCGCAAAGTCGAAACCAAGGTCGCAGCCAACCCTGCGCGGGTCTTGGTGATTATCAACAGCTCGGACGCCCAGATCAGCTTTTTAAAAGAAGTCGGGGCTGAATGTGCTGGCGAACTGGCCCAAAAAGCGGTGGCCGGTGTCTTTAATCCCGGAGCCAGCCCAACGCCTTTCCCTAACAATCCCAGTGGGATGTGACCATTGAATACAAAGCTGAACCGCACTTGATTCATTCCCACACATCTATCTAAGGAAAATAGAATGACACACCTGGTTTTTTTACATGGCCAAGAGTCAGGCCCCTTTGGCTCGAAGTATCAGACTTTGGCGGCGGCTTACCCTGAGCGGGTGCTTTCGCCCGACTTTAGCGGCCAAGAACTGTCTCTGCGCCTGGAAACCGCCAAGGCCTTTCTCTCTGAGCAGACCGAGCCGCTGATCCTCGTCGGCAGCTCGCTGGGGGGCCTGCTGGCGGTGATGCTGGCAGCGGCAATGCCCGAGCGCTTTGACGGCCTGCTTTTGCTGGCTCCGGCCCTGCATTTGCCCGAGGGCCAGCTGTTTCCGCAATTGCCGAAGCAGACGGTGGTCTTGGCCGGATTGCAAGACACAATCATACCCGCTGAAGCGCTTAAAGTTTGGTGTGAGGCGCGGCAGGTGCCTTTGTTTTGGGTAGAAGATGATCACCGGCTGGGGGATTCGCATGACAAGATCTTGGCCTTGCTGGCGGAGATGCTTGAGGCTGTTGTGTAACCTTTTTCTGCTTCCAGCGTTTAAGCTAATATCCCCATTTTATAGGAGTTAGCTTTATGTCTTATTTGAAACCCCTTTTGTTTAGCCTGATCGCAACAACTGTATTAAGTGCCTGCCAAGTTGAATCTCAAAAGTCCGTTATGAAGTCTCCCCTGCGCGATCGCATGGCCACACAGGCCAAAAAAAGTTCTGAACTGGTTGATTACCCTCACATCAAACCCCACTCTTTTTACCAATTGCGCACTCCTCAGCAACAAAACAAATATATTTTTGACAAAGTCGAGGTCTATCTCCAAGATCAGTTGATACGCAGCCAAGATTTTTCCCATGGCTTTTATTTGCAACAACTCAAAAAACTTCCTCCGTCCTTGGCGCGCAGTTTTGCCACAAATTATCTCGAAAAAGAGTTGAAAATCGACGGCTTCGAAGGCTATTTCCGCCGCTGCAAGGGCTTTTTATTGGCTCAGGCGATTCAGGGGTATCAGGCCATGGGGCTCAAAACCCAGGGCCAAATCTTACAAGCAGCCGCGCATATATTTGCCAAACCCAAAACACCGCTTGCAAAGCTCAAGCAGAACGCGCGCAAATTGGATCAGCTTTGGGCAGGCAGAGAAGACCAAATCCAAGTCTCACGGGCCGCATATTTTGGGCAAGAGATTCAAAACTGGGCACTCATTCAGATGTAAAGTCATGGTCTTCATGGTTTGGAATCTCCCATTGCAGAACATTTAAAATACATTGAATTGTTGTTATTTTAATAGAGAATAGGGTCATTGTTTGTGTTTAATTTGCTTGGTTAAACAAAAAAACATTTTCCTGTTAAAATTAAAAACATTCACGTCATTTATACAAATCCTGCATCTCTGCTTTAAGAAGGAATTGCCTGTTTGATGAAAGTCGAAACCCGGGTTTTACCCCCTGCCCAATTTGATCGTTCTACATTCCTTCAAAGTAATCCCCAATCTACCTCTCCTCAAATAGAAAAGGCACCCACTTCCAATCTCGACAGCTTGCAAATTCGCGTTCAAGACACGCTTAAGCTTGGTGCTGCTGAGCCTAATCCAGATAATCGCACGATTGGCCAGCTGAATGAAGCATTACAAAGTCTGAAGCAATTGACCAACAGTGGCGCAAATGCTTCGGACCTGAGTGTTTTGCAGCGCTTTCAAAGCGAAACCCTACCAAAGAATATTGCTGCACTCAAGGTGAATCAAAGAGATTTACAAGAGCAAATGAAGGGGCTGCCTGTTTCGGCCCCAGAACGTAAAAATTTAGCATTGCAATTACAGGTCGTGAATGAGAGCCTTGCAATTTTTCAACAAGCCGCAAGGCTGCTTGCCAATTCACCGCTATTTCAGAAGAATTCTGTCTCAACTCAGACAACAGATGCAGATGAACAAAAGGCAATTGCAGAGCTTACAAACTTGTCGCTGGATCAGGTCACCCCTGCGAACTTTGAGCGACTGGATCAGCTTTTGGCAACGTACAACCAAAGTAAGTTGAGTCCCAAACCCCCTCTTTCACAGGATTTGGTCAATAACCTGGAAACCCTTTTTCTCAATGAGGTATCTCAGCGAGAGCCCGCAGAACAAACGCGTTTGTTAAGTATGCTACCGGGTATTGATGCCAATGATCTGCTTTTGGTTCAAGCGCGTGGCTCTTTGGGTATCTTGGGTCAACTCAAAGCCAGTCAGGGAGATATTTCACAAGTTCCCCCAGCTTTGCAGCAGACTCTGGTGAATCAGCTCAACCAAACACTGAAAATGTCAGGCTCGACCCTGCAAGTTGAAGGCTTGGAAGACAGCAAAGTTACTGAAGCCGTTCAAGAACTGGAAAAGCAATTGGGTCTTCCCGTCACGGGTGATGTCACCGTTGAGAATTTGAGGGAGATTGAAAAGACCCAGAAAAACCTCTATGTCATCATGACCAATGCCCGCAATATCCTCTACGATGAAATCCTGTCTGCGGGAGAAGATAAAGTCCAGACCTTGGAATCATTGCTGGGCAAGGGCGATGCCATCAATCAAAAGGAAGCACTCAATCATGTTCGGGCCCTTCGCCAGAAATATTTCTGGCTGACCGACAAACAAATCACCGAAGATAAATTGAGTCCCGAATTGTATGCAGATACGATGAAAGCCCGTCAGAACTGGTTAAATGAAAACCGGGAAATCATGGGTCAGAGTCAAACTTTTCTGTTAAAAGAGGCCTCAATGGTTAAGCGTATCTTAGCAAAACAGGGGGGTGAAGCTTCGTTTAGTCAACTGGAAGCCATGGCAAATAATGCCGACGCCTTCACGCTTCAAGAACGTGCAGCGCTTCAAAAACTCGTCCAAAACAGCAAAGTGTATGACTATGTTTGGAGTATTGAAGTCGGAGATAAGAATAAAGATGGGAAACTGGATGGCCCTCTGACTCCTTCAGACCGCAGCAAAACGACTTTGACAGTGAATAAACTGCAAGAATTTAGTCGCGCCATTGCCCGCGATTTCATTGACAATGGCGGAGATACAGGCTCAAAAACTCGGGGCATTCGTATCCCCGCATTTTATGATGGCCGAATAGACGCAGCGAAAATCTACGACGCTGGTAAAGTCAGTGGCGACGAATGGTTTTCCTGGACAGGCCTGGGTGCAGGAACCAATGAAGAAGCCATCAAAACCACCCTCCAAAATGCCCAGGCATCCCGTGGCAAATTGATCGCCCTCAAGCGAGACTACGAGCGCATGTACGAGACAGAATTGAAAAACGATGTGCAAGGGGAGTTTTCTGGGGGGGAATTGGGGGAAAACTTAGCCTATGTGAATTCAGCTGGGGAAGACTGGATTGCGGAACAAGAGATCGGGACTGCAGAACGGGCGGAACTTTTACTGGCTAAATTTAAGCCCCAGATTGACCAGATTGGTGCAGATAATGGCCCAATTGCCTGGGCAGTCGGGCACAGTTCAGATGACGATGCGCGTCAGCAAGAACTGCTGGGCTTATACGATCAGGCTCAGCGATCTCTGGCTCAGTGGAAAGCCAACCCGAAGGATGCCCAGGCTGAAAAAGAGCTCATGACCTTGACATCAAAGGTTCTCATTCGTCTGCAAGCCGACCAACAAGCAGATTCTGCTTACAGTGCAATGAAAGATGAAGCCGTTGCCGTGACAAAAACGGTTGCCATCGTTGCCGCAGCAACTGTTGCGACGGTTGCTACTGGGGGAGCGGGCGCGCCTGCTTTGCTCGCTGCCGTAGCTGCTGGAACAGCAGCAGGTACGACTGTTGCCGTGATCGGTGAAGCGGCTGACCAAGTGGGTGATTACATCGGAGAGTCTAACCGCAACGCCATTGCGACAAACATCGCCCAAGAACAACAGCAAGCCGTAAGTGAAGTGGATAATGGCGACGACGCTTTTAAAACCCAAATTCTGAGAGAGCTAGATACCCGGCTGGAAGGTTTGGAACGCGAACAGGCCGATCGCAAAGTCTTTGATCGGGAAAAACTCCTCAACGCCACTTATGAAGGCTTTAAAACATCCTTGATTACCTCGGGCATGACTGTGGCCACCATGGGTTTAAGCCAATTGGGCGGCTCGGCAAAAATAGAAGCGGCTTTTGCGGCAATGGGTAAAAGCGGGAATATCTCACGCATGGCCCTGATCAATGGTATCAGCGGTGCTGCAGGTGACGTGGCAGGAAAAATCATCTCCCCCTTGAAGTTAAACACCACCTCCAGCCCCGAAAAGGTGGCAGAGGTCGTTGGACAAATGGAGCAACATCTGTCTGAAAATACGCAAATTCTCAATCAACTTGAAAAGCAAAAAGAAACCCTACAAGCTCAGATCTCGGCCTTTAATCAGAAGTATCAACCTGTCACCCCCGACTCCGACACGGGGATTTCGCTGGTTCAAACCGTCAAGCTCGAACCCCCTTCTGAAGCAGAAACCAAAGCGCTGATGACAGCCCAGATTCAACTTCAGGAAATCGAAAAGAACATCGGCGACTTAACCGAAAGCAACAAACGTGTCGGGGCAGATATTCAGAAAATCAAAGACAATGCCGGAAATCTGTTTACCTGGGACTCAGCAGAATGGGAGGCCGTCTCGGAGAATTTGAGCCGCAATCTGGCTATTTCGTTTGTGGCTGGAGCCGCTCTTAATTTGGTTGGCGGCAAATCGATGGTCTCGCGCATTGCCTTCAATTCAGGTTCGAGTGCCGCTGAGACGATCGGCAATAATGCTATCGCCAAATATGTGGATGGCAAAGATAACCAGGAACTCTGGGATGGTGTGATTCAAAACGTTCTGACATCAACCATTGCCGGCGAAGCCTCAAATATGATTCAAAACCGCCAGGCAGCCAAAATGGGACTGAACAGTACGGCAGAAGGTCGGCTGATGCAACAGCTACAAATAGCGGAAAAAAGCCCAACAACAGGCCATTTATCCGGTCTACTGAAAGAAGCTGGGTTCATTGCCGAAGCCCCAGAAACCCATGGTCCGGCTGTCGCAAAAGTGTTGCAAAGCCATCCCGAATTCAGCGCTTTTGTTAACAGCAACTTGCGAAACCAGCGCATGACAATGGCCCAAGAGTTTTCAAATCAAATTGGAGAAACGGCCCAAAAATCCCACCCCCGAGCCGATGCCGAGAAAACGGTCACGCGTTTCTGGGAAGCCCAGGAACAAATCTATCTCTTAGAACAGCAAAAACAGCGCTTGGCAGATACCCCAGATAGCCCTGAAAAAACAACCCGCTTGGGAGAAATAGACAGCCAGCAAAATGGCTGGAAACAAACCGCTGAAGCCATTGTGCGTGGCAAGCAGGCCGTGGATTCTCAGGGGCAAATACTGGGCGAGAAGATACCCACACAAGCCAAGATAGAGCAAACGGCGGCTCAACGTGAACAGCGAGCGATTGACGAAGAGGGCGATCTCCAGCGGCTTGAAGAACCAAATGAAAGCCCAGATAAACTCCCTGCCACAGATCTCGACGTCGCGATGAAGCCCTTGAGAGCGAATGAGCCCAGCCAGCGCACCCGCGAGCTGGCCAGCCGTATTGAGCTAATGGCCCAGGCTGACCCTGCTGGTTTGCAAAAAATCCAACAGGTTTTGGACGAAAGCGCACCTGACATCACCGATGAGATCAAGGCGGAATTTTTATCACGGGTAGAAAGCCGCCTCAAAGACCCCCATTTTCAGGGCAAATCCGTTTTTGAAGTCATGAAGTCGGTGGTCAAAGACGATCCGGCTAGCTTCACCAAAAAAGGCCAAAGGGTTCCCCTGAGTGCCTTACAAGCTGAAGGCACGTTCAGTCGTGTCGTAACGATGACCGCTGTCTATCGGGAATACTTGCGTGATGGGGCTCGGCAACAACTCAAGGATCAATTTGGGATTACCAATGACAAAGAGTTTGCTGCGCGGGTCAAAGAAGACCCAAGCCTTTTCAGCCTGGATATGCTCAATCCAGAAGCCCTGATCTCAGGGGGCAATGAAACAGGGTGGTGGACTCCCAAAGGCCAATCTGAGGCCAAGACAACCAGCGAACTTGCCCAGGAAGTGGCAGTAGATCCCAAGCGGTTTGAAGCCGGCACCTTGCGTCTCTCGATTGAACCCAAAGCCCTCTATGATCTCGGCCTGCGCAAGCCCACGGCCCTGGATGGGATGTTTGAAGAATGGCGAGAAGTGGGAGCCGATGAAGCGCTTGGACGCACAGATGGCAATAAATCCGAGGGGGTGATCAGCGGTATTCCCCTCAATAAAATGGGCAATATCGAAGTTTTCAGTGCGCAGGGGCGGGTTCAACTCAATTTAGAAACCGTGGAACGTTCGCAGCGGCTTAAAGAAGCGGTGGTCTTGCGCGGGGGCAAACCAGAATGGGTCGAGGCCGGTCAGAAAAAAATCAAGCAAATCCTCAATGAAGCCGCCAGTGGGATTACCGCTGAAATCAAAGCTGAATTTTTTAAGCGGGTCGAAGTGGCTTTGCAAGACCCCAAATACAATGACAAATCTGTCTTTGAAGTCATGCAAAAAGTGGTCTCCGATGATCCCAAACGCTTTACCAAACAGGGAGAACGTATCCCGCTCGAAGCGTTAAAAGCCGAGGGCACCTTTACCCGAACAGTTACCATGACAGCGGTTTACCGCGAATTCATGAGCGATGCTACCCGGTTGCGGCTAAAAAATGAATTTGGGATTACCAATGACAAAGCGTTTGCTGCCCAGGTCAAAAAAGACCCTTCTTTCTTTGGGATGGATTTGGTCGATCCCCATGCGCTGATCTCGGGCGGCAATGAAACGGGTTGGTGGGCAGTCAAGGGGCAGTCAGAGGCCCAGAACACAAAAGCATTGGCCCAAGAATTGGCTGTAGATCCCGAGCGTTATGAAGCGGGTACCCTGCGTTTTTCAATTGAACCCGAAGTGATGTATCAAGCTGGAGCACGCAAACCAACGGCCCTCGATGGCATGTTTAAAGAGTGGGTCGATGTCTCCCCCGATCAGCTCATGGGCAAAACCGAAGGCAATAAATCCGAGGGGGTCGTGTATGGGGTTCCCCTGCAACACGTTGGCAGCATAGAATATTTTACCAAAACGGCCCGCGTGGAAGTAAATATAGATGATTGAGCCAACGAAACCCAAGGGCACAGCCTGCTGGGCAGCGACAAAAACACAGCGTGAATAAGGTATAGAACATGACCGATTGGAAAAACGAAATTCGCAAGCAATTATTGGATGGGTCGCCCTGGGGCGAAAAAAATGATCTTTGGCCCTACGAAGGCTTGGAACGCCAATTGCTTTCGGCCAATCCAGAAGATCGGTCGGCCCTGGTTCAGGCCTGTCAGGCTTTAATCACCGACGCCGATCCCCAGGTGCGCACGGGCATCGTGGCCATTTTGAGTGAAATTGCCCCAGATGTCGGCGCAGAATGGCTCTACTCTCAATTGCTCAACCACCCCCAGCTCTTTGTGCAGGTCGCTCCCGAAAAGGCCAAACTGCCACATCCCAGCTTGGATAAAGAAATCCTGCTGGCCATGGCCCAGGTGGTGAAAGCCACCGATCAGCGTATCATCGCCTATCTGCGCGAAGCTGCCCGAATCCCCGACTGGGGCACGTGGTTGCTGCCCACCTTGGCCAAAGTCGACAGCGACTGGCTGGTGGCAAATGCGGCAGAGCTGGTGCCTCATCAAGTGGTCAGTGTGCTTTTGCCTCTGAGCCCAGCGCAACGAAAAAAACTTGTCTTGGCCTTAGCCCCTTGGCCACAAGAGACCTTGGAGCATATTTCTACTCAATTCTGGCGTCAGTTTGAACCCGCTGAAGCCCAAGCCCTGCAAGCCCTGATGCGAGGCCAGTGAAAGGCGCAGAGACAGTTCGTCTTTCTAAACAGCCAATAGTCAGGCTCTTTGGCTCTCGAACGGCAGTGGTAAATTTTCGCCTTTAATTTAAAAATCTGGAAGATGAGACCTGTGACCCACATACAAATAATCCAGGCCCTGTCTCACCAGGGTGCATTCCTGTCCTTCGCGCTCGGCCACCCAGATTGCCTTTTGGGGTGCCAGGTGTTTGATCAGCTTGAGAGCCCGCAGACGCAATTCTGCACTGTCATTGAGCGCGATCTTTTGTAATTTGGGGAGAAGATCGGTGTGAAAAAGCTTCGGTTCGAGATTCAGGGCCTGTTTTCGCAGCGAATAAGCGGGCGTTTCTAAGAGTCCTGGCAATAAATGGGAAATCTGCTCAGGGGCAAAGTGGTTGAGGCATTTGAGCAGACCTTTGCGCACACTGGGGCAAAGCGACTCTTTTTGCAAAAGCTGCAAAATGCGCTTTTTTTCTGAGTGGAACAGCTCCGAAGGCAGGTTCAGATTTTCCAGAAGAGAGTGAAAGGGGCAGGCCAATTCCCGCTCTGCATCCCAGCTTTCGAGACTGTTGAGCAGCAAATGGAGCCGGTTGGGGTCTTCAATTCGCAATGCTTTTGGGTTGTCTGAGGTGCGAGCTAAAAAGTGTAAACTGGCCTGAATCAGATCACTGTCATCGCTTGCAAGATTTTGCCAAATTTGATCGGTTTCTTGCCATCTCAATCCCTGGGGCTGAAAATAGCGCAGAGCAAGTAACTTTGCCGGACGATCGTCTAAATCCAGCAATTGCCTTAAAAAAGTAAGGGCTTCTGGCTTTTTGAAGTATAAACGGCACAGGGCTTCCTGCTCGCGGGGCGATAGGTGTAGCAAATCTGTCTCAAGCAGTTGCAGATAGATCTGGCGATCGCCCCAATGGGCTTTGAGTACCTGATGGCTAAGCCGCAGGTCCGGCCCAGATAAGCTTTGCTCAAGCAGAGGCAATTCTGGCAACAAATCATTAAACTGGGCCAGTCTTGCCCAGCCCCCGTGGTATAAATTCTGGCTCAGGCTTGTCTGCAGGGCCAACAAAGGGGGGGTGTGCCAGTAATGGGGATTCCAGCTCAGGTGTTCTAAAAACAGTTCCAAGGCTTGATCCTGCAGCGAAACCAATTCTATCAGGGGCTCCTCCAGGTTATACAAATGGGTCAAAATTTGCGCTTCGGCCAGATCTTCAGGATCTGGGCGCGTATCGTCCCGATGTAATTCCGGCCCCGCATTCAGGCGACTTTCCTGTTCCAGATTTAACAACGCTTGAAATGCTTGGGTTTCTGTACCCGTGATCTCCGCTTTCAGCCTGTCAAAGAGCAGCGGATAGAGGGTTTCAGCATCTTCTGAAAAACCCAACTTGCAAAGGGCCTGAGCCAGCTCTAACAGCACCTCGCTGGGGCAATCTTGCAATTGAGCCAAAAGCGCTGGCCGACTACGGGTATCCTGCAGAAAATTCAAACCGCGTGCAGCTATCAGCTGTAATTGGGGATGGGTTAAATACTGCAAACAGGCCAAATAAGCTGACTCTTTTTCTTCCAGGATCTGAATTTGCAGCCATTGGCTGTCTCTGTCGGTCTGAATCGCTGGACAAATCTGACCAGGGGGGGCATCTGCGCTCAATCTCTGCCAGTGTTCGAGAAAGGCCTGGGGTTGTTTGAGCACCTGCAGAGCCGCTCGATTCAGAAAAAGTTTCCCTTCTCGCTCGGAGACAAGGCCAAAAACCTGTGAGAGATTCTGAACCAACAGATCCCGCGGAGCCAGATTATACGACAGACAGAGGTTGTGTAGCAGCAGGTCTCTTTTTTCCTGCAGGGTCAGCACATGCTGCAATTGTGCGGTTTGTTCAGCCGTCAGCGTTTCTGTGACGTTTTCTGTCTCAAGTAGTTGGGCCAGATCTCTTAACATCCCTGGATATTCTCCCAAAGCATCAGGATCTTCCTTCATCAGATCGGGCATTGGCAGATGTGCCTCAAGCAGAAAGGCAATGGCCTGCTCTGGTTGAAGTGTTAAAAGGGCATCAGCAGCTTCAAGTTGGACGTTCTGGTCTGGATGATGCAGCAGGGAATGCAAAGCGGGAATGGCTTCGGGAGCTTTTAAATCACCCAAGACTTCGATGGCCTTCGTTAAGACAGGGATATCCGGATCTGCCAACAGGGCAACCAAAAACGGAATTACCTCTGGGCTTGCGATCATTCCCAAAGCCTGAATTGTGGCTTTTCTGACCCCCGCATCTGCGTCTTGTAAACAGGGGATGAGCTTTGCGACCGAGTGGGGGGATTTGAATTGTCCAAGGGATTCGATTGCCGCTATTTTCACCCGGAGATCGGAATCCTGTAAAAGTGTCTCAAGATCTGGAACGTTATTCTCGTCGCCAATGCGGCCCAAGGCCTGTGCGGCATGGTAACGCACGCCTGGCAACTGATCTTTGAGCAAGGGGAGGAGATCTGGCCGCGCGGAATGGACATCGAGATCTTTCAAAAATTCTGCAGCTGCGGCACGAACGCTCGGGTAGGCATCTTTTAACGCCAGGAGAATGTTGGGAATGGCGGCTTTCACTTCCAATTCCCCCAGGGCATTGATCACCGTTTGCTTTTTTAAGCCCTGTGACGTATTCAGGGCTTGCATTAAAGCCGGAATGGCATCAGCCCCAAAATCCAAGATCCTTTGCATCACTTCAATAATCAGAACTTCATCCAGCGCGTGGATTTTGTCTGCAATGCTGAACGATTCGATCAGCATTTCCAGGTATTGGTCTTTTTGCCAAGCGCTAAAATGGGTTTTGCACCAGGAGCTGATTGACGGATCGGGGTGTTCAACCAGCACCCGAACCAGTTCTTCGGGGCTTCTTTCGCCATTGTCTTCTGCATCGGAGCTGAAAAAAAAGTCCATGGGGGTTGTTTGCTTAGACCTTTTCGACTTTCATTTTGCTACAGACCGGACAGACCAAGCCTTTGTAACATTGGGGACAAAGAAAAATCCCGCAATGACTGCAACGCCCCCAGATAGAACGGTGATCTTTCTTACATTTGCCACAAAATCCGAATGACATTGCTAATTTCCTCCGAAATTTACTATGTAAATAATTGTACTAAAATATGTAAATCATGTAAACAAACCTAAAGACAGAATAGGCTTGTTTCTTTGCTTAACCCGAAATCTCAGAAACGACAGATTAATGCCAGGCCAATTTTTCCCAGTCTTCTTTAGAAAACTCTCCAAACAATTGGTTTTGAGGCAGATGAAAACGCTTGTGTGCCTGGTTGGGTCGGCCTTTTGCGATTTGTTTTCTGGGTTCTTGTTTCCAAGTTGTGATCACCACTTTTTCGCTGGCATCGGTGATCACCACCAAATTGAATTGTTTTCCGTTTTGATGGGTGACAGCACCTTTGCTCAGTTTGTGCAGTACGCGGCCCTGGGGCAAAGCATAACTTTTGCCTTTTTTAATTACGGTATTCAAAATTTGTGGAAGGATTTCACGCTCTTGGCACCGTTGCATCGCATGGTCGGTTACATAGGTCTGCTGGCTCATCTTTCGGTTCTCCTTCAATCTGCTTTACTTAAATTGATTATTGCCTGCGGTATTCGCCAAGAGGTGTCTCTTTTGAGCTGGAATGGATTTATCGAAGGGCTTAAACTGAATACTAGATTTGATGTCTATCACTGAATTGAAATCGATAAAGGACACTCCTTTTGGGGTGATGAATCCAGTGGGCCAGTAGATGAACACTGACATTTTAAGTGTTTGCTACCTAGGAAGATTTCAGTTAAAATAGCTCGTCTGGTTGTCTGAACAATCTTGGATCTTGAAATCTAAATTTCAACTGATGATTTGGACGTATAGCCAAAACAAGTTTTGCCCACATTTCTGTCCAAGCTTTTTCTGGATAGTCGGATACAGAGGTGGATGAATTAGTCTGCATAATACTTACTGTTAAAGAGGTCTTAAGTGATGACAGAAACTCAATCACCTTTGTTGCAACTTTGGTATGAAGAAGATGATTTAATGGTTTGGGAGAAGGCCGAATCTTATTATGATCTCTACTTCTATAACGATCAGCAACGTCAGCTTGAAAAAGTAATCGAAACCGTCCCCCAAATTCTGACACAAGCCAATTGGCAAAATTACGACTGGTATACATTTATCCATGACGTCATTTTGCCGTGGTACTCTCCAGCCTATGTAGAAGAAAGACAACGAGAATTTTGTAATGCTAACCCAAATCACGAACAAGTGAATCAAAAGATAAATCATGCAATTGCCTTCTGCCAGCGTGGGATACAGGGAGAGTCAGACATCAGACAGGCTATTGAATTGGTCAAAATGAAGCATATTGCAGCTAAAACAGCGACAGCTATTTTGACAGTTCTTTTCCCAACTGAATTTTGTGTGTTCAGTAAATTCACAGATCCTGTACTGCAAAAGCTGTATCAAGCCAACTTGGGTCCGTTACCAATAGAGGATACTGACAAAGCGGTTAAACTCATTCATATTGTTCGTGAGAAGCAAAAAGAACTTTCAAAGTTGGTGGATAAAGACACGACTTGGATTCCCACCCCACGAAAAATTGAAAAAGTCCTCTTTGCCATGCGTGATGATGATCCGAATTTGGGGATTCACAAGCTCAAAACCAAATTTTTGGAACAGTTAAAAAATTCACACATATCTTCTCTGTTTCCCTATTTTATCGCTCGTGTGTTTCATCAGATTGAAAACATGCACGATAGAGTAGAGGCGATGATCGTGTCTAACATTCTCTCATCATTTTTACACTACCTGGCCTCAATCTCCGTAATGGAATATCTGTACTCCGATTTTCAGTCCCAAGAACTTAATAATGAGTTGTTCAATCAAAGTTCAGTTGAGTCATTTGCAAAAAAATTGAGCATTGGTTCTTATAATCGCTGTGCACGCACCCTGTTCGGTTATCTTAAGGAAAAGAACTTGAATTTGATTGTTCCTAATCTTATTCAGTCCTACTTTGAACAAGCCAAATTAGACTATAACCTCAACAAACTGATTGAACGTCGGAACAAAGTGACGAAAAATAATCTCGTCATGGATGAAATGAAAGCTGATTTAACCACATATAAATTAGATATGATTAGATTGCTGACATATTTTAATTTCTTGTCTGAATACCCTGTATTCGTTCTTGAATTAGGCTCTGACATCCACAAGCCCTATTTGGCGATGGGTTGGGGAAATCTTGAATATTCGGATTTGCCTTTTGAACTTCCCTTGCCCAAGTTTGAGGATGCACAGGCTAATGTGGTTCTTTGCAATAAACAGCAAAAGCGATCCTTGTCTCTTTATCCCTTTTATACCTATGGACCATGTAGCAAGAAATTGCCTTGCCAAAAACCTCATCTCTATTACCTCCATCAAATAAATGCCAAGAAAGGGGTTATAGAGTATTTGTCTTTGGAGGGGCATGAATATCAGAGTTCCACTGCCTTCCAACACTTAAAAGAGTTGATGCCTAACTTTCCACCTACAGAGTTTATGTAGTTTTCCTACGTCATAGGTGGGCCTGAGGCCTGTATCTGCGTAAAAATGTTCAAAGTCAATTACTTTAAGGGTTGACTCTATCAATTATTACAACCCCTCAAACATGAAAGTCCTTTCGCCTTTGTTTAGACCTGAAGCGGCAATTTGTTGGCGCATGCTCTGATCCAATTGACGAAAATTGGCTTCGACTTCGCGAAAATCTGCCAAAAGCCGCATAGCTGTCTCTCGGGCTTTTTGCCAATATTCTTTGATTCTGCGTGCATCTAAACGCTGCCATTTGACTTGATTTAACTGATCCAATTGCTTTTGGATTTTTGCTTGCTGTTGTTCCAACAATTCTTTGCGTCTGTCTAGATTCTGTAGTTTCGGAGAAATCATGAGGCACAAAGTCGCATGAAATCGTTGAGGGAA
>JADMKE010000056.1 GCA_018780035.1 Candidatus Sericytochromatia bacterium
GTCCAGAATGTTCGCATCGTCAAAAGCCCAAGGGTAGGCAGTGGAAGTGTAAAAAATGTGGTTTTTCTGGTCACAGAGATGTGGTTGGAAGCGTCAACATGCACCCCATTGCTTTCAATTCAAAGATAGGGTTTCCCCAGAAAATTACGTATCTACGACCCGGCTATCTCAGCCGGAGACGTAGTAGTAGCCTGGACACGGGCCAAAGTTGCCTCAAGCGTCGGCGAGGACACAAGCCATACGCAGGAGGACAGCAGAGTTGTCTAAGGAAGTCTGAGCATCAGCCGCCCACTTGTGGGGTCTCTCAAGAGACAGGTCATCGCTCAGAAGTTGCTTAGAAGCCCATCCCGTTCACGGGATTGGGAGTGTCACGCCGAAACGGCTGCAGAACCCTGACGCACCCGGCTGAGATAGGTCTGGGCCAATTCACGCAGATTGCTGGGAATGCTGGCTCCCACCTGCTGAATCACGGTCTCGGCACAGAACGAGGCCAAATGCCCCGCCTCTTCCAGAGGGAGCCCATCGAGCAAGCCGCAGAGAAAGCCGCCCGCATACATATCACCCGCAGCGGTGCAATCCACTACCTCAATCGGGCGGGAGGGAATAAAGACCTGCTCCTGGGCATTTTTAAGCCAAGAGCCCTGGGCACCACACTTGAGCACCACGGTCTCGGTCAATTTGCCGAGTTCAGCCAAACTGCCTTCGACATCTTTGCCCGTGAGCATTTGGGCCTCTTTGCGATTGGAGAAGACGATATCCACGTATTCATCGAGAATATTGACAAACGTCTCGCGGTGGCGCTCCACACAGAAGGGATCCGAGAGATCCAAGGCAATTTTTGTGTTATTTTTTTTGGCCACGCGAATGGCGTGGTTAATGGCTTCAATCTGGTTGTCGGTGTCCCATTGGTAGCCCGTCACGATCAGGTATTTGGAGCGGGCAATATCTGCCTCGGGAATATCGCGGGTGGTATAACAACGGCTCATGCCCAGGCAGGTATTCATGGTGCGCTCGCCGTCGGGGGTGGTCAGAATCACGGATGTGCCTGTGCTGCCGACTTCGGCCTGGCGAATATTGTTAATAATGCCCAATTCTTTGACCCGGCTGAGATAGAGTTCGCCATAGAGATCGCTGCCCACCATGCCGCCCTGGCTGGCTTTTTTGCCCAGCACCGACAGGGTACGCACCATGTTGGGACCCGAGCCGCCCATTTCAATGTTTTTTTCGCGGTCTTCGAATTTATTCAACAGCTCTTGCTGGGCCGATTCCGAGACCAGGTGCATAATGCCTTTGGCCAAACCCAACGCCGCCAATTCCGAGTCCGAAACCTTGATCACAATGTCTTTTAAGACATTGCAAATGGCCAATACGTCGATGTCTTTTGGGGGCAAGGGGGTGGACATTTTAAAAACTCCTGGTGCCACACAAACGGGCATTTTTACTGAAGAATTTGAATGGATTGTGATCCAGCACGCATTTTAGCAGTTTCAAGGGGCTTTGTCAGCAGATTGGTTTTGGAGTACAATGAATACGTTCAGTGAACGTGTTCATTAAAATTCATTCAGGTACAATTCCCATGCGCGAAGCACAAAAACAAGCCACTCGGGCCAAGATTCTCATGGTGGCCAAAGCCATGCTCGAAGAAACGGGTTATGAAAAAACCACCCTGAGGGCCATTGCGGGCGCTACCGGCGTGGCCACAGGCAGTATTTTTGTGCATTTTGCCAATAAAGAAGACCTGTTTTATACGGCCTTTTATGACGATTTGCAGGCGCTGATGGAAAAAACCCTGACAGCTCCCCCAGCTGAAACCCTGGCAGAGAGTTTAAATACGATTGTTTTGACCTTTTTCGAAACATTTGCTTCTCGCCCGGCTCTTTATTCTGCACTGCTGCAGCTTTCTCTCTTTGCTGAGGGTGAATGGGGAAAACGCTTTCGCCGACAGGTGGAGGTCTTTGGGCAAGGCATTACCCAACTGTACCAAGCTGCCATTGCACGGGGAGAACTGGCCCCTCAGACCCAGCCGCAAATTGCCACAGCCACCTTTTTATCACTCTATTATTTTTGCCTGATCACCCTGATTAATCAGCATTTTGCAGATCTTTCAACTGCCCGGAATCTTTTTGCCCTGATGTTGACACAACATTTACAGGGCCTCAAATACTCGCCAGGAGAAGAGCAATGACCCATTCCCCCCTTTATCGCAGTGAAGCTGGAGAAAGACAAATGCGCGAATGGTACACGCGTTTTCGTGCCCGTTTACCCTTTGTCTGTGAAAGCCAAACCCTCACTACCTCATTTGGGAAAACGCACCTGTTGATTACCGGCCCCCCCGAAGCCCCACCCCTGCTGCTTTTACATGGGGCCTTGGCGGGAGCCCCTCAGGTTTTGGGCGAAATCAGCAGTCTGCCCAGCCGTTACCGGGTTTATGCCGTGGACATTCCAGGCCAATCGGTGGCATCAGAACACCGTCACCTGGATGTCAAAACGGATCAATACGCCCAGTGGCTCAATGAAGTGCTACAAGCTTTGGCACTGCCACCTTTGCCTGTTTTGGCTGTAAGTTGGGGCGGATTTGTGGCTCTCAATCTGGCCCAGCATTTTCCTGAGCGAATCTTGGCCCTGTTGCTGATTACCCCCGCTGGAATTGTACAAGGCTCCGCTTGGCAGGGCCTGACCAAAATGTATCTGCCTCTTTGGGCTTACCAGCTACTGCCTAACCTGATCAGTCAAAAACAGGCTTTGAGTGGTCTGTTCAGCGAGCAGGATCCGATATGGTCCCCCTTTGTGCTTGATGCCATGAGAAATATGCGCATGAATTTTGCCATCCCCCCCTTGGTTCAGCCCCAAGATTTTGAAAACTTCCTGGCTCCTGTCTATCTCTTTGCCGCCGATTTAGATTACTCCTTTCCTGGTCACGCCCTCTTGGCCCGTGCGAAGGAGATCTTTCCGAATTTGAGGGGAAGTGAGTTATGGCAAAATTGCAAACACTGTCCCCCCTTTGATGCGCTTTTTGCAAAGCGCTGGACAACCCAGGCTGACGTGTTTTTTCAATCGGCCTTGCAAGCGCGGACACAGCCCTTGCTGGATCTGTCATAGAATTACGACGAGCGAAGCCGTTTTAGACGCTTGCCCTCATATTCTCCTGACTAAATGGAGGCGTGTCCCTCTCGTGGATTCGCCCAAGACAAGGTACACTGAGAAAAAAAAGAGCAGACACTCCCAGTGCCCCCACCTCCCACTGAACTCCCCCTGATTCTGGCTGGCCCGCTGCTCCGGCGCGTCACAGCCACCGAGTTTACCCTCTGGTGGGTGGCCAGCGAAGCGCTCACAGTCCAACTGCACTTGGGCAGCGAAAGCTGTGCTTTGGCCGAAGTGCCCCTGGCGCCAGAGGCGCTCAAAAGTCTGCCCCTGGGCCAGAAGGTCTTTGTCCACTGTCTGGCTGTGCCCTTGCCAACTGCGTTTTTAGACGCCACTTGGTTGGAATACGATCTGTTGGTTCAACAAAGTGAGCAATGGATCTCGCTCTTCGAAATGCTGCCCCAGCTCTGCTACAACGGTGCCAAGCCGCGCATTTCCCTGAGCATAAACCTGAGTGAAATTTGGCACGGCTCCTGCCGCAAGCCCCACCATCCCAGCCCCGACGCTTTGGTGGCTGCTGATGCCGAAATGGCCCAGCGCAAAGCCACAGAGGCAGATATGCCCAATTTGCCCAATTTGCTCATGCTGACAGGCGATCAGATCTACAATGACGACCTCTGCGGGCCGATGTTATTGGCCATCCACCAGGCCATCGCCTTACTCGGTCTGCCCAATGAGGTCTTTCCTGAGGGGCCTGTGGCAGACAGCCAGGCACTTTACCAGGTCCCCGACAGCCTCTATGGCCGCCGGGCCTATTTGCCCCAGGTCTTGGCCGAAAACCGCTTCAGCCGCCTTTTCAGTCCCCCTGGCAGACCTGTTTTTACGTCCAACTATTGTGACAATCACCTGATCAGCTTTGCTGAGAGCTTTGTCTTGTATCTGCTCTGCTGGTCGCCTCTGCTCTGGGAACACATTCACCTGCCCGAAGCTGCCGAATTGCAGCTTTCCGCCGACAAACACAAACTCTACACAGCAGAGAAAGTGGCCCTGGATGGGTTTGTATCAGGTCTGCCACAGGTTCAACGCCTCTTGGCCCATTTGCCCACGTATATGATCTTCGACGACCACGATATCACCGACGATTGGAATTTAACCGCCGCTTGGGAAGAAGCCGCTTATGGCAACGCCTTTTCGCGCAGGATCATTGGCAATGCCCTGATGGCCTATTGGATCTGCCAGGGCTGGGGCAACGATCCCAAACGCTTTGATCCGGCCTTTTGGCAGACCGTAATGGCCTATTGCCACAGTCCCGGCGCCCGCCAACAAGACGCCCTGATCGAAGATCTGCTCAATTTTGAACATTGGCATTACAGTCTGCCCACGTTTCCCAAGCTCTTGGTGCTGGATACCCGCACCCGGCGCTGGCACGCCGAAGATCACCCCCAAAAGCCCTCAGGCCTGATGGACTGGGAATCCCTGATCGAATTGCAACAGTCCCTATTACACAGCGATGCGGTGGTGCTGGTCTCACCCGCGCCGATCTTTGGTGTGAAGCTGATTGAAATCATCCAAGAATCGCTGGCGATGATCGGCAAGGCCCTGGCCGTGGATGCCGAGAATTGGATGGCCCACAGCGGCGCGGCCAAAACCCTCTTGAGCATATTCAAACACGGCAACTCCCCCCGCAAGGTCGTGATTCTCTCGGGCGATGTGCATTATTCCTTTGTGTATGATCTGGTGATTCGCTTTCGCCGCAACAGCCCACGCATCTGGCAAATTACCGCCAGTGGCCTCAAGAATGAATTTCCAGCGCCGGTGCTCAAACGACTGGCGGCCCTCAACCGCCTGCTCTACCACCGCAACTCGCCCTTGAACTGGTTCACCACCCGCAAGCGCATGAAAATTGAATCGCGCCGGGTCGAAGGCAAACGCAGCTGGCAATTGTTGAATCACTCTGGCCTGGGTGTGGTGCGCTTAAATCCCGCCGGAGAGCCCTGGCAGATTTCAGTCCTGACCGGCAGCGGCAAAACCCTGAACTTTGAACCCGATCCCGACAGTCCGATTGGGACCCTTTCAGCAGAGGCCCCCCAGGCCCCCCGCGAAAAAACCCCTCTGCGGCCCGGATACTCATATAAGCCCCACGAACCTGTATAATGAGTCCAAACAGAGAGAAAACGAGGAAAAAGCCGTGGGCAGCAAGGGTTTAAAGGTGATTATCACCGGCGGTTGTGGCTTTATTGGCAGCCATTTGAGCGATTTTTGGATCGCTCAGGGGGCCGAGGTCACGGTGATCGACAATCTCTCAACAGGCCTGCGCCAAAACCTCAATCCCCAGGCCGAGTTGCTCGAAGTGGATTTGCAAGCACTCTCCCCCACTGAACACGGGGCCTTTTTTGAAAACGTGGACTATGTCTTTCATTTGGGGGCCCTGGCCGCGATTGTGCCCTCAATCCAAAACCCGGTGGAATATATCCAGGCCAATGTCACTGGCACCCTCAAACTGCTGGAAATGTGCAGGGCCTTTCCGCCCCGCAAGTTGATCTACACCGCCTCGGGCAGCTGTTATGGCATCCCCGATAGCTACCCGACCCTTGAAGACGCCCCGATTCGACCCGAATACCCCTATGCCCTGAGCAAATGGCAGGGCGAAGAATTGGTCAAACACTGGGGCCAGGTCTACCAATTGCCCTGGATCAGCCTGCGACTGACCAATGTCTTTGGCCCCCGCAGCCGCACAGATACGGGCTATGGTGCCGTCTTTGGCGTATTTTTGGCGCAAATCGCCCATGGCAAACCACTGACCATTGTCGGCGATGGCAGTCAAAGCCGCGACTTTACCTATGTTTTAGACGTGGTGCAGGCCTTTTACAAAGCGGCGACCAGCGATCTCTTCGGCGAGGTGATCAATATTGGCTCGGGCAACCACTACAGTATCAACTACCTGGCTGAATTGCTCAAACCCGTTGGTCTGGTCCACGTGCCCAAACGCCCCGGCGAGCCAGATATCACCTTCGTGGAAATCGCCAAAGCCCGCAAATTATTGGGTTATGAACCCCAATGGACCTTCGAAGCTGGGGTCGCAGAGATGTTAAAACAACTTGAATTTTGGCAAGAAGCCCCGGTCTGGGAGCCTGAGAGCATTCAGATCGCCACCCAAGACTGGTTCAAATACCTCTCCCCGCAAGCGTCCCCGAAGGAGTCCTCCCATGTCTGACGCCCCGTTTGAAAAAGAGCTCAACGCTTTGAGCAAACATATCCAGCAAATCGATCGCGCAGCCCTGGCCGAGGCCACAGCCCTCTTGGCTCAGACCTCTGGCAAAATCATCTTCTTGGGCAACGGCGGCTCGAACGCCATTTCCAGCCATATGGCCGAAGACTGGAGCAACAATTACAAACCCGCTCTGTGTTTTTCGGATACGGCCTTTATGAGCTGTTTTGCCAACGATTTTGGCTGGGAACAGGTCTTTGTGGTCTGGATGCAAAAATTTGTCACCCCCGGCCAAGACACGGTAGTGCTGATCTCCTCTTCGGGGGCCTCGGCCAATATTCTCAAGGCCGCTGAATGGTGCCACACAAACGCGGTGCCGTTGATTACTTTGAGCGGCTTTCAGCCCAATAACCCACTGCGCAGTTTGGGCGCTGTCAATTTTTGGGTCGATAGCCACGCGTATTACGAAGTCGAAGTCAGCCACCATATTATTTTGCACACGGTTTTGGAACACCTGATCAAGGGCTAGCTAACAGCTAAAACCTGTTATTTGGCACATGTCCAAATTGACCGGCCCATACGGGGAGGTATACCCCAAGCTGCAGGCCTTTTCCAGATCAGCACGTGCCCCCCGGCAGTCGCCCAGATCGCGGGCCTTGAGCAGGCCACGGGCAAACCAGGCTTCTTCGAGGTCGGGATCAAGACTCAGGGCCTGATTGAGGTGCAAGAGGCGCTCATTGCTATTGGAGCTGCCGCCAGAGCCAGGGCTCCCGACCAAATGGCCGGTCGAGGTCAAACCATAGCTCGAAGGCGTGGGCAAGCTATTCAGACTCAATTGCCCCAATTGTAAATGCAGCCAAGCTTGCTCTTCAGGCTGAACTTGTAATGGCAAAAGACTTTCCCAAGTCTGCCAGGCGCAGAGATTGTCGCCCTTTTGTTGACAGGCCTCTGCTTTCAACTTAAGGGCCTGTACCGATTGGGGTTTCAGAGCCAAAACCTGCTCACTCAGCCAGAGACGCATTCCGGCTGGAATTTCGTCATCCATGACCAAGCCAAAAGCAAGCAAGCCCCAGATCAGCAGCGATTTCCCAAAGAAAACCAGCGCAGCCAGCCCCAAAGCCCCTCCAACCCAACGCCAGTGCTTCCCACCTTCTCCTTTAAAACCAAACATCTACCCCCCTCTTCAAACCGTTGCACTGGTCTCATACAAATTCAGCAATTTCTGCATGCGGGCCAAGCTCTCGTTTAAGCCGCCGGGCCGGTTGCGGGCCAACCAGAGACGTTGGTGATCGCGCATCAGTCCCCGCCAATCATCGGCCAGGGATTTGCGAATGTCTTCGGGCAATTCGGGAATGGCCAAATTTTTGGCCTGCAGACGCACCATCGCCAGACGACAGGCGTGTAGGGCCATTTGAGTTCCCCAGCGAAATTCATCCAGCATTAAATTGCCATCGTTGCGCTGGCTCTGAAGTGTTTCTTGGCGGGAGAGGAGTTTGTCCAAGGCCTGTTTGGTGCTTTTCAGCGCTGCCAAGTTCAAACCCACCGTTTTGCCTTCGCCCAGCGGCAATTCTGGGTTTTGCAAGAGATAAAAGAGCACCGATTGGTTCTTGATCAAGACCTCGGGGGTGAGATAGACATTTCCCAAATCTGCAACGGTCTCTGCCACTTGGCCCTCGGTCGCGCGAAAGAGATGAACATTGGCCGCCCGCAGAAAATCATGTTCCTCTGCTGTCTTGCCGGTGTTTTGTGCCACCTGCCAGCCCAATCCTGCCCCATACGCCAAGGGCAAAAGCGAGACAGCCCAGGGTTGCCAATGGCCGTTGTCGCCCCAATCGGTGATCAAATAACCCATGGCCTGGTTTTTGAGACCTTCTGAGGCTGCCACTTCGAGATTGCCAAAGGCATTGTCTGTGCGGCCCACGAGGGTATTCCAACTGGAGGTACCAGGGCAGACGTAAAAGGGAATCCCAGCGTCAGCAAAGGCCTTGCACTCGGTTTCAAAGGGATGATCGGCTTCATACCCCCAATTGAGAGCGATTGAGGGTCGGGGAATTTCGGGAATCAAAGCTGGGTGATTGAGCACAATATCCCCCCAAAACTGGGGTACATGGCCTTGGCGGCTGGCCAAAGTCAGAATTTTGGTCAAAAACTCCAGATAGACCCGGCCTGTGCCCTGTTTTTCACAGGCCTCTTTGCTGCGGCCCTGGCCCAAATCAAAGGTCTCGTCGCAGCCAATATTAAATTGGCGGCTGCTAAAATGGGGCAAAAGCTCACGGTACCAGCCCGAGAGCAGGTCGAGCGAACCCGGATCAAGCGGGCAAAGGCTAAATGGCTCGTAGATCTGTTTTTCCTGCAAGGGGTGAAAAAAGCCCGTCTCAGGCACTTCGGCCAGGGGGCGGTAGCGGCGGTGCTGCAGCCAGCGGGTGAGATGGCCAAAGGAGTTCTGATTGGGCACCAATTCAACAAAACGCTCACGGCAATAGCGATCGAGATGCAAAATTTCTTCGCCGGTCAAAGGCGAGGCGTTTTTCCAGACCTCTTCGTGGTCGGTATAGGCAAAGGTGTGTTCGGTATAGAGCTGGAGCTGGTTGAGCTTGAGTTCGGCCAATTGATCCACCAATTGGTAGAGTGAAGGCAGGGTGGGCACCTTGTCTCGGCTAATATCCAGCATCAGGCCCCGGTGTTTGTAATCAGGCCAATCGCGGATCAGCAGACAGGGCAGCCCATCGGGCGGGTATTGGCGCAGCAATTGGCGCAGGGTCATCAGACCATAAAAAAGCCCGGCGCGATCCGAGGCCTCGATTTCAATCACGCGGGTGTAAATATGCAGGTGATAGCCTTCGGGCCCATGCAAATGGGGATTGAGCGCCAAACGCAGACCCAATTGGCGCGGCGGCAAATCGGGATAGGCGGTCAACGGCCACTGTAGATTGGCGGCCTCGCGCAGCATATTTTGGGCCAGAATACCCAAATCACCGAGTTCGGGCCCAGAGGTATCCAGCAAAATGCGCTGTTCGGGCTTGAGCTTGCAAAAACCCTTTTGCATGTCTAAATGGCGGGGATAAGGGATTAAAACAGGGGCCTGACTCATGGCAAAAATTTTCTCCACATACGCTCTGCGTCTTCATTGGTAACAATTTTAACAGTTTATCCTGTTGGGCTTCTGTGTCAGGAGAACCAGTCCTGCGGGCTCAACAGGGAGACATTCAGCTAGACAGCCCTTTGTTAAGTCCTGGTATGCGTTTCGTCAAAGACCCTGCAGTCAGTATAATGATAAAAACTCCCCACACAGGTAGCGAATGTTGAAAGTCAAACACCCCCTCTTTTCAGGTTTACTCTGTTCAGCCCTCTGCGCCACCCTCTTGAGCATGTGGGGCTTTTCAGGCACCCAGGCATACGCCCAAACCAGCACCTACACAGATCTGTTTAAAGCCAATCCCGACGCCAGTTATATCCTGGTTTTTGCCTTTCCTTCATCGGCTTGGTTGGACTGGTCAAGCCCCAGCCGTCTGGCCCGCACCACCCTGCAAAGCCAGATTGCCAAACGGCTTTACCATTACCCCAGCTCGATTGGCCATGCCCAGATCGCTTGGTCATGTAAGATGCCCGACGGCACCCGTCTGCAAGGAGCCACGGGCCAAACTGGCGAAGAACACGCCCAAGGAATTTCGGCCCTGACCCAAGGCTGGGGGCTGAGCCTGCTCGAATTGGTCTACAACGATGGCCATTTGGAATCCCCGGCCGAAGTGGAGCAACGCCTTCAGGTGGGGGCCAAAGCCGAGCAGTTTTCCTGGCTGGGATTCCAAGTCAAACCCAGTCAATGTCAGCGTCTGGCCGAATTTGTCAAAGCGTATGATCAGGCTGGAGCAGCTGTCAATTATGGTTTTCCGGTCGATCCCCTGAAATTAGAGGGTGGCGGCTGCACCAGTTTTGCCAATGCCGCCGTCGAAAAAGCGGGGATCCCCTTCCCGCTCAATCGCTATTGGCTGCGCAAATACGAAATGCCACTGACACAGATGGGCCGCCAGAGCACGCTGCCAGCGTTTACCAGATTGGTCCCCCAGGCCCGTGTCCCCCAAGAAAACCGTGCGGTTTCGCTGACGGGTTTTCTCTGGGGAGACATCAGCTGGGCCCGCGCCGGAGAAGCTTCGGTCACCTTTAGCTATTACGATCCAGAACTGTTTTATGAAAACTTTCTCCACCTCGAAAATGCCCACCGCCAACAAATAGGGCTCAAAACCAAAGCCCCTATTCGCACCGAGAGCTACGACGAATTCCAATTGCCACTCAAAAATGCCAGCGACAATTGGATGAAAGAACTGATGCAAAAGCAGACCCCACTCAAACTGGGTGTGATTCACCAAACCTCAGGCCTGATCGTGGATCTCAGTAGAACCCCCGAATAGAAGCAAATGGGCACTTTGCTCGGCCAGATTGGCCCGCTGCTGGGTTGGCTGGTCTCTTTCGTTTGTGGCGCTCTTTGGGGGCTGCTGTTTCGCCAAAATTCTCAGGGCCCAGTAGACGTGCAGATTTTTGGCATGACCCTCTTTCGCAGATAGACCCAGCAGTATTTCCCGCCAAGCGAGGAAAGATCGGTCGCACAAACGCTACAAGTAAAATAGGGTTTAACAAATTTGAAAGAATGGCGTTGCATGCAAGTCAGTCCCCATCAAGCCAAGTCAGCTCCTGCGCTGCATTCTACAGCTCAGCCCCCATTGCCTGGCGACCCCAAGCCAAAAGAAAAGACTGAAAAAGAGCCAAACGCCACACACCAGGCATTTAAACCCGATAGCACATATGTCAGCCCACAAAAAGGCAAAGCCCAGCCGACGGTGGAGCTGGTTCAATTGACCGCTGTGGATCTGGGCAGCTCGATTTTAAACGACAGCAATTTCTTGGTCAAAGACGAAGACGATTTGGGCATGACCACCAGTTATACCGCCCATATCAAGGCCTCTTTTGCCCATCCCAATGGTTCTCAGACCGATGTCGTCTTCAACAACCGCTCGGCCTTACACACCCAGTTTTTGGCCAAAGAAAAGGCCCTGACCCATCAAAGCACACTGACCACAAACGAATTTGAAGTGGGGGTGCGCAACAATCACTGGCTCTTGCACAACCCGCGTTTTTCGACAGGGGCACAGCTTCAATACAAAGGCATAGATACCAATCCCCACTCGGGCTGGGCCAATGTACAGGCAGATCTTCATCAAATGGGGAATTTGCGACAGTACCAGAACCATGCCAACCCCTTTGTGGGCAATCAGGCCTATCTAACCCCAATGACGACCCTTGATTTTGCCGACGAAAAGATCCACGGCAAAATGTACCTCAAAACCGAGGGCCATACAGCCCTGGGAACGATGATCCCGCTACAACAAAACCGGGATTTTTACACACCGCTCAGGGCAGACGCCTCTGGCAGTGTCAAATTTGGCTATGCTTATCAGGATCGCCCTTTGATCTACCTCAAATTGGATGGCCAGCTCTCGAATGATCCGCTGCCCTATGATCGCGATCATGGCACCCTGGGCTCTGTCGGCCTGGCCCTGGGCAACGAATTTAGACTGATGCGGCGCAAAAATATGGATGTCAATTTATTCTTGGAGACCAAAGTGATTCAGCCCTATGGCAATTTGGGCCCTAATCCCCTGCCCGATCAAAGTGGCAAACACGATTTGATTCACCAAATGGTCAATTTCAAATTGCAGTTGAAGCTCAAATGAATGGCCAAACAATCCACACGCCAGAGCAAGCATTCCCCTGAGAGCCTTCTATTTCAAGTGGCTTGGAGATTTGTTAAACTGGTAAGATCTGACAAAACCAATGGAGTTCTGCAATGAAATCATTTGCTTGTATCGGCTTGCTGATCTTGGCCGCGCTGATGGCCTGTGCCCCCCAACCCCCTGTGCCCACCCCCACAGTCAGCCCTGGCTCCAGCAGCCCGGCCCCCAGCACAAACCCCAGCTCAGCGCCAAGCACACCCCCGCTCCCGCCTGTTGAAATCAGCGTTCAGGCTGAGACAGCTACCCGCATTTTGGCCGAGGCCAAATTCCCGCGCTCTGAAAGCCGGGGGGCCACCGGCAAGGTCTTCGTGATGATGTTCTCTGGCGGAGACGCAGGCTCCAGCGCCAGCTTAGAGCTGCCCGTTTTGCAGGGTCGCTACAAAGTGAGCATGAACTACTTGAACCACCCCGATTCACCCGAATTTAAACTGGACTTTGCAGATAAACATCTCTTATTGCCTGCCGGTAGCAGCGAAAACACAGATGGCGCGCTGAAAATAAAAGACCTGGGTGTGATGGATCTGAGCGTGCCAGCGGGCAGCCGCATGCTCATGACTGTGGGCGGCAATACCCGTGGCAAAGAAAATGCCTGGATTGGGATTGATTACTTCACGTTTACACCCGTCTTGTAAAACGGGGCCATGACCGAACCACAGCACGACGATATTTACCATCACGCCGCTCTTTACGACCTCGCATTCAGTTACCGGGACTACGTTGCAGAGGTGGATTTTTTGCTGGCTGCGATGACCCAGCAGGGCAAAGCACTGCCGAGTTCGGTGCTGGAGCTGGGCGCAGGTCCGGCCCGACATGCCCTGGAATGTGCGCGGCGCGGCATAAAGGCCGTAGCCCTCGACGCTTCGGCCGCGATGGTGGCTTACGGGCTGGAACTGGCCCGCCAAGCGGAGCTGGATTTGAACTATGTGCAGGCAGATATGCGAAACTTCACCTTGGCTGAGCCCGTCGATCTGGCCCTGCTGATGATCGATTCGGCCTCTTATCTGCTCAGCCAGTCCGACTTTTGCCAGCATCTCACCACCGTCGCCGCTCACCTGCGTCCGGGGGGCGTATATATCCTTGAATTGAGTCATCCCAAGGACTTTCTTACCCCGGAATTAAGCGTTGAGACCGCCTGGGAGATGGCCGCAGGCGAGACACGCGTGCATTTTCAATGGGGCGAAACGGGCGACGTTTTTGATCCGATCAGCCAGACCACGCAGGTGACCGTCAAGCTCAAAGCAGAAACCCCGCAAGGGCCTGTTGCGCTGACAGACAGTGCCGCTCAACGCTGTTATACCTATCAAGAAATCCTGGCCCTGCTGGCGCTTCAGGGCGACTTCAAGCTGGCCGCCAGTTACGGTGGCTTTAAACTGGAAATGGGATTGAGTGATCAGCGGGCTTGGCGAATGATCCTGGTGTTGGAGCGCAAAGAAGCGCGGTTGCCGGCTTCAGGTTAAACTTCAGTGCGGATGATTTGATCCACTATTTGCGTTTGAAACTCATTTTTTTCCTGGCGGTGGCATCTATCTTGAGATCCGTTCGCCCCTGGGTCACGAGGGCTTTGTTGATGCGCTCAATGCGTTCAGCGTCTTTGGAGGTAATAAAATTATAGACATTCCCCTCTCTGTCTAAACGGCCCACACGCCCATTGCGGTGGAGGTAATAATACGGTTCAGAAGGCAAATCAAAATTAAGCACCCATTGCAAATGGGGGATATCAATGCCGCGCGCAAAAATATCTGTGGCAATCAAAACGCCGCCTTTTTTGCGAAAATTGGCAATTACCTCGGCACGGTCCTTAATTTCGAGATCTTTATGCAGCAAAAACATGTCTTTTTGACCTGCGGCCAATAATTCTTCTGCCAAACGCTGGGCGCGCAGTTTGCTGCCTGTAAAAATCACGCCATTGCGGTGCTTTTGCTGTCTGAGAAAGTCTTTGACGTAGAGGAATTTTTCTTTTTCTTCGACAGCCAGATTAAAAATGTCGATGCGCATCTCAGCGGTATTTCCCTGGGTGGCATCAATGGCTTGCAGCGTGAGGGCCGGGAAAAACGATTGGATGGTTTCGGTAAACTGGGCGGGACGGGTGGCACTCACCAAAAAGAGCTGGAAGTCTGTGTCTTGCAGCTCAAAGGCCATCTGCTGCATGATGCTTTTGAATGAGGGCTCAAGCAGGTGATCGGCTTCATCCAAGATCAGGTATTTTAAACTGGCTTTAGAAAGCTCTTTGTTTTTTAACGAGCGCAGACAGCGATCCGGCGTCGTGACCAGGATATCCATCGGCATCGAAAACATACTCTTGAGGGATTTGCCTTTGTCGCCCCCCACCAGCTTGCGCACGCGCAACTTGGCATGATGTGAAATTTCTTTGACAACCGAAAAAATCTGGGCGGCCAGCTCTCGGGTCGGGGCGACAATCACAGCTCGGGGACTGCCATTGATGCGCACATCGTCTTTGCTTTCGGAGGCCTTGAGTTGAGAGACCAAGGGCAATAGGTAGCCCAGGGTTTTGCCTGTGCCGGTATGGCTTTGCACCGTGAAGTGCCCCGGACCCATTAGTTTGGGGATACAGTCGACTTGAATGGGCGTGGGCACGGAAATAAAAACGGAGGCGAGATAGGCGAGTAAGTCTGTGTTCGTAATAATATCAGCGAATTCAGTTACTTTCTTAGAATTCATGGGGGTGTCCTCTTTTGTAAGCGAAGCGCAAAGCGGTGCTTGATTGGTTTGAATTTAAAGTATAGCCGAATTCTATTTTCTTCGGGTTCTCTGGGCCCCTTTACCTGCCAGCTCTTGCTCCAGGTGCGCGATATCTGACTGGCTCAAGTTGCAGACCTGCCGTATAAAGGCGTGATCGGCTTTCTCACGCAACATTTGTTTCGCTATTTCATCATTGTCCAAAACTTCTTCCAATTCGTGCTCGGCGTCATTTTTTTGACTTGGCATGCGTGTGCGCCTCTTGTGTTCGTTTAATTCAGTGATTTCATTTTAGCGCAAGCTCAGAGATGTCTGAGGGCTTCTTGTTTGAGCCTTTGCGCCAAAGCCAAACCCACAGGGCCGGGCGGTTCGGTTTTTAAGTAGATCAGCTTGAGTTCAAAAGAGGGTGGATGGCTGTTGAGTTCCAACGAGACCAGGGAGCCCTGTTCCAGATCACCTTTGACCAAATGCAAGGGCAAAAAACCCCAGCCAAACCCTGCTTTGATAAAATGCACGAGGGTTGAAAGGTCGGCCATTTGCCACTGTTTGGCTTCGGGCAGGTGCGGGTTGTCTGCACTGCGATCTGTGACATTCAAATGAATATAAGCGTTGAGTTCAACGCGGGGCACAGGAGGCTTGATCCGGGCCAGGGCGTGCTGTGGCGCCACCACGTAGACAAAGTCCACCTTGCCCAGCGGTTCTGAGGCCAAGAGACGTTGCTGAGAGGGATGAAGCCATCCGGTAATGCCCAATTGCGCGCTTCGTTTGAGCACGCGTTGGGCAATGGCGTCGAGCATTTCTGTATGCACCTGCCAGGTTGTGTCGGGGTATTGGTTCTGAACCGCAATCAGGCTCTGACTGATCCAGTGCAAAGGCGCAATCATATCCAAGACCACAGACAGATGGGGTTCATGGCCTTTTTGCAAAATTTGCGCCTGTTGTTGCATCTGATGGCTTTGGCTCAAAATTTGGTAGGCCTGTTTGAGCAAAATCTGCCCCGCATCGGTGAGTTGGGGCTTGCGTGAACTGCGGTCAAAGAGCAGAACCCCCAGATGCCGTTCCAATTGGGCCACACTGTGAGACACGCTTGACTGGACCCGATCTAAACGCCTGGCCGCTTCTGAAAAAGAGCCCCCTTCGGCCACGGTGACAAAGAGCTGTAATTGGTCCAAGGTGAATTGTGAAAGCAAAGTCATCGATCTCTCCTTATATCTAAAAATTAGATAATAAGTATCTCAAAATATCTATTGTATAGGTTGTTTGGATTTATTACACTAAATTTAACGAATTAAAAAACAAGATTTAATGTTCAGGAGAAAAACACATGAATAAATTAATTTCAGCCAGCCTTTTGATGATGATTGTGACTGGGTGCAACAGCGCTCCCATGTTGAACCAACCTACCGCTCCCCAAAGCTTCAGCGCATTTTCAACCAGAAATTCAGACGATGCAGTCAAACTGGTGGATGGCTTTACCACGGTAATTGACAAGCAAAAAGTCATTCAAAAGTTGATGCGGAATGAAATCACCATTCAAAAAGCAGATGTCTTTGATCAAAAAAATGTCTTCACCATTGAATTTTCAAAAGGCCGCGCCAACTCAGTGATTGGTTTTTTAAGAATGTACCTGAGACCGACTGGGGTTTCTGAAATTCAAATGGTGGGTAATTTTTACAAAAATATGCCAGTTGTGCTCAGCAAGCAAGAAACCGCCCAGATTTTAAAAACAGCAACGAATTTCCCCCACAACTCGCCATTAGATCAGATTTTAAATTAAAACCACAGGGCGCTGACAGCGAAGGGGTGCTGCAATTGCCTTTTGTTCTTCCCGCAATAAGACCTATTGCGGGAATTGCTTTTTTTACATCTGGGGCATGGGCAGAATTTCCATGATTTCAACGGATTCACCAGGGAAAATCGAAAAGTGGGGGTGGTTCTCGAACAGGGCCGCCGCAGCTTCATGTGATTCTGCGTGAAGAATGGTATAACCTGAAATTGCGTTGTGGGTGTCTGCAATGCCGGATTCATTGACGACTTTGGTTTTGCCAATCGGGGAGCCTGGGTCTGCAAAGGCCTTTTCATGCGCTTGCATAAATGCGAACCAGCCTTCCATGCCGGCCTTTTCTCTGGCTTTGCGCTCATCAGGCTCCAGGGCGTTCCACTGTTCCATTTTTGCGCCAGAAGGCGTGCCGAGATAAATCGCTAAAAACTTTTTCATAATGACCACCTGCATTGTTTTTGATTGGATTTCAATTCAGATTTAAACTTTAGCATACACAAAACATACACGCAAGTGGGGGGGCTGTAACCCCACCCCTTGGCTGCTTTTTCTGGTTTGGTTTTTTAATGCCAACACTGGGAGGCAGAATCTGCTATACTGAACCATATGGTTCAGTATTATCCAGCCAATATCGATCGCTCTTTTGCGGCTCTCTCGGACGCCACCCGGCGCGGCGTGCTGGAGCAACTTGGGCGTGCCGATGCTTCGATCACGGAGCTGGCAGCAAAATTCCAGATGACCCTGACGGGCATGAAAAAGCACGTCAGCGTTCTGGAGCAGGCTGGGCTCGTCACCACCGAGAAGATTGGCCGTGTGCGAACCTGTAAGCTCGGCCCACGCCAACTGGCGGAAGAGGCGGCGTGGCTCGAGAATTACCGCCAGCTTTGGGACGCGCGCTTTGACGAACTGGACCAGATTGTAGAAGAACTGAAACACAAGGAGACGGCCGATGGATGTAAGACAAGAGAGTAATTCTACCCAGAAAAAGAACCGCACGACGGTGGAGCGAAAGTCGGAACGTGAACTCGTCACGACCCGTCTATTCAACGCCCCGGCGCAGATTGTGTTTCATGCCTGGACCACGCCCGAGCTCTTCCAGCGCTGGTGGGTGCCCCCCTCGTTCGGTCTGACCCTGCTTTCTTATGAGGCGGACTTTCGCGTCGGCGGGCATTACCGCCTTGTGTTTAGCCATCCTGCAGCCCCAGAACCCATGGCTTTTTTTGGCACGTATCTCGAAGTGACCCCCCATTCGCGACTCGTCTGGACCAACGAAGAGGCGGGGGAGCCCGGTCAAGTCACCACAGTGACCTTCGTAGAACAGGGCAGCCAGACGCTGCTGACTGTGCACGATCTCTATCCCTCTAAGCAAGCACTCGACGAGGCCATCGCCAGCGAATCGACTGGTGCGCTGCCCGAGCAGTTCGAGCAATTGGATACGATTCTGCTCACGCTGGACTGCCTTCATGATCCGAATTTGATTTTACCCACGACAGAAGCATTCTAGTCCAGCGTGGGGTAATCGCCATCTTGAATCGCCTTGACGATAATCTCGACCAGCCATTGGCATCCCCGAATCGACTGTTCCAGGTTCAGTTTGGTCGTGTCATGCACTCTCACAAGCATATGCACCCCGATGATGTATTTGAACAAGCCGGCCAGGATCGCCACCGCGTCTGCCGGCACGTCTTCTTTTGCCACACATTCCTCGATAATTTTATCGCGGTTCCGGCGCCGGATCGCTCTGATTTTTTGGGCCAGGCCTGGGGAGGCGGTGATCCGCATCAGATCGATATGTGCTTCAGTCAGGTATTCGGATCTGGCGACGGTATACGCCGGCAAATCCTCGATTCGGGTTGGTAATTCCAGATGATTGGGTGGGGTGAAACGCGTGTCGATCCAGGTGGCCAGTGCTTCGATCTGGGCTTCGCGATTGGGAAAATAATGATAGACCGTGCGGACCGAAACTCCGGCCCGTTTGGCGACCCGGGAGATCGAAAAGTCTTCGCGGGCCTCATTCAATTGTTCGCACAAGGCTTCGAGGATTTTCTCCCGGGTCATTTCGGCCTGTTCGGCACGCAGGGGACTGTCGTATGCTCGCCCGGCCATATTTTAGGACATCAGCGCCGACAAGGCCAGCGGATGTAATCGGGTGCCATAGGGCGTTGCCGCCTCGAGCACTCGGCCCATATCGACCTGTTCGGTTTCGAATTCCCGGGCGATATCCCGGAACATGCCAGAGGCACCGTGGCGCGGCGTGACCGATAACAAGCGGGTCTCAGTTGTCATCTGAAAGCCATGAAAGGTGTCGGCCGGAATATGAACGAAATCGCCGGGATTGAGCTCGAGCTCCTGCTGCAGATCCGGGAACACAATCGTCATTTTCCCACTCAGCACATAAAAGGCTTCTTCCCAGGGATGGGCATGGGGCGGCGGCCCCGAACCTTCCGAGCCTTCCTGAAAAAACACTTCCATCCCGCCGGTTTGCTCGCTGTTGGCGAGCACGCTCAGTCTTTCGCCGAATAAATTCACGGGCTGACGTTCTGCCAGTCTGGTAACAATCACTTCTTTCTGACTCATCTTCAACTCCTAATCATGTTTTAGTCTAACGGCATTGTCTGACAAAGATAACGAATCCAAACGGGGATAATTGCCCTCCTGACTCGCCTTGACCATGATCTTAACCAACCAGTTCATGGCTGAGACGGATTGATCTACATTCAGACCGACGGTATCGTGAAGGCCGACGCCTAAGGAGGCTCCAATCGAGAAATTGAGCATTTCTGTCAGAATCGTCGTGCTCTCTGGGGGCAGGCCTTCGGCGACGACACAGTCTTCAATCTTTTGCTCGCGAATCCGGCGTCGCGTGGATCTAACTTTTTGAGTCAGGCCCGATTCGAGCGTGACACGTACCAGATCCATATGCTCTTTGTTGAAGCCCTGCGTTCGACACGCGCTATAAGCAGGCAATTCAGCGAATGATTCAGGGAATGGCTCGTCCTCCGGGACGAACTGCCTGTCGATCCAGTCTGCCAGCCCCTCGATCTGGGCTTCGCGATTGGGAAAATAATGGTAGACCGTGCGGACCGAAACCCCGGCCCGTTTGGCGACCCGGGAAATCGAAAAATCATCGCGGGATTCGCTCAGCTGCTCGAACAGAGCTGCGAGGATTTTCTCGCGCGTTTTTTCAGCCTGCTCGGCGCGCAAAGGGCTGTCATAAGACCGGTTGCTCATGGCTCGACCCCGCTGACAGAAAAATCGGCAGTTGAATTTGGGGGCTGAATACCCTGACGACTGAGTCTGGTTTGCTTGCAGCTCATAATCGACTCCTTCATGTCGAGAATTTCGATGCATCCGTCTTATATTGGATGCATTTATACTACATTAATTGCACTAACTATGCAAGCAATATTTTTTTGCGTGATTAAAAATTGTTCAAAGGTAGCTCAAACTAAAATAAGATCTGGAATTCTTTTAGGATCGGTTCTGCCTATGAAGCGCGACATTCAAGGACATTACGTCACGATTTCAACGGTTGGAGAAAAGGCCAAGGCTTATGTTCCTGCCGCTTTGCCACCCTGCCCTAACCCATGATTTGCTCGTTGAGAAGTGGAGCTGCATGCGCAGTTGGCACCCCCCTGGTAACAGCGCCTGGCACAACCGGAAACACATATTTCAGCCCATGCAGGAGAAACTCCAGTAAGCCTGCACGAAAGACCTTCTTGTTTCTTTATCCAGCAATCTTGCAATCTGACAGCGATGCAAGGCTTCCGAAACTTCTGTATTCTGCCCCGCGAGGAGCAACAGGCTTTTTACTCAAACTTTGCATATGGTTGATACCTGGCACGCTTGGCAGCGGCGTCTGCCTCAGCGTGGATAACTGATGGGTGGAGAGTAGTTATCACCCCGCTTAACCTGCGCTGCGTAGCAAGATTAGATGCCCTTGGGGTACAGGTTGAAGGGCATAGTTGGCAGGCGAGACGGGAAAAAGTATGGCTGGCACAGCCATTTTAGAGATTCTCGATCTCTTCTTCGGAAAGCCCTGTATATTCTGAGATTTTGCTGATGGGCATTTTATCGGCTTTCATTTGGATGGCTGCTTTTCTTGCTCTTTTCAGCTCACCTTCGATTAAGCCCTCTTCTTTACCGACAGCTTTTCCCTCAATAAAGCCCTCTACTTTGCCTTCATCACGGGCTGTATCCACAATATTGAGAATGTCCCGATAATGTTTCAAACTGTCTTCATAAGCCTTGCGCTCTTCTTCAGTAAGATGCGCCAATTCAGCAATTTCAAAGGCTTGCTCAAGGATAGTGTGCTGAAATTTGGCGGGCACATCTGGAAACTCTTCCAGATGCTTGATAAGGTAAAGCCAGTTTTCGAGCTGGCTGGCGAGTTCGCTCTCAACCTTGTGAAATTTGGGCATCTCGATAAAATAGAGCGCGTACTTGTCATAAAAGACTTTGTTGTGTCGGTTCTTGAGCTTCACTTCATGCAAATAATCGGGATTGGCCTTGTCTTCCTCGAACACAAAATCGAGGATTCCTACACAATACACGGCTTTCAGCTCATAATTCCAAGGGCCTTTAGCGTTGCTGTCCTCATTCGTACGGCTCGTAAACTCACCTACGACTGAGGCTTCTGCCTGCTCCCGAATTGGGAAGGTCGTGTAAAACACAGTACGGTCTTTGAAAAAGTTCTGCTTGGATTTCTGCATCTCAACGATGAAGTAATTGCCCTGGGTGTCTTGGCAATAAATATCGTACACAGCTTTGCGCTGATCTTCTCCGGTGCCCAATTGCTCGGCGTTGCGAAAATTGAGGTCAGCGATGGGATAATCCAGTGGCAGCAAGGAATTGAGGAAATCTTTCAACAGGGGTTTACTGGCTTCTTCGCCGAAAAGCTTCTTGAAGCCAAAGTCTGTGAAGGGGTTGAGGTAACGCGCTTTCATACGGTCTATTATACCATAGCATACACCCCAATGCTCAAATGTTTGGGAGACTGATGTATTTCTCAAGCGTTTCAAAAGGTCGGTACCTGGCACGCTTGGCAGCAACGTCTGCCTCAGCGTGGATAACTGACGGGTGGAGAGCAGTTATCAATCCAGATGTGCCGTTCCATCGGCACGATCTGGCTGGTTGGACACGTTCACTTTTGCAGAGGTCATTTGGCAGATTCGAGCTTTTCAGAAAAAATCTGATATGCTTCCGGATGGCCTTCAGCCTTACACCATTTCTGAATACTTTTCAGATCTATCATCTGCCTCTTTGCCACTAGAAGGGCTTGTTCTAGGCCTTCTCGATCATTGAAATAGATGAAGGACGCCAGTCGGTCTTTCACACAGTCTGTCGGAGAAAGTATTTTGATAATGTGGCTATCCACGGTTAACTCATCTGGCTTGATGGTATAGTCTGAGCCTATTCCCAATGGCGGACTGCCCGGAAACTCCACAAAAAGATGTTTGCATTCAGGATGCTCGAAGTGGCGTCCGTTCTTCTTGAAGCCAATTTTCTGCATGGCCTGGTCAAGATTTTTTACGAACATGCTTCCAAGCACCAAATCCAAGTCCCCAGACCGATATGCACCTTCTGAGTAAATCGAGACAACGGCGCCACCTACCAGAATGGTTTCAATTCCCTCTCTGGCCAGATGAGATGCCACATAACGCCAGAGGTCTTCTTCTGTGCAGGTTGCGAGGTCGATTTCCATTTCAATTGGCTCTGCCTATCACGGGTTTGCCGGGTCTGCGGGGACGCTGGCGAGTTTTGAACAACTGCTCCTTGTCAGAGAGGCTCATGGAGGAATACACCACGTCTATGAGCTCAATTAAGGGCTTGGTGAGAGGCGATTTTTTGTTGAATGAATAAATCCGCGTTCTCCCCATCAGCTTGGAGACCACTACGCCAGCGTCCTCGAACTTTTGGAGTTGCTTCTGAATGGCAGACAGGGAGATATCCAGGTCTCTGGCCAGACCTCTGGCGTAGACCTCGCCATAATGGTGCAAGTGGAGCAGGACGAAGCCCGCTGTTTGGGTTCCGAACAACTTGTCTAGCATAAGTATACTATAGCACTTTTAGCGGTCATATGACCTATATTATCAGTCTATGTCTGGAAGAAAAATTAGTTGGAAGCTAATAGGGAATAGTCGTACCACCGGTACGACTATTTGGGAGCCACAACTTGAATTGTGCAACGGCCCGTTGCACAATTACTGGCTAGAGGCAGAGAGGCAAATTGCTTGGCAGCGTCACTCTGCTGAGCGGGGATTCCTCGCTAGGCCCTGGCTCGAAGAACGAGCTTGCAGGAAAAGTGTTTTCGCAGAAAACAACTTTTTCCGCAAGCGGGT
>JADMKE010000019.1 GCA_018780035.1 Candidatus Sericytochromatia bacterium
CGAGTCGGTTTTGTAAATTCATCGAACCCGAGACGTCGATCACGAAGGTCAATACTGCTGGCTTGCGGTTTTTGGCAATCACCTCTTGCCCCTGAATACCCACACGCATGATCTTGGTCTGGGCATCGCCAAAATACGAAGGGGCGATGTCGGTTTGAATCGCAAATTTGCCGCTGGCGGGCTGGGGATAGTGAAAATTAAAATAATTCAAAAACTCTTCGGTGCGAATGGATGCTGGGTCGGGCAATTTGTTTTGTTCGAGAAATTTGCGCATCAGGGTATACGAAGCAGTATCGACATCTGCGGCAAAGGTCGAAAGCCGATCGGTGGCCGTTTCGACAAAGGGATTCACGCCATAATTTTTAAAGAAATTGTCGCGGTAGGAATAGACGTCGGCACTGGGAGTGGGGCTGGGGGTGGGTACTGGGCTGTTGAGTGGCACAGGGGTCTGAGAGATGTCTGTCGGCGTAGAAGAAGGGGCGGAGGTAGGTGCAACAGAGGGGGCTGCCGTGGGCTCAGAGGTGGGAGCAGCCGTCGGAGTGACTGAAGGCAACACCGACGACTGAGCCGGAATCCCAGAAGGACGGGGGCTTGCGGGAATCACACTCTGGTTCGAATTCAAACCGGGACTTGTTGGCGAAACAGAGGAACAGCCCACCAGACAGCAGACTGCCAAACCTATCAAACCAGATCTCTTGTGTATTTTCACTTTATCTACCCCTTCTGCAAATCCATCTCTTGTCGGTCTTTCGACCAAATTGAGAACTCTCATCAGTATACCGCTGCTTGAATTGCTTGTATGATTGTCTCTAAATTCAACGACCACTCAGGGGCTGCCCTCCGCCCCCCAATTGCTGCGCCAGAAAATCTGTCCATTGATTCAAATTGCGCGGGTTCTGGCTGCCCGACACCAGCGAAGCAATGCTCAACTTGGCGGGCGGGTTATGCAGTTGCTCTGCTTTTTGCAAGAGCCCCACAAATTCATTTAACTTGGGATCAGTCCCCAGTCCTTGGATAGCAGATTGAGCCAATGCTGAGACATCTTTAAATTGCCCATCCTGGGCAAAGATACTCTTGCGCAAGATTTCCGCATACTCGGCCGCAGCTGTGGCAAGTTTAAACGAGGCCGACGTATTCTCAAAGGCACGCAACTCCTCCGACATCACAGGTTTGGCCATTTCGTGAATGCGATCTTGGCGCTCGACATCTTTGTAGCGCAACACCACTTGGGCCACCTGGGCCTGGGGGCTGCCACTGTGAAAGCGCAATTCGTAAAGCGCAGTCACACTGTGGTTCGAACCAATCTCGCCCGCATCCACCGTGTCATTGCGAAAATCTGTGTCTTTGATATCCCGATTTTCGTAACCCAACAAGCGGTATTGCACCACCACATTTGGGTTAAAGTCCACCTGGATTTTAACGTCTTTGGCAATCGTTTGCAGCGTGCCTGTCAGGTTTTGCACAAAAATACGCTGGGCCTCGGCCAGCGTATCAACATAGGCATAAGTGCCATCTCCTTGATTGGCCAATTGTTCCATCAGGGTATCGTTATAATCCCCCAAGCCAAAACCCACCGTCGAGAGCGCAATGCCCTTTTCTGCCTCCCGTTTGATCCGAGCCAGAATCGCGTCTGGGCCTGTCGCACCCACATTGGCAACACCGTCTGAGCAGAGCAAAATGCGGTTGCTGACATCATTGCGGAGCACCTTGGCGGCCTCTTCAAAACCTTTGAGCAAACCCGCTTCGGCATTGGTCCCCCCCTCGGGGCGCAGGGTGGCTATCGCATTGAGAATGGCCTGTTTTTGCTCGGTGTGGGGCAAGAGCGTGCGGGCTTCATTGCCATAAACCACAATGCCCACTTTGTCGTTGGGTCCCAATTGATTGACCAGCAGTGGCAGGCTTTGCCGCACCAAATCCAAGCGCCGGGGCTGGTTCATTGAGCCCGAGACATCGATTACCAAGGTCAAATGGGCTGCTTTGCGGTTGCGCGGCATAATATCTTGGCCCTGAATGCCAATGCGCAAGAGCTTGGTCTGGGCATCGCCAAAATACGAAGGCGCCATTTCGGTGTGAATCGCAAATTTATCCCCCATGGGCTGGGGATAGCGATAATTAAAATAATTCAAAAACTCTTCGGTACGCACCGAGGCCGATTCAGGCAATTTATTCTGCGCCAGGGCTTGGCGCATGAGGGTATACGAAGCAGTGTCGACATCAGCAGCAAAGGTCGAAAGCCGGTCGGTCGCTGTTTCAACAAAGGGGTTGATACCATAATTTTTGAAAAAATTCTCGCGGTAGGCGTAAATCTCGCCTTGAGGCAGCGGGGTGGGAGAGGGGGCTGCCGTTGGCATAACAAGAACCGCAGAGGGAGAGGCCAAGGGCAAAGGGATCGCTGTGGGTTGAGGAGTAGAAACAGAGGTCGCAAGGGGAACTGGGGTAGAGGTCGATTGCGGGAGTGGATTGTTTGCTTGAGTAGGGCATGTGCCATAGCCATAACCAGAAGGGTAACAGTGATAATCTGGACTGAGACCGTAGTTGGTAGGAGAATTATAACCCGAGCCAGCACCATAACCTGTACCTGTACCATAAGGGGATCCATAACCTGAGCCATAACTATTGCTATCAGCCGGAAAAGGTGAAGGATAAACAACACTGTTAGAAGTCAACGAATTGGGACCGCTCCCCAATGAACGAACACATCCTCCCAGTCCCACACTCAAAGCCAGACCCAGCACAACCAAACCCATTTTTCGCATAACATCACACCTCCTTGATTTGCACACCATACACACCATCCGGGATACTTCAAATCATAGCAAATTATTTTTTTCTTGTAAATGTTTTTATTTACATCAGAGTAAATAATATGTTAAGATGTTTTCCTGGTTCCCAAAACCGTGTAAATCCCCATGTACACAATGCATCCAGCCCAAATGAAAAAAAATAACCCTTTGCTTTTTTGCATTTTATAGCCTGTTCGTGTACAATTACAATTACCAAAAAGTAAACAGAAGCCTATGGAATTACCATTTATTGAAGCCGGAAAATTTATGCGCCAAAAGCGCAAAAGTGCTGGATTTAAAACCCAACGCGCCTTGATTGCTGCCCTGCTCAAAGAAAACCCGGATATCAACTGCAGTGAACCGTATATTTCTTTGATTGAAAAGGGTGCCAAAACCCCCAGTGTCCATCTCCTTGATGTGATGGCGCGGGTGTTAAAAATGACCCCTCAGGAAAAGGGCGAATTGCTCTTGGCCTACCGCCGTGTGCCCAGCGATTTTGAATTCACCGTCCGCGAAAACCTCAAGGAATCGCTGCGCCGCACCACGATCGACGATTTAAAAAAACGCTATGCCCGAGAGGGTACCCCTGAGCAGTTTAATGCCCTGCTGCGGGCCCTGATTCTGGAAGACCGCCGCGAAGAGGCCCAAGAACTGCTCAAACAGGCCCCCACCAGCGGAAACTCTTTCCTCGATTTACAGGTGCGCAGTGCCCATTTGGGCGGCTTGGCCGGTCATTTTGACTTTGCCATTCATGGTTTTGCCCTGGCGCTGGAAAATTGTCCCAAAGAGTATATCCAAACCCGTGGCGAATTGCTGATGAACCTGGGCATTATGCATTTTGCCCAGGGTTTAAAACACCAATACAAATACCCGTTGCTCTCCCTGGAAGAGTATTTGGCCTCTCACGGGTTTTTAGAGCAAAGTCTGGCATTGGTACCAGATAAACTCTTTGCCTTGGATGAATTGGCCCGCTGTGTCTATCATATTGGCGAGAGCCTTGAAAACCTACACCGCAATCCCCAAGAGCTAAAAATAGACGAGAAATCGCCGGCAATGCCCATGTTTAAACCCGCTCTGCGCAAAGGCAAGCTGCCAGCTGGACATGCCCTGTTGCTGGAGTTGAGTCAAGATTTCTTTGCCAAAGCCCTGGCTGCGTATGTCCGCATTCTTAAAGAAGCCCCCGGCCGAGAATTGCCGGATAAGCCACTTAAAGAGGCCGTCTATTTTCACGCTTATACCCATGCAAAAATGAAACTTTTGGATCAGGCCTGCGTCTTAATGAACAGCATCACCTTACTTGATCGCAATTGGTTGACCTGTTTTATGCAAGCCGGTGTGGCTGTGATGCGCTTTGAGCAGCGTCAAGAAACAGAACAGCTCGACAACGCCTTACACTGGCTGGGTCTGGCTTTCGACTACGACGCGGATTCAGTGAAGTGGCTGATTCAACAAGAAAAAAACCGTGAACTTAAAACACTCTGGGAGCACAAGGCCAATGAACTTGAAAACCAAATTGCCCAAGTCGCCAAAAGCTAAATACACCTTTCTATTATTTGGTTTTAGCGCCGTGAGCCTGCTCACGGCCTGTCCCCGCCAGCCAGAGCCCGGCCCTGTTTTTCCCAGCACCCCCCCGCCGACGCCCATGATTACGGCAACACCAAGTGCGGTCCCCACCGACGTGGGCCCCACCGCTACCCCCTTGCCTCAGCGCACCCCCTTCCCCTTAGAGTCAGTCGCTCCCGCAGATCAGATCAAGGGTGAGTTTTTTCTGCTCGAATTCGGCCCTGGCTCTAAAGGCTTAGAAACTACGCCGTTTGGCCCCGGCTCCAAAGGGTTAGAACAGACCTTTGGCCCTGGCTCCAAAGGTCTGGAAAACCTCAAATTCGACGTCAATTTCCAAGAAACACTGGTTCGCAGTGGCATCACAGGCTTTAACACCAAACAGACCTCAGGTGGCCCGCTGATTCAACGCCTGCGCATTGAATTGGTACGCAATAACCAGCTCTATGCCGTCGCCAATATTTTGCCAGCCCTGCCAATTGTGCGCTTTGGTGCCCGCGTACACCCTGGCCGCTACAGCATGTTTACCCTGGCGGAAAATGGCAATGGGCCTGCAGTACAGATGTCTTGGAGCCAAGTGGAGATCACAGAAACCCAGGGAGCCCAGGTGCGGATTGCCGTCTATTCCAGCGGTCAAAAACCCGAGGATTTGGATATCGAATTGCTGACCCGCAAAATTCCAATTGTGGAACCCACTGCAGCCCCCGCCTCCGCCAGTCCGATCCCCACCACAGGTTCTGCATCACCGTCCCCGACAGCCAGCCCCAGTCCCTAGAAACGGTTTAGCGATTTAGCGGTTTAGCGGTGGTTGAGCCTGATCGCCAGCTCACTTTGGAGCAGCGCCAGGACCGATTGCCAATTCCCGCGTTGGCTCTGGCGGAAGAGGCGCAGACGGGGATACCAAGGTGTTTTTTCGCCAGAAGCACCCCAGCGCCAGTCCGGCGAAAAGGGCAAAAGCACCCAAGCCGGAACCCCCAGAGCCCCGGCCAAATGGGCTGCAGCGGTATCGATGGTGATCAGCAGATCCAATTGAGCCAAGATCTGTGCCGTAATGCCAAAATGGCTCAGGGCAGGTGCACAATTGATCACCCGGTTGTGGCCTGAGGTGTGGCTTGAAGTCAGCAATGCGCTCTGGAGTAGTTCTTGTTCGGCTTTGCCCAATTGCAAACAGAAAAAGTCAACTTCGGCAAAGGCCTCAATCAACGGCTCTAACTGTCCAAAAACCAACGAACGTTTGGGTTGGGTGTCGTGTTTTTCTGCTGCCGACCAGACCAGTCCGACACGAGGCTTGGGGACAGCCAAAGCCATGTCTAGCCAGGCAGGCAGTGCCTCTAAATGTGGGCCTTGGGGCAATTGCAAATAGGGCTGCGCGGACACATTTTCGGGGGTAATCTGCAAATGGTAAGGCAAACTCAAGAGCCGAACAGCCACGTCAAAGCCCTTTAAATGCTCGGTCTCATCACTGGTGATGCCTTTTAACCCCTCTAAATCGGCCAACAAAGGCAAAAGTTGCGGCGGGCATTGTAAAAACAGCTCAGGCTGACCGTATTGCTGGTAAAACGGCTTTAAAAAGCGTACAAACTGAAGGGTATCGCCAAAGCCCTGCTCAGCCATCACAATCACCTTTTGCCCAGCCAAATCCTGACCCTGCCAAGTGGGAGCGGGCCAAGCGCCCAGCAATAATTGGTGCCTCCACTCGTATTCCACCCAGCCCTCGGCATATCTGTTCTGCAAAAACAGCAGATGGGCCCGGTTAATATGGGCCCGGGCATAAGCGGGTTCCAGATAAAGGGCCTGCTCTTCGCATTGCAAAGCCTGCTCAAAGCGGCCCAATTCGGTATAGATCAGGCCCAGATTGGCATGGGCCCGGGCATAGTGGGGATCGACTTGAAGGGCTTTGAGAAAGGCCTGCTCGGCCTCCGGCAAGCGGTCTTGTTTGACATAGAGATTGCCCACATGGTGCCAAAATCCGGGAGATCTCGGATTTTTTTCAGCCAATTCAAGCAGAGCCGCCAAGGCCTGTTCTACTTGTCCCAAATACATCGGCAAATAGGCCAAGCTGATTTGAATTTCTTCGGAATTTGGCGCCAACGCCAGGGCCCGCTTCAGCAAGATTTGGGCCTCTGGATAGTCCTCTTCGGCCATCAAGACCTGGGCCCAGACATGTAAAAGTTCGGCATGTTCAGGGTATTGTACTAAAAGCGGTTCAAACACGCGGTGGGCCTGGGCAAACGCCTGAGCCTGCCGATAAAATTCAGCCAAATAACCTGCTCCCGCCAGATATCCTCCCACAACACTGCGGCGCAGCCAGAGCTCGGCCTCGTTCCAATTGCCCAGATCCGCATAGATTTTCCCCAGCCAAAAACCCGCTTCTGGCGGCGCTTTGAGAGCAATGGCTTGAAAAAGGATTTGGAGCGCTGGCTGCAATTGCCGGGCCTGGTAGAGGGCCTTGCCCGCATCCAGCCAGTTCTCAGGAACATGCGGCTCCAGTTTAATCGCCCGCTGATACAGCAATAACGCTGCTTGCGTCCCTTGAGGATCGTTTTGGGCGAGCAGACAATGGGCCAGATTGACCAAAATACGCGGATTGTCGGGCTGCAACTGATCAGCCCGTTGAAAGGCCGCAAAAGCCTCGCTTTGTTGGCCTTGGGTGGCCAAAACAATCCCCAGCGCATTCCAAAGTTCGGGCCGCAGGGGGGCCAAATCAACCGCTTGGCGAAAAAAGACCTGCGCCTGTTCCAGCTGTCCGGTTTCAAAACAAATCTGGCCCGCCAAATGCCAAAAATCAGCAGAAATAGGCTGGCTGTTTATCAGCTCAGGCAAAGCCTGGATGGCCGCCGGTAAAGCTCCCTGGCGATAGAGCGCCAAGAGAGTCTGAAAAGCCTGATCGTCAGGGGAGATCAACTCAGAAGCCATATTGGCTCATGGCAAATAACGCAAATGTTTGAGCAATTCGCTCCACTGCTCTTTGCGCATGGGGGCCCCTTCAAAATTGCTGAGCACTTGAAAGCGCAAAGGCGCTTGAGCTTGCCCAAAGGGACGGGTGAGATAAAATTTGTCGCGGATTTGCAGGGGAGGATGGGGATCATAAAAAAAGTATTCCAGATTGCCAAAATACAAGCTCGTCTGACGTTCCGGGCGCTTGGCCTGTTTGACAGCCAAAAGCGTGCTGCCGCCCATGATCGCAAAGCCATAATTCATGCCGCCACAAAAACAGCGGTAATTGAGCTGGTAAGAGGCCTTCTGGCCGTTGAGGGGTAATTTGACGTCGATGGCCTTTAAGCGAAAACCCTGGGGCAACCACCCTGGCACCACAATTTTCTGTTTAAGCTGTTTGAGCTTGAGCATTTCGCTGGGGCCCAAACCATGGGCAGGCATCGCAGCAGCAGCAGCAGCAGACATAGCAGGCCAAACGGGGAAAGTAGCCCCCAGCAAAGCGGCCCCCAAAGTGACACAGAGCAGGCGGTAAAAAGGGCCCATTAATAGCTATCGAGGTGGTCTGCTACGTATTGCCAATAGGCCTGATCGACAGCGGCATTGATCTCGCCATAGCCCTCGCGAATCACCTGCCCATTGACCTGCCAGACCGGCATAGCCCCTTTGAGAGTGCTGGAGACAAAGGCCTCGTCGGCACTCAAGACATCAGCCAGGGTGAAGCGTTTTTCCTGGACCGTCAAACCCAGTGCCTGGGCAACCTGAATCAAATAGCGGCGGGTAATCCCATCCAAAATACCTACATCCAGTGGCGCGGTCCAGACCTCACCGTTTTTCACAATAAAAAAATTCGAGGTTGTCAGTTCGGTCACATCCCCGTCCAAATCCAGGATCAGGGCATCGTCGGCGCCCTGGGCTTTGGCTTCGCGCAGGCAGAGAATATTGTTGAGATAATTGCCCGTTTTAAAGGCGGGGTTGAGACTGCGCGGACTGTTGCGCCGGGTTTCGGGCACAGCCAGCACAAAGCCCTTTTCACGGTAGCGCGGGTTCATCGGCGGCGAGGGCTTAAAAATGCTGACACAAAAAGGCGGGGTTTCCACAGTGTCGATGTCGATATTAAAATCACCGCTACCGCGTGAGACGACAATCCGCACATAGGCTTCGTGGCCGGGTTCCAAATGCAATTGATCGAGGCCCGTGCGAATCTGGTGCTCAAACCAGGCATCGTTCCAGGGCAGCTCAAAATAGATGCCCGCTGCCGTGGCGCGCAGGCGCTGCAGATGGTCGCGGGTAAAAAAGGGCTTGCCCTGGTAAGTGGCCACGACTTCGTAGAGCGAGTCACCAAAGAGAAAGCTGCGATCGTTGACGGGCACCTGGGCCTGCTCCAGAGGCAAGACCTCTCCGTTGATCACGGCAAAAGGGGGAGATTGCGTTTGCTGCAGCGTTTCCGACATTAGGGTTTCTCCTTTTTCTCGCTTGGACTGCCCTGTTTGGCTGGTGCAAAGGTCTCGGTAAAGCCAAATTTCCAGTCGCCTTTTTCGTTTTTAACCACCAAAATCAGGCGCGAAGGCAGTGCTTTGACCCGGCTTTCGTCGCTGGAGAGGGTCTTGTCCAACTCAAATTTTTGCTTGAGCCAGTCACTCACCCCGAGATGATAGCGAAAGCTGGCCCAAAAACCCATTTGCAAGGTCTTGTCGTTGCTCTCAAAGAGCTGGCGCACAATCACGGGCGTCAACTTGGGATCTTTTTCGGTGGCAATCACGGTCTCGACAAACTGGGCTTGGCTCTGGGCCGTCAGGCTGTCCCAGGCCTCAGCAAAATCCATGGCTTCGAGCGCCTTAAAAAAGCGCGTGGGCGCTTCACTCGGGGTCAGGGCGGGTTTGGCCCAGGCTGCGGATGTGAACAGGCAGAAAGCCAAAAAGGTGAGGGGGAAGAACTTCAATCGCGGCATTTATTCCCGCACCAGCCGAAAACCAATTTGCCCCTCGACCACAAAATCTGGGCGAATCAGGTGGCGTACCGCCACCCGGCAATCTTCTGCGGGCTGAGCATAGTGACAGTCACGGTAGACGCGGTGGGCCGATGAAGGCGGGCCTTTGGGATCCACCTGAGGTTCAGCGCTGATCTCACCGGTATACATATCCGCCACGTATTCACTGACATTGCCAATCACATCATAGAGCCCAAACAGATTGGGGCGTTTGGTACCCACTGGCTGGGGCAGAGAGGGCTCTCCCGACGTTTCGACAAACCAGGCAAAGTCTTTGAGAAAGCGCGTATTGGGGCCGAAGAAATAGGGTTCGGAGGAACCGGCACGGGCCGCGTACTCCCACTCGGCTTCGGTGGGTAGGCGGTAGAAGCCTTCCCCACGCTGATTGAGTCGGGCAATAAAGTCCTGAATCTGGTTCCAAGAAATGGAGGCCACGGGCCGGTCGAGATTTTCGGGGGTGAGCTTGGAGGGATTGCTGCCCATCACCGCTTTCCATTGGCGCTGGGTCACTTCGGTGGTCTGCATCAAAAACGCACGGGTCAGGGTCACACTGCGCTGGATTTCGTCAGCCTTGTGCCCGATTTCAGTGCTGGGTGAACCCATGATAAACGCACCGGCATCAATCCGCACAAATTTCATGCCCAGGGTATTGGTCGCACTGGCACTGACTGGCAAAGGCGTGGGTGAAGAGATCGGGGCCGTGGGCACCGCACTGGGTACAGGGGTGGACGTGGGCAAAGCCGTGGCAATGGCACTCGGAACAGCTGTGGGGCTGGCCGTGGCTTCAACCGTCGGAAGAGCCGTCGGCGTCGGAGTGGCTGTGGGCACCGGAGTGGAGGGCGTATTATTGGCAGGACAGGCACTCAGGCTCAGGGCAGAGCTGGCCAGGAGAGCCAAAAGCGCCAATTTGGGCAAAAAAGGGGAAGAAAACGGGTGCAATTGTTTCAACATTGTTGGTTTAATTCCGTCCCATCGGAAATTGTTTGGCCATGGCTGAGCGCATGGAGTTCATCTGCTGTTTGCGCAGCATATTCTTCTTGGACTTGCCCCCGCCCCCGCCAAAGAGGCCGGTGCCAGAGAGCTTCTTGATCATCTTCTGCATTTCTTGGAATTGTTTGAGCAATTGGGCCACTTCTTGCACCGTATTGCCGCTGCCTTTGGCAATTCGGCGGCGGCGGCTGGCATTGATCAGGTCTGGGTTTGAGCGTTCATCGGGGGTCATCGACTGGATAATCGCCTCAATCACCTTGAGCTGTTTTTCACCGGCATTGATTGCATCGCGGTCGAGTTTGCCGCCAATACCCGGAATCATGCCAATGATCTGCTCCAGCGAGCCGATCTTCTTGATCTGGCGCATCTGCTGCAAAAAGTCTTCGAGGGTAAAATTGGCCTTGCGCAATTTTTCTTCGAGGCGTTTGGCTTCATCTTCGTCCACCACCTCTTGGGCCTTTTCCACCAGCGAGACCACGTCACCCATGCCCAAAATCCGGCTGGCAATGCGCTCGGGGTAAAAATTTTCCAAGGCGTCGAGTTTTTCGCCCATGCCGATCAATTTGATCGGTTTACCTGTCACCTCTTTGACCGAGAGTGCGGCCCCGCCACGGGTATCGCCATCCATTTTGGTCATAATAATGCCGGTCAGTTCCAGAACATCGTTAAAGGCCTTGGCCATATTGACGGCATCTTGGCCGACCATGGCATCCACCACCAGCAGAATTTCGTGTGGATTCAGCTCAGCGCGGATCTCCCGCAACTCTTCCATCAGCACTTCGTCGATATGCAAACGACCTGCCGTATCGAGAATCAGGGTATCGTAGCCCTTGGTTTTGGCCTCTTGCAACGCGGCTTTGCAAATCTCCACGGGCTTGGCATCGGGCAGGTCAAAGACGGGGATATTGATCTGTTTGCCCAAGACAATCAGCTGTTGGATCGCGGCGGGGCGGTAAATATCTGCCGCCACCAGCAGCGGGCGGCGGCCCTGTTTGTGCAGGTATTTGGCCAATTTGCCACAGGTCGTGGTTTTGCCCGTGCCCTGCAGCCCGGCGAGCATGATGATGCCAGGAGAACCGTTGTACTTAAGGGGTTCGTGTTCGCCCCCGAGCAAAGCGACCAATTCATCGTTGACGATTTTGATAAAGACCTGGCCGGGAGAGAGGCTTTTGAGTACCTCTTGGCCCAGGGCTTTTTCTTTGATGCGGGCCACCAGGCCCTTGATCACCTGCAGATTGACGTCTGCTTCCAGCATGGCACGGCGTACTTCGCGCAGGGCCTCTGAGATATTTTCTTCGGTGATTTTGCCATGCCCCCAGATTTTGTGAAAAACATCCTGGAAGCGGCCGGAGAGGCTTTCAAACATCTTGATTTATCCTGTTGATTTGTCCTGATTTATCTATGCACAGACGTGCGAGAAAAGCACGCTTCTACACAGTGTAGAATCAGCTACATCATAACACAGATCAGGGTTGGCCCCACATGCAAGAGCCATGCAGTCTGGCCTGAATATTTTGGCCTGAAAGTGAAGGACAAAGAGCACAGCATGGCCTTATCCTCCATGTTAAAATACAGACATCTGAAAAATCCCAAAATAAGCCAATCACAGGGTCTTGATCCGTTTATGCCAACCCCGCAAATTTCTCGTTTTTTGCAAGATGCCTTTCGCCAATTACTCAAGTTAGACGGCTATACCAGCCACTATGCTGAGACCCCTTTGGGGCGGCTGCACTATTACCAAGCAGAGGGCAGTGGACGCTTGCCGCCGATGGTTTTTTTGCACGGACTCAGTGCCCATGCCGCTGAACTGGCCCCGGTCTTTCGCCGCCTGCGCCGCTACAGCCAGCGGATTATTGCCGTGGATCTACCGGTCCACGGCTTTAGTGATGCACCGAACACAGGCATCTTTGACGAGACCATGAGTGAGCTCTTTTACCATGGTATGAACCAGATTTTAGAGAAATCGCCCCCGATTCTGATTTTTGGCAATTCCCTTGGCGGCTTGGGAGCCATTCGCTATACCAATCGCCACCCCGATAAGGTGCGTTTACTCGTGCTCTCCTCCCCAGGTGGCGCAGGCATTACAGGCGAGCAATTGCACCAATTGGGAGAAATTTTTTCTCACCACACCCAGTTCAAACCCGGCAGTTTTGTCGAAAGGCTCTACAACAAACCACCCCTCTACCGCTGGATGATCGAACAAGAGGTGCGGGTGCGCTTTGCCCGGCCCGAATTGCGGGAATTGCTCAAACAATTCCACACCGATCACCTGCTGCAACCTGAGGAGCTACAACAGATTCAGCAGCCCACACTTTTGATCTGGGGCAAACAGGATCGCCTGCTCGAAAACCACCTGGATTTCTTTAAGACCCATATGCCGGAACATGTCAAATTGCACGAACCAGCCCACTTTACCCATTGCCCTTATATGGAGACCCCCCAAGAGCTGGCCCAAAAAATCCTGCATTTTGCCCTCTTGCACTGCCCCGAAGCCACCCGCACCGGTCCGCTTACCGCCCCGCACTAAATATTTAAGAAGCGCGGGTTAAGCCAAGTTTGGTTTTTTGCGGTAAACAGGGTAAAATAGGCATCAGTTGTATCCCCTTGACAGATCCCCTCCCGCCTGCGGGACAGCAAATCAGGAAAGTTCAGAGAGTACTATGCAGAACACAAAAATACAGACGCTGTGGAACCTGTGTAACGAGCTAAAAGAAAAGCGCCAGTTTCTGGTCGAGCGCCTCAAACACACCCAGGACTATCTCGATGAGCAACAGTGGAATCTGAGCCGCGAAATGCACGGTCTGCGCCAGCAGACCAACAGTCTGGCTGACGATGTCAGCACCCTGTCATATGCGGTTGAAAACATTTACAGCCTCTGGTCAAACCAATCCAACCAACCCAGCCAAACAAGTCAAGAGACCACAGCGGTTGAATTTCCTGATTTTCAACCTCTTTTAGAGGCCGCTCAAACCCAGCAGGAACTGGCCCAGGGCTTTGCCGATCAAGCAGCAGCTCTGGCCCTTTTGGCCGGAGAGATCAACCTGCCAGACTCCCCTGAACTCTTTCAGGAGGGATTTCAAGAATTGCAGAGCGAATTTACCCAACACTATGGCGCATTCAAAGCCGCTCAGCAGTATTTTGGCTCTTTGCAAAGTGAGGCCTTGGCTCAAGGCCAAAGCACCTTGCCCGACTTCACGGAACTCAATGCCTCGCTGAGTGCCTCTGCAGACTTCCTCGCCAGCTTCGGCGCGGATGCTGAGGGTTTTCAAACCCAGTGGCAGGCCAGCAAACCCTATCGCGAAGCCGCTCCGTCTTCATCCCCGGATGCCTCTGCAGAGCTGTCTGCACTGCAGACCCAAAGTGCCGAGTTGGCGGCTCAACTCGAAGCCCGTGAAAAACTCTTGAGTGACACCTATACCCAAGCCTATGCCAGTGCCGTGGCCCTGGCCGAATTGCAAGGCCAACATGACGATCTCGCAGGTGAAATGGAACACCTGATGGGGGTTTTGGCCAGCTTCCAAGAAATCCTCAATCAACGCCCCCAGGCCGAAGCGGGGGCCGTTGCAGTCGCTGTTGCTGTTTCTGCAAGCAGCCATGAAAACGAAGATGATGAGAGTGACGAGAGCGAAGAAGCCACCGAGACGCCAGAATCAGATCGCCAGGTGATCCGTGAGGCCGTCCAAGAAAGTGTGCGCAAACGGATTGCCCAGGTGCTCAAAAAGCGCTTTACCAAAGTGCCCCGCCGGGTGAGCAATCTGCTCAAAAAAATCGAAGTCAGCAGCCGCCTCGACAAACTCTTTGAACTGGCGCTGGAATGTGACTCAATGGAGGCTTTCAGCAGCCAATTGGAAGAGAGCGCCGGCTAAAGTTTGGGCTCTTTATTCAGGAGAACACAGCTTTGTAACACTGTTTTGAAAGCTGCGGTGCTGGGTGTGATTCTTTTTGCTGGACCTGTTCAAGCAGCCACCTCATTTACCACAGCACAAATTCAAGCGTTAAAAGTCGCAACAAAAGCAAAGACAATTGTTCTGCCAAAAATATTCCCCCAACAATTTAAAAAAGTCGCACTTGAGTTAAACGCCAACGATCACAATCCCTCTTATTTTATTTATTTTTATCTCAGTGCACAGCACAAAAAAGTTCAAAATGGGATTTTCATCTCGTCAACGGCATCAACACCCCTTCGCTTAAGTCTAGAGCCCCATTATGGCTACATGAAAACAGAGCACCCCTTGTGCGCGGAGGCCTCGGAGTTTCAACCTGTTCCCAGCAAATTGAAACATTTAAAATTGCCGTTTCAGATCAATGGTTACTGCCTCAAAAAGCGGGAACGCCCCGAAAAAGTGTCAGTATCCGTCATCAGCCATTTTGGCAAGCTTTCTCTTTCTGGCAATACAGAAGATTTGGTGCATTTTTTTGAGTTACTCAGTTACTTAAATGAATATTAAAACGCTGATTAAACAGGGCCTTTGTGTCATATTCCTATTTTTTCCCACTTTGTCAGCTGGGGCATTAACACCTGAAAAACAAAAACTGTTGGCAGCTTTTTGGAACAAGAAACAGGAAGTCATTTATCCCACCCAAATTCCCTATGGTTATAGTGAAAATGAGTTTCAATTCACGTCATTGATGCTTGGCCCAGACAGCCAGCATAGCGGCAATTACAGCATTGTCTATCGAGAGAAGCAACCGTTTATTGAGGGTCCCATTGGGGGCATTACTCTGTTTTTTGACTTAAGCAAAGAAAAATTAATGAACAGGGATCAAGAGCAAAAGCACCAGCCTCCCCCCATCTGCTCAAGTCCCAAAGAGGCAAATCCATCTCAAAGATGGTCCTATTATTTTGCTTTTTTGCAGCAAAGAATCTACTTTTGCGCCCAACCTGTTTCTGTCAAAGTGACCTTGATAAAAAAAGGAAATAAACAAACCAAAATACTTCAACGTTTCAATGTTATGACTGCGGGTATTCCACTTTCAAGCCTGCGCATTCATGCCCATGATGTCAGAAAAGAAGATTTTGCTGAATTTATGTCTGGCCTGGGTTTATTAAACAATTAAGCTTCCCCAAAGAAAAGAAGCGAGGGAAACCGCTTTAAACAGTTTCTCTCGCTCCCTAAAAATGAGGGTGAGCTGGGCGTTTAACGGCCCATTTGACGCACCACAACGTGGTTCGGCACCTGCATCTGGGCCTGGCTGACAACGGTTTCAACCCGTGTCGTGGGCACCAAGGAATGCTTGGCGCCGTGGCCCGCATGGCCTTTGACAGAAATATGCGGGGCGATAATCAAAGCGACAATACTCATCAGCTTGATCAAAATATTCATCGAGGGGCCAGAGGTATCTTTAAAGGGATCCCCGACGGTATCACCGGTGACAGACGCTTTGTGGGCATCGCTGCCCTTGTACTGCATCTTGCCATTGATTTCGACACCCGCCTCAAAGGATTTTTTTGCATTGTCCCAGGCACCACCAGCGTTGTTCTGGAACATGCCCATCAACACGCCAGAGACGGTGACACCTGCGAGCAGGCCACCCAATACTTCGGGGCCAAAGGCAAAACCAACCACCACGGGAGTGATCAGCGCAATGCCGCCCGGCAGCATCATTTCTTTCAGCGAAGCCTGGGTCGAAATCGCGACACATTTATCGTATTCGGGTTTGGCTTTGTATTCCATAATGCCTGGAATATCGCGGAATTGGCGACGCACTTCTGTCACCATCTCCATCGCAGCCCGGCCCACAGCCGCAATTGCCAGCGAAGAGAAAATAAAGGGAATCATGCCACCGACAAAGAGACCGGCCAGCACATTGGCTTTGTAGATATCGATTGAGTCGATTCCGGCCAAGCCAACAAAGGCGGCAAAAAGCGCCAAGGCAGTCAGAGCCGCAGAAGCAATCGCAAAGCCTTTGCCTGTTGCCGCTGTGGTATTGCCCACCGCATCGAGAATGTCGGTGCGGGCACGCACCTCTTTGGGCAAGCCGCTCATTTCAGCAATGCCGCCTGCGTTATCAGCGATCGGACCAAAGGCATCAATCGCCAATTGCATAGCAGTGGTGGCCATCATGCCAGAGGCAGCAATTGCCACCCCATAGAGACCTGCAAAATGGTGTGAGAGGTAAATCCCAGAGGCCAGAATCAAAGTGGGGAAAAGGGTAGATTCCATGCCCACAGAAAGACCGCCAATGATATTGGTGGCTGCGCCAGTATCAGACTGTTGCACAATCGATTTGACGGGGCGTTTGCCCATGGCAGTATAAAACTCGGTCACGAGGCTCATCAATGCGCCCACAACAGAGCCCACCAAAATGGCCCAAAACACACCCATACTTGAAAAAGTATGGCCGCGCAGAGTCATGCTCTCTGGCAACATCCATTTGACCAGAAAGAAACAGGCAATGGTCGTAATAATCACCGAAGTCCAATTGCCCATATTCAGGGCTTTTTGCACGTCGCCATTGTCGTCGGCAATTCTAACCATCGAACAGCCAATGATCGAGAAGATGATCCCCAAACCGGCGATCAACATCGGCAACAGCATGGGAGAGAGCCCCCCAAACTGATCGGTTACTGTGATTTCGCGCCCCAGCACCATCGTGGCCAAAATTGTGGCCACATAAGAACCAAAAAGGTCAGCGCCCATGCCAGCAACGTCACCAACGTTATCTCCGACGTTATCGGCGATGGTGGCTGGGTTGCGGACGTCATCTTCGGGGATGCCAGCTTCAACTTTGCCAACAAGGTCAGCACCGACGTCAGCCGCTTTGGTATAAATACCGCCGCCGACACGGGCAAAGAGGGCTATCGATTCAGCACCGAGCGAAAAGCCCGCGAGCACTTCAATCGCTTTTTCCATTTGAGCGCCATTGACAGTGCCACCTTGGCTCACGACAAAGACGTTGTAAAAAATAATAAACAGTGTACCCAGGCCCAAAACAGCCAAACCGGCCACACCCAAACCCATCACAGTGCCGCCTGTAAAGGCCACTCTAAGGGCATCTTTGAGTGAGGTGCGGGCAGCATGGGTGGTGCGAACATTGGCTTGGGTAGCAATATTCATGCCAAAATAACCCGCTGTTGCACTAAAAACCGCCCCAATAATAAACGAAATGGCGATCACGGGAGAGGAAGTTGGAACCAAGGTGCCTGACCAGGCCAAAAGGGCAGAGGCCGCCACCACAAAATAAGCCAGAATTTTCCATTCGGCTTTTAAGAAGGCCATTGCACCTTCGGCAATATAGCCTGCCAGTTCCACCATATTGGCGTCACCACTTGGCTGGCGCGTGACCCATGCGGACTTAAACCACATCACGGCCAAACCCAATAACCCCAAGATCGGGATTAAAATCAGAATTATCGTTTGCATTTGCATTAAAATACCACCTCTACGTCTTTAAATTTGGCAAACACAGAACCGCAAAGCGGCGAAAAACACATAAAAACTGTGTATTCATGCTGCTGTATCAACCAAATCCTTTTTGTAGTTTTGTTTTTCGTATGTTCTAGAAAGAGAGTGTAGTTCAGGTTCGTATTTCACAGGATTAACTTTTACAAGGTCAAGCTTCGAGAGTCAATCAACGTATAAAACGTGCAAAAAGCCAGATAGTAAAAGATTGTGAGTCAGTGAAATAAGCAGTAAATAGCTCAGATTGAGCAATAACCCATCCATCAATCTAACACGATTTGCACTCAAACGTGAGAGATTTGATCACCAAAGAGCAGGGGTTTTTATGAAAGCTTGCGGTTTTTTTAGAGCAATCTTAATCTTAAACAACTGGAAATTCAGGGGAGTCTGGCTGAGACCGTGGTAGAATCGTGGCAAGATAATCCGCCAATGCTTTCTGGTGTCCAACATCTTCCTGGGCCTGTTCCGAGAGATACCATTTGTGTTCAAGTATCTGGCAGTACAATTCAATCGGTTCGGCAACAGCAGGATGGGTCTGTAAACTATCCAAAACCGGCTGATAGGTCTGATTCAACCATTGGTAAGCAGCGACACTGACCGGTGTGCTGCGGTTGTGCTGATTGGCCAAATGGGCACGCAATTCCTGAATCTCGTTCATCATTTTGCGGGCCTGTTGTTCTTCCGCTTCGAGACCGGTCAATGAGTGTAAGATTTCTTTGTGAAAATTGCGATCCGTCACGGTCGCGCGCATGTGCAGTTTTTCACCCTCTGAGGCGGCCTGCAGCACCACTTCATCGACCGAAAAGCCCAGATTATTTAAAGCCCGGATCCGCTCTTGAATACGATAAGTCTCTTCTTTGCGCACAATCTCTTCGCGATTGATCTCGGCCCAAAGCCGCTCATAGCGTTCACGGATATAGGCCCCTGTCTCAAAAATCGGGTAATCAGCAGCCAAAGCCCCCATTGCCGCCAAATCAGCCAAAGAGCCACTGATATTTTCTTCCATCACATCGAGTTCATACTGGCGCAAACTCTCGGAGATGCTTTCATGCATTTCCGAGGTTTCAGCATCGACCAAATAGGCCTGCAAGGTACCCGCATCGCGTCGAAACAGGGCATTGGAAAGCGAACAATCCCCCCAATACACGCCAGCGAGATGCAATTGCACCAATAAACTGGCGACCGCATCCAACAGGGAATTGCGATAGCTTTTTAAACTTTGGCGCAAAAACAGAGAACGGTAGGGCAGGGAATGGTCTAAATAGCGGGTGATCAAAATACTGTGTTCAGGCAGACTCAAATGCCCCACCGCCTGCACCACGGGCAATCGTTTCTCTTCCATCTGGCGCAGCAGGGCATACTCTTTTTCGGCCAACTCAGGTGGCAATTCTTTGAGCGCGTAAAGCCCTTCGTCATAATTGACAAAGACCACCGGATGGCGACTGAGCCCCACTGGCAGGGACTCCAAACGCAGGCACTGGCCCTCCCAGGCTTCCAAAGGAAATGCCCAGGGCAAATCCAAAAAATCCGGGTGACCGGGCCGCAATGCCGAAACAAAAATGGCAGGCCGCTCGTTCAAGCGCTTAACTTTCAGCTGATTTTTTGCGCAGACTGCGCACATGTTCGGTTAAACGATCGAGGGTATCTGAAAGCGAAGTGGGGGTGCCCAGGTTCAAATCCTGCTGCAATTTATTCACGGTTTGCATCATGGGTTCAAAAGGCGTTGCCAGAGAATCCACTGTACGCTCGATATTGTCCACCAATTGGGCCAGATAGGCCTCATAACCATCGTCAGAATTCTGACGAACAAAGTCTTCAGCTTTGTGGTGAATTTCTTCGGCCACCATTGAAAGCAACTCGGCTTGTAAGGTCAGGGCATATTTTAAAAAATTAGGTACCATGGGAATCTCCTTTATCTGATGCGCCTTTTACACACAGCGTAACACAAAATGCAAAGCCCCTAGGAGCAGATCCATAGGCAGATCTCTGGGCGATTCAATTCAAGCCATTCCAGTTTGGAGGCCTTTGCGAAAGGTGTTAAAATAACTGCATGTTCAGCCGTAAAAGCATTTTTGAGAATTTAGAACTCACCACCGACGGTCAGTCTGGCGTAGAGATGCCTGTCAGACTCTACCGCTCCGAGATGATTGTCTCCTATTTTGAATGTGAGCTGGAGCCTCTTTTGCCGATGATGCCCCATGCCCGCGTGCACCCGATTCGCCGAGGCGGCAACAAAAGCGCAGTCGCCATTATCCAGGCCACCGTCAATCATGCCTCAATTCCACCGTACCGCTCCGTCTCTTTGGCGGTCCCAGTTACTTTGGGCAAATGGCCTGCTCCCTCTTATCTGCCCCTCTGGTTTGAAGAGTCCTGGGGCAACAAAGGCTTTTATATCCACAAAGAGGGCGTCACCAGCAGCGAGGCTTTTGAGGTACGCACCGAAATCTGGGGCTATCCCATGTTTTTGGCTGAAATCCACCAAGAAATGCTCGACCCCAAAACCCAAGAAACCGTCCTGATGGAAGAAGAGCGGATTCTCACTGTGCGCAGCAAACGACCCGAATATGTGCGTCAAACCGATCGCGAAGTCAAATTTTATTCGATCAAACAAAATATTGTCTGCGAAAACAAAATTAAGCTGGAATGCTCCCTGACCTCCTCCCGAGCCCCAGACGCCTCAATGGTCGTCTTTGGCAAACACCCAGTGGGTGCTCAGTTTAAAGCCATGAATATTGGCCCCTATTCGCTCGAGACTTGGTATTACCTGGATATGCAGGCAGTTCTGCCCTATCCCGACTACCTCGACTAATTCAGCCCACTCCCTTGAAGTCTTTGAAAGCCCTGTGCTAACATAAGACTTGCTCGGGGATGTAAAGGCTTCGACACATTATGTTACGGTACGAGCTGCGGGCCGAGAACGCCGATGTTCTCGTAAAACTATCGGCAAAAATGTAAATGCAAACAAGAAAAATCTGTTTGCTGTTCCTTCGTTGAAAGCTACCCCCGCCCGCGTGGCGGTGGCTGCATAAGCGATTGAACGCCCCGGTTTTCTTCGGGCCACGGAAGAGGATCGGGTAGGTTAGTGGATGCCTGACTGGCCCATACTGATAAGCCAGTCAGAAAGATTATCAGTTAGTTGCATCACCATCCTGTCTGTGGGAGGGGGGCGCGATGAAACAAACAATATACAGACTACGTTCCGTAGATGTTCGTACAGTGGGTTTTGTGGACGCGAGTTCGATTCTCGCCATCTCCACCTCGAGAAAAAAAGCGGGGAAGTGATTCCCCGCTTTTACTATTTTTGAAACAGAGCAGCCAATATGAACCTGAACGAAAACAAACAAAAAGCAATCATCCGTGTCTTGGCGATCACCTTTGTCTTCAATTTGGCAATTGCCTTGGCAAAGCTGATCTATGGCTATTACACCCATACCCTGAGCATGGTGGCAGATGGTTTTCACTCGCTCATGGACAGCACCTCGAATATTGTGGGTTTTGTGGCCATCAGCTACGCTTTTGCCCCTCCCGACGAAGAACACCCTTATGGACACCGCAAAGCCGAAATTTTGGCCTCGTTGTTTATAGGTGTATTACTCGGTCTGACCTGCCTGGAGATCGTCAAAGAAGTGGTCTCTCGAGTATTGCACCCGACCACGCCAGAGGTCTCATTCTTTTCGTTTACAATTATGGCTGTGGGTATTGGGATCAACCTTGGGGTGGTCTATTACGAAAGCAAAGCCGGAAAAAAACTCAATAGCCCACTCCTGCTCTCAGATGCCATGCATACCCGCAGTGATGTCTTCGTGTCACTTTCAGTCATACTTTCGCTGGGGGCGATCTGGATGCACTGGTATTTGTTGGATATTCTGATTTCACTGGCCATTACCGGCGTCATTGGCAAAATGGCCTATACCCTGTTTTCTGAGAATTTAGGGATTTTATTGGATCGCATTCCCATCAACAAAGAAGAAATTACCCAATTGGTGGAAAGTATTGAAGGCGTCTGTCATTGTCACCAAATTCGTGCGCATGGCGCACCGGAAGCACTGTATTTAGAATTACATATTTGGGTCAATCCTGAGCAAAGTGTCACAGCAGCCCATGAACTTTCACATCAAGTCAAAAATCGCCTAAGGGAATCAATAGAGGGGTTACAAGACGCAACCATTCATATAGAACCGGCGAAACCACCTCATTACGAGGCGGTTTCGCACGATCAAGAAGCGAAGATTTAATCTTCGTCGCGGTAGCGGGGGTGAATCCAATTGGAATGGGCATTGACCACTTTGGTCAGATAAAAAGCACTTTCCATCCGATTGGCCAAGGAATCAGCCGTAAAAGCGGACAAATACACATCGTCATCGATGGTGACAATGGCACTCCGGGTACGTTTGCCTTTGGTACAGTCAAATAATTTGCCTGTATCTTTGGCACGGTGAATCAAACGCTTAATCGGAGCAGAGTCAGAAGCCACAATGGCAATGATCTGATCCATCGGCACCTGATTGTTATAACCAATATTCAGCATTGTTTATCTCCTTGCAGAAACTGCAAATCAGGTTGATTAGTCGTCTGACTTACGGGAATTGCTTTCGTTATAAGAGCCATCAGCGCGTTTGGCCAGAGAATCTGCAGTAAAAGCGGAAAGCACGATATGACCAGAATCAGTAATCACGACACTGCGGGTTTTGCGACCATATGTGGCGTCTACGAGCTTGCCTGTTTTTTGACCTTCGTGAATCATACGCTTAATCGGGGCAGAATCAGAAGAAACAATGGCGATAATGCGATTCAGGGGAACAATATTTCCATAACCAATATTTAACATGTGTACTACGTCTCCTAATGAGTCTGTATAAAATCTAATGTAGTCTTCAAAAATTCAATCTTCTTCTGGCTTCTTCTTCTGTTTTCAGAGAGAATCACAGAATAATATTCTGTATATTATTATAGCGAAAGTATGTTTCGATAAAAAGAAGATACGTTCACACAATTATCAAATTATCGAAAAATTTATCATTTTGAAGCAGTTTTTAGTTAGAAAATCAAAAAAAGCGAAATATACAAAACGCCAAGGCTTCCAGCACAAGGCAGAAAAAACCTGATTTTATATTAAATTTATATTAAAAAAAAGCTAAAGAAGGGGGAAGGTTTTATTATTCTATAAAACCCGATAAAATGATACCATATTTAACTTGGCAAGGAGGATAAATACGGGGCATTTTTGCACAAAAAATAGCCCGTAGAGCAAGAAACCCTACAGGCTGATTAAAGACAACCAAACTCAAGCCTTAAGCTTGGGCGGCTGCGTGGACTTTTTTAAGCAGACGGCTCTTGTGACGGGCCACTGCATTTTTATGCAAAACACCTTTGGATTGCGCTTTGTCCAGCTCGCTTACAGCATGCTTAGCCAAAGACTCAACATCGGACTGTCCTTCATCCAGGGCACGGACAACTTTTTTCATGGCGGTACGGGCACGGGATTTGACCAGGGAATTTTGCACACGGTTGCGCTCTGCTACTTTGATGCGCTTTTTAGCAGATTTATAGTTCGCCATGGAATCAAAAACCTCTTATTTAATATCACGATTTAATTTAATACTTAGCATAATACACTTAATAGCATAATACTTAATAGCACGTTAATAGCACTACTTACTTAATAGCAATACTTAATAGCACGTTAATCAGATTATTAACATACTCAGTGAGAGATCATCTTAACATACTCTATCCCTTTTTGCCGAGAGCAAAGCGAAAAATGCACTAATTGATCCGAATGGCTGGAAGTGCCTGTGCATCTTCAAACCATTGGCTGACTTGGTTTTTTGTCGGCATAAAGAGAATACCCTGTTGATTGATCTTGATACGATTTTGATGAATTTTAGCGTGCAATTCCAAGGGTTTTTGTTTGAGCATATCTGCCAGAGTTGTAATGGCGAGCAGTTCAAGCATAGCCGCATTTTCAGGCCCCATAGAGGGAACGCGACAAATATCAGATGTATGCACCAAGCGCAAAATCGATCGTTCAGACAAACCCGTTCGTTTGGAAATCATATCTCTGTTTTTACGGTTAGACCCCACACGCAAGACATCTTCGGTCGAGTGAATATTTAACTCTGCCAACTTATTTACAAAGGTGTGGGCCAGACCCTTAATTTCTTTCAACGGGTAAGAGGTAATGACAACCACCTCTTCTTCCGTTCTCAGCAACATATAGCTACAAGAACCGCAGAAAACCACACCCGCTAAATTAAATGTCTGACAAGAAGGACAAACGCCCCCTTGATCCAAGCTCCACAAATCCGTTTTTTCTTCCTTCAGCTTTCGGGAACCGGGTAAATCTCCCGTTTCTTCAAACTGAACAGGAGCGACAGAGGGGGGGCTCACAGAGGGACTGGATGTTTTCGCGTTAGAAAAAGAAGAAGGGGCTTCGGTTTTTTTTTGAAAGCGAGACTGAATGCGGGCCTTGAGGTCTTCCGGGCTACTCGGGGCAACAGGGGCCCCCTGTTGTAAACGTTCTTTAAGAGAAGGGGCGGGCGCGGCAGGTGGCGGCCCTTTGCTTCGCAAGGCATCCAAACGTGCTTTAAACGCGGAACTGGCGTCTCCGGGTGTTTGTTCACTCATAAATATCACAGCCCTCCACTCTTCTGCTTTTTAGAATCAAGAAAAATTTAAGGGTCAATTCAGTTTTGACATGCTACTATTAATATGTACCATAATTACAGTTTCAGACAATACACAAGTGTTTTACAAATGTTTTACAAGGTGTTTTATAAAGTGTTTTTCGTGGGACGCTTAAACGCTGGCAGTGTGAATGCAATAAGTGAACCCAATCAAGTGGTATTGTCTGAATATTTAGATAAAATAAAGCAGAGTAGAATCCGAGTGTAACTAAACGTGAACAAAAGCGACAAACAACTTTTTCGCCTCCCTCCTTTTCGTTTTTGGGCCTTGATTTTACTTCTCAGCGCTCCTTTGCTGATGGCCCCCAAAACAGTCAAAGTCACAGCGGGTGGCCGTGTCACTCAAGTCCATGGCCAAGCCAATGTTAAAAAAGGCAATTTGGTCAAGCCTGGCCAAAAGGTGACTACCGGCAGCAATGGTCGGGTAGAACTCACTTTTTCAGATGGATCGCGTTTGCGCATCGGACCGGCCAGCCAAATCCTCTTGATCAGTGATGACCCAGCCAAGAAGCAAACCCTGGCCCGTCTAGACAAAGGACGTATTTGGAATCAGGTTCGGCCTGCCCCCCAGAAAAAAATGGTGGTGCGAACCCGTCACTCGGTAGCAGCTGTCCTCGGCACCACCTATGAGGTGCAAATCACTGCCAAATCCACCCAAACAGCAGTCTTTAAGGGCAATGTGGGTATCCACCGACCCTTTGATAACATCCCAGAAACGGGTACCCAGGAGCTGTTTAACGAAACCCCCGTTTCTTTGCATGCAACCCCCCTCCCTCAGCAGGGAACGGGAGCGCCAAAACAGATTGAATCCCCTGTACATGAAGTGCCAGCCCCAATGAAGGTTATTCCCGGGCCTGTTCAGGTCAGTTTGGAACAATGGCTACAGATTGTCGAAAATCAACAGATTACCATGGGAGAAGACGGCAAAGCCGAGGTTCTCACAATTGATCCCGTGCAAAAACGCAAAACGGATCCCTGGGTTCAATGGAATACACAAATGGATGCACAACCGGCCAGAATGGAATAAAGGAGTTAGAGAAAAAAGATGCGTTTTGTTGAGACGATGGGTGGTCAAGATCTCATTGCAATTCTCCAATCTATGGGTGAAAACAGCTTTACTGGTGCCTTAGAGGCCAATACCAGTAATGTGTTTGCGACGGTTTGGATGAAAGAGGGAAAAATTCTCTATGCCCGCTCCTCTGAAAGTACCAGTCTCGGAGAATCACTCCTGACCCTGGGATTGGTCAGCAAAGAGCGTCTGGATGAACTCATGCAATTGGTAGAAGGCCCTACCTATCTCCAGGATTCCATGTTGGATGGTGTGCTGCTTAAATCCGAGGTAGTCCCTCAGCAAGTCATCAGCTACATCCGCGCCTTCCAAATTTCCGAGACCCTGTTTGGCATTTTGGATTGGGAAAAAGTCGGTTATGAACTCAAAGATGGCGCTCAACCTAAAATTGGCGCACTTGAACTCTTGCCAACCAATTATCCCTGGGTAGAATTTTTGAGTGAATACGGCACTGATTGGCCACGTATCCGCGCCCGCATTGGCCTGCCCAATCAACTCTTTCGCAAACAGCCCGCCAAACGCCGGGACACCTCACTTAGCCCAGAAGAAGAAAAGATTTACAACCTCTTTGATGGCCACAAAAAAGCCAAAGAAGTTGTGCTCTGGAGCGGCCTCAACTTTTATGTCGCAAATAAAGTGGTTTACCAAATGCTGGATTCGGGCATTATCGACATTGTCGAACGCCAGGCTTTCCGCCAGAGCCAGTTTATGTCCAAAGCTGTCAGCGATAAGCTACAGCCGCTTTTGCGTCTGCCAGGCGTTGTAAGTGCTTTCTTGGTGGATCGCTCAGGCAAAATGATCGTTCAGGATCGCTCGACCCAGGAGCATGACGAATTAAGCGAACATATCAAAACGATGGCCAGTATCTTTGTCCAGACGGTGGATGACTTTGAGCGCAACCTGCCCAAAGACGAAGAATCCGGCCGTGTTGAACAGATTCTGGTTGAAAAAGAAAACGGCACAAAAACCCTGCTGATTGTCAGCAATTCCGTCATTTTGGTGATTGATGCCGCCCAAGATGTCAACTGGGGCCTCTTGCGCCTGTCCGGGCAACGGGCTTTGCTCTCAGTGCGCATGTACCTCTTCGCCTCCAATTAAACATATGCGAGTGGTTCTGGGCTCTGATCACGCCGGATTTTTGTTAAAACAGCACCTGATCACCTATCTCCAGGGTCTCGGACATGAGACCTTGGATGTAGGTGCCTTTTCGTTGGACTCAGTCGACTATCCCGACAGCGCAGCCCAGGTGGGGGAAAAGCTCAGCAGTGGCCAAGCTGAACGGGGGATTGTGGTCTGTGGTTCAGGCATCGGCATCAGCATTGCCGCCAATAAAATGCCGGGTGTGCGCGCCGCCCTCTGCCACGAACCTGTTTCAGCCCGGCTTTCGCGAGAACACAACGATGCCAATGTTTTGGCATTGGGGGAGCGTTTGACCACCCCCATGATGGCCGAAGAGATTGTCAAAATCTGGCTGGAAACACCATTTGCGGGGGGACGACATCAGAACCGCATCGATAAAATACATCAATTGGAAATACCCCATGCAGACTGACTGGTTGAATATCATTGCTCAAAGTGACCCCACCTTGGCCGCTACCCTTGAAAGAGAATGGGAACGCCAAGAAACCCATTTGGAACTGATTGCCTCTGAAAACTTTGCCAGCCCAGCGGTGATGCTGGCGCAGGGCAGCTGTATGACCAATAAATACGCCGAAGGCCTGCCGGGCAAACGCTATTATGGCGGCTGTGAATTTGTGGATCAGGCCGAAGAACTGGCCAGAGACCGGGCCAAACAGCTCTTTGGAGCTGAACATGCCAATGTACAGCCGCATTCAGGGGCCAGTGCCAATTTGGCCGTCATGCTGGCGACCTTGCAACCCGGTGATGATATCCTCGGCATGAATCTCTCCCACGGGGGCCATCTGACCCATGGCAGCCCGGTCAATATTTCGGGCCTGTATTTTAAATCTCATTTTTATGGCGTCAATCCCGAAACGGGCATCATTGACTATGATGAAGTACGTCAAAAAGCCTTGGAAGTGCGCCCCAAAATGATTATAGCGGGCGCCAGCGCCTATGCCCGCACCCTGGATTTTGAGGTCTTTCGCCAGATCGCAGATGAAGTGGGCGCATACTTATTGGCGGATATTGCCCATATTGCCGGTCTGGTGGTGGCCGATCTGCACCCCAGCCCCATGCCTTATGCCCATTTTGTCACCACCACCACCCACAAAACCCTGAGAGGTCCACGTGGTGGCATGATCCTCTGCTCGGCAGACTGGGCAGCTAAAATTGACAAAGCCGTTTTCCCCGGCCTGCAGGGTGGGCCATTGATGCATGTCATTGCCGCCAAAGCCGTGGCCTTCCACGAAGCCCTCCAACCGACGTTTAAAGCCTATCAGTACCAAATCATCAGCAATGCCCAGAGTTTGGCTGAAAGCCTAATCCACAGAGGCATCAAACTGGTCTCCGATGGCACCGACAATCACCTGATGATGTTGGATTTACGCAACTTGGATCAAACTGGAAAAGCCATGGAACAGGCCCTGGGAGCGGTGGGGATCACAGTCAATAAAAACACTGTTCCCAACGATCCCAAAAGTCCCTTTGTCACCAGTGGTCTGCGGATTGGCACCCCAGCCGTGACCACCCGTGGCATGAAAAATGCAGAGATGGCAGAGATTGGTACATTGATCGCCGATATTTTGCTCAACCCAGACAGCACTGAAATTGCCAGTGACGTACAAGCCCGTGTGGCTGCGCTCTGCAAACGCTTCCCCGTCTATCGTTAAGTTTTAATAGGCGTGAATCAGGCCGCGATTGAGCAGGTCTTTTTTGACTTTGTCTGGGTCTGAGAACAACATTTGGCCTTGAAAACGGGTGGCAAAGGGATCGTCTTCGGTCACGTTGTGGATATACACGGCTACGATCTGATTTGGAAATTCTTTGACCACCTGCCTGTAAATCTCAGGGTCGTGTTCGCCACTATCGCCAAAGAGAATATAACGACGCGAAGGGTAGGTTTGCAAAATTTTGCGTATTTTGCCAATTTTATAATGTTCGTGGTCAAAAAGTGAGTCGGTGCCTTTGCCCAAGCCAATATTCTTGAGGTCAATTGAACCCTGGGGAAAATTGCGGTAATCCAAAAAGAGATTGATGCGGCTGTAGAGATTATCAGGGCTGCTGGAAACATAGTGGGTGGCTTCATAGCCGTCCCCTTCGGGGCCGTGGTGAATGGCCTTGAATAAATCACTCATGCCAATCACAGGCTCTTGGGTTTTATAATTGCTCAGGAAAATCGTCTTTAACATTTGCACCTTGCTGGTGGCATTGGTGCGCAAAATCGTGTCATCGATATCTGAGATGATTCCCAAACGATGAGAATCGGGGCTGTGTAAAATAAAATTGCCTGTTCCCAGACCGGCTTGATAGGCCTTGAGATTGCGGCTAGAAAGGCTCACACGGGCGGCATGTAAACCCAAAGGCAAATCTTGTAAATTCTCAAAAACCGCCTCAAAAGCGCCATCTTCACTGGTTTGAACTTCACGCACCCGCTGGCCCAATTCGACCCGCACCCAGACTTTTTCGGCCTCATTGAGCACAAAGCGCCGGGAGGTTTTGACCAGATTTTTAAACCGGCTGTCTTTTTCTTCGACGGCATCAAGGGCCCGATCAGCAAATAGACGTCCACTGACCGACAAAAGCGAGGTACTGCCATAGCCATCATAGACATCAATATGTAAACGTTTTTCTTTGCGTTTGCTGCGCGAAGTAGTGGGGGTTCTTTCCTGACTGCTGGTTGTTTCGTCCAAAACGGTCAGAGGTTCAGCCAGGTCTAAATCCAGCTCAGAGTCCGTTGTGGCATCGGTTTCGCTCTCTTCGGTTGGCGCAAAGGACGCAGCTGCTGAAAGGGTGTCAGGCTCTTCGGGGTTCAATGGCATATCAAGTTCTGTCTCCACAGGCAAAGTCTCGCTGGATTTTTGCGCAGGCTTGCTGTCAATTTTGGGGTTGTTTTGTAACGCGGCCAAAGAATCGTTTAAATCTGCGACCACCCGTTGCAATGATTCTACCTGCTGCCTCTGCTGAGAAACTGTGTCGGAACTCCCTTGAACAGCAGAAGTGAGGGGATTTGTCTTGCCACAACTGGTCAAAACCAGAGCAAAAATCAGAGTGAGAAGAGAGCCAGCGTTTCTTTTCATACTTTCTTATCGAAAATTTAACCTTTAAACTTTCGATTTTTTCAGAGAGTACGCATGAATTCCCCATTCAATTCCTATAACAAGGTTAAGTTAAAGTAAAAGCAGATTTAAGAGGTCGCAGCATGTCACGGATTTTATTGATACTTTCAGCCAGCCTCTTGCTTTTAAATGGTTGCGGTCGCACCGTGAGCACTGTGGATTCCGCTTATTTAAAGCCCAGCACCAGCAGTACCCTGGCAGACAAAAATCGCCATGATCTGATGTCCTCTTCACATCTGGAAACCGGTGTCCAATACATCATCCCAGAAACACAAGGCACCCCTCAGCCCAAAGAGACGTCAGCGAAAAAGTCGGTTAAAGCTTCTTCTAAAGATGAAACCACAGACGAAGAGACCCCCCAGGCGTCGTCTGAAAAAAAAATTAACTGAGAAGCCCTCTTTAACAGTAGCGCAAAGCGAAAAAGCTGTTAGGCCCAGAGCAATGGGTTTTTCTCTCAAAGATCAAAAAGGGATCAGCTCCCTGATTCAATTTCCAAAAAACAAAATCACCGTTTTGGTCTTTGCAGATCGCGAAGGAGCCGCGCAGATGGAAAAGTGGATTCAACCGCTTTACGCCAAATACACAGATCAAATCGATATTCATGGTATTGCGGATCTTTCCGCTGTTCCCCGTTTTGCCCGTGGCATTCTCAAAGCATTGTTTCAGGCCTGGTAAAATACCCAGTCATGTTGGATTGGGATGGCAATATCAGTCAGGCCTACAAGGTTGAGAAAGCCAAAACAAATCTCTATGTGGTTGATCCCCAGGGAGAGATTCATTTGCACTTAAGCGGTCCAGCCAGTGCGGAAACACTCTCAGAAATCAACCTCAAAATAGCAGAACTGCTCGATTAATTTCAAAGCCCTATTTTTGCGCCAACATACCCGTCAGAGCTTTGATTAATTTGGGATCCTGGGGCGAGGTGGAGCTACCAAAACTCAAGACCTGCTGGCCTTTGCGATCAATCAGGTATTTGTGAAAATTCCAAAGTGGGGCCTCACCGGTCTTTTGCTGAAGCTGTCCAAACAACGGATTGAGCGCCTCTCCTTTGACCACTGATTTGCTAAACATCGGAAAGGAAACCTTGTAGGTCTCCTTGCAGAATTTAGCAATTTCTTTGTCCGAGCCAGGCTCTTGTTTGCCAAAATCATTGGCGGGGAAGCCCATTACAACAAACCCCTGTGCCTTGTATTTCTGGTAGAGGTCCTGCAAGTCTTTGTATTGGGAAGTGTAACCACAGAAACTGGCGGTATTGACCACCAACAAGACTTTGCCCTGATAGGCGCAGAGATTTTCGGGTTTGCCTTGCAAGGTGCGAAAATTGTGGTTGAGCAAAGCTGGACAGGTATTGCTCTCTTTTGCACCGACAGCACTTGGAATCAAGACGTTGACAGCACTTGGAATCAAACCCAGAGGCAGAAGTAAACAGAGAGAATAAGCCAAACGGGATTTCATTAGCAGGCATCCTTTGGAGAAGTTAAACTGATTATAGGTCGGGATCAGGGTCTATCGCCACAGCTCATTGCAAGTTGCTCATTGCACATGGCCACGAATGGAAATTGCGCCTTGGTCAATCTCGACACTGTCAAAAATGGCCTGTTGACCGGAATCCAAGCGGGTCATTTGGCGCACATGTTGCTGCACTTGCTGTTTAACCATGGCTTTGATAAAAGGTGCAGGAATACGCAAACTGCCCAGCGAAAGGGAGTAGATTTCTGGGTAGACATCATTATTGGAAAGGCTCAGGCCCACTTCGCCGCCGAGATAAATCGTGGGGGTATCTTTGTTGACACCGGGCAAATTTTTGGCAAATTGTTCGGGCAGGTATTTAGGCACCAGAGCAACCGTAATACGCCCTTTCCCCCCTTGGAGTTGCACCGAAACCCCTTGAATCGAAGGGCGGTATTCAGGTGCCGTGCCGTTATAAAGGCCGTTATAGATCATGCTGGCAATTTCATTCTCGCGAATTTGGAGCTGAAATTGCCCTGGCTGGGTGGTCCCTGCCGACTGGGTCTGCTGGGCCGGAGGAGGTTGCCCAGCCCCCTGGTTTTGACTCACCACATTTGAATCTGAATGGGTGTGTGTTTGAGCCGGCGGTTGTGTCGCCGCGATCACGGCATCTGAGCCTGGTTGTTCGGGATTAGAGGCTTGGTTTGAGGTCGCAATGCCACCTGATGTTGTACCACCGAAAGTGGGAGCAGGCTGTGTTTGCCCTGACTCAGTCGAAGACACAGCCGTTTGACCGGTCGTATTGGTTTGGCTGTTTTGCAATGCTTGACTCATTTGTGAACGCAAATCGGGGGCAGCAGCTGGACGCGTCACAAACGTCGACTGCGCGACAGGTTTTTCAGTGGCGGCACGCATCAAAAGACGCGGAGCCACGACAAATCCAAGTGTTCCCAAACCAGCAAGAACCAAGCCAGCGATGAGCCAGCGACGTGCCTTCATACCTGTTCAGCACTTTCAAGTGCCTGTTTTCCAATTAATCCCACAATATTTATTCCTGACACATTTGTCTGTCCATTATACGCCGATTGGATCATATGATCGGTGATTTTTTCCAATTCGGCCTGATCCTGAATTTTGGCTTTCCAGGCATGATCCAACTGACGAGATTCAGAGACCTGCTGTTCCAAGGCTTTGAGCATTTTTTCACGTTTGGCCTGATACGCCTGATCACGCTCAGAATCCACGTCTTGGCGCTGCCGCATCAAGCCCGATAGTCCATCCCCCAAAAACTTTTGCATGGCATTGAAGGGTGAACTTTTACTTTCTTTGCCGCTCTCAGGAGCAACAGAAGCGGGCGCAGCAGAGCGCGGAGTGGGTGCAAGCTCTGTTTCTAAGACCTTTTTGCTTTCGCTCAATTCCGACTTGAGGGTCTGTATATCTTTTTCAAATTGCTGATAATCGGCCAGTAAATCTTCTCCCTGGCGAATTAAATCATCCATTTTGAAAACCAACATCGCCAATTTCTCTTGAATGGTTCGGGCCTGTTCAAGCGTCAAATCTATTTGTGAAATTAACAGGCCGCCATTGCTAAGATCTGCATCTGTTTTGGCCAATTCAGCTGTGTATTTCTGAAGCAATTGATCTGTTTTTTGCAGTTCAGCACGGAGCTTATCGCGCATTTCAAGTAAATCGGCACTCACCGGCCCCACTTTGAGTTTGGCTTCCAGTTCAGCCAGAAGCGTTACGAGTTTGGCCCGATCCTGTTCCAATTGCAGCTTATTCGCCACCAATTGATTGCGGGAGAGCCGCAAGTCGGCATTACTGGCAATCAAACGGTCACGCATCTCTGTCAAACGCTCAGTTTTTTGCTTGAGCGTTTCGATCTGCTGATTGATACGCGCCTTTAAGGTATTCAAACCGGTCAGGCGCTCCTTGAGCCCATTGGAATTGGCATTATAAGACTCCAAACGCGAAAGTTTCTGCTCCAAAGCATCCAACTCAGCAGCCTGAGCCGGGCTCAAAGGCTTGCCATCTTTGATCAGAACCTCATAGCGCTCTAAACAAGCCCGATACTCAGCCGAGTCAATGCCAAGCGATTTGCGCATTTCTAACAGCTGTTTCTGCATTCCCAGCATTTCTTTTTTGCCGGTATCCAATTCTGTTTCAGCATCACTAATCGTGCTCTGCAACTCAGCCAATTGGGTTCGGGTTAGCTCATTGGCCGCTTGGGCAGCCGCATAGGTTTGGCCATTTGTGGTGCGTTTGCCCTCATGAATCGACAATGCTGCTTCTTTTTCCGCACGGGATTGACTCTGGGCCAAAAACTCATCGTCTATTTTTTTCAAAAACTCGGATTCCGGCCCGCGCAAGTCCTCTTGCTGCATTAAACGCCGAACCTCAGCCCGAGCTTCTTCAATTTTGAGCGGCTGCTCACGGTTATTTAAAAGGGCTTCAAAAGCTCGCACCTCAGCTTGGGCCAAACGGGCTTTTTCTTCGATTTCGACGGTTTTGCGATTGGCGACATCCAGTGAGGTCAAGACATTCACCAATTCTTGCGATTGCAAGCCACGGGTACGGGAGCTGAGTGTCTCCAGAGCCGCATTGACCTCTTTGACTTTTTGGTTGTAAGGCAAAGTGGAAAGCACCGTCTGATTGATCTGTTGAATGAGACCTTCTGCAGTTTGATTGCTTGAATCTAATTTTTTTACAAAGGTGTCGATCTGGGACAGCTTATCTTTGATGGGTGGAAAGTCCTGCGCCTGAGCAGGCAAATTTTGCAATTCTTGTTTAACCTGAGCAATGACAGCTTTGTTTTGGGCCTGAACTGCTTGCAAACTGGAACGCACAGCCTCAGCCTGTTTCACAGCCAGATCTGTTTTGCGCTTTTCCTCTGCCAAACTGCGCGTTTGGGTCGTTAAAGTTTCTGCTTGATTTTCAATTTGCCCGCTGACCCGATCCACCTCTTGATAGAGCTGGTTTAAGCGCGCTTGCAAATCTGCCTGATGCGTTTGATTGCCCTTTAAAAACTGAGACAATTCAGTTGAACCCATTTGGCCCTTGCCATAGAGCTCCTGCATTTTTTTTGCATCGCTGCGGCTTTTATCGATATTGGCCAAGACCTCAGCTATTTGAGTGCCATACTGAGTCAAATCACCCTGCAATGAAGCTATTTTTGTCTGGATTTCAGAAATTTTACGCTCGTAAGTAGAAATCGAAAGCGAAGACAACTCAATCACTTCATTGGCTGCCTTTAATTCACTTTCCAACTCAGCTTTCTGGGTTTCTAACTGCCCCAAAGTCTTTTGAGCCGTCTCGGTCAGGGCATCGGTTTTTTGGATGCTCTTCTCAAGCTGATCCACCGTCGTGCTGAGAGACTTCAATGTGGCAATCTGAGTTTCTAACTCAATCCGCAAAGCTTCGGGCGCACCGGTTTTTTGGGCTTCTTGCAGTTGGGTTTCTAAATCCTGCATTTTGGAAGTAAAACCCGAACGAAAGGCCTGAATATCAGCTGTGGAAATCGTGCCACCCTGACTCAGACGATTGCTCCAATCGCCCACAAACGACTTGGTCTGTGCCACCACTTGGCTGACTTTGTCTTTGAGATAATCATAGGCATCTACAAAGACCTGAAAAACACCGCCACTGGCTTCAGCACTGTTTTCGGCTTCCTGCAAGGCAGGTTCAAGCGCCTCGCGCTCAGTTGCCTGTTGGGCCGCTGCCACTTCGATTTTTTCTGCTTCTGGCACCAAATATTGGGTATAGTCTTTTTGAATCCCCTGCAAAGTACTGCGGTGGGTGGCAATTTCTTTTTCGAGTTGGCTGATTTCTTTTTGTAAATCTGCGCTGACCGAATCAGGGGCCCCAGCCGCTTTCAGTTCCTGCATTTGTTTTTTGGCCTGAGCCAAGCCCGTTTCCAGCTTTGCCACCTGAGTGGTGTAGGTCGACAGACTCCCTTTTAATTTGGCCTGGTTGTCCTGCAAGGCTTTGCGCTCCTGGTTCAAAGCATCGGCCTCACGGTTATAGGTCTGTTTACCCTGCTCCAACGATTCACTGAGGGCATTGACCTCAGTCATAATGGCTTGCGATTCCTGATTTTGAGTACCCAATTGGGCTTCAATCTGTTTGAGTTGTTGATTCAGGCTCTCTAACTGGCCCAATTTGCCCTTTTGTGTACGGGGATTTTGCAGGGCCGCTTCCATCTCTTGCAAAAGCTGGGTATAACGCGGTTCCATTGCCGAAAACTTTTGACGGGTTTGCAAAAGACCTTGATAGAGAGCCAACATTTTTGTCTCTTGGGCCTGCAAACGTGTTTGGGCCTGGGGCAAAGCGGTCTTTAATTCCGTTAAGGCTTTTTGGGTTTTTGTGATAGCTCCTTGGGCCCGTTGAATCGAACCGCGGGTTTGGCTAAAATCTTGAACCACAGCCACCTGATTGCTGGCGGCTGTACGCAGATCTTTTTGCAGGCTTGTGAGGGTGTCTAACAAAGCCTGGGCTTTTTGCTGCAATTCGGGATTGCCAGCCAATTTTTGTTTGAGCGCCTGGGCCTGAACCCGGTAGGCATCAATTTTGGCCTGTGTCAGGGTAGAGGCCTGTTTGTCTTTTTCAATCGCAGCCTGCAATTGTGAGAGTTCTTTGACCAATTCATCACTTTTGGCAACAATTTGCTGAACCTCAGCACTTTGCTGGGCTTTGGGGGTCAAGGCCTGATAGAGCAGACGGGCTGCGCCGACATGATCCGAAAATGTCATTTTTAAAGTTTCGTCAAGATTGGCAATGCTGTTGAGGTCGATATGAATCAAGGGCAATTGAATGCCCGTGTCGACCAAATGCTGGAGCAATTCTTTTTTCATTTCATCAGACAGGCCATTGAGCTCTTTGGGTGAGAGCGAAGTGACGTAGTGATAGACCGCATCATCGCGACTGAACTGATTGAGTTGGGCCAAGAGGGCCCGCAATTCGGTTTCATTTTTGGCAGAGTGTAAAATTTGACCCGCCAATTGATCTTCGGGGCGTTTCTGGCCCTGATAGCGACGGGTAATCGCTTCTGTAGCCGCTCCTGAGACAGTGCCCCAGATCGAACTGCCGGGATCCAAAACACTGAGCGCCATGTGGCGATTGGCTGAAGAGAGTTGTTTTAATTCTTCGGGTCGGGCTTTTTGCACAAACTCCAGCACGGCACCGGGACCGATATTGTCTTTTAAGAGAAAAATCCGCTGATTCACGGATAAATGACTGGAGCTGTTAATCAGACGTTTGACTGCCGCCTGTTCGCTGTCGGTATACGAGCCCACCAGGGGCAGAGCAGCAGTTAAACTGCCTTTGCCCAAGCCTTCGGCAATTTTGGCAATGTCTTGAATCGAGAGCTGCAATTTTTGCAGATCCTTCACACTCATGCTGCCAATCAGGGCTTCTAAATCGTCAAATTTACCCGAAGACAAAAGCTGGCGAAACTGCAAAAGCTGAGGGGATTCATCGAGGAAATTGACAGGCTTGGCCTGCCCCTGGGCCCCAGCACTCTGGGCAACCTGATCTGAAACGGGCGCAGCAATGGGTGAATTGGGGGCAGGTGCAGTCGGAACGGGCTTACCAATCCGGGCAGACTCTGTGGTACTGCCAATAAAATTAATTCCGGTTGAAGAACTGTTATTCACAAAACTCATATAATCATCCACCTCACTGGCAAAATTATAGATTTTGTCAATCCAGATCTGAATGAAATTTAAATGGAGTTTAACCTTAGCGTTGCAATAGATTGATGAATCTGGCATCAATGTCTCAATCAAGCTGTTGCACAAAGCACAAGTAAAGTGCCAAAAAATAAAAAAAGAAGTTAGAGTTCTAACTTCTTTCGCTCGACAACCTTGTTCAAATAATCCACATTTTAGGAGTTACTTTAAGCTCAAGAGCAAAAGCCCGAAGGCGCAAAAGCAAACCGAAAAGGGGACAAGAACAAAGCAGCAAGCAATTTAGCTGCTGACAATACAATCCTCAGTGTAGTCACTTTATTGTGATAATTCAAGCGCTGATCTTCACAAATCTCAAACTTTTTACAAAATTTTTACAATACAAATACACCTGAACCGAATTTTGTCATGTTTCCACCCCGCCATTTCCCCTTCAGAATGACATTTAAGCCGCAGATTTGCTATTCTGAGACAGCTTAAGAGATCAAATCGCAAAGAAGGCCGCCATGAAAAAATTCAAACAGCTTTTAGCTCTCACCCTCCTATTGGCAACACTTCCCACCTTCCAGGTTGAGGCGGAAACCGCCAATCGCGACCTGGGAAAATATATTTTGGCCCCCATGCCAGATTGGTATAAAGAGGGCTTCACCCGTGGACATTTAAATATCCCCGTCATGCTCAAAGAGGGATACTCCCGCCTAGAAGCGATTGAAATTCAAAACCAGATGAAAGATCTGCTCGATCAAAACCCTGACTATCTGGCAGCCGAGAAAACAGATCAGGGCGCATCTTTGTTCCAAAATCACGACGCCATGGTTTTGCAGGCACTGCAACAGGCCATCGACAAAGTCAAAAAAGACAAATACTTTGAAAGTGGGTTTGTACCCAAGCCCCTCAAAGAGCACGAATTTTATGCAGTATTTGACATGGACGAAACCCTGCTTGTGCACTGGTATCAGAGTGGTGAAAAAGGCAAAGCCTATTACGATCTGAATGGCCTGGTTCTCGACAGTATCCTGCGCCCCCCTCTGATCAGCCCCGATTATGTCTCCATGACCCCCGGCTGGGAAAAGGCCCTGCTAGAGATCAGTAAAATTCCTGGCTGCCAAGGGGTGTTGGTCTTTACTGCCAAAGAGGACAATGCCTCCCATGATTTGATTGGTAAATTAAAAATCGGCGGTAAGCCGTTTAAGTCCTTTCTCAAAGGGGTTTTTAGTCGCAATCATTTGGTCAGAGACAATAAATCCGTTAAGCTCTCCAAAGATTTGCGCATGATCGATGAAAGCCTCAAACATGTGGTTTTGATCGATGACAACCCCACTCGGGTTTTTCCCGATCAGCAAAAAAATCTGCGTGAATTGCCCAAATACAATGCCGATGTCTATCTCAACAGCAAAGTGACAGGCAAAGATCCTGTGGCCCGCAATTTCTTTGAAAAACTCCTGCCCACAGTGGTCAGGGAATTGCAAGACTCCGCCAAATATGCCCAAGCACAAAAGGTCAGCTTTGGCTCCGCCTTTTATCCCTATTCAATGGAGGCCAGCGCCGAGCGTCTGACACTTTTGGAACAGGGGTATACGCTCGATCAGGCCCACACCCTTTTGCGCACACGCCCCCAACTGTTTGAGCCCGTGTTTTATGTGCCCGCTGGGGGAAAACTCCATTAAAGGGAAAAGCAAACACAAATGGCAGCGACCCCAGATATGGGAACATTAATCATGACTTTGCTGTTTTTATTATTCATGACTTTGGGCTCATTTCCGATGGGACTGATGATGTTTGGCCTGTTCACATCTGTGCTGGCATTTGGAATCGCCCCTTTTTCCGCGACTATCACCGCTGGTTTGCCCCCTGCGATAGCAAGGTCCACCCACTCTCAAGTGGCAATATACAAAGACAAAAGAGGTTATCAAATGAACTCGCCCCTGACAGAAACACAAATTCAGACTGCCCTCAGCCAATTTCCCGGTTGGAGTTACGAAAATCAGGCCTTTTCAAAACGCTTTCAATTTCAAAACTTTCGCGAAGCCATCAGTTTTATCGTGAGGCTGAGTTTTGAAGCCGAAGCCCTGAATCACCACCCAGAACTCAAAAATGTCTACCACACGGTGGAAATGCGTTTAACCACCCATGATGCAGGCAATCAGGTCACGGGCAAAGACCTGGCGTTGATAGAGGCCATCGAAGGATTTAACTGGCTTCAATAGTCTTTGAGCTCGCAAAGCCCTCTTAAGGCCCGAATAGTTCGGGCCTTTTTTGATGGTTCCAAAGCATGGTTGTCTTTTAGTTAAATTAAGATTAACATTGGTTTATTTTTTAGCAAGTTCAAGTTAAAAATCACCGATACAGGATCAAGAAGTTAAATTTCAGACTAAATGGTCATTATGAGGTGTTTGTCAGTTATGAATAAAGTTATCGCTCTTCTCTCTGCTTCTGTGGTTTTGAGTGCATTGACCGCTTGCGGCACTGCCGGAAATTTGCCCCTTGCATCTACCCCCCTGCGTGCCCCTGCTGCAGCTCCCCAATCTGCTGAATTGCAAGCGCAATCGATTCTGGGTATCAACAAAGAGATCAAAAAATCTGTGGAAGCAGCATTTGCTGCCAAAGATAAAAACGCCGATAAATTTATCACCCCCGATGAATTCCCTGTACAAACCCCACTTGAATTTCAGCATTTCCGCCGTTTTGATGACAACAAAGATGGCCGTTTGACTGCCAGTGAAATGTCTCCCGGCATTTTCGGCAAAGTCATGGATGTCATGCAAATCACCGCCACTGCCAGTTTCCTGTTTGACCAACTCGACGTCAACAACGATGGTAAGATCTTCAAAGAAGAAGCATCCGCTTCCCGTTTGCCTGGTGTGGCCGCCAATTTTGATCTCTACCTGGGCAAGCCCTGGTACAGCAGCAAAAAGCTGACCTACCTGCGCCGCACCGATTTTGAAAATCTCGTGGCCTTTGCATTGACCAATCCCGAAGCCAAAAAATAAGGTTTCTCTTTGATAAAATCAGACCCGGTCCATTGGCCGGGTCTTTTGCTTGGATCGTTTTTTTACTTGCTTATGGCCTGTAATCATTCCGGCTGTGACGGGATGTAGTATCAGATAGGGCAAGTATGGTATAGAATAGGTTTAAAGACGAGAGGCGCAGATTCTGCGCTTACAGAGACAAACGCAAGGAGCAAAAAATGTTCGAGCGGTTTACCGAAAAAGCCATCAAGGTGATCATGCTGGCTCAAGAAGAGGCACGCCGGCTGGGTCATAATTTTGTAGGCACCGAGCAGATTCTCTTGGGACTGATCGGTGAGGGTACTGGCATTGCAGCTAAAACGCTCAAAAGCCTGGGAGTGACTTTGCGCGATGCCCGCGTGGAAGTTGAGAAGATTATTGGCCGGGGCTCCGGGTTTGTCGCTGTAGAAATCCCGTTCACCCCCCGTGCCAAACGTGTCCTGGAGCTTTCTTGGGATGAAGCCCGCCAACTCGGCCACAACTATATCGGCACAGAGCATCTCTTATTGGGATTGATCCGTGAGGGTGAAGGCGTGGCTGTGCGGGTACTGGAAAATGTCGGCGTGGAACTGGCCCGTGTGCGTTCCACTGTGATTCGCATGTTGGGAGAGACCACAACCACAACGACCACCACCACCCGCAGCAAAACCCCCACGTTGGATGAATTTGGCACCAATCTCACCCAACAGGCCGAGGACAACCGCCTCGACCCGGTGATTGGGCGCGAAAAAGAAATCCAGCGCGTGATTGAAATTTTGGGCCGACGAACCAAGAACAACCCGGTTTTGATCGGTGAACCCGGTGTGGGTAAAACCGCGATTGCCGAAGGCCTGGCCCAGATGATTACCTCAGGCACCGTGCCCGATATCCTGACGGATAAACGTGTCGTGATGTTGGACATTGGCTCTTTGGTCGCAGGTACCAAATACCGCGGCGAATTTGAAGAGCGCCTGAAAAAGATCATGGAAGAAATCCGCAACGCCGGAAATATCATTCTTGTGATCGATGAAATGCACACCCTGATTGGTGCTGGTGCTGCAGAGGGCGCTGTCGATGCTGCCAATATTCTCAAACCGGCCCTGGCCCGTGGAGAATTGCAATGCATTGGCGCCACCACCTTGGATGAATACCGCAAACATATCGAGCGCGATGCCGCTTTGGAGCGCCGCTTCCAGCCGATCATTGTGGATCAGCCCTCGGTCGAGGACACCATCTCGATTTTGTGGGGCCTGCGCGATCGCTATGAAAGCTATCACAAGCTGAAGATTGCCGATGAAGCACTGGTGGCCGCAGCCCGTTTGGCCGACCGCTATATTTCAGACCGCTTCTTGCCCGATAAAGCGATTGACCTGATGGACGAAGCAGCCTCGAAAGTGCGCCTGCGCAATTCCATGCTGCCGCCAGAAGCAAAAGACCTCGAAAAAGAGCTGAAAGAAGTCAGCAAGAAAAAAGAAGAGGCCATTCGCGACCAGAGCTTTGAACTTGCAGGCAATCTGCGCGATCAAGAGCAGACCATTCGCGACCAGATTCGGGAGATGACTCTGGAATGGAAAGAGAAAAAAGGCCAAGCCCAGCAATTGATTGTCGATGAAGACAATATCGCTGAGGTTGTCGCTGGCTGGACCAAAATTCCTGTCTCAAAACTGACCGAAGGTGAAACCGAACGCCTCCTGAAAATGGAAGAAGTCTTGCACGAGCGGATCATTGGTCAGCATGAAGCCGTCACCGCCATTTCAAAGGCCATTCGCCGCACCCGTGCAGGTCTGAAAAACCCCAAACGCCCGATTGGCGCGTTTATTTTCTCAGGCCCCAGCGGCGTCGGCAAAACCGAGTTGGCAAAAGTGCTGGCCTCCTTTTACTTCGGTTCAGAAGAAGCCCTGATTCGGGTGGATATGTCCGAGTATATGGAGCGTCACTCTGTCTCCAAATTGATAGGCTCCCCCCCGGGTTATGTTGGCTTCCAAGAAGGTGGCCAACTGACCGAGATGGTGCGCCGCAAGCCCTATTCGGTGATTCTCTTTGACGAAATAGAGAAGGCCCATCCAGATACCTTCAATGTCTTGCTGCAGATCATGGAAGATGGCCGCCTGAGCGACTCCAAAGGCCGCGTGGTGGACTTTAAAAATACCATTTTGATTCTGACCAGCAATATTGGCGCCCGCGCGATTGAAAAAGGCGGCGGCGGTCTGGGCTTTAATACCGGCAGTGGTACCAGCGATGAAAACCGCTATGAGCGAATTCGCGAACGTGTACTCGACGAACTCAAGCAAAGTTTCCGCCCTGAGTTCCTCAACCGCGTCAACGAAATCATCGTCTTTCACCCGCTCAAAAAAGAGGAAATCCGCGAGATTGTCGATATCATGCTCGTGGATGTCAAAGAGCGCCTGAAAGAAGCGGATATCCAAATGACCTTTGACGTCAGCGTCAAAGACATGCTGGGCAAAGAGGGTTATGACGAAAAGTCAGGTGCCCGCCCACTGCGTCGCACGATCTCCAAACGGATCGAAGATCCGCTCTCCGAAGATCTGCTGCTCGGTCGCATTCCTTTGAATACGCCGTTGGTGCTCAAAGCCCGCGAAGACAGCTCCATCTACTTTGAACCGGCTGCAGAAGTAGCTGAAACCGGAGAAGTGGACGCAGAGCCTGAAAAAGAACCTGTGGAATCCGCCAGCTAAGCGCTTTCCCCAAAACGAAAACCCCCGGTTTAAACGCCGGGGGTTTTGTTCTATTTGTTCTAAATAGTGCTTCAGGCCCCTTCAATCACTTTCACCACCACCTGCCCAGCCCATTCATCAGGCACCTGCGGGCTGGTTTCAAGGGTATAGACCAAAAGCGAAGAGCCACTGCTCTGGTGCAAGAGCAAATGACGCAGACTGGCAGAAGTGGGAAAAGTCGGCGAGATCAGGATCACCACTGCATTTTCAGCCTGGGGGCCTGAAGCAAGCAAACTCTGTTCCAGCGGCAGCAAAGCATCGGGGGCCAATGTGGCCAACCAATACTGAAGACCTTCCCACTGGCGCACGCCCGCGAGTTGGCGCAGCGGAGGAGCGATCTGATAAGATTGCCAAAATTCAGGATCCGCAGGGGGTGCCCAACAGGCGACCTCCATTTGCTGAGCCAAAAGCCCCTGACAGACCGCTTCAGTTGTCCGCAACAGGGCATTAAACGCCTTAAAATCCGTTGTTTTGTCCGCATCAAAAATCACCTGGGCCTGTTGAAAGGGCTCTTCACGGGCCTCAGCCACAATCAGACGGGCCTGCCGAGCGGTGTTTTTCCAATGAATCGTATTGCGCGAATCGCCCTTTTGGTACTCGCGAAAATGAGAGATGTCTTCTGAGAGATGGCTGCGGCGCCGGGCCTGCTGAACTTGCTGAATCAGCCCCTCAGGCAGAATATTGAGACTTGACTCCGGCGGTACAGGGTAGACCACCCAAACAGCGGGCACCTGCTGCTTCCAATACACGCCCATCAATCCCAAGGGCCCAAAGGAACCGACTTGAAAGCCTTTAAACACATAAACCCCCGCCACTTCGGGTGTAAAGTGCGCATCAAACTCGGCCTTTTGGCCTGCGGCAGTCCAAAGTGAAAAATGTTTGTCAGCATTCAGCGTGAGGGTTTGATTTTGGCGCAGCGAAAAAACCGGCAACTCTTCCAGATTGAGAAACATCACGGGCAAACGGCTACCGTTTTCAAGGCTGAGATGCAGGGTCTGGGAAACCCCTACCAAAGGCGCATCGGGCAATTGACGCTGGACCGTTAAACGCCGCAATTGCAAAAAAGGCACCACAAAGGCCAATAGAACAGCGCTCCAGAGCAAGGCATCGAGAACGTAGAGCCACCCGCCCTGAATATTGGTCGCCGCCAGGAAGAGAAAAACAGCGGTAATAAAGAGAACCAGAAGCGGGGAAGTGATTTTCATGTTCTCAGTTTAACATCCAGTTCAATCCTATTGTCATCAGAAAAAGGGTTTGTTATCATATTCGATTAATGCACAATCCTGCATCCTTCTAGGGCCCCTGCAGAAAAAATCAAAGGGGTAGGCAGGTATGCATGAGACTAACTTAATACGCATTCAAAGCATGGCTTGATCTTCACTGCGTGTTGCTTGTTTATCTCGCTTAGTGTTTACTTAAGCATGCTTTGGTCTTAAGTTAGGGAATCAAAAGTTGTTAATTTTGATTAAACAACACAAGCAGGTGTAAACAGCAGCGATGATTGAAGTTAAACAAGTCTCTAAGTATTATTCCCATCATCAAAAAGCCGTAGATAACCTGAGTTTTTCTGTTCCAAAAGGAACCATTCTCGGCTTTTTGGGCCCCAACGGGGCTGGCAAAACCACCACCATGCGTATGATTACGGGCTTTATGGCACCCAGCGAAGGCAGCATTGAAGTCGCGGGCTGCGACACAGTCAGCCAATCAATGTTGGTACGCCAAAAAATTGGCTATTTGCCCGAAACGCCGCCACTCTACCCCGAGTTGACCGTGGAAAGTTATTTGGACTTTGTCGCCCGACTCAAAGGCATCAAGTCGGCCCAAGAACGCAAAAAACGCATAGCAGAAGTCGCTGAGTCTTGCTGGATTGGCGATGTGCTCAAAAAATCCCCAGGCAAGCTCTCCAAAGGCTACCGCCAGCGGGTGGGACTGGCCCAGGCGATTATCCACAACCCCGAAGTGATCATTCTTGATGAGCCCACCATCGGCCTCGATCCCAAACAAATTCAGGAAACCCGCAAACTGATCAAAGGCCTGGGTGGGCAGCACACCTTGATTCTGAGCACGCATATTTTGCCAGAGGTGCAAATGACCTGCGACCGGGTCGTGATTATCAACAAAGGCAAAATTCTGGCCGAAGACACGCCCGCCAATTTGATTGCCCGCAGTGCAGGTGTGCAACAAATTCGGCTGCAGGTTCGTGGCCCCCAAAGCGAGATCGCCACGCTGCTTCAAGCCCAACCTGAAATTGAAAACTGCATGTATGAAAGCAGCGATGCAGATTTGCACAGTTTTCATATCCAAAGCCGCAGAATAGGCATTCAAGCCCAATTGGCCCGCAGCATCGTCGCACAGGACTGGGATCTGATGGCCCTCCAAACGGCTTCAGGCAGTCTCGAAGACATCTTTATTCAATTGGTCACCAAAGAAGGAGGAGCAGACTAATGGCACAGATTTGGGCAATTTCTTTAAAAGAACTCAAAGCCTATTTTGCCTCGCCGATTGCCTATGTGGTTACCGCCATGTTCCTGTTGATTTCTGGCTATTTTTTCGCCATGATTTTGGCCTATGGCAAAGATGCGGGCATGATGCGCTACCTCTTTGGCAATATGTCGGTGATCTTGCTGCTGATCACCCCCCTCTTTTCGATGCGGCTCTTTGCCGAGGAGCAAAAGAACAAGACCTTGGAGTTGCTGATGACCTCTCCGATCAGCGACGCAGGTATTGTCCTCGGCAAATTCTTGGCCACAGCCTTGCTGCTCTTGATCATGTTGCTGACCACAGCCCACTTTCCGATTTTATTGCTGGTCTTAGGCAAACCCGATCTGATGCCGATTCTGACAGGCTATTTGGGTATGTTTTTAATGGGCTGCGCCTTTTTGGCGATTGGCATGTTGACCTCCACCTGGACCCAAAACCAGATTGTGGCAGCCGTCTCTTCGTTCTCGATTTCTCTCTTGCTCTGGTTTTTGGGCGCATCTGGCAGTCTGGCGGGTGCAGAACTCGGAGCGCTGATGACTTATGTCTCGTTAAATACCCATTTTGAAAGCTTTTCCAAAGGCGTGCTCAACAGCAGTGACCTGATTTATTATTTCAGTGTGATTGGCATTCTGCTGTTTGTCACGGTGCGCTCATTGGAAACCCGGCGCTGGAGATAGGAGGAACAGCCATGTCAAACACATCATCTCAATCCCTTTCACTCACACGCCTAAGCCTGATTATTGGCGTGCTGGGCCTGTTGATCTTGGTCGGCGGAGTCGGCTTAAACAATTTTAAAGACTTGCAAAACCTGGCAGAACTGATGCGGGTCTTGGGCGGTATTTTGTTCGGCATCGGTGTAGCAGGACTGGTGACAGCTCGCCGCCAAGCCATCTACGGTTTTTCTCAGAGCCGCCAAGCCCGCTTTGGCAGCCAAGCGGTGATTCTCAGCCTGAGTTTTATTGGCATTGTCGCTTTGCTGAATTATCTCGGCATGCGCCACCCGCTGCGGTGGGATCTCACTGAGAACAAAAGTTTTACCCTTTCGGCTCAGACCACACGTATTTTAAAAAATCTCAAAGAACCCGTCAAAGTGACTGCCTTTTACAAAGTCAGCAACTCCATGCGCCAAGAGATGATCAATTTACTCGAAAGCTACCGCGACCAAGCCAATGGCAAACTCAAAGTTGAATTTGTCGATCCCGAGCGCCAACCCGGTATCGCCCTGCGCTATGGTATCAGCACCAGCGACGTGATCATTCTCGAACGGGGGACACTGCGCAAAACCGTCACAGGCACCCAAGAGCAAGATGTAACCAATGCGCTGTTGGGTGTGAGTCGCGAGAAAAAACCGATTGTCTATTTTTTACAGGGCCACGGCGAAGGGGATCCCGAAGACTTTGATCCAGCCAAAGGGCTGAGTGGTCTCAAGCAGGCCCTCGAAGGCGAAAATTATCAGGTGTCCAAGCTCTATTTACAGGCCAGTGGCGGCAAAGTGCCCGCAGATGCCTCAGCTTTGGTGATTGCAGGCCCCGACAAGGCCCTGACCCCACCTGAACGACAAGCCGTGGCCGATTATTTGGCCAAACGGCCCGGACGGGTACTTTTGCTGCTGCGCCCCCAGGTTCAGACAGGTCTGGAGTCGGTGGTGGCCAAATATGGTGTGCAAGTCGGCAACAATCTCGTGATTGACGCTGGTCGCAATATTCAAAATGATGTCTCCGCCCCCGCTGTCACAGAATATGCTTCGCACCCCATCACCAAAGACCTCTTGAGCACCATTGCCTTTTTTCCACTCGTGCGCAGTGTGCAATTGATCAGCCCACCGCCCCAAGTCAATGGATTGGAATTGTTTAAATCCTCCAGCGACAGCTGGGCTGAGAGCAATCTCAAAGCCAATATGCTGGTCAAAAAAGACCCGCAAGATACCGTTGGGCCCCTGGCTTTGGCTGTGGCCCTGAGTATCGACATCACCCCAGAGGCCAAAGTCGGTACCGCAAACATTCAAAAGAGCCAAGCCCGGCTGGTGGTCTTTGGCAATGCATCTTTTGCCAGCAATGGCTTTGCCCGCTTGCTCGGCAATGGCGACCTTTTGCTCAACAGTCTTGCTTGGCTGGCAGAACAAGAGGACCTGATTTCAATTCGGGCCAAAGACACCCGCGACACCAAACTGGAGTTGACCAATCAGCAAAACCAGATGGTCTTTTATGTCTCTGTGGTGGGCATGCCCCTACTGATGCTCGTGCTGGGTACCTTTGTCTGGTGGAAAAGGAGATAAGCCATGAAACCCATTTATACCTTTGGTATGCTGGGCATTCTCCTGGCCTTGGGGGCCTATGTCTTTTTCTTTGAACGACAGCCGGTCACCCCCAGCGGCAATCAGGAGTCCAAGCCCAAAATTGTGCAAATGCAGCCCTCAACAGTCAAAACCCTGACGATCAGCCGAGGGGCGCAAAAAACCAGCTTTGAGCAAGACAAACTCAGTCATTGGCGTCTTTTGGCACCCCAGCAAACAGAAGCCGACTCAGTTGCGGTCAACACCCTCTTGGATCACATCAAAGACTGGCAAGCAGCAGAGGTACTTGAACCCGCTTTTAAGGTGAGCGAAAAGCCCACGTTTGGGTTGGCACCCAACCCACTCCGACTGGAAATCACCACCCCCTCGGGCAAAAGCGAGATTTTGATTGGCAATAAAACACCGATCAATTCGGGTTATTACGTGCTCTCAGCCGATGGCAAACAGCTCTATCTGAGTTTTATCAACGTACCCGAGGAACTCAACCAAATGCTCTTCCAACCCCCTTTGCCCAAAGTTTCACCCTCGCCGCTCACAAATAAAAAATAAGTTGTTTTTGGGGGCCAAGAGGCACTTTTATCACAGATGCTCGCCAATCAGTGGGCGTAACATGGAGAAGACGATCCTCCGGAAGCGATTCTCCTCTTATGCAAACCCTCCTGGCCCTCAGCACTGTTCCCTTAACAGCACTGATCTCTGTGCTCTTAGGTCGCTATGCCGTGGAAATGCTGCGGCGCCTCAAATTGGGGCAACATATTCGCGAAGAGGGCCCACAGTCTCATTTGAGCAAAGGTGGCACCCCCACCATGGGCGGCATCATCTTTTTAATTCCCGTGCTGCTGGTGACCTTTTTCTTCTCCCGCCCCACGCCCCACACCTTGATACTATTGGGGCTGGTGGTCTTAAGCGCCGCAATTGGCTTTGTCGACGACTTTCAAAAAATTTGGCTTAAGAACAACAAAGGCATCACACCCAAACAAAAATTGGCAGGACAGATGTTTGTCGGTTTTTTATTGGGGGCCTACCTGCAATTGGGTCCCCCTCAGCATTTGCCGACCACTGAGATCCCGTTTATCAACTGGAATTTGCCCCTGGGCTGGCTATTTGTGCCCTTTGTGGTGCTCTTTTTCGTCTCAACCACCAACGCAGTCAACTTAACCGACGGTCTCGACGGACTGGCCTCAACCGTGGCATTGGTGACCCTGACGGCCTTGAGTGCCCTGCTGATTCTCAAAGGGGGACTGACAGACCCTTTGCTCCAACCCGGTGTAATTCTTGGGCTTTCAACCATTGGCGGCTGTTTGGGTTTTCTCTGGTACAACAGCCACCCGGCGCAGGTCTTTATGGGCGATACTGGCTCACTCGGTTTGGGTGGTATTCTGGCAGTGATGTCGGTACTGGGGCATTTGGAGTTTTGGTTTATTTTGGTGGGCATTATCTTTGTGGCAGAGGCCCTGTCCGTGGTTGTACAGGTCACCTATTTCAAAAAAACCCGCAAGCGCCTGTTGCGCATGAGCCCGCTGCACCACCATTTTGAACTTGGGGGCTGGAAAGAGACCCAGGTCGTCAACCGCTTTGGTTTTGTCGCTGCGCTCTCTTGCCTGATTGCCTTTATTGGCTATTATGGCTCCCACGGTTTGCCTTAAAATGAGCAAAACACAAGCTGAATTTTGGCAAGGACGCCGGGTCGTTGTTCTCGGCGCAGCCCGCAGTGGCATTGCTGCTGCCCGTTTTCTCAAAGACAAAGGCAATACTGTCAGCCTCAGCGACAGTGGCCCCATTTCTGGGGAGATCAAAGCAGAATTGGCAGAGCTGGGAATTCCCTGGGAAGAAGGCGGGCATACCCGCGAATGGCTCACACAGGCAGAGGCCATCATTGCCAGCCCCGGCATTCCGCTCACAGCCAAACCCTTTCAATGGGCCCAAGCAGAAGGCATTCCGGTTTTAAGCGAAATCGAGTTGGCAGGACAATTTCTCAAAATCCCCGTGATTGCCGTAACTGGCAGCAACGGCAAAACCACGACCGTCACCTTGATTCATGCTCTTTTAACAGAAGCTGGGCTGCGAGCAGGACTCGGGGGCAATATTGGCACCCCCCTGATTTCGTTTGTGGGCCAGGAATTGGACTGGATTGTGGCCGAACTGAGTTCGTTTCAGCTCGAAACCACCTACAGTTTTAAACCCCAAATCGCGCTCTTGCTCAATCTCTACCCCAACCATCTCGATCGCCACCCCAGCATGGAAAGCTATTTTGAAATCAAAAGCCGGATTTTTCAAGCCCAAGATGCCAACGATTGGAGCCTGAGCAATGGCGACAATCCCTGGTGCCAAGCCCTGTCCCAACACACCAAACAACCCCTGCAGTGGTTTTCGCGCCAAGCAGGCCCGCAGGTCTGGGCCTGGATTGAAGCCGGGCAACTCTGGCGGCAAATGCCCGCAGGCCCCGAAGCCGTCATCGCTCTGCCAGAATTGCCGCTGCTTGGCAACCACAACCAAGAAAACTGTCTGGCCGTATTGGCCATTTCGGCCCGGCTGAAAATTCCCGTTGAAGCGGTTAGGCGCGCCCTGAAAAAGGTCACAGGCATTCCCCATCGCTTGGAAAAAGTCGCCGAGCTTCAGGGCCGGGTCTTTATCAATGACTCCAAAGCGACCAATTATCTGGCCACCCAAAAAGCCTTAGAAAGTTTAGAACCACCGCTGATTCTGATTGCGGGAGGGCGCGACAAAGGGGGGGATTTACACCCCCTGATCGATCTGATTCATTCCCGCGTCAAAGCCGTGGTATTGCTGGGAGAAGCCGCCCCTCATTTTGCCCAGGAATTGCAAAAAAGAGAGTATAATCAAATCAGCGTGGTCAATACAATGCAAGAAGCGGTGGAGCAGGCTTGGCGGGTTTCTCAGCCAAAGGATCAAATTTTGCTTTCGCCGGCCTGCGCCAGCTATGATATGTTTCACAATTTTGAGGAGAGAGGGGAGAGGTTCAAAGCAGATGTTGCTGCGCTCACCCCCTAAAACCCGGCAGACCATGAAACGCAGTGAACGGGCCCAGCGCCTCAAAGCAGAACCCCCTTCAGAACTCGTCAATCAGGTGCTCAAGGACCACCGTCCCAATCACCACATCGATTATTTTCTCTTAAATATCATCATCTTGTTGATGGTCATGGGCTTGGTGAGTATTCTCAGTGCCAGCGCCCACGTCGCCCAGGCCCAAATGGGCGACGCCAGCTATTATTTTAAAAAACAATTGGTGGGCGTGGTTTTGGGGCTGATTGGCATGTTTGCCGCCTCGCGAATAGATATCTACAAATTGCCGCGCTGGATTACCCCGCTGATGGTGGTGGCCATTGTCCTGCTTTTGGCCACCCACATTCCAGGTATTGGGATTACCAGCAAAGGCTCTTCCCGTTGGATTCATCTCTTTGGCTTGGTCTTCCAGCCCTCTGAGATTGCCAAACCTGTTTTGGTGGTGTATCTGGCCACCATTCTGGGTCATCCGTATGCGCGCAAATTGAGTTTGTTCGAAAAAGGCCAAATATTGATGCCTGTCGGAGCCATTCTGCTCTTGATTCTGACCGAGCCCGATTTGGGCACCACGATTGTGGTGGCAGGCACCGTCTTTATCATTTATTTCGCTGCCGGCCTGCCGATTTGGAAAGCAGGAGCCTTGCTCGGGGGGGGTGGCCTGATGTTTTTCCTGCTGAGCTGGAGCACACCTTACCAACAGGCGCGTATCACCTCTTGGCTTGACCCCTTCTCAGACCCGCAAGGCAAAGGTTTTCACCTGATTCAATCCCTGATTGCAATTGGCTCAGGGGGCTTTATTGGCAATGGTTTTGGCCAAAGCGTGCAAAAGCTCTTTTATCTGCCCGAGCAACACACCGACTTTATCTTCGCTGTCATTTCTGAAGAATTTGGCTTTATTGGCGTCTGTGTGCTGCTGCTGATGTTTATCCTGCTGGCCCAACGGGGCACCGCAATTGCCGTCAAGAGCCCCACTCCCTATCTCAAACTCTTGGCGATGGGTATTTGCTGTATGACAGTGATGCAGGCCTGGGTCAATCTGGCGGTGGTCAGTGGCAGTATTCCCACCACTGGTCTGACCCTGCCTTTTATCAGTTTTGGCAGTTCCTCTTTGATTGTGAACCTGACCTCCATGGGTCTGCTGCTGAATATCTCGCGCTACGTGCCCAGCGTCCTTAAACCGGCACCGAAACCACGGCCCGACCAAGAATTCAGCCAAGAAGAAGAGCAAACAGCATGAAACCCAGTATTGTGATCAGCTGTGGCGGCACCGGCGGGCATATCTATCCGGGATTGGCCGTGGGCCGGGTCTTGCAGAGCCAGGGCTGGTCTGTGCGTTTTATCGGCTCGGATAACCGCATGGAAAAGGACAAAATCCCCGCTGAGGGCTTCCCATTTTTGGGCCTGCCTGTGCAACAATTGCGCAAAAACCAGCCGATTCGCAGCCTCAAAGCACTGTATAAAAGCGTTCAAATTGCGCGCCAAGATCTGCGCGGGCAACGCCCTCATGTGGTGCTGGGCCTGGGCTCGTATATCACTGTGCCCACAATTGTGGCTGCTTGGCTCGAAAAAATTCCCGTGGTGCTGCTCGAAACCAACGTGGTGCCTGGCAAAGCCAATTTGTACCTGGCCCGCCTGGCCCAAGCTGTGGCCCTGGCCCATGCCGACACCGCTCAGTATCTGCCTCCCCAGACGCTCCAGCGCTTGACCGGCAGCCCGATTCGGCCTGAAATTACCCAAGGCCAACGCGAAGAAGGGCTCGCGCTCTTTGGTTTGGATGCCAATTGTAAAACCCTCACGCTGGTCGGCGGAAGCCAAGGTGCACAAAAGCTCAACCAGGCCCTGCTTGCAACTCTGCCTGAGTTGCTGGCCCTTGAAAACCTGCAGATTGTGCATGTCAGCGGCGCTGGCAATGAAGCTGAAATCAAAGCAGCAGCGGGTGTGTATGCTGGTCACCCCCGCTACCATTTGTTAAACTACGTAGACAATATGCCCGCCCTGTTGGCTTGCACCGATTTGGTGATTTCCCGGGCGGGTGCATCAAGTATTGCTGAGTTCCTGGCCTGCCAAATTCCTTCGATTCTGATTCCTGGCGGTTTTGGCGGTGGCCACCAACTCGACAATGCCCGCGCCTTGGCAGATGCTGGCGCAGCCATCCTGCTCACAGAACCCCAACTTGCAATCACGCCGTTGGGGCCGGTGATCCGGGATGTAATCATGGATACAGAAAGGCTGGACAAAATGCGTGAGAATTGTAGTCAGCTCAATTCCCCCCTTGCCGCCAATCAGGTAGCCCAACTTATACACGACACTATTTCCTATCCCAAAGAAGAGGCTCTTGCATGTTGAAGCATTTTGAACAGATTCACTTTATTGGCATTGGTGGCATTGGCATGAGTGGTCTGGCCCGCATTTTGCTCGCCCGCGGCAAACAGGTCAGTGGCTCTGACCTCAAATCCAATCGTTTAATTGAAGGCCTGATTGAACAAGGGGCCCCGGTTTTTATCGGCCACGCAAGTGACAATGTCCCCGCTGGCACAGAATATGTCGTGGTCTCCACCGCCATCGCCGAAGAAAACCCCGAAATTCAAGTCGCCCGCGAACGCCATATTCCGATCATTCACCGCTCTGAAGTACTCAATTATTTGCTACAGACCTCCCGCAGCATCTCGATTACAGGCACCCACGGCAAAACCACCACTTCGGCTCTGACCGCCTTAATTCTGGTCGAACAGGGGCTCGATCCCACTGTGGTGATTGGCGGCGAAGTGCCCCAATTGGGCACCAATGCCCTGGCCGGTCGCGGTGAATTTACAGTCGCGGAAGTGGACGAAAGTGATCAGTCGCTGCGCCATTTGAGCACCGAAATTGCCGTGATTACCAATCTCGAAGTCGACCACCTCGACCATTACAAAGGCCTCGACGAAATCATCGAAGCCGTGGCTGAATTTATCAGCCACCAACCCGCCAATGGGCGTATGGTCGTCAATGCCGATGATCCCGGCATTCAGCTTCTGCTTCAGCATCTGCCCGAAGCCCGACTCCAACGCTGCGTGAGTTTTGGCCTCGACAATGAAAGCGCAGATTACCGCGTGATCAATCCCGAGCTGAAAGAAAATGGCTCTCGCTTTGAAGTGCTCTTTCAGGGAAATTCGCTCGGCCATTTTGAACTCAAAATTCCCGGCACCCACAATATATACAATGCCCTGGCCGCCTTGAGCTGCTCCCATGCCCTGGGTCTGGATCTCAAAGCAACCCGGACCGCCCTGGCGGGGTATCAGGGTGTCAAACGCCGCTTCCAACTCGTGGGAAATCTTGGCAGTATTGCTGTGGTTGACGATTACGCCCATCACCCCTCCGAAATTCAAGCGACCTTAAAAACCGCCCGCTTGCAAAAACGCCCGCTGACAATTGTCTTCCAGCCCCACCGTTACAGCCGCACCCAGGCTTTTTTACATGAATTTGCAGATTCGTTTGGCTTGGCAGATCGGATTATCCTGACGGATATCTATGCCGCTTCAGAAAAACCCGAGGACTTCCAAGTAGATATCCAGGACCTCGTCGAAGCGACCCGCAAAGCCCATCCCAGCAAAGAGGTTTTGTATTTTTCGACCTTGCCCGAAGTCAAAACCTATCTGCTCAATCACCTGAAACAAAAAGAAATGATCTTAACAGTAGGAGCCGGTACCATTACCGAGCTGGCGTACGATCTGGTGGGAAAGTTGCCACCCAAATCTCCTGACCCCACGGGTAAATCCAATGAGCAAAAAATTGTCTATGCACCAGTCCGTCGCACACATCAAGAACGAAAAGTTGTCTGAGCATTTCCGCGCTCACGAGCCCTTGGCGCAGTACACCTCCTGGCGCATCGGCGGAGCTGCTGAATTTTATGTGGCTCCCGAAAGCGAAGCCGAAATCGCCCGCATCGTGCAATTCGCCCAAAGCCAGGGAATGCCCCTGACCGTTTTGGGGGGCGGCTCCAATGTCTTGCTCTCAGACCAAGGTCTGCCAGGTTTGGTCATGCATATCACCCACCGCTTTTCGGGCTTTGAATTCCAACCCGATGGCCATGTGATCGTTAAAGCGGGCACCCGTTTAGGCACCCTGATTCGCAAGGCCATGAGTTTGAACTTGGGCGGCATTGAACAGCTCTGGGGCATTCCGGGCACCCTCGGTGGCGCTGTGGTCATGAATGCCGGAGCCTGCAATACAGAGACCTTCGCTGTGGTAGAGACCGTCACGAGCTTGACCCCCCAAGGTCAACGGGTAACGCGCAGCAAAGCTGAGATCAACCACGGCTACCGCTGGAGCGATTATAAATACAATGGTGAAATTGTGCTCGAAGCCACGCTCAAACTGGCTCCCACCCAAGCTGAGGTCATTGCAGAAAACTTCCAAAAAGCCGATCTGCGCCGCCAACCCCAACACAGTATTCGCCAGCCCAATTGTGGCAGCGTTTTTCGCAATCCCAACAATAATTTTGCCGGTCGTTTGATCGAGCAAATGGGTGCCAAGGGCCGCATTTGTGGCGGGGTTCAAGTCTCTCCCGACCATGCCAATTTTATTGTCAACACGGGCAAAGCCACGGCCCAAGACGCCTGCCGCCTGATTCAATCTCTGCAGGCCGATGTCTGGCAGCAATACCACGTACAATTGGAGCCGGAAGTCATTTTTCTGGGCGAATTCTAGGCCCCGTGAAAGCCTCTCCCGAACTGCCTTTTTCAAATCCTTCCGAAACCGAAAAACCCGTTCGCCGTCCGGCTCAAAAACGGGGCTTTGACTATTTGGGGCTGATGGGCGTGATGATTCTGACCAGCCTGCTTTTTCAAATTTGGACAGCGCCCTTTTGGCAGGTTCAAGAAATCCGGCCCCATGGACTGAGTAATTATTCAACGCGCTACGTCCTCGGTTATCTCAGCGGTAAAAAACTTGAAGGCAAACACCTCTTGCAAATCAACCCACTGGAAATCAAAAAAGAGCTGATGGACTACCCCTTGCTCAAAGATGTGCGGGTGGAGCGCTCTTTTTTTCCCACGCGGGTCAATATTCATGTGGTCGAACGCAAACCCGCTTACCGTCTTTTTTACGAAGAGCCCACTCACCTGCCTTATAGCAATAATCTGTCCTTTTTAATCGATGAAGAAGGATATTTGCTCAATATCCCCGACGGCCACACCCCCTCCCACACGATCATGACCAGCTTGGAAAAAAAACGCCTAAAAAAAGGCAAATTGACCCCAGAACATTTGCTTTTATTGAATCAACTCAATGCCTTGTATCAGAAGAAACAACTCTCTGTGCAGGGGGTGTATAATCTCTCAAATCCTGAAAACATCATTCTGCGGGCCCCCGAAATTGGTGTGCCCGTGTGGTTGGGCAAAGCCGAAAGCCTTTCGGTCAAACTGGGTCTGCTGCAGCCGGTCTTGGAGATCAGCAAAAAACAGCCCAAACCCGTCGATTATATCGATCTGCGATTTTGGAAGCACCCGGTACTCAAAACCAAATAAACCTGTATGCCCATGCTGTTTGCCGCTATACTGAAGCAGCGAACAGCATTTAAAGTCTGTTATTGAGGGTGGAATCATGTTCAACAATAAACCCATTTTTGGGTGGTCTCTTCTTCCTTTGTGTTTGACCCTGGTCTTCTTTGGACTCTGGCGCTTCAGCCAAATCCCCTTTCTGGCCTGGCTGGGGATTGTTACAGCGATCATGGGTATGGCTTTGCCCGTCGTGGCGTTGATTATGAATCTCAATCAAAACGAGAAAAAAACATCTGGCAGTCGCATACTGACCTTGGTCTTTAAGTCAATCCTAACAGGGCTTTCGGTGGTGATTTGCTGGAGCAGTTACGGCAGTTTTAGCAAAAGCAATCCCCAAAGTACCAAAACAGTCAGAATAAAAAACACCACGGACAAAATTATTCCTGAGTTGGAGTTACGTTATGGCTCTGGTGAAATGAAAATCAAGCTTATTCCAGCCCGAGAAACAAGAACAGTTCAAATTCCCATTTTCGCTGAAACAAGTGTTAAAGCAAGCATCAAAGCACCAGACGGAACAGAAAGATACACGCAGTTTATGCTTGGTCCAGAGAATAAATGGGTACAAATTCTGATCGATTGGAATCAAAACCTAATGGCTGATGTGATGTAAAGCCGTCAAGAAAGAAGCAGAGCTCGGCGGAACCTGATTCCATAGGCCTCGCCCTCTCAATATGCTAAAATACCAAGAGTGTTTTTTGGACTCTATTTTTGGGAATCTATAAGGTGGTCTTAACCGTGGAAGCAGCAAGAAAAAAACTCTCAGCCGTTGCAGACATCAAAGTGGTGGGTGTCGGAGGTGGCGGAGGCAATGCCGTTAACCGCATGATCTCCTCTGGTTTGAATGGGGTGGAGTTTATTTCTATCAATACAGACGCTCAAGCCCTGTCTTTTTCTCAGGCTGAGAAACGCATTGCCATTGGTGGCAAGGTCACACGCGGCCTCGGTGCAGGCGGCAACCCCACAATTGGCAACAAAGCCGCCGAAGAAAGCCGCGACGATATCGCCTCCGCCCTCGAAGGCGCAGATATGGTCTTTATTACCTGCGGCATGGGCGGTGGTTCTGGTACAGGCGCAGCGCCGATTGTGGCAGAGATCGCCCGCCAAAACAATGCCCTGACTATTGGTGTGGTGACCCGTCCGTTTACCTTTGAGGGCCGCCGCCGCTGGCAACAGGCCGAAGACGGTATCAACAGCTTCCGCGAAAAAGTCGACACCCTGATTGTGATCCCCAACGACCGCCTGCTTTCTGTCGTCGAAAAACGCACCTCGATTCAAGAGGCCTTCCGTGTGGCCGATGACGTGCTGCGTCAGGGTGTGCAAGGTATTTCCGACATTATCACGATTCCTGGCCTGATCAACGTCGACTTTGCGGATATCAAAGCGATCATGGCCGATGCAGGCTCGGCCCTGATGGGCATTGGCCATGCCACCGGCGAAGGCCGGGCAATCGAAGCCTCTCGCGCTGCGATTTCCAGCCCCCTGCTTGAAGCCTCCATCGAAGGGGCCAGCGGGATTATCTTTAATGTGACCGGTGGGGCAGACTTAACGCTCTATGAAGTCAACGAAGCCGCCGAGGTGATCTACGGTGTGGCCAGTCCCGATGCCAATATTATCTTTGGTGCTGTGATCGACGACCGCATTCAAGGAGAAATCCAAATCACGGTGATTGCCACAGGTTTTAACAATGGCCAACGGCCTGCTGCCCGTCGCCAACAGGAAACGGCCCGTTACAGCGCACCCGTGAATAAACCAGCTGCGCCCCCGGCTTATACCCCGCCGGTAGTCGCTCCCCCGCCCGTTGCCCAACAAATGGCCCCGCCCCCGCCTGTGCAACAAGCTCCCCCTGTGGCTCCGCCCGTACAACAAGCCCCACCAGCGCCGGTCGCTCCCCCGCCAGTAGCGCCCCCCGTGCAGCAAGTGGCTCCCCCACCTGTGCAGCAAGCTCCCCCTGTGACGCCGCCCGTGCAGCAAGCTCCGCCAGCACCTGTCGCTCCCCCGCCAGCGCCCCCGCAGCCAGCTCATGACCCGCTGGAATTGCCGCCTTTTTTGCGCCCACATCGCTAAAACCCTGATCTTGACTGGAACCCGAAGCATCACTAATGTTTCGGGTTTTTCTTATAATTCACATTTATTGAAAGATCCGTTTGCATTTCTTTACAATTCCTGAGTATAATCTGATCATTAGGGTGTAGACTTCCTTGCTCCTGCAAGGAAATCCAGATTGAAAATAAGGCTGAATATTTAGGGGATCACGTCGTTTAACACAGCAAAGTTCTTATTTCTGGTAAGACATTATTTCTGATTTTTATCTGCTGTTTTAAACGTACGCTTTGCGTGGAATCACGTTTTTCCCTGTACATTTCTTCTTTCTGGCCGTATGCCCCTATTCAAAATTATGTGGGTGTTTGGAGAGAAGATGCAGAAAAAATTCAGAAAATATACTCGGAAGCAGATTGAAACAGGCAGCGCCCTGGTTATGGTTTTGCTGATGAGTACCATTTTGCTTCTTATACTAACAACAGGCATTACTTGGGTCCTAAATACACAAAAAAACACCACAGAAACATTTAAAATTCAAGGGCAAGCGGGCAATGTTGCCCAAGCGGGTCTGCAAGATGGCGTCAGCTGGTTTAAACGCCAAGAGTCGGTTCAGCAAACAGACACGACAACACCCAATATTTGTAAAGACGCAGCATTTGCGCCTCAATACAACTCAGTGGCCGAAGACAGTGACACCGATGATGCCTCTGTCGGGATGGTAAGAGACTATGAAGTCAAAGGCCGCCTCTATGGCCGTTATATTCTGAAAAGACAGAACTGTTCTGCAGCAGAAGATCCCCATGCAGTTAAAGATATTACAGCACTCAAAGGCAAAAGTACCACCCTGCCTCCAACGACATTTACCGATTCGGGGACTGGCGTAACAAAAATAAGGGGGGAAGGCATTGTCTGGTATTTGGAAAGTGAAGGCATTTTATATGAACGTAATAATTTCGCAAAATCTGGAAATGTCTTCACTTTAGGTCCCGATCAGGCTCCCAATCGGATTTTAAGCCGAGCAAGCGCAGCTGTTGAGATCAGCAAACTGGGACTGGTCTTAGATTCTACCCCGTTAACCTTGTTCGCAACCGGAGGCACGGCCAATAATATCGGTAGTAGATGTCGCTTTATTGGTGGGACGACGGCAAGTGCCGCCGTATTTTATAACGGTCTCAACCCCAACATGACCGCTGCTCAGCGTTCCCCGGTCTTACTTACGGCCAAAACTGCACGAGCAGTGGTTTCTCCTCAAACCGTTTTTGCCGTTTCAGAAGAAGAATTGAGGGGAATGGCGGATAATGTCTACACAAGCATCTCCCAGGTACCCAAGAATTTAAAGTTCTCGATTACTTTTTTAGATGGAAATTATACCTTTGACAACGTCAAACCGTTACAAGGTGGAGGCTTGCTTTACGTCAATGGGAACTTGACTTTAAATGACTCAAGCAACTCCCTATTCTCAGGTGTGATTTATGTCGATGGCACCCTGACTATGGGCAAAGACAATACCCTTGCTGGAGGGGTTGTTGCTCAGAGAGTCGCCTGTAATCCAGGCTCTGGCTTAGCCACCTTTGAATATAACAACAACTTAATCACCAGCGTGAGACAGAGATTGGCTCTTTATCGAGAGAACAATCTCACTCATTCGATCAAACAATATTAGTTTTAATTCTAGATAATCTGACAAGAGCTTAAATGATTGTAAAAATGGGGAGAAATGACAAAGATGCGTAAAAAACTTCAAAAAGGGATGTCCATCATTGAAGTCATGGTTGCGAGTACCGTCTTAACAGGTGTGGTAGCCAGCGCCATGACAATGCAAAACATGACATTTAACCGCACCATTTCGAACAATGATAAAGCTTTTGCCACACAAAAAGCCATGCAGATGTTTGAAGAGTTACGCGCCTATGTGCAAGCGAACCGAGAAAGTGACATTGCCAAACTCCAAAATTTCAGTGATGGCTCTAGTTTTAACACCATTCTCACCACAGAAAAAAGAGAGCTGAGTTCAGCAACAGGCAATACGATTTACGATTTGACCAATCCAGCGGATCCCCTCAGCGGCAATCGTAAAGTAGCGGGAACGCCCAACTGGGCCTTTTTAAGGCAAGTTCAAATCAAACCCGTAGCAAATGATCCCAATGCGCGTTATGTCAGCGTTGCCGTCTGGTATGCAGATCCACAAAACCCAACTCAGCCCAAAGGCGCAATAGAAAAACCCTTGGCTGTCATATCTGGCATCTTAAAGACCAATATTACCCAAGAACCTCCCACTCAAATGTATGATCTTTTTGTGATTGCAATGGAAAATGCCCCCAGTTGGTGGGTCGATCAGGCAGATTTACGGCCCTCCTTTGAACGCAGCCTCTTGGATCTAGAAGCTCGCAACCCAGGTCTTATTTTCCGCCGTCACTATATCACCCGCTCGGGCTTTGGCCGAGATCCCTATTACCTCCCCTATATCAACGATGGTGACAATACCAGTGCGCAAGATCTGCCCTGGGTTTATCTCTATCCGGGCCTTGTCAATAATGATCTGACCCAAAACTTTTTAGTCGACGTATGGAGAGCCCGGCGTCGCACAGATGATATTGCAACGTTCAAAGTTGTCAACAAACAACAAGCGGGCAATACTGGTGATAATTACATGCACTATGCGCTGGCAGATCAGTTTAATCATGTCATGCGCTATCCAGAGCAATTGGCCATGGAAAACCGTTTAAGCAATGAACAACCTGGAACCTTTCGAGACAACCCCTCACTGGTGAGATTTCTTGAAGAGATGAATGCGGGCCAAAACAAAAATTCTTTGATTATTAATTTACACGGTGAGCTATTGCCTTTGCCCGCCGTGCGTAATTATTCAGATCCCGCCAAAGCACCTGATAAACATGCCAGAAAGCTGACAGGGAATCAGGCTGCAGCCGTTCCCACACCGACCACTCCCCTGACCGTTACCAACGATGCGAATTTTGTTTCACTGATGAACAAGCGGGTGGTCACCCATCCCGAAAATATGCAAGTTAACAATGGGGGTATCGTAAGCTGGCGTGTCTATCCCTTCGAAGAGTATGAACCGGGCACAGCGGGTTTGCCAGCAGATAATTCTAACAATATTACCCGCGACAATAACAGCATCCCTAAAACCAGTCTGTTTATCCCCACAATTGGCGAAGGCCCCCATTACAGTGGCACAGGTGATGGTTATTTAAACAATTACCCCGATTTTACGCCCGCGGCAGTCACAGGTTTGAGCATTGAACGCCTGGTCGGGGGACGTGTGACAGGCTCAACTACAGCAGGGTTCCAGCCTTTTGCTTGGTGGAATTCTGGCTCTGTGGCATTGGCTCAACCCACCAATAACCACGACACCTCCAATCCGGCGGGCTACCTCCCTGCCCGCCAGGTCAGAGCGGCTAGCACTTTTACTATTGCTGCAGGAGGATCAACGAACACTTTAACCTTGAATACTGGTTTTACAACGGGAGCGGGTGGAGAAGAGCATCTACTCAAGGGCATGTTGATTGTTTTAAATCCTGACAGTGACGGCGATAATAACACCGCAAGCACCACTGAAAGAGTGGTTCGCATTACCGGTTATAATTCAGGTACACGTGTCGTAACCTTTTCACCTGCCATCGATACCACTGCAACAGGTATTTTAAATACGACGATTCAGGATCGTCCGATTGTCAGACACAAAGACTATGATGCCGTCACCGTCGATAAAAACATGTATGGGCAGCCCGAGCGGGGCATCCATATCACCCTTTATGATACCCCCACCCGTCACAATTGTTATGACAATACCGATTGCAATAATCCAGCAACTTCTGCCAAAGGGGGCATCAGCAGCAATCGCCTGCTTGATGGCTTGGAATATATTCCTGCCCCAATTGGGGCCGCTTTTCCCACCAGTGCTGCAACAGGCAATAGCTTGATTGATACCACCGCCAACAACTGGAAAAACACGGCCCGTTGGCGCATCAATCTGGACACCTCCACCTATGGATCCAATTTTAACAATCGCATGTTAACCCTGGAAACCCGTATGGTTGCAGCTGCAGATTCCACAGTTCCCGCCACAACCTATCCTGTTATGGCAAACCCCGATACCAATAACAATGGCATCTATGATGCCTGCGAAGTGGGCGCTAACCCTGTTAGCAATTCAGCCAACAATCCAGAAGGCGTGTTGTGTGACGGAATCTGGGGGGATGGTGATCTCTACGTCCCCAATGATCCCGCCAGCGCAGCAAATGAGCACACCGCTGTCGTGCGCCCCAATATTTACAATGTCTCACGCACCTATGTCTATATGAATCACCGCTTCACAGATGTACAGGGCACCACAATCGCAGGTTCTGTCACCTCGGATATTCCGACAGGAACATTGGCGATTCCCAAATCCGAGCAAGCCCAATTCCAAGGACATCCACTTTACAATCCCTATTTGGATGTTAAACAATTGCACAGATACAACCGGCATTACGCCAGTGGAATCACGGGAGACGGAAGATCTGGATTTGATCGCGCCGGAGGCCCCGACTGGAACACAGTTAACGTCGATCTAAATTGGTTCTTTCAACTCTACACCAATGGCATCATGCGCTCGAATAGCGTCTACAACAGCATCTCTGGGTACAGTAATTATTATTATGCCTTTGGCGGAGAAATTGGCAGTGACAATAATAATAATAACCGTTTCTTTGATACCCGTCTTCAGCCCTGGAGAGAAACCGATTCAGGCGCAACAACCGCCAGAAACGACAGTGGAAATATCAGAGATATCATCAACGACAGCAGTGGCGGCGAACGCGTGATCATGAGCACCGACGGAAGCACGCCTGGCGGCGCAAATGACCGCTGGCGCATGCGCCAGCATTTGGGCCAACTTTATCCAGATAAAGAACACGTATTTTGGCTGGCCAATGGTAATTTGCCCACATTGGACTTTAACAATGCAACTCACAATGCCGATGCAGCGGCTCCGGCTCCAGATGATCTGTATTTCCGCGCGCAAAGCAATACCAATCCCCGTGCAATAGGTTATGTGACCCATCGCCGCATGCAAGGAGAAGGTGCTCCGAGTTTTATGAATGGCAACATTGCAGCCAATCCATCAACCTCAGACGCTGGTTTGGCACATAGTTCAACGGGAAACACCTCCAATGCCGTGCTCACCAATGCAGCGGCAAACGATGCTGGATCCCAGCTCATGAATGCCTATAATTTAACGCTTTCTGACACGATTTTTTCCAATCGCCCGTATCGCCTCAATGGCGGAAATGTGGTTGGCCCTTATACCAGCCCAGAGCTCAAAAGCATTCGTAACCGGCTGGCGTTTGTAAATACAACAACGGGTGTAACATCAGGAACAAACACCACTCAAAATGTCTATTATCGCCATGAAAGCAATCTGACTCAATTGACCTCAAGCGCCTTTGTCAAGTTGACACGGCCCAATCCGACTTCGCTCACAACCGATCTTCTGGGCCCCGCTGGGTATGTCTTGGTCAACGGATTTTCTCAGGCAACAGGAGCTGGTACACAAGAAATTGCCCGATTCAGCCAAGCAGCATCACTCCAAACCTTTATGGATGCGGGAGACCGCTCAATCCCGGGAGATGCAGAAGGCAGAACTGTTCAATTACCACGTATTCGAGTGAATGAGCCACGTTCTTCACAGGTATATGTGGATCCCACCTCTATCACAGCAGAGATGGATGTTGCCTGGTCACGCTGGGATGACCGCCCCTATTCTCCTGCTTATCCAGCCAGTTGGTACGACGCCACACCACTGCTCTACAATCTCAAATATTCGAAAAACAATAAAAGAGACTGGCTATATGCAGATAATCATACTGCTGTTCCCCCCGAGTTTCAAGAAACGTTTAATCCTGCACGTTCGGTTTTAGGTGGACCAGAAGTCAGCACCACCGGTAATTGGACGAAAACATTCAATTGGAATGTCAGTGGACTGCCTGAGGGCAACTACGTCTTCCGCGCAGAAGTCTACCGCCAGGGTTTTAATACGGGCTATTCTTATCACGATGTATTTGTAACTATTGAAAGGTAGGTTTCAATATGAAAAATACAGTTCAAAAGCGCCAACACGGGTTTACCTTAATTGAGTTGTTATTTAGCATAACCATTCTATTGATTGTCATGGCCTTGGTGACAAACATGATTATCAACACAACCAAAACCCAGGATCGCCTGCGTATGGAAAACCAAATGAGGCAGACACTTCAGACAGGATTGTTCCGCATTGCCGCCCAATTAAATCAAAACCGTATGTTGGTCCAAGCGGATGCATTGGGTTATGATTACCTAACCCACGTCAATCTAAGTGGCTCCCCGCCGATTATAGGGGGAAGTTTGCCGACATCAAGTGGGGTCACTAATCAGACCCTCTTACCGACAATTCGCCCAGAGGGTTCTCTTTCTCCAGAAAAGAACTGCACAGATTATCCGACAAATTTTTTCAGAGCAAACGCGGTGGGAAATATACTGATGTTTGCCAAGTACACGGGCAAATTTAATCGCTTCTCCATGGCTGCTATTACGGAGAAAAGAAGCTTGGATGTTTATGAATTTAAACTTTATTATATTACCGATGATGCAAATCAACCCGAAAAATCGCCGATTGATTTCTGGAACAATACACCGAGCAAGAGGCGCTTACGACTAATAGAGTGGACCAGTCGGCCCTATGTGGATTACGCCCAATTTTTAGATTATATTACCGACTCAAGTCCGGCAAATCGGACAATCATTCGCAGTGATTTAACTTCAGCCGGAATTAGTTTTGCATTTAACCGGTCTGCATCAACATATGCGACAGCTTTTTATACCATGGGAAGCTTGGCCTCCGTGCCAGCAGACGCCAGCCATATGATTCAGCGCTCCAGAATCAAAGATATGTTTCTTTTTGGAACACAGTCATTTAGTATTGCCTATAATAAAAATGACAATACGGCCAGTGCCAATTATTTTCCAATCCGCCAACAAGTGCCCTTTTTCTACGACCATGCGCCCCCGGCTTGTAATGGAGCCGTCCCGGCACCCAACACAACGCCCAATTCGAGTACGACAGCTTTCCCTTATGGCTTCGAGGTCATGATCACAGGCCCTGCCAGTGGACGCAACGTTCTGATGAGGGTGAGCTCTGTTGCTCGCTCTTATAACAGCTTTGTTTCTCACGCGGATATGTTGACCACTTACGCCCGCGACCTTTAAGTTTGTATAAAGACTCTGTTTAGTTACACCACTGGCAGGGCCTCCTCTCCGATAAGAGACAAGTAACGATCTGACAGGAGGCCTCCCGCCATTCGTCTTGGAATGATGTATCTCCGGGGCAAGGACTTTGATCAAAGCAAAGTCATTGCCCCTTTGGCTTTTGGCTATCTGGCCGCCTATTTGCGCGAACATCTGAATTTTACAGATTTGGTCTTGGTCGTCGACGACCCCGAAAAGCTTTTGGCCCACAACCCACAGGTAATCGGAATTTCGTCGTTTACCGAGACCTTCGAAGACGTGATCAAACACGCCCGCCATTTTAAGCGGGTCGCTCCCGAAATTCCGATTATTCTGGGCGGCGAACATATTTCCGCCCTGCCCGAAAGCCTGCCCGAATCTGTCGATGTGGGCATTTTGGGCGAAGGCGAAGAGACCTTAACCGAATTAATGGAGCTCTATTTGCGCAAAGAAGCCACCCCCGACAATTTGGCCAAAATTCCGGGTCTGGTTTTTTGGCACGCTGGCAAACGGGTGCAAAGCCCTTCACGGGCCTGGATCAGCGATCTCGACGATATCCCACCCCCGGATCGCTTTTTATTGCACAATACCAATCCCAATTGGCAGCAGGCCATTTTTACGGCCCGGGGCTGCCCGTACAAATGCACCTTTTGCGCCTCGACGCGCTTCTGGCAAAAAACCCGTTACCATTCAGTTGATCGGGTGATTCAGGAGATGGAGTATATTCTCAAACATTTCCCCAACCAACCCCTGATCGCGATCAACGATGACCTCTTCCCCTTGAATAAAAAACGCCTCAAAACCATGGTCGAAGCCATTCGTGAGCGCGGCATTCACCGCAAAGTGGGCTTTGTGCTCAATGCCCGCGCGAGCGTCTTTGACGAAGAAATAGCCCGCCTGCTGCAAGCCATGAATGGCCAAGTTGTGGGTTTTGGGTTTGAATCCGCCAGTGACAAGGTCTTGACCGCAATCAAAGGTAAAACCTCTGCCAAAGAAAACCTCAAAGCACTGGAGCTCTGCGAAAAATATGGCCTGGCAGTGGTCGGCAATTTTATGAGCGGCGGCCCGGATGAAAATGTAGAAGATATGGCCAAGACCTGGTGGTTTATCCAAAAAAACCGCGATCGCATTTGGCACCCCTCGGTCGGCTTGGCGACCCCTTTCCCAGGCACAGAGTTCTGGGAAAAGGCCGAAGAAATGAAACTGATTGGCCCTGATTTTGATCGTTGGAATGCCTTGGATTTGGGCTTTCGTTCCGGTGAATCGATCTACATGAACCCGGTGGTGAGTGAAGCAGAATTTGAACCTATTTATGAGGAGTTTCGGCAGTTCCAGGCCCGCCCAGACATTAGCAGAGAACATTTTGGCCAAATTCGCGTCAAGCAAAAATATCTGGCCCAGGTTTTTGGCAAAATTGCTGAAAACTACTCACAGGTCTCGCAGATCCTTGAATTGGGACCCGACAGTTCCCATTTGGCACCGCTCTTGCCCGAGGCCCAGCTCACACATCTCGCGCCCCGTCAGGCGGCCCTTGATCTGAGTTCTGTCGCTGGCAAAAAATTTGAGCTGATTGTCTTAACCCATTGTTTGGAAAAACTCACCGACCCCTTGGGTGCTTTAAAAGCGCTTTACCCCTTGCTGGCAGAAAAAGGCGAATTGATCTGTCTGAATTTCCATGCAGGGCATCTCTCCTTGCTCGTGGACCTGCTCAAAGGACGCTGGGATCCCCAGATTTTTGCTGTTAATCACCACCGGGCCCTGCGCTTTTTTAATGCCCAAAATCTTCAAGATCTGTTTCAAGCGGCGGGATTTGAAACCGCTCAATTGGAATTGTTTAAGTTTCCCGATCCCAAACTTCAGGATGCGGCTCAACAACTGGCCCCCATTCTGGCCCCCTTTCTGGACCTGGAGACCTACCACAAAAACCAGGACTGTTTCAGTTTGATTCTCACGGCACGGCAAAACCAACCCGTTCCCCTGTTTACACCTACAAGACTCACTACAGAGCTGGCATTGCCAGTGGCACGCACCCAATAAAGAATCGGTAAACACACTTGAAACTGGCATTTTTACCCCTCTTTCATCCCTCTAATTTTGAGGGAAATGGCTTTCAGGGCAACGGCATAGACTATATCTCTGCGTATTACCTGACCAGTTTGATCCCCTTTCTCGAAAAACAATTCCCGCAATTGCAGATCTGTCTGGAAATCACCCTGCCACGAATCATGGTTCAGCGCCCAGACTTGGTATTGATTTGGAGTACAACGCCGTCTTTTGGGCAAGTTAACCGTGTTGCTGAGGTGATCAAACAAAACCTTGAAGTGCCGATTATTTTGGCCGGCCCACATATTTCGCATTTGCCCCAAAGCCTGCCTAGCCATGTCGATATTGGTCTCTTGGGTGAGCCCGAAATTCCGCTGAACCAACTGTTGCCGATTTTTTTAAAAGACCCCAACGCTGGCCCGATCAAATATGGCAAAGTGCCCGGTTTGATTTACCAGAGCCGGGGCCGAATTTACTCGGGCTCACCCACCAAAATAGTCCAGAATATCGACCAATTGCCCCTGTCCCGCCACAATCTCTTTCACAATTTACCGGGTCATTCGGTTCCCGTGATCACGACTTCACGGGGCTCCCATTCACTTAACTCACTGCTCATCATGCCACCAGCAGCGCGTTTGCGTTTATTTTCAGCCGATCGCATACTCGAAGAGATCGCCCAAGTGGCCAGAGATTACCGCCAACTCTACCGCAATTGGCCACTGCCGGAAAACCTGCTTTCATATATTTTTCCTGTCTATATTTCTGATGAACTCTTTTTAAGCCAGCCGGAACGTTTTCAAGCTATTTGTGAAGGCATTTTGAGCCGGGGGTTGGAAAAATCCGTCTTTTTTATTGTTTCTGCTTATCCCGATCAATTGACACGGGAAAATTGCGAATGGCTCAGGCGGATCAATACCCGCAAAGTGATCATGTCGTTTGCCAGTTTTTCCAATCGGACAATGACATTTTTTCCTGGCTCAAATCCCCACGATATCTCAAAAGCACTGGACCAGTGTGATGCCTTTGAAATGGGGGCAATCGGTGCGTATTTGGTCAATCCCCAATTCGAAACCTCCCGCCAAGAAATAGCCCGAACCTATTGGTATCTCTGGGAGAGACGCAGCCGCTTTGACAAACTGCAGGCCGTTTACCTTCCACCCATGCCTGGCACCCCACTCTGGGAACCTTACCAACAAAAATACAAGCTCAAAGGCGATGATTTAGAACATCAGCCCTGGCATCAATTTGATCCCGAAAGATACAGCCCTTCGGGTCCCTTACTCAATCGCAGCTTGGACAATCTCAGCTTTCAACCGATCATGCAAAAATCTTTGGCCCTGGCAGCCGACCAAGGCCCGATTGCAGACGAAGAAAAAGCGCCCTTAAAACAGGAACAAGCGCGTCAGAATCGCGTAAACTCCGCCAAAGTGGTACAAAAAAAATACCTACAACCCGACAGTGATGTCTTGGATGTGCTTTTGGAGCCCTCTTTTGCAATGGCCCCCCATTTGCCCCCCGATTTTTGCCGTATCCAGAACATGGAAATCCAAGGCGGGGAATTACAGGGAAAAGCCCATCGGCCTGTGGATATGATCTTGATGCGGGGCTCATTGAGCTGCTTGAAAAAACCGGCTGAAGAGCTGAAAAAGCTCAGCCAATGGCTTAAACCGGGTGGAAAAATGCTGATTAGTATTCTCAACACCCAGAATATCGCATTCATCTTAAGGACCCTCAACTGGGAATTGGAACGCAGCCGCTACCCTTATAAACTTCTCAAATATTTCTCTGAACAGACCCTGCGAGAGCTGCTCGAAACCCAGGGATTGGAAATTCTCGATACGGAATATACTATAATGAATAATATTCAGGGCTTTCGAGACTCAGCAGAGGGTTTTATGAAGCGTGTTCAGACCTTTTGGCCGGTGCCCTTAACGTCGGAACGCCTCTATATTATTGAAATCTGTATGCTTGTCAAGAAAAAAGGGACTTAAGCCCGACTTCGCCCACGAAGTAAACCCAGGAAGTAAACCCAGGAAGTAAACCCATGTACGACCAATACCGTCAACAAATGTCCGAAAAGCTGAACAGCCTGCTCAAGCCAGAGCATCAAAAGGTATTGTGCGTTGGTGATTCTGTGCCCAATATTCAGAAACACCTGCAAGACCAAGGCTGTGAATTTGTGCATGTCGAAAGCCTGAATCCCAATTGGCGCGATGTCAGTCGGGATCAGCCCCACCTGCCTCTCGATTTGCCCCAAAAACATTTTGATCTTCTTTTGGTTTATCATGGCCTGGAACAGGCCATCGATCCCGAACGCCTGGTGCTGGAGCTGCGCAAGTACCTACAGCCCGAAGGGCAAATTTATATCGTGGCTTATAATGTTGGCCATATTTCCACCATTATTAACCTGCTGACCGAAGGCTGGGCTTATCAAGATGATGGCGCCTTGCGCCACAACCACGTGCGCTATTTTTCAAATGAATCCCTGCGCAAATTGATGGATCAAGTCGGTTTTGAATTTATCGACGAAGTGGTCTACCAAATTCAGCAATTGCCTGTTTTGACACGCCAATTGGCCCAAATTATGAAAAACCCCTATCTGAGTATTCTCAGTTTTATTATGATTGGCCGCAAATTGAACTCCTTCCCTTTCATTGATTTTGAAGACGATTCTGAAAAAGAAGCGCCTGCCAAAGCCGAAAAAAAAGTGGAAGCCCCCAAGCCCGTTGAAACAGGCAGTGAGACAGAACCCGCTTAAATCGTTTCAGCAGCTGGGTCCAAATAAGCGATCAGCTGTAAGAGGCGTTTGAAAGGTCTTGAGTCAAAATGGGGAATCACACGCAGCAAAGAGTCCACCCGTTGATACCATTGCTGGGCTGCGTTGATCTGTCCCTGTTCCAGTAAGAGCTCCAAGAGCGCCAGATGGGCCTGGGGCTGTAGGAAATGGCGCTCTAAATAAGTTTGATAGGTTTCAATCGCCTGAAGTTTTTTGCCTTGCAAAGCCTGTAAACGGGCCAACTCAAAACCGACAGTGCCAAATTCAGGAAAGAGTGCCAGGGCTTCCTGATAACGGTTTTCTGCTTGGGCGAGAAGCTGTATGGGGCTCGAGCTCAAAATTCGGGCCTGAAGAATCAAGAGCATCCAGCAGATCAGCCGAGACAGGTCATGGGCAGTGGCCTTTTGACGGCAGATTTCCGCGACCAGGCGCTGCCAATGCAAATAAAAATAATTGTGGCCAAAAGGCAAAAGACAGTCGATCAACTTCAAAAGCGGAGAAGGCTCAAAAGCGGGAGAAGAGAACAGCGCCAAGGCTTTTTGGCTATATGGCAGAGCCCGATGGTAATCCCCCCGAAAAAAACAGTACCAAGCGGCATTAAAACAGACCAGGGGCGTCCATTCAGACCCCTGCAATAATTGGGCAAAGACACTCTCGGCTTGAATCTGGGGCTGATAACCCACTTTCGAAATCGGGTTAAACTCATAATCTGTCAGACAGGCCGCCAGCAGATGGGTCCACTCCCAGCTGTCGCTGGGTGAGATTTGCGTGAAATCGCCTCCCGTATAAACTTCCACGGCCTCGCGCACAGCCCATTCAGGGGCCCGGGCCAAAGGCAAATGGTAAAGATGGCGAATTCGGGTTAACGCCTGTTGCTGTTTCCTTTTCTGGCGAAAAGGACGACTTGAGTCCTGAACTGAAGCCGCAAAGACAGCAGGCAAAAAAGCCAATAACTTTTCAAATTGATGGCTGGCACTCTGGTTTTGAATGGCCTGCAGAGCGGCATGCGCAATTTTTTGCCGTTCGGTTTCGTGCTCGAGATAATGGATGATCTGCTGCTCAAAATTGGCTTCGTTGTAGAGAATGCAGGCCTGGGCGGCAGTCTGATCAGTCGGCAAATAATTACGCACTTCCAGATTTGTCTCTTCCATCAAGACCACCGCTCCGGAAGCAGCGGCCTCAAAGGCCCGCAGATTCATTTCGCCGCGAATGCTGTAATTAAATACCAGGCGACTCTGGTTCAAAAGCCGATTGTATTCTGAACCGTAGAGATGGGTATCGACACGAATCTGGTAGCGATCGGCCAATTGCAGCAGACGTTTCAAATAGCCCTCGCGTTTGGGATGCAAAGCCAGATTCAGGCTCCCAACATAAGTCACATCCCAAACCCGCTCCAATGGCGGCGAAATTAAAAACGAGCGCTCTGGATAAAGGGCATAACTGGGCCAATAGGCACAATGCTGCAGTCCTTTGGCCTGCAAAATATCCACCAGCCCCTGATCGCCCAAGACAAAGTCAAAGGCCTCGGCATAAGCCAAAACCGAGGTCAAATTTTCGTGCCAATCCGAGACCACCAAAAGTGTGGGAATCGGGCTCTCGGCAATATCTACCGGAATGGGACCATAGAACCCCCACCAGATCAACAATTCAGGCTGCGCGTCGGCAGGGAAATGGCTGAGCAATTCTGCCACAGTTGTGTTCTGGTAATCATAGGGCAATTGGCGCTCGGCCTGAAATTCAGACAGAGAAACAACCATATCATAGGCCACAGGGCGGGTTTTCCAATTCTGACAGTCGAGAAAAAAGGGGTAAATCAAGGGGTCGTGTAAATAGCTGCCAAGCACGCGGGGGTGGTACAAAGGGCCCACCAGAATTTTGCAGGGTGCGGGCTTTAAGAGCGGCATTTCAGCATTCTCCGCGAGAGAGAAACCGTTGCTCAAGCATAAACGGGGGGCCGGACCAGGATTTAGAAAAAACCTGGGGCTGGCTCTGCCATTGCCACGGTTTGCCAGCGAGCAAAGCCTGATAGACCTCGGGCAAATTGTGACTCAATGTTACTTCCAATTTCTCCAAATGAAAAGGCAGGCTGGGATCGCCAGTCTGGGTCAAATAAGTGGTTTTTAAAAGAGCGGCATTAAAAGCCACTGCCTCACTTAAAACCGCAGAGGAAAAGCCACTGCCCGATTGGCTCAAGAGGGCCTGTAAAAGCGCCTCTGCTTCGCGGTAAAAGTCATTGAGTTTGTTCTCTTTGCTGAGTTGGTAGAGCAAAAAATGCTCAGCCCCCAAAGAGCCGCCTTGTTCCACCGAAGTGGGATGAGAGACCCAAGTGGCTTCATTTTGCCCGGCCTGTAAATCGGCTGCTTTGGTCTGGAAAAAAGCCAAATTTTCAGTCAAAATCGGGTAGAGAACAGAATCAGGTGCCAGAAAGGCCTCAATCAATGCAACAAAAGAGATTCCCGCACAGCCATATAAGAGCAAAATCGGAATTTGCAGGGGTTTATCTAAATAATAGAGAAATTTACACATCCAGGCAAAGACCCGGGCCCGCAACCAATCAGGCTTTGGCATCGTATTCGTGCCGATCACCATTTCTCCCCCTTCAAGAAAGTCTTGGGCATTTAGGCGGTCGGGAAAAAGGCTGACCCAAACCGTTTCAATCCCATGTTGGGAGCGGTATTCGGGCTGGGCCATCTCTGCATTGGGCAAGACAAAGGCGTTATAAAATTGCATGCGGCTGTGCTGCCCACTTTGCACGGCCTGTTCAACCCCACTCACAAAAGAAGCATAGGTTTCACCTGGCAGGCCCAGAATCATATCTGTATAGGTGGCAATACCTGCCGCTTGGAAGCGTTTTTGCAGATTTAAAAAGGTGGGCAGAGAAATATTGTCGCGTTTGATCTGCTTGAGGGTGTGGGCATCCATCGACTGCAAAGAGAGGGTGACCTCAGCAAAGATGCCGGCCCGAGCCAAAATTTGGTGTAATTCCCAGGTGCGCTCAGGCGAGTTTTTGGCAGTTTGCTGGTGAAAGGTGTGGGGGTAGCGGTAGCGCTGGTAGACCCGCGCCAAATACGTGGCCAACTCAAGATCGCGTTTGAGAATGCCAAAATTGGCGTCGGCACAGAAAATCATGCCAATCTGATTGGCGCCAAACCATTCCAGGTCGGCATTGAGTTGCTCCATCTCAAAGAGCCCCAATTTGCTGGCAATCGCGGAGCCCCAATCACAATAGGTGCAAGAAAAAGGACAGCCGCGATTGGTTTCCCAGGTGGCAATCCAGCGGGTTTGGGGATGGGCCCGCAAAAGGGGCTGAAACACACCCTCGGTGTACGGGGAGGGAATCTGCGACAGATCGCGCGAACGGGGCAAGGGTGACTGAGTGACAAACTGACCTTTGAAATTAAAATAGCTCAGCCCCGGAATCGCCTGCCAGTCATTATCGGGATAGGCCTCTAAAATAGCGGTAAAGACCGCCTCTCCCGCCCCATGGCAACAGAGATCGATAAAGGGGTGGCTCCGCATAAAGTCTTCGGCTTGATCCGGCACATGGGGCCCACCAAAGATGATCAAAACACCTGGATTTTGCAATTTGAGCAATTGGGCCAAGGCCAGCGAACGCTTGATATTCCAGATATAGACACTGAAGCCCACAATTTGCAGTTCCCGCATCTGCAGCGCCAAACGTTCAACCGATTCAGGCAAAAATACCGGAGGTACAAATGCAAAGCGCGCGGGCTCTTTTAAATGCCGCAGGGCATAAGCCTGCAATAATCCGGCAGAATAGGGAAAAAACTGATGCCACTGAAAACGTTCACTGAACTGTACCAAGCCAAGCTGTACAGGGGTTTGCATCAGTGCCGCTGTCAGGAAGCGGGTTGTCCTTGCTTAAGGGCTGCTTGATGGTCCACAAAGGCCGCTTTGGCCTTTAAGAGTTGATCATGCCGTTTGGAGAAGTCTTCCAATAAGCGCATATAATCCGCACGAATCAGTTCAAAATCCTGCAGATTGTGATAGCGCTGTTTGATCATGCTGGCCATGACCTCGTATTGGTCTTCGGACTTGATGGTCCCGGCAGCTGTAAAACACTGCATACATTCGTTGGCCTTTTCGTTCAGAACGTGGCGCTCTTTGATAATTAAATCCCAGGTATCATCCACCTGTTCTTTGAGGTGGTTGAGCTGCTCTTGGGGCGTCATTTCTTCAAAACTTTTTTCCACGGGCCGGTAGTTTTCAATCGCCGCCTGCACCGCTTCTTTTTCAGCCGCCAAGGTCTCAGGGGTGATATAGTCATGGGGCTCTACAAAGAAAGCACCACAATCTGGGCAATAGCCATCGTGCCCATCCAAAAGCACGATATGTTTACATTCCTGACAGCGAATTTTTAATTGGTCCCGTGGCACGTCGGCTGGGGGAGCCGTGTTGCGGGTGGCTGCCACAGCGGGCCGAGAAGTCGTTGGTGCAGACTCTTCTTTGGCCCCTCCACCAAAAAGTGAGGAAAACAGGCCACCGCCTTTTTTCTTTTCGGGTTTGGCAGCACGGGCCCGGCTTTGACCCACCAGACTGTCATCCACATAGTCGAGTGGCTCGACATACATGGCCCCACATTCGGGACAATAGTCTTCGTTTTTTGCTGCGACAAAACTGCATTCTTTACAACGGATGGCTGCCATGGCTCAACACTACACCTTTTTTGTTTCTTCGCTGGGCTGGGGCTCCGCGGGTTCAGCCGAGGACAGCGGCAGATTCACTTCCAGAACACCACTTTCAACACTTGCATCAGCGTCTGGTTCTGTTTCCGCTTTTTCTGAGCCCTCTTCGAGCACCTTGGGATCTTTGGCCTGCCAAGAGGCATATTTGCGCTCGGGTTTGGTGGGCGGAGCGGCACCTTCTACCTGTTCGAGCAATTCATCAAGCTGAGCGCTGTCGAGGGTTTCGCGCTCAATCAGCAGGCGTGAAATTTCATGTAAGGCATGTTTGTGCTCAATCAGTAATTTTTGGGCCCGATCATGATTCTCATCGAGCAATCGGCGGATTTCACGGTCCACGTCACTGGCAACCTCTTCGCTATAATTGCGAACATCGCCAAAGTCACGCCCCAAAAAGACCTGTTCGTTTTTCTTGCCCACCGTTCGCGGACCGATTTTTTCGCTCATGCCGTATTCAACGACCATTTTGCGGGCAATTTCAGTGGCCCGTTCGATGTCGTTGCGGGCACCTGTGGTAATTTCTTCGGCGCCGAAAATCAACTCTTCGGCAATCCGGCCACCGAGCAGCATTGCAATTTGATCATGCAGGTACGATTTGGAAGCAGAAACACGGTCTTCGGGCAGAGACATTGTCAAACCCAGCGCCATGCCACGGGGAATGATTGTGACCTTGTGAATCGGATCACAATGGCTGAGAAAGCGCCCCACGAGGGTATGCCCCATCTCGTGATAGGCCGTGATCTCTTTTTCTTTTTCGGTGATCAGCTTGGTTTTCTTTTCGGGGCCAGCAATCACACGATCGAGGGCCTCTTCCAAATGTTTCATGTGAATTTCTTTTTGGTTCTCGCGGGCCGCGAGCAAGGCCGCTTCGTTGGCCAGATTAGACAAATCTGCACCGGTAAAACCGGGGGTACGGCGGGCCAAAACAGACGTTTTCACATTTTTGGCAAGCGGCTTGTTTTTGGTGTGTACTTCGAGAATTTTCTCACGGCCTTCGACATCGGGGCGATCGACGATCACCTGGCGATCAAAACGGCCGGGACGCAGCAAGGCCGCATCGAGAATGTCAGGACGGTTGGTTGCCGCTATCACGATCGTGCTGTGATTGTCTTCAAAGCCATCCATTTCGATCAGCAATTGGTTGAGGGTCTGCTCACGCTCGTCGTGACCACCGCCAAGGCCTGCGCCACGCTGACGGCCAACAGCATCAATTTCGTCAATAAAAATCAGACAGGGGGCGTGTTTCTTGGCCTGTTCAAACAGATCCCGCACCCGCGAGGCACCCACACCCACAAACATCTCAACAAATTCCGAACCGCTGATGCTAAAAAAGGGCACAGAGGCTTCACCTGCTACCGCTTTGGCGATCAGGGTCTTACCCGTACCTGGTGGGCCCACCAGCAAAACACCTTTGGGGATTTTGGCTCCGAGGGCTTGGTATTTATCGGGAGACTTAAGGAAATCCACAATCTCTTCGAGTTCCTGTTTGGCTTCATCTGCGCCAGCAACGTCGTCAAAAGTCACTTTGGGACGGTTTTCCATCACCATTTTGGCTTTACTTTTGCCAAAAGACATCGCTTGACTGCTGCCACTTTGGGCCTGACGGATGACAAAGATCCAAAGCACAACAATGATCAACAAAGGAATCAGAATGGGAGAGAAGAAAGAGATCCACCAATTGCTCTCGGGTGGCTGATCAACCCGAATGACAATCCCTTTGTCTACCATGCGGGGCAATAGCTGGGGGTCATTTTTGGGGGTAAAAACCTTGAGACGGGTGCTATCTGGGCGGGTCCGAGCCAGTAAAATTTGGTCTTTGATCAGAACTTCTTCGATCTGACCCTGATCAATTTTTTGCAAGAACTCAGTATAACTGACGTTCTTTTCACGGTAGCTTTGCTTGTAAAAGGAACTTACAAAGACAATCCCCACCAAAATTAAAAAGATATATAAACCTGCGTTTTTTAAGCCCTTGTTCAAAAGATGCACCCCATCGCAATAATCGGTCGTTAACAAGTCATTCAGCAAGACGTTGAGAGCTTGAACCAGATATACTATAACAAGTTTGACAGCTGAAAGTTAAGAGTTTTCAAGGAGATCCAGATGGCCAGCGAATTGCCCTTGACCGAATACCCCAACCCCGCCAGCCAGAATCTCGATCAAATGGGGATCTCCGAAATTATTGCATTGATGCGTCAAGAAGACCAAAAAATGCTCAAAGCCTTTGATGGCAATGAAGAAGTTTTAACACAGGTAATTGCACAGACGGTCGATTGTCTGCGCCAAGGGGGCCGCTTGATTTATATTGGCGCGGGCACAAGTGGTCGCCTGGGCGTTTTAGACGCAGCAGAATGCCCGCCAACCTTTCGTACGCCACCAGGCATGGTCGTGGGCCTGATCGCGGGAGGCCGGACAGCGTTAGAGCAGGCCGTAGAAGGAGCAGAAGACAGCCAAGAAGCCGCGTTGGCAGATTTAGCGTCCTTAAATATCACCCCCCAAGATATGTTGATTGGCATAGCCGCCAGTGGCCAGACCCCTTATGTTCGGGCCGCTTTGCGCCAGGGACGCAGCCAAGGCCTGCACACAGCCTTATTGGCCTGCAGTCCGGTAGAACAGAGCGACCCAGGCGTCGAGTTTTATCTGATCTTGCCTGTTGGCCCCGAAATTTTAACCGGTTCGACCCGTCTCAAAGCGGGAACGGTCACCAAACTCGCTTTAAACATGATCTCCACGATCAGCATGATTCAACTGGGAAAAGTCTTTGGCAATCGCATGATCGATGTGACCATCAGCAATGCAAAATTACAGCGTAGGGCCCTGCGCATGTTGCAAGAGCTGGGCGACCTGCCCGAAAGCAGTGCTCAAATCCTCTTGGAACGTGCCGGGGGAGAGGTCAAAACGGCATTGATGATGCATTGGGGAGAAGTGGATGCGGATTTGGCCCGTTCCCATTTAGCGGCCGCAGGCGGGCATTTGCGCCAAGCCCTGGAAGCATGCCGGGCGTCTTTGCCCCAATGAGTTTAAATGGCAGTTACGGTCTGTTCGTGGATTTGGGAGTTTCCCCGTCCCCTGAGAAATTGGAAAAACTTTACCACACCCTCTGGTCGCCCGGCTGTTTAAATGGCCCCGAGAGCACCCTGTCTGAATTTGGCAAAATTCCGCGCGGCGCACAGGGCCATCTGCAATTGCCTTCGGGCCAAGATCTCAGCTGTTATACCCGCTTTGAACGTGACAATTTGGGCTATCCAGCCGATTGGCAGCCCCCTGTTTTATTGAGTTTGGGACTGGTCGCTTTGGAGCCACCCTTGCCCCAGCACCCCGAAGCCCAAATCGCGTTGGAGAAGATTTTAAAGCGCATCCAGACAATCTTGCCTGTGCGACTGGCGGTACTTGGACACAGCAATCTCTACCAGATTAACGCCGAATTGATTGGGCCCGAATGGTTAGATCTGCAACAGGAATTGCTTTTGGGCCTGTGGCTCCCCAAGTCGCATCCACTGTTCAACGGGCTGGGAATCGAAGCAGAAACAGCGTTTGCGGCATTGCGTCCCCAAGATTGGTCGGGCTGTCTGACAAATTTGCCGGAGCACGACAAATACCAGCGTTACAAAGCAGCTTTAAATCAGCGCAAAGCGGAACCCAAAATTCAATTGCACTGGGAAACATAGGGACCAGAAGAAAACGGAGGAATCAACCCCGGCGGTCGATCCGCTCACCGAGAAATTCTTCGCCTGCTTTTAAACTGGCCACAGCAGCTTCAGACAGGCGGCGCACCTTGAGTTGTTGAATCATTTCTGTGGCAATATCCACAGGCTGGTTTGCAGAGGATTCACGGGCCACGACACCACTGGGAGCCGCTTCTTCAAAAGTCACTCGCCGGGCTTCAAAACCAGGGGTATCGAGATTGGCCAGATTGTGAGCAGAACTGTTTAAAGCAAAAGCTGAAGCCTGCAAAGCAGACAAACCGGGATCAAAAGCGGGAATATTCATGGCCCCTCTTTTCTCTCCAGACCTTAGGAAAAGGGCTGGATAATATGCAATCATGCGTATATAATAACCTATGCAAGCGCGTTTTTGCATTGTTTTAACAACAATCAAGCCTGAATAATCCAGCTTATGAAAGAATGACACCGAGAGTATAATATCCATGCCCGCACGCCACTTGGTAGCCAAAGAACTGTCCAAATTGTTGAGTGTTTTGTCTCATCCACATCGCATCCGTATTGTTGAAGAACTGCGCCATGAAGAGCGCGATGTCAACTTTCTTGAAGAGATATTGGGAATCAGTCATGCCCGTGTTTCTCAACATTTGGCCCTGATGCGCTCACACCGTCTGGTACTCGAACGCCGCCAAGGCCGCCGGGTATTTTACCGACTCTTTCAGCCAGATTTGGCCGCTTGGCTGATTCAGGGCCTGCAGTTCATTGAAGGCGAGTTAGCCGCCACACAGGACATGCACGAAGCAGTTCAACAGGTCAAAGAACTTTGGTCTGAATCAGCCAGCCCCAGCAGCAAAACACCCCCGCTTTCTGCCAAGAAGACAATCAAGGAATGACTACCCGCTTTGGCATCCTCCTGATCGTCAGCTTTTTGACACTGGTCTCTCTGGCTGCCTGTCGTGGCCAACGCCCGGATGAAAATCGCCCCAAAGCGGAAATTTACATCTTAAAAAGCCTGCCCACCAATCTGAGTTGTGAAAAATTGGGTTCTGAGGCCTTAACCGATGGCAATGGCTGTGGTCAAATGGACTCAGGAACTTCTCCGTCTTATTTGGAGCGCTTACACTATAATCTGCGCAAACGGGCTGAGCAGGTAGGAGCCAATCTGGTGGTCACTCACAATCTGCAAAGCGGAGAATACCGCGAGGGCTGTTCCCGTAACCAGATCGAGGTGACTTTTTCACTCTATCGTTGCCCCATGCGTCAAATTTCTCCCACATCAAAACCTTAAGGAAAGAGCCATGTTTCAACTTAATCTCTGTTTCGTTGACTCTGGCCCGATGGATTACACTGCAGAGAGCCCCTATTTAATGCCCTTGGGAGGCTCCCAATCGGCCCTCTGTTATTTAACTGCAGCCTTGGCCGAGCGCGGGCACGCAGTCACATTGCTCAACAATACCAGTACACCCGGTATGTTCAGAGGGGTAGAGTGTTTAACCCTGCCCGAGGAACCCGAAGAGATTTTTTTAAACCGCACCTTTGATGCGGTGATCAGCTTGAACTCACTGCTGCCGATGAGTACGATTCGGCCCCACTTGCCCCCCAATACCCCACTGCTGCTCTGGACCCAGCACACAGCCGAAGATGTGAGTATGCTGGCCCTGCAACACCGTTTGGTGCAGGAGGCCTGGGACAGCTTTGTCTTTGTCAGCCGCTGGCAACAGGAAAATTATATCCGGCGCTTTGGCTTGCAGCCTGAGCGCACCTGCATTCGCCGCAACGCCATTGCCCCGGCTTTTGCCTATCTCTTTGCGGATAAAGCCCAATTGGTCTCAGCCAAAGCCAAAACGCCGACCTTGGCTTATACCTCGGTGCCCAATCGGGGCTTGGCAGTCTTGTTGGATATCTTTCCCTTGCTGCGCGAAATTTTCCCACAACTCCAATTGCAGGTTTTTTCCTCTTTGCAAACCTATCAAGAACCCGAAGACGATCCCGCATTGCAGGCCCTTTACCAGCGCTGTCGTGAAACTGAAAATGTCAGCCTGCGGGGGTCTTTGCCCCAGCCAGAACTGGCTTTGGAGCTATCCAAGGCCCATTTATTGGCTTATCCCAATACCTTCGCAGAGACGTCTTGCATTGCAGCCATGGAGGCCATGGCCTGTGGCTGCGATATTATTACCACCCAAATGGGCGCCCTGCCCGAAACCACAGCGGGTTTTGCCCGTTTGGTCCCCCCCGAGCCCCATGATAACTATGCCCGTCGCTATTTGAGTGCCCTGACAGATGCCCTGATGCTCTGGCTCAAAGACCCCCAAGCTGTGGTTGACCGCCTCAGCAATCAGGTCATGCACACCAGTCGCCGCAATACCTGGCCCGTTCGCATCTGGGAGTGGGAATCATTGCTCTTTCAGCGTTGCCGCAACCCCAAGCAGGATTATTGGCCCGAGGGCTTGCCCAGACTCAAAACCCAGGCTCAACCATAAACGCTGTTTAAGAGCTGGGCCAGTTGGGTGCGCTCTGGATGATAAAGCAAACCAGGCTCCTGCTGACAAGGCGCCAAAACCCCAATTTTTTCGCGATTGCGCAGGGCCACATCTGTCTCTTCTGGGTCTGCGTGGGCCTGATGTTCGCCCCAGACATCAACCGAAAAAGCCATCGGAATGCCCAATTGGACGAGCCGATTGGCAAAGGCCACGTCTTCGTAGCCCCAACCTGAAAAAGTCTCGTTAAAACCACCCGCTTGCACAAAGAGCGAGCGGGGCAAGGCCCAATTTCCTCCCCAGGCGTAGACCTGGGGATGCCTCACCATGTCTTCGCGGCAACTCAGACGCCCGTCGGAAGTGAACCAGAGGCGAATATCGCGAATATTGACCTGGGCCCCTGGCTGGAGATAAGAAGCCAGCACCTCTTGTTTATACGAGCCAAAATAGCCCCAGATTGCCGTTGGGGGCAAAGCAGCAAAATACTCAGCATAAAACCCCAGCGCCAAGGGATTGAGCAAAATATCCCCCGAAAGAAAAACCAGTTTTTCCGATAAAAGCTGTGAAACAGCCCGATTGTAAGAACGGCTCATGCAATAGTCATGGGGACGCCAATCGTAGCGCAGGGGCAGATCGGCCCCAAACTCCGCCACAACAGCACGGCCCTCACTTGAACCATCGTCAACCACCAAAATCTCTTCGGCCAGCAGGGTCTGCGCGGCCAAAGCGCGCAAACAGCGGCGCAGATGAGCCTCTCGCCCCACTGAAGTCAAGACAACCACACTCAGGGACATGCCAAACGCCAACTTTCAAGCGGAAAACGCCCGGCTTTAAAATAGTCTGGAATGCGGTCTCGGTCCTGAAGCAGCAACTCGGCCAAGGCCTGGGCCAACCAGGGAATTTGTAAAAGCCCCTTGGTGGCAAAGGCCGAAAAGACATAGAGTTGGTGAAAGCCCGGCACAGCCCCCACGAGCGGTTCGCGCTGGTGTTTCACCAACGTGCGAACCCCCGACCAAAGCTGCTCCAATTCAGCTTCAGCCATGGCAGGTACAATAGCAGCCAAACCCTGACGAATCTGCTGCACACTCCATTCGGGACTTTGGCAGGGCTGCTCAGCAGGATAAAACGTGGGCCCCGCCAAAACGCGCTGCCCCCCCAAAGGCAGAACATATCCGCCACTGCTCAATGCGGTATTGAGCCCTTCAAACTGTGGGTGTTGAAAGACGGCCACTTCTCCACGCATGCGCTGCAAGGGCAACTCAGGAAACCAGAGGGGTAAGTCTGCCGCCACAGCCAGCACGACCCGCTCAAAGGAGTGCAGACCCGATTGGGTCTGCACTTGCCAGCCTTGCCGAGAGGCGAGCGTCGAAGGGGGCAATAAACAACGGACCCGTTCCAAGTGCATAACCACTCCCGCTTGCTGAATTGTTTGGCTCAAGCGTTGAATCAGTGCGGGCATGGCCACTCGCCAAGCCGGTTGCACCGCATAGGTCGCAGTCAGCTCTGGCAGCGCAAACAGCGGCCGGTAGACCGCGGCCTGCGCAGCACTCAAACGCGAGATCTGAGCGGGCAAGCCCGGCTCCAAACGGGCATACGAGCGTTCAAAACGAGAAGCAACAGCGCCATCAAGGGCCGGGCGCAAGAGCAGAAGGGGCGCAGCCAGGGGCTCAGCGCTGTCTGATTGCAAGGCCTCCAGCCAGGCTTGGCTGAAGGCAAAACATGGGGCATAACCGGGTTTGGGAAAGAGACTGCGACCAGGAGTTAGGTGCATCAGCGCAGCAGGCAAACCCGAAGCCCCGGCCCCCACTGAATGCGCTTCAAAGACCTGCAGGTGTTCCCCGCTCAAACCGGCTTTGAGCAGGGCCTGGGCCAGTCCCAAACCCGCCAAGCCCGCACCTATAATTGCCACCGATCCAGAGACAGTCACTTCAAGCCCCTCATTTGAGGTATTTTTCTTGAGACAGCAAGGTGTTGCCCGACAAGGCCTCAGGATTTCTGGCTGCCAAGGTCATTTCGCGCTTATTGCCAGAGCCTTTGCGCGAAGCCAAATAGAGCCCAGCTTGGGCCATGGCCTTGCGCATCGGTGTTGAAGCACCATAAGTGGTGATCAAGCCCGTCTCGGAGAGATGGGCCCGCTCCCAGGCAAAACAGGGCTCACTCCAGCATTCGGGATTGGCAGCCGGCCCAAAGGGATCATGATAAACCGCATCAAAAGTCAGCTGCTTGGGCAAGGAAGCAAGCTCCCACGCACAGGGATAGAGCACCAACTCAATCACCTGTGCGTGTATTTGCCAGCGCAATTGAATAGGCCGAAAGTGAGTTGCAGGAACCTGAGGCTCAGTCACGGCTTGCACAGCTTGGCTCAGGGCATCCTGCAGGAGTTCGTAAACAGCTGGGTATTTGAACCAACTTAAATAGGCCAATTGCCCCAATTTCTCAGGGGAGAGTGGGGCATTTTCAACCACATGGTAACGCAAGGTACCCACTTCAGCTCGGGCCAAGAAGGCCTGAGCTGTGACCAAAAAATTCATGCCCGGTCCCAATCCCAACTCCAAGACAGACCAATCCCCCCCCCGTTCAGGCAGACGGGCGCCCGCGACAAAAACGTAAAAGGCCTCGCTGCGAGCCCCTTGCAGCGAGCGAAAATAGATATTTTCAGTCACATTGTAAAAGGTATAAGAGCCATCGCCGGTTTGGATCGGCACCAGATGAACAGCCACAGTTTCTCCTTGGCATCAGACTTCCCCCAGTTTACCCTGAGGCACCTCAACGCTGAACAACTTGGCGGAACCAATCCGCCATTTGCTGGCTGTAAATGGGCTGATTAAAAATCAGATGTTTTTGAGCAGCAATCCGCTCACTGAGCGCTTGGCGGTAGCTTTTATTTGTGCCAATTGCCAAGGCCCTGTGAATATAATCGGGCAAATCTGAGGCAATGCCATCAGAGATACCCATGATTTGGTAAAGCCCTGTGGCAATCCGGCAACGCAAAAATTCACTGGGCAGGGTCACGATTGGGGTGTGCATCCAAAAAGCCTGAAAGGCCAAATTCCCCCCCCCGAGGCGCAAACTGTCCATTATCACATCCACCTGGGCCATGACTGAGAGAAAATCGGATTGGTTAAGCCAGGGCAGAAAATGAATGCGGCTGCAAAGCTCAGGGAAAAGTCGCTGATAGTGCCCAAACAGCGTTTCTTCTAGCCCACGGTAACTCACAAACAGCCACTCGGCATCGGGGTCTTGCCTGAGAATGGCCGGAATGATCTCGGCAAATTCAGGATCCACGCGAAAAAGGGTCATGGGAAAGAGGTAATAATGTCTGTCGGGCTTGAGTCCCAGTTCTTCCCTACTTTTGAGCCGAGCTGGCGCAGGGGGTGGCAGATAGGTCACAATGGGGCCATCAAAGGTGACGAGGGTTTCGCTGTAATGCTGCTGCGCCTCGGGGATTTCAAAGGCCGACCCCGAAAGATAATAGTCCAAATTTTTGAGGCCCGTGGTCATGGGCAAGCCCGTTAAGGCACATTGCACGGGTGCCACACGATTGGAAGCCAGGGTATAGAGAAAGGGATCCTGGCCAATATCCAAATAGAGCAGGATATCGGGGCGGGAAGCGTTAAGGGTGCTCAAACAGGCCTGCAAATCCCAAGAGAGCCCTTCAAAATGAGTCACTTGGCTTTTGACAATGGCCGTGATTCCGTCGCTTTTGCCTTCACCCAAATAAAAAGCCGACAATTCCAAATCGGGTTGCTGGCTCAAATAGGCAATCACCCCAAGAAAATAATGCATGGTGGAATGATTCCAAAACGAAGGAGAGACCATGCCAATCCGGATCTTATCTGAGCTCACCTCAGGTCGCGGGCGCGGCTCATTCTGAACAATCGGCACAATCTTTTCCCAGAGTGCACTGATACGCCGTGTGGTTTCGACCTCGTTGCCGCCCTGGGCAAAGATTCCAAACAGCGGACTGTCGACATCGACCCCGCGCTCATGTAAGGCGCGCACCCGTTCAGGCGACAAAAACAAGTCCAACTCTTCCACGTATTTGAGAAAGCGTTTGCGCCAATAAGCCATTTCTGAGACAGATGTATAAATTTGGGGAAAGAGAAAGGTGTTTTCAAGCCGAAAAGCCAAACTCTCAGGAAAACGCACCAAAGCTTGGTTTAAAGCGTGCTGGCAGGCCTCCATGCGATTGCGAAATTTGAGGGCACGAATCAAGTAGATCCAAGATTGCTCCAGATAGTCCATGTTCAGGTCGATCAGCGCCTGAAAATAGACCACGGCCTGATCATATTTTTGGCTGCCATAGAGCTCGTAGCCACAGCTAAAAAAATTGTGGTAGAGATCCGGGTCTGCAGGAGAGAGGGCTATCGAGCGCCGAAAAAGATCAAGGGCCGCGGCATAATCGTGTAAATAATGTTTGCACACGCCCAAATAGTGAAGCGCCTCACTCAGGTCTGGTTGCAGGCTTAAAACCGCCTCAAAAGCAGAAGCGGCCCCCCCATAATCTTTGTTTTCGAGCAAGCCAAAAGCCCGATCCAAGCCTGTTTCTAAGCTTTCTAACATGGGCCCACGTAAAAATCTATCCGGATGGCTTTTGTGCAAGACAACATACCTGTATAGTATCCTGAATCAAGTTCATTCACCAGCGGAGACAGATATGGTACAACGAATTCTGATTGCAGGAGCCTCAGGCGGCTTGGGAAACACCCTTTATCAAGCCCTGCACAAGCGCTATGAGGTCTTGGGAACCTGTTTTCAACATTCTATGCCCCATTTCCAGACCCTCGATCTGCGCGATTTTGAGGCCACAAATAAACTGCTGGCAGATTTTCAACCTGATTTGCTGATCAACACAGTGGCCTGGACCGATGTCGATGGCTGTGAAAGAGATTTGCGCCAGGCCTTTGGCTTAAATCTGGAAACGGCCCTCTCGATCAGATTGGCTGTGGCTGCCCAGAATTGTAAATTGATCCATATCTCCACCAACGATCTGTTTTCGGGCTTGCAAAGTTTGTCGAACGAAGAGGATCGACCTGAGCCTGTCAATGTCTATGCCCGCACCAAATACATGGCCGAACAATTATTTGCAGATCTGCCCAATGCGTTGATTCTGCGCTTTACCTTTCTCTCCTGGTGGACCTCAGGCAAAACCTCTTTTTCGCGCTGGCTGGTGCAGTCGCTGCAGCAAGGGCAGACGATCAAACTCTTCAAAGACCAATACAATGCCCCTCTCTATGTGGGTACTTTGGTTGAGTGGCTGGAGCAGCTCTGGCATTTGCAAGGCGTTTATCATCTGGGCTCCGAGCGCCGCAGCCGTTTGGACACAGGGCTGGCTTTGGCCCAAGCCTTAAATTTGAACACAGATCTGATCGAAGCTGTGTCGGTACATGATTCCCATCTTTACGCCCCCCGCCCCTTGGACGTCTCACTGAGTTCTGAAAAACTCAAACAAGCAACAGGTCTCTCTGCCCATTTTGACACGGAAATAGCCAAATTGGCAGCGGCCCTGCCTGCGGACTTACAGCCCAATTGAGCCTTGTCTGAAGGTTAACCGACAAACTCCTCTTGTTTTTCCAAGGCCGTGGCCTGATACGCAGAGATTTGGCCTGTCCCGCCATCTAAACGCAGCACATAGCCATTTTTCAATTGTTGGGTGGCTTGGGCCAAGCCCACGACGGCAGGCAATTTATACTGGCGGGCCAATTCAGCCCCATGGGAAAGCGCCCCGCCCAACTCCAAAACCAGTCCCCCCGCTTTGGTTAAGGCCAGCTCCCAAGCGGGCTCAAAATAATCGGTGACCAAAATTTCGCCTTGGCGCAGTTCTTTCAGATCATCACTGCGCAAGACAATTCTGGCCTTGCCCAGATATTGACCCGCATTGCCAGGCAAGCCTTGCAATTCCACCGATTCCAATTTTTGTTTGCCCCCCAGACGATTGCCAATTTTGCGCTCGTATTTGCGGGCCTGGATCAGCTCTTTGAGCTCTTTGATCTTAAAGGCATTCATCGGCGCCTGCAACAGATGGCGAATTTCGGTCAATTCCAAATAGAAAATATCGGCCTTCGATTCCAAGGGCAAGAAGCGGCTGATAGCCCCCATCATGCGGCGCAAAACAGGCACAAACATCGAGCAATAAAAGGCCTCCTCATCAGCCGTTTGCACACAGGCCTGTCCCAGATGCAAGATCACCCGCAGCAAAACAATATCGGGCAAACGCCAGGGCCCCACTGTTTGAAAAATCTGTTGCGTGAGTTCTTCGCGCTGCACAGGAATGCGATCATCCCAAAAGACGCGCTGATGTTGGATTGCCTGCTGCAATTCTTGCAAAATCGGGTGCGGCGCATCCACCCAAGAGGGATAAAGCGGATCAAGCCCCGTGCGGAAATAGCCACTGGCCCCAAAATCATCTTTTAAAGCAGCCAAAAATCCCGGACCCACTTCTTGGGTTTGCAATTGCTCCCAGAGGGCAGAGGTCGTCTGCAACTTAAACAGACTTAATAAACGCGGCTCGGAGCGGATTTTTTCAACGGTCTGGTCCATGATTTGGTCTGCCTGGGCTTTGCGTCCTGGTAGGCCTTTAAACAGAATATCAAAGACCGGGGGATTTTCCTGGGCTTGAAAATAGGGCTGAATCAAACCGCTGATCAGATTTTGAGAAGAATCCGACAAACAGCGCACCAACAAGGCCGCTTCTAAGAACAGAGCGACAGCATCACTCAAGTGGCTCAAAGCCTCTAAAAGGGTCTCTGGCTCTCCCGTGGCAGGGTCTTGTGCCCAAAAGGCTGAAATGGCAGCCAGATAATCTTGGTACAGTCCCTGCCAATAGCCTTGGGCTTTGAACAGGGTTTTCAAGACCTCTATCTGGCTTCGCCAAGCAGGCATTTCCTGCTGATGGGTCTGAAAAGCAGCCAAGGCCTGTTGAAAGAGCTTGGGAACCGACGGATGCCAATGAACCATATAATTGACAAGCCGAAAAGCCGGGGAAGGCAAGCCCGTAATGCCCAGATACTCCGCCACAGCCTGCAGAGCCTGTTCCAACAGTGGATGTAAAAAGCTCCAGCCCAGCGGAGAAAAGGGCTGCTGGAAATAGGGAGCAAGGGTATCGAGACGCTCCCACTCCGATTCCTGCACCACAGCAGCAGGCAAAGGCGGCAGAGCATGCACCTGAATAAACTGAAAGCCTTTCTCAGTTTTGATCCACTCCAGCGAGACAGGTCTCTGATAACCTGCAACTGCTTTTTCAGCCAAATCCGACAAAGCCTGTAAATCCGCTTCATTCAAAGACGGGTGCTTTTGTAAGCGGGCATCGAGGGCAGATTGTTTGACTGAGCCGTCTTCAGCCAATTCAAAGAAAGTCGTTTTGGTCGCAATTTGTTGCCGACTGACCTTTTTTAAAAAACGCTGCCAAACGAATTGATCGGGCACCAAAAGCCCGCGAGAAACGGCCTCATTGAGGCCCCAAGCCGATTCAACCACCATCTCTTGATCGCTGTTATTGCCAGGATTAAAGCTGATCAACGACCCGGAAGCACGGGGTTTGACAAAGGGCTGCACCACAATTGCCAGGTCATCCAAGCGTTTGATCAATTGGGGCTGAGAAAAGCGGTAGGCGACGACTTCATCAAGCCAGATATAGGCCCAACAGACCTTGAGTGCTTTTTCGAACTCAATCATGCCCCGTATATTCAACAAGGGACGCAAACGGCGGGAAAAAAGCGGTGAGGCATAAGGCACCGAAGGTCGCAAAACCAGAGCCATTTCTTGCTGCTGCGTCAATTGGCGATGTGCATTGCGAATATCGCTTAAGACATCGACAGGCAAGGGGTATTTAAAAAAACTGTGCTGAATCAGACGTCCCATCTGTAAAGTTTCCTGAAAGCCCAAATTGTGGGGCTCCTCCAGAGAAATGCCAAAACTTTCCAGACAACGCCGATAGGCCTGGGTTGTGATACAAAAAGCAGGTGGAATTGGCAACTTCAAACGCTGAGCAATCCCCAAATTTAAGGCTTTCAAGCCGATCAAAGGGAGATCATGGGGAGTCGCGTCAGAGAGCCAGATTACGTTACTGCCTTTGGAAATCTCATCTGCCGAGGGATTCCGTGCCACGTTGATGCTTGATCCTTTCAGGTAACCTATCATATTATGACATGGATCATTTTTTTTTGTGAATGCAAAGTGAGGACAAGAGCCATCGACATCCTGGACTACCAACATCCTGCTGTCACCGTAGATATCGTGTTGTTTACCATCATGCAGGAAGACCTCAAGGTATTGCTAGTACAACGCAATACCGAACCGTTTATGGGCTATTGGTCTTTGCCTGGCGGCTTTGTGCAAATGGATGAAAGCTTGGAAACAGCCGCGTTACACAAGCTCAAAGAGAAAACCAACGTCGATGATGTCTATTTGGAGCAGCTCTATACCTTTGGCGAAATTGAGCGCGATCCCCGCGCCCGCGTGATTACGATTACCTATTACGCCTTGGTCAATTCCGAGAAATTTACCCTGCACCCCTCCGAAGCGGTGAGTGATGTGCGCTGGCACTCCATGTACCAGCAGCCCGCTCTGGCCTTTGATCACCAACGGATTATCGAATTGGCCCTGCAACGCCTGCGCAACAAACTCGGCTATACCACGCTGGGCTTACAATTGTTGCCTGAGAAATTCACATTGCCTGAGCTCTGCCGGGTCTATGAAATTATTCTCAATCGCCAGATCGACAAACGCAATTTTCGCAAGAAAGTGGCTTTTTTGGATATCCTCGAAGACACCCAAGAGACCACCCAAGAATTTTCGAAAAAGCCCGCCAAGCTCTATCGCTTCAAGCAAAATGAGAACCTTGAGATTCAGCTCGGCAGCAAGAATGTCTTTGATCCCAAAATTCCGCGCAGCCTGACAGGACAATAACCCCCTACTAAATGGAGAGACCCAGAACCCCCTCTTTGCAAGGGATTCTGGGTCTTGAACTGCGCCAGTTTAACCAAGAGTCAAGCTCACCCACAGCAAGATAACCTGCGTCAGTCAGGTTGATCTTGCCATACCCAATTAGTCTACTTGCGCGTCTTTGGGCAAGAGGTGTTTAAAGCGGTTCTTGTCGTGCGATTTGAGATAGGCTTCTTCGGGAGTAATCAAATCCGCTTTGAGCTTTTCTTCAATCGCCTGATCCATCGTCATTTGACCGTCTTTGCGCCCGGTCTGCATGATCGAGGGTATCTGAAAGGTTTTGCCTTCACGCAGCAGGTTGGCCACAGCAGGGGTGCCTACGAGCACTTCCTGAACACCAACACGGCCCCCCCCTTTTTTCTTGAGCAATTGCTGGGCCACCACCCCTTTGAGCGAATCGCCCAACATCGCCCGAATTTGTTCTTGGGCTTCGGTCGGGAAAGCGTCGATCAGACGGTCAATCGTTTTGGGCGCAGAAGAGGCGTGCAGGGTTCCAAAGACCAAGTGGCCTGTTTCTGCTGCCGTAATGGCCAATTCGATGGTTTCCAAATCGCGCATTTCACCGACCAGAATCACATCGGGATCTTCACGCAGTGCAGCTTTCAGGGCCGAGGCAAAACTTTTGGTATTTTTGCCAACTTCACGCTGATTGACCAGGCTTCTTTGGCTGTTGTGTACAAACTCGATCGGATCTTCGATCGTGAGAATATGGTCGGAGCGGTTTTTGTTGATATAATCCACCATCGCAGCCAAGGTCGTGGATTTACCTGAGCCCGTGGCCCCCGTTACCAAGACCAGACCTTTGTGCAAATGGCAAAAATACTCAGTCAAGATTTTGGGAATACCCAATTGTTCAGCCGTGACAATGGTGGTGGGAATGACACGGAAGACGGCTCCCAAACCTTTGCGCTCCATAAAAATATTGGCACGAAAACGGGATCCCAATTCATCAACGCTGTAGGCAAAGTCCAAATCATTGGTTTCTTCAAATTGCTTGCGTCCAAAATCGTCCATGATCTCATAAAGCAGGGGACGAATTTGCTCTTCGTTGAGTTTTTGGCTCATAATCGGAATCAAATCACCGCTGAGACGGATCAAGGGGGGATTATTGGGTGAAATATGCAGATCGGATCCGCCTTTTTCCACGAGAACTTTAAACAGGCTGTCAATTTTGGCCATTTTTGGACTCCTTGGCATATCTAGAAAAAAAATATCTGGATCAGGCACCGCCAGCAGGATCCCTCCCAATTTCGGCTGGGGTTGTGCTGACAATATCTGACATTATAGCCTGGAATCGAAACAGCCCCAATCCCCCTGACTTAAGTCAGGCCGCCATTCAAGGCTTTTGGCTGGGCATGGCCGTGGGAACAGCGGATGAAGAAAGGGGGGCGGGCTCCAATTTGCCATTAAAGCGGTCACGCCAATAACCCAACCAATTGAGCACGGCAGGCAGACTATACGAACCTTTAACTGTAGCAGAATGTCTTTGCTCATCGGATTTAAACTGGTAATCCAAAGCCCAATTTTCACCGAGGCTGTAATTCAAGCCCAGCTTATAAATCGCCTGTTCTCCTGAGGTCAGCGTGCCCTCACCCCCAATGCGCAGACGGTTGAGAAAGCTTAACTGCTGCAAGCGTTCCTCAACCAGATCTTTGCCAAAAAAGATCGGAGCCGCATCATTCATCCAAAAGAAAGGATTGGAACGAATTTTAAAATTAAAGATCGGCCCGCTCACCGACTGCCCGACAATCCCAAACGACAATTCCTCAAGGCCCAAAAGCTCAGAAATCCGTGAGGTCAGGGGACTAAACAGACCCCGCAAAAAGACATCGCTGAACTTTGAGGCCAGCCCCGTAATATTGCCCTGGCTGAGATCGCTGACGGCTTCGCCGCCAAAGATTTGGTTAAAAATCTGGGTATCGGTCAGCCCCTGTTTATTGGTGAACTCAATCGTCATTTTATTTTTTACCAGGTCTTCCAATTTACCCGTCATGGTGGCTTTGACAGCTTGATCCGCCCCTTTGACGTTAAAGCTGGTCTCAATCCGCAGATCAGGATTTATGCTGGGAATTTCTCCCATAACGGTGGTTTTGATCTTGGGAAAATCAACACTCAATTTGTCTATTTTGAGCGCATTGTTAAACAAATACAAGGTGCCTTTTTGGGCCTGAATATCTCCGAGGATCTCCAAATTGCCACTTCGATGGCGGAGATTGAGCCCTTTCTCCGAATAGACGGGAATGTCAAAAATCGGCGAGTGCAAATAATATTCTTCGGGTATTTCAATCTTAAGCCCCCCGAAAAAATATTGGGCCCGCTTGATATTTGTGGCATTGTCACTTTTAATCTCACTGGAAGTCGACAAATCCTCTTGGTCTTTTAAAAAAGGAAAGGTGGTTTCACCATTTTTACCCAGTACCACCTTACCGCTGATAAAAGGCTGATCAATCAGCCCTTTGATTTTAATCGTGGCATCTTTCACAGTTGTCTGGGTGGTTAAAAGACCCGGCATGGTGTAGCGAATCAGGAGATCCTGAGCCGAAACATCCAAATTGAGAAAAGAGGGCAAAAGGTTTAAGAGGTCCATATTCCCCTTGACCTCCAAATTTCCCCCAGCCACTTTGCCACGCAGATAGGCCAAATTCACTTTATTGGTAAAGACCTCACCCCGGATATCAATTTCACTCATTACTTCTTTTAAAGAGGGAATATAGACAGTGGCTTTGTCCATGCTTAAAGTACCTTCGAGCTCCGGCTTGCGCGGCGTACCCACCAGTCGAACCTGCACGGAACCTTTGCCATCTCGCCAATCGAGTGCATTGGTAAAGAGATTGATCAGGCCAAAGCTTTCGTCTTTGAGGCTCAGAGTCAAATCGACGGGTTTGTTCAAATCGGTGGCAGGAAAATCCCCATAGACGACGATTTCCTGGTTGCCGCTTTTGAGTTCGACACGCAGATCTTTTAAGTAGCCCTCGTTATAGCCAGAGATGGTATCGAGGCGATCAAAATAAAGTTGATTCATCAAGAGCCGATCCACAGTCAATTGGGCGGAGACCTCGGGCTTTTGCAGCGTGCCTGTGGCCACCGCCAAGAAGTCCAAATTGCCTTCTAAACGGGTTTTTTGGCCCTTGAGAAAGGGATCTGCCAATTTCAGACTCAGCCCTTCTCCCTGCAATTCAAACTGCATGTCTTTGTCGAGATCAAGATCCCCAGATGCCCGCAAAACCCCACCGCCAGGCTCTTGAATATAGGCCTGATCGACATGAATGTGGCGATCGGCATATTGGGCTTGAATATAGCTCTCGGCAATCTGACTGTCTTGTATCTGGACATTTTGCAATAGGCCCTTGAGATCCACTTCGGGCTCAGCTACCGTTCCTTTAACCTTGAGATCGACAGAGAGTTTACCTGCCAGGCTATCCGCCAAAGCTGGTTTTTTTTCTGTTGCCTCCATTTCATCACGGGTAGTCGGGGGAATGGTCCAACGCCCCCAGTATTCAGTCAAAAACTCATCCAGGGTGATACTCTGACCATGCCCTGAAGAAAAGACATGCTTTCGTGCTTCTGGCAAATTGTAGAGCACGGGTGTGGGATCGGCGGGTGGGACATCCAATTTGGTGCGGCGCTTTTCGAAGGGGGCCCGGGTTTCGGGCGGCAGAAGTGAGAAAAGTGTTTTAAGATCGAAGCGGTAGGCCTGGGCCTGCAAAGCCAAACTGGGGCTGGCTGTATTTAAATCGACCTGGCCCTGAAGATCCACATGTTCTTCGTTTTTTTTGATTTGAGCCTGGCGAATATCGATTTTTTTGGCTGCATAATCTCCATCAAAATTAAATTGATCCAGCTCAACGCCTGCGACCATCAAGGCCTTGCCATCCGCCTTGAGTGCCACTTGCACATCGCGCCGAGGAGCTCCCTGTAGATCCATGAGTAGATTTACCTGCCCTTTGTCGATCTGATAATTTTTTAAGAGGGGCAGGTCTTGGCTGTACACGCCGCCTTCAAGATGGGCCTGTAAGGCCCCAGACCAGTCCTGGCGCTCTAAGCCTGGCAAAGAGACGCGGCCACTGCCCCGCAATGCCGTTTGGCCTTGATTGAGCACCAATTGACTCAGTTCTACCTGCCCCTGCTGCCAATCTAACTCAAAATCCAATTGCCGCAAGTCCTGTTGGATCGGTGCGCCCGGATTCAAAGGATAAAACAAAGCCAGCTCTCTCCCTTGGACAGTTCCCTGGGCCGAAAAAGCCTGCCAATTTTTTTGCATGGCCCGCAGCGAACCTTTGAGACGGGCCGAAAAATCCGCCTCACCCCCCTGGAAATAAGCCACAGGCGTCCATTTATTGGCCGTTTTAAGTGGTAAATTCTCAGCATCCAGCCAGACGTCCAAATCGTCGAGGGCACGAAGATAAAGTCCCATCTTTACTGCGCCGGCATCCGCAGAAAGGGCCTGCAGTGTGGCCCGAGTCAGGGGCTGACTATAATCAAAATTAAGCCTCATACCGGTGATTTCAGCCAATTTATGACTTGCGGGAAAGTCCATACGCGCAGAACTTAAACGCCCGTGGGCCCGAGGATTGTTTAAAGGACCACTGGCTTGAACTTGAAAATTGACCCGACCAGCAGGGGCATAATCTTCTGGCAGCGCCAAAGCAAATGTTGATTGAATCTCCGCAAGCGAAACCTGCTCTCCCTGCATTTGGGCAGAGTCTATCAGCGGATGCTGGCCCAAGCTGAGCCGGGCCGAACCATGGATCTGCCCAGCAAAAACACCGGCCCGCAATTCGGGCACATCGACCTGCTCCGCTCCGTAGCTAAAACGGGTAAAACCCTGACGAATGTTGATTTTTTGCACCCGGGCCTGGGGAATATTCACTTCACCCGCCACACGCAGATCACTGAGCAAACCCGTCAAATGGAGTTTTGAACTCAAGTTGCCACTGGGCTGCATGGCCTTAAAAGCGTCAATCGCTGGATGCATAACAGCCGAAGCTACTTCAGTCAGATCCAATTTGGCAATCTGCAACTGGGCATCGAGGTGGGTTTGCTTGGGCTGAAGGTAGTGCAAAAGCTCACCGTGAAGACTGAGTCGATGGCCGGGGCTGACCAAATCCAACCAATGCACCTCAATTTTGTCCTGGGTAAACAAAGTTTCGGTCGAGAGTTCCAAAGGCAGGCGGTACATCGGCACACGTGCCCGCAGATGATCGGCGCTGAAGCGGCCCCGGTAAGCCAATTTTCTCAGTTGGTAATCCTCCCATTGGGCATGGGCCTTGAGATTTAGAGCCCCACCCAAAACAACCAAATCGGGCACACGGGCCGCATAACGTGCCAGATTTGGCAGATCTGCACTGGCCCATTCTGCATCCAAGCGGGTTTGTCCTGTCCAAATATTCAAACGCCCCTGGGCGTCCAGATTGCTCAGACTGCTGCGCAAGCGGGCAGAAAAATCGAAATGTTCCTGATCAACCAACTGGCCTTCGATCCAAGGTAATTTTAATAAACTCTGAAGGGGATAGTGGGAATCCTGATCGCGAAAATTGAGCTGGCTGTCTTCAATCCGAATCTGGACAAAGGGCAAAGCGGGACGTGGGCCCGGCGGCTCTTCTGGCTTGTCTTCGCCAGGCTTAAAACGGGGGCGGATATTGAGTTTGCCCTGTCTGTCCCGCAAAATAGAGATCCGGGGCTGGGTCAGAATCACCTGATTGTGAGAGGGGAATCCCAAGAGGTAATTGACCAAATCCAATTCCAGACTCAGTCGCGGCAGAACCAGAAAAGGCTGAGTAGCGCCCCGATAGCCATAGAGGCGGATATTCTCAAACACAATCCGCTGCGTTTGCGGACGCAGTTTTAAATCTGAAATCGCCCCCAATTGCAGGGGCAAAGCAGTCCACTCCCAACTTTGACTCTCTGCGGTTTCGATCAGCAGCCGTTTGAGCACTGGCGGAGGGTCGTACAGCAAGAAAAACAGGGTGGCAACCAAAACAGAGCCCAGTCCGACCGCAAAACGCAAACAGCCCCAGAGAACCCGCAAAATACGAAGCAAGGCAGGCAGAACAATCGTTTTAAAGCGCTGGCTCATGCTCAGAAACGACTCAAGTGGGATCCGAGGCTTTACGCGCGGCGACGAAAACACAATAGCACTGGTTTTCGGGCCATTTTTTTTGCAAAACCCGATCCAATCGGCTCAATTGTTGACGCTGAAATTCATTGCGGCCACACAAGGCCAGGATGCCTGCCGTCTGATAATGGCTTTCGGCAAACGGCTGGGTCAAAACCTGTAAATCGGGCAAGCTGAGATAATCCCAATACGCCGCCCAGGACACAAATTGTTTGCGCAAAAACATATGCCAATGGGCCCCTTTTAAATTTTCGGCAAAGAGCAACCAGCCACCGGGCCGCAAGACCCTGAGAATTTCAGCCATCACCACTGGTTTGGGATCTGTCTCACCGCCCCGGCGAATCCCCCCCAAAACAGATTTAAACACCACCAGATCTTGGCTCTGATCGGGCAAGGCCAAGGCTTTTGCGTCCAAAGCCAGATAGCGGATCTGGCTTTGGCCATAAGCCTGGTGCAAAGGACGGGCTTTGGCTTCGGGAGAGGTCAGATCTGAACACAAAACCTCTGCTTCTTGTAAAGCAAAATAGAGTGACAAACCACCCTGACTCGCGCCCAACTCCAAAACCTGTTTGCCTTTGAACTCAGGCACATATTGCTGCCAAAAATCCAGACATTGCCCCCAAGTACCTGAATCCCAACCAATGATCGCCTGGCGCAGTGGGAGTCCGATTTTCATAAGACTTTTTGTGCAGAGACAGGGGTTCTGCTTATAATTTTCCAGCCCTCAGGCAGGCCCTGTAATTCATCTTGTAGCAATAAGAGACGCCATTGCTGCATTCCTTTCTTGCGCATGGGCAGCGAATAGAGCAAACGCGCAGAGAAAATACTGCGCTCGGCATCCCAAAACTGAATCTTGCTGAGGTCAAACTCAATTTCTTGGGGGGGCAAAGGCAAAGGCGCCTCTGGGTGTTCACTCAGACTTCGCTGATGGGTCTGCCGCAAATAACGCCAATAGTGCTGAATGGCTGCGACAGGCGTGGGCAAACCCGATTGTAAAAACAGATCGGCACTGCCCCCTTGAATCACAGTCTGAGCTTCTGCTCTCAAGGCCTCTGTTTGAGCAGTCTGTTTGAGCATTTCGGCCAAGCGGGCACGGTGCTGATACAAACGAAAAAGCTCATAGCGGTGGGAGGGCGTGTAATGTTCATAATTAGACAGGCGGGCAACGGGAAAAGCTTTCATACCCTGTTCATAAGCCGTTTGGGCCGCAGTCCAGGCTTTTTGTTCCAATTCAAAATCCCCCAACTCAGTATAATAAGCGGGATGACGGTAAGGGGTCAGGGCTATCCGCTTCTGCAAAAGGGCCCTGGTCTGGGGTTTGTTTTGACGAATCTTCAGCACATCAATCGCTGTTTTAAAGTATTCGGTATTGTAGCGATCAAGGGACAGGGCTTTGAACACAATTCCCAAAGCCAAATCGTGTTTTTTTTCTTTTAATTCCAGCTCGGCCCAAAGTGCATGATGGCGCCCCGAGGGCCAAGGAGCCCATTGCCGGGCTTTTTCCAATTGTAAACGGGCGAGTTTCAAATCTTGGCTTTCCATCGCCTGAGCAGCCTGAGCATAAGCCTGGGCAGAAAAATAGTTGAGTGTCGGTAAGAGCATCAGAGAAATGGCGAGCAGGCCAACCCCTGCTCGCAACCACAAAGGGGAAGACTGGGTATTTGTGTTCGACTCAAACACAGACTCAACCGGCATCACCATTCCCAAACCAGCCAGATAAAAGAAAGCAATCGGGATAGCCGTAACACTCCAGTCAATATCAAAACCGATATGAATCAATGAGGCAATTAAACCAGCCAAAACGCCTGCCATCAGAGGATTTCGATTTTTATGAATTTGACGAAACAGAGCAAAGAGAAAAAACAGCAAACCCAAAGTTCCAATGATGCCAGTTTCAGCCAAGATTTGCACATAATAATTATGGGGATTGATCGAAAAATAACCTGGCTGCTGCAGATAAGTCGGAAAAATCGTAGCAAAGGTATTGGGACCACTTCCGGTGATGGGAAAATCTTTAAAAATGCGCAGAGCCCCTTGTAATAATTCCAGACGCCAGGCAGTGCCATTTTCTTGCAGGATACTCAAACTCAAGACACTCTGGAAACGGGTTGCCAAAACGGGTCCTTTCCAAATCAGCCCCCCCACGACAAAAAGTGCAGCCCCCCCCGCCAACCAGGGCAAGAACCGCCCAGTCAATTGCTTGCGCTGCCAAAACAGCCAGAGCCCGAGAGAGAGCGCACAGGCCACCCAACTGCTGCGCGATTGGGTCATGATCAAACTCAGCACCATCAAGACCGAAGCAGAAGCAAACAAAAGACGTGTTAGGCGGTTTTTTACCAGCAAAGTCATGTGCAACGCGAGTGGAATCACAATCAGAAGATAACCCGCCAAATCATTGGTGCGATTAAACGTCGAGCCGAGAGCCTCTGTCCCCCCTGTGATCCAACCAATCCCACAGACCACAGCTGCAGTCAAGATCAAAACCCCCGCCATTTTTTCGAGCAGGGCTTCGCCTTTGACCGTTACAAAAAGCACGGCAGGCAGACTTAAATACATCAACAAACGCAGCAGTTCTTCCAAACTGGCCAGACGATTGACCGAAAAAATCCAGGCCACAACCCATGTGCCAAACCAGAAACAGGCAGGCAAAAACAAAGGGTAATCGTTGAGGTGAGGCCTTCGGGGATGCCGTATCTGTTCTAAGACCAATAACAATAAAAGACCACCGGAAATGACCTGAGCCAAAGCCTGAACATGCAAATAGCGACCGCCATAGTCCATGACAGACCAGAACAAAAGCAAACCGATTAAGATCAGAATTAGTGTACGAAGTGAGTATTGCATCAGCATCAGTATGACACAAGCTGTAAATGCCGACAAAACCAAGTGATAATCAAAATAAAACTAAACAAAAAACAGAGGGGAAAACTGAGTTTTCCCCTCTGCTTAAAATTGCTCTAAATCAACAAACTAGCTGTTGGAGAGAGTGAATGCAGTGCCTTTGTCTTTGACCACTGCGCCGACTTTGTCGAAGCCATACAGGTAGTACTTGGTTGATCCCGAAGGATTAAAACCAGTTTTACCAGCCTGAGCAGCAACGGTGGTGGTGACGGTGATATCAATCAGAGAATTACCAGGAGTAGAACCTGTAGCACCCATGCCTTGACTGCTAAAAGGATTGACAAAATCCTTGTAATAGGGATTGGATGCATTCAATGATTCACCAATCAAGCCCGAACCAGGGGCTGGACCAGTACCAACGGTGGAGGGATAGGTACCACCCCAGTCAACGCCGTAGGTTTCGAGCATGGTCTGCACAGTGTGCATATTGGCTTTAACGCTGGAGATCTTGGCGCGATCTTGAGCACCAATAAAGTTGGGCAACGCGATGGCTACCAGAATACCGATGATCACGATAACGACCATCAGCTCAATCAGGGTAAAACCTTTTTGTTTCTTGAGATTCTTAATCATCTAACTGTTTACCTCGTCCTTAAAAATTAAATTTTGAGTTGTTGAACCGAAAACTGTGAGAAGCAGATAGCTTCTTACTTACAGTACCAGAAACTCATCAGCATATCTGTGCTCTGATGGTATATTCCCACCACACCCAAAACCTAAACCTTTTTGAGGATTTTTTTTTGGCCAGCATTTCGGCCAGCAACAAATAGGCTGAAAAGGTCCACTTCCAGTGCTTAACGTTTGGAAAACTGGAAACGTTTACGGGCTTTTTTACGGCCGTATTTTTTGCGCTCTTTGACACGGGGATCGCGAGTCAAATAACCAGCGGTTTTCAGCGAATGACGAAAATGGGGATCGACTTCGAGCAGGGCACGGGCAATGCCGTGACGCATAGCGCCCACTTGCCCGTGAATGCCGCCACCACGAACATTGATCAAGACGTCATATTTCTGTTGCAGGTTGAGCAGGCGCAAAGGCGCGTGCAAATCGGCATGCATACGGGGACTGCCACCGACATAGTCTTTCCATTGACGTCCGTTGATGAGAATCTTGCCTTCACCTTGGGGACGAAGACGGACACGCGCTACTGCGGTTTTACGACGACCTGTCCCCCAATAAAACTGTTCGCTCATGATGTTCTCCTTCTCTTATTTGCTGATCGTTGAGAGTACTTTGGGTTGCTGAGCCTGATGCGGATGAGCTTCACCGGCATAGACTTTCAGCTTTTTGATCAGCTGACGCCCCAGGCGATTGTGGGGCAACATGCCTTTAACGGCTTTAGAAATAATCCGGTCGGGGTGCTTGGCTTGCAGATCTTTAAAAGACACGGAGCGAAATCCACCCGGATAACCGGTATGATGCACATAATTTTTTTGTTCCCGCTTTTTGCCAGAAACCGTAATTTTCTCTGCGTTGATCACAACAACAAAATCACCGGCATCCACGTGGGGGGTATAGGTAGGCTTGTGCTTGCCGCGCAGAATATTGGCAATCTGAACAGCGAGTTTGCCCAAGGTTTGGCCAGTGGCATCAACCACAAACCACTCTTTGGACAAATCATCTTTCTTTGCACTGTACGTCGTATTCATACTTTCCATCCAGTATCCGAATTTACTAAGGGCAGGTCAGCGCCTGCACCCGATTTTTAAATATCACTCTAAAATATCATTCAAAAAAGTGAGCCGAGCCTGATCCCAATACCACATTGTACATCAACTACCCCTACGATCAAGGCTTGTGTTCCTGCGAAATACAGATACACCCAGGGCCCAATCCCAACAGGGCGTGTGGTAAGATAGCTGAGGAACTGAGAAGCGAACTGCGGCCTTGCGTAACGCATATATAACGCTGTGTACAAGGACCTTGGTTTCTGAGGTTTCTGAGTTTCAGAACTCTCTTTATAGAGAGATGGCCACGCTCAACCTTATCAGTTTGTCAGAAAATCCTCCAAACGGGAAGTATTTCAGCTCTCAACCATGCTCGATCTCGCAAAACTCAATACCCAAATGCGTCAGGCCGCATTTGAATTACGGGCAGATCTCTCACTCCACCATGAACGCAAGAAACAGGCTCTAAATAGCTGGAAAAATCTGCTTTTAAGAGAGACCGAGTTGCTTGAAAAAGGCCTCCAAGCAGGAACAAACATGCCTTGGAGTTTGGCTCGCCCGCTGGAGCCCCTTGTCTACCGAGGCCGCTTGCCTGAGATTCCTGAGACACATATTGTCCTGGCAACAGACGGCTCACAAATTGCCCCCAGTCGGCATGAAGTCAGCCCCTGTTATTTGCTCAATATTGGCCTGATCCGCTTTATTTATGGTACGGGCGAGCGCCCCTTACAGACCAGCGAACCGCAGCTCTATTACCGCGAACAGGATTTATACACGACCACCAAAAGGCAGTTGATCGGCATCTCAGAAGAACAGATCAGCATGGAGCGCAGTCTCAAAGAAGTGGAAAAATTAGCTGAACTGGCGGAAGAAACCCAGCAAAATTGGCCGGACCTCCCTGCGGTAGCATTGATGGACGGCAGTTTACACGGTATTTTGCCTGAACTCAGCACCCAGCCCCCCGAGGCTCAAACCCGTGCCTTGCGGCGTCTCAATCAGGCCTTTGAACGCATACAGGCGGCTCAAATCCCTGTTTGTGCTTATATCAGCCTCTCTCGCCGCAGCGAGGTGATCCAATTGCTGCGACTGGCCCGCTGTCCGTTTGAATTTCCCCATTGCAATGTGCACTGCGCCGAGGGTCAAGAGGCCTGCGCAGGCCTGACCCCCTTGCCTGATCGCGAACTGTGGTCAGGCCTTTTGGGCCCAGGAGAGCGCTCCCCCCTTTTCACAACCCACAGCCCACCACCAGAACCCTTGGCCAATCAGGCCCTGTGTTTCTTTTATTTGGAGTGCGGCTTTGAAGTCGCCCGTCTGGAAATTCCCCGTTGGGTGGCAGATCGTCCCGACTGGCTTGCACAAGTCCAAGCCCTGGTCTACGCCCAGGTCGAAAAAGGCCGGGGTTACCCGATAGCCCTGGCAGAAGCCCACAATCAAGCGGTGATCAAAGGGACCGATCGCAGCCAATTTTACGCCTTGCTCTCGCGCAAATTGGTAGAGGCCCAAATGGACGTGAAACTTTCGCGCAAAGAGCTCAAGAAAAGAAGAGGCATTGTCTAAAATTATGAAGATCACCGTCTCAGAACATGTGGGCGAAGTTATTGAAGCCAATAGCAGCCGATTTCTTTCCCAGGCCTTGCAAGACCCCCAAACAGGCGAAAAACAGGCCCCCCGGCTGGGATCTTTACTCAAAACGCATAACGAAAGCACGGGCCTGCAAATTTTGGGGGTTGTAAGCCAAGTGACAACACGCAGTGCCGACAGTGTTCATCGTCCTGTGGCCCTTAACCTAACCCGTCAGCAATTGCGGGAACAACAGCCCCAGATCTTTGATTTGCTCAGCCTGGAGTTTGAAGCTGTGGTGGTGGGTTATTGGGAAAAAGGCCTTTATTATCAACACTTTCCACCTTATCCCCCTCAGATTCACGATTTTACCTATCTCTGTAACCCAGAGGAAAGCATTCGCTTCAGTGATCGGCTTTTTTGTTTGCGCAATTTACTGGAAACGCCCGGCGTACACGATGAAGTGGTCGCCGCCTTTATCAAAGGCCTGTGGCTCGTCCGCAAACAAGATCCTGCATTTTTGTTGGATGCTGGCCGCGAATTGGCACATTTACTCAAAGACCAATACGAACGTCTGCGTTCAATAGCAGCCCGTCTGCAGTCTTAACAGGGTTTTTATCAGGGTTTTATTATTAAGCGCATATTAAATGATCGTTTTATTCCTAAAATTCCGGCAAGCTCCCCTTTAATTCGGGCATAAATGATACGGGCCCATCTAGTAATTTTTATAATTAAATGTATTAATATGGTTAACCTATTTGATTGACAAGTATCAAATAAAATTTGGTTGATTAAAATGGTTATCCCGTGCAAAAAGAATCATGCTGAGATGAGCAGGGCCTTATCGAAAGCGTCTGTTATAAGTCAGTTCAAGGAAGAATGGAGAGAGTGCAATGTCAAGATTTAAATTCGCCGATAAATTAGCCTGTAGTTTGGGTCTTCTGGCGCTGGCTGTGGGTTGCGCCACCCCCAGCCCCCAACCCACCGAAAATACACCCGCAAAACCACCGGCTCAGGCTGTCAATACACCCAGCACCAATCAAACGGGTACCAGCACAACCCCCACACAGCCGGCCAACCCAGCTTCTCCCAATAACCCGCTAACCAACACCAGTGGAACACCTCTCAATGCCCAGCCCACCACGCCGACGTCTGGTGGCGTTTGCTCCCCCCTGATCAGCATTGCAGGCATTAACTCAGACGGAAAAACGCTCGCTTTAGACAAACAGGATGTGGTTAAAGGCTATCTCAATCTCACCTCCAATCTCTCATGCAGCGAAAACGTGCAAAGTGTTCAATATATGTACCGTCTCTTGCCCGTCGCCAATCTTACGCCGATTGGTGGACTGGTCAGTGGCGATGGCTTTAAATACCAATTGAGCACCAGCATTCTGACCGATGGCAATTACGAAGTCGTCACCAAAGTCACCCTCAAAACCGGAGAAGTCCTCTTTTCACCCGGCCTGAAACTGCAGATTTCCAATGGTCAAATCACCAGCAGTGGCGGCGGTGGTGGGGGAGGCGGCGGTGGCGGCGGTGGCGGGGGTGCCGTAACACCTCCCGCAGGCGGCGGCACAGTAACACCTCCCGCTGGGGGCGGTGGAACCAATCCCACGGCCACAGGCAATGTGACCTTTGATGTCAATCCCAGCTTTAGCGTGCCTGCGGGCACACAAAAATGGTCATTGAATCTCTCCAACCAAGCCTCATCAACCCCCGTGGTCGATGCCGCTGGCAATTCATTCTTTGCCGCTGGCAATAAGTTCTTTGTCTATGGGCCTGATGGGGTGAAAAAAGGCGAATTGTCGCTGGGTGGTTCCACCCTCAATGTCACCGCCCCAACCGCCCTCTTTAACAATACCGTCTATTTTGGGGATAGCCAGGGCCGTATTCATGCTTTGGATGTGAGTAACCCGGCTGCACCCGTTGAAAAAACCAATTTCCCCGTAGCTACCGCTGGCGGCAATTTTGAATACAATGCCCCTGCCATTGACTGCTCAGGCAATGTCTATATGCACACCAACGACCGCCGTCTGGTCAAAGTCAATTTGACCACCGGTGCCATAGACACCCTGATTCCACAGATTGCTTTGGCACCGGGCTTCCCCGCTACAGCGACCCAAACGGCCCGTTATGCTGCGCCGGTTGTCGATGTCGCCAATAACCGCGTCTTTACAGGCTCTCAAAACGGTATTCGCATCACCAGCACGACGGGCGGTGCCGTTACGACATTCCAGCCTACTCAGGTCTGTACCGCTGGAGGCTGTACAAATGCTGCTGGGGCTTTGGACATGGCCCTGAACGCCCCTATTGCAGTGGACAGCGCTGGTATGGCTTATACCGCCAACGAAACAGGCACGCTCTTCAAATTTAACCCTGTCAATGGCCAGGAAATTTGGAGAATGTTTGCAGGCGAAGGCGATGCCGCCCCTGTGATTGGCTCGGATGGCACTGTCTACGTCGCCTCTGAAAATGGCGTGCTCAAAGCCATTCCCAGCAGCTATAACGGAACCAATCCTGGCGTCATTTTGGAATTTGGTCTGGGCAATGTGGTGGAGTTTTCCTCGCCAGCGATTGGCCGGGGCCCTGACGGCAAAGACATTATTTATGTCGGCACCGAAGGCGGTCTGCTCTACTCGATCAATGGCACCAACGCCACCGCACCGCTCTCTCAGCGCTTCGTCAAAAACCTGGGAGGCCCGATTCGCAGCAGTATTTCGATTGGTTCTGATGGCACCGTCTATGCAGGAACCCTGGACGGTCGCATGTACTCGGTGTATGGTGACAGCCTCGGTCTGTCTACCACGGCCCAGTGGTCCAAACTGCAGGGCAACGCCAACGGGACAGGCCTGATTGGCGCCTGCCCCTAGTTTTTAAGTTTACTCGTGCTGAAGTTGACTCGTTCTTAAGTTTAAAAACGCAAAAGGGTGGGGTTTAAATCCCGCCCTTTTTTTAAAGAACATTGCGGGAATTCCCACCCCCTTCAGGGGGTTGGGATGAAAGCAATGACAGGCCGAAGACGTCGTCGTTTGCGCAGCAAGGTCTGTCATTAACGTTTGACGGCTTACTTGCCTTGACATTCTGAGATGTAGCGTCGAATCACCTCAGCAGAAACTTGACCTGCTGTGCCAACATAATAGGCTTGTGTCCAGAGATGGTCTTTACCACAGATTTTCTTGAGTTTTGGAAATCGCTCTCTGAGATAGCGTGAGCTATAACCTTTGAGTATCCCAGCTATTTTAGCTGGTGAAACACTGGGCTTTGCTGAGACAAAGACGTGAACATGGTCTTCATCTGTCTCCATCTCAATAATTGTAAACCCGTTCCTCTCTGCCGCCTCAACAATCAGTTCTTTCGTTGCTTTCTGAATTTCACCTGTCAGTATCTCGCGTCGGTATCTTGGTATCCATACAAAATGATATGCTATAGAATAATGTGTCCATCGTGTTTTACCTGATTGCATAGTACCTCACTTTCAGTTATGATTGTAGCATGGAATGTATCAAAATTCTCCCGCTAAAACACCTCACTCACTTTCAGCATGAGCAAATCTGGTCAGCTCGTCTGGAAGCAGGTAAAGTATGGAACCAATGCAGGGACATTCATCTTGAGGCACGAAGCTCCAGTCAGCTTTGGCCCAATCGCACAGATTTGCAGCAGGCGACAAAGGGGCTCTATGCCATGCACAGTCAAAGTGTGC
>JADMKE010000033.1 GCA_018780035.1 Candidatus Sericytochromatia bacterium
GCTTTGAAAGGAGAAGTGCTTAACTGAATCCTCCACTAAATCGGGTAAAGGTCACTTCAGTCTCAGACAAACGAAGACGATGGAGAGGATGATGAGCGTTTCTCAGCAACGCTCGAAGGCCTGAATCAACACCTCAAATACAGGTCACAAGCTTGGTTAAGCCTAATAGACCAATTGGCAGAAATCCCCGCAAAAGACTATCAAATGCTGTTTGAAATGCTTGCTTGGCAAACATTGACCCCTCAGTTGAGGCCCGAATTACACAAGCGTGCCCGCACAGGCACTTTGGCCAGTCGGGCCATGGCTATCGAGGCCCTGGGCTATTTGGGAGATCCCAGCTTGGTTGAAATGTTACGCGAAAATCCCACTGGATTTATGCCGGAAGAAAGCACATTTGGCGAATTCCAGTCCCTGGAAAAACACCTTGAACACGCACTTTTGCAATTACTCAAACACACCCCCACGGCAGCAACGCAGCTGGCCAACGCCCTATGGCAGCATCCCGATACGCTGGGGCATTTGCAATCGATTTTGAACCAACAAGACTATGCTTTGACCGACCCAGCCCTGCTTAACAACCTGATACAAAGTTTGAATCAGCTGAGCCAGCCCAAATTTCAGCTTGAAATGGCAATCGAATTTCTCGGTCATGGGCCCGCCGCACTCACGGCCCCTCACTTGCAAAAACTCTTACAACACCCCGATCAAACATTGGTTCAAAGCGCTCGCAAAGCGCTGTTCAGACTAAAAGATCCCCTATCCAGCGCTCAATTACAGCAGACAAGCCTGACAAAAGGTGAAAAACGGTTTGTGTTCGTGAGAGAATTTCTGACCGTGATGTCTGACCCAGAGTGGTTGCCTCAATTAAGGGATTTGATCTTATTTGAACTCAATACCCCTCATCCTGATTCACAGGCCATTCAAATGGCGCTCAAACACATTCTGGCAGCAGGACCCAAATACAATTTAAATGTCATTAAAGAGATTTTTCAGTCAGTTTTTGCAACACCGGCCACTCAATCGAGAAACGAGTCAATCGGTTTAAAGATGGCAACTTCAGCCATCATTCAGACAGTCTTAGACACCCAAACCCCTGAATATGTGGGTCTGTTGAGCCAGTGGAGAAAGTCTTTGTCAGCCCAGGAGGTCAAACACATCAATCAATTTCTCTGGAAAGAAAAAGGCGTCGTCTTAAATTAGGTTTTAAGGCCGTGCGTTCCAGCGCCCTTCCACCAGCCATTTATACGTTGTCAAACCCTCCAGCGCCATGGGCCCCCGGGCATGCAACTTCTGGGTGCTGACGGCCACTTCTGCCCCGAGGCCAAACATCGCCCCATCGGTAAAGCGGGTGGAGGCGTTGACATACACCGCCGCACTGTCGACTTCGTTCAAAAAGCGCTCAGCATGCTCGGTTTTAAGCGTGAGAATGGCTTCAGAATGTCCGCTGGAGTATTGGGAGATAAAATCCAGGGCCTCATCGAGGTCTTCTACGATTTTGACCGAGAGCACCAAATCCAAAAACTCGGTGCCCCAGTCGCTGTGGCTGGCATGGACCAATTTGGGGTAATTTTCTTGTTCAAACAAGGGATAGGCTTGAACATCTGCACGCACTTCCACATCGGCCTGGGCCAAGCTCTCAGCGAGCATGGGAATCAAGTCAGGGGCAATTAAATGGTGTACCAACAGGGTATCCAGAGCATTGCAAACCGTGGGGCGCTGGACCTTGGCGTTATATATCACAGGGATGGCTGAATCGAGGTCCAAAAAAGCGTCGACATACATATGGCAAACGCCAATCCCCCCTGTGATCACAGGCATGGTTGCGTTTTCTTTGCAAAATTGATGCAACTCTGCCCCCCCTCTGGGGATCAACATGTCGATGTATTTGTCTAATTTGAGCATCTGCCTCACCAATTCCCGGTCGGGGCTGGCAATCAACTGAATACAATTGGGGTTGAGACCGGCGTCTTGCAAGGCCTGGCGCAAAATCCGCACCAGCACCCGATTGCTGCGCAGGGTCTCTTTGCCGCCGCGCAGAATCACGGCATTGTTGGTTTTGAGGCAGAGTACTGCCACATCGACCGTCACGTTGGGCCGGGCCTCGTAGATCACCCCCACCACCCCCAAAGGCGTTCTGCGGCGTTTGATCCGCATGCCTTGGGGCAACATGCGCTGGTCAAATTCTTGCCCAACGGGATCCGCCAACCGCACCACGTTTTCCACTTCTTTGGCGATCGCTTCGAGGCGGGTTTCATTGAGGGTTAAGCGATCCAACATGGCTGCACTCAAGCCATTCTGCTTGGCTTCGTCTAAATCGAGGTAATTGCTGGCCAGGATTTCATCGCTGTGGGCGCGCAGAGCAATGGCAATCGCTTGAATCACTTCATTCTTCTGCTCGGTATTGAGGCGCGCCAATTCACGGCTGGCCTGTTTGGCCTGTCGTCCCAGGGTTTCCAGATCAACCTGATCAACTTGAGCAAAAGCGGCGTCTGTCATGGCAAGCTCCTCGGGTCTTTTTTTTAGAGTAACATATCTGCTTAGGAGCGGGATTTTTTGTTGCTGATCACCCGCAAAGAACTTGGTACAATTGCCATAATGCTGAGACATAGGGTATTCAATTTCATGAAACCAAAAAACAGACTTGCACTTATCTTGGTGATAGGTCTATTTTTGATTGGTTTTACATTTTACTGGTTTGCTGTTGGTTTTTATCCCACCCGCCGATATCAGTTTCAAGCAAAGGTATTAGCTGTTACTCTGCAAGAAGATAAGTTTTACCGAATCAAGATCAAATATCCCTCAGATTTGGGTTTAACTGGAGAAAATCGCTCTGAATTCTTGGCCCGCTATCGCGGATACGAGCGAAGCAGGCTGTGTGGTAAAGAGCCCATCCGTGTAGGGCAAATGGTAAAGATCGAAATTTTAACGTATACCACTGCAGAAATTCACCACCGCTGCAAAGCCAAGTAAGGGATCTGAGCCGTATAATAAACAATATGAAAAACCCAAATATCCTCCCCACCCTACAACAAACCCTGCAAGCGATTGAAGCTTGGCACCAAGAGCACCACCCCCGCTCAGCGGAAGCTTTTGAGCCGCCAATTAAACCCGAAAAACTGGCCAAACTGGCGGCAGAATTGCCCTTTGAATTGCCAAGCGAATTGACCAAACTCTATGCCTGGCACAACGGCCAGAGCCAAAACGCCCCCTTTTTTAATTCGTTTACCTTTTTTCCCTTTGAAGAGGCCCTCGAAGAATACGAACTTGCAATCGAAAATGCCCAAGAACAGGGCCTGGAATGGAAAGCCTCTTGGTTTCCGATCTTTGGCTATATGGGCGATTATTTTTTACTCGAGTGCGCCCCCGAAAGCCCGCCTGCGCCTGTGTATATGTATCTCAGCCATGTTGAAGGGGTGCCCCGTTGGTACGAAAGCCTCGAAAAAATGCTGCTCACAATAGCGGCCTGTTACCAAAGTGGCGCGTACAGCTATGATGATGATGCAATCTTTGTCGAAGACTTTGAAAAGGCAGAAGGCATTCGGCTCAAATTTAACCGGCGCGTGGACCGTTTTGCGACCGAAAACGAATTGACAGATTTTGAGCCCTATCAAGAGGTGCAAGAGCGCGAAGATGGCTTTAAAATCGTGACCAGTTATCAGAGCGAGGCCCAGCGCGTCGAAGAACTTTATGGCCCCGATGGCCGCAAACGTGAGCAAAATATCTATTGGGGTGATGAATTGGTCAGACGGGATATCTGGGAATTTACCAGCGATACCCAGGTGATCATCACCAGCGAAAACAATTCTGGCATGATGTTCAGCACCCGGGCCTATGCCGAAATTCAGCCCGATGGCGAAGTGGTTACCCACAAAATTGAGACGATTGTGAACGGCGAAGTGGTCTCTGAACAAGATCTCAGTGAAGATTTTGAAGAAGAGGATGAGAGTGATGACGACGATGAAAGTTTTTGAGCCTCTCGGGCTATAACCCCGTTATGGGAGAAATCAAGCCAACCCCACCGAGTTTTAAATACCTGGAAGACGCCCGGCAATACGCCTTGGATCGTCTCGGTAATGAGGCGATTGTCAAAAAAGGCGATCAATACTCCGTTTTGGCCCACGAGAACCTGGAACAGCAGCAGGATTGGGTCCCGGATTTTTTTAAACTCAACGGCAAAAAAATTACCACGGAGATCGCCGATCTGGCCAGCCAGGGCTCTGCTCCTGGAATGGTTGAATTTCTCTTTGACAGCGGCAAAGATGGGGCCTTAACCCCTGACCGGCGCTTTACGCTTAACGACAAAGCCGAAGTTCAAGAAGCCCAATATTCAGTCAATACAGGCTCTGCCGTCTTGCGTTCGCCCGAATTGCGTGGCTTGGAAATTTTGCGCAAAGCCATCTTAGAGCCACATACCCGCAGCTTGTTACAACTTTCTCCCACTTTAATTGAGGCTTTGCGCAGCTCCGACAAACTCACCCCCGAAGAGGGGCATTATCTTGATACACACCTCAATACCCCCGAGGCCCGCGAGGCCCAAAACCAAATCAAGGCATTTTTGGGCCCTGATGCGACCCTGAGCAGCGCAGGGGTCGCGGATTATGAACTCTTGTTGACGCGCTTGAATGCCCCCCAACACAAAGACAACCTTGAGACGCTCAAAGAAATAGCCAAATATCCCGAGCGTTTTCGTGATTTGTTGGGCGAGGATCCTGACAGATTAACCAGTTTGGCGCAAACCTTTCAGGAATTACCTGGCTTTCGCCGTTCACCCAATGGGGTGTCACTTGGCAAAGAGCAGCAGCGCACGTTCGACAATGCGCTGCGCACGATCGACCAATACAAATACAAGGCCCGTATTAGCCAAGAGATGCAATTTAACCGCGAGGGCGTGGCCAGCCACAATACCGAATTGAGCTACCGCTTGGGGGGCCAGGTGATCAGCCTGGGCTTTTCTGGCCGCAATTATGATCTCAATGCCCCTTTTCAGGGGGTGGACTTCAACAGCGGCGGCGACGTAATGCAGCGCATGCGCCTGGGGTATTCTACTGGGGCCTTTGATTTGCAATTGGGCGTGGCCCGCAAAACAGATGGCGGCTTTTCAATCGACAAACCCGAGTCCCAGGCCGTGGATCGCTATCTCGGCCGTAAATCTGATGAGGCTTTGGATTGGGCCAAAGAACACAAATGGATTGCGGCAGGGGTGGTCGCTGGCGCGGCTGCCACGGCTTATGCTTATTCAAAAGCCAATCCCGATACCCCTTTGGCCATGAATTTTAATCAGCGCTTTGATCTGATCGATCGCGAGTTTATCAAGGTCAAAGGAGAAGTCAGCCCCGAAATTAGCATTCAAGATGGGCAGGTGGATTTGGGCGTGGGCCAAGTCGGTATTGGGGCCAGTGGCAATTTCCGCAATCACTTTTACGATGCGACGATCCGCCAGCGCTTTGAAAATACCACCCTGCGCAGTGGAGATATCGACAACAAAGAAACGGATCTCAACCTGCGTTATGGCTATGGCAATCACTCTGTCATGATCGACAGCCGCTATACCTATGCCACTGACCAGGTCAATAGCCAATTGTCCTACCGCCGCAATTTTACCCACTCTGCCAGTTTTAGCTCTTATGTGCAGCCCTATATCCAAATGAATCAAGCAAATTACAGCAATTCTGGCATTCAGGCAGGGATGAGCAAAGACTTTGGCGGCGGTCTGCAAGGCAGTTTAAATGCGGGTTACGACCAAAATAGTGGGGCTTCTGCCGGTTTCCGCATCTCCAAACAATTTAATTGGTAAATGGGGTAAAACCTGTCTTGGCCGCGTCATCTCCCATCAGCGAACACGAATCACGTCGTTTGGCCAGCTATTTAAGCCAAAATCCCCAGGTTTGGCACCTGCTCGAAACCCTTTCTCAACTCCCTTTTGAAACCTGGTTGGCTGCAGGCAGCGTAATGCAGACCGTCTGGAATATTCAATTGGGGCGTCCCCCAGCAGCAGGGATACGGGATTATGACCTGATCTATTTTGATGGCGAAGATCTGAGCTGGGAAGCAGAAGATCAGCAAATTCAGTTGGCCCAAAAATGCTGGCCCGATTTGGCTGTTGAATTGCGCAATCAGGCCCGTGTACACCTTTGGTACCCTGACAAGTTTGGGGTCTCCATCTCTCCCTTGACTTCGCTTGACGCGGCTTTGCGCCTGTGGCCCGCAACTTGCCATGCCATTGCTGTGCGCTTGGAAGGCGAACAACTCAACGTTTTGGCTCCTTGGGGGTTGGCAGATCTGTGGCAGGGCTGTATCAGGGCCAATCCAAGTTGTCCCGATCCGAAGGCCTTTGGCCCCAAAGCCCAACGCTGGAAAAATGCTTGGCCCCATTTAAAATTTGTTTGAATAAGTTATAATCCAATTTATGACGATGATTTCAGATGAATTTGGCAATGTACGGATTTTGCTCCACCCCCCTGAAATAGCGGTGTTGACGCCTGATGCTGATTTTTTATACGTGGTGCACAACAATACCAATCAATATGGGATCCCTTTGCAGGGGCTCAAACGGATCTGTTTTGATACCTCACAGCCCCGTCAGGTCCAGCTTTCTCCCCACAGAGAGCGGCTGAGTCATATCTTTTCGGATTTGGGTCTGCAAAAGGGGGTGTTTGTGGATATTGGCGCTTATGATGGTGTCAATCATTCCCATACCCGCGCATTGGTCGAAAAGGGCTGGCAGGGCTTAATGCTCGAATATGAACCCTTTCGATTTGCCACCTTGGCAGAACTTTACCGACTCTTTCCGCAGATTACCTTGACCCGCTGCAAAGTAACCCCTCACAATGTCCTGGCTTTGCTTGAAGCGGCTGACATACCCATCCAGTTTGATTTCCTGAGCTTGGATATCGACAGCTATGATTATTTTGTGCTGGAACAAATTCTCTCGAAACACCGCCCCACCGTGATCTGTACGGAAATCAACGAAGTAATCCCGCCGCCGATTCGTTTTGCGGTGAAATACAACCCCCATTTTGAACTGGATTTGAGCCAGCGCTTTTATGGCATGAGTCTGGCGGCGGTGGCGGACTTGGCCAAGCGCCACGGCTACGCCCTGATGCATATGTATTATATGGATTTGTTTTTAATTGACCTGAATTTTTTGGAAGGTGAAGAAGAGGACCTGCCTGGTTTTTACCGCCAGCATTTTTTGGATTTGCCCCGCCCAAGTTATTACCACAATTACCCCTTTGACACTGAGGCCGTGTTTCGTGCCGAACCAGACGCTGCCTTGGCCCTGATTCAAGCCGGCTATGCTGCTTTTGAGGGACAATTTCTCTGCAGTTTGAGCCCCTTTTAAATCTTTCTCTGTGCTCTTTTGCGCTGAATCCATCCGAGCAGTGGTTGGGTTTCTGACAGGCCTGTGCTAAAATACCATCCAAACTGAGACAAGGCCCCCCAGAAAGGACACGCCCACGCAGCATGGAGAAAGTACAACTACGTACCTACGTCTTTATTGATCAGATGCAAGCCCAGTTTGCGGCTTACTCCGCCAGTGTGGCCCAGGGTTATCTGCCCGTGCAGGGCCAAGCCGCCCTGTATGTGGAAATTGCCCCCGGCATGGAAATCAACCGTCTGATGGACATCGCCCTGAAATCCACAAATGTAACCCCCGCTGAACAAATCGTTGAGCGCCGCTATGGCATGCTTGAACTCCACTCCGACTCACAGGCCGATGTGCGTGAAGCCGGAGCTGCGATTTTGCGCGAAATTGGGGCTACCGAAAAAGATCGCATCAAACCCAAAGTCGTATCGCACCAGATCATCCGCAAGGTGGATCCCCACCAAGCCATGTTGATCAACCGCTATGGCCGCAAGGGCATGATGCTGCTGGCTGATCAGAGTCTCTTTATTTTGGAGACCTATCCCGCCGGTTACGCCACGATTGCCGCTAACGAAGCCGAAAAGGCAGCGGACATCAATATCATCAATATTTATGCAGCTGGAGCTTTTGGACGTGTCTACCTCTGTGGTGAGGAAAAAGACATTATCGTGGCCTCAGAGGCTGCCCTCAGTGCCCTGCATGATATCGACGGTCGCGTTGAAAAATAGTTTGAATCCCAATCAAAAAACAATGATGCTTCAAGGATAAACAAGGAGAACTGGACGCATGAGCGAAGCCTTAGGAATGATCGAAACCCGGAGTTTTGCCGCCTCTGTAGAAGCGGCTGATGCCATGGTCAAAGCCGCAAAAGTGGAATTGGTAACCTACGAAAAAACCGGCGGTGGCTATGTGACCGTTGTGGTTCGTGGTGACGTTGCCGCTTGTAAAGCCGCCACCGAAGCCGGTGCCCGTGCGGCTGAAAAAGTCGGAGAAATGGTGGCAGTGCATGTCATTCCCCGTCCCCATTCCAACGTCGAAAGCATTCTGCCTTTGGGCCGTCAGGCCAACCATGCAGGCAGCGATGCCCGCAAAAGCGAAAAATAGGCAGCTTTTCACGTGTTATTGGGCAAAGTCATCGGTACGGTGGTTGCCAGCCAAAAGGACATCAAACTCGAAGGTCTTAAATTTCAGATCTTGCAGTTGATGGACATGAACGGCCAGCTGACCACCAATTATGTCGTGGCCATTGATGCCGTTGGTGCAGGTGTAGGTGAAGTCGTGATGTATGCGTCGGGCAGCTCTGCACGCCAGACCTCCGTCACCCACAACAAACCCTGCGACGCGGTGATTATGGCGATTGTCGACACCTGGAATATGGATGGCAACACCATCTTTAACAAGGCGGAAGAAGGTTAGGCCCCATGCAAATGGAACTTCCCGAAGAAAAAATTCGTGCCATCGTTGAGCGCGTTGTCAACCGCATTTCTACTCAAGAACGTCTCTCTCCCAATGCCTCCGCATCAGCCACGCCAATGGTCTTTGGTGGCGGGGATTTGGGTGTGTTTGAAGATGTCGATGAGGCGGTTAATGCCTCCACTGCAGCTTTTGGTCACTTTCAGGAATACAGCTTCGACTTCCGTAAAAAGATGATTGAAGCCATTCGTGTGGCCTGCCACCAACAGGTGGATTTGATCTCACGTATGGCGGTGGAAGAGAGCAAACTCGGTCGGTACGAGGACAAAGTCCAGAAAAATATCCTGGCCATCGACAAAACCCCCGGCCCCGAAGTGCTGTTAACCAAAGCAGTCAGTGGCGATCAGGGGTTGACGATCAATGAGCGTGCACCTTTTGGGGTGATCGCCTCCATCACCCCCTGTACCAACCCGACTGAAACCATTATCAACAACAGTATCAGTATTCTCTCCGGCGGCAATACGGTGGTCTATTGCCCCCACCCGCTGGCGAAAAATGTCTGTAATTATATGGTGCACGTGATCAACCAGGCGATCATCCAAGTTGGGGGTCCGCCCAATTTGATCACCACCCTGCGCGCGCCCACGATCGACATGGCCCAAAACCTGATGACCCACAAAAAGGTCAAATTGTTGGTGGTCACAGGCGGTCCCGATGTGGTGCGCAAAGCGATGATGAGCGGTAAAAAAGTTGTGGGTGCAGGCCCTGGCAACCCGCCTGTGGTCGTCGATGAAACTGCTGACCTGGCCCAGGCCGGGCGCGATATCGTCAAAGGTGCCAGCCTCGACAACAATATTATCTGCCTCGACGAAAAAGAGCTGATTGTGGTTTCGTCGGTTGCCGACCGCCTCAAACAAGAGATGTTGAATAACGGTGCTTACGAGATCAAAGGCTGGCAGCTCAAACAGCTCGAAAAGCTGATGCTGACAGAAGATCGGGGCCCCCGTCGCCACTCTGTGGTCAACAAAGAATGGGTTGGCAAAGACGCCCACAAAATCCTCGAAGCCATTGGCGTTCAGGTGGATCCCAGTGTGCGCTTGGTGCTCGTCGAAACCGACGAGAACCACCCCTTTGTTTGGTCTGAATTGCTGGCCCCGGTTTTGCCGCTGGTACGCGTCAGCAATGTGGATTATGCGATCAAATTGGCCAAAGAAGCTGAACACGGCTTTGGTCATACGGCAGTGATGCACTCCAATAATTTGGAAAAGCTCAGCCAAATGGCCCGCACGATCAACACCTCGATTTTTGTCAAAAACGGGATGGCGGTTGCTGGGATTGGCTTTGGTGGTGAGGGACATACCTCCTTTACGATTGCCAGCCCCACAGGGGACGGCGTGACCAACGCCTGGACCTTTACCCGCGATCGGCGCTGTGCCATTGTCGAGCGTTTCCGCATCGTTTAGACCCTGTTTGATTAAAAAAGCCCCGGTGAACACCGGGGCTTTTGTTTTGGCGAAAAGACTATCCACCCATCATCGGTGCCAGCACAAAAGGCATGGCCACCATCCAAAAGAACATCAAGGCCCCTGTAAACAGGTATAGGCCCCACATGAGCGGCCCATCACTGCTGGGCAAAAGAGACACGGGCAGACCTTGACCCTGCAATAGCTCCTCTTCTTCCACACTCAAGGGGCGGGTCAAGCGGTATTTGCGCACATAATGATCCAGGCTTTCCAGCCTGAAGGTGATTTTTTCTTGGGGGCGGTGAGGTTCCATGGTTCTCTCCTCAGTTTTGTTTTAAGGTTGAGCCGCCTGGAAGAGGCGAGAATGGATCTGGAAAAGAGAGGGGATGGATGAGAAAAAATGGGGAAAGAGTGCGGCTGTTTTTATTCAATCACAAAGCCAGCCTCCGTGTTTGATTTAATTATAAATTTTATGTTAAATCTTCGCAGAGATTGTGCTGCGGATTGGTTTCGTTTGTGGAACTTTCACAAAATGAAGCTCGTCTCTAACACAATTCCTTTTTATTTTTTGCCTGAAATCTTGCTGCTGACACTGATGCGAAGGAGATTTGCAGATGCCTCGCTATTTTAAGCGTATTTTGGGTTGTTTAACGCTGGGTTTACTGTCTTGTGCTCCCGCTCAACAAACCCAGATCGTCTTTCACCCCACTCTCCAGCAAAACCCAGAAGCACCAGTAAACACATCACTCCCAGCCAGCATTTCCACCCACTCCCGTTTCTCTCCCTCTGAAAGCAAATTTTTTCAAGCCCTCGGGGGCAGTGGACGCGACCCGAAAATCACGCGCAGTTGCCAAGGGCAAGTCAGCAGTGGCGATCAGGGTTACGCCCAATCCACTGCCCGCGAATACCGCCATTTAATCGAGAAACTGATTCAGCTCTCATTTTCTCATAATCATTTGCCTTCGCCACAACCCGGAGCGATCTTTGGGGCCCCTTTACCCATTGCCATTGTGACACCCTATTCTCCTTCTGGCGGTGGTGGTGGTGGTGGTGGTGGTGGTGGTGGTGGTGGTGGTGGAGGCTCTCCTTGGCCGCTTGCGACCAGTGATATCTCGATTATTGAGAAAAATACATTTTTTGGCAAAATCTATGATGACAATCAAATGCCTTTGGATGGCGTTACCGTTAAAGCAAAGTCCTTGAACAGCTCCGTCCCATTTGAAGCATCCACCGTTTCAAGAGGTGGATATTTCGCTTTTAACAATGCCCCTTCGGGTGTTCAAGTCGAAATTACGGCTTCAAGAGCAGGGTTTACTACCCGTAAACGAGTGGATGTTTTAAAATCGAATAAAGCCGGGGATCCAAACGCGAATCGTTATGATTTTGGTGTCGGGGCAAACTTGGCGAACAGTCCCTTCTCCTCCCCCTTTAATGCTCTCAGCGATAAACCTGAAGTCTCCCGTATGCGTATTGTCAACACCCCAGGTTTGGTTGAAACCCCCAAAGGGGTTCGGATTCAATTTTCCGAACCCATGGACAGAGGCACGGTCGAAAAAAATCTGGGTCTCTACCGTTGGCCAGGTGGAAACAATTTCATTCCAACAGAATTGCTCTACAGTCCCGATGTCTTTCAATTTACCTGGAACAGCGATGATACAGAAGTTGAATTACCCTTGCCAACAGACATCTTCTCAGCCCCAGATTTAAAAGACTTTAGCTGGAGTTTTCGCTATCTGGACGGCACAATCAAGGACAAAAGTGGAATTGCTCGCCAAAATCACTATTTTAAAGTGACCGAGGGTGATTTTGAAACGGTTCTCGGGTGGTTTAGATTAAATGCCATTGTGCCAAGACCCAGCAACCTCCCGACACCAGAGCCGACCCCCACCCCTATCTCCACATCTACCCCTTTAGCTTTGCCTTCTTTGCTTAGCCTATCAGCAACGCCCCTACCTCCCCCACAAAACCCGCGCGAATCCTTTTATTTTACCTATGACGATTCAGCCAGTACGGCCGGTGTTGAATTGAGCAAAGCCGCTATAAATCACGGTCAAAGGCCCGATCCAGCTTGGGCCAGACCCTGGGAGTTTTTGAATTACGAAAACTTTGACTCTCTGCAACAGGAATCCACAGGCCAATTTAAAGTCTCCATGGGTTTGTGGAAATACCCCCACCCCACTCATCCGCTGCTTGATCGCTTTGAATTGGGAGTGCATGTCAGTGCCCCTGTGCTCTGTAAAGCCACCCGCAAAAATACCGTGCTGACTGTTGTGGCAGATATTTCCAATTCCATGACCGCATATACAGCATTGGCAGATGAAGCCGGGCAAACACCCCCCACCCGGCTGGAATTGCTTAAAGCAGGTTTAGAACAGCTCCTAACACAACTAAAACCAGGGGATGTGCTCAACCTCATTACCTTTGCAAATAAACCCATTGTTGAAATTGAAGGCTTGAATTTTGGCGAGGATCTGAGCCCATATCTAAAGGCTATCGCGAAAATAACCCACTCGGGCAATACCAATCTGGCCCGGGCCCTTGAAGAGGGATACCGCATCGCTGATCGTTACAATGATCCCAACAAACTAAACCGGGTGCTGTTTATTACAGATGCCCTGCCTACCGAGGGTAGTGAAGATTTAGAAAGTCTCAAAGCCTTGGCCGCACGCCGCAATCAACAGGGAATATTCCTTTCGGCCCTTGGAATGGGATTTGAACACAATCAAACCCTGCTTAATGCCTTAACCGAGGCTGGAAGAGGAGCCTATTATAGTGTGGTGAGTAAAATGGATATGCGTGAAGCCATGGGAGATAAATTCATTCCACTGATAGCTTTGGCTGCCCGAAATGTGCGCTTTAAAATAGAATACCCCGGTCAACTCTATCACGGAGCTTCTTCAGCAGAGCAGATTTCAAAAGATCCAGGACAGGTTCAACCCACCAATTTTTCAGCCAATACCTCCCAGTATTTTTGGGAACAGTTTCAGGCCAATCAAAACCAAAAAAATATCTTGGAGCAGAGCGTTCGTCTCGAAATTCGCTATACAGATAATGAGAGCCGTGAGCTTAAAACTGAAATTTACCAAAAGACAGTGGCTGAACTGCTCGGCAAAGACAAAGCGAATATTCAAGCCGCACATTTGATTCATTTATTTACAGATTTAAGCAAAGGCCAGATCACAGGTTTCGAAGCCAATCAAGAACTGACAGGGCTTTTAAATGAGATCGGCATATAAACTTTTTAACTCAATTGCATGGCCCGCAATTCGGCATCAGCATAGCGCAAACGCAGGGACAAAACCCGCGCCAATCCTGCTAATAGGCGAGCAGCAGTCTTAAAATGGCCTTCTGCAAAGACTTCAAACTGCTCCCGAGAGAGCACAAAGAGTTCCGTCTCTTCAGAGGCAATGGCGTCTGCTGAGCGGGCCTGGAGATCCAAAAACGCCATTTCGCCAAAGAAATCTCCTTGGCCAAAAGTGGCTATATGATGGGTTTGTTCCCCTTCAATTGGCAATTCAATCCGCACAGTTCCACGCCGGATCATAAACAGCTCATCCCCAATTTCCCCCCTTGAAAAAATCCGCTCTCCTTTGAGAAAGATTTTACTCTCGATACAGGCTTCGAGATCTGCCAAAGTGGTCTCTTTGCGGCCTTTAAAGATCTCTATTTCGCGCAAGGCCAGGGCCTTTTCATGGCGGGGTGCGATCTGGGTTTCGGCCAGAATCCTGTTTTCAACCCATTCCAGCGCCCCATCGAGTTCGGCAAAAATCTGGCTTTGACTCTCGGGATGTACCAAACCCAAGGCATTAAAATAGGCCTCTAAATCTTGACCTGTGGGCACACTGCGGGGAAAATGGCTAAAAAGCAAAAAGGCCCCCCGTTCCGAGAGCATGTCTTTGACCAATTCCAGCATATGGGCGGCACTGATATCAAAGGTCTGGACCCGGCGCATATCCAGAATCATGTATTTGCAGGTTTTGAGATCGGCTTCCAGGGCGGTATACAGCTGATCGGTGGTGCCAAAGAACAGACTGCCCTGCAATTCAAACAAGACCGTTTGATGCCCGCGATCTTCAAGGATTTGCCGCTCATCGGGCAGTCTGATCTGTTTGGAAAAAATCTGGTTGCCATAAATTTTGCGGCGCACATTGCTGCTGCGAATCTGCTCGCGGATAAACAACATAATGGCCAAGCCAATCCCCACCGCTGATGCGGCAATCAGGCTGATCGTTTCCGCCACCAAGACGACTGCCACGATCACACAAAAGTCGAGTACGGTGGATTTGGATTTGAGCAGGTGCAAGCTCTTGGTATCAAACATTCGCACCCCAATCACAATCAAAATCGCGGCCAGAGAAGCTATTGGCACCCAGGCAATCAGCGAACCCAGCACCAACATGGCAGCCAGAGCAAAGCCGCCTTCAAACAGACCTGAACGGCGACTTTGGGCGCCGCTTGAGAGGTTCACCAAGGTGGCTCCCATGGTGCCAGCACCGGGAACGCCGCCAATCACAGCGGAAGAGAGATTGCCCAGCCCCTGTCCGATGAGCTCTTTGTTGGAATCGTGGCGACTGCGGGTCAGGGAATCCATCACGACACAGGTTTTGAGGGTATCGATCGAAAGTAATACAGCCAATGTCAGCGCAGGCATCAAGAGCTCTTGAATCTGTGGCAGATTGAGCTTGCCCACCGCCAACCAGCGGCCCGTTAAACTGTCGAGAAAGCCCCCTTGTACCCCTGCAGCGGGCCCGACCAACAGCGCATTGCCGTTTAAGACCATCAGCGCGGGATCTATCAGCCCCAGTCCCAAATAGGCCAAAATGCCCGCCGCCAGGGCCAGAATCACGGCCGGAACAGCTTTGGTGAGCTTGGGAGCCAACAGCATCACTGCGGCGGTGGCTCCCCCTACAACCAGACTTTGCCAGCGCCAATGTGCCGGTTGAGACAAAATTTGAAGCAAATCATGGCCTTTGGGAACCCCCAGAAATTTGGGAATCTGGCTGAGAATGATGACCAGCCCCACCCCACTGAGATAGCCGCTCACCACCGGGTACGGCATGTATTTGATCAACCGGCCCAATTTGAGCAGGCCAAAGACAATCTGCAGACCCCCAGCCAAAAGCCCAATTAAGCTGAGCATCAATAAAATTTGGATCGGATCGGTGCCTTTGCGCACCATTTCAATCGCCAGGGCTGAAAGTACGGCTGCAGCCGGGGCACAGGGGGCTGAGATCAGCCGGGGAGTGCCGCCCAAGGCTGCCGCAATCAAGCCAATTGCGGTCGCCCCCAAAATGCCCGCAAACGCACCTTGAGAGCCGTACGTGGGGCCAATTGCAGAAAAGATGGTCACGCCAAAGGCGATCGCTGCGGGCAGGGCCACCAACATGGCCGCCAAACCGCCCCAGAAATCACCTGCCAGACCTTTGCTTTGAAGAGTATCTGCCATGAAATTGTAATCCTCCAAGCCTCGATTTTACCAGGATTGGACACAAGGTTCTGTGATTTTTTGATGTGAATGATTTAGCTAAGCTTCGACACTGGGGTCATAAACATTGCCCATAAACAAGATTTGGCCCGTTTCATTGTCACGAATCAGGTACATAAAGGGGCGATCGACAATCATTTCAATCCGCCGCATGGGTTCTGAACTGGGAAGAGGGGCCATCTCTATCACGGTCACAGCAGCAGCTTCAGTGCCCTCTTCATTGACTTCGATCAAAGATTTTTGAAAGGCCTTTGAAATCTTTAAGGTATCTTCAGCTTGAATCATTTTCGAAAAATCTCCACCCTCAAAAGCCATCAGCATGTTGAGTGCCTGCATAGGTTTGATTAAATCGAACTCATCTTTGAGCTTAAACTTAGGTAGGCTCAAACTCCCGGGCTCGCTGACAAAAGAATCAAAAAGTTTCTTTAAATCCAGATAACCCATCTCTCTTATCATCTGGCTCAGACTGGCTCCATAACTGGGCAGAAAAATATACATCCCCAATTGCCGACCTTTGCCATAAGGCAGTTCAATTGCCTGAAAGTTTCGGTTTAAATCCGCAGGATCTGGGCCAAGATAGCGAAAGGTATTAAATTGACGCATCATCGGAACCTGTTTTTTTTGTCCATCAGCAAGCGTGAACACTTTTTGTTGGGTTTCAAAGGTTTCAAATTTATGCGTCCAATTGGCTTTAAAATAGAGTGCATTGATCAGATACATCACCACATTATTTTCCCAAAATTCGGCCTCAACAGGATCTTCTAAGGGTTCTAAGACTGAGGGAATTTTTGTGTGTGTCTGCTGACTGACCCAGGCATTGATTTCAGTTTGGGTTGGGCCATTTGTGAAATGGAGATTACGTATCTCAGCCAAGAAATTATCCTGATTGATTTTTGCAAACTCAGGCAATAAATGATACCGGTCATTGGCAAAAATCGCATTGGCCACTTCGAGTTGGATATCTGCTGCTGGTTTCAACAGTTTGCGCATCAACAAATGAGCCCCACGATTGACTTGCTCTGGTGTAAATTGATCTATCTCCAGTGCTTGTGCCATCTCTGCGCGATTTTTGCCATCAGCTCCATTCAAAACCATTTGAAAAGCCAGAGAAACACTCAACGGAGAGACAAAAATATTTTTCTGTTTGTGCTCTTCTGCCAAAACATTGAAGAGTTTCAAGGCAAAGCGATTATTGGCATCCACCAAGGGATTCGCTGCCACTTCTTGAATCTCAGCTGGGCTGAGGGCCTGAATTTTTAATTCAGCGTTGGGAGTCTGACTGGGAGCAGGACTGGGAGCAGGACTGAGTGTTGGGCTCGGCGAAAGGGCTGTCTGAGCATTTGAGCTGGGCATAGGCATTGGTTTTTGATTGAGTAATAAATTGCTTTGTGAACTTTTGCACCCATAAACCAGTGAAAGGCTTAAGAGCAAATGGATACGGTACAGCTTTCTTTTTTGCTGCGACATCATTCAATTCCTCCTCAAGTTGCTATTTTTTAAGCGAAACATCAAAGCTAGCTCGCACTGCTCGAAGCACTGTCATGCACGCTATCGAGCGTATTCCCGGCGGGATCCATGACTGTGGTTTTGACCTTGATTCGGACCGTATCTCCCGGTTGAATCAGCGCCAATGTCTGTCCGGGGCCGCCTGGAAGTGTCGCCCCACCCGTTTTCAGCACAGGCAATTGGTCTGTTGGCTGGCCACTGATCTCACTTTTGAACGCAAAACCAGCATAATGGCCACTGGTATCATTGAATTGCAGGCTTATAATCCCAGGATCAGGACTCTGTGTTGAAGCCCTGACGCTAAACGCCTGGGCACTGGCAGGGGGATTGGCGGCGGCAATTGCGTTATTTAAGGCGTTCTGGAGATCGGCTGCGATGGCCTGATTACTGGATAAATTCGCGCTGAGGTTAAAGTTAAAATCCTGATTGGCTAAGCCATTGGTTCTCAGCAAGGTCAGCACACCTGCTGTATTGCCATTGCCATCACTCAGATAATTTCCGGGGGCAGTGTTAAGAGTCGCCCCCAAAAGATAGGCATGGCTGACTGAGGCATTTGTGTAGGCTGGGGGCAAAAGCAAAACGGTGTGATGGGTGGGATCGGCCGTATCATAGACAGCTGTCCCGCCCAATGCGCCCCAAGGGCCAGCAAAGGTGGTGCGTCCTCCCGTCTGAATCACGGTGGTGAGATAATTCAAAGCACTGGTCTGGCCTGTGGCGACCCCGCTGCCAGGATAGGCAGCAGGCGCTTGCTGCTCTGCCCCCGGATGATTTCCCATGCCTCCTGCAATGGAGAGATCACGGGTAGCGAAGATCATCGGCTCACTGTATCTCACCCGCACAGCATCCCCATTGAGCCCCCCATTTTCTGTCGTTTCAGCACTCAGAGCAGAAAGACGCGGGGGTTGCTCATCCACTTTGATTGAGAATTTAAGCGATTCCTCAAAATCACCGTTGGTCAGTTTAAAGTGGTTTTCACTCCGGCTGATTCCCCTTTTGTCTTTGATTGTGCGATTGCCGGAGTCGAAAGCGCGGAAGGCAATATTATAATCAGGTACACGCTGGCTGTCTCTGTCACTGGGCAATTGTTTTTGCTCTTTAAAGCTGAAGGTGGCTTCGGTATCGTCGCTGTTCCAAGAGATGTTAAAAGCTGCTTTATCCCAGATTTGCGAACTGTTTCCAGCTAAAAAATTACTGCTGATATTTTCATTGCCATTGAAGGTATACGGCTTTGATAGATTGGCACTGTCAACACTCAGCTTGCGCTGGTTAAAACTATAGACCGCAAAAGTGTCTTCAACACTTTTTCGATCCAAAGGCTCAGAAAATCCAAGCACAAAGCTGGTTTGAGGGGCAACATTTGTTCCGCTACGCGCAGGAGTAACGCGAATAACCTCTGGTTGATCACTGAGAGCATAATAATCTGCCGAATAAGTGGTGTTAAAGCCATCATTGCCAAAATCATGGCGATTGGCATTGGGATCTCCCTCTTGGTTGATCTTTAGAACCTCTGTACGAATTCGGGTCGCAAAACCAGGTTTTTTGACTTTAATTTCAATTTGGGTTCCACAGGGCACTCTATTAAACACATAATTTCCAGCCACGGAGATGGTTTCACCTTCGTAGGGGATAGAGCTATTCAGCGATTTTGCAAAGATACTCACCCCCTCCAAGGGGGCATGCGTATCATCAAAAATTTTGCCATTTAAAGTTGTAAAGTCTATAACTGAATAATCTGACCAATCACTGTAGATATTGTTGTACTTAGGATAAACAGGCTCGGAAGACGTTAAAATGCTTGGCACAGGTGTCTCAGAAATAGAAACGGGTATTGTCTGTGTTGTCTGGCCGTTCGGAGGAACTAAATGGGAATTATTTTGGTTGGGTTGGAGCGGCGTTTGTGAACCCTGACAGGCATAAACCAGTGAAAGGCTTAAGAGCAAATGGATACGGTACAGCTTTCTTTTTTGCTGCGACATCATTCAATTCCTCCTCAAGTTGCTATTTTTTAAGCGAAACATCAAAGCTAGCTCGCACTGCTCGAAGCACTGTCATGCACGCTATCGAGCGTATTCCCGGCGGGATCCATGACTGTGGTTTTGACCTTGATTCGGACCGTATCTCCCGGTTGAATCAGCGCCAATGTCTGTCCGGGGCCGCCTGGAAGTGTCGCCCCACCCGTTTTCAGCACAGGCAATTGGTCTGTTGGCTGGCCACTGATCTCACTTTTGAACGCAAAACCAGCATAATGGCCACTGGTATCATTGAATTGCAGGCTTATAATCCCAGGATCAGGACTCTGTGTTGAAGCCCTGACGCTAAACGCCTGGGCACTGGCAGGGGGATTGGCGGCGGCAATTGCGTTATTTAAGGCGTTCTGGAGATCGGCTGCGATGGCCTGATTACTGGATAAATTCGCGCTGAGGTTAAAGTTAAAATCCTGATTGGCTAAGCCATTGGTTCTCAGCAAGGTCAGCACACCTGCTGTATTGCCATTGCCATCACTCAGATAATTTCCGGGGGCAGTGTTAAGAGTCGCCCCCAAAAGATAGGCATGGCTGACTGAGGCATTTGTGTAGGCTGGGGGCAAAAGCAAAACGGTGTGATGGGTGGGATCGGCCGTATCATAGACAGCTGTCCCGCCCAATGCGCCCCAAGGGCCAGCAAAGGTGGTGCGTCCTCCCGTCTGAATCACGGTGGTGAGATAATTCAAAGCACTGGTCTGGCCTGTGGCGACCCCGCTGCCAGGATAGGCAGCAGGCGCTTGCTGCTCTGCCCCCGGATGATTTCCCATGCCTCCTGCAATGGAGAGATCACGGGTAGCGAAGATCATCGGCTCACTGTATCTCACCCGCACAGCATCCCCATTGAGCCCCCCATTTTCTGTCGTTTCAGCACTCAGAGCAGAAAGACGCGGGGGTTGCTCATCCACTTTGATTGAGAATTTAAGCGATTCCTCAAAATCACCGTTGGTCAGTTTAAAGTGGTTTTCACTCCGGCTGATTCCCCTTTTGTCTTTGATTGTGCGATTGCCGGAGTCGAAAGCGCGGAAGGCAATATTATAATCAGGTACACGCTGGCTGTCTCTGTCACTGGGCAATTGTTTTTGCTCTTTAAAGCTGAAGGTGGCTTCGGTATCGTCGCTGTTCCAAGAGATGTTAAAAGCTGCTTTATCCCAGATTTGCGAACTGTTTCCAGCTAAAAAATTACTGCTGATATTTTCATTGCCATTGAAGGTATACGGCTTTGATAGATTGGCACTGTCAACACTCAGCTTGCGCTGGTTAAAAGCAAAGACCGCAAAAGTATCTTCAATGCTTTTTCGATCCATGGGCTTGGAGAATGTCAAGGCAAAACTGGTTTTGGGGTCAATATTAGTGCCGTTGCGACTCGGACTGACCTTGATCACCTCTGGTTTTTCACTGAGGGCCAAAGCGTCTGCTGAGAATTGTTTATCAACACCATCATTGCCAAAATCATAGCGATTGGCATTGGGGTCGCCCTCGTTATTTGACTTCAACACTTCTATCCGTTGACGGGTACTGAATCCTGGCTTATGAATGCTTATCTGGATTTGAGTCCCAGCGGGAACCCGATTAAAGGCATAGGTCCCCTCCGTAGAAAAAGTCTCTGCTTGATAAGGAACAGCCGTGTTCATTGAGACCGCTTTGACGGTCACGCCATCCAAAGGGGCATGATTCTCATCAAAAATTTTCCCATTGAATGTGGTTCTGTCCCCCACTGAGAGATCTATATTTTGATCAGGGTAATAGATAGGAAATTTTTTGGGTTCTTGAGAAACATCTGTGTTCGCCGAATTCCCTGAGGGCGCATCGCTGGGAATCAAACTGGGGTCATAGACATTGCCCATAAACAAAATTTGCCCGGTTTGATTGTCGCGAATCAGATAGAGAAAGGGACGATCACAAATCATTTCAAGCGCTCTTTGAGGCTCAGAACTGGCAGGAACAGAGACCTCTACATAGGTAACCGCACTTGCAGTCGTTCCCTTTTCATTGACGTCGATCTGTGCTTTTTGAAAAACATCAGAAAGATAAAACTGATCGAGCGGGGTGCGTGGTTTTGCCATTGCGAAGAAATCTGCCAAGATCGGATCAAAAGCCTGTTTTATTCCCAGTGTTTGTAACGTTTTTACCAAATCTTGTTCCCACTCTTGTTTGAATTTGGGCATAGTGAGACTGCCCGTTTCTGTCCCAAATGCGCGAAAGAGAAGGTCCATGTCCATTTTGCTCAGATCTTGGCGAATCTGACTGAGGGAGCTTCCGTAGCCCGGAAGGAAAAGATACATACTGATTTTCCCCTGATTGCCGTAGGGCAGTTCAAGGGCCTGAAAATCATTCTTGAGTTGAGGGTGGCCTGGAGGCAGATAGTGAAAAGAGCCGAATTGACGCATCATTGGCACCTTTTTTTTGTTGCCATCTGAAAGACTGAAAAGCTTATCCTTCGTTTCAAATTCTTCAAATTTACGAGACCAATCGGCTTTAAAATAAAGGGCATTGAGCAAATACATCACAGTGAGTTCTGCCCATCGAGGGTCCGGATCGATTGGGCTTAAGAGCTGGGGAATTTTTTGCTCTGTGGCTTTGCTTACCCAGTCATTGATCTCAGTCTGGGTGGAGCCATTGCTAAAATGGATTGCACGTACTTCTGAAAAGAAATTTTCTTTGTTCTTTTTGACAAATTCAGGCAGCAGCTCAAAGCGATCATTGGCAAAAATGCCATTGGCCACGGCCAATTGAATGTCCTCGGCTGGTTTATGTAATTTACGCATCAAAAGCGAGGAACCGCGATTCACCTGTTCTGGTTTCAACCCGTCTATTTCTAACGCTTTCGCCATCTCAGCCTTGGTTTCACCCTGTGCCCCGTTCCAGGTCATTTGCAAGGCCAACGAGACACTGAGCGGAGATACAAACAGGTTTTTCTGCGATTGTTCTTCACTCAGGGCATTAAAAAGTTTAAAGGCAAAACGGTTATTCGCTGCCACAATGGGATTGGCTTTCACCTCTGCAAGTTCTTCTGAACTTAAGGCCAAAATCCGAAGCTCAGGACTAGAATCAGGAGTAGAAATGGGATTTGCAGAAGAAGCCGTCGCCGCACTTGAGATCGGGTGAGGGTTTTGATTGGCTGTCGGGGCAGTCTGAGAACCCTGACAGCCATAAACCAGCGAAAGAGTCGCCAGAAGATGAAGCCTGTGTAAACGTCTTTTTCCTACCATTAGCCATTCCTTCCTATCATCAACACTTCAAAACTAAATCACAGAGCAGGATAATTATAAAAGTTTGCTGGAAAAGCTTTCCGCATCTCGGCAAAGCCTGCATCCAGGGCCGCCACCGGCACCCGCGGGCAATTTTCGCCAAAGCGGTCGGTGGCAAAGTCGAGTTGCAGCATCAGGCGCGAACCGCGTTCCAGGGGCCGCCCCCTGTGAAAAGCACGGGTATCCCCCATAAAGACAGTGCCCGCCGGGCCGCAAATCTCGACAAAGTGTTCGGGGGCATAGTGGGCCATGAGTTCTTCGGGTTCCATGCGCTTGTCCACCGAAAGTGGCAGGGGCTTGGTGCCCTGCGAGCCGATCACGTATTCATGGGGGCCATTTTCGGGCCCGACATCGCTCAGATAGACAAAACAATTGAGAAAGCGAAATCGGTCGATGTCGATATGCCAGATCTGGCCAGTGTAGCGGCTGTGGGGCCCCTGAAAATCACTCGACCACCACAGGCTGACCAGCACCAATTGCGGCTCGGCCTGTAAATAGGCGCGGGCGGTGGCCCAGAGATCGGCATGGGCCATCAGGGCCTGTACTTCGGGCAATTGCACAATTTGGGCCGGGGTAAAATTAGAGCGCCGGGCCACCGGGGCAGCCGGGTCAAAGATCAGGGGTTCCACCAAAGGCTGCCCTGTCAGCCGATCATAGACCTCACGGTCGTGATAAGAGGGGGTACACGGGGTTGTTTCAGCGAATTGGCGAATGGCTGCCACCGTTGTTCCCTTTAATCTGTTTGGAAAAACCCCATAGGCTTTTTGCTGCAAGTCCTTCAGCCAATGGGGAAAGGCTGTGGTGGGAATCAGTTCCTGGGCCAGAGGTTGGGTTTGGGGTGGCATAAACAGCGCCGCCAAATAGCCCCACAAACTGCTGCTGCGCTGATTCGTGAGCAAATGTAAGAGACGCATGCTGTAAAAACCATAAAAAGGGGTCTGTCCCGTTTGCCAATATTCTTGCAGGGCTTTGAGGCTGCGAAACACCCACATGGAGAGATCGTCTTCTTGATCGCGGGCCAGTTCTGCCGCTTGTTTGGCCAGATTGGCCTCCAGATCAGGATAAGCCAATAATTCAGCCCAGGTTTGCAGCACTTCCCTCAAATGAGCGGGAAACCCCACCAAACCACTGAGCAAAACCAGCGAATCCCAAAGCAGGGTTTGTTCTGCCTCTGAGAGATTTTGCAAGGCCTCCCAATCGAGTGGGGCCTGGCACAGTTGTTGCCAACGGGTTTGAATCTCTAGCGGCGCATCGCTTTTCAGCCAAGGCGTGATGAGACCCCGCAATTCCAGCAAACGCGGGTCTTTGTGGCAAAAGCGCCAGAGCAGCGGAAAAAGGGCTGGGTTGACGGGTTTGACGTACATCAGTTTTTCTCCCTTTTTGATTAAAAAAAAAGAGGGCCGCGGAAGCCTTCGCGAAACCCTCGAAACAGACATAAAATCAGCAGCTAAATTTTAGAAGCGGAATTCTAAACATTGAATCGGATAATCATAAAGAAGGATCTTAGGGCTTTAAAGTTCCATCTCCAATCAAAAAAAATGCTAAAAAATCATAAAATTATCTATTGAGGTGATTTGTGAAGGGTTTTTAAAGGAATTATAAAGATTATAAAGATTGTGAAGATTGTGAAGATTGTGAAGCCGAATTTATGAAGATTGTGAAGACCATTGGGAACCGAAGTGGGATTGTCTGCGTCTGGCAAAAACAGTGAAGTAAAAAATGAGGATGTATGTCAGACGCCGAAGTTAGAATTATCGCCTCAGCCCAAAGCTGGATTGAAGGTGCCGCGATCGAACAACTCAAGACCATGGCCCGTTTGCCGGCTATGCGTTTGGCCGTGGGCCTGCCCGATTTACATCCCGGCAAAGGGCACCCGATTGGGGCTGCTTTTGTCGCCGAAAACCATATCTACCCCCATTTGGTCGGCAATGATATCGGCTGTGGGATGGGGCTTTGGCAAAGTGATCTTGTGCTGCGCAAATGGAAGGCCGAACGCAGTTTGCGCCGTCTGGAAGGGCTCGAAGACCCTTGGACGGGAGACCGTGCCGTCTGGTTGGCGGATTTTGGCTTGGAATCGACACCCTTTGACGCTTCTCTTGGCACCATTGGCGGCGGCAATCACTTTGCTGAATTGCAGCGGTTGAGCCAAGTTTTTAAACCCGATCAGGTCAAGGCCCTGGGATTGGACCCGGCCCATTTGCTTTTGCTTGTACACAGCGGTTCTCGCGGTCTGGGAGAGCGAATCCTGAGAGACCACACAGCGCAATGGGGGGGAGCCGGTTTAAACAGCGAAAGTGAAGCCGCTTTTGCTTATGTGAAGGCACATGACTCTGCAGTCAAGTGGGGCGAAGCCAACCGCAGCCTGATCCAAAAACGCTTTTTGGATCTCTTGGGGGCAACGGGCCAACGTCTGCTGGATCTTTGCCACAACAGTGTCACCCCCCAGACTTACCAAGGCTGTGCCTGTTGGCTCCACCGCAAAGGTGCCTCTCCGGCTGATCAGGGGCCTGTGGTCATTCCTGGTTCGCGGGGCAGTGCCAGTTATTTGGTACAGCCCCTGCCTTCGGCCCACAGTGCTTGGTCATTGGCCCACGGGGCCGGGCGCAAATGGAGCCGCAGCGAGAGCAAAGGACGACTCGAAAAGCGCTACAAAGCCGAAGATCTGGTGCGCACCGAATTGGGCTCTTGGGTGATCTGCGAAGATAAAAATCTGCTCTACGAAGAGGCCCCCGCTGCGTATAAAGCCATCGATAGGGTTGTGCAAGATCTGGTTGAGGCTGAATTGGTCGAAGTTTGGGCCATACTCGAACCTGTGATCACTTATAAAATGAGGCAACGCTGATGTGGCTGCAAATCTCTGCCGGACAAGGGCCCGCTGAATGTGCTTGGGTGGTGGCCCGCCTGTTTGCATTTATGCAAAAATCTGCCCAAGGCCAAGGACTCAAGCTGGAATTGCTAAAAGCGGATGCTGGCCCCGAGCCAAACACCCTGAATTCTGCACTGTGCAGTTTAGAGGGCCCCCAGGCTGAAAACTGGGCCCGCTCCTGGCAGGGAAGTATTTTGTGGGTGGGGCAGAGCCCTTTTCGGCCCACCCACAAACGCAAGAATTGGTTTGTCGGGATACAGTGTTTTGAACCCGTCACCAGCACCCAACTCAATGAACGCGATTTGCGTTTTGAAAGCCAGCGCAGCAGCGGCCCTGGTGGGCAAAATGTGAACAAAGTTGAGTCGGCGGTTCGGCTCACCCATTTGCCCAGCGGCCTGAGTGTCTTGGCCCAAGAAGAGCGCTCACAAATGCGCAATCGCCAATTGGCTTTGGCTCGGCTTTCAGCGCTGCTGCAAAACCAAGATCAGGCCCGGCAGCAAGCCGCTGAACAGAGCCGCTGGCAGGCGCACCATGCCCTGGAGCGCGGCAATCCGGTCAAGCGCTTTCGCGGCAGCCATTTTGAGCTTTTCACTTGAACTCATAAAGTGATGTGTTGCCACTGCGCTTGCTCAGTCTCCGGAATCGCCAAGGCAGGCCAACGGCCTGACTTGGGAAAATGGTGTCCATGTAGAATTTCTCCCAATAAGCTAAAGGCTGGATTGTAAATCACCTGAGCGGGAATGGCGATTTCGGGTTCAGGGCTGAGGTGAATCTGATTCTGAGTCTGCCGGGGTTCTCTCTTTTGTTGAGCAGGAACCCGTTGTTCTGCCCAAGTATCGAGACAAAAATCAAGGGCTATCCCCGCTTGCATCAGGCGCTGGCCAAGGTCAATATCTTCCAACCCCCAGCCTTTAAATTGGGGGTTAAAGCCACCCACCCGCTCAAAATCTGAACGCCGAATCGCAAAATTCCCACTCCAAAAATAGCGAAATGGATGCAAGATGACATCCCGATGAACCCATAATTCACGGGCTTTGACAAAACCAAAACGGTAATCCACTCCCCATACCTGCTGTTCAGGCAACCAATAAGAGGGGCTGACAAAATCCCCATGACTGCCAATATATCCCCCTATTGCGCGGCGGTCTTTTTCGGCGATTAACGCGGCATATATCCCCAAGCCATGTGGATTAAGCAAGATATCCGAATCCAAAAAAACCAGGCCCCTCCCATTGCTTTCGCTTGCACCCAAATTTCTCTGTGCAGACAGATTCCCCCGGTGCCTGCTCCAAATATATTTTAAAGCCAATTGTGTCTCAAACGGTTGGGCACTGATGTGTCCCTGCGCAGAACCATCATCCACAACAATCACCTCGAAGGAGCGGAAACGCTGTTGACAAAGCATCGACAAACAGACTTCAAGATCGGGTTCTCGTCCAGGTGAAGTTAAAACGACCACACTCAGCATGTTCTGTCTGGGTTCCACGTTCAAAAATTATCTCAGTTCAAGCTATTCAAACCATGCAAGCAGGGATTAAAATCCTAGTATAGAATACTGTAGCAATTCAACGATTTAAAAGCGAGGCGCTGATGAGTTCCAATCCCATTTTGCCCAAAACTTTCGCGGCCTATGTTCAGCCCCTTCATCCCCGTAAAAACTATACCTCTGGCAGTGATGGCCAATCGGGCCTAAGTGCGGATGAAAGCAAACGGGTCAAAGCGGATATCGCCATCTCTAAACACCTCAGCAAAGCCGAAAAAGCTGAAGCTGTTGAATTGGTAGATAAGACCCGAGAAATGACGGTTGCAGCGCTTAAAAATGATGGCAAAGTAGATGCCAAGGAATGCCAGGCCATGTTAAATCTGGCCAAACACGATTTGCCCAACACGCCACCAGCGAAGGGCCGCGCCACCCCAAGCTTGAATCTATCTGATTTAAACAACCATAAAGGCACCACCTGTGAGCGCAGTGAATTCTTTCACGTGGCAGCCGGTACCAGTTATGCCCCCAAAAACACCAGCCTGCAAGGGGGGACAAAAGACAGTATTGGTAATCCTCTCAAGCCTCACACCCTTGAAAATGTGCTGGCAAATATCAAAAAAGGCAAAACGGGGCCGGATAATTATGTCGCCATAGCGATGGATTCGGCACTTTACCAGGTCGGAAAATCCCCCCTTAATTACGGGGATGTCTTTCGCATCCCCGAATTGGAAGCGATTTACAAAACCTCCCCCATTTATTTTGCTCTCGTAGACAATGGAGGGGCATTTAAAGGCACTGATGGCGGAAAAGTAGATATTTGCTGTGAAAGTTCTTATACCCCCGGTGTCAATCAAAGCTTAAGCCTACATAAGGTTTTGGGAGCCGATGGAAAACAGGTAAACGTAGGCGATTAAAGTGGAAAAGCCTCTCATTGATACTACCCCTGTCACTCTCAAGGTTTCTGGTACCCTGAGTTTACATGCCCTGATACAACCCCAAGCCTGTGGTGCGGTGCTGATCAATGGCCATGTCCATGTCGGGCTGAGCAAAGCCGTGGACAAAGCCCTGGGCTTTTTGCCCTGGCTGATTCGCACCCAGATCAAAGGGGGTCTGATTCAGCGCCGCCTGGAAGGCACCCGCTTTCACTTTGTGATTCCCAATCTCTTTACCCTGATTACCGATGTCTCATCGGAGGGGGTTCTTAACCTCGAAAAGCGCTACCATATCCCGCTTGTGAGGCCCATTGCCCAAAATGAAACCCATGGCATTTTTAAGGCCTTTGGCAAAGGACTGGCTGAAAGTGGACTTAAGCCTTACGATCCTGAACATATCGACGTCTTTTTATCGGGTTTGCGCCGCAAAGATCAGGGCAATTTGCCATTTTTGGCGCTGTTTGAAGGCAAAGGCATTCACACAACTGAGCGTCAAACCCCTTCTGTCGAAGGGCTTGAACTCCAGGATTTGCGGGTCTCCCAAGACAAAGCCGGCGATCTTTTGATCGAATTTGATGCCAAAGGCCGCTTGCAAGGGCATTAATTGGCGTATGAGCGGGCCTTCTCCCCCCTCAGCCCTGTTCAATGGTAAAATGCCAGAGTAAAATTCGCGAAAGGCAAAAACTGCCATGCATCCGCTGCTTGAGCGCCTCCAAAGCCAGTTTGGCGATAATATCCTCGAAACCACCGAGGGCCGGGACATGCCCGTGGCCCTGTGTAAAAAAGATGTGGCTTTAAAAGTCTTGCAATTTCTGCGCGACGATCCTGAGATGGATTTTAATCTTCTGACCGATCTCAGCGCTGTCGACTACCTCAATTTCCCTGTCAAAAAAGTTCAACGCTATGAAGTGGTTTATCACCTGCACTCCCTCGACAAAGGTCACCGGCTGCGCCTCAAGGTGCCCGTGGGTGCTGCAGATTTAAACGTCGACACCGCGATTTCGCTTTGGAAAACCGCCAATTGGCTCGAACGCGAAGTCTGGGACATGTACGGCATTCAGTTTAAGGGCCATCCCAATCTCAAGCGCATCCTCAACCACATTGAATTTGAGGGCCACCCCCTGCGCAAAGATTACCCGATCGAAAAACGACAGGTCTTAACCGTCAACGATTCATTGATGGATGAAATGGACAAACGCCTGAAAGAAAAGGGGCTGAAATAATGCAGCGGATCAACGAACTCCATCCTGTCAACCAAGATTTTGAGCCTGAGTTTTACCAAGATCTTCACACCGACTTGATGTTTCTCAACCTCGGGCCCTCTCACCCCGCCAGCCACGGCACCCTGCGTACCTTGGTGGCCCTTGATGGCGAGACGATTATGTCTGCCGTCTGTGAAATTGGCTATTTGCACAGGGGCTTTGAAAAAACCGCCGAAAACCGCACCTATGATCAGGTGATCCCCTATACCGACCGCCTGAATTATGTCTCAGCGATCATGAACAATGTCGGCTTTGCCAAGGCAGTAGAAGCCCTGATTGGCGTGGAAATCACCCCCCGCTGCATGGGCCTGCGTGTGATTGTGAGTGAGTTGATGCGAATTGTTGATCACCTGGTTTGCATTGGTGCCAATTTGGTGGATATTGGCGCTTTGACCAATTTCTGGTATTTGTTTAATAAACGCGAACAGCTTTATGATATCCTCGACAAACTCACTGGGGCCCGCTTAACCAACAGTTTTACCCGCATTGGTGGTCTGGCCCGTGATACCTATCCGGGTTTTGAAGACGAAGTGTTGCATGTACTCAAAGAATTTGAAATTGCCGTGTTGGACGTGCTCAAATTGGTGGCCCGCAACAAGATCTTCCTCTCCCGCACCCAGGGTGTGGGCATTATTTCTCAAGCCGATGCGCTGAGTTATGGCTTTACAGGTCCCTGTCTGCGTGCCACGGGCATTCCCTATGACCTGCGCAAGGAATTTCCCTATTACGGCTACGAAAACTACCAATTTGAAGTGCCTGTCGGCGAAGTGGGAGACACCTACGATCGCATCATGGTGCGCTTTGAAGAGATCACCCAGAGCATTAAAATTGTGCGTCAGGCCCTCAAGGTTTTGCCCGGTGGCCCAATCAACAGCGATGATAAACGTGTCTCGCTGCCGCCCAAGGATCAGACCTATGTGAATATCGAAGGGCTGATCAACCACTTCAAACATATCTATGAAGGCATCAAAATCCCACCGGGAGAGTTTTACGATGCCACCGAAGCCGCCAATGGCGAGCTTGGCTTTTATATCGTCTCTGATGGCAGCGGTAATCCCTACCGGGTGCGCTGCCGTCCACCCTGTTTCACCATTTTTTCGGCCTATCCCGACCTGATTGAAGGCGGCTTAATTGCCGATGCCATCGCCACTTTGGGCAGCATCAATATTATTGCCGGGGAGTTGGAGCGTTAAATGTCCGAAAACTCAACAGCTATTACCGGAGTTCAGACCATGCCTTTTACGTCCGAGCAGCAAACGCGCTTTGAAAAAGCCGTTGCCAAATACCCCCACAAACAGGCGGCGTTGCTGACCTGTCTCTGGATCGCCCAGGAAATCGACGGGTATATCACGACCGCCGCGATGGAGTATATCGCTCAATTGTTGGAGATTCCCCCCAGCCACGTGATCAGCGTTCTGACCTTTTATTCGATGTACCAGACCGAGCCGATTGGCAAATACCATATCCAGGTCTGCCACACCTTGTCCTGTGCCTTGGCGGGCGCAGAAAAGATCATTTCCCACTTGGAAAATCGCCTGGGCATAGAAGCGGGTGAGACCACCGAAGACCAGCTCTTTACCCTGACCCGTGTGGAGTGTTTGGCCTCCTGTGGCACAGGCCCCATGTGCCAGGTCAACCGCAGCTTTCACGAAAATTTGACCCCCGAAAAAATCGATGCCCTGCTCGACACCCTGAAAAAAGAAGGCGCTGCCCATGGCCCCCAAAGTTAAAATTCTCAGCAATTATTTTGGCATAGATCAGGCCTGGACCTACGATTTTTACACAGGCCATGGGGGTTACGAAACCGCCAAAAAAGTCCTGGTCGAAAAACAGCCCGACGAAGTCACCGCTGAGGTCAAAGCCTCTGGTTTGCGTGGACGTGGGGGTGCCGGTTTTCCCGCAGGCATGAAGTGGAGCTTTTTGGCCAAACCCGAAGGGGTGCCCCGCTATCTCACCGTCAATGCCGACGAAAGTGAACCTGGCACCTTCAAAGACCGGGCGATTCTGGAATGGGATCCCCACATGTTAATTGAAGGCATCTTGATCGCCAGTTATGCCTTGGGCGTGCATCAGGCTTTCGTGTATATTCGCGGGGAGTTTCACCTGCCCGAAGTGCATCTCTCCCAAGCCGTCGAAGAGGCTTATGCCAAAGGGGTGATCGGCGAAAAATGTCTCGGCACGGATTATAAATTGGATATTGTTGTGCACCGCGGGGCGGGCGCCTATATCTGCGGCGAAGAGACCGCCCTGCTGGAATCGCTCGAAGGCAAACGCGGCTATCCCCGTCTCAAGCCGCCCTTTCCTGCTGTCTCGGGCCTGTTTGGCTGCCCCACGATTATCAACAACGTTGAAACCATTGCCAATGTGCCCTGGATTTTGGCCAATGGCGGCGCAGCTTATGCTGCTTTGGGCACCGAAAAAAGCCCCGGCACGCGCCTGTTCAGCATCAGTGGCCACGTCAACAAACCCGGTGTTTACGAAGAAGAACTCGGCATCCCTTTGATGACCCTGATCAACGAAAATGGCGGTGGCGTACGCGGCGGCAAAAAGCTCAAAGCCGTGATTCCAGGCGGTTCTTCGACCCCTGTTTTGACGCCCACTGAATGTGAAACCATTACCATGGACTACGAGGCCTTGGCCGCAGCAGGCACCATGTTTGGCTCTGCTGGGATTATCGTGATGGACGAAGACACCTCGATGGTCGAAGTGATTGTCAATTTATTGCATTTTTACGCCCACGAATCCTGTGGCCAGTGCAGTCCCTGCCGCGAGGGCACGGGTTGGTTGCACCGCACCATGAAACAGTTGCTCAAAGGCCAAGGCACAGCGGATGATGTGGAAAAGATCCTGGATATTGCCAATCAAATGGAAGGCCGCACAGTTTGTCCCCTGGCTGCTGCTGCCACCATGCCTACCCGCAGCTATTTGACCAAATTCCGCTCTGAGTTTGAAGCACTTTTGCCCAAGCTGGCTGGGGTTTAATCGGGTCACTTTTCTAGATTGAACCAAAATTCACCATTTTCCAGGTTGAGATAGCGACAGAGCAAAGGCTGTTTTCCCTCCGCTTTGCGCCAGGGAGAGCGCGCCAGACATTCGTTCATCGGCAGGCGATATCCCTTTTCGTCGAGATACTTAAACTCTGACTCTGCGTTTTCGATAGCTATCAGGGCTTTTTTTTGGCAGGGATTGAGTTCCAATTTTCCTTGACAGGGTGAATGTGGATGGGGAAGGAACCAAAAGGGCTGCCCGTGAAATTCCAATAGTAGATGCTCAGCTGTGGGCGGTTTGCTGCGGATGCCCCATTGGGGGTGTAAATAAGGCGTAATCCAGAAATTGAGCCCTGTACCAATGAGATAGGCCAGCAGATCTTTCCAATCAAAGGTCGCACCCAAGATGATTTCCCCCCATGAGTTGGGGGCCAAGTCCAGCCTCTCAGCCAAGTGAAAATACTGCCCCATTTCAACCAAACAGGCAAAAACCAACAGGGCTAGGCTCAACCATTGGGCTGAAGCTTGGAGAAAGATCCGCACACAGGCGTACATCAGCAGCATCACCAGAACATCGCCCCCAAAAAAGCGGATCACCGGATCGTGAAAAAAACGGGCGATGCCGTATTCCACAGCAAAAACAAGCACTGTCGTAATCAGGGCTGGGGCTGAAAAGCAAAGATAAAACCAAGGCCGGGAAATCATCTGCGGTGGCTTTCTGGTTGAAAAGGCTGTTCTTTAGCTTAGCGCAAATTCGCACAAATCGCAGTTAGATTTGATCTCGGAACAATCTCTCTGCCAAAGCAGTCTTGTGAAAATCCAGCTCAAAACAGGAAACACATTCACCATGAATCATCCCCTCAAAGCCTTATCCCTGCTCACGTCTGTTTTTGCCCTTTGTCTAACTTCCTGTTCTGCTCCGACTTTACCCATCCCCCAGAGTTCTCCCACACCCTCTCCAGCCCAGCCGTCTTCTTCTCCCCCTGCATCCCTTTCGCCAGCCTTTATCTATCTGGTACTGCCTCTCGCGACTGAAGCAATCGGCTTTGGACTCAAAAGTCCGATTGTTTTCAGCATTGCTGCCTGTTCCACTTTGGGGGAGGCCAACTCAGAAGCCCCGGCTTTGAAACCCTGTGCTTCTGGAGAAAAAAACTTGTTGGAAAAGACCGTGAGCAGCGAAACCGTTCAAGGGGCTGTGATTTTCAAAGTGCCTGGACTCAAAATCGGAGACACAATTGAAGTGAGTGGTTCGGGCCATGATCGCGGGCAATGTAACCAGATCAGCGGCAGAAAAACCTTCAAAATTGAAGAAGCGGTGGTTCAACTCAATGGATTTCTCTGGGCCACGACCGATCTGGGCTGTGTGTTTAAAGCCACCTTGATGGGAAAAATCCTGGATCGCAATCAATTGCCGATCGCAAATGCCAAAATTGAAGCCAAGTCACTCAATGCTTCTGTCGCGTATCAAGAGACGGTTGTTGCTGATGCTGAAGGCCGCTACCAGCTCAAGAATGTCCCCGAAAATGTGGCAGTGGAAATCGCTGTCAGCAAATCGGGTTACCTGACCCAAATCCAGAAAAAAGTCATCCTGCCAGGGAAAAACGAACCGCCCCAGACGGTCAGTGATGTGGATTTTATCCTGCCCAGTGATTCTTAATCTGATAGATTGTTTTGGAGATCACCCCATGTACACCCTTTACATTGCCAACAAAAACTATTCTTCTTGGTCTTTGCGCCCCTGGATTCTCCTGAGTGAACTGCAGATCCCCTTTGAAGAAGTGCTGGTGCCTTTTACACCAGACTGGCAACCGACTGACTTTTTGCGCTTTTCTCCCACCGGCAAGGTGCCTTGCTTACAAAGCGAAAACGAAGTCATTTGGGAATCTTTGGCGATTGTGGAGTTTCTGGCAGAAAACCATGCAGGCATTTGGCCCGAAAACAAATACACCCGTGCCTGGGCCCGCTCAGCCGCTTCAGAAATGCACGCGGGTTTTGCTGCCTTGCGCCAGATCTGCAGTATGAATTGTGGCCTGCGGGTGGCATTACAATCTCTTCCCCCTGAATTGGAAAAAGACCTAAAACGCCTCGAAGCCCTCTGGACAGAAGGCCTCACACGTTGGGGAGGTCCCTTTTTAACCGGTGCCAGCTTTAACGCTGTAGACGCCTTTTTCTGCCCGGTGGCCTTTCGCATTCAAAGTTATGGCCTGCAAGTGAGCCCCCTTGCCCTGGCTTATGCGGAGCACCTGCGCCAATTGCAAGGGATGCAGGCTTGGTACCAAGCGGGTTTGGCTGAGCCCTGGCGCGATCCAAGCCATGAAGCCGAAGTCTTGCAATTGGGAAGCATCGTGGCAGATTTGCGGCTGGCTTGATTCTCTGTTTGGTTTGTTCGGAGAACCTCTCCTAACTCCCCAAGCCCGTGTTTAATCCACACTCAACTCCCCACATAAACTGATTCCCATCAGCTCGCGGGTCTGTTCAGCTGAATAGCCCACTGTCAGCAGGTAATAGAGTTTGGCCAGGGCCGCTTCCGCGGTCATATCCCCACCGCTGATCACCCCAGCCTCTGCCAAGGCCCGGCCTGTGGCATAGCTGGCGATTTCCACCCCACCTTTGAGACATTGGGTCACATCCACAATCACCACGCCCCGCTCAGTGGCTTCAGCCAGCACCTTGAGAAAATCTGGGTCTTTGGCTGGGCCATTGCCCAGACCATACGCTTCGAGTACGAGGCCCTGCAATGGTGGCTGCAGCATATTGGCCAGCACCTGAGCGGATATGCCTGGAAAGAGGCGCAAGGCACCAACCACAGCCTGGTTGATGGCCTGTACATGTAAATTGGGTGGTGTGACGGGCACAGGCCGAATCGCCGACCAGTGGATGTCGATATCTATACCCGCTTGGCCCAGCAGGGGATAATTGGGCGAGGCAAAGGCCTGAAAGCCTTTGGCATCCACTTTGACGGCCCGGCAGCCGCGAATCAGGCGGCCCCCAAAGAACAGGCAAACTTCAGGGATCGCGTATTGGGAGGCAATCAACAGCGAGGTGATCAAATTATCACGGGCATCGTTGCGAATTTCACAGAGGGGAATCTGTGAGCCTGTGATGATCACCGGTTTGCGCAGACCCTGGAGCATAAACGGCAGGGCCGAGGCTGTATATGCCATGGTATCTGTGCCATGTAAGACAATAAAACCGTCGTAATCGTTGTAATGGTCGGCAATGTCTTCAGCGATTTTGAGCCAATCATCGGGGTGCATATTGGCGGAATCGAGCAATTCAGGAAAAGCATGGACCTCAAATTCGGGCATGCCAGGCTGGTAAAACATCGGCATGGCCTGCATCAGACTCTGCAAATAGCCGGGCTCGGGGGTATAGCCCTGGGACGATTGTTTCATGCCAATGGTCCCGCCGTTATAAGCGATGTAGATCCGTTTGCTCATTCTGTCTTTTGGGGTTGGGCTTGGCTTTTCTCACGCAGAATTTTGAGTTCGGGCAAAATACTCTGAAAGTATTTGACATCTTTGGGGTGGGTGAGCAATTTTTCCACTTCTTCCAGCGCCACCCAGCGGGCCTCGGGATTTTCGGGAGCTTGGGGCTTGAGTTCGGCCTGATCGGTGCTGTAGAGGTACATATAGATGGTTTTGACTTCGTGCAGGTCCTCTTCCCCTTTTTCATCCAGGGCCGTGCGCTGGTAGGAGCTGAGGGGGCGAATCAGGCGCAGATAGGCAATGCCCGACTCCTCAAAAATTTCGCGTTGGGCAGTGACTGCGGGTTCTTCACCGACTTCGATCCGGCCTTTGGGCAGTGACCAAGATGTGCCCTGCTGGTTGACCACCAGGACCTCACCCAAGCTGTTGAGAACTACCCCACCTGAAGAATAGGTGTGGCTGATTGGTGTGGGAGAAGGTGGCAGTTTGTCGAGCTTGCCCATCAGTGGACTGGCTTCAAAAGCCCCCGTCTTTTTAAGCAATTGCTGGTGCCGCTCTTCGAGGGATTTTTGGGCCTGGTTGATGGCCTCCAATTCCGTTTGCAGGCGTTTGTTTTCGGATTGTACATCGGCATAACGCTTGGCATTGACGATCGCAATGGCCGCCTGATCCGCGAGGTAATCAAACAGGAATTGATCGACCTCGGTAAAATTATTCATCAATTGTTTGGCATCGGCGTAAAACAGGCCAATCACACGCTCCCGCAGCAGCAAAGGCGCACACATGGCTGAATAAATTTTAAGCGACATCATGCTGTCTGCCGGGTTGGAAGAGCCTTCTGGGGCATGGCCATTGTGGCGCACAATGGTTTGCTTTTGGGCTTGGGCCTCTTTGAGAATCGAGTGTGAAATATCTCCCTCACCCTGTTCGGCCTTTTCTTTGTCGATTCGGTACATGGTGGCGTATTTCCAGAGTATCTGGTCTTTGCCATCGGTCATGACAATAAAGCCCCGCTCTGCACCGATTAAACCCAGGCCCTCTTTGAGGATATTGAGGAGAATTTGATCGAGGTTGTTCAGGGACAGAATTGACTGAGTGACCTTTTTCAGACGCAGCAGATCGTCTTTGTGAATAAAGTGGCGGTGTAAATCCACGACGGTATTGGTGCGGGGATCTGGCCCGGTATCTTCACCATAGAGCAGGTGAATATCGCTGGAAATCTGAATTTTGTCTTGGGGTTCGAGCTGCTTTTGTTTGATGCGCACGCCGTTGACAAAGACGTAATTGGTGGAGTTCAGATCCTGGATGACATAATGCCCATTTTGCTTAAAAATTTTGGCATGGTTGCGCGAAACTTTGGGATGGTCAAAGACCAAATCATTGTCTTTGCTGCGGCCAATGGAATAGGTGTCTTTTTCCATCGGGTAGCGGCGAACAATTTCATCGTCTTTGAGATGCGCAATGTATTTCATAATCCGCTATTGTACACAATCCCCAAGCGGAAAGGAACCCCGCTATGCCCAGATTTTGAGCGAAAGTGGGACTTTAGAGCAGGGCGCGGGGGGCGTTGATCATGCCGTGACCGAAGTTGGTATCAAAGCCGGGAGTGCCCAGGTCGATGGTTGTGCCTTCGAGACGGCTTTTGATCTGAGCTGGGGTCAGGTTGGGGTGACGGCTGCGCATCAGGCCCACCAGACCGGCCACAATCGGGGCCGCCATCGAGGTGCCATCCATAAAGTCGTAGCGGGTATTGTAGCCTTCGTTTTCGGTCATAAACACGGATTTGGTAGGCATGGTGGAAAGAATCTGGACACCGGGAGCCACCAGGGTGACCCAGGAGCCAAAATTGGAGAAGCTGGCGAGTTGGCGGTTATTATCGACTGCGCCGACAGAAATGACACCGGCAATGGCGGCAGGATAACGCAGTTCACTGGTGGTCTCATTGCCTGCTGCTACGATCACGGGTACATTGCGGGAGAAGGCATAGCGCACAGCACGTTCGAGGGTAGGATCGGACTGGGGGCCACCGAGGCTCATATTGATAACTTGGGCACCATGATCGACGGCCCAGACGATGCCGATGGCGACATCAAAGGCATTGCCTGCCCCTTCCGCATCGAGGGCTTTGACAGGCATCAGCTTACAGCGGGGGCAGGTGCCCGCCACGCCTTCGCGGTTGTCTGCAGCAGCAGCGGCAATGCCAGAGGCATGGGTGCCGTGGCCATTGTCATCTTGGGGCGGCGTTGCGCCCTGGGAGATCACGTTATACCCTTGAACGAGATTGGGTTTGAGATCGGGGTGGTCAAGGTCTGCACCACTGTCGATGACTGCAATCACCACACGGGGGTCACCCAGGGAAATATCCCAGGCTTTGCCCATGCCAATAATGCCCAAGCCCTTTTGTTCGGCTGAGCGGGGGTCGTTGACGGTAAAATTGTGGCGGTAAATGGGGTTGGGACCGGCATAAGAGATATACGGATCTTGTTTCAGGCGACCCATGACTTGGGCTGTGGCGACCTGGGTGGTTTGTTGGAAGAGCATGTCTCCCATGGGGGAAGATTTGAGCAAGCGCAGGCCGTGAGCCTGAGAGAATTGTTGAATCAGGGTGGCGCTGGGGCGGGTTTTAAAGTTGACCACCACTTGGCCAGGTACTGTTTGGGGCAGACGGGCACTGGCACTGTTAACGCGAGAGGGATTGACAGGCAAAGCACGGCCAGGCGCGGACAAGGTGGCGACAGGATAGCGGCTACAGGCGGCCAGAGCCAATACGCTGAGCAGGGATGCGGTTTTTTGGAGGGTTTTCAGGGTGGTTTTTTTCATTTTCACAATTCTCTCTTCACGCCGTTGCTTATGTAAAAATTATAGCCCAGCAAGGGCAAAAACTTTCCAATTTGGCTGAAGCATTTCCCAAATTTTAAGCGGAATATAACCTAAGCTTAGCGGCGAATCACCCGCTGGGCTGAGACAGCAGCCGGAGTGGGCGGGGCCGCTGGGTCGGCAGGGGGAGCAACGGGTGGGGCAGAATTGACCAAGGCCTGTAATGAGGCTTCAATTTGAATCCGACCGGCGCCAAACAGGCGGTTATCACCCACGGGGCGGGCTGTGCGGCGAATCAGGTCTTTGAGTTGATCGGCGTTTAAACTGGGATTCACCGACAAGAGTAGGGCAGCCTGGGCCGAAACCATTGGGCAGGCCATCGAGGTGCCACTCATGGAGGAGTAAAAGAGGTCAATTTTATTTTGCATCATGGCATTGGTCAAAAAAGTGGGGGTGGTCGACATAATATCCACACCCGGGGCCATCACGTCGATGCGTTTGTCGTGATTGGTAAAGTCGGCCAGCCAGTCTTCGCTGTCGGTGGCCCCCACTGCCAGCACTCCCGGCAAATTGGCGGGAAAGCCCGTGTGGGTAAACGAATTGCCTGCAGCAGCCACAATCAAGGCACCTTTGGACTGAGCGTATTTCACTGCCAATTCAATCGGCTTGCTGGGTTCACCGCCACCGAGGCTGAGGTTAATAATCCGTGCACCCTGATCGGCGGCAGAGGTTATACCCTGGGCAATGGCAAAGGCCGAACCCCAGCCTTCTTGGTTGAGGGCTTTGATATTTAAGACTTTGACCATTGGCGCAATACCAGAGACACCCATTTGGTTGTCAGCCAAAGCCGCAATAATGCCTGCCACATGGGTGCCGTGGCCGAGCTGATCGCGGGGATCGTCATCAACCACATCGGGAGAACCTTCTCCATTCGGGCCGGTGGCCTCTTCTGCCATAAAGTCTTTGCCGTTAATAATTTGGCCTTTGAGATCGGGGTGGTTATAATCCACGCCACTGTCTACCACCGCCACAATCAGTTCTTGGGGGTTTTTGACAAATTGCCAGGCCTGAGGCACGCCTATTTTGGGCAGGGCCCATTGAAGAGGATAGAGGGCGTCGTTGAGGGGTTGGGTTGTCGCCGAAAAACGCTGCAGTGTCTGTGGACGCGAAGGCAAAGCGAGAGCGGTATAACGGGGGTTGAGTGCAACAGAGGCCACTTCAGGGCTCTGACGGAGTTCAGCCATGGCAGCTTCGGTCTGACTGGCCGAGTTAAAGTGCAGCAGGCCAAAGCGTTGGCCCTGAACGATCAATTCTTGATTGCGGGCGATGCCGGGCATGGGGTAGAGTTGGTGCGCAGAAACGGGCTTGAGACTGCGGTATTGCACGACCACTTCGCCGGGCACAAAAGCCGATTGCTGCTTGAGCACCCATTTGGCCTGAACCCGCGCCGGAGCAACTTGTTTGGGTTGGAGGGTAGACAGAGGCAGGCCCGCTGATTGGCAGGCCGTAAACAATAAAAGGCTGGTGCTGAGCAAGGAAAAATGAAACTTTTTCTGTTTCTGCATGGTCCAAAAAATTCTCCGACTACGCTTTGATATAGAACCTATCGGCTGCTGGGGCGAAAATATGTCAGGGAATTTAAAAAAATAACCAAAGATTACTCTTGGAATAACTTAAGTTTAATAATAAGTGCCTTTGCAGAGATATTGACTGATTGGGATGTGATTTGTTAAGATTTGTGTATTCCCAAAAGTTAAGCAAAATAAACGCAAGCACACAAAGAATGGCTTGTATTTGTGAAAGGGCTTAACACGACAGGGGGAAAGATGATGATGGGCACTTTGAAATTGGCTAAAAAAAACGGGAATGGAAGTGCTTTGTGTGAAAAAAGGGTTAAAGGCGATCTCTGGTTTTTCGCGAATTGAAGTTCTCAGCAGTTTAATCATTATCGCAGCCACACTGGGAATGGGGATGCGCACATATATACAAGCAGATAACCATCTGCAATTGGCGGCAGCAGATGTTCAGTTTCAAGCAGAGGCCCAAATGGCGCTCGTACAAATGAGCAGCGAACTGCGACAGGCATCAGATGCTCAAATTGTGGACAATGGAGCCGTGCTTTTGGTCAAAGCCTTGCCCACTGAGCAGAATACCCCCAAACGCTACCAAATGGTGAGCTATTGGTACGAGAACCAAAATGGCAAGGGAGCCCTGATGCGCTCCGTACACAGCCATGGTTCTCAGTCCAAACTACAGCCACACGATCTGCAAAGCTCAAACGCTCAAACCACAGGCCAAACGGCCGACCACAAACAAGTCCTGTTGACAGATTCGAACTCAGAAGGCCTCGAAAACACCCAGCCGGGTTCCTCTCGAATCAATTATTTGACCTTGCGCCTGCTGGCGGCCACCCCCGCCAGAATCGTGAAAAAACACCAGGCAAAAATCTAGCACAGCTGTTGACCATATAAATACCCCATTTCCCCTGACCCCAGGGGAGTTTTTTTTTGCGTTGCAGCCATCAATCGGCCGAAAAGCGCCCCAATCAGGTAAACTGAACGATTGGACCCCTCTGGAATGGAGCAGCTTTATGTCAAGCACCCTGGCACAATACACCGAAGCCCTGACGGATAAACTCAGTGCCGTCATACACACCTTTCGCAAAAAAGAATCCCGCCCCGAACTCGAAAGCTTATTCAGCCGCTGGGAAATGCAGTTGAAACAAATGCGCAGCTATGCTGAAGAGGGCGAAAATGTCTCAATTGCCCTTTTGGGAGGCACAGGCGCCGGCAAAAGCACCCTGATCAATACCCTGCTGGGAGCTGATCTCTTGCCCACGCATAGCTTTCGCACCTGTACCTCTGCGGCCGTAGAAATCTCTTATTCTCCGACCAAACAGATTGCTGTGCAACTTGAATTTATCACCGCATCCAGCTGGGAGGCCGAAAAACAGGCCTTTCTCGAAGAGATTCGCGAGTCCCGCGCCCAAGGGCAAAACCTGCTCAGTCAGCAGGACTTTATTTACAAAGCCTGGAGCCTCTACCGCAACGAAGACGGCCCGCCGCCGTTGCCTTTTCCGCTGGACGACATGTTGGCTCTGCTCGAAAACCCACTGCCAGAAAGGCTGCAAACCTATCTCAAACAGGGAGTGGCCCTGTTTCGCTACCGCAGCGCCGAACAGCTCAAACACGAACTGACTGAATTGCTGACCGCTCAAGGCCATTTGTGGCCCCTGCTCAAGCGGGTCTTGATCCGTGGGCCATTTGAGGTGCTCAAAGGGGGGCTGCAATTGGTGGATTTGCCAGGGCTCAACGACCCCAACCCGGCCCGCGAGGCGATCACGCGTAATTATCTCAAACAGGCTGAATTTATCTGGCTGACCTTTAACACCACCCGTGGCCTGACCCGCGACGTGATGGAAATTCTCAAAGACCGGGGCTTTATGACCCAGGTGATCATGGATGGCACGTTGAGTGCCTTGGCCTTTGTGGGCACCCGTGCCGATGAATTTGTGCCCGTCTTGGAAAAACAGCAATTGCAATTGCCGCCAGAGACACCTCTCGACCAAGTTCTCACCGCCCGCCACGGGCAGATTCAAAAGCGCGTGCGCGAGCAATTGAGTGAACTGACCCTGTGGTTTAGCAACCGCTACCGCATCCAGAGCCAAATAGGCGATGTGCTCAATTTGATTGGTCAAACCCTGGCCCAATCGCCGGTTTTGATGGTCTCAGCACTGGAGCACCAGCGTCTTTCAGGTTGGCACAGCGGCGAAGGTCTGTTTACCGACCTGCAACAAACAGGCATTGCAGCCCTGCAGGAATATATGCAAAATATTGTCAGCGTTCAGGGCCATCAGGCCCGCAAAAAAATGATCCGCAGCCAATGCCAGCAGATGAATCAAGAGATCAAACGCCTCTTGCAGGCCCTGCACAGCCGCCAGAGTTTGGCCCAACTGGCCCCCATCGATCAGGTTCAGCTCAAGCTCCAGATCAATGCTGCCAGCAAAAATTTGGACTTGGGCTTGCTCGGTCTCAAAGAAGCCCTCGAAAAGAGACAGGGAGAAGCCCAAGAGACTGTTATGCGGGCCTTTGCCGAGGTGCTCAGCCAGTGCCGGGCCGAATTGCCCGAATGGATCAGCGCTTGGGGCAGTTATCCCTGGCAGACCTTGCAGCGGGCCGTCAAAGGGGGGGGGCGGTACACCAGCCCCAGCAGCGGAACCGCCCTGAATTTGCCCGCTGAAATTGCAGATTCCCTTTTGGGGGGCGTGGCCCCCTTTTGGAATGCCTTTTTGAGTGAAGAATTGGAAAGCGAGCCCCACAGGCTGCAAACGGCGCTGGGAGAACAATTGCTGGCTTTTTCGACCGCGCTCAAGGGTCACCCAGAATTTAAAAAGCAGCTTGAAGAAGTGCAAACCAGTACCTTGGCTATTTTGACCGAACAGGCGGGTCAAACCCAGTACCGCCTGCAAGAAGAACTCAAGGCCCAGCGCCGCAAATTTGCCGAGCTGATACAGGCCCAAACTGAAAAAAGCGTGGCCATGGCCTGTGAACAGGCCGCCCATCTCTCTGGGGCCGGGATCAAAATGATGATCTTGAATACCCTGCAGAGCCAGCTCGAAAGCGATTGGCCAACACTGGAAACTGCCGCTCAAAGTCAATTGCAAGAACAGTTGGCGGCCTTGAGCCACCATTTGCTGCAATACCTGGAAATCATGGCCGCGGTGCTCAAAGACAATGCCCGCTTAGTGGCTGAACTCTTGCCCGAATCCGCGCAGAGCTAAAAAATGAAAATACTCCACTTTGCGGATTTGCATATTGGGGTCGAAAACTATGGCAGGGTCAACCCCGCCACGGGCCTCAACACGCGGCTGGAAGACTTTGTCCAGAGCTTTGACCGCCTGGTTGAAGCGGCCCTCAAAGAGCCTGTGGATCTGGTGATCTTTGCCGGTGATGCCTTTAAGATCAACGAACCCAGCAATACCCACCAGCGTTTGTTTGCCCAAAGAGTCATGCGTCTGGCCCAAGCGGGCATCCCGGTTTTTTTATTAATTGGCAATCACGATCAGACCAACCGCTATGGCGAATCCCACGCCCTGGATATTTATGCCACCTTGGACATTCCAGGGGTCTGGGTCAGTGGCAAACCCCAGATTCAGATCGTGACGACCCCTGCCGGACCCTTGCAGGTGGTGAGTATTCCCCACGTCTCCAAAAGTGCCTTAATGACCTTTGACGACTATGCCAGCCAAACCCTTTCCGAAGTAGACCGCACCATTGTCGAACAGGTCGAAGACATTCTCAATTATTTCGCCCAGCAGCTCAACCCAGATATCCCGGCAGTGCTGGTGGCCCATGTCGGGGTCGAACAGGCCAAAATGGGCTCCGAACAGAGCATGTCGATTGGCTATGGCTTTACGGTGCCCTTGGGATTGTTGACCCGCTCTGAATACAGATATGTGGCTTTGGGGCATATTCACAAACACCAGATTCTCTGCCAAGACCCTTATGTGGTCTATCCCGGCAGTCTCGACCGGGTGGATTTTGGCGAAGAAAAAGAAGACAAAGGGTATATGCTGGTCGAACTCTACCAAGACAAAACCGAAGTTGAATTTGTGCCCCTGCCCTGTCGCCCGTTTTTGACCCTGGAAAAAAACCTCACCCAGAGTGAAGACCCCACCGAGGATCTGCTCAGCTTGATCGCAGCCAAACCTGTGCAGGACAAAATTGTCAGGTTGTTGTACACGATTCAAACCCAGCGGGCCGATGAAATCGACAGCAAAAAAATCAAGAAAGCCCTGGAAGGTGCTTTCCATGCCAGTATTCGCCCCCAGCTCGAAGACCCCAGTGAGCGTGTGCGCATGCCAGATTTGGCAGAGGCCGAACCGCTGCACCCACTCAAGACCCTCGATCTCTACTTGCAGCGCCGCAGCGATCTGGCAAGTATCCAAGCAGATTTGGTAAAGCGGGCCGAAGGCCTTTGGCAGGAATTGGAAGCCACAGGTTTAACCTGAACCATGACCATCAAAGGGTCTCAAAATTGGCTCCAAAAATGGCCAAACGGCGTTGCAGAAATGCTGGCCTCGACCTTTTTCTTTGCCCTGATGAATCTCTGCGTCAAAAATTTACAGGGGATTCCCACCCATGAATTGGTCTTTTTCAGGGCCTTGGGGGTTTTGCTGCTCTCGGGGGGCATGCTCTGGTATTTGCGCATTCCGGCTTGGGGCAATCACAAGCGCTATTTAATTCTGCGCGGTTTTTACGGCAGCTTGGGATTGAGTTGTTATTTTTGGACCCTCAAACAAATGCCCCTGGCCTCGGCAGTGACGATTCAATACCTCTCGCCCATTTTTTCGACCCTGTTGGCCGTCTGGATGCTCAAAGAAATTCCCAAACGGGTGCAGTGGTTCTGCTTTTTGCTGTCATTTGCGGGGGTGATGCTGATCAAAGGCTTTGATCCAAGAATTGCTTGGCTGCCTTTGGGAGCAGGCATTTTGGCGGCGGTTTTTTCGGCCCTGGCCTACAATTATGTGCGCCGGCTCAAAGACCACGATCACCCGCTGGTGGCCGTCTTTTATTTTCCTGTTGTAACTTTGGTGCTGGTCATGCCGTATACCCTGACCCACTGGGTCTCGCCCCAGGGTATAGACTGGCTGTATCTGGGACTGATCGGTCTCTTTACACATTTTGCCCAGTATTATTTAACCCGCGCCCTGCAGGCCCAAAAGATGGCAATGGTCTCCCAACTCAATTATGTGGGGGTGGTTTATGCACTCCTGATGGGCTATTATCTCTTTGGAGAGAGCGTGCCCCCTTTGGCTGTGTTCGGCCTGTTTTTGGTCGTGGCCGGTGTGGTCTTGGGCAGTTGGCTGGGCCAGCAAAGCCCCCCTCCCAGCACAGGGAACTCTGAACCATTGGCTGCGTCCGAAAGAATATCCCCTTTGAAAGGCCCGCAATGATGACGCTCATGAATCGCAAAATCCTGTTCTTGGCTACTTTGCTCGCACTCCAGTCTGGCTGTTTTTCCCCCACTCCGCCTGCCATCAACCCCTTTCCCCGTTCAACTCCCAGCGTAAGCAACAGCTCTTTTACAGGCTTTCCTCCGTTTACGGGCCCCACCCCTGTCCCTGAAGACCTCAAAAGCGGAGGACCCATCGCAGTCTCCTTGGCCCCCAAAGAGATCAAGGTCTGGTATCTCTCTGTTGTCCCAGAGCAAGAATACCTGCTGAGGTTTGAATTTCCCAAAGAGATCGGTTTGTATTATTTCGGCGAAAATTCAGATGTTAAGACAGATTCTCTCAATTCCCTGATGAAACAAAGCCAACCCGGAAAATTTGAAATCCGCTTTGTGGCCAAAGGCGGCAGCTATTATCTGGCCTTGGGCAATGCCAATACCAGCAGTACTGTGGTGGGCACCGTTTTGCAGCTTCAAAATCTGACTGCCCCCAGCCCCACACCTGAACCGATGCCGATTCAAATCCCTTCGTCCACATTTTCGCCAACCCCCACACCCATCCCGACCCCCGTTGGAGGGCCGCCTGTACTTAATCCCGATCCCAGCGTGCCGATCAAAGTGCTGCTCTCTGAGACCCTGTCTACGGGTAGCAGCACAGATTCGGGTCGGAAATACCAACTGCGTTTTTCGGAACCAGTGGACCCCGACTCGCTGAATGAAAATCTCTGTGTTTTTGCCCGCTCTCCGCTGCCGCTCAGTGTCGAAAGCAGTGTCGAAAGCAGTGGAATCAGCGGCAGCGGCTTGTTTTCGTCCCCAACGGGCAATGTGCTGTTTCGCCTGCCAGACTTCCAGACCGTCTGGAACGCCGACAAACGCGAAGTGGTATTGAGCTTTAAACCGGGCCGAAACCTGCTCTCAGACAGCGATCCTGGTCGCCAGCCCAGCCATGAATTGAGCCTGGGTTGCGGTCAAACCCCAATCAAAGACAGTGCGGGCCGTCCCCGCAGCAGCGGTTTTGCCAACGAAAACGCCCAGAATTTACTGGCCAAAATTTATCTGCAACAGCCGCCCCAGGCTGCGGCGCTGCAATTTCAAACGGGCGAAGCCAACCCCCAAAGTGATTCGCTGCGCCTGCGCTTCAACCGGGCACTGTTTATTCCCACCCAACTCGGGTCTGTGGGCGGCGGCTTAAGTGGGCTGCCCGCAGAGGCCTTTGCTGCGCTTGGAAAAATCACAGCAGCACAGGCCGCCCGCAATTATACCCTGACCCTGGAGCGCAATGGTCAAACCCTTTTGAAAGGGGTCAATTGGGCTGCTTTGGGTGGCAGTGTGGAATTTGACCGCTTTGACGATGAAAACCGCACAGTCTTGCTCAAACGGCCCCCGGCGATCAGCGAGGCCCTAAGCGGGGTCTTTGCCCAAGGCAGCGAAGCCAAGAGCTTTCCGGGGCCCTTTTTCACAGACGATGCCGATGGCAATGGGGAGAGCCTGGCTTTGGAGCTGATCAGCAAAGGCTGGCAGAAGCTGCCGCTCACGATCAACCTGAGTGAAAACCTCAAAAACGCCACAGAAGTGGCCCAAGATCTGCAGAGCAAGCTCAATGCCGCCCTCAAAGAACTGCCCGAGTACCAACGGGCCAAAGACGCAGCCTTTACGGTTAAACGCGAGACCAATGACGTTTTAACGTTTAGCTTTGACGACCCCAGTGGCCTGTATTATGGCTTCCGCATCACCCAGGCTTTTTTATCGAGCAGCAGTCAGCCTTTGCCCAATCGCCTGCAAAATTTGGATGCGAGTCAAACCCTGCCAGTGGGGGTCTTGCCCCCGCTCTACCAGGGCGGTGATCTGCTCAGCATCAATTTGGGCGAAAACCTCAGGGCCCCCAGCGGTGAGCGTCTCACTCCCAATCAGCGCAATCTGAATCTGGTGGTTAAACCCTGATGGCCCTCAAAGCGACGATATTTAAAGCCGAATTGCAGATCAGTGATCTCAACCGCCATTATTACGAGAGCCATTCGCTGACCCTGGCGCGGCACCCCTCGGAAACCGACGAGCGCATGATGATTCGGCTTTTGGCCTTTGCGCTCTTTGCCGATCCGCTGCTGGTCTTTACGCGGGGAATCAGCACCATCGACGAACCGGATCTCTGGCGCAAGAGCCTGAGTGACGAAATTGAATTGTGGATCGAACTGGGCTTGCCCGATGCCAAGCGCCTGGGCAAGGCCTGTGGCCGTTCAGAGCAGGTGCAGGTGGTGAGTTATGGCGGGCGCAATGCCGATCTGTGGTGGAAAAAAACCGCCCCCGAATTGGCGCGCTTTGACAATCTCAGTGTCTGGAATATCCCCTTTGAAAGTAGCAGAGCCCTGGCTGCCCTGGTCGAACGCCAAATGCAGCTGCAATGCCTGGTTCAAGAGGAGCTGATCTACCTCACGCTGGGAGAGACGTCGTTGGAGATTCGGCCTGATCGCTGGCTTGAAGCTGCTCAGCCATAACCGTTCTGGTTTTTTTTCGTCCAGTCAGCCAGAGGGCGAGGAGTGTTTGCTGGCCCAAGGCTCCGCTCATGTCCCAGCCGACATCCCAGATCGAGCCCGTGCGCGAGGGCTGCAGGCTCTGGTGGTATTCGTCCCAACAGGCCACGCTCAAACAGATCAAGAGCACCCGCAAAACGAGAGCGGGCTGCCACAGTTTAAACCCCGGGCTCAGAGCCTGAAACCAACACAGGCTGAGAATGGCATAGGCCGTGACATGTGCGCCTTTGCGCAAAAGCGTGTGGAGAAAATCCAGATGGCCAGCTGAGAGGGTTGGCCAGAGGCCTTTTAAGACCCATTCCAAGACCCCGCCGGTCTCACTGGCGGCAAAAGTGGCCGAAGAAAACCAGGCGATCACAGCGGTCCAGGCCAAAGCGGGGAACCAGCGAAATAGTTGAAACTGTAAATTTTTAGGCAAGCGGGCCGAGTTTCTTCCAATCTGTAACGGGTATGGCACACTGGCCTTTGATCCACAATAGCATTGCTTTCAAGCCACAAACAAGATCGTTATAATTAGGAGCATCACCCAAAAGACAGGATTTTCATGCTTCAAAGAACCCTTTTGTGCCTGATCACAGGCGGCCTGCTCGCGGGAGGCCTGGTTGCCTGTGGCATTCCAGCGACCCTGGTGCCCCAGATTCCCGGCATGAATGCCTTGAGCGAGCAAGCCCAGCGCAATCTCGATCTGATCAGCCAGCGATTCGGCCTCCTGGTCACGCGCCTCAATTACAACGACGCTCGTTTGCCCTGGCAACTGCGCGGAATGCTCAGCTACACCCTCTTTTTGCCAGATAAAGTATCGGGCCAGCCAGACTCTCAGCAGCAACGCGATCATTTCGATAAATTGGTGGGTCACCCGGGTTTTGTCGCAGAATTAAACAAATACCCCAGCCAATTTTTTAGGGCACAACACATCAATACCTTGTATTTTGCCAATGAGCTCTCGGCTGGGCTGGGCCCGCTGAAAGTCGGGCTCGAAGGTATCGGCTTGCAATGGGACGGAAAAAAATACCCTGTGCTGTCCTTTAACGAGAGCCAAATCACCAGCTTTAGTTCAGACAACTCGCACTTAAATGGCTTAACAGAGAACGCGCTTGAAAGATTGATGCCCAAAATCCACCACGAACTCTTCCACGTGATTGACGACGCGCTGCTTTTGGGCGAGCCAAGCTGGAGCCGCTGTCAACCGACAGCTGACGAGCAGCGGCGTTTCCATGCGCCGCAGAACGTCACCTACCATCCGGCGGCTGGTTTTGTGACCCCCTACGCACAGACGATTTTTCGCGAAGACAAAGCCGAAGTCTTTCGTCTGATGATGTCGAGTACCACAGCCCAGTATCTCGCAGCCTGGATCGCTGCCGGGGATCACACCCTGAAGTGCAAACAGGACTGGATCCGGGATTATGTCTCAAAACGCGTGCCAGCCATGACTGCCGACTATTTTGATGCTGTCTTGCTCGGGCTCGGCAGCGAGACCCTGCAAATGGCATTGCAACAGTCAGAGACCATCACGCAACTGCATCTCAAGGGGCCTGACGAAAACCAGTCCTATTGGAGCCGTGGGGAAATTCCCCAAATATTGCCCCTGCCGGCGACCCTCAGCCGCTACCAGAATCTGGCTGAACTCTTGGCAGAGCGTACCCAATGGACCTCTCTTGCTGCGCTGGGGCAGATGGCAAAGCTCAAGAAACTCTGGATGGCCGACCAGCGACTCAATGGACTCCCTGAAGATATTCTCAATTTAACGGGGCTGGAGAGTCTGGTGTTTCTGGATAAACTCAGCGAGATTCCGGCTGGTCTGGCTCGCCTGAGAGCTTTAAAAGAATTATCGCTGGCACTCAGCACTTTGGGGAGTGTCGAACCACTTCAGAATCTGCCCCTGGAAAGCGTCGCATTCTTTACCACTGAAGAAAGCGACTTACAACCCCTGTTTGAGCTGCGACAAGCGCACAGCCTCAGCTTCAGAGGCCCACTCAAAAACCAGGTGTTCAGCCTGAATCAGCGTCCCGAGAAATTGCGTCGCCTCGCGATTGAAAATCTCGGCGTTGATGGATACAGTGAGGGGTTTGAGCAATTTAAGACCCGTATCGAAAGTTTTGAACATTTATCAGAATTGACCCATCTGCGCCTGCTTGGCCTGCTGCTGCCTGATCTCAAAACCGCCCTGGCACCTTTGCAGAAATTGGAGTATTTGCATCTCGGTCTGAAAGAGGTCGCGGATTTTGAACCCGCCATTTTGGATTTGCCAAAACTCAAGGTCCTGGTCCTGAGCCCGCTGTTTTTCATTCACAACTGGAATGAGCCCGCGGTGCAAGCAGAACAAAAACGCATCCAAGCCCGCTGTCGGGAACGGGGACTGACCTGTACCTTTGAGACCCAGTTTGACTTTGTGAGACCGTTATTTGGATACCAGCCTTGGCCTTTCTCGGACTTTTCTTGAGTTTGTCAGGGCTTTTTAAAGCAAAACGGTTGCTTTGGCAGCCACCGGCAGCGGGGGCTGGGCTTTGCGAATCAGTTTGACCCCCATCAGGCGGGGAATCTCAGCAGAAACCTGAAAACTGGGGTCTGCGGTTCTCAGCAAGAGTTCAATTTCGCCGGTCAGGCCCGACTCATAGACGGCTTTAAAGACCTCACTGCGGTTAATCGCCAATTGCTTGAGAGAAGCAGTGGCTTTGAGCTCTTTTTCGGCAAGCTGCCAGCTTTTCAGTATCAAGCTGCGGTAGGCCTCTTGCTGAGACAATTCTAGCCAGAGATCTGGGTGCTTTGTCCGGGCCTGCTTGAGGTAAAGCGCCAGATAAAACATGAAGTTGCCCATCGCATCCTGAAAATCATAGCGCTGGTTCTTGGGAATCCGGCTGGCGAAAATCCGAGCGGTCTGCAGCGAAAAGATGTAGGCGATATATTCATCCATCAGCGAAACAAAATCCTGGCTGCCCATCTGGCCGGTCAGATAGAGTTGGGACCGTTGCCACTTGCGCTGGGCCGGGGACAGGAAAGCGCTGATCTCGCTTCGGGGAAATGTGGTCAGGGCAGGCAGGGCCAAAGTCGAGCCGTCTGGCAAATACATGACCCATTGGCCCGGATTGCCCGCCTGGGAAGACAGGACTCTGACATAGATATGCACCATTTCGTGGACAAAGAGCGGCAATTGCAACATGGCGTCTTTGCAGTTTAGAAAATGAGTCATGCCCAGATCCCGCAATCCAGCGTCGGCCACCACTGCCCGATAGCCGATCGGATCCTGCTTTTGAAGCAGCGTTAGGGCCTGATCTGCGCATGGGGGAAGGGCCCAGGCTGCCTGAGTCGTCAGGCAGAGCGCTCCCGACAGGATGCCTATAACAACAGGTTGAAAATGGTTCATAAAGGCAAATTACCATGCAGCCGTTCACTTGCCTACCCATTTACAAGGCTTTTCCTTTTGGATTCAGTAGAATTGTATTTAAATCAGCCTCACAACCCTTTATCCACTTGTGGAAAAGACAATTTCTGCGAACACAGTTTTCCTGCCAGATCGGTTAGAGAGAAATCAGACCAAGCAAAAGGAACGTAGGTTGAAATACGATCGGGCTGAATGCTGACCAACAAGGCTCGACAGCCGACACGTGAACGTGCTACTGGGTTTTGGTGTTAAAATATCCATAAATTTTAACCATTATTTGCAAGCACAGATACAACCCAAATAAACCTAATCCGATCGATAACATGTATCCAAATAAAATATTTTCACCTCGGTTGAAACCATTGCTTGCGCCCAAGCCGTATACCCCAAAAGCGAAAAAAATAAAGCTTAAATAGCCCAGTCCCTGCAAATGTTTCTTCCATCCGTGCTTGTTTTGATATTTTGATTCCAGAAAAAACAAATAAAAACTGATACCTACAACCATTGATGAGACCAATAAAAAGAGGATATTTTGGGGGAATTTTTCTTCGAATTGGGTTCTTTGACCGACCACTTGAGAAATAACTACACTCAAAGCCCCTGTAAACAAGGGTGCTCCTAAAAATAAAAGCAATACTCCACCGATGATGTCTTTCGATACTTTAGCCATAGATTAAGGGTATCAATTATATTGTGCAAAATCCAATGGAGCAACAGAATTGAAATGCCGCTCGATTCGCGATTTAAAAATTTTCAAGATACACTGATTTAAAGCCCCCCCAAACGAGGTGATTCCCGTGTCTGTTTACCACTCGCGTGTCAATCCGCAAAGTGCCGCGTATCTCAGCAATTACCCTGCGATGCTGGCGATTATCGCCGAAATGGAAGACAAGCTCAAAGCCTGTCTTTACCAGGGCGAAGACAAATACAAACAAAGGCACACCCAGTCAGGCAAACTCTTGGCCCGAGAGCGGATCGAATTATTGCTGGATCCGGGCAGCTATTTTTTGGAGCTGATGGCTTTGGCCGGAGCGTCTGACCCCGACAATGTGCCCGGTGCGGGGGTGATTACAGGGATCGGGGTAATCTCTGGGGTGGAATGTGGCATCAACGCAAGTGTGCCCACCATTCGTGGCGGGGCCATGAACCCCATGACCCTGAAAAAAGCCATTCGTCTCGATGCCATTGCCGAAGAAAACCGCTTGCCCATGGTTTACCTGATTGAGTCTGCGGGGGCTGATCTCAACCGCCAATCTGAGCTGTTTGACCTCGGCGGGGTTCCGTTTCGCAATATGGCCCAGCGATCGCGCCAAAACATTCCGAGTTTATCTGTGGTCTTTGGCCCCTGTGTGGCCGGGGGGGCCTTTTTTCCGGCTTTGTCTGAACATGTCATCATGGTGCAGAACCAAGCCCGGGCCTTTTTGGCGGCCTCGCCCCTGGTCAAAATTGCCACAGGTGAAAACACCAACGATGAATCCCTGGGTGGAGCAGACATGCACAGCCGCGTCTCGGGCCTCTCAGATGATTTGGCGCATAATGAACACGATGCGCTGCTCAAGGTGCGGGCGGCGATTGCCCAGCTCAATTGGCAAAAGCGCGGGCCAGAGCCGCGCGATTCGGAGCCGCCGATCTACAATCCTGAAGAGATTCTCGGGATTGTCTCTGCCGATCTGCGCCAACCGTTTGAAGTGCGAGAAATTATCGCCCGGGTTGTGGATAAGTCGGCATTTACGGAGTTTAAACCGCTGTTTGGGCCGACTTTGGTGACCTGTTTTGCCCAGATCCACGGTTATCCTGTGGGGATAATTGCCAATAATGGCGTGCTGTTTTCTGAAGCCGCCAACAAAGGCGTGCAGTTTATACAATTGTGTAACCAACGAAATCTGCCCCTGATCTTTTTGCAAAATACCACCGGCTTTATTGTCGGCCAACAGTACGAAGAAAAGGGCATTGTCAAACACGGCGGTCAATTGATCAATGCTTTGGCCAACAGTGCCGTTCCAGCGATTACGATCATTATTGGCGCCTCTTATGGCGCTGGCAATTTTGGAATGTGTGGCCGCCCTTTGGCGCCGCGCTTTATTTTTAGCTGGCCCAATGCCAAAACAGCTGTCATGGGCCCAGAGCAATTGTCGGGTGTGCTGGCCATGATTCAAAGACAGGCGGGCAGCAAATTTGGCTCAAGTGTTGATGAAATTGCCATTCAGGCCAAACAACTGGCCCTCCAGCAAAAAGTGGAATCTGAATCCAGTGTGTATCACACCAGCAGCATTCTTTGGGATGATGGCGTGATCGATCCACGGGATACCCGCGATGTATTGGGAATTGTGCTGTCAAATTGCCATTCAGCCGAGGTCAAAGGCACCGAAAGTTATGGGGTGTTTCGCGTCTAATGTTAAAAAAAATACTCATTGCCAACCGGGGAGAAATCGCTTCCCGTATCATTCGCAGCTGTCAGGACTTGGGGTTCGAGACCCTGGCGGTCTATTCCCCAATCGACCGGGGGATGCCTTTTGTCAAAGCGGCTGACCAGGCAATTTCTTTGCAGAGCAATGACAGTGCCCACAGTTATTTAAATGCCCCCTTGCTTTTAGCCATTGCCCAAAAATACGGGGCCGATGCCCTGCATCCGGGTTATGGCTTTTTGGCTGAAAATGCCGATTTTGCCAAGGCCTGCCAGGATCAGGGCCTGGTCTTTATTGGCCCCGAACCAGAGACCCTGGCCAAAATGGGTTCCAAAATAGCGGCCCGTCAGATCATGAGTGCAGCGGGTATTCCTGTGGTGCCAGGTTTTGAGGGACCCATTTCTGAATTTGCAGCAGCCGCCCAAACCCTCGGCTATCCTGTCTTGATCAAAGCCAGTGCGGGTGGCGGGGGGCGGGGCATGCGCCTGGTGAGAAGTCCTGAAGATTTAGACGCCGCGATTGAAAGTGCCAGCCGTGAAGCGCTTAAAGCCTTTGGCGATAGCAGCCTCTTGCTGGAAAAATACCTCTCCCCGGTGCGGCATATCGAGGTGCAAATTGTTGGCGATGGCAAAGGAAAGGTCTGGCACTTGTTAGAACGTGAATGTTCGCTGCAGCGCCGCTACCAAAAGGTGATCGAAGAAGCGCCTGCGCCAAACCTCACGGCCGAGACCCGTCAGAAGTTGTACCAATGGGCCTTGCAAGTTGGAGAATGCCTGCAATACAAAAGCCTGGGAACGGTGGAGTTTGCCGTTGATTCCCAGGAGCAGATCTATTTTCTGGAGTGCAATACCCGCATTCAGGTTGAACATCCTGTCTCCGAGGCGATTACAGGTCTGGATTTGGTGGGCCTTCAGCTGCAATTGGCCAACAACCATGCCTTGGAGCTGGTGCAGGATCAGATTGTGGCCCAGGGCCATGCCATTGAATGTCGGCTCTATGCCGAAGACCCAAGTCATGATTTTGCGCCCAGCACAGGCAGCATCACCCATTTTAAACCGCCGCAAAGAAACGGCTACCGCTGTGATGCGGGCATCGAAAGCGGTTCTCAGATTTCGGTCTATTATGATGCCCTTTTGGCCAAGCTGATCGCCCATGGCCCAACACGAGAATTGGCGCTGGCCCGGATGATGCGCTATCTGAAAGAAACCCAGATCTTTGGCCTCAAGACCAATCTGCCATTTCTGCGTGCAATCCTGCAAAACCCCAAGTTGCAAGCGGGTCTGCTCTCGACGGGGCTGATTGGCGAAATGGGCTGGAAAATGCCGCTTGCTGACCCTGTGGTCTATTTGGCAGCGCTGATAGCTGTCCATTTTCAAATGCGTTCCAAGGGGCCATTGAAGGGAATTCGGGCGGGCTTTCGCAACCAGGTAAACCCATGGAACAAGACGCTTATCGAGATCAACCTGGTGCAGCAAGAACTTGAATACAAGTATGAGCGCTCGCAAGATCACACTGTCCAGATCCAGTGCAGAATCGCAGATTGTACTTATGCGATCTTTGCGCTTGAATGCAGCGAGAACCACGTCTGTTTTGAACTCAATCAGCGCTTTTTCCACTTTGAGATTTGCTGGCAAGCTGAACAGCTCTGGCTCCACCACCCTGAATTTGGGAACTTCCAAGCCCAATGTATTTCGCGTTTGAGACCTCCCCAAACGGCGCAAGCCCAGAATGTCTACACCAGCCAAATGCCAGGTAAAATCTTAAAAGTCTTGGTGCAGCTCAATCAAGCCGTCGCACTCCATCAACCCCTGTTGGTGATTGAATCGATGAAAATGGAAACGCAAATTTTAGCGCAATCCGACGGTATAGTGACCGGACTCTACGTTTCAGAAAGCCAATTGATTGAGTCGGGTACGCTCTGTATCGAAATTCAATGAGCCATTGAACAGGCTTTCATGATTGAATAACCTCTTGTACAATTTACTGTCCAATATTAAATTCTCTGGATGCAATTGTGAATGGACAGAAACGCAACCTGATTTTATTTCTCTGTGTTGTTATGCTGGGTGCCTCCTCTTGGAATTATCGCGAAGAGATTTTCGCTCTGAGCAAGTCACAAAATGGGGGGTTAAAACAATCCCAGTCTCAAATATTAAGCGAAACAACTACAAACCCATTTGTTGATCCTTCAGATTCTATACCTACAGGGCAAAAAAAACGGGAAATCTCTGCGATGCCTGGATTGGACTTAAAGAAAATAGCCAGTTTTAAACCTGAAAGCGTCGAGGGCCATGAGTTTTTTTATGATTACTTTCAGAGTGCTATTGGTATGGATACGCTTGAATCTTCAATCTTGAGTTTTCCTGAAACGATGCGTTATCTTGCCGCTATGTATGTGGTCGAGTACAACGTAGAAGGAGAAGGTTTTGATATTGGCTATTTTGGAAATATGCAGGCCGATGGAATTCGCTTTGCCCAAAAGGGCTATACACTTTTGGGTTTTCCTGAATTGGCCCAAATTCTCAAAGAGGCTGAATCCTATTTCCTCAAGCATAAATTGAATTATCAGCGTGAAGTTATCCTCGGAGAAACAAAAGAGCAACAGTGGGACTTCATGGTGAAGAAAGAGACCCATACAGATCATCATTTTGATGATCGCTGGGTCAAAGCCTTTCGCGCTGAGGATGTTTACCGGCGCCGTTATGCCTATATCTTAAAACATTGGCGCTCCTTTAGCCCTGAATCTAGCCCTAAATCTGCACCAAAAGGCAAAATTCCTTGATTTTTAGAGGGTCTCAAAGACAAGTTTTTGTTGTTCAGTCATTTTTAAAGCAGCAATCAGGGCCAAGAGGATCCAGAGGGCATCAAACGGTGAGAACATCTTTGGCAAAAATAAGGGAAATTGTGAGAGCACAAAAGGACTGAAATAAGAGAGCTGAGTAGATAACTCTTGATTGGCTTGGTCAATAAAAAAATGTCCAAAAATCACATATTTAGCTAGGAGAAGGCCCAAAAGAGCACAGGTGGCACTGGTAAGTTGCATCAGCGGGCCGCGCTTGCCTTTACTGGTCATTACAACTCCCACACCTGCAATAAATCCCACCCCAGTTGCCAAATATCCAATTTCATATCCAGTCCAGATGACAATCAAGGCCCAGATAATGCCCGAGACAAAAGCCCCAACCAGCCCGCCAACCAAGCCTTTGAAGATATCTGTCAAGACAGGTTTTTGTTTCAGATAGGTATCCTGTATCTGGCTGAAACAAAGGGGGCACAATGGTCGACCATTGACCCGGTTGAGGGGTTCTATTGGGATTTCTTCTTCACAGAGAGAACAGGGATTTTCCACTTCTGCTTTTGGGTTGTCTGAGGCATTTGGGACGTCTGATTCTGAATTTTCTTCTGACTCTAACATTGATGATAGCCCTCTGTTTGCTCTTTTTAGGATATCTCAATTTTAATTGTTTTGCAAAATGAGAGTTTCTACTTTGCTGTGGGCTGGTTCGAGGGATAAAAGCGCTTTAAATTTTCCGCAGGAACCCCAGCAAAATAGAGCAATTGCAAGCTCCAATTGCGCAGCGTGGTGTAGAGCCAGCCCTCCCGCTCCCAGCGCCGGGCAGAGGTCTGGACCCGCTCGCGAAAGATAAAAATGGGCAGGCCCGCACGTTTGAGCTTTTGGCCCCACTCCAGATCTTCCATCAGGGGCAACTCTGCAAAGCCTCCCAATTGCTTAAACAGGGTTTTGCGCACAAACAGAGCCTGATCGCCAAAGGGCAGACGCGTCAGGCGTGAGCGCCAAGAAGACACCCGCTCCAGCAATCGAAAGTGGGGGGCGGCAGAGGCAATTTCCAAGTCAAAAGCCCCCCCCGCCAATTCGGGTTGGCAGCGCAAACACACGACAATGGCCTGCAAAGCCCCTGCTGGTAAGTGCGTGTCTGCATGCAAAAAGAGCAGAATCTCGCCCTGGGCAGCTTGGGCACCCAGATTCATTTGTGCTGCCCGACCCGCCTGTGGGGAGATCAGGCAGCGTGTAGGGTGCTGGAATGATTGCTGGAATGGGGGGGCTGTTGGGTTGGGCAGCGAAGATCCTGTCGGATCGCCATCGACCAAGATCACTTCAAAGTCGGGATAGGTTTGACTCGCATACAGAGCTTGTAGCCAGGGCCAGAGATCGTTCTCGTGGTAAACCGGCACAATCAGCGAAAGGGTGGGGGAGAAGCTCATGGCGCGGGTTGGTTTGGCCAGGTTTGGGTGGCCAGCCAGGCCAGGGTGTGGGTAGGGGGGGGCAAATGGGGGGGCGCATTTGTTTTGGCGTGGCGGTTCACCAGATCTTTTAAATCTGTCAGGGTGTCTACGTCCTGCCAGGGGGGCAAGGCATAGACGCGCAGATTATTTTGCCTGAGCCGTTCACAGGTTTTAAGATAAATCGCATTGGGGGGCAGGGCTTGCCAGTCCAACAGGCCAGGTTGGAAGGCTTGGGCAGTACAAGCGACCAAATAATAGCCGCCATCCAGGGAGGGGCCCAGTACCCAGTCGTGGTGCTCAAGGGCCTCCAACGCGGCTTTGAGGCGGGCAGCAGGCAAATCTGGCAAATCGCCGCCGATCAGGGTCACTTTGTCAAAGCCCCGTTCAAAACAATGGGCAAAAGCCCGATCCATGCGTGTTTCCAAGCGGCCTGGTCCCTGCGGCAGAAATACGCTTGTTTGAGCTCTCTTATTGGGGTGCTTTTCAAAGATCGGGCTGAGCAAATCGCTCAGATTTTCTCCGGCGAGGGCCGTGTCGGGGGTATAGCAGACAAAAATAGGCAATTCGAGGCTTTGCAAGGTTTGCGCCAGATCTTGCAAAAACAGAGAGTAGAGCGTTTGGGCAAATTCGGAAGAACTCTCCTTGGCCAAACGCGTTTTCACAGGCTCAGCTGCGGGACTGCGGCTGAGCAGAATCAGGCAGGTGTGATTGTTGTCTTTCATGCTAGAGCTCAGGAAGTGGCGCCCGTACAGCTACTTCCTGCCCCAGCAGTGCAGCCAAAACAGTGGCTGCCAAAGACAATTTTGCGTTGCAGCCACTGCTCAGGGGGAGTATCTAAGATATGTGGGCGGGGCAATTCCACAGGCAGATCGAGCATTTGGTTAAAATCGCAGTCGTAGAGTGTGCCATCGTAGCCCACACTGAGTAAAGAGCGGCACATCACACCTTCAGCGGCCAAGGGATTAAAGGCCCCCGCCAATTTTTGCAAATAAGTTTCATAATTGCCCAAGCGTTCGAGACTTTCGCGAAAGCGTTGAATGGGCATATTGGTGAGGGTAAACAATTGGTTGAAGACCACACCATACTGCTCTTTGAGGGCCTTTTTATAATCTGCCTGCAGCGCGGCTTGGTCTGCAGGCAAAAACGCCCCCGCTGGGTTATACACCAAATTGAGCTGCAAACCACTGTCTGCTTGGCCATACCCAAGCGCATTCAGAAGTTTGAGGCTTTCGATGCTCTTTTCAAAGACACCCTGCCCGCGTTGGCGATTGGTGAAATAGGGCTGGTAATAGGGCAGCGACGATATCACCTCGACCTGGTTTTGGGCGAAAAAACGGGGCAGATCTGCCATTGAGGCTTGGTTCAGGGGATGGGGATCGAGCGTGACGGTCAAATTGTGGCGAACCATCACGTGTTTACCCAGGGATTTTGCTTGGCTCACCAAATCCTGAAAACGCGGGTGCAATTCAGGGGCCCCGCCTGTGATATCCAGATTGCGCAGGCTCGGGGTTTTGCTCAAGACGTCGAGACAGGCTGCCAAAATAGCATCCGACATGCTCTCAGTCCGTTTGGGCGAAGCTGCGACATGGCAGTGTAAACAGGCCTGATTGCAGAGTTTGGTGATATTCACTTGCAGGGTCTCGATCTTCAGGGGGAGGAGGTTGAGACCCTTTGATTGCAGCGTAGTAGCAAAGTCAGGCAGGGTTTGGCAGGTTGCGCTCACATTGCCCCCTGTTTTTTGAGGGCATTGTGCATCTGCACCCCGTGAACCAGGGCCATGCCAGCTTCCATTGCTGCCGCCACATGCATGGCTTCGGTCATTTGCTCGGGGTCGGCACCCGCTTCGAGGCATTGGGTCGTATAGGCATCTATGCAATAGGGGCATTGTTTGGCATGGGCCAAAGCCAGGGCGATCAGGGCCTTTTCGCGTTTGCTCAGGGCCCCGTCTGTGCCAGTGGCGGCAGTGTAATAGTCAAAAAATTTATCTGCGAGATCTTGGCGAAAGGCACCAATTTCGCCAAAGCGGGCCAGATCTTTTTCTTCGTAATAGCTCATCGGTTTATTTTCCTTGGGATGATGAAAAACGGTAGACAAACCCCTCAAATTGCGCTTTTTGATAGTCCTGTAAAAGGGCCTGCAAAGCTTGTATCATCTGGGGTTTGGAGCGTTTAAGATGTTGATTTAAATCTGTCAGGGGGGTGGGGGTGGATTGCACCCCGTTGGCATAATCCACCCCAAAGGTCAGGGCTGCATAGGGAATTTCGGCCTCTGCGGCCAATACCGCTTCAGGACCCAGTGTTTGAGAGACAATATCCACGCCGAGTTGGGCCAAGGCCCGGATTTCACTTTTGCTGTTAAAACGGGGGCCCTGCACGTGGCCATAAGTCAGCCCTGTGCAGAGCGGAAGTTCAGCGGTTTGGCAGGCTTTTTGCCATTGCTCTCCCAAACCGCTGTGAAAATAACTGTCAGTAATGGCGTGGCCGCGCAGGGGATCACCGGGGGTTTGAAAGAGGGTGCAAGCTTGACCATTGGGCAAACGGTTATCTGGGAAATACAATTCGCAGGGCAACAGCAATTGGCCCAGGGGCAAATCGGGGTTGACCACCCCCACCACCGAGAATCCCAGAATGGTGGAGACCTGGAGATCACTGCAGGCCTGAATCAGGGCCTGAAAGGGCACTTGGTGAGAAAGCGCTTGGTGGCCATCGCCATGCCGGGCCAGAAAGACCAGATCGTGGCCATGCCAAACCCCTGTTTGAGCTGTGACCGAGCCAAAGGCAGTGTTGACGATCTGTAATTTGGGCTGTTCCAGTCCTGGCAGGTCATAAAAACCGGATCCGGTAATCAGAGCTATTGGCATAGAAGTGGCATAAAAAGCATCAGATTGACACCTGTTTTTTGTTTCATTATACGTCAACTCTCAGGCTGTTTTGTCGCTACACTGTGGAAGAGCCTCAATGTTAATTGATGTGAAGATGTTTGAAAGGTGAGATCACGTACCCGATGTTTTTGCAAAAATGCCCCCCTGTTCTCAGACCAACTGCAAGGCCAGTTGGTGTGCTGTCAAAGGTGCTCGTATCCGTGACAGCATATTTGCTAGCACATACGCTAGCAAATATGCTGTCACCATTATCTCTAACTGCTTGGGCATTTGCCGCTGAATCACGTGCAGTTTCGCAAGTTGATTTTCCTGAAAATGGACAGTTGCAAATCCAGACCCAAGCAGTATTGCTCAACCCAACCCATCCGACCCAAACCCAGGTGGGGGAATTCGTTTACAAAGGTGGATTGCGTTTAAGCTCAGAACAGACCCACCAATTACATGGTTTCTCTGACATAGACGTGTTAATGGGCAAACATCTGATCGCCGTCGGCGACCGGGGCGCGCTTTTAAAGGCTGAGTTGGTTTTAGACCAAATGCAGATGTTAAGGGGCTTGGATGCCGTTGAATTATCGCCTTTGAAAGGCGAAGATGGCCAGCTTTTGCTGGCAAAAGAAAGCTCAGATGCCGAGGGGCTGGCCCATTTAAACAAGGGTGATCGGCTGATCAGTTTTGAAGAAGAACACCGCATTTTAATCTATCCAGCAGCAGGTGGCCCGCCTCGGCCTGTGCCGTTTCCCCGCTTTTTATTTGAGCCCAACCAGGGCATGGAGGCCCTGACAGCAGATCTACAAGACCCCCAGAGTTATTGGGTTGGGGCAGAATTTACAGGTGATGTCTGGCAATGCTGGCTGAACAATCCCACCTGCCACAAACACCACACCCTCTCGCTGCCACCGGATTTGTTTTTGGTTGCCATGCGCCAATTGCCCCAGAACCGCACGGCTTATTTATTGCGGGGCTATTTCCCTGAGCGCAAAAGCAACCAAATATTGCTGCGAATTGTGGATAACAAGGCACCGGATCAGATTCTGGCCCAATTGGAATTGGCCCCACCCTTGATTGAAGATAATTTTGAAGGGCTGGCGGCGGTACCGCTGCCAAGTGGTGGCACCCGTTTTTACCTGATCTCCGATGACAATTTTAACCCCGAGCAGGAGACCCTTTTGCTGGCCTTTGACTGGCAGCCCTAAGTGTTGCTTAAAGGCTCTGGCGCAATTGCAGGGCCTCAACATGGCCCGGTTCGTGCTTGAGCACCTCTTCTACAGCCTTTCTGGCTGCGGCTTTGTCGCCCAAGGCCTGGCAGGCCAGAGCGAGATTGTACCAAGATTTGCTATCACTGGGCGCCCGTTGAACCGCCGCTTGAAACAATTGACGGGCCTCTTCCCATTTTTGCTGGACCAGGGCCAGATAGCCCAAGCGGCTGTAGACAACGGGACTCTCAGGCGCCAAATCGTTGGCCTGAGCAAGATATTTCTGGGCCGCTTGATAATATTCCAATTGGGTCAGGGTCTGCCCCAGATCCAAGAGTACATTGAGATCTTTGGGCTTTTTGCCCACCAAATCCATCAGATAATAGAGGCGATAATTGAGCTGAACCTCTGGCTGTTCCCGTACCTCGGGGTGAATGGTGAGGTAAGCCGTGTAAGCTTCGAGGGCTTCGGGGTGCTTTTCTTGAATGTGGTAGACCTTGCTGAGAAAATCATAAGCCAGACCGTAATAGATGGGGTCATTGCGCAAGGCCTGTAGCAGCGGTGTTGAGGAATTCCATTCTTCTAGGCCCACATAACAGAGGGCCAGAAATAACTGCAGTGAAGACAGCACCATCCCACTTTCGGGACTGCCCTCGCTGTATTTGAGGGCTTTTTCCAAATAGGGTTTGGCTTTTTTGAGATCTTCATCGCCGAAATAGTTCATGCCGCGCAAAAAGGCAATATACGGATTTTGGCTGGTTTTGGCCTCTAATTGGTTGAAGAGCGTCTCTGCTTGGGTTTTTTGCCCGCTTAAATACAGAATATGTGCGCGCTGCATGGCCACAGTCAGATCTTCAGGGGCCAGGGCTTGGGCCTGATCAATCAAATTGAGGGCGCTGGCAATATCTTTTTGCTGAACTCGCTGATTGGCCAATAGTGCCAAAATTGCGGGATTGGTTGCTCCCCGGCGCAGGGCTTCATTAAACCACATCTCTTGGGCCTGGGCATTGCCTTCCAATTGGGCCAGTGTGAGTTGCAGCAAGGCCAGACCGGGATGATCCTTGAGTGCTTTGTTGGCTTGGTCTAAATTGGTTTTGATCCAGGCCAAATTGCGTTTTTCTGCGGGTTTGGTGGCCTCGGAGACAATGCCCACAGCCGCCAATTGATACATCATCCAGGGATCCTGTAAATGGGCCCCGAGCGCTTGTAATTCTTGGTTCAGATCATCGGGTTTGATGCCAAAACCGGCCTGTTCAAAGCGAAAGGAGACAAAGGCTGAGACTGAATCCACATCCCAGGGGGCCAATTGGATTGCCCTTTTGATTTTTTCAAGCCCCTTTACTTTCTCGCCTTTGAGCCATTCCAATTTGGCCAAGGCGCGCAGCACCTCTGGCAATTCGGGGTCCAAAGTCAGGGCCTTTTCGGCATATTGCCGGGCCAAGGTTTGGGCATCGGGGCCCTGGCTTTGCTCCGAAGGCAACACCCGCATGGTTTGGCGTATACCGGCCTGTAAACCATAGACCTCGGCCAAAGCGGCATAAGGCAAGGCATAGTTGGCATCGGCTTTGATCGCCGCTTGAAAGGACTCAATCATCTGGGCTTCTTGGCTGGAATTGTAATTGCGCAAGAACTGCATGCCCTGAATATAGTGGCGATAGGCCTCTGGAGAACGCGTGGCGCGAAAGACCGCTTGCATTTCTTTGACTTCTGCCGGTTGGGCTTTGACTTCGAGTTGGGTGATCAGCTTCTCTGCCAATTCGTTTTGCAGTTCGAAGATCGACTCAAAACGCCCCTGAATGCGGGCATGGTGATCGGGGTCGACCTGCCCGGTCTCGGCATTGACCAAGCGCACATTGGCCTGCAACATGTCTCCGACTTTTTGGTAAGAGCCAATCACCACCACTTTGGCACCGAGCAATTTGCCCAATTGGGGCGCAGAACTTTCGTCGGCCAGACCACTTTGGCCAAGTTGCTGCTCTTTGAGCAAAGCCGTCAATTGATTGCGCTCAATCACCCGCAGGGCCCGCACCTTGAGTAGGCCCATGGTCAAACTCTCGGCAAAACTATTGCCCAGCCATTGGTCTTCGGCTTTGTCGGTCAAGTTGCGAAAGGGCAGAATCACCAAACGCAGGGGTTCTGATTGTTGTGCTGCGGTGGGGGATACTTGTGCGGCATAAGCAGGGAGGGCCAGGGGATTTAACACAAACAGACCACTGTTGAGACAGACAATACCAGAGACGATCCACTGCCGAGACATAGCCCACGCACCCCACCGTTTTTTTTCAGCATAACATTTCCTTTGGCCGGATCACAGAAAGGGCTGAACAATTCAGGCAAGATCAAGGCTGGAGGACAATCACGATGAACACAACACAAACGTACAAATGGGCCACCTGGGGTGATCTCAATGCTTTTTGGGCCCTGATGCTCGACAACGTGACCAATTTGGTCTTGTTTACCAGTATTTTGGCGGGAGTCTTTGGCTTTCCCCTGGATTTTATTTTTACCAAAATGATCCCCGGGACCTGTTTGGGGGTAATGATTGGCGATGTGGTCTACTCTTGGCTGGCGATCAAATTGGCCCGAGAAACAGGCAACAACAATGTCACAGCCATGCCTTTGGGCTTGGATACGCCTTCAACGATTGGCATGGCCTTTGCTGTTTTGGGGCCTGCCTATCTGGCCACAGGCAAAAATGCTGAATTGACCTGGTATATTGGCATGTCGGTGATGGTCTTTATGGGCCTGTTTAAACTGCTTTTTTCGTTTATTGGCGGCTGGGTCCAGCGGGTGGTGCCCCAAGCGGGTCTGCTCGGCTCCTTGGCAGGTATCGGCATTGCCCTGCTCGGTTTTTTGCCTCTGGTGGATATTTTCAAAATGCCGATTGTTGGCCTTGTGGCCTTGGGGATTGTGCTCTGCTCGGTGGTTGCCAAATTGCCCATGCCCAAAGGGGTGCCCGGCATCTTTGCTGCAGTCGCCATTGGCACCGTGATCTATTACGCCACAGGCCCCGCTGGACTCTTGGGACTGGCCCATTTTAAAGCCCCCCAATTGAGTATGCATCTCTCCCTGCCCCTGCCGTCTTTGGGCTTTATCTATGGTTTTAAAGACGCCATTCCCTATTTGCCCATTGCCTTGCCTTTTGGCCTGTTGACTGTGGTGGGGGGGATCAACGTGACTGAAAGCGCCCGTTTGGCGGGCGACCATTACAATACCCGCACCGTTTTGCTGACCGAGGCGATTGCCACCTTGGTGGCGGGCATCTTTGGCGGCATGGCCCAGTCTACTCCATATATTGGCCACCCCGCTTACAAAGCCATGGGTGCCCGTGCCGCTTATACCCTGGCCACAGGTGTTTTTATTGGGCTTGGGGGAATATTGGGCTATACCTCTTCGGTCGTCGATCTCATACCCGCTCCTGCTGTGGCAGGCATTTTGATCTTTGTCGGCTTGGAAATTGTCTCTCAGGCTTACGAGGTTTGCCCCCATCGGCATTTTGCGGCTGTGGGTTTGGCCTGTCTGCCCACAGTGGCCAATTTGGCCATGATCCAAGTCGATAACCTGCAGGGCCAAATGATGGGTGCCTTGCACCAATTGCCCGGCGTGAGCGCAATTCTCACTGCCCACCCTTTGCATTTGCCCCACGAAATGGAAACCTCATTGCAGGCCATCCATATTTTGGGGCACGGTTTTATTTTAACCGGCATGCTCTGGGGCGCCTTTTTGGCTTTTTTGATCGACCGGGAAATGGCAAAAGCCATATTGGTGCTGGGAGTCACGGCTCTTTTGACCCTCTTTGGGGTGATTCATTCGGTACTGCCCTCTGGTAGCATCTACCTGCCCTGGCAAACGGGCTCAGCCATGCCCTATTATTTAACTTTGGCCTATTTGCTGATCGCTGGCTGGGTTTGGTTCTTGAGCAAAACGTTACCCAAAGAAGCATTGCAGCCGCTGACAGACAATTAAACGGCGCTTGAATATTGCCTCAAAAGATGTTAAATTAAAGTTAAATCTATCTTTTGAGGCTTTTTCATGTCTAAATTCTGGCTGTCGGCTCTGGCTCTGAGTTTGGTTTTGGGTGGTTGCGCTTCGGGTGCCGCCTTTTTAAACAACCGCGCGCTTTCTCCCCAATTGCAGGCCAACAGTCTGCGCTCGCCCCAAAGCACCCCAGAGTTGATGCTTGAACCGGCCCGCATGGAAGCCTTGGCCTCAGTTTTGACGGGCTTCAAACCCATGCCCGATGGGATCACCATTCCCGAACGGGGCACCACACAGGGCCGCGATTTGACCCGGAAATTTATTATTTCGGTGCTCGAAAGTTATGGTTATAAACCCGAACTTCACAATTACCGCAGTTCAGGCAGCAATATTCTCGTGCATTTGCCTGCAGAACAGCCCACAGACGAGTTTGTTTTGGTCGGAGCCCACATGGACTCCGTGCGCAATGCTGGGGCCGATGACAATAATTCCGGCTCAGTGGCGGTGCTCGAAGCGGCTCGGGTTCTCAAAAATTTGCAGGGCCGCAAGGTCAATCTGATCTTTGCCTGGTTCGACGAAGAAGAGTTGGGGCTGGTCGGCAGTCGCTTTTTGGCCAAAGAGTACAAAAAACAGGGCAAAAAACTGACCAGTGTTCACACCTTGGACATGGTGGGCTGGGACGGAGACAAAGACCGGGTTGTGGAAATTGAACAGCCCGATGGACCGCTTTGGGACTATTACCAGATGGTCAACAAATCCCACCAACTCAACCTCAAACTCAGTCGCACAAGTGCCGGCGATACCGATCATGTGGCTTTCCGCAATGAAGGTTTTACCTCGGTGGGACTCTGTGAAGAGTGGATTGGGGGCGATACCACACCCCATTACCACCGCCGCACCGATGCCTACACCACCCTCGATTTTGGCTATTTACACAAGGTCAATCAGTTGATGGTCGCTGTGGTCAGTGACCTGGTTCGGGGCGTGCCTGCCCCCCTGGTGCAGACACGCATTCCCCATGATCGTTTTCCGACCAAAGCCCGGCCTTTTCATGCCTCTTACGATGATTTTAAACCTTAAACAGGTGTAAGTTTTGTCGGCATGAGCTATGATAGACTCATCATTCTAGTCACTGTGATGTCATGCTGAAAAATACGGAAAAATCTATATGCAACCCACCGTCATAATCGGAGATGTACACGGTTGCCTCGATGAGCTTCGCCAACTCTGGTCTTTGCTGCAAATTAAAAAAGACACGCGCATTGTGTTTCTGGGTGATCTGATCGACCGCGGCCCCGACCCCATTGGGGTGCTCGAATTTGTCGAGGAACAAATCACCCGTTACCCACATTTAAATCTGCTCATGGGCAATCACGAACTCAAAGCAATCACCCAGTATTACCGGGGTGAAAATCGTGGCACGGGCCTCAGTGAGCGCCATATCCATCTCTTGGAAACGGCTTTGCCTTATCTCAGCTTTGAAGGCGGGAAGTTTTTGGCTGTACATGGCGGACTGTATCCGGCTTTTTGGCGGCAATATCCCGACCTCCCGCCGATTGCCACCCGCGATCTCTGGGACGCCCGATTGACCCAAGAAATTGAACGTTTTGTCTTTTGCCGCTATGTCAACACCTTGGGCTATCCCATACCGTTGGGCAAACAGAGCCCCGACGATGCCTTTTGGGCAGATATCTATCCCGGCAATTTTGGCACGGTCTTTTTTGGGCACCAAACATTTTTTAATGACCCCGTTCGTTTCCCCCATGCCATTGCTTTGGATCAGGGCTGTGCCTTTGGGGGCGCTTTGACAGCTGCCCGGATCGATGAACAGGCCCAAATTTCGTTTGTGACGGTTCCAGCCCGCAAAACCTATAGCCAATATATCCATTACGGCAATGCCATTGCCGATTATGCCCGCCACCAATTGGAGATTCCCCACCTCTCTTTTGTCTGATTCCGCTATACTGTTCAGCAGAGTCTATTTGGAGGTGCAATTATGTTTGTACAACGCCCCCGGCGCCTGAGGCGCTCGCCTTTGATCCGCAATTTGGTGCGTGAACACCGTTTGCATCAGGCCGATTTGATCTTCCCCCTGTTTATTGATGAAAATCTCGCCGATGGCTCTGAGCCGATTGGGGCCATGCCGGGCATTGTTCGGCACAGTTTAAATTCCCTGCTCTGGGAGCTGGAAAACCTGCAAGAGCTGGGTTTACACAATTTGCTCTTGTTTGGTTTGCCGAGCCACAAAGATGCCGTCGCCAGTCAGGCCCACGCGGAAGATGGCATCGTGCAACAGGCCTTGGCCAAAATTCGTTCCCATTTTGGCAGTGCTTTTTATCTGATCACCGATGTCTGCAATTGTGAATACACCGATCATGGCCATTGTGGGATTATTGTCGACCAAGATGTGCACAACGACAAAACCCTGGAACTCTTGGCCCGTACGGCAGTTTCCCACGCCCAAGCGGGGGCGGACATGGTCGCGCCTTCGGATATGATGGATGGACGGGTGGCGATTTTGCGCGACGAACTCGATGAAGCCGGTTTTGAGCAAACGCCGATTATGGCCTATACCTCCAAATTTGCCTCAGCGTATTATGGCCCCTTCCGTGAGGCGGTTGATTCAGCCCCCCAATTTGGCGATCGGCGCTCTTACCAAATGGACCCCGCCAATGGCCGCGAAGCCATGCGCGAAGTGGCTTTGGATTTGGCAGAAGGGGCAGATATTGTCATGGTCAAACCGGGGTTGGCCTATCTCGATTTGGTCTGGCAAACCCGGCAAATGTCTGATGTGCCTGTGGCGCTTTACAATGTTTCAGGGGAATACAGCATGGTCAAAGCGGCTGCTGAAAAGGGCTGGGTCAACGAGCGCCAAGTCGTGCTTGAAAATTTTTACAGCTTTAAACGCGCTGGGGCAGACATGATTATCTCTTACCACAGCAAAGACGTGGCGCTCTGGCTCAAGGAAGAGCTGGGCTAATTAGGTCTGGGTTGAGTTCGGCCAAACTTGTTTGAATCTCAATATCTTCGGGGTTGAGGGCCAGGGCTGCTTGCCAAACTTCGCGGGCTGATTCAGGTCGATCCAAGGCTGCATAACAGAGCCCCAGATTGTAGAGCACAGTACTGGCTGTGCCAAAACGCGTCAAGGTCTCTTGGTAAAAGGGAACAGCCTCGGCATACTGTTCCAAGAGACGGCAGGTTTCGGCTTTTAAAATTGAAAAATTAAACAGGCCAAAATAGTCGTCGTTGGGGCTGTTTAAACTGCTCCAGGCCTGTAGGTATTTTTCCTGTTGGAGCAGATTTACACTTTGTAAATAGAGCAGGGTCGCATCTTTCGGACGCAGGCGCAGGGCACGGGTCAAGCAGCGTGTGGCCCGCTCATGTTCGCCCAATTTGAGAAATTGATGGCCCGCTTCCAGCCAAGCATGGCTCTCTTCGTTGGCGTTGTGCTCAGCAAATTCCTGGGAAAAGACCTGGGCAAAAGTTTGGGGTGACGCCAAGTTGCGATTGGCCCAGAGTGTTTGCAGGGCATAGACCGGATCCGTGCTGCGCAGGCATTCAAAACCCCGGCTGCTTAAGAGCGCTGCCAAAAGGGGGAAATTGACAGGATGGGAGAGACTGTCCCCGTGATGGGACGCATCCTCGTGGTGCATGCCCTGCATCCAATCGCTATCGGCATACCCTTTGTCTGAGATCAGCAGGCAGGCGTTTTCTGCCAGAGCGGGCAGCAGGGCATCGATCAGGTCCAGGGCTGCCAATGGGTAGCTGACCGTGGCCAAGGGCAGATCCTGCGTGAGTTGAAGCAAAGCTGCTTGACTGCGCGGATCTTTACAGACGTCTTTCAGCGCGATTGCTTCCAGACCATCGCGCCGGTTAATAGGCAAATTGTGTTCCAACCAGATCTGCAAGAAGGGGCTGAGTAAAAGCGAATCGAGTGAAGCAATGAACCCCTCAGGTGAAGCATCTGGGTCGATTGCCTCAGCATCCTGCAGGGCTTGGTACAGATCTTTGCTTAGTTTGTTTTGCAGCCAGCCGCGCAATTCTGTTTCGGCTGGGAGAGCCTGGAATAGACCCCAGTTCAATTCCTCGGCCCATTTTGCTTGGCAGGCTTGCAGGGCTTGAAAAAATGGCCTTTGGGGATGATCTTCACTGATCTGTTCTAGCCAATTGCGCTGTCTGATTGCTTGTTGCCATTTCTCGGCAAAGAGCTGTAAGAGCTGGGGATCTGCCAAGTCCAACTCGCGTTGAACCGTCTTTTGGTACCAAGCTTGGGGCTGTTTGTACAAAACGGCTGTCGGCAGGGTGCTGAAATGGTAATTGGCAATGAGGGCATGAAAAAAGCCCGGCTCCAAAGGGGTGGGTTCGCCATTGAAGGGGGTGATGCTTGAAGGTGCCAGGGCATCAAACACGCAGAGCTGGAGTTTTCCTTTTTGTTGCCAAGCCTGTACCACGGGTTGTGCAGCCAAATAGGCCAAAGTACCCTGAGAGAGGTCGGTCAGCCAATATTCCAGATGGGGAAATTCTGGATCCAGGCTTTCGAGTAAATGCAGGGCATAAAGACCCAACCCCGCTCCCAGCTCCAAAATCCGAAAGGGCTGAGCCGGTGAATGGCGCTGCAGGAGTACCTTCAGACATTGGGTCGATTGAGCCGTAAAACAGGGGTTGGAAGTGATATTGTAAGGCACTTCCTGTTTGAGAAATACGTCGGCCCCCGACTGCAGATAGTAATTGCGGTGTGTCTCCCAATCGGGAGCGGTTTGCCAAGCCACCGCTGGGCTAAGTATGATGCGCATGAATACTTTTCTAGGTCAGTTTATTTGTCTTTGTCTTTGCCTTGGGCAGCGTTTTCATTGCCATGGGTGTTGCCATTGGTGTTGCCATTGGCGCTGCCATTGGCGTTTGCGTTGGTGTTGCCATTGGTGTTGCCATTGGTGTTGCCATTGGCGTTTGCGTTGGCGCTGCCATTGGCGTTTGCGTTGGTGTTGCCATTGGTGTTGCCATTGGTGTTGCCATTGGCGTTTGCGTTGGTGTTGCCATTGGCGCTGCCATTGGCGCTGCCATTGGCGCTGCCATTGGCGTTTGCGTTGGTGTTGCCATTGGTGCTGCCATTGGTGTTTGCGTTGGTGTTTGCGTTGGTGTTGCCGTTGGTGTTGCCATTGGTGTTTGCGTTGGTGTTGCCGTTGCCGTTGGTGCTGGCATTATTTGTGTTTAACGCTTCAGTAATGAGTGAGTCAACTTCTGCGATATCCTTGGCTTTTGCTGAATTGTTTCCTTTTTTCAGGATTTCAGCTTCGATTTTTTTCTCCAAGCTTACTTGGTTTGGCAGATTGTCAATGGATTGAATTTCTGCACTACTCAATTCAGCCAATTTTTTGCCTTTTTGTTTGGCTGTTTTACGCAGTAAAAGTGCTCTAACTGTACTTTTTAGATTGGTGGGTTCAGACAAGCGATAGGTTTTTCCACCTTCTAAGCTGGGCAGAAAATGTGACAAATACAAACCGCTTTGAACTGAGGAAATTTCTAAAATTTGGTTGCTGCCATTGGGGGCTTCAGGCACCTGATAACTGATACGAATTCCTTCTGGCAAAATCTCTTCTTTGAGAATTTCCAGATGGACTTCGGACTCTCCCAAGCTGGCCCGCAAATCTGACAAGCTGTGAACATATGTTCCCTGGGCCATATGAGCCAAGGTTTGAAAGCTTGCCGTACGGATGCTTTCAGAAGACAACCATTGGTTGACCAAATTGCCAGGAATTTCAATCACCCCTTCGATGATATTGCGGTCGCCCTTGCTGCCTGGCCGTAAATCCAAGCCTGGCAAAGGATTTTGAGAGTTTAAAATACTCGACATGGCTCGGGGGGTGGATTGAATATTAGAAACAGTTGGGATTGTACAGGCTGTTACCCCCAAGCTACTGAAGAGCAAAATACAAAAGATCTGTTTTTTCATGGCTCTAGCTTCCATATTTTTTCATAAGATTCATAAATTCAAGTTTTTTTTCTTGTCGCAGCACGTTTAAATCTGGGTCAACCAGAGCTTCTGTTCGACTGGGATTCTGTGGATCTTCATTTTTTAAAACTATTTCGAGGGCCTTTAAAGCCAGATCCAACTGTAATTTTTTTTCTTTTGGGCTCAATTTGTCTTCCTGAAACCTCAGACAAAAATAACTGGCTTTTAAATAGTGCACCAACCAAAAATCGGGAATACAGGCTTCGACCACACTCAGTTGCAACCAGGCTGATTCATAATCTTGGCTTTTGGCCAAAGCCAGGGCCCAAAAGGAAGTGCTGTGTAATAAGTGAGTTGCTCCCAAATTGTGTTTATCTGGGGAGCAAATCACCTTTTTAAAATTGCTCGCAGATTCTTTCCAGAGTGGACTCGGAGAGCACTCATTATCAAGGGTGGCCAAGCTGTAACAGACGCGGGCATATTCATCCAAAATATACACATCTTCAGGGCTGGCTTTCAGGGCTTGGTGAAAACATTTCTTGGCTTCGGAGAGCGTTTCCCATGCACTTTCACTCAATCCAGACACAGTCTGATTCGAGGGGATTTGACCATGATTGAGTTGGTCCAATTGGGACTCTCCCTTGAGAAAGTAAATCACCCCCAAACTGAGCAATAAATCAGGCAAAGCCAGCGTCTGAGACTCTGCCCTTTTGGCCATTTTGAAATAATCAAGGGCCGAACGTTGGTATTCTATTGCTGTGTCAAACTGACCTTTGGCCAATTCCAGCGCAGCCAACAGGGCTTGAAGCTGAACCTGATCATCAAAGGTTTGGATCCCTTTTTGAATCCGCACCTCAGCATCCGCAAAGCGGCCTGAACGGATCAGGACCATCACCAGCGAAATGAAAAATTTAAAATTGTCTGGCTCGGCTTCCAACGCCTCTTGATACAATTTGATCAAATCGGCTTTGCCCATAAATGAGCGGTAGTGTAGCGGTGCAAAACCCGCCAACAATAACAGCTCGTCTCGCTCTTGTTGAGAACTTTCAATTAAGAGCGAATTCACCAAACGCAGCATCACATCACGGGCGGGCTTGCGTTGGCCCGACTCCATTTTACAAATATAAGCAGCTGAGATACCTGTTAGATCCGCAAGCGTTTTCATGGAGTAACCCTGTTTCTTGCGCAGGTAAGTCAGTCTCTCTCCCAAAGTCTGTGTACTTGTTGTCAAAATAAACCCCTCATTCGAGATTCTCTTTCAAAGTGTCAATCACGTCTCGAATATCGTCAGAAGCTTTACTAGAATTATACTTAATCCATTCCCATTAAACTCAGATTCCAAACAATATCCATATAATACTTAAAATATATATTGACAATTTGTTAATGCGTCTATTAGAATGAATTCAAGGTTCCTGAAATTCACGCCTGAACATTCAAGAGCCGAGATATTGGTCTTTTTGCCCGAAACGGTTTAATACCCTAAATATCTGGATTACACCCTATTCCTCCCCTTGGAGGAATTTTTTTTTGCACAAATTAAAAATTGAGAAAAGCCAGGCCGAAAAAAGGAGAAAATTAAGGTGTCAGCAGGGTCTCAGCCAAACTGGCTTCAAAGGGCATTCCCAGTTTTTGTGCCAGTTTGATACTTTTACGCAAATGCCCTTTGGCAGCACTGGTATTTCCTTGAATTTGGGCCATTTTGCCGTGATAAAACTCCAGTCTGGGGGCTGCTACGGGAAAGCGGTGGGCAAAATCCTGGAAATTTTGTTTGAGTTGGACCAAATCAACCGGATAATGGGGTGATTGACCTTGGCTTTGACAGAGCAATAAATAGTCCATCTCAGCACTGAAAATTTCAACCTCAAAGGCCGAAATGGCCTCCTGGCTGCTCTCTTGTAATTGAGCTAATTCTTCGGCCAAGCGGTGGGCCTGCCCCAAATCGCCCGTCTCAACGGCCAATTGCAAGAGCAGGGCCTGGGGCCTGACCCGCAATCGCCCGCCGAGGGATTCCGCCAATTGTCGGGCCTGTTTACTCAGGGTTAATGCGGTTTGAAAGCGGCCATGGGCGAGGTGGATTTTGGCTTGGGCTTCCAAAGCCCGGGCTTCCAATTCACGATCACCCCGGTTGCGGGCCAATTGCGAAGATTGTTGCGACAATTCCAAGGCCCGTTCGTGTTGGCCTTGAAAATAGCGTACCAGTGCCAAAAGGCCCATGCTTTCGTTACAATGGCGCATATCCCGTTGGCGCCGGTAAAGCTCCATCGATTGAAACAGGCCGCTTTCAGCCTGCTCCCATTGGGCCATGCCGATGCTGTAGAGTCCCGTCAATTGAAGTACCCAGGCCCGGCTCGAAAGGTCGTCGAGATTGTCAGCCTGTTGCAAAGCTTTGCGCGCATAAAATTCAGCCACAGAGCGCTGTCCGAGAGCGCCACAGATCAGGGTAATATTGGCGTAGGCCCTTGCCAATTGTGGAGATGGACCCGCTTCTTCACAGAGATTGAGAATACGCAGGGCATTGTGCAACCCCAGGGATTTTTCGCCATTGAGGTAATAGATTTGACCCAGGCGTTCACAGGTTTGGGCGGCTGTTAAAAGCCTTCGTTTTTCGTCGGGGTCAATCCAAACTTGGCCCGAACGCAGGCGGTGTTTAACCTGCGTCATAATTTGTGGCAGAAGTTGGCGTGTGGCGATCTCTGCGGGAGGGGGTGGGAAGCCGGATAATTCCAAGGCCTTTTCGAGTTGGGCTTGGCTCTCTGCCATTTGTCCCAGGCCGTAATGGGCCTCTCCCAAGGCCTGGTGAATGGCTGCCACTTTTTCAGCGAGTAAATTGTTGGGGGCCTGTTTGAGGCTTTGCGAGAGAAAATAATTGGCCTCTTTGTAAAGGCCATCTTCGAGCGCGCTTAGCCCTGCCAGATAGAGATAATGGCTGGATTTTTCAGCCACTCGGGCGGCCTGCCAGTGGTGGGCCAGTAAGGTTGTGTGGTCTTCCATTTCGTCGGCAAATTCTTTTTCAAACCAACAGGCCACCTGTTGGTGGATATCCCTGCGCTGCTCAGAAAGCATCAGGCTGTAAATCGCCTGGTGGGTTAAATTATGCCTGAAAACGTACGACAAACTGGGAAAGACCCCCACCAATTCAATCAGGTTCATTTGCTCAAGGGCACTCAGGGCATCGAGCAGGCCTTCGCGGTCCTGTTCAACGGGGTAGATATCATAGAGGGCTTTAAAGTCAAATTGGCGGCCCATCACACTGGCTATTTTGAGACCGAGTTGCTGGGGGGGGGAGAGGCGATCAATACGGCTGACAATAACCCCTTCGATCGAGGTGGGCAATTGCAGTTTTTGCAATTCTTCTGGGCTCACGGTTAATTGGCAATGGCCCTGCACAATATTCAAATGGCCACTTTCACGCAAGCTCAGGGCCAGTTCCTGGCTGAAAAACGGGTGCCCTTCGGCCCGTGAAGAAATCAGACCGATCATCTCAGGCGGCACATGGGAAACCCCCAATTTACTGGCCACCAGCGATTGAATTTCACTGGGGCTCATGCGTCCCAGCAACAGGGTTTCTGAAAGGGGGGAGGCTTTGAGTTCTTCCCAGGACTTGCGACAGGAGTCGGAAAGCTGAGCACCCGCCATGGTGATCGGCCGGGTCACCAAGAGGGTCATTAGGCCGGGCACTTCGTAGCGAATCTGTTCGACCAAACGCCAGGAGAGGGCGTCGAGCCACTGGGCGTTGTCGATCACAATCAGCAGCGGTTCAACACTCACAGCATCCTGCAAAATAGCGGTCATGACATCCAGGGTGTTTTGGGCCCGGGCCTCGCCCCGAAAGGGCAAGGTAATTGCGTTGTCTGGGATTTCAATATCCAGTACCGGCCCCAGCAGCGGAATGAGTTCTTGCAAATGGGGATAAAAACTCATGCGGTTGCGCAATTCCTCCAAGCGCTGGCGGGTGGGCAAATTGGGGGCCAAACCCAGCAATTGGTGGAAAATTTTATTCCAGGCAAACCAGGGGGTATAGAGATACAGATCATCGGCTTCGCCCAGCAAAACCGAGCCGCCAAGACGGGTGGCTTCTGCCTGAACATGGCGCACCAGGGTGGTTTTTCCCAAACCAGCTTCGCCTTCCAAAAAGACACGTTTAGAGTGGTGTTGTTCTCTCACCGCTTGAATAAATTCAAGCAGTTTTTGGGTCTCTTCGGCCCGACCAATTTGGGCGTCAAAATGTAAATGGGTGGTTAAGGCAGATTTTGGCGCAAAAACTTCCAGAGTCGTGTTTTTGCCCTTGAGTTGAACGGGCGTCAGGGTTTCATACTCAAATTGACTTTGGGTCATCATCCAGGTTTGGCGGTCGCAGACAATCGGTTGCCCCGTCACTTTCATCAAGCGCGCGGCGGTATTGACCGTATCACCGAGCAGGGTATACTCGCGCCGCCAATCGGAGCCCACTTCGCCACAAAAAACACGGCCACTGGTGATGCCCATTGAGGCTGTGAGCGCATAGCCTTCCAAGGTGCTTTGCAACTCCAAAGAGGTGGTGACGGCGCGTTGGGCGTTGTTTTCGTGTGAGGCCGGTGGCAGGCCAAAAACGGCCAGCAGAGAAAGGCCTTTTTCATCGAGGTTGAGTTTGTTGACTGTGCCACCGTGAAACGAAATGCGCTCCTGGATCAGCGAGAGCCACCGCGGCAACTGCTCAGATGTGAGCGCAGGCAAAAGCAAAAACAAGACCGAGACCTGTCGCAACTCAGCCAACCAGTTCTGTTGCCCGGCGGCCAGGCGAAAACGCACAACTTCGGGCAAATAGTTCAGCAGCCAGGCCTCGGGCAATTGAGGCTCTTCAAAATAGGTGGTTTCGGGGCGGGGAAGCTCAGGCAATTCATGTAAAACCGCACTTTCGTCATCTATCGGGAAAAGCAGCGTGCCACTGGGGCACCAGCGGCCAGCGTGATTGCCCAGCACAATTTGACTCGGTTCGGCTTTGCCTTCGGCATGAAAGGCCCCAGAGACGGCGGGGCCAGAGAGGATCACTTCCCAGTGCTGATGGCGGTTTTGCAAATGCAAAAACAGCAGATCGCCCCAATCGAGCCCGATGCGAATATGCAGGGGCACAGGGGTTTTGCTGCGCAACTCTTCACTAAAAGCCTGCATTTCTTTGGCACAGGCTGTGGCACGGTAAATCAGGGACTGGGTCGATTCAGGCACCAGCGAACGGCTCCAGACGGCCAAAAGGGCATCACCGGCAAATTTAATCACATCTCCGTCCCAACGACGGATACATTCCAACAGGCCACCAAAGAACAGATTGAGGGTGCTGCTGAGCACCTCAATGCCTTCGCCGCCCTCTTCACTGAGTTTTTCAGTCAGACGGGTAAAACCGGAGATATCCGCAAAGAGAACGACGCCCTGATCGCTCCAGAGAAAAGGCAGCTGATCGGGGCCACGGCTCAGGCGTTGTCTAACAACGCGCGGGACATAACCGGCCAGTGGCGATACAGGTGATACAAGGGCTGTTTGCATAGTTTTCTTAGATTTTGAATATCTTAATTGTAACCAATTTGTCTCTGCTTCGCGTGGTTTTTTGGCGGCGATCACATTTGGCTTGGGTTAATTTTATCGAAAAAAATTAAGAAAAGTTTAAGTTGTTGGGTTATTCACCCTCGTCAATTGTGGGGGAATTCGGGTAAACTGAAGAACGGTGCAGATTTTGATCTGTGCCAAACTCGTTCGGAAAGGTTACTACATGAGTCGTTATACTGGTCCCAAAGAGCGGATCTCCCGGGCTCTGGGCCTCAACCTGTTTCTCAAAGGCAAACGCTATGAAGCAGGCAAGAGCGCCTTCCACAAAGGTCGGGGTCGTCCCGGACAGCATGGTCAAAACCGCATTAAAATGTCGGAATATGGCCTGCGTCTAAAAGAAAAACAAAAACTGCGTTTTTTGTATGGCATGTCGGAAAAACAGTTCCGCAGCTATTACGAAGCCGCTAACCAGAGCAAAGGCAGCACCGATGAGCGCTTCCTGCAATTGCTCGAAACCCGTCTCGACAACGTGGTTTATCGTTTAAAATTTGCCACCACCCGTGCTCAGGCCCGCCAATTCGTGGGTCATGGTCATATTATGGTCAATGGCAAAAAAGTTGACATCGCCTCTTATCACGTCAAAGCCAACGACAAGATCGAAGTGCTGGAATCCAGCAAAACCTTCGTTCGCAATGCCGTTGAAGGATTTGTCGGCGAAGTGGTGCCCGAATGGCTGACTGCAGACACCGAGAATCTCAAAGGTGAAGTCGTGCGCATTCCCCTCAACGACCAAATTGACACGGGCAAACTGATCCAAGTCAATCTGATCATCGAGTTTTATTCCAAATAAGCCTCTAGAAGCTTGGTGCGATGGGGTTTTGCCCCATGCCTGTGTGCTGATCTTCACAGATCAGGCATCATGCGCGAGATACCCTCCAGAACCCTCTGGAGGGTTCTTTGTTTTAAAGGGGTTTCAGGTTAAAATAGAGTCGCAACCGAGGTGCTCAATGTCGATTGATTATGCTTATCTTGAAAAAACCGAGCTATACACAACCAGCGGATCCGATCCCTACCAGCTCAGCCCAGAAATTGCCCGTTGGATTGCCCATGAACTGGAAAAACGGGTTGAAACGCTCTACGAAAAGCAGCCCGAACATTTGGAACGTGAACATTTGTTGGAGGTCTACCGCACCTTGCGCACCCATATGCATCTGCCGGTTTTTGTGATTGGTTACCGCGAAGAAGAACATACGGTTCTGCTTGAAGCATGGCATTTTGCCATTCGCCCCCCTTCCAATAGCGAAGTAGGGGTGCAGTTTGTGCTTGATCGGGTGCCTTTACACCTCTTTCAAGATGGGGCGGCTCCCCGTGTCTGAGCTCACTCCCGATTCCACTTCTCCCCCTCCCAAACCCGTCAAAAAAACGCTCAAAAATGTGTGGTTTGGTGGATTGGGCCTGCTTTCTTTGTTGTATATCCTCAATCCGGGGGCGGGAATCTTCGAACTGATCCCCGACAATCTGCCTCTGCTGGGCAACCTCGACGAAGCCACGGCTGTGGCATTGCTCTTGGCCTCGCTGCGCTATTACGGAGTGGACCTCACCGGCTGGGTGCCCTGGTTCAAATCCGGAAAGACGCCGCCCAAATAGCCGCTGTTGGGAGTTGGAGCGTCATAATCGCTCAAACAGCATTACGCCATTCCAGAAGGTGGGATGGGCATCTGAGAACGTTTGAATATCCAAAAGCATTTGGTATTGACCGGGTCTTTGGATTAAAAAATCCAATGTAGCTTGTCGCGGTTCTGGCCAATTGGTATCGTCAATCAAGATCCGGCTGCCGCTGAGCAGATAGGGCTCAGCCAGCTCCAGTGCTCGCAATTGGTGTTCGTAAGCATGATCCCCATCATAAAAATAAAAGCCGATGGGCCCCCGTTGACGTTCGGCAAAATAGCGCTCGTAATCCATGACGAAGAAACGCGTTTGAGGGCCAGCAAAACGATTGAGATTGCGTTTGAGGGCCTGTTTGGAATCCGCTGAGCCGTGGCTAAAATTGTCCACGCCGACAGCGGGACGGCCGCCATTGCCTAGCAGACCCGCACAGAGCGACAGGCCTTGCCAAACCCCAATATTGAGGTACATGCTGCCGGGGGGCATCTGTTCGACGCCCTGTTGAATCAGGGCCAGAATCGCCAAGCTGGACATGCCTTTGAGGTTGAGCAATTTGCTCAGCTGTTTGAGCAGGGAGGGATCCGGCAGTATCAAGTTGTGCATTTGAAAATCTAAGGGCAAATGGGGGGGCACAGGCTGGTCAGGCTGTAAATCGCGAAAATGCAGGGCCTGAATAAAGGCTTTGTAATTCATGCAAAAAAGGCCTTTTCAAAGTTTGGGGTCTCCCGTTTATGCTAACACAGCTGCAGGCGAGAAACGGATCTGAGCCCAGACCTTTGGGCTGACACATTGCTCAGGTCTGCTTATACTTATCTTATAATGGTCCCAGAGAGCAAATGAGGAATTTAAATGCCGACACTGTTAACTTTTCAGCGTTGGAGTTATGTACTTATCAGTACGGCTTTGGCCTTGTTAATTCTGGCTTCTTTTGGCGTAGAAAAAACGATTCGTCAACAATTGCAAGTAGATGTGCGACTCAATCCTTTACAAATGGGGGAATTGTATTATTGTCAGGCCACGATTCGTGAGCGACCGGCAGAACCTGTATAATCTTCCAGGTAGCCCCAGAGGGATGGCGCAGACTTTGACTGTTTTTAGCAAGCACCGAGGAAATTTCCGCTAAAATAGAATCAGTCACCGAAATTCAGGAGTAAAAGCATGGATGTGAAGACGGGCTTGGCATTTCAATCTGCTGGGCAGCGTTTTTTAAATCAGGTCAACCAGGCCAATCAGGCCAAGAACCCGGCTGTTGAGGGGGGAGCTCTGTCTGGGCTCAACGCCCAACCTGCATTAAACAGCTTTTCTCAGGATTCCACAGACTTCAAGACCCGTCAGACGCCGACGGTGGTTGCCCTGCTTGAAATGCCCGTGGATACGCCCAAAATTACTGTCGGAACAAAGGTGTTGATCCTCGGGGACTCTCAAACCGTAGGCCCGTATGGCAAGAGCATTGATGAGCTTGCTCGGGCAACGGGGGCCACGGTCTCTACCCATGCCAGTTGGGGCGCATCGCCCTATTGGTTTTTTAATGGCAATGAAACTTACAAATACTGGACCCGCGATACTGTCGGCCAAGAAGATACCCGAATGCAAACGGGTACACCTCTGCTCAAGGATCTCTTGGCCGCAGTCCAGCCCGATGTGGTTGTGGTGACGATGGGGGGAAATATGATCGCGGGCAACGCCAGCCAAGGAGAGGTGACAAAGCAGGTCAGTCAGATTGGCAATGCTGTCTCCGCAAGTGGTGCGCATTTGATCTGGGTGGGCCCGCCCAAATACGACCCCCAGAAAAGAAGCCCGGAAGTGGTAGAACAGTTTTATCAGAAACTCGGGAATATTGTGCCTGAATTTGGCACCCTGATAGATTCCCGGCCCCATATTGAAGCCTATGCAGGCAGCGATGGTCTGCATTATTCGGGCACAAAAGGGGAAAAAATCGCGCGCGAGTGGGCCCAAGGTGTCTTTCAGGAGATCCAGAAGCTGGATTAACCCATGCTGAGTACTGAGCGGAATACCTGTGCTCTCAGTTGAGCCTGTATACTGCCACATATCCTGAAACAAGGTGAATTGACCCCTTATGAAGCGCGAAGAACTCACACTGGTTTCGATGGCCTGCCGGTTTCCCGGTGCACCCAGCACCCAGGATTTTTGGGAAAATCTCAAACAGGGCAGAGATCTGTTAAGTGAGATCCCCCCATCGCGCTGGGATGCACAACGCTATTACGATCCCCAGCCCGGTATCAGCGGGAAATGTGCAACCACCAAAGGGTATTTTTTGGCGGATGTACGTCAGTTTGACCCTGGTTTTTTTAAAGTTTTGCCTGAAGATGCAGAGGTGATGGACCCCCAGCAGCGCATTTTGCTCGAACTCTGTTTTGAAGCCTTTGAATCCGCAGGTTATCAGCGTGAGCGGCTCTCGGGTCAAAAAGTGGGCGTGTTTATGGGCATCACCAAGTCCGATTACCAAAACAATATTGCCGAAGCCCTGGCCCGTCAAGAATTGACCCAAAAAACCGTGGTCACCGGAATCTTAGAAAACCTGATTGCCGCCCGCATTTCCCATTATTTTGACCTGACAGGCCCTGCCCTGACAATCGATACCGCCTGTTCCTCCAGTTTGGTGGCCCTGCATCTGGCCAAAGAAAGCATTTTAGCGGGAGATTGTGACATGGCATTGGTGGGGGGAATCAATCTCAACTTAAATGTGCCCGCCTTTTTGGGCATGTCTGCCGCCCAGGCCCTCTCACCGGGAGACCAATTCCATGTCTTTGATCAGCGGGCCAATGGCTTTTTTATGGGAGAAGGCGGAGCTGTGGTTTTGCTCAAAAAGCGCAGCCAGGCTTTGGCCGATCAGGACAGAATTTTGGCTGTTCTGGCCGGCAGTGCAGTCAACAATGATGGCCGCAGTATTTCACCCATGGCGCCGCGCAGCAGCACCCAACAGGCGGTCCTGCTCAAAGCCTGTGAAGATGCCCAGATAACCCCCGCAGAGATCACACTGATCGAGGCTCATGGCACGGGCACCCCCCTCGGAGATGCCATTGAAGCCCAAACCCTCAATGCCATTTTTTCAGGCATCAGTCCCAAGCCTGTGCTGAGTTCGGTGAAACCGAATATTGGTCATCTTTTGAGTGCCGCTGGGATGGGCAGTCTGATAAAAGTCATGCTCTGTTTTCAACACCGTCAGATTCCGCCGCTTTTACACTACGCCCAGCCCCGCAAAGAACTGCAATTGGAAAGCCAGGGCTTTTGCTTGAATCAAAACCTGCTTGAAATCCCTGCTGGGCAGCCGATGGTGGCCGGGATCAACGGCTTTGGTTTTGGCGGAACCAATGCGCATATTTTGCTCAGGGCTGAAAGTCAGGAACCGCCTCAGTCCGACTTTCAACAGGTGCTACCCGCTTATCAGAAGCGGGACTTTTGGGTGGGTCTCAAAGAGCGCAGTGCGACAGAATCAGCTCCAGAGCCAGAGCCAGAGCCAGAACCAGAACCAGAACCAGAACTGCGGGTCTTTGAGTCCCGCTGGTTTGCCCGAGAACTGCCCGGAGCCGTCACGGCCAGCGTGCCAACAGATCCTTTGTTGCTCCTGACAGATCCTTTGCTCAATGACGTACAAAATCAGCTGGTTGACCACTTGGCTCAAGCTGGCCAGCCCTGCCGCTGTCTGCAAAGCGGGGCTGAATTAGAGCGTCTGCTGAGCAATGGGCCCTTTCTTTCAGGCCCCGATGAGTATCAGTTGGTACTGTGTTTGCCACTCAGTGCCCAGGCCCTCTACAGCTTTTTGCAGACCCTGGCCAAATCTCCACAGCTGGCCCGCTGCAAACGTTTAACCGTGGTCACCCAGGGCGCTTTGCCGCATGGCTGTGTGCCGGGAACCGAAACATTCGCTGCGTTTCTCAATTCGGGTTTGCTCTGGGCAGCGGCCTCCGAACTCAATTTGCCCGTGTTACAAGTGGATTTGCATCCCGGCGAAATCGGCCCCCAACTCGGAGATCTGGCTCAGTGGCTGCTCAATCCACAGCTCCAGCAAACGAGCCAAGCCCAAACAACAACACAGCTCGCACTGCGGGAGATCCGTGTATGGCAACGCAGCCAACGCCAAGTCAGTCTCCAGACGGAGCCCCCGCTGCCTTCGCGGATCCGGGCAAACGGGGTTTATTTGATCACAGGCGGCGCCTCTGGGATTGGCGCCCTGATTGCCGAAAGTCTGGTGGCGCAACAGCCCATGCTCCAGGTGATTGTGGTCGGTCGCCGTGAAGCGTCTGAGGTGCCAGGTTTTGCCGAGCTGCAAGCGCGAATCCAGGCCCAGGGCTCCGAGATTCATTATTACCGGGTGGATATGGGGCAGACTGCAGAGGTCAGGGTTCTGTGCCAACAGATTCTGCGCAAATATGCAGGCCTCAACGGCGTGGTACATGCCGCCGGACAGGGGATGCCCAAAGATCTGCGCCGCAGTGCTTATCAGGAGCGACAGGCAGGAATGGCGCCAAAAGTTGAGGGTTTGATCGCGCTGCGGGAATCGCTCTTGGCGCTCGGCCTGTCTCCCGATTTCTTTGTAGCATTTTCTTCGCTGTCAGCGGCTTTGCCTGGGTTTGGCCGGGGGCTGATTGACTATGTGGCCGCCAACCAGTTTATGGATCTCTATGCAAGTGCTGTCTCCCGGTCTGCTTTGCCAATTCAGGTCATTCAATGGGGGCCCTGGCAAGGGACGGGAATGGCCTCCCACCCGACTTTGTTGAAACAATTGGCAGACCAAGGCATCTATGCCCTGAGCCCGGCGGAAGGCATTTCCGCCTTTCATGCCTTTATCAACGGGGGATTTGAGCAGGCCCTGATATTTAAAACCCCACACTCTCTCAAAGCCCTCTCTGAACGTTTGGCCCATTTACCCAGACCTGCTCTCGAATCGCCAGAAGCCAGCCCCAGCCTGGATTTTCAATCCGCCCCTGCTGCCCCCGAAAACCCTCTCCAGCATCAAACCCAGAGGCAAACCCAGAATCAAACCCAGGCAGTCTTAGAACAGCGCCTGCGGCATTTGATCCAGGACATCTTGGCTGAATCGGGAGAAACGCGAGAGATTGGCCCCGAAGACAACTTAATGGATCTGGGCATCGATTCTTTGATTGCAATCGATCTTACCCAAACACTGGAAGACTGGGGTTTTCAGGAGCTGCCGTTTGAGCTTTTCTTTGAGCAGCAAAATATTCGGGAGTTGGCCCGCTATTTATTGGGCCGCAGTCCGAATTTGAGCGAAAGCCCCCCCGCCCCTCTACCGGCAGAGAGCGTGGTCAACGCTCTCTCACCGATTCAAACGTCTTTTTTTGTCGCGCAGACCCTGTATGAACGCCCCAATTATTCGTTTTTCAGACTCTCTTTCAGCAGATTATTGGATCCCCCACTTCTGGAGCAGGCCCTTTGGGATCTGCTCGAACAACACAGCCAATTGCGTGCAATTTTTCAACAATCTGTCGATGCTTCAGGCCTCCACCTGAGCTATCTAATTCTGAGCCGAGCGCAGCTGGAGGCAGAACTGCAAACACGCCCAAACCCCTCTTTGCTGCTGGAGATCTCGCCAGAATTGTCCTTGGCTGAATATGAAGCGGCCTTTGTCAATCAGCTCTTTGACCTGAGCCAGGCCCCCCTGTTTCGGATTGGCCTGCAACAGACTGCCCAGGGCAGCCATTTGCTGCTGCTTTTCCATCATATTGTCTTTGATGGCATCAGCATGAAAAATTTCCTCCAGGGGCTGTGGGAGCGCTACCGAGGACTTGAAACCCACACCCCTTATCTGGCTCCCCCGTTGGCTTTGAGCTACGAAGATTATGTGCAAACGCTGCAACGGTACCGCGAGAGTGAGGCCTTTCGAGCGGCCCTGCTGGCCTGTTCTGAATACCTCCAAAGCAAACCCTTGCAAGCACTGACCGCTCAGCCATTTTTGTTTGAACTGGCTGAGCGCTATGCCAGATTGGGCTCAGTGCCGGCCCAAAGCCAACAGCACCGTTTGCCCCAGGCCTGTAGCACGGCCCTGAGCCAAAAGGCCCAAACGACCCAAACCCCCTTGCAAATGCTCTACCTCAGCGCCTTTTTTAAGGCTTTGAGCCAGTGGACAGGCCAGTCTCAGCTCTGGGTGCAGGTCGCCAGTGCTGGCCGACACTGGCCGCTGGCAGAGATTCACAGCCTGATTGGCAGCTTTGCTGAGCTGTTCCCGGTCTATGCCGACTTGCAGCTCAACCAGGGCCTGGCATTGGCGCAGAACTTGCGCCAGCAGTGGAATTTAGCGCAGCCTTTGTTGCGCGTGGGCGCAGATCAGATCACCCGGCTGGCCCAGGAACAGGGGATCTCACTGCCCTTTTCCTTTAGCTTTGCCCATTTTGACTACACCTGGATGCCCCCTGCCGATCAGGCCCAGGTCGTGGGCACCGAAATGCGCGGTTTTCATGCCCAAACCCAATTGGGTCTGTTGATCTCAGAAAACCATCAGGGCTTTTATTATGCCCTCAACACGCCCCAAGGCCTCTTTGCCGAGGCTGAATTGGCGCGTCTGGCGCAGCTGTTTGAAACCGCATTGCACCAAATCGCGGAAGTCGCAGAGGAGGCGGTTGCTGAAATTGCCGTGCCAGATTTTTGGAACGACTTTCTAGCGGTGCCCGACACGGCCTTGGCGCTCAAAACCCCAGAATGCGAAGTGAGTTATGCCGAACTGCGGCAGAGGGTCAAACAGCTGGCTTATCAGTTGGAATCCAGGGGGCTGAGCTGTGGTTCGGTGCTGGTTTTCTGGGGCGAAGCCAGTCCTGACAGCATTTGCTTGCTGCTGGCCTGTCTGGCCCTGGGAGTGACCTGGGTGCCCGTAGATGCCCAGTCTCCGCTGCAACGGGTGCAAGAGATCTGCCGACAGGCCAAGGCCGAACTCTGGGTCAGCGATTTCCAGGATTTGGCAACAAACGAAAACGGCCTGCTCGCACTGGCTGATCTGCTCCAACAGGCCAGAGCGAGTCAAGAGATCGGCTTTCGCCTGCCCCAGCGCAGTGCAAATGCCGTGGCGTATATTATTTTCACCTCTGGTTCCACCGGTCAGCCCAAAGGGGTGCCAATTCTCTACACAGCCCTGATGCGCTATTTGGGCTGGGCCATCGAGACCTTTGCTTACGGGCCCCAAGATCGGGTGATTCTCACCTCTTCCCTGGCTTTTGATGCCTCCCTGCGCCCGGTTTTAGCGACCCTGATGAGAGGGGCTTGCCTTTGCCCTGTCAACGATCAGACCAAACGCGATCCCCAGGCCCTCTTGAATTGGGTGCGTGACGCCCAGATCAGTGTTTGGAGTTCGGTGCCAGGACTCTGGCAGGGCTTGATTCAAGCCCTCGAAGCCCAAATGCAGGGAGTGTCGCTGCATTTAAAGCCAGAAAACCTGCCCGAGTTGGCCCATTTGCCTCAGTTGCGCCTGGTGCAACTCGGCGGCGAGGTGCTGGCTCCCCAATGGGTGGAGCGTTGGCAAGCCCTGATGGGCAGCGAGCGGCCCCTGGTCAATTTGTACGGCCCGACAGAAACCACGATCAATGCCACCCACCATTGGGTGCAGGGCCCCCACCCCCAAGGGCAACCCGTGCCCATTGGAAAGGCCTTGCCCTATCTCAACTGCCGGGTGATGTCGGCCACCGGAGAGCCCTGTGCCAGCGAAGAAGCCGGCGAACTCTGGGTGAGTGGTCCGGGTCTGACACCAGGTTATCTCTCGCAGGCAGATGATCCCTTCGTCTTGTATCTGGGGGATCGCTATTACCGCACAGGAGACCGGGTTTACCAGGATGCAGAGGGTTGCTTTTATTACCTCGGCCGCCAGGATCGTCAAATCAAATTGCGGGGCTATCGCCTGGAACCCGCTGAAATCGAAGCAGTGCTGTTGCGTTTTCCCAATTTACATGAAGCCTGGGTGGATACCCTGCCCAGCCCTTCGGGCACCCCTCAATTGGTGGCCTGTGTCAGCAGCCCATTGCCGCTGGACCCGGTTGAACTTAAACACCATTTGGCACAGTTTCTGCCAAGCTACATGTTGCCGCAGCAGATGTATGTCCGCGCGGCCTTTCCACGTCTGCCCAATGGCAAAGCCGATCTTGTCGCCCTCCGGCAGAGTTTGCTCAAACTCAACACAAAACCATTGTCTGAGCAGCTTGGGCCCTATCTTGCTCAAAATCTTGACCAAAATAGAGCCCCACAAACAGACGCCATTGCAAGAGCGGTGAGTAAAATTTGGCAACAATTGCTCAAACGTCAGGATTTGACAGAAAATTCAGATTTTTTTCAAATGGGGGGAGATTCCCTGCTCTTGATGCAGGCCTATTTACTGCTGCAACAAAGCTGGCCCCAATTGCCCAAAATCGCCCAGTTTCACAGTCAGCGCCGCTTGCAGGATTGGGTCGCGCTCTTGCATTCCGCGCTGCCGACTGCGCCAGAACCTTTACCCTTGGAAAGCTCGCCCGAGACAGGCCCAAGCTCTGCCTCGGGTTTTGGCTTGAGTCCCTCACAAATGGGCTTTTATCTTTGGCACATGCACCTCAAAAGCGATGACTCCCTCTGGGAAGCCCGAATTGTGCTGGAAGGAGAGCTCGATCCCGATCTGTTTGAAAGGGCTCTTTTTCAGGCTGCCCGCCGCCAGCAAATGCTCAATGTGCAATTGCTGGCCACCAGCCCACCTCAATTTGTGCCCTGCTCTGAGCCCCAATTGTCATTTGAGTATCAAGATCTCACTACCCCAGCTGAATCTCTGCCTGTGCAGGAGAACTTTTCCAGAGATCTCTCTCCGATGGATATTTTTAACGATCCGCTGCTGCGCTGCAGGCTGTTGAAACAGGGCCCCCGCAGCTATTTGTGGCAGATTCAGGCCCACCATATTTTGGCAGATGGTCTGAGCTGCGTGATTCTCGGCCGGGATATCTTTGCCGCCTATCGCCAATTGCGAGCTCCCTCACAGCCGCTTCAAACTTTGCCGCAGCAGCCGCCTGTGTCTGCTTTGCCTCCTTTGCGCTCACATTTCTCGGACTATCTCGCAAAGCTCGAACACGAACGCCAAACACAGGGAGAAGCCCATTTGCGCTATTGGCAAGCCATCTTTGCCCAGCCGTATCAGGCGCCAGATTTGCGCGGCAAGGGCTTAACGGGCCCAGAAAGCGCAGAAAGTCCAGACAGCGCAGAAAACACTAAATCCACAGGCTTTTTTCGCCTCGAACGCAGTCTCAACAACAGGGAACTCGCAGCTTTTCAGCAGCATTGCCAGGCCGCAAGCAGTACCCTCTTTATGGGGGTCTTGGCGGCTTATCATCAGGCCTTGGTTACTCTCACAGGTCAGACCGATCTGATCATTGGCGTGGCCCACCATGGGCGCGATTATGCCCTGGAAGAAATTGATCAGATTTTTGGCTGTTTTGCCCGCACCTTGCCCCTGCGTTTGCCTGCCTGGGTGCCGGGGTCTGGTTCGCAGCATATTTCAGCGCCTCAGATTCAAGCTGCGCAAAAGCTGTATCAGGCAGCAGCAGAACATCCAATGGACCCCCTGCATCTGTTGCGCACCCTCTCTCCTGCTCCCCGTTTGGCCACGCTCCTGGGCAGTCAGTTTTTTATCAGCGCCGTAGATTTAACTTCGCTTTTAGATGCTGAAATCGTGCCCGGTCTAAGTGTCAATGGGCCGGCCTCCAGCACCCATTTTCAGCCCTCCAATCAAGATTTGGACCTGTTTTTGGCTCTTAAACAACAGGGTGAGAGCCTGATCTTGACGCTGAATGTCCATCCAGCTGCTTGCTCGCCTTTGCAAGCAGAGGCATTGCTGGATCAGCTCTTAGCGTCAATGACCCTGCCTACGGAGACCCGCTTTCGGGCTTTTGCCCTGGCCGAAACCGGAAAGCAAGATGCCGCTTTAATTAGCTATTTGCCTGCCTTAGAGCAGATTCAACGGGTGGCACCCCGCCTGAGCCGGGGCCAGATTCAGGCCCTCAAACAGCGCCTTTTCCCAAACGATGAGGCCCTCTGGATCGAACAGCTTCAGACCCCTTTGGGCCAGAGTGCCAACCTGGTGCTGCCCTTCTTTGCCAATGAGATTTTGCCCGGTCAGGCCCAACGACTTTTGCCTGCCATTCAGCGCGCCCGTTTACAGGCCCAGGCCTTGGGGGTCCGCGTGGTTTCTCTGGCGGGACTGTTGCCCGCTTTGACCGCTTACGGGCAAGATTTGCCTGCGATCCCTGCCCAGGTCAGCGACGCCCCCCAGCGCTTGACCACAGGACACAGCACCACGGTGGTTGCCATGTTACAGACCCTGCGTTTGGCCCTGGCTCAGCTTGAGCGCCCTTTGGCCCGATGTCGGCTGGCGATGGTGGGCCTGGGATCGATTGGTGAAGCCACTTTACATGCCCTCTTGGCCAGCGAGGAACACCCAGCCAGTTTGACCCTGGTGGATCGCCTTGGCAGTGAGCAGCGACTCCGTGAGCTGGCCGAGCGGCTGTCTGCCCAGCATAGGTATACAGGGCCTGTGCAATGGGCCTTGAGCTCAGCAGAAAGTTTGCCCACAGAAGTGTATCAGGCGGATCTGATCCTCTCAGCCGTCAGTGCCCGCCAGGTGATTGACATCAGCCAATTGTGTCCGGGGACGGTGCTGGTCGATGATTCGTTTCCCCATTGTTTTGATGTGCAGGCGGCCATCACACGCATGGAGCAAGCGCGCGATGTGCTGGTGATTGGCGGCGGCCTGTTGCAATTGCCTGGCAGCATGCGAACGCGCTATTTGCCTTTTCCAGATCCCGAGCTGCAAACAGCCCTGACCCAGGTCTCCCTGCCTGCCTGTTTGCCCGGTTGCCAATTGGAATCGCTGCTGCTGGCGGCTTATCCAGAGCTGCCCGAAACCCTCGGCTTGGTTGAACCCGCAAAGCTGCTGCAGTACCTGCCAGTGATTCAAGCGGCGGGGATTCAGGCCGCCCCTTTACATCTGGAGGGCTACCTGGTTCCTCCTAAGCTGCTCCAGGGCTTGTTATGGAAACGTGCTGGGGATTGAGTCAGGTCTGCCTTTGGTGTTGCAAAACGACATGCGTGGCTTTCTCCGATGCGACAAATTTGACGCATTCGTACCCCAGTGCCCGCATATCAAGCCCTTCAAACAGCCGTTCGCCTGCGCCGAGCAGAACGGGGGCAATCGCAAAGTGCATTTCATCAATCAGGCCCTCGCGCAGATACTGTTGGAGGGTGTTCGTTCCTCCACCAATGCGCACGTCCATTCCCCCAGCGGCCTCGCGGGCCCTTTCAAGCGCTTCGTGAATGCCGCCTGTCACAAAATAGAAAGTCGTGTCACCCGCCATCTCAATCGGGGGACGTGCGTGATGCGTCAGAATAAAGGTGGGAACATGATAAGGCGGGTTGTCTCCCCACCAGCCTTTCCAGTTCATGTCTGGCCAGGGCCCACGATCGGGGCTGAACATGTTCCTGCCGAGAATCCAAGCCCCAATATTCTCAAAGCCACGCGCGGCAAAGTCGTCGTCAACCCCGGTCGTGCCTTCATCTTTCCCGAACAGGGAGCGCTGCAAGGTGCGTGTGGGAAATAACCATTGATGCAGATCCGTCCCGCCGACGCCAAGCGGATGGTTGATGTCTTGATTCGGGCCTGCTCCGTATCCATCCAGTGAAAGGGTGAAACTCTCAACGCGAACGCGTGTCATCGTAGACCTCTGTTGTTCAATAGATTTGGCAGAGACACCACAGGGGTGTATGCACATGAATACATTGTACCATTGGGGGCAAGACTGAGCTTTGGTTTGTGGGCCTGATTGATTAATTTTGAATTGCGCTGAGCCAAACTTACAGATTTCTTACCCATACCTGCAAATAATCAATCTCAATTCATGTTTTTTTCTTAAATTTTCAAACTTTTTTAAAGCATTTTCTAAAACGTTGCCAAAATGATCTCTCAATGAGATCTTATACCAAACTTTAGTTAAATTACTTTCAGGATCATTGAATTCTTTAGCAAAAATAATTTCACCTTTAAGACTAAGCGTATGTCTTTCGTTTGTTTTCAGAGGAAAATAAGGAACTGAACTCATTTGTGGGTGTGATGAACAAGCGTTTGTAAACTTCGGATTTACAAATAGGGGTAATAATTTTTTCTTTACATAACACTTCTCTATAATTTCAAAATCCCAGTCTTCATTTAAGATATCGTCCACATTTATCCAGGCTATGCTTAAATCAGATTTATTCAAGTCAATAATATAATCATTTAAATGCCCGTCATATTTTACCACTCGGTGATATAAGTATTTATAAAATTCAGTGGATAAATGAGCGGGTACAGACCTGTGTACAGGTAAATCAAGATATAAATAATCTTGAAAGTCTCTGATTAAATAATTATTATCAAATGCTTCACGCAATATTATTGGCGGTTCATCATACGTTTTATATAATTCTTCTTCGTATTTATCCTCTAGCTCTAATAATTCTTCAATTTCTTCGTTGTATTCCTCTTCATTTAATTTATCCAAATCAAATAAATCGAAATGAGCTGAGATCTTTCTTTTAATAAAACTCAACTCATCCACAAAATTTATAAAACGACTAAAGTCATACTTCATATTTACTTCAATGGGTTCAGCTGGTTCCCATTTTTCAGGTGAAGAACATACTTTTTTTTCTAGAAAACCATCAACTGAAGAACTCATTTTTATTTCTCTTTGTTAAAGTCAATTCAGATGAAATACGAATCACCAAACCTTCACACAATCCTTCCGGGCCACCCATTTTGCTTCAACGCTTTCTGCTGCAACATAATAGCCTGTCGGATGACCGGATTGGCTTGTGAGCTCAAATACCTTATACCCTTGATCGCCAAATTCAGACGCATCAAAATTAGCTTCGGGGATCAACTGCTCGGCGCGTTGCAGGGACGCGATGCTGAAATTGAGGACATGTTGGGAGTAGACCGAAGGGAGATGAAACAGAATGGCTGCTTGAAAGGTGACCCATAACGCCTGGTCTTCTTTTGGTCCGCCGTCGCAGGTAAATGCAATGTGCAAGGCGCGAGACGCTTGGTTAAACGACTGGAGTATCCATATTTCCAGGTGAATGTTCATTTAAATCGCGATTGAGCTTAGTTTGTGTCATTTTTAGCCAAAATGTTAGTCAATGTTTTGGTCGATTGATCAAAATAAGTGAATATCATTTAACGACCCATTTCCCTTTGATTATACCATCGACTCTCACTTTGCCTTTGTGCTAAGCAGCAAGCCAGTCCCCAGCAGGGGTGAAGTTAAAGTGCAAAACGAGGATTGACAGCTGAAAAAGCCTGGATTTATAGTGAACTGATTGGGGGTTGCCCCAAATCTTGCTTGTCGCCGTCATACGGGAGGCGGAATCAATGGAAAAAATGAAACATATTCCGGTCAGAAAAATAAAGTCAGGCCCCCAAGCACAACCCATTCCTGAAAACTTTACCATCCGGGAACTGGAGCAACTGCTCGCTGGAAAAGACATGGTCCAGGATCTACACAGGCACGATTTCTTTTTAATCATGGTTTTGGCAAAGGGGGCTGGAGACCATGAGATAGACTTTATCCCCTACACCCTGTGTGATCACACTGTTTTCCTGATGCGGCCCGGTCAGGTGCACAAACATACCATCAAAGCTGGCAGCAAAGGGTATCTGATTCAGTTCAAACCAGATTTTTATCCTTCATCAGAGACACAGACCCTTCCGTTTTTCCGAAAATGTTTTAATCAGAATTTTTTTCAGCTTGAAACACACAGAATCCAAAAGCTGCTGGCAATTGCCCATGCCATTTTTGAAGAGGAAAAAGACAGACAAGCGGGATACCAAGACATTATCCAAGCAAAACTCAGCATTTTTTTGATTGAACTCAGCAGGCAAAATCAGCGTTTAAATGCCTCAAACAACCCTCAAAAGTTGTATTCACAGGAAATCTTGGAAGAATTTTTGGCCCGCTTAGACACCCATGTTTCAGAACATAGACACGTCTCAGAGTATGCAAAAATGCTGAATTTGTCTACTTATCAGCTCAATGCAATTACCAAAGCGACCTTGGGAAAAACCTGTTCTGATCTGATCAAAGAACAATTGGTACTTGAAGCCAAAAGATACCTACTGGCAACTCCCAGCCAGGTCAAAGAAATTGCTTACCAGCTCGGTTTTGAAGATATTTCTTACTTTATCAGGTTCTTCAAAAAACAAACGGGCTTGACCCCAGAAGCTTTCCGACACAATTTTAAATAAGTCCTATTAAACAGCATTTCTGTCCTACCACTCAAATTCCGGTATTGGCTATATTTGAATCAGACAAACAATGATTCAAAGGAGCTTAATATGAATCGGAAAGCACAGCTAATCTCATCCCTTAAAATTTGGGTTGTGATTTATCCTGCCCTCACAACTTTTATTTATCTGTTTGGCGAACAAATGTCTGTTTTGCCAATATATCTCAGAACATTGCTCATGACTCTGACATTGGTGCCGCTGATCGTGTTTATCGGGGTCCCTTTTGTCAATCTGATCCTGGGCAAAGTATTGCCCGAACAAAGTCAGAACAGGAATTAAGCCCATGAAAACACCCACCGCTTTTGACGTCATTATCATTGGGGGCAGTTACTCAGGATTGGCCGCAGCCATGGCACTGGGCAGGGCTTTAAAAAAGGTACTGGTTATCGACAGCTTTCAGCCCTGCAACCGGCAAACACCTCACTCCCATAACTTTCTCACCCAGGACGGAAAACCCCCGGCTGAAATTGCTGAACTTGCAAGAAGGCAGGTGGAACAGTATGATTCAGTCCATTTTCACAGGGGTCTGGCTGTCAAAGGAAGACAATCAGCACAGGGATTTGTGATTGAAACCGCCGCAGGTGAAAGATTTGAGGCCAAAAAATTAATTTTTGCCACGGGCATTCAAGATATATTGCCTGAAATACCTGGTTTTGCAGCATGTTGGGGTATTTCTGCGCTGCATTGTCCCTATTGCCATGGCTATGAAGTCAAAAATCAGCCCACGGGGATACTCGGCAATGGGGAAAACGGCTTTGAATTTGCTATGTTAATCTCAAACTGGACACAGGATCTGACACTGTTGACCCATGGAAAATCGCGCCTGACAGCCGAGCAACAGCGCAAGCTGGACAAACATCGGATCAGGGTAGTTGAAACAGAGCTTGCGCGCATTGAGCATGCCAATGGCGCTATCCACCACCTGTATTTCAAAGATGGCTCAAACATGCCTGTCAAGGCCCTGTATACCAGACCGGATTTTGTACAACACTGTCCGATTCCCGAAAACCTGGGCTGTGCATTGACCCCAGAAGGCTACCTCAGAACAGATCCGCTGCAAAAAACAACCGTTGCGGGCATTTATGCCTGTGGGGACAATACCACCCGGATGCGTACGGTTGCCAATGCTGTCGCGCTGGGCACAACAGCCGGCATGATGTTAAACAAAGAGCTTGTGACTGAAGCGTTTTAGCGCAAAATTAAGCTTGAAAGGAATAAAAATGAAGACATCTCTCAATCCGACAAAGCCAACCCGTGAATGGCTCATTCCTGCAGGACTGGTTCTGCTCAGTCTGGTCCCTGTCATTGCTGGAATGGTACGCCTGAATCAACTGGGAAGCGGAGCCCTCACGCCAGAAAATGCCCGCTTCTTTGCCTCACCCTGGCCGGTTGTGATTCATATCATCAGTGTAACGGCTTACAGTTTACTGGGTGCATTCCAGTTTTCGCCTGCCTTTCGCAGAAGAAAACCAAAATGGCACCGCCGTTCTGGATATATCTTGCTGCCGATGGCTTTTCTCACAGCCTTTAGCGGTTTATGGATGACCCTGTTTTACCCCTGGCCAAAGTTTGATGGGATAGCGGTCTTCAGCATGCGCCTGATTGTGGGGATGGCCATGACGGTGTTCCTGCTATTATCACTGGATGCGATTCGCACAAGGAAGTTTGCTTTACACGGTGCCTGGATGATACGGGCTTATGCCCTGGCTCTCGGAGCGGGAACCCAGGTATTCACCCATCTCCCCTTTGGTCTTTTTCCGAGTATCCAAAATGAAACCAGCAGGGCTGTTTGTATGGGGGCGGCTTGGCTCCTCAATTACCTGGTGGCAGAATGGGTCATTTCCCGTCAGCAAGGTTCAAAGGAGATATATACATGAAAGCAGTCATTTACGAGACATACGGCCCGGCAGATGTCCTGAAAATTCAGGAAGTCGAAAAACCGGTGCCCCAAAACGATGAGGTATTGATTCAAATTTATGCCACATCAGTCACCGCTGGCGATTGGCGGTTGCGCAAGGCGGATCCCTTTTGGGCCCGCCTCTTTAACGGGCTTTTCAGGCCCAAAAGGGTGAAGATACTTGGCTTTGAGTTGGCCGGTGTGATCGCTGAAGTGGGAAAAGATGTTCAAAGCTTTAAAATTGGAGATCCTGTTTTTGCATTTTGCGGCCTCAAATTTGGCGGATATGCTGAATATGCCTGTTTAAAGGAAACAGATGTCTTGGCCCTAAAACCAGAAAACATGTCTTTTGAAGAAGCTGCCACTTTCCCGTTGGGGGCTTTAACCGCACTCAGCTTTTTACGCAAAGGTGGAATTCAAGAAGGCCAAAAAGTGCTCATTTATGGTGCCTCCGGGAGCGTGGGAACGTTTGCGGTTCAGCTGGCCAGGCATTTTGGCGCAGACGTGACAGGCGTGTGCAGCACCCAAAACATGGAACTCGTCCAATCGCTGGGTGCCCATGAAGTGATCGATTATACCAAAGACACTCTCTCTTTGCCCCCTCAGGCCTTTGATCTGGTTTTTGATGCTGTTGGCAAAATGCCCAAATCTTTTGTCAAACAGGGTCTGAAACCCAAAGGGAAATTTGTGAGTGTGACTGGACAGGCCAAGCCCCCCAAAGCGGATTTGTTGTTTATCAAAGGCCTAATTGAAAGCGGTAAACTCACAACGATCATTGACCGAACTTACAACCTGTCCGAAATTCAGGCTGCCCATAAATATGTCGAACAGTTTCGCAAACGGGGAAATGTTTCTGTCAGGGTTGTCTCTTCCTGACCTTCACCTGGGCTGCGTAGCAAGGGTCAGGCCGTTTTCGCCATAGGGCACAGTTAGATCGCTGTCGTAGGCATAGACCCGTGTGTGGGGGGCTCACTCAGAAATTCAAAATTGCTCATTCTTAATGATGAAGCTCAGGCGGATTTCATTTAAACTGACGATCCCAATACCAATTTCTGCTTCAGATTGTGAGATCACCCCCAGCTCTTCCAGTTCCGGTAAGCTCAGCAGTTTCACTTCATTTGGATCACGCCACGCTTTGTAAGCCATTTTGTCTTGCAAAATGGCCAATTCATGCCACAAGCAAACTCTTTTCATTAACCCATTTGAATCAAAACAACATCCGTAAATGTAATGCTTTTCCCGATAGATAAAGAAGAGCTTATCGTTCATCCATTGAATTTCAATACAAGAGCAACCAAAAGCTTGGTTATGAGAATCAACATACCAATTCACAACGATTTTGTCATTAATCGCAATTTTTAAATAGTAGTTTGAGGAAACACTTGTTTCTCTAAATAAATGCTCCTCCATCCAAGCCCTGTGATTCCCCTGAATCGCAATATCATACTCACTTACTTGAATTTTGTATACATCTTTATTGCTCCAGACTATAGAATCTGTCCAGACATCATTTCCACTGAGATCAACTCCAAGATGCTCCCTGACAATCGGTTTATCTAACCACAGTGATAGCGCTTGAATATGTTTCATTTTCAATCCTGGCTTTTCATGTTTTCATCGGGCTAAATGCGAGATCACATCCATGCGGCAGCGGCTATGTACTCTCGTCTTCATATATGAAAACAGTTCATACTCTTGCCGCTTTTCAGACCCATTCATGCCAAGTCTCATATTTCTATTTCTGCTGCAAGGGTTAAAAGGCGATCCAAGATTTGCGCAGGGTGAAGGTTTGTGGGCGTCAGCCACGCCAGTTGCGTTTTGTCGGTTCGATGATTTTATCCGCTTTCATACCCTCTTTTCTATGCTTCAATCAGGCAAAATGGCAATGTCATTTTCATTGCCCATCCAGCTTGAAGCTATTTTTAGACTCTTTTCATGTTTAAACCATGCAGTTAACTGGGCTATTCTAGATGGGGAATCTTTGCAAGCATCGTCGTCTATGCTGAATTGTAACTTTACTTTTAAATCGTCTTCTTTCCGCTCTATTATTTCGATACAGTTGTTTGATGTGCTTTCGTGCGTGCAAGTGTAAATGTTTGTTTCAAAATCTTCTTTATTTTCATCTGTTTGCTTTACTTTGAATCCTTTGGTAAGTGCTTCAATTTTTAGGTTTTTCGTCAAATAAGAAATTTCTAGATTCAAATTTCTAAATGTATATGCTGAATCTTCTAATTGAGTAACAGCATCACAAAATATGCTAAAAAATAGTCGTCTTTCATGATGCTCTGGTCTTGTTATGTAAGATTTCAATATTTCTTTATGATCATCACTTGCATAGGGCAGGTATAGCTCAAGATTTGATGGACGGCATTCTAATAATTGCCAAAAAGCATCACTTACGCTGTAAACTTCAGTTCCTTCGTATCTGTTTATGTATAAAAAATCTGAATTATTGTCAAAAATCATACCAGATCCAATCGTAAAATGCAGGTGTTTTTTCTGGGCTTCAGCTTACGGGGCCTGAGTGTTCATCAAGGCTTTAAGGAGGGATATCCTGGATTCGGTTAGCCCTTGGCATGCTTGGCAGCGGCGTCTGCCTGAGCGGGGATAACAGACGGGTGGAGAGCCGTTATCAATCAAAATGTGCGGCGTAGACCGCTCGATTTTGCTGGTTGGCCAATTTATCAATTATTAAATTGTTTGTCCAAGTGTCCACCATTGTTCCCCGCATTTGATTATTTCCCCTTCTTCAGTTTCAGCATCCCATTCTACCTTGGTGCCCAATTCGACAAATGCTGGTGGTAACTCAAATCCAAACCGTTTACTTGGCTTCTCGGTATCAGGCAAGAGATTCTGCTGATGATAAAAGCTCCTGTAGTAGCTTTCATCGAAGAAAAGTGTCACTTCACTTTGAAACATGTACGGAAGCGTTAACAATACGGCCGAGCGACAATAAGGCCATTCAGCTGTCTTACAATGCTCAGCCAGTTTTGTAGCTGCAAGCAAAAGCGAGTTGATAGCCTGCCTCTGAATTCTTGGGTTGGTGGTCGGCGGCTCTACCAGTCGATCAAGGACTGGAATCTTGCAGTGCCAGTAGGGTAAGTGTTCATATGGCTGGGGATTCCAACGGTCTGCACCTTCTGCCCACTTTTCCAAGCTCCTGAGATGTCTTCGGATTCCTCGCACCTTGGCGTAAGCCCGATGAATTGACATTCTCCGCATCAGCTTATCCACCCTTTTTCCGGCAACCAGATGGCTTTCATAGAGCCACCAGCTGCCACAGCTTTGCTTGGAGGCATGATGAAGTTTTCCAGCCTCTCGACCACATGCGTCATCGCCAAGCTCTGCTTCAAGCGCCTGCTAAAGGCATTCCATTGCTGCAACTTCAAAGTCTCCTCTGTAAATGTAGTTGTGAACGCCAGAGGGGAGATTTCTGGGAGCGACGTTTCCCTTCTCCCGAAGGTTGCCTTAAGTGCCTGGCAAAGAAGCTCACCTTGAAACTCCAACAACTCTGAAAGCAGATACAGGTCATAGAAATCTTTCATCCTGGTATTCTGAATTCCAAGGCTCACAATAGCCTGAAATTTTTCTGCAACAACCGTTTCCTTGGGATATGTGAGAAGTACTGGTGACGGCGAGCCATCCAGCACAACCGGAAAGGATTGTCTCCTCGGTTCTGGGGTTATGGCATCTCCAAATCCCACATCGATTTGCAGAGCGATACGCGTCTTCTCAAGGTAAGCGGGCAGGCTCAGTCGAGCACCCCCATACTTTTGTCCTTCTTTGATCTTGGCAGCCTGCAGTTTGTCTACATCGAAAATGAGGCCATCAGGTTCAGATAGCTCTAACCGACAGATTTCAGCAAACACCCCTTTAAGCTTTTCTGGGCCATTGGGGCCGAAGCTCAGGAGATCGAGATCTTTTGTGACACGTAAATCCTGCTGATCCAGCCAGATGTGAAACAGCATGGCACCTTTGAGGACAAAGCGATCCTTATACGGGCTCTGTTCCAGTCTGTAGAGCAGGCGTTCAATGGCATACCGCATCAACAACTGCTGGAAATCAGCCTTCTGGGCATGAGCAAGATTTAGCAATCTCGCCTTGACCGATGCAGCTGGATTCTTCCCGGCCTTCATGCCAGTGCCTCCAGAAAGGGGAGTATGACCTTACTGACCCTCAGCCCCTTGGAGAAAGACCAAATCTCGTCCGCCTTGACTCCCTTTTTCAGGCCCAGCTTCAAGGCTTCTAGGGCCACATCCAGGCCGACTCGTCCCCGAAATTTAAAGCAATCTGCAATCGTTCTGGCAGAACTGAAGATTCGCACAGGCGTACTTTCAAGGACATGCGTCTCAACGCCAAGGGTCATGAGGTCTGGTTTGATCTGAACCAGTTCCAGGGTGAGATGAGGAATTTGGGGGCGATGGGCATGGGCTGGTATGGCCAGCCAGACTGCAGGTGGCAGCTGGGTCGTCAGCTCATGGTACTGCAAGGCGCTAAGCAAGCAAATCACGCCTTTGGGTACATAGTGAGCGACCTCTACCAGGCTATGAAATGACGAAAGTTCCAGCTCATTGAGAGCGTAGAGCCCCCGTCCGAGGTGTTGGATCCTGCCCTCGCTGGCCATTTCCCAAAGGTACGACTCAGGTATGTCTGAAGCCTTGAGATCGCGAGGCCGAATCATACCTTTTGCTTTCAGGAGCCGGTAAGCCTGCTCCATCATAGGAGTTGTTTCTTGCATGTGTTTATGATACCTAGTTCATTAAAAAAAAACAACTAGGTAACATTAACGGGGATTGAGTAGGAATGGAATATGCAAAGATCTGCAGCCAGGCGTCTGATGCAGTTCGTTCAGAGCCAAGCAGCTCCGTCTGCTTTGGCGGAAATGTTAACTTGCCGAGCTTGCGAGGTCAAGTTAACGAGCTTGCAGGAAAAGTGTTTTCGCAGAAAACAACTTTTTCCGCAAGCGGGT
>JADMKE010000061.1 GCA_018780035.1 Candidatus Sericytochromatia bacterium
GTTCCGTTTTTCCTTTATACAGGATTCACTTCACCTGCTTCTAACATACGATGGCGAAAGGCGGGGTGACTGGCAGAGAGCGCGCACACGAGGTGCGCAGCGAACGGCCCGAACGTCAGGGGCTTGGCCAATTGGAGCCACCCCTTCCCAAATCTCCGAGCGGATCAGCTCTTAACTACCAATGCCAAGGCCGGTGGTAATGCCGCCAGCAGGGCTCCACATAAAAGGGATCGACATAATCCACATAATAGCCGCCGGGTTCGTAGCGGTAGTCAACGAAGATCTCTGGCTCGCGGTAATGGGTCACTTCGATGCTGTTGCTGCGCTGGGCATATTCGGGGGTGTCGTGGCGGGGGGTGGCTTGCTGGGCCAGTTTGCGCTCTTGGTTAATTTGATTCCCGGCCACAATCACATCTTTGAGTATGTCTGAGCCTGGAATGGCGCCATTGGCGTTGGTTTTTTCGAGTGCAGTCAGGTCTTTGACGGTATAAGCACTGTTCACGATCTGCTCAACTTCGCTGTAGAGTTCTTTGCCCAGGGCCAGATCAAATTCCCAATTGTCGTTGGCCCCAATCCGGCCTTCACGCAGCAGGTTGAGAAAGACCATATCAAAGGGAGAGATGCCTTTAAAACGCATCACAGCCACACGCAGGTCAATAAAGCGGTCAAAGGACTGGCCCCCAATTAAGACCTGCTCTTTGGGGTTGTCACCGGGCTCAAGAAAACCAGAATTGTCGATATCGACATGGGCGAAGATATCAAAATGTTCGACCAGAGAATGGTATTGTTCTGCCATGGTTTCCAGCTCGGCCCGGCCCTTTTTGCTGATCTCATAGCGCTCTTTGCCAATGACCAAATAGTCTTCACCCGACATCTCTGTCAAAATGGCAGATAAAAAAGATTGGCCTGAATTGGGATCTTGGGCAATCAGGGGGATGGTATAGCCGTGTTGATCCATTTTGTACAAAATCGTACGGTAATTAAAACGGAGAATGTCTTCATCACTCAAGCTCTGAGGCTCGCTGAGTTTTGCTTCGAACTCCATCAGTTCTTCCCAGCTCAATTGGTCAAAGGTTTTTACACTGCCATTGTCGCTCATGCCCTGTTCCTCTTTGGTTATCTGATTTTGGATATGTGATAATGCATTTTAACATGTCCACCTATTTCTCTGTTTACGACTGCAAAGATTGCCGACACCGGGTTTGGGTTGGCTTTGTGGGTGATATGAACAGCACGCGAATCTTCTGCTCTGCCTGCCATGAGAGCTTTACCCTTTCACCCGAATCTGGCGAAGGATATTTAAAGAGTGCTTTGCCTCATCGGCTGTACACCCGTGGAAAAATTGACCAAGTGACTTATTCCAAAAAAGGCCGGGTCAAAAAAAACAAACGGGTCATGGGCTGGGTGGATACAGGCATTCAGGTGCCGATCCTTGAAGATCTGTATCAGGGCAGCACGGAATTGTATTTTGTCTATCGACCTATTTGGGACAACGTGCCCTGCCCTGCCTGTCAGGCCCTGGGCCCATTGCAAAATTTTAGGGATTATTGCAAACAGTGCCCGCAATGTGGCAGCCAACAGATGGAAGAGTCTGAGCTTTAGCGGTTGAGGATCCAATGCATATCTGCTTTAAACTGGATGGCATTCAGCTCTTTGGGGGGATGCAACAAAGGCACGCCAGCATCAGTGTTATAAAGCCCAGCTCCAGACCAATAAGAGTTTATTTCTCGCAGCCAACGCGAAGTCGGATCTGCTTGGTTTGCTGTCTCTAAAAGGCTGGTGAGATGTGCCGATTTGGGCAATGAAAGCCCGTTCATTGACTGGGCAAAATGCCTGGCTTGCTCCAGGGCTTGTGATCGGACTTGGGGGGAGATAAATTTGTTTGCATTTAAATCCGCCACCATCCGACAATTGAAGGTCGCCAATCGTCTGGTTCCCACGGCTGGGTCGCCATTGCCGACACTGCTCAAAAAAGCCATTTGTTGTTTCTCTGGCATTTGGCTGAGGCTTTCGGCAAAGTTGCCCCAAGCTTCAGGCGTCAATTGAGTGAGAAAACGATGAATCGTTTTATTGGCAGCTCCTCCTTGTGAGAGTTTATCGACCAGAAAACCCATGAACTGGTTTTCAGCTGAACACGCCTCTTGGGCGTGTTCGACTTCTTGGCTGACTTCTCTGTCTGCGGCTGTCAAAACCTGAATCAGGTCTGAAGTTCGCTCTCTTGAATGGGATTCGATTAAACGGCCAAAAGCAGTGGGGCTCAAGGATTGAAGATAGGTTGAAACCCTTTCTGCGACCTCTCGTTGAGACACAGGAGGGAGGACTGTTTTGGGAGCTGTAATACCTTCATGCGGTTTAACAACAACGGGTGCCAAGCGGCCTGGGTTTAAGATTGGAGCTGCTTTGGGGGGAGCTTGCTCAGGCCTAAATTGGGGATCCAGCAATTGCATTAATTTGAAGCGATTCTCCCGATCTTTGTCCTCCAATTCTGAACGGAGACTTGTGTGTCCGCGTTCTTGATACCCTCCCCAGACGTTACGGGTATAGCTGAGGCGCTCGTCTCTGCCGTTTTCTGAGTCCCCAACAAAGCCATCGCTGTTTTGATCCAGGGCTTCAAATACCTCTTCTTGGGAAATCACTTGGTTATCGTCATAATCCAGGGCTTCTGCGTCTGCGTGTGAGAGGTGTTGGGGCAATTCTTGACTTTGTAATAATTCGCGGGCCGCTGGACTGAATTGGGGTTTTCCCTCTTGGATATCTGAATTAAAGTCTTCTAAGCTGAGGGTATCATCTGTCAATTGAAAGGCGATCCCTTCAAGCGGGGTGTTGGCAGGCAAGCCCAGATTGGCCAAAGCATCTTGTTCGGAAATTTCGAGATCGTGATTGCTGTCAAAGTCTTTTAATTCAAAGCCAAATTGATCGTCGTATTCTTTGGGGGCCTCTTTTTCGTTCTGGGCCAGATACTCCCCCAGTTTTTGAAGCATTTTGCTATTGGGATCGTGTTGGGCTGAGAGCAAATGCGACAAAAATCCACGTTCTGCTTTGCTGACACCGTCCAGTTTGACCTTGGCCAGCAGAGAATCGTATTCTTTTTTGCTGAGCCCGTCTTTTTGTACGGCTTTGGCCGCATCAATCACCAGATCTCTGGATAACTCGGTTTTGGGTTTGCTCACCTGATTCACAATCCGCAGGGCTTCAAATTGTTTGCTTTGAAAAGGGTTGAACAAAGGACCTGTCATAATCTATTCTCCTTGACTTAACTTTTGTTAAAAGGAGATACGGATCTGCGTTTCCTTTTTTCACGGAGTACTTGTTTTTTTAGCTTCTGTTTGCCCCTCTCGGTCCCAATCAATGCTCCAAATAATAGAGGGCTTTGGCCAAGTCCAGCAATTCGGCAAAGGTTGTTTGTAAAGCTTTGCGATTGCCCAATATTCCCTTGTGACAATAAAACAGGCCCTGATCATCCAAAAACAGGCTGCCGCCAGGTGTTTTGAGCTTTTTAAAACTTTTGAGCAGCGAGATCCGGCGTTTTTCATTCAGGTAGAGCTGAATCTCTGCGGGGTCTTCCCCTTGAATCAGAAAAAATTTATCAAATTCGGCTTCGCCCACTTCAATTTCTTGCATCAGTCCCACGCGAGAAGCCATACTGTGGCTCAGATTCTGGCGCTGGATCAAACACAGGGGCAGATCTGGAAAACCAATCCGAATAATGCTAAATGCCGCATCGGAACGTGTATTACTGTGGGGATCAAAGAAGAGTTCGCCAGGCAAGCTATTCAGAGCTGCGTCTGAGAGCCCTTCCAGTACCGCATGTTTACTTCTTCCCGCGTCAAGACTCTCCCCTTTTGCGACCGTCATTTCGACCCAAAAATCATCGGAAAGCTCCCCGTGAATGGTTCCTACAAAACTGTTGAGAGACATCAGGGGCGGAACCCGGCGATGCCGCCGAGCGGTTGCTTGATCGGTTACTTCGAAATAGGCCTGCAGTGCACCCGTGGGAGCAAGGTATTCCAAATCATAGCTTTGGGCCAGCTCAAACCAATTGAGCATATATTGGCGGTGTAACCAAAGGCGTATCACCACAAAGGCGATAAATATGAGAATAAAAGGCCCGATAAACAAGGCCATTGCCCCCAGCGGATACCCCTGCCATGTCCAATCTAAAATGCGCTCTAACATTTACGTGTGCTCTCTTTCGTTTCCATTCGCTGTGTACGCTGCGCTGATCTCACATACGTTGCTTTAAGCTGTTTTTTCAGGACAGGCCAATATGGCGTCAACCTGCTGCAAAAACTGTGTTTTATTCAGCCCCGTGTTTTGGTCCAACCACAAAAATGCCAGTCCATGAACCCGTGCCCAAGCCGCCAAAACAGGAGCAGTGAGACCTGTTGTACAGCTATTATCTGCTTTTTTTTCTGTCAACGCTTCTTGTAAACGGGTCAGCGACTGTTCGGCAATCTCTGCGATCTGTTCAAATTCGGGCAGTTTACACAGTTCTCGGCAAAACATCACCCGAAACAGACCCTCGTTTTCGATCGCAAAGAGCACATATGCTTTGCCCAACGCTTGCAGCCTTTCTGGATTGGCGGTCTCTGTTTTGGACATGATGGCCTGATAGGTTTGAGCGAGTTCTGAGAACCCCAGGCCCGCTAATTCAATCAACAATTGGTTTTTAGAGGCAAAGTGGCGATAGACAGCAGCCACCGAGACCCCACAGTCTTTGGCTATTTCCCGCAAATTAAACTCGACTTGCCCCCGGTTTTCAATCGCTTTGAGGGTGGCTTGGATCAACTCTGTTTTGAGATCGCCGTGGTGGTAAGGTTTTGAACCAGATTTCACAGTTGCTCCTTTGAATGTGTACATTTGTTTACATCCTATGTTACCATCAAATTAGATGTAAACAATTGCTAACATTAGGAGAAAACGTGATGTCTCAATCGATTCTGGTGATTCTCGGGCACCCCAATCCCGATTCTTTTTGTGCAGCCTTGGCCCAGGCTTATTGTGAGGGGGCACAGGCCCAGGGCTTGCCCTGCCACCTTTTAAAACTCTCAGAACTGAACTTTGAACCGGTTTTAAAACGGGGGTTTCAAGCGGATCAGGCCTTGGAGCCGGATTTACAAGCGGCACAAAAGGCGATCCAATCTGCTCGGCATTTGGTCTGGGTCTATCCCAATTGGTGGGGGGGGTTACCCGCACTTTTAAAGGGATTTATCGACCGGGTCTTTTTACCGGGATTTGCCTTTAAATACCAGCAGGGCCCCATTCCCGCCAAATTGCTCAAAGGCCGTTCTGCCCGACTGCTGATCACCTTAGATACCCCTGTTTGGCTCTACCGCTTTGGTATGGGCGCGCCTGGTGTAAAAGTGATGCAATCGGCTGTTTTGGCTTTTTCGGGTGTGACTCCGACCAAAACCACCCTGATGGGCCCACAACGCGGAGCCAGCCCCGACAAGCGTCAAAAATGGTTGGAACAGGCCTTTGAACTGGGAAAACGGGGCGCTTGAATTCAGGGCTCCTGGGCTGTCATGTTAGAAAGGCTGTCATGTTAGAATTAACCTATTAGAATGAATCTATCTTTGCTTTTAGGAGTTTGCCCATGACTGGTTTTGATGCTTTGCCTCCCGCTTCTCCCCGTCTATTGGGGCCGACTCCTTTAAAGCAAAAACCGGCCCTTCCTGCCGGCGCTGTCACGCCTGCTGCTGCTGCTACTGCTGCTGCTGCTGCTGCTGCCGAAATGGCTCCTGCAGATTTATCCTCTGCAACCAGCCCCGACAAAGCGAATTTTGCGCCCACAGGGGATGTCCATTTTGGCGATAAATCGCCAGATGCTGCGCCTGTCTCAGCCGGGGACAAAAAGATTCCGGATTTTGTCAAAGAGATCATGAAGAAAAAAGAGCCGGTCGCCTCTTACCGGGTGGGGCAAGATCAGAGCAAAGATCGGCTTGATCAGCGTGTGGGAGATCCCCATCTCTCTCTGCCTGAAGCTGTCAAAGGCGCACAAGACGCCTTGGATCAATTAAACCTGCCGTCTGAGCAACGCCAAGTGGTTCAGCAGCAGATGGCGGCCCTGATGGGTAAATTGTCAGAACCGCAAAAACAAGAGGCCGCTGTTTATTTACAGGAACTCTTTTCCAAACGGGGCCCCGCCCTCGGCGGTGAAAAACTGGGCGCTTTGGTTGGCCAGGTTGCTACCATGGCCAGCCGCTCGTACGACCCCCGTGTGGGAGACAGTGCGGCTTTTGCTCTTTCCAGCTTGCGGGATGTTGCCGCCCCTGAAAGCATCTCACAGGGTGCCACCAATGCCTGTGCTGCCGCTTCGATTCAAACCCAATTGGCTTTAAAAGACCCTCAACGCTATTTGCAAATGGCAGATACCCTGGCCCAGGGCAAGGCCTTTGAGGGCATGGAACCCAATTGGAGTTTTAGCCGTGAGACGGGGCGGGCCTCAGACACGGGCCGCAGTATTTCTGCCAAATTGATGCAAAACACGATTATGGAAGCTGGCCGTGACCACGAAGGCCAGGTTTTAAACTCTCCCAGCAAACCCGGTGTCGAAGACTATGACAGCACCCTATTGCCCGGCCCCGTTCCCTTAGAAGAAGGGGTGCCTCAACCCGGTGAAAATCTTTCTGAGCAAGAGAAGGCGCGCCTTTCGGGCGGAACCGATGAAATGGGTGCGGTTGGGCTGCGGCGCAAAGTTTTGCCAGGAACGGAAGACACTGTCTTGTATCATTCGGGGCAGATAGAGGGCAAACCCGAATACGCCGAGTCTGAGGACGTGCGCAATGTCTCGCACAAAGCACAGGTGGATTTACTCCGGCAAGCTGCTCCCTCCCGTGAAAATCCGATCCTGGTCAATATTATGCACCCCGAATCCAATTTACACGCCATGACCGCGATTGGCATGGATCAAGAGGCTGTCACTTTGATCAACACGGCCACCGGTGGGGTGGAGCGGATCCCGATTGCGGATTTTGAAAAGCTGGTGGTGGGTGTTTACTTGCCCAAATCTGAATGAGCTTGGGCTTTTGCAGATAAGCCATGGTTCACCGTTCAGAGGTTTTACACGGCTCTCATTTTCAAACCTATTACCAATGGGCCCCGCCTTCTCAGGACTTGGCTCCCTTTGTTGAACACTATTGGCGTTTAGACAGCTACCGCTCTTTGCCGATGGGGGTGGCTGAGCATTTTGTGCCAGGCCTGGCTTCCCGTTTGGTTTTTCCCTTTGACAATGGCTGTTATTACCAATTGCCGGGTCAAATTCCCCGCCTGATTCAAGGCCCCCATCTGGTTCCGCCCCAGGCCCGGCCACTGGCCTGTTTGCATCCTGCCAGCAAAGGTGTTTTGGGGCTCTCTTTGACCCCCAGTGGTTTGGCCGCGTTTGGCGGTGCGCGTGGCACCCGTGAGATTCAACTTTTGCCCGAATGGCAAACAGGTCAGGCTGTTTTGGCCAACTGTGGGAGTTTTGAGCAGCAATGCCACGTTTTAAACCAACAATTGCCCGGCTGGTTTTTTCCCTCTTCCAGCAGTGAAACGCTCAGATCTGCCTTGGCGGAGCTGGAAAAGGGCCATGCGGTAGCCGAGACAGCAGCACATATCGGTCTCTCGGCACGCTCTTTGCAGCGCTTATTTCTGCAGACCTTGGGACATTCACCCCGCACCTGCCAGCGGGTCTTGCGGCTGCGGCGCACCCTTCAGGGGAATTGGCAAAACCCAGCTCAGGCGATTTGGGACTCTGACTATTGCGATTATTCGCATTTTTTTAAAGAGTTCAAAGCTCTGATGGGGCAAAGCCCCTCTGGGTATCTGCGGCAATTTTCGCTCACACACACCCAGGCTTAAATCTGTCCGAAACTTACATCGACAGCAGGGCGCCAGTTTTTTTATGCTTATAAGAAAAGAGCGAGGGATACACCCATGACACTCAAAACCGCAGCCGAACTCGAAAAGCTCAAAGCCATTGGCCAGATTGTGGCCCAGGTCTTACAAGCCATGGGGCAGGCCCTGGAGCCGGGCATGACGACCCGTGAATTGGATCAAATGGGGCGAAAGATGTTGGCTGCTCAGGGGGCGCGCTCAGCCCCTGAACTGAGTTATCGGTTTCCGGGCGCAACCTGTATCAGCGTGAACCACGAAGTGGCCCATGGTATTCCGGGGGCCACGCGTTTGCAGGCTGGAGATTTGGTTAATATCGACGTCTCTGCAGAAAAAGAGGGCTTTTTTGCCGATACAGGCGCTTCGTTTGTGGTGCCGCCAGGCTCTCCTGAACGCCTCAAACTCTGCCGTGCGGGCCAACAGATTCTCAAGCGCACCTTGGCGGGGGTCAAAGCGGGACTGCCGCTCAACAGCATTGGTCGCAGATTGCAAAAAGAGGCCCATCAGCGCGGCTATACCCTGATTCAAAATCTGGGCAGCCACGGGGTGGGCAAAGCCTTACACGAGGCCCCCGAATTTATTGCGCCCTACCCTGATCCCAAAGACAAACGCATGCTCAAAGAGGGGATGGTGATTACGATTGAGCCCTTTGTTTCCACGGGGGCCAAGCAGGTTTTTCAACTCAACGATGGCTGGACCCTGGCGACAAAACGCGGCTTTGATACAGTGCAATATGAACACACCCTGGTGGTGACTCAGGGCAAGCCGATTCTGATCACGCAGTTGGGTTAATGTGAGTCGAGCCTGCAGGGGGGCTTGGCCTGTGCCAAAGCGTGTGCCAAAGTGGAGCCAGTGCGGCCAAAATTTCCAGGTTCTCTTCTGGACTCAAGCCCTGGTAAATGCGAATGGCTGGGGGAAAATGATCTTGAACCAAATGGGCATAAATTTGGTTGATGGCTTTGACTTGCTGGGCCTGATCGGATAATTCTGGTGAAGTCTCAGCCAAAAAACGGCGGTAATAGCTGACCAAGATGACCTCTACAGCCCAGACCAGCCCTTGCTGCAAAAAGCTGAGATCTCCGGTCAGAAGATGATTGGCGGCGATGATTTGCCGCTGCAACCAGCCTTTGAGGGCTGGAGCCAGTGCTTCGGCCTGGTTGTGGGACAAGGGTTGAGCCAATGTGGCGCTGCTGAGCCAGTGTTTAAAGGCCTGCAAATCCGCTTTGGCCCCAATGGCGCCTGTGGTCAGAAAATCGCGGGCCAGCACAAGTTCCGTTGCATTTAATGGCCCCGGCAGCGCAGTGGCTGCCTGGGCGGCGAGGACACGGATATGGGGCGGCTCATAAACGGCCCGACGCAAGAGGAAGGCTGTTCTGAGCAGCGTTTCCAGCCGGGTGAGCCAGTGGGAGATGGGGGCGTCAAGCAAGTCCAAGGCTGCCCCCAAAACCAGATGAAAGGCCTGACGGCTGAGCAGGCCTTGAGGGGAAAAACGAAAGGCCACCTGGGGGGGAGCCTGGGGAGACAATGGCAACCAGCGGTGTTTTAATTCTGCAGGTTGGTCCAGATCTTGCCCCACCCCACGGCAGCTCAGAGCCAGTCCCTCACTGAGGTAAAACTGCCAATGCATACCTGAACCATTCAAAGGATATTGCCAGCAGACCGGTGGTTTGGCTTCTGGGCCCATTTCCAAATGGATGCGGCAGAGCTGATCTTCATTTAAAAAGACACAGGCCACCGGATCTTGTGGGTTCTTTTTTAAAGTGGCAAAGCGCTCGGGGGCAAACTTTGACCCCGACTCAGGCTCCTGCCGTTTTTCCAGGAGTGTTTCGAGCGGGGCTTGAAAAAAGGCTGCCAGGCGTGGCCCCCAAGTCTCGAAATAGCTTTGGGAGACCTCTACGCGCCAAGGGGTGCGACAGCCCTGTCCGCAGCGCAGACAGGCAAAGGCCGGACTTTGTTGCCAGCGCAAATGAAGGCCCTGCCGGGGTGTGTGACGCAATTGGGTGTTGAGCGCCTCAAAATAGTTGAGATACTTGCCCGCCAGGGGGGACACGCCTAAGTTTCCTGGGCAGCAGGCCAGCGCGCTTCTGCTAGTAGATACAAGGGCTCCAGGCTTTGCACAAAGGCCAAGGCCGTCTCTCTTTGCGTGGTCGGGGCTTGGTACATGGCCAAAATACTGTGCATCAATTCAGCCAATTCGGGCAAAACGCGGGCAATCAGCCCTGGCATCTCAGCGACGGTGCGGGTATAGACAGGCTGCTGGCACATCGCCAAGCCCAGTCCCAGCCGCAGGGCCTGTTTGGAGATCCAATGGGTGTATTCAGCGACTTCACCTGAAGCTTTCAGCATTTTGAGCGTTTCGGCCCGTGCCCAGCGAAAATGGTGGTTGAGCAAATAGGCCAATTCAGGGCCGGGGATCCAGTTTTCAGACTCAGGCAAGCAATCTTCGCCCCAAAGTTTGAGCCCATCGCTGGCAAAAATAAAGCGCAGGCGCTGTGATTCGGGGGCCCTCAGCACCTCTGCAAAGAGCAAATCCAAATCGATCTTGAGCAGATCCGGCCAAGCCGCCAAGGTTTGCTCGGCGAGCTTTTCGGCCCAGTTTTTATCGGCTTCGCTGGCTTTGTGGCTTATCACCAATTCCAGGTCCAGATCCGAACTGCCGATGTGTTCCTGGCCCCGGCCAATGCTGCCAAGCAGATAAACCGCCTTTAATTCGGGCCCAAAATAGGCCTGGGCAGCGGCGGTCAGTTGATCCAGCAGGGGACGCCAGCGCGGGTGGATTTTATCGACATGGGAGAGCGAGGTGATTGGGTTTGGCATCTTGGCATTGTATAATATTTGATTCCGAAAGAAAACACACCTTTGAATGGGGATATGCCTGTGCTGATTCGCCCCGCGAGCCATGCCGACTTAGATGCGCTCGCTGAAATTTACAATCATTATGTCTTTCACAGCCATGCCACCTTTGATACCGAGCCGCTGCAATTTGAAGCGCGGCAGCGCTGGTTGAATAAATATGCCCAAACGGGGCCCTATCGCCTGTGGCTGGCTGAGCGTGGCCATCAAATTCTGGGTTTTGCCAGCAGCAATCCCTACCGCGACCACCCCGCTTTTTGCCAGACAGTTGAAACCAGTATTTATCTGGCCCCCACCTGTCAGGGACAAGGCGTGGGCTCAGCCCTGTATACCCGCCTGTTTGAAAGTCTGGCCGATCAGGGCTTGCACCGTGCGATTGCGGGCATTGCCCTGCCCAATCCGGCTTCAGTCGCTTTACATGAAAAATTTGGGTTTACCCAGGTCGGTATTTTTGATGAATATGCCTGCAAAAACGGCGTGTTTGTCTCTTCGATTTGGATGCAGAAAAAATTCTAACTAGCCAGGTTCGTCGTGCCAATTGACAGGGGTGCTTTGCCCCGTTTCCCAGTCTTGGCGTAACAGGCCGTAGTGAATCGCATCGTGGCCCTGCCAGGCTTGGCGGTAATGGCCCTCTTTGAGATAGCCACAGGCCCGAAACACGGCCCGCATCGCCAAATTATCCACCCGCGTGGTACCTTCAATGCGCTTGAGTTCGGGCCAGCCCTCAAACAGGTACTTTGTCAGCCAGGTGACGGCAGCTTTGCCCACGCCCTGGCCCCGCGCAGCGGCTTTGATGCGCAAATCAAAGAGCGGAGCGCCATCGCCAATGTCTTCCAGATCGAAAAGTTTGATCAGGCCCAGTTCTTCTGCTTCTGCACTGCGAATCCAAAAGCTCTGTACGTCGGGATTGTCAAAGGCCTTGGCGGCAATGGCTTTGCTCACACTTTCGCGGCTGGGCAGGCCCGAATGAAAGGGCCAGGTCTCACCCGTTAAAAAGGCGATTAAAAGCTCACTTTCAGCGGGCAGGGCTATTTTTTCAAAGCGCAGGGTCATGGTGGGCTCCTATAAGTCTGAATATTTTGGGTGGATTGACGCATCATTACGCTTCTATCCCTTGAGACCATTCTTGCAATTTCTGCTGTAATTCGTCTTTGCTGGGCAGGTAAAGCAGGTATTCATGGGCGTGGATATTGGCGTCTTTGGGCAAGGTAATTTCAACGAGGGCCTCGTGTTTGCGCTTGCAGAGCACAATCCCAATTGTGGGGCTTTCGGTCTCGGTTTTGACATAGCGATCAAAATAATTCACGTACATCTGCATCTGTCCCAGGTCCTGGTGGGTGAGTTTGCCAATTTTGAGGTCGATCAGCACATAGCAACGCAGCAAACGGTTGTAAAAGACCAGATCGACAAAGAAATGCTCTTCGTCAAAGCTGAAGCGCTTTTGCCGGGCTTCAAACAAAAATCCTTTGCCCAACTCCAGCAGAAAGCGCTCAATCTGGTTAATGATCGCACTCTCCAATTCAGACTCCGAAAAACGCGGCTGTTCTGCCAAGCCCAAGAATTCCAAGACCAGCGGCTCTTTTAAAATATCCTGGGGTTGATTGACGAGCTGGCCTTCCTGGGCCAATTTGCGAATGCCTTCTTTGTCGCGGCTCAGAGCCAGCCGTTCATAGAGGCTGGTATCAAACTGGCGTCTGAGTTCGCGCAGCGTCCAACTCTGACTGGTGGCTTCAATTTCGTAGAAGCGGCGTTCTTCAGCGTTTTTTATACCCAGAAGAAATACATAATGGGACCAACTCAAGCTGAAGCGTGGTTTGAATTGTCCAGACACTGTCTGGACAATTTTGGCGTTATTGGTATTTGTTCCTTGCATTGGCAAGAAAGAGGTTTCTAACTCTGTTTGCTGAACCTCTTCGTGGTAAAGCAAGTAAAAACTGCGCATATAGGCGATATTGCTGCGTGCAAAGCCTTTTCCAAATTCTTTGGTTAAACGTTCTGCTAGGCGGGTCAGTAATTCTTTACCATAAGCAGCCCGTGCTTCGCCTTGCTGTTCATGCTCAACAATATGCCTGCCAATTTCAAAATTGGTTTGTACCTGTACCAGATCCACGCCCCGCGCCACGGTTTTGCGGGCAGCCAGTACCAACGCGCGGATCTGTGCGTAGAGGGTGTTTTCGCTTTCTGGTGAGACAGGGGATTTGGACATGGGGCCTGTTTTCCTCAAATCGGGATCTTTTAAAACTGGGGTGATTTAATTATAAGGCAGGCTGGGGTGTTTTTTTGTTCCTGCTCAAACGTAATAGCCATCACAGCTTTGTCAGTAAAAATTAAAATCATTTTAAAATAACCATAAACCACTCTTGACATTCATAACCAAATCTTAGTATATTGAATATACGAACTTCGGTGAAGCGAAGAAGCGTGACAAAGGTTCCGGGTGTAACCCCCGGAAGAAACCCCAGGAGGGGCGGCGTTCGACGCAAGTTGAAAGATGCCAGCCTGACCCGGAGAGCAAATCCCGAGAGCCGTTAAAACGGAAAGCGGGGAATCGGCTGGAAGCAGCGAGAAGCTCTGGGCAGGATGAAATCCCTGGAGGGTGGGAACTCCCAGGAGGGTCAAGGTTCGGTCGCAAGGCTGGGCACACGATCTGCACGGAAGAATCCGTTGGAGCCTCGGCTGAGATGTGTAAATGTCTCGGATAAAAGGCAAGAGCGGCAGGCGCTGGAAACAGTGGCCGACGGGCAGTGAGTGCAAAACCCTGAAGGGGCCAAGGACGAGAGGGAAACGGGCCCAGTTTACTGTGGCAACGGATCCGCTGAAGGCGCAATGCCCTGAAGCCGTGAGAATCGGCAGGAGGGTCAAGTTTGGAAGGGGCTGAAAGGTCTGTTCTAAAACGGGTTCAGCGGGGGGAAGTCCCTGAGGGTCCGGCGGAAAGTCTGAAGAGGGATTCCTGCAAAGGAATAACTTCTGCCAGAAGAGGCGTCAAGAGTGAGTCCCGCAAGGGAAGAACACTGGGGGCGTGAGGGTCCTGAAAATGGAAAAACCCGGCTGGCAGGCGTGAAGACCTCAAGAGACCGCGGCACGCACAAATTCGCTTCGACTCCGAAGTTTGTGCCATTTTTTGGCTTTTTTGTGTTTGCGCCCAAATTGGATTTGATCTGCGTTTGATTCAAAAACGGGGAGTCTGCTTATGCCATTTGTCTTTCAAGTCAGTGCTTTAAAATTCCTGCCTTTGGCGGGTCTGCTGGCCTTTTTTAGCCTTACATCTCAGCCCACAGTGGCAAAACCCGTCAACAAAGCGCCCACCCAGGCCCAGCAAGAGACCGCTTTTTTAAATTCTCTCTCTCCCGAACGGCGGGCCAAACTGGCCCAGCTCAAAAACTGGACCCTGTTAATTTATAATCCCCAGACCCAAACCCGCAAGGGCCTTTTCCCTGTGGGCTGGCATCAACCTGGGATTCCCGCCTCGACCTACAAAGTGCCGCACTCCCTGATTGGCTTAAGTGCGGGGGTCGTCAATTTGCAGACGGTGTTTCCCTGGAGTGGGCAGAAATATGAACTCGCGGGCTGGAACCGCGATCATACTCTGGCAACAGCCATGCAAGTCTCCTGTGTGCCCTGTTTTCAGCAATTGGCGCGCAAAATTGGGCTGGCGCGTATGCAAGCAGGTGTGGAAAAGCTGCACTTTGGCAAAATGGATATTTCAGCCGCCAATCTGGATACCTTTTGGCTCACGGGCAAGTCCCAGATCAGCCCCGAGCAGCAGGTGCAGTTTATGGCCAAATTGGCCCTGCGCCAACACCCTTTTCCAAAACAACACCAAGACAGCGTGGCAAAAATTATTGCCGATCCGGCTATTCCCGGCTTACACGCCAAAACAGGCTGGGGCCGGGTGCCGCACCAGGGCTTTGGCGATAGCTTGCCCGGCCAAAGGCACTATGGCTGGTATGTGGGGTATTACCAAGCCAAAGGTCAGACCTGGGCCTTTGCCACCCGCTTGATTGCCCAAGACAAACTGCCTGAAGGTTTTGCCGCCCTGCGCAAAGAAATCACGCTGGACTACCTCCGCTTTCACAAAATCCTGCCCTGAATGACCTGAGCAAAATCCTGTTCGGATTTGACGGGTATCAAGGTTTGAGACTTGGGTTTGCGCCATACTGAGCCCAGAGGAGGTAAAAAACCGATGTTCACCCTCTTGCTGGTTCTTTTGGGGATCCATGCCCTGATTCACCTGATGGGCTTTGCCAAAGCCTTTGGCTATGCTGAAATCCCCGCCTTGACCCAGGCCATCTCTCGACCGATGGGCCTGCTTTGGCTCTTGGCCTCTGTGCTTTTGCTTGCGGTTACAATTGGGATCTTTTTGCACCGCGCCGACTGGTGGATCTTGGGTTTGCCAGCCCTTTTGCTCTCGCAGGCCTTGATCTTCAGTGCCTGGAAAGACGCCCGTTTTGGCTCGCTGGCCAATCTTGTTTTGGCCCTGGCTGTGCTTGTGGCCTGGAGCCAATCTGCTTTTTTTAAGCAGACCCAATCTGTCTTAAACCAGCTTCAGCCAAGTGCAGCCCCCACCCAAAAGCAAGTCACAGAACAGGATCTGCAGGGGCAACCTGAAGTGATCCAAAAATGGCTGCGGCGCACGGGAGCGGTGGGCCCGTCCTGGCAAGACAGCCTCTCCCTCAGCCAAACAGGTCGCATGCGCACCAGCCCAGAGGGGGCCTGGCTGAAGTTTCAGGCCAAACAGTATTTTAATGCCTTGGCACCCGGTTTTGTCTGGCAGGCCCAAGTTCAGATGTTTCCGGGCGTCAGCTTATTGGGGCGAGACCAATGGTTTCAAAATCATGGCCAGATGTTGATCTCTGCCTGGGGCCTGATTCCGGTGGTCAATGCCCGTGGCGCTGAGATTGACCAAGGCACCCTGCTGCGTTATTTGGGAGAGATGCTCTGGTTTCCCTCTTCGGCCCTGCGGCCTTCGGTGCAGTGGCGGGAATTGTCTTCAGAGAGTGCAGAAGCGACTTTGACCGTCGGAGCCCAAACCGTCAAAGCAGTGATGCATTTTGGTCCCAAAGGGGATTTTGAAAGCATGCTGGCCCTGCGTTATTATGCGCGCAAAACGGGAGCCACCCTTGAAAAATGGCAGATCACAGCAAACCCCCATTCCTTGAAAACCTTTTCAGGCATTCACATCCCGAGTAGGTATACCGTCTCTTGGTTGCTCAAAGAGGGAGATTTCGATTGGCTTGAACTGGAAATTGGCGACCTTGCGTATAATTCGGCACGTCCCTTTTCTGGCCCCTTAAAATAGGGCAGCCAAGGCTTGCCAGTTTTGGCTGGAGGTATCCAGGCGCTGCACGGGCATTTGGCTCAGCTGGGCATAGTCCCGGCGGCGCTGCTGAGAGATCTGAAAGGCGGCAATGGCCTCGGCTTCGGAGCCGTAAAAGGCGAGATTACCGTCTATCCAGCCCTCGGCCTCGCGCTCATAGCGGTAGAGGCTGCGTGCCTTTATGGCCTGATCGGGCAGATCGAGCAAAACCAGTTGAAAGCCCCATTCTGCCAAGGTCTGGTCATAAGCTCTGTAGCGCTCAAATTCAGGGATTTGGGCAAAATACGAGGGGTGAAAACGCTCCAGAATCACCCAGCCGTCAGGATTCATGCGGCTTGGCAGGCTTTTGATCAGCGCATCCAAGCGCTGGCAGAGATGCCAATTGGGGGAGGGGGCTTGTAATTCTGCCATCAGCTCGCCAAAGGTCTCTTCTTCAGAGATCACTTGGCAGGGCAAACCTTCGGCTTCCGCCCGCGCTTGCAATGCCGCGATCAGCGAAGATTTGCCTGTGCCACAGACCCCTTCGATCAAGAGGCGCTGTTTTAGCGCCAAAGCGCCGTCCCACCCAAAATACCAGCGTCGTTGCTGATCACTTTGACATAAGGCGGCAGAAGCGTGGGGTCGAGCTTTTTGGCATTGCCGCCGCCGAGATAGAGCATGTCAAAATTAAAGATCCGCTGCAACAGATCCAGGGCTTTAACCAGGCGTTTGCTCCAGCGTTTTTTACCCACGGTGTCCAGGGCCAATCGTCCCAATTGCTGTTCATAGGTCTCCCCTTTGCGAAAAGGGTGGTGGCCCAATTCCAGATTGGGGACCAGTACCCCGTCGATAAACAGCGAGGCCCCCAGGCCGGTACCCAGGGTGATCACCATCTCCAGGCCGTGGCCTTTGATGGCACCATAGCCCTGAATATCCGCATCATTGGCCACGCGCACCGGGCATTTGAGCTGTTTTTCCAGTTCTGTCGCCAATTCCAGCCCCACCCAATCGGGGTGCAAATTGACCGCTGTGCCAATCACACCCTGGCGAACCACGCCCGGAAAGCCCACGGCGACCTTGCCAAAGGGCACATCCACTTGGGCAATCAAACCCAGCAGCGCAGCCAAAACGGGTTCTGGCTCAGCGGGCACGGGTGTTTCCACGCGCAGGCGCTCGGTTAAAGGCTCGCCTGTGGCGCTTAAGACCCGCAGTTTTAACCCACTGCCGCCAATATCCACCGAGAGCACCGCGTCCGAGACGGGAGCCGGGGGCTGTTCAGCTTTTTTGCTGGCTTTTTTGCTGGCTTTTTGGGCCGCCTGCTTGGGCACCGGCATTAACCGAGCACTTCCGATACACGTTTAACCAGTGCGGCAGCGTCGATGCCGTATTTGGCCAGCAGATCTTCGGGTTTGCCCGACTCGGGGAATTCGGTTACAGCCAGTTTCTCGACCTTGATACCACTGCCGTTGAGGGCTTCGAGCACGGCATCGCCGAGACCGCCTGTGGCGTAATGGTCTTCGAGGGTAAACACCGCTGGGCCACCCACTTCTTCACAGATCCGGCGAATTTCTTCGCTGGGGAAGGGTTTGAGTGAATAGGCATCGACCACACGCAGGTTAATGCCTTGCTCAGACAGGGTTTTGGCCGCATCGAGGGCTTCGTGTAAGACATAGCCACTGGCCACCACGACGGCTTTGTCGCTGTCGCTGGCTTTGAGTACCTTGCAGCCGCCCAAGGGGAAACTTTCGTCGATGGGATAAAGCACCGGGCGATTGCCTCGGAACGTGCGCATATAACAAAAGCCGGGGTGGTTGAGGATTTCTTGGGTCAGATAAAAGGTGCTGACATAATCGCTGGGGCAGAGTACCACGGCGCCGGGAATGGCACGCATAAAGCCGCAATCGGCCATGGCCATTTGTGAGGCGCCATCTTCGCCAATCGAGATGCCAATATGTGAGCCCACGACCTTGAGATTGGCCTTGGAATAAGCGCCCATTTCGATTTGGTCAAAGGCCCGTTCAAAGAAGCGTGCAAAAGAATTGGCCAAGGCCACTTTGCCCGTGGCGGCCACACCCACACCCACGCTGATCATATTCTGCTCGGCAATCCCACATTCAATGTGGCGTTCAGGGTACGCCCCGGCAAAGCGATCGCTGAAGGTCGAATTGCTGACATCGCCATCGACGACCCAGACCAATTCACTTTGGCCCCCGAGGGTCTTGAGCGCGTCGCCATAAGCGGCACGGGCCGCGTGCTGTTTGCTGGCATCAAATTCACTGCCAGTGAGGCTGTGCTGAATATTGACACTGGCTTTTTCGACAGGGGCAAAGGTCTGTTTGGAAGCGGTAAAGGCGGTGATATCCAAATCGTCGCCTACGGGCAATTCGGCATAAGCCTGAACCTTTTCGTCGGCTTTGAGGGCCACGCCGTGGCGTTTGAGTTTGCCCGAGAGAAAGGAGACAGGGAAACCTTTTTCGGTGTCGGCGATGATTGCAAAGGGTTTGCCGCTGTGGGTGCGAATGCGGGCAAAGACTTCGGCAATGGCGTCGTGGTCGTGGCCGTTGATGCGGGCCACTTCCCAGCCAAAGGCTGTGAATTTGTCGTGCAGGGGCTCGGCATCGACAATGCCTTCGCAGAAATTGCTCTGTTGGATTTTGTTGCGGTCGACAATCGCGACCAGATTGTCCACTTTGAGTGAGCCCGCCAGCATGGCCGCTTCCCAAACTTGGCCTTCGTTGATCTCGCCGTCGCCGAGCAAGACATAGACTTTTTGATCGCGTTTTTCGCGTTTATACACCTCAGCCATGCCCACGCCAATTGAGAGGCCCTGGCCGAGAGAGCCGGTAGCAGCAACCACGCCGGGCAGACGCAGGGTGGGGTGGCCTTCTAAACGTGAACCAATTTGGCGGAAGGTTTTGAGTTCGGCTTCTTCGAGGTAACCCAGGCGGTACATCAGGGCATAGAGCAGCGGGGCGGCATGGCCTTTGGAAAAGATGTATTTGTCGGCGTGGGGGTGGTCGAGATTCTGGGCATCGAGGCGCAATTCGCGGAAAAAGAGCCAGGTCATGAGATCTGCGGCGCTCAGACAGGTGGTGGGGTGGCCTGAACCCGATTGGGTGGTCAGGTCGATGCTGTCCCGGCGAATGAGATTGGACAGAGATTGAAATTGGGATTTGAGTTGGGCTTCCAGGGGCATGAGGGTCTCTCCTTTTGGTCTGAAGACATTTGCAAGGCAGTATACCATTTCTGATTCTGGGTTCAGGGGGACACGCTGTGGGTTGGATGTTTGGGTAGATTTGCTCGGTCCCGCTGCTTCTCGGTCATCGCCACAATGCGGTAGCTGCCATCGGCCAAAGCCTGCCCGTTCTGCTTCCCATCCCAGCTCAGGTTTTGCTCGCCGGTTAGGCCCGCCCAGCTTTTGACCGTGGCGCCATTGCGTTTGACCTGCTCTGCTAAAGGGATGTGCTGGATATGACTCCAAGGCACTGCAC
>JADMKE010000008.1 GCA_018780035.1 Candidatus Sericytochromatia bacterium
CTCTTTTCATCCCAAATCCCCTTAAGGGGATGGGAATTCCCAGAGCGTTCTTTAACATGCCTAAACAAAATGCCCGCAGCTGCTACAGACAGTTTCTCATTGACGTTTTTCAACCTGGCTCCAATTTACAATGGCCCAAAACTGTTGCAAATATTCGGCCCGCCGATTCTGGTACTTGAGATAATAGGCATGTACCCACAGGTCACAACCCAGCAGTGGAAGACCTTTTTCCGCATCAACGCAGCAGATTGTTACAGTCAATTCAGCCCCATCGACAGCATGAGCAGCGCCATTCACAATTTGTTATGCTTAAAGATACCTCATCTCGCCTGGAGACCAGCCATGCCCCCCTCAAACGACCACTGGAACCCCACCCCACCCCCCGATTCAGATCTCGACGATCACGGTGTGACCCTCAAAGGCCAGGCCCTGGCAGGCAAAGAAATTGCGCTGCTGGTCTGTGGCGGCATCGCCGCGATCAAAGCGCCACTTTTAGCACGGGAGCTGCGCCGCCAAGGTGCGGGCGTGACGGTCTTTGTCTCTGAAGAGGCCCTGCGTTATACCACTGTCGATAGTTTGGCCTGGAGTTCGGATCGCCCCGTGATCACCACGCTTTCGGCCCGCTCGGAACACCTCAGTGGTCGCACCCCTTTTGATGCCTGCCTTGTGGCTCCCGCCACTTACAATACCCTGAACAAATTCAGACACGGCATTGCAGACAGCCTCTTAACCACCTTTTTGGCCTCGGCCCTGGGCAAACAGGAGCGGGGCCAAACCCAGATTTTGGTGGCTCCGACCCTCCATGGCAGTATGCACAATGGGATTTTGATCGAGAGCTTAAACCAATTGCAGGATCTGGGCATCACGGTGATTCCACCGCTGCAGGCCGAAGGCAAAGATCTCTTGCCCGATCTCGAAGAAATTGTGATGCGCACCGCCCGCGCCCTCTCGCATTCACGTTTGCGGGGCCAAGCCGTGCTGGTGACCGGGGGCCCCACCCCTGTTCCCCTGGATGGCATTCGCCGTCTGACCAACCGCTTTACCGGGCAATTGGGAGTCGAAATCGCCAAAGCACTTTGGCTTTCGGGTGCAGAAGTGAAGCTGATACTTGGCCAGAGTGGCTTGCTGCCGCCGAGTTGGCTGCCACATGTGATTGTGCCAGATTATGCGAGCTACCATTCCAGCGTGCTGGAGACCCTGGCCAGTCAACCCTACCAGGCCGGAATCTTTTCGGCGGCTGTGGCAGATTATGCCCCAGCCCAGGTTTTTGACGGCAAATTGCCCAGTGGTCAGCAGGAGATGGTGTTTAAACTGGCTCCCACCGCCAAGGTGATTCAAGAAGTGCGCAGCCAATTCCCTGAACTGGCGCTGATCTCGTTTAAGTTTGAGCAAAACCTCAGCCATGCCGCATTGATGGAGATCGCTCAGAGTCGTTTGGCTCAAGGCCATGCCGCCGTGGTCGCCAATCGCGCCGAAGAACAGACGCATGAACAGGCGCATGAACAGGTCGCCTGGCTGGTGAGTCCTGGCGAAAAAGAACAGCGCCTGCAGGGCAAAGCGGGTATTGCCCAAGCCCTTTGCCACTGGCTTGAGAACCACCTGATACAAAGACCGGGACAATGGGTATAAAGAGGGGTATAACAAGCTAAGCAGACGTTTAAAACTGGGCTCAACCCGCGCGTTGCCCCCCCCAAGCGGCTGTCCCCTTTTCGAAAGGGTTCTTCAGAAAGGAAGAAAAAATGGTTGAAATTAAAGGCAATACCCCGATCTGGACGCCTGTTCCTCCCGTTAACACTCCCCCAGCCACCCCGAGCAGTCCCATGCCCGCACAAGCCGTTCCCGCACCGCCAACCACAGAGACAGTGGAAATGCCGACCCTGGATATCTTTGTTGAAGCAGGGCCAGAAACACCTCCCCCAGCCCCGGCTGAGCCTGCCACAGCGCCCGCCACCTTGCCTTTACAAGCCGTACGCAAACTCGATGCCGAAGGGCTGCCTCCTCGGCCAGCCGGAGGCTCGATGCGGGCCGAAATGTTACAGAGCGCCCTGCAGCAAAGTCTCAGCGCTGGGGTGATGGATCCTGGATTGGCACTCTCTTTGGCCGTAGAGGCGCGGGGCATTGTCAGCCAAATCAGCCCCAGCTCGGCAGCAGCCGCCCCGCTCAATTTGCCAACGCTGGCACAGGTCCAAGAAAAACTCGCAGACCTGAGTGTCGCCGAAGGGGGTGATAGCAAAGCCCCGCGCCTCTTTACCAGCCTGGAAGCAGCCATCGAAGCCGCCAACCAAAACAACAGCGGCAACGAAGCCCTGGTTGAAGTGATGGGCGAAGACGGCAATCGGGCTTATGCCCTGGTCGAACTCAAAAGCAGCACCCCTCCAGCCCAACTCAGCGAGACACTTGGCAGTCCACGGGGCAGCCTTTACAGCACCAATGGCAATGGGGTTTTGCAAAGCCACCCTCCCGCCACAGAAACACCCCAAGCCCTGTTTGGTCGCGTGCAAGAACTGGCCCAAGTGGCCATCCAAGACAAGGCCCGTGGCTTTGACCTCAATCGTGCAGGCACCCAAGAGGCCGACCGCACCCCGGCCTATTTGGCCAATTTGAGCACCGCCCTCGCTGAAGTCAGTACAGCCCAAACCACACTGCTGAGCGAAAAAACCAGCCTGGACGCCGAACTTAAGGCCCTGGGCCAAGCCGGGAAGGGCAGCAGCCCCGAAGCCGAAAAACTGAAGACCCGTCTGGGTGAACTCGGCAGCCAACTCAGCCAACTCGAAACCGCCAAAACTATTCTCGACGCCCGTTTGAGCCAATTGCCCCCGGCCCAGGCCCTGATTCCCGGCAGCGAGCGCAAAGTCGGCAGCGACCGTGCCCACCCCGAACGGATTCAGGCCCGCTTGCAAAGTGCCTCGGATCTGCTTCACACCCATTTGGCCCAGGCCAAAACCCCCGAAGAGCGCAGCCAATTGGAAGGGCAAATTCAAGCCATCGCTAGCGAAATGGAAGGGGTGTCGCAACGCAATATGCAAATTCAGGCTGCGGCTTTACACACCCATATCCGCCTGGGTTCTTTGGCCACCATTCACAAAGCGCTGGATTCGGCCCACAGCAGCCTGGAAACCGATCTGCAAAAACTGGCAGACCTCGAAGCCAAAATGCCAAGTTTAAAAGGCACGGAATTAGAGAGCACTCAAGCCGCCATCACCCTTTTACACCAGCAAATCGATGCCGACCGCAAAGCCCTGATAGGCATCATGGAAAAAGAGATCGGGGTCTACAAAGATCACGCCAATACCCGCCAAAAGGGGGCCCAAGACGCCGTTAGTCTGCTTGAGTTGCAGGTCGCCAAACTCAATGCCGTGGACAGCAAAACCCCCGCGACGTTGCTCGCCACCATCGCCGAGACCCAGACAATCCTGCTTGATTCGGTCAAAAAAGCCGGAGACAAATTTGTGGGGATTACTCCCGAAGAAGCCACAGCTCTGGCCGGTATTTCCAGCAAAACCGACGGTTATATCTCCGATTACCGCCGGGCCCTGAGCCAATTGGCCGATCTCAAAGCCGATGTCACACGCAAAGCGGGTTTATTGGACACCCCCCCGGTTTCCGCGATTGGCAATAGCCAGTTGGGCGCCCTTGATCAGGCCTATCTGGCTCGGATTCAGACCGCTTTAAAAGAGGCCCCCGAAGGCAGCAAACTCGAACAGCTCAAAAAGCTCTATGTGGCTCTGGAAATGTCCAAAAGTGATCAGGTCGATGAAGACCTGCGGGCCCGTGTCGACACAGATAAAATTCAGCGCAAAATTGCGGAGCTGAGCCAAGATCCCGAGGTGCAAAAAGCCTTTGAAACAGCCCGTCAACAGGCTGTCAAAGATGTCTTTGGAGAGGTCGACCCCAGCATTGAACTGGCAGAATTGCTGCTGAGCCCCGAATTTGAAGAGTATCTGGGCCTTTTACCCGAAGCTGAGCAAACCCAAGTGCTTCAGTCCGAGCTGACCAAGCTGATGGCTCTCAACCCCGCCAAAGGCAAAGAAGTGCAAGAAACCCTGGTGGCACGCAAACTGCAAGCCAAAGCGGGAGAGATTATCAAAGGCACTTCGTTGGAAGAGCGCAAAGCGGTCTTTGAACAATTACTGGGTTTTGTCAGTGCCGAAGCCACTGGCGCTGACAAAAAAGCCAAAGTGGCCGATGGCTTCGCCAAAGCATTTGAGGCCCTGAGCCCGGCTGAAATGCAGAAAATGCAAGAATATTTGACCCTGATGAACCGCAACCCCAATGCCTCTGAAAAGCTCTACCAACTGCTCTCAGACAAATTGACAGGGCTCGGCCCCAGCGGTGCGTCGGCCTTGGAAGACCTGGGCAAATTACACTCCAGTGGCAAAATCGGAGCTTTCTTGACCCTGGTTGCGGGCGTAGCCACCACAGGCAAGGTGCCCGATGCCGTCAGCAAAGGCGATTTTAAAAGTCTGACGGATCTCACCAGCTCGGCCTTTTCAGTCGCCAGTGGCGCACCCGGTGTCCTCAAAATGTACGGGGTAAGCGTTGAAAAAGGCATGCAGGTGGCAGAGGCCATGATGGAAGCCGGTGATCTGGCCGGGGGCATGAGCAAAATGGGCCACATGGCCACCGCCGCCAAAGCGGTCAAAGTGCTGGAGGTCTTGGGCCCCATTGGAGATACCCTGGGTGCAGGCCTGGATGCCTATGGCTCTTATCAGGACTTCAGCAGCGGCGATACCGTGGGTGGCTATGCCAAAGCCACAGGGGCAGGGGCAGGGGCCGTCGGGGCGGTTGCTGGTGTGGCCATTCTGGCTGGGGCCACCGGTCCCGGTGCACCGATTGTGCTGGCAGGAGCCACGGTGGTCGGTTTGGTTGCCTGGGGCATCGACGCCGGCTGGGGTGAGTCCGAAGAAGAGACCTTCTTGCGCCAATTGGACGTGCTCAAGCCGGAGGTGGTCAAACCCTCGCGGGTCTTAACACCCGACTTTGAAGGCGATCCAGGCCTGGGCCGTGGTGGTGTGCGGGAAATTTAATATTCGCCAAAGCGCAGTCCAGTTTGGCCCAGAAAAAAAGCCCGTGGAAAGCACATCACACGGGCCTAGAAAAGTACGGAAATTCTTATAGCAGACTATTTAGCAGGTGCAAAACCGGCTTTTTCCCAAGTCTGACGGGATTTTTCCATGTTGATCCGGGCCTGTTCGGGGGTATCAAACATCGAGCCGATCGGCGGCTCGGTCGTGTCGATATTCATCGAGCGGGTTTTATAACCCACAGCACCGGCAATGGCGCCTGCACCCATGCTGGTCAAAAAGACGCTGGAACCCACAGCCAAAGCCATTTTGGGGTCTTTGGCAAAGACGCCGATGGCTGCTGCAGAGGCAAAACCAGCGACGGTTCCGACGATCACGCCGGTCATGGCGCCAACGGCAGCCCCTGTTTTAGAACTTTTAAACGGCACCCAATCTTGGGTAGCAGGAATACCTTTGCTCTGGGATTTAAATTCGAGCTGATCTTTGGGAGCCAATGTCGTGGGAGCGGCAGGCTGTTGGGCAGGGGTGGGCTGGGTGTGATTGTGTTTGGGCGTAAAAACGTCTCCAACAGCATGCATCATGCGGTCGATGGTGGGGTGTCCTGCAATATGTGTCATTTTTTTATTTACCTTTGAGCTTAATCGAACATTTTGTTCTTGTTAAAAAAATATTAAACCTTTTTCAGAGGCTTGAAAATGCAGCAGATTGTTGCAGGTCTTTTCCGGCTCGCTGGTACCAAGGGGCTTTGCCTCCCCAGATGAACCCGGCCAAATTTCCCCAGGCCAAGCCCCTGCTCAGCACCCAAGGAGCCCCTTACCGCCAGGAAGTCATGGCGCGTTGGCAAGAAAAAACACGGATTCCCACCTCAGAAATGGCAGGCCGTTGGCAAGCGCTGAGCGAAGCCGTGGGAGAACTGCAGAGAGCGTTGAAAATACAGCCGATTGCCGCTTAAAATGAGTGCCGACCCAGTAAAAACTGCCCAACAGGTGTATCCCTGTGCTGGCCCTCGGCAAAAATCAACTGCCCGCGCAAATACGTGCGTTGGACTTTGCCCTGCAATTCCTGGCTCAAATACGGCGAGACCGGGTGTTTAAAAAAGATCTGTTCAGGGGTCAGGGTAAAGCGGGTTTCAGGCTCCCAGACCACCAGATCGGCATCCGCGCCGACGGCAATCCGGCCTTTTTGCGGCTGGCCAATAAAATCGGCGGGAGCGGTGGCCATGAGTTGCACGAGTTGCTCCAACGAAAAACCCCTGGCTGAAGCGCGGCTCCAGACACTGGGCAGCCCCAATTGCAGAGAGGCAATCCCACCCCAGGCGTGTAAGACGTCTCCGGCTTCAAAGAGCTTGAGGCCAGGCACACAAGGAGAGTGGTCGGTGACCACGCAGTCGATCAGGCCCTGGTGTAAAGCCTGCCAGAGCTGTTCCTGGTTCTCTTTTTCGCGAATCGGCGGCATACATTTGTACTCGGGGTGCCCGTCGGGAATGGACTCTGCCGCAAAATAGAGGTAATGGGGACAGGTCTCGACCGTAAACGGCAGCCCTTCGGCTTTGGCGGCCTGAATACTGGGCAGAGCCGAGGCTGAAGAGAGATGCACAATATGCGTCGGGCAGCCACTCTGGCGGCAAAGGTCGATCATCAGCTGAATCGCCCGGTCTTCCCAATCTTTGGGACGGGAGCTGAGAAAAGCACTGTAACTTTGGGCCTGATCTTCGGGGTGGGCAGGAGCTTCACCTTCGAGTTCGGCATGCACCAGCAACGGTACACCCGCCTGTTTGAGAATCGGCATGGCAATTTCGAGGTCGGCTGAGCGGGATTGAGGAAAATCGTCGATGCCCGAATGAACGAGAAAACACTTAAAGCCCAGAACACCGTCACTGACCATGGTTGCCAATTGGGTTTGGTTATTGGGAATCACGCCCCCCCAAAAGCCAACATCAATCCAGCACTGGCCTTGGGCCGCTTGGCGCTTGAGCGCAAAGGCTTCAGCCGTGGTGGTGACCGGATCGGAGTTCAGCGGCATATCCACCAGGGTGGTCACACCGCCGGCTGCGGCAGCACGGGTGGCGGTCCAAAAGCCCTCCCATTCGGTGCGCCCCGGCTCGTTGACATGCACATGCGGATCCACCAAACCGGGCATCAGCACCGCCTGGCCCAAATCTTCTGCCTCGGGGGCCTTGAACCCCGGCTCAATCTGGGTGATTTTACCATCTTGAATAAACACCGTGGCCGCTTGGGTGCCTGTGGGCAAAACCACCCGTTGGCTGTACAGGCAAAATGAATCCAATTCAGTCATACAAAAAGTCCTTATGCCAGATCTGTTTTTATTGGGCCAGGGCGATCAGAAATTCATCCCAGAGGGAATCTTTGGCAAAGGGAGTCGTGGCATAACCTGAAGCCTGAATATATTGCGGTGCTTGGCTGGCTGGGGGCATAAAGATCGAAAGGCCATTGGCGGAGTCGCCTTCGCTATCTCGGGTATGAATCAAAACCTGTTTCAGGCTTTGAACCAGATGACCGGCTTCACGCTGAACAGAAGGAGCCGGTACTTTGAGCAGGCGCTTGGCAAAGGTCCAGAGATCCCGCTGTCCGGTTCCGGCTGCATTTTTAAATTCAGGCACCGAATTGTAAGTCGCAAGAATCGCGGTTTTGTGTTGGGGGAGAGCTTGAATCAAGGCTTGGGAGAGTTGATTCATGGCCTGTTTGACCTCTGTTACCCGATCCAGGTTGATACTGGTGGCTGTCGCAAAGCCAAAGGGATTTGAGCGGGCCTGGACCTGAATGGTCACTTCGCGGGCCACCTTGTAGGGGTCTAATTGGGGCTGCTGCAAAAGCGTATTCATGATTTCAGTGGGTTTTTCGGTGCCCTCTTGGTGGGCGCCCACCACGTCTTCAGAGGCAAACATGACCTTGGCGACCCCACGCAAGCTATAAGCGGCTTCAAGATTGGCCATCAGGCAGGCGTGAAAGTGAATTAAATCCAGTTTTCGGCCCTTGAGCCCCTGCTGAAAAGCCTGGCGCAGGTCTTCGAGTTTGAGCATGCCGGTAGAGGTCTCATAAGCCCCTTCAGGCCCCGGTGTTTCGTCGGTGGCAACCCCCATAAACCCGCCGCCATGACCGAGATAGGTAAACGCTTTAAAGGGACTGTTATAGCTGGAAAAGGTCCAGGCCAAAACACTGGCCAAGGTCGCAGGGCTATTGGTGGTCATTTCTTTGATTTGCGCACTCGGCGGCACGGTGGCAGAAGTCACCTGGGCCGATGTATCGGGTTGAATCAGATGAAAAAAGGTATTATTGGGCCCCCGGGCATCGGTAAAGGCAATTTGGTGGGTCCGGGAAGTGGTGGTGCGTTCGAGTGCATTCAGATAAAAGGGAATATGAAAATCCAAGCCATCGTCAATCGGCAGATAAGACAAGACGGTGGCTGGCCGCGGTGCGCGGTTGCCTGGTAAAGTGGGATTTAAAGGGAGAAAAGCCTGGCTCTTGCTCGCACGCTGAGCTTGAAGCAAAGAGGCTTGTGAAGCCTGATAATTGGGAGACAGGGCGGGTGTACCGCAGGCGGTCAAGGTCAATAAAGCGGAAACAAATAAAGCAGACAAACGGGCTTTCATGGGAATTCTCTCTTCTTACGCAATGATTATTGAAAAGTTATATGAAAATACGCGGCTCAACTTGATAAAATTAGTACCAATTTATTTCAAAATTAAACTCACTTTTATATTTGGCTGCTTTCATTAACAGCTCAAAGACCTAACGAAAACGCACCCAGCGTTCCCCTAACCAGCCTTTGCGGGTTTCGAGCTTCACTTCTCCACCGTCTTTAAAACGCGACCAGAGATTGGCTGTCACCCGGATCTCTGGGGCTGGGCTCTGCAAGTCTGAGCAACTGAGATGGAGGGTATAGACAGGGTTGGCTTTGCTCTGCGGATCAAAAGGCGAAGGCCGAACCTGACAGGTGTATTGCTGAATTTGGTCCCCTTCGCTGAAAAAATTCAGGGGCACGAGCAGAGCACAACACACACCCAACGCCAACAACCCGACCAAAAGCGGACGGTATTGATGCATAGCCCGCAAAACCAGCAGCGGAGCATGATTCTGGCGGTTGATATCGCCAAAGTGAAAGCGAATCCGCAACAAGACCAACGCCAGCAAGAGAAGCAGCAGATTTGGGAAAACCAGCAAGGTGGGTGGCTCTAAAAAGCGATTGGCGACCCAAAGGGTGTAGAGCGAAAAAGCGGAACTCAATAACAAAACCCAAGCGGCTGCCAATAAAGCCTGAAACCAAGTGGTACTGCGCAGCTCTTCAAACTCTTCGTGGAGTTCAGCGGTGCCTTTAAGAGCCATAGTCACTCCTACTGGTTAGAATACCTTTAGCATAGCCTGAAAGCCCGTGAGCAGCAATTTCTCTTTGTGAAGGAGTCCCAACAAATGCCCCCCTTTGATAACCTAAACAGCGCAATGAAGGCGAATCCCACTGAAGTCAGCAGTTTGGCTTTGGTGAATCAAAACCTCAGCGAATTGCCTGCCGAAATCTGGCAACTCAAACACCTCAAATTTCTCAATCTTTCCAACAATCCCCTGCGCCAATTGCCCGCAGAAATCGCCCAATTGCAAGCGCTCGAAACCCTGCAACTCTGGCGCTGCCAATTAAAAAGCCTGCCCGAGAGTCTGGACCAATTGCCCCAACTCAAAGTGCTGGGTCTGTCTGAAAACTGGTTACAAACGCTGCCAACGCGTTTGGGCCAATGTGCAGCCTTGCAAAAGTTGGATCTGAGCCACAACAATGGTTTGACCCATTTGCCTGACGATCTCTCAGGCTTGCAGAACTTAGAAGTGCTCAACTTGATGTGCAATAGTCTCAGTAGCTTGCCAGAAAGTGTGGGTCAATTGCCCGCCTTAAAACAGCTTTACCTCTATTGGAACAAACTGGAATCGCTGCCCATCAGCATCGGCCAACTCAAAAATTTAGAGATTTTGCAATTGTGCAAGAACCACTTGCACAATCTGCCAGAGAGCTTACAAGCACTGTCTCTCTTGCGCGATCTGGACTTACACGAAAACCCGATACCACTGGCCTTGCGGCCCATCATTGAGAGCTGGTTTACACGCCAGACGCGCATTACCTGGGAGCGAGAATACACCTTTGGCTATTATTAAAAACCATTCCTGTGTTGGTGATTGAGTTGGAAGCTCAGTGATTTTGCTCCTGTGAGGCATTTTACTGGTAACATGAAAAAATAACCATCTTTGGAGTTCGTTCATGTTGAATCGTCGCCTGTTTATGGGTTTCTTCTCTGGTCTGCTCAGCACGGCTTTGTTTTTACTGCCCGCATTGACACCGCAATGTTCTCCAATGAATCAAGCGGCCTGGGCCCAAGAAAAAGAAGCCGTGGCGGTACTTGAACTCAAAGCCATTGGTAACCTCGCGCCTGAAGAAGCTGAATTGGTGACTTCACGGGTGCGCAGCTTGGTCGTGCAAAACCCGCGCTTTCGGGTCTTGGAACGTGAAGGCATGGATCGCATTCTCAAAGAACAGGGCTTTCAGAGCACGCAAAACTGTGAAAACGAAGCCTGCTCTGTGCAAGTGGGGCGTCTGCTGGCCGTGCGTAAAATTATCACAGGTGGTCTGAGCAAGGTCGGTAGCACCTACACACTCAGTTTGCGTATGATTGATGTCGAAAACGGGACTATTTTGTCGGAACGCTTTGTGGACTGTAATTGTTCTCGTGAAGTGCTTTTATTTGAGCAAGTATCTCCCTTGCTCCAACAATTATTGGGAGAGACTCTCAACGCTCCCCTCAAAAAAACCGAAGGCGTGCCCATTCGCAAACAAAAGCCCTTCCAGATCGGAGCCGAAGGCGGCTTGTCAGATTATTGGGGCCTGACTCTGGGGTATAATATCAACGAATATTTGGCCCTGCGCTTGGGAGCGACTTATCATCAAGAACAGTACAACGCCAATTTCATCACACCCGCAGGAATCGGTGGCGTAGCAGCCTTACGCGCATATTTTAATCCCCATGATCTGGCAGGCTTTGCCGAAGTAGCTGCCACCACCGAACTCTGGTTTATTCCACGCTTGGGCATTGAGTACCGCAATGCCTGGGGCTTGAATCTCTGGGCTGCAGGCGGTTGGCGTTATAGATACGTCAATGGCGGTTCCTTTGATGCCCTTGCTGGCGTGGGCTACGCGTTTTAAGATTTTGAGAGATGAAAGAAATAGGTTAAAAAAATGCTTCAGGGACAACCGGGCGAGCTGTCTGAATTAGAATCCAAGGAACAGAAAAAAACAGGCATTGATCGCGATTTGCCGTTTGTCACCAGATGGGAATTGTTTCTGGCCGATCAAAACCACGCCACTATTTACCGCTATTTTGAGCTGCCCAAAGACAAAAACTTCTTAAAAAAGTATATTTTTGCAGAGCAAAACAAAGCCGAAATCATCAACGCCATTCCCACAGGAAAAACGAGTTGGCGAAGATTTAAAGCAGGATGTTTGGAGATACTCAGCGCGAAGCCTTGAAAACTTCGCCTGCGTGTATAATGAGTGGGTATAAAAAACCCTGCCCCAGGAAGGACATGGCGATGACCGAAGCACATAACGATGCACACAGCCTGGAAGAAATTGAAACCCGTGAATGGCTCGAATCCCTGGACTATGTGATTCAGGATGGCGGCCCCGACCGCACCCAACGCCTGTTTGGGCGTTTGCAAAACCGCGCAGCCAAACACGGCGTCTCGCTGCCCTTTTCGACCACCACCCCTTATGTCAACACCATCCCCCGGCATTTGCAGCCTCCCTATCCGGGCCGTTACGAAATTGAGCGCCGGATCAAAAGTATTATGCGTTGGAACGCCATGGCCATGGTCGTGCGCGCCAACCGCAAGGAAGACGGCATTGGCGGGCATATTTCTTCGTTTGCCTCCAGCGCCACCCTCTACGAAGTGGGTTTTAACCACTTTTTTAAAGGCAAAAACGGCGAAGACAGCCCCGACCAGATTTACTTTCAGGGCCACGTGGCCCCCGGCATCTACGCCCGCGCCTTTCTCGAAGGCCGTCTGAGCGAAGCCCAATTGAATCATTTCCGGCGCGAATTGCAACCCGGTGGCGGTTTGTCTTCTTATCCCCACCCCTGGCTGATGCCAGATTTTTGGGAGTTTCCCACCGTTTCGATGGGCCTGGGCCCGCTGATGGCGATTTACCAAGCCCGCTTTAATAAATACCTCGAAAACCGCGGTTTAAAAAAACAGACCGGCCGGGTCTGGGCCTTTTTGGGCGATGGCGAGATGGATGAGCCCGAATCGCTGGGCGCCATCAGCCTGGCTGGCCGTGAACAGCTCGACAATCTGGTCTTTGTGATCAACTGCAATCTGCAGCGCCTCGACGGCCCCGTGCGGGGCAATGGCAAGATCATCCAAGAACTCGAAGGCAGCTTCCGCGGTGCGGGTTGGAACGTGATCAAGGTGGTCTGGGGCAGCGATTGGGATGCCCTGCTGGCCAAAGACAAAACGGGTCTGCTCGCCCAGCGCATGAACGAAGTGCTCGACGGCGAATACCAGAAGATCAAAGCCAGTGGCTCGGGCGCTTATGTGCGCGAGCATTTCTTTGGCAAATACCCCGAATTGCTGGAATTGGTCAGCGATTATACCGATGATCAGATCTGGAATCTGCACCGCGGTGGCCACGACTCGCTTAAGGTCTATGCCGCTTACCACAAGGCCGTCCATACCAGCGGCATGCCCACGGTGATCTTGGCCAAAACGGTCAAAGGCTACGGCATGGGTGATTCGGGCCAAGGCAAAAACGCCGCTCACCAGCAGAAAAAGCTCAACGACGAAGAGATCAAAACGTTTCGCACGCGCTTTGGCATTCCCATTTCTGACGAAGATCTGGCAGAAGTGCCGTTTTACAAACCCTCTGAAGACAGCGAAGAAATGCAATACCTGCACGAGCGCCGCCAAAAACTGGGGGGTTCGGTGCCCCTGCGCCGGGTTCAGATCGAACCCCTGGCTCCGCCGCCAGACAAACTCTTCTCGGAGTTTGAAGCGGGCACAGACGGCCGCGAACTCTCAACCACCATGGCTTATGTCCGCATTCTGACGCGCTGCCTCAAGGACAAGAATTTTGGCCCATTAATGGTGCCGATCATTCCCGACGAAGCGCGTACCTTTGGCATGGAGGGCCTGTTTAACCAATACGGCATTTACTCCCATGTCGGTCAGAAATACGATCCGGTCGACAGCGATTCGCTGATGCGCTATCGCGAGGCCCAAAATGGCCAGATCCTCGAAGAGGGCATCACCGAAGCGGGCGCACTCTCCTCGTTTATTGCTGCAGGCACAGCCTATGCCAGCCATGGTGTGAATACCATTCCCTTTTTCACCTTCTACTCGATGTTTGGTCTGCAGCGGGTCGGCGACCTGGTCTGGGCCGCTGGAGATATGCGCTGCAAAGGCTTCTTGATGGGGGCCACCGCTGGGCGGACCACCCTGGCGGGTGAAGGTCTACAGCACCAAGATGGCAACAGCCATGTTTTGGCTCTGCCCCAACCCAATCTCAAGGCCTATGACCCGGCATTTGCCTACGAAATTGGCGTGCTGCTGCAAGAGGGCATTCGCCGCATGTACGTCGAGCAAAAAGACGAATTTTATTACATCACGATTGGCAACGACAGTTATGCCCATCCGGCCATGCCCGAAGGGTCCCGCGAGGGCATTCTCAAAGGCCTGTACCGCTTCCGCAGCTCGCCCCTGGTACAACCCAAAGCACGGGTACAGCTCTGGGGCAGCGGGGCGCTGATGCCCGGCGTGCTCAAAGCCGCCGAAGAACTCGAGCGCTATGGCGTGGCCGCTGACGTCTGGAGTGTGACCTCTTACAAAGAGCTGTACCGCGACGCCTTGGATGTGGAGCGTTGGAACCTATTCCACCCCGAACAGCCGGCCCGTTTGCCCTATCTGGCAGAATGCCTCAAAGACAGCGAAGGCCCCGTGATCGCCGTTTCCGACTATTGCAAGGTCTTGGCGCTGTCTTTGGCCAAATGGCTGCCTCAGCCGCTGGTGGCCCTGGGGACTGACGGCTTTGGCCGCAGCGAAGGCCGCACCGACCTGCGCCGCTTCTTTGAGGTCGACACCGCTCACACGGTTTGGGCAGCCCTGAGCCAATTGGTTCGGGCAGGCCAATTGGACGCCTCGCTACTGGAAGAGGCGCGTCAGACCTTGAAGATCGACCCCGAAAAACCCAACCCGATGAACGTTTAAGGAGACCGCCATGCAACGTGAAATTAACGTGCCCAAATTGGGCGATAACGTCGGCGCAGGAGAGATCACCCAGGTGCTCGTGGCAGTCGGTGAGACCATCAGCGAAAACCAGGCTTTGATTGAAGTCGAATCCGACAAAGCAGCGGTCGAAATTCCCTCCCCCGCTGCAGGCAAAGTGGCTTCTTTGGCGGTTAAAGTGGGTGACAGTGTGCAAGAGGGCAGTTTGATCCTGGTGCTTGAATCCGCAGCGGAAACTGCTGCCGCCACGCCTGTGGAAAAACCTGTGGAAAAAGCCCCCGAAGAGAAAAGTGAGCCCGCTGTTGCAGCAACGCCAACTCCCAGCCCCTCGGTAGCAACGGGCCCAGTGGAAATGCGTGTGCCCAAACTCGGCGACAATGTCGGAGCAGCAGAGATCACCCAATTGCTGGTGGCTGTGGGCGATGTCTTGAGCAAAGACCAGGCCGTGATGGAACTGGAATCCGACAAAGCTGCGGTCGAAATCCCTGCTCCCGCAGCGGGCAAGGTGCTCTCGCTGGCAGTCAAAATGGGAGACAAGGTCCAAGAAGGGGATTTGGTGCTGGTTTTGGAAGGTAGCACAGATGCCAGCACAGATAGTAGCAAATCTGCTAGCGCCGGTGCTAACAAACCTGCGGCGGCATCACCGGCTGCATTACCTGCTGCATTACCAGTTGCGGCCCCTCGCTCCCAGAGCGGAGTCGAAGGGAGCGTCGAGACAGGCCCCCGCGATGTCTTGGAGCCCCTGCCCGGCAGCGCCCTGCCCGCAGCGCCCTCGGTGCGGCTCTTTGCCCGCGAATTGGGGGTCGATCTGCGCAAAGTCACGGGCACAGGCCTGCGTGGCCGCATCTCCAAAGAGGATGTCAAAGCCTGGGTCAAAGGCACCTTACAAGCCGGTCCGGCCGCGGTTTCAGCAGGCCAAACCATGACCCTGGCCACCCCCGATCTGCCAGATTTTAGCCAGTGGGGCGCAATTCACAGCGAAAAACTCAGCCCCGTGCGCCGGGCCACCGCCGCCCAAATGCACCGCGCTTGGAGCCAAATCCCGCATGTGACCCAGTTTGACCAGGCGGATATCACAGAGGTGGAGGTCTTCCGCAAGGCCCGCGCCAAACAGGTCGAAGCCGCAGGCGGCAAACTGACCGTTACCGCCATTCTGCTCAAAATTTGCGCCCTGGGTCTCAAACGCTTTCCCAAATTTAACGCCAGTCTCGATCTTAAAAACGAGCAGGTGATCTACAAAGACTATATCCATATCGGCGTGGCCGTCGACACCCCCCGGGGTCTGCTCGTTCCCGTGTTGCGCAATGTCGACAGCAAAGGCGTGACCAGCCTCTCCGTTGAATTGGGTGAGGTGGCCAAAAAGGCCCGCGACCGCAAATTGGGCATGGATGACTTGCAAGGCGGCGGTTTCAGCATTTCCAATCTGGGCGGCCTGGGCACCACGTATTTCACCCCGATTGTGAACTGGCCCGAAGTCGCGATTCTGGGCGTGGGCCGGGCCCAAACCATGCCCGTCTGGCGCGATGGCCAATTTGTGCCCCGCCAGATCATGCCGCTCTCACTCTCGTATGACCACCGTCTCATTGACGGTGCCGACGCCGCGCGCTTCCTGCGTTTTGTCGCCGAAGCCCTCGAAACCCCGCTGATGCTGCTGATGGAAGGAGATCTGTAAACATGAGTCAAGAATCGTATCAAGTGATTGTACTGGGCGGTGGCCCCGGTGGCTATGCCGCCGCATTTCTGGCCGCTGATCTGGGCCTCAAAGTCGCCCTGGTCGAAAAACGGGTCAATCCCGGTGGGGTCTGTCTCTACGAAGGCTGCATTCCCTCCAAGGCTTTTTTGCACGCCGCGGAGCTGATCAACGAAAGCCAACACGCCGCTGAGTGGGGGATTGAATTTGCCCCACCCAAAATCGACATCGACAAGCTGCGGGCCTGGAAAGACACCAAAGTCGTCAAAGGCCTGACCGGCGGTCTGGGTCAATTGGCCAAAGCCCGCAAGGTCAAATTTATCCAGGGCACGGGCACGATCCAAGATGCCCACCACCTGCAGGTCGAAACCGCAGAAGGGCCACAAACCCTGCACTTTGAACATCTGGTTGTGGCCACGGGTTCAAGCCCCATTGTCTTGCCCTTTTTGCCCAAGTCCCCACGGGTGATGGACTCCACCGCTGCTCTGGAATTGCCAGATGTCCCCGCACGTCTGTTGGTGCTGGGTGGCGGGTATATTGGTCTGGAAATGGCCACCGTTTACGCCGCATTGGGCTCCAAGGTCACCGTGGTTGAAATGCTCGACTCGCTCTTGGCGGGGGCCGACGCCGATCTGGTCAAACCCCTGCAAAAGCGCATCGAGAAAAAACTTGAAGCGATTCTGCTCAAAACCAAAGTCACAGGCGCCAAAGAACAGGGTGAAGAGCTGCTGGTCAGCTTTGAAGGCCCCGATGGCAAAGCCTTTGAACAGACCTTCGACCGGGTGCTGGTCTCAGTCGGTCGCCGCCCCAATGGGCGTGGCATTGGCCTCGAAAACACAAAAATTGAACTCGACAAACAGGGCTTTATTCCCGTCAATTTACAGCGGCAGACGGTGGAGCCTTCGATCTACGCGATTGGCGACGTGGCCGGACAGCCGATGCTGGCCCACAAGGCCTCCCACGAAGGCCGCGTGGCCGTCGAAGCCATAGCCGGACACAAAGTGGCCTTTGAACCTTACGCCATCCCGGCCGTGGTCTTTACCGACCCCGAGGTCGCCTGGTGTGGTTTAACCGAGCGCGAAGCCCAGGCCCAAGGCCGCAAAGTCGAAGTTGTCAAATACCCCTGGGCCGCTTCGGGCCGGGCTTTGACCCTCGATCGCACCGAAGGCCTGACCAAGCTGATTGTCGACCCCGAAACCGAGCGCATTCTTGGCGTGGGCATTGTTGGCAAAGGGGCAGGAGAACTGATCGCAGAAGCCACCCTGGCCGTCGAAATGGCCGCCCTGGTCACCGACGTTAAACTGACCATTCACGCCCATCCGACCCTCTCAGAGACCTTTATGGAAGCTGCTGAGATGTACTTTGGGCAGAGTACCCACGTCTACAAACCCAAGCGGAACAAATAGGGTTACCAACACTTTTTACAGAGCAGGGCTTACGGGCCTTGCTCTTTTTGCTGGCATATTTTTTGTTTGTTTCAAAAATATATGCCAACAAATTCATTGACAATAGATTTGTTGGCAATCATAATAAAGACAGAAAATTTGTTGACAACAAATTTGTTGGCCAAAGAGGTGATGATGTCAGATGAAATAAATACAATAGTTGAGCGGTTATTTCCCGAAAGGTTAATAGATCCTAATACTTTTGATCAATGGTGCAGAAGAATCCGCTCAGATATTTTTGGAGACGCTGCCAATCTTCTAGCTAAATTAGAGAATTGGCTCGAAGAACAAAAAGGAACTCTTAAAGCATCTGAACAGCTCAAAAGGGATTATTGGGAAATTTTTGGCGGCAATGGTGAAACGTTAATAAAAACACCACAGAGTATACGCTCGAAACTAGCTCGCGATTTCAAAACAGAGAGCATTACAGCTGAAAGAAAAACAGAAGAGTTTCTTCGTACGAAAATATTAGAATTTAGTGATCTTGGACGGATAAGAATTGTCACTGATTTTTTTTCTGACACCAGCCTTCTAAAAGAGAACATGTTTGATGCAACTACCAGATTTTTACAAACTTATGAATGCCCCAAAGGAATCAAAGATTTTGTTTTTGATCCCTCAATGCGAGACGGACTGAAAGGACATCGGGCTTTTCAGTTTTCAGTAAGAATTCCATTAGATACAGAAACATTTGGTTTTGAGATTCAACTTATGACACGTTTGCAACACGCTTGGGACAGACATAATCATCCTTTTTATGAATGGCAACGAGAAACCCCTAACTGGCAAGGCAATGCCAAGGCTGTTGAACTTGCTGTTAATGATTTTGCTTGCGCTGAAACATTACATTTAGTAGATCGACAAGCCGATCAAAATTGGCAAAGTTTAAAAAATTTTCTTCAAGAGGCTAGAAGTACTGATGAATAAAAGTATGTATTTCAGTATTATTATCAAAGATACATCCTCTGTCTCAAAAGGAATGGCTATTTGGATTCAATCCTCAAAAGATGAACTTCCTGGCGATAAAATTAAAGAACTTACAAAAGCGTCTCGAGAACTCAGTCTAATAGAGGGAGAGCAGCTGCAAACAGAGGTTTTAGTAGCATCCCCTACTTCTCTTGATATTCGTCCTATAAGCGAGTATCTTTGGGGTGACGGTACACTGAATAGCTCTCGTTTGATTCGCCATCTTCAAGATTATAAATCAGGAAAAAGACCTCACCACTTTTTGCCAAGAGTGGGTATTACCATTGTTATGGAAGAAGAGTTTATCGGTAGAAAAAGTGTCTTATCTGAACTCGAAGCCCACATTAAAGCTCATAAATCTTGTCATCTAAGGGCACCTCGTCGCTATGGCAAATCCAGTTTACTCGGTATATTATCTACCAAATCAGATAATATAGTTATGCTGGAATTAAGTGATATGAGTACATTATCTGGATTTTTCAAGACCCTCTTAAGAGCCTGTATGCGTCATACCAAAGCCCAAGATATTCTCTTAGAAACGAAAATATTCCAATCCTGGCCAACTGAAAGTAGTCCATCCAACTTTTCTCAAATATTCAATAAGGCCTTTGATGATTTAGAAAAAAAACACCAACACCAATTATTTAAAATAATACTTGAAACAATGGATATTTTAGCTGAAAATGGACTAGTTCTCTTTATTGATGAATTTAGTCTTTTTCTCAGGGATTTACACGAACATGACCAAGAGCAGTTAATTGTATTTCTTCAAGAGTTTCATCGACTTCGCACGAAAAAGTCTACGCCATTAGTTACCGTATTTTCAGGAAGTGCAGGGCTTTCCACCTATATGGAATTGTACGGGATGAAAGAGCTATTTGACGACCTCATGACCGTAGATGTCTCTCCTATAAGTGCCAGTGAAGCCTACCTGCTTGCTGAAGAGTTGTTTTATGGGATGCAAAAACGTCCGATACCAAATGCAATTGAGCGGCTAGTTGAATTTACGGGTATGGAGGAAACCATTCCTTATTTTGTACAGGCTCTGGCATCTTATACGTGTGAACAAGCGGGTTTAAGAAAGGAAATAACAACAGAAGATGTTGAAGAAGCCTATTATAATCGCCTATTGGGGCCAGCGGGAAATGTCTGTTTCCGTGATTTTATCTTGCGTGAGCGCACTTACCCTAAGGAATATCGATTGAGTGCATCCAATATACTCAAACACTTATCAAAAATGGCCCCTGCAATTGTAACGGAAGAAGACTTACAAAAGTTATGCAAAGGAGGATGTGAGTTGAAGAAACTCATGACCTGTTTGGAAGAAGATTACGATATTGTGCCAGAAGGTAGTGGCTGGCGAATGCGTTCCAAAGTAATAGCTGATCGTTGGCGACTGGGAGAACCTTGGTTGACCACTGGAGGTAAGTAATGGCTAGGCACCTCAATTATAATCCGGGCCGCGATTCGATCGAATACCTTGATGCGATTACACACGGAGAAAATCGTTTATATATTCTCGATCAGCTCTTGATCTCCTTGCGAGCCGAAATAGGTCGCCCCAACCATCAACATCATCTATTAATTGGGCCCAGAGGAGCAGGAAAAACCCATTTACTCAGACTATTAACGGCAGGACGTATTCCACAAGAAGCAGGCTTGGCTAAAGCTTACTTGCCTTTGGTAATGCCAGAGGAAACATCTCTACGTACGCCAGGGGACTTACTTTTGAAATTCGTTGAACGGCTGGATAAGATTTTAAGTGATTCATCCCTTATCCCAAGTACAGCTCAGCGCGAAGCAAGAGGAATTTGCAGCACAGCTCTCACAACAGCTAAAGCCATTCGCAACCCTCTTGAGCGCTTAAGTATCATGGCTGAAGCCTTGGATGCTGCAGCATCTACTTTAGGAAAGATTTTACTTCCGATCACTGAAAATATGAATCAAATTTTTTATCTAGGATCACAACGAAGTAGGCAGAGCACTTTAGCTGAACAATGGGCCTTACGTAGATATTTTCAAGAAACCCCTCATTTATTTTTAATTGCAGCAGCACCCAGTATTTTCGGCACAGTTGGTGATCCTGGTAAACCATTCTATGATTTTTTTCGTACCCACGAATTACAAGAACTCACCAATAATGAAGTCTTGGAGATTATTCATTTGAGGCTTCAACAAGAATTTCAAAATCCAAGTAACGATAAGCTCCGCTCTGAACGGGTTCATTGTCTACTTGAAAACTTCCATCAAAAATCCCCTCATTTAAGAGGTCTATTAACAATTACTGGTGGACTTCCGCGTTTCACACATCTTATTTATGAAGTAATTGTTGAAACTGATGTTGATCAAGTCTTGGATACGCTCAATCATTTTCTGGACGATTTAACTCCTTATTTTCAGACTAGGCTGGATCCTAGTATATTCCCACAAGCGGAAATGGATCTCTTGCATACTTTGGCTTTAGCCCGTGGTCCGCAACAACCATCAGAACTTGCAGAAGAACTCTATGGGGTCGGCACCAACGAGATTTCTGAATTGTTGAATCGCTTGCAAGAACGGGGATTAGTCAAACGTGCAGGCAGACCTGGCGGAAAAGCTGTAACATGGGATCTAACTGAACCGTTATATCGGATTTGGACTCAATTTCGAAATTACCCAGATGAGAAAAATCTGTATAGATTCTTAAGTAATTTTGTATCTTTATTATTTAATATTGATGAAATAAAAAACGAAATAGATCAATTATCAGAAAAATTATCAATTTTATCAGAAAAAGACCCTGGATGGAAACCCTATAAATCCAGGAAGAATCTTTTAGATGAGGCTTATTCAAAACTTATCTCAGAAACACAAAAACTGATAAATGATTTCATAAAAAAAATAAATAATGAAGAAACTGATTTACAAAAAACAATAAAAGAAATTCGCACAGAAAGCATAAATAACCCTAACAATATAATTTACCAATATAAGCTAGCATTGATAATTTTTAAATTAATCAGTAGCACACACGACAGTAACACTCAAAGTGAAAGTATTTTATTATTAGATGAATTAAGACAATTAAGCCATAATTTCCCTAAAGATAATTATCTAAAAGAAATATTATCTAAAAGTATTTTTAATATAATTGTAGATTTTATTAAAAATGAAGAAAATATAAAAAATTATACATCTCTAATAAATGAATTAAAAATAATGAGTGAAAAAAATACGAAAAACTTAACTATAGCAAAAGAATTCAGTAAAGCACTAGTAAATTTAACATATCATTATTCAAGAACAGAGGAAATAGATCCAATAAAAAATATTATGAATGATTTAGATATATTGAGTAAAAAATATCCTCTAGAGACATTTTTTCGTGAAAGCTTAGCTAATGCTTTTGTTAACTCAATATACATTTCAGTAATAACAAAAGATAAAAATTTATGCCTTTATTTTTTAAATGAGCTAAGAAAATTAAGTTCAAATCACCCAAAAGAAATGATTTTGCATGAAAATCTCTCTACAGCATTGATGAACTCTATCAATGATCCTATGGACATATATGATATAAAAGATTATTTTCAGTTTTTAAATGAGTTACAGAACTTACATCAATCATATGTCAATGAAAAATCAATATTAGAAAATCTAGCAAGAGGTATTGTAAATGTCATTTCTAAACTTGGGAAGAAAAATAGAATTAATGAAGCTAATAAATTCTTAAAAAAAATAGAAGAATTAGCAAGTAAAAACCAAGAAAATAATGATTTACAATATATTTTATCTCAATCAATTTTCAACATAATAATTTCTTTAGTTAAAAATAAAAATGTAAAAAAATCTTTAAAATACTTAGAAAAGTTGACTTTATTAAATAAAGTAGCAGTAAATCCATTAATCCAGCACACTTTAGCAAAAGGTCTTTTTAATATAATCACAGAACTAGGAGATCTCGGCGAATTCAATATTGCGTTTAAATATTTTGAAGAATTGCGCGAAATATCAATAAAAAATTCATTAAATTATAATATTATAGAAAATACGACAAAAGCATTAGTTAATTTAACTTATGATACTGCAAATAATAAAATGGAAACTGAATGTTTATTATTTTTAAAAGAATTACATTTCTTGTATTTAGAACATTCTAATGAGTCATTTATACAACAAGGTTTAGCAAAAGGATTAATCAGTGCCATTTATGGAATGATAAAAGTAGACAATTTTGATAAATATATGGTTTTATTAAATGAATTAATAACAATAAATTATAAACATTTTAATAATGATTCTGTTCAAAAAATTACAATTCAAGGTTTTTTTAAAATAATATCTATAACAACCCGCAACTCTAACATCAGGTATTACCAAAAATTCTTAAATGCGCTATTTGAATGGTTTAATCAATACTCTGATGAAAAAACCAGTGAAACCGTAAATAGTGTTCTAACAGTACATTGCATCTTATTGCTTTCACAAATGAAATCAGGAAACTCAGTCTCTGCTAAGGAGAATATGCAATGGCTGCAAACAAATATCCCGCATCAACTAACCAATCATCTTCAACCGATGATTTTAGCAATGAATACACTCGAAAAAGGAGAAGATCAAGCACTAGCACGTGAACCAGAAGAAATGCGACGTGTAGTTCGACTTATCTTAGAGGAGGCTGAAAAAAAACAATAAATTTCTCCGATTTTCCCTATTTCAATTCAGGCAGCCCTATGGAAGTCATGATGATCGAAGCCGGAGGGAAGCGTTATAGTGATGAATGAAATTCCAAAGGGATGCCTTATGGTGTTCAATTTTTTTTTCGAAAAAGAAAGCGTTTTCCGAATAATCCTGGATATGCGTTGACGAAAAGTATTATTAAGGCGCTCAATATAGCAGGTTTTTCCTTTTTCTTTTCCCACTGCTTTGTAGCGTTTCGGAGATAGGACCAGTGCATAGGCCTCCCAAAAATCTGTATGGATAAAAGCACAGCAATGCTGTCTCCATTGAATGGGTCAACGAAGCCCAGACCCGCTTGTTTTCTGCCTTGGGAGACTGGTACTCAGGGTCTTTGAGCAATGGATTCACCATTTGCGCTGCCGTACGTTTATGCGCTTGTGTGGTATAAACTGCTGCCACCGTAGCCAAGCGCTTTCGATTGCTCTTTTCACCCCGAGATAAGCGCTTTTCTAGCTTTTGGGAACGGGCTTTGTTCTGGGTCTGTGCAGTCAGACCTTCAAAACGCATGTTGACGCCCTTGCCATCAAAACTCATGACCAAATATTCTTCAGATTTGAGTTCGGGAGGCAGTGATTGGGCGTAAAACGCCTCAAAATCCACCATCGCACCCTCAACGCACTCAAGGGCTTGGCGCTTGGGAATATGCCCAGGATACAAAGGCAAAAGCTGCTCTGAGGCTGAATCGTAAGAAAGGTCAGCAACTTTGTGGCAGATTGTTTTCTGAAGCAGGAAACTGTAGCTGCTTGTCGGCAGGTTTAACTCACTGTCGAGTGGGTGCTGAGAGCTTTGCCCATACTGGCTCAATGCGGGACGTTTGACGCCGACCTTGCCAAAGAGGGTCTGTAATTGTCGTTTGTGCAAGCGTTTGGCTGCAGGAGTTTTGGCTTGAGCGCTCAAGGTTACTTTATTGAGCTGGTCTTGAATGATCTGGCGCAGAACCTCTGGCCCTTGTGTTTTCACATGGCTTTCGAGTTGGTAGACATCCCACTGGGGCTCCAAATGGCTACATAATTGTGTGAATTTTTCGATGGAGGCTTCAAATCCGGTCAAAGGCAGGTTATTATTGAGCATAAGTAGTTTGGTTTTTGGTTTCACCAAATACCATTTTTTTTTGCTCATGGCTACCCCTTTCCCGCTCTACACATTGTTCTCAGGCCAAAAACCAAAAGGAACTACACCCAAAGCCAAACCCAAACTCCTGCCCTTTTTAAAAGCCGAAGATCAAGACCTCCGGGCATGGGCCTTTGACTATTTGAGTGAAAAACAGGCCTGGGAATGGTCTGAACTCTGGGCATTGCTCAACCAAGGTGATACCTGGAGTCAAAGCCGGGTCCTCAACTATTTGCCCACTGTCACCCCCTCTTCGGAAGCGGCCAAAGCGGAGTTGACTCCGTGGCTAGAAGCAAGATTGGCGCAGGCTTCGCCGGAAGAGCTATACCCCTTGAGTCAGATTCTGGCAACTTGGCAAATAAATGAACTGCTCTCGCCGTTCTTAAAGCGCTGGCAAGCGCTTTTGCAAATTGAAAAAAGCAGTTATTATCATGGCGCAATTTTTCCCCAATTGCTGTTTTGGCAGTCCCAGGCCGCACTTTCACTGTGTGAAGAGAAAGGGTTTGCAGACACATTCTGCTCAGACTGGGTCTTGGCGGGTAAATATGCCCCGGCTCAGTTTGCCACTTTTCAAAGCTGGCTTCAAAGCAAGCAAAGCCATCTGCCTTTATTGGCCCTGAAAGTGCTGAGTGAGACAAAAGTAGCAGCCCAAAGCCCGTATCTGCCCACAGTCAAAGCGTTCTTGCCCACAAATCAAGAACAACAGGTGGCCCGCTTGCAATACCTCTTTCGCTATCAGCAATACGATTCAGCGGATTTCGAACACGTCATCAATTGGCTAAAAGGCGACGAAAATGGGCACCCTGGTTGGTCTGTGCTCAGGTATTTTCAAACCGAAGCTCTGCAAGCCCTGCTCAAGCGCTTGAATGAATTGCCCGTTTCTGTGCAAAGTGGTGTGGTGTCAGAAATTGCAGGCCGGGCAGAACCTCATTTTCAGGCAGATCTGGTCAGGTTTTTAAACCAGCCCGAGCTGGTAAAAGACGCAGCCTTGGGCCTGATTCACTTGGGAGCCCCCGAAGGCCAAAAATACATCCCCCGTTTATTGGCAGATTCAGACTCAGCGCAAGATACACTCACGTCTTTAAGTGAAATGCTCAAACAGGGCCCCTGCCCAGGTTATGCTTCACTGGCCGCTTTTTTAAAAAGTCCCCCAGATTGGGACTATAATGATTTGGATTATTATATTAGCCCAGTGCTGAGTGGCTGCGTAAAACACGACAAAACCTTTGCGGCCGAATTGCTCGCCCACAAAGCAGAACAGGCCGAGGTTCTCAGAGAGTTCATCGACAAAGCCCTGGCGGCACATCCGGCCCAAATCGCGCCCGCATTTTTCCACAGCCAGGCAGAAATCTTGAAAAAGAGCCTGGACGTTGAAGAAATTCTCAGCAGCCTGCATTGGCTGGGTCTCAGCGGGAATCCCGACTGGGTTCCCCTGGTCAGCCCGTTTACGGGCGACAAAAACAAAGACATTGCCAACAAAGCCGAAGCTGTTTTAAACCAATTAAACCAACCCAAAGTCACTCAACGCTGAGCCTTCAGCTAAAGCCCCACTTCGGCCAGCACCGCTTCGACATCATCTTTTGGCACATTCGACTTGCGCCCAGTTAATTTGTCAAAATAGACATAGAGCACAGGCGTGATATACAGCGTGAGCAATTGGGAGACCACCAAGCCCCCCAACACGGCCAAACCGAGTGAACGGCGTGGCCCTTCGGCCCAGGCAATCGGCAAGGTGCCCATCAGCGCGGCAAAGGTCGTCATCATAATCGGGCGAAAGCGCACCAAACAGGCCTCATAAATCGCATCTTGGGCAGAGGTATCCTGATTGCGCTGCACTTCCAGGGCAAAGTCGATCATCATGATGGCGTTCTTTTTGACTATCCCAATCAGCAGGATCAGGCCCAAGAACCCGTAGATATTGAGTTCTTGGTCAAAGAGCATCAACGCACCCAAAGCCCCCAGGCCCGCAGGCGGGAGCCCCGAAAGAATCGTGATCGGGTGAATAAAACTCTCATACAAAATCCCCAGCACCAGATAAATCACCAGCACCGCCAGCAAAAGCAACCAGCCCAGCCCCTGAAGTGAATCCTGAAAAATCTGGGCCGTGCCCTGAAACTGGGTGCGCACATTGCTCGGAAGGGTTGTGTTGGCCATCGCTTGAATTTTATTGACGACGTCCCCCAGGGCCACCTCGGGCGGCAAATTAAACGAAATACTGGTCGCCGGAAAGGGCCCCAAATGGTTGACGGTTAAGGGTCCCACCGTTCGCTCCAATTCGGTGACCGTACTCAGGGGCACCAGCTCGCGACTGGCTGAGCGCACAAAGATCTGATCGAGGGCGTTGAGATTGTGTTGGTAGTCTGGACTCAGCTCCATAATCACCTGGTAATCGTTGGTAGGCGCATAAATGGTGGAGATTTGACGGGTGCCAAAAGCACTGCTCAAGGCGCTTTCAACCTGTTCTTGGGTCAAACCCAAAGCCGAAGCTTTGTCGCGGTTCACCGTCATCATCACCTGGGGGTTTTTGAGTTGCACATCGCTGCTCACATCCAGCAGCCCGGGGATTTCCTGCAAGGCCTTTTCCAGCGCTGCTGTGCCTTTGTAGAGGGCATCGGTATCCGGGCTGAGCAAAGTCAGCTGGTAAGCGGCTTTGCTCGGACGCCCCCCGGTGAGACGAATGCTCTGGGGAATCTGCATAAAGGCCTGAATGCCCGAAATACCCCCCAATTTGGGGCGCAATTCTTTGACCACGTCTTCGACATGTTTGCGTTGGCCAGGGGGCTTGAGCACAATAAACATGCGTCCGGAATTGCTGCCATCGATGCTCGACATAACAGCTGCCACATTGGGATTTTTGCGCACAGTGGCCACAGCTTTGGTCTGAAAGGCCACCATGTCTTTAAACGGGGCCCCTTGCACGGCCTCATAGATGCCCGAAATCTGACCGGTATCGTCGGTGGGCATAAAGCCTTTGGGGGTTTTGTCAAAGAGCCAGACGGTCAAAGCCGTCAGTCCCAGAAAGACCAAGAGCACCAAGGGTTTCATGCGCATACACAGCGCCAAACTCATGCGATAGCCCTCATTCATCAGCTTAAAGCCCCACTCAGCAACGGCAATCACAGGGTTTGGTTTGCCATGGTTCAGTTTGAGATAACGGCTGCAGAGCATCGGCGTGAGGCTGAGAGAGATCGCCCCCGAAACAAGAATGGCCACGGCCATGGTGACCGCAAATTCATTAAAGAGCCGCCCGAGCAGGCCGCCCATAAACAGAATCGGAATAAACACAGCCGTCAGCGACAGGGTCATCGAAAGAATCGTAAAGCCAATTTCTTGGGTGCCTTTGACGGCCGCTTCAAAAGGAGACAGGCCCTTTTCGAGGTAGCGCATGATATTTTCAAGCACCACAATCGCATCATCCACGACAAAACCCACGCAGAGCGTCAGGGCCATCAGCGAGAGATTGTTGAGACTAAAACCCAAGAGTGCCATTGCGGCAAAGGTGCCCACAATCGCCATCGGCAAGGCCAGAGAGGCAATCCAGGTGGCCGAAAAGTTGCCCAAAAACAGGTAGATCACCAGCACCACCAAGCCAATGGTCAGCAGCAGAGTAAATTGCACGTCGTCAACCGAATGGCGAATCGATTTGGAGCGGTCAAAGAGCACGCCGATGGAGACCGCCGGGGGCAGGTCTTTTTGAATCTGGGGCAGCATGGCTTTGATATTGTCGATCAGGCGAATGGTATTGGTGCCCGGCTGTTTCTGGATCGCGAGCACAATCGCCCGCTGGCCATTAAACCAACTGGCCTGGCGGGTGTTTTCCACACTGTCGATCACCTGGGCCAATTCGCCGAGATAGACCGGGGCCCCTTCGCGGTAGGCCACCACCAATTTGCTGAAGGCCTCGGCGTTCATCAGAAAATTATTCGATTTAATCGTGTAGTTTTTTTCGTCGGCAAAAACCGTGCCCATCGGCAGATTGGAATTGCCCTGGCGCACAGCGGCAGCCACTTCGTCGATGCCCAAATTGCGGGCCGTGAGCAAAAGGGGATCCAATTGAATCCGCACAGCGTATTTCTGCGAGCCAAAGACATTGACCTGGGCCACGCCATTGATCATGGAGACGCGCTGGGCAATCATTTTGTCGGCAAATTCATTGACCTGGTACAGCGGCAGGGTCTTGGAAGAAACTGTTAAAAAAAACACGGGCTGATCGCCCGGATTGACCTTGCGCAAAGTCGGCGGAGCAGGCAAATTTTGTGGCAATTTGCGAATTGCGGTGGAAATCGCAGCTTGCACGTCTTGGGCGGCGGCATCAATGCTGCGGGAGAGATTAAATTGCAAACTGATCTGGACTGAACCCAGCGAAGAAGAAGAAGTCATCGAATCAAGCCCGGCAATGCTCGAAAACTCGGCCTCCAGAGGCGTGGCCACAGACGAGGCCATGGTGCCCGGATTGGCGCCCGGCAAATTGGCACTGACCGTGATCGTGGGGAACTCGACATTGGGCAAATCGCTGACCGGCAATTGGCGATAGCCCACCAAGCCAAAGAGCAGCAAACCGAGCATCATCAGGGTCGTGGCAATCGGGCGGCGAATAAAAAACGCGATCGGGTTCACGGCCTTTGACCTGCATTTTGCTTGGGTTTTTGGCCCGCAAGTTTAACCGGCGCATCGGGAGAGAGCGCCTGTAAGCCGGTTACAATCACTTTTTGACCCGGTTTTAAACCCTGGCTGATCACCGCTGTACCGAGCGAAATCCGCGCCACTTTCACCGCTTGCATGCGGGCCTTATCCTGGGCGAAGAGATAGACAAAGTCCCCGCTGGGGCCTTTTTGCACGGCCGCTGCGGGCACCGTTAAGACCTGGTTTTGCACTCCCAGTCGGGCACTCACAGGCACAAACAAACCCGGCCAGAGGCGGCCATCGCGATTGTCGAAGGTGGCTTTGAGTGTGACCATGCCCGTGGCTTTGTTGACCTGATTGTCGACAAAGCTCAGCTGCCCCACTTCTTGAAGGTTTTTTTCGCCATTGACCTTGACCTCAGCCGTCACGGGTACACCCTGCGAACGCAAAGCGGCCTGAAAGGGCTCCAATTCTTTTTCGGGCACAGCAAAACTGACCAGAATCGGCGAGAGGCGTTTGATATTCACCAGAACACTGCTATTGGCCACCACATTATTGCCTGCATTGATCAGAATCGGGCCCGTTTTGCCTGAAAGTGGCGCATAAATTTTGCTAAAACCCAATTGCACCCGGGCCGCAGCCAAACTGGCCAGATCGGCATTGACCGAAGCCATGGCGGTTTGCAAGGCTGCGTGTTCGGCCTGAACCTGGGCCTTGGCATTGACCAGCGCAGCCCGATCTGCCACCAGGGTGGCTTCCGCGGTCTGCAGGGTATTCTGTTGCATTTGGAATTGCTGCAGAGCCAGATAGTCTTTGTCCAATAATTGTTTGTTGCGGGCCAATTCCAAAGCCGCAAATTCTTTTTGGGCCAAATCCCGTTTGAGATTGGCTTCGGCCACCGCCGTCAGGGTAGAGACCTTGGTCAGATTGGCTTTGGCCTGTCGCACCATGGCCTGGCTGCGCGACAGCATGGCCTCCAATTGAGATAAATTGGCGGCTTGGAGGCGGGAGTCGAGTTCAAACAACAATTGGCCTTTGTGGACAAAAGCCCCCTGGCTAAAATGAACTTTTGTCAGCTGCCCGCTGATTTGGGGCTGTATTGAGACATTTTCCAAGGCCTCCACATTGCCAATCGCCTGCTGAATCAGGGGGATATCTGCCAATTGAACAGGAGCCAGGCTCACCGTCACAGGCCTGACTTTTTCTTTTTTGGGATCGCCGCCTTTGTCTCCAGCAGAAATACCCGGTTTACGCAAAGGCCCCCAGACCGCCAGCGCCCCCACCAAAAGCAGGAGCAAGGCAATCATCAGTGTTCTTCGGCGCAGCAGCAGTTCTTTGAGCTTCATAGGCATCCTATATTTCGGTTTCGGCTAATTGATTGCCCAGTTCGGGATGGGTCTGAGAGACCATGCGGGCCAGCAGACCCAGGCCCTTTTCCAGGGATTGGAGTTCGTCTTCGGAAAATTGGCTCATTTGGGCCACGAGATGGGTTTTTAAATAGTCTTTGGCCTGTTTGTATGCACTCAGGCCTTGCGGGCTGATGGCCAATTGGATTTCGCGGCGGGAATGTGGGTTAACACGGCGTTCCAAAAGGCCCTGTTCGACCAATTGCTCCACGCGGATCGAAGCCGTGGCTTTGTGAATGCCAAGATCATCCGCCAGACACTGCAGCGAAAGACCCGGAAAACGGAAAACCCGCGCCAAAATCCGAATTTCGTTGATATTTAAGGTACCTGCTGGAGCGGCCTTGAGCAGACCACGCAAATAATAGCGCAACCAAGGCAAGAGCGTCTGCAAATTGGAGGCACATCTGTTTTGAAGGGTGTTTTGCGTCATATTTTGTGTCATAAATGGCTGTCCTTTTCGAAAGTTAGCACAGCAAACAGTTTTATGTCAAAACAATTGCTCAAGCACCCAACGCAGTCTGTAGCGACGTTACTCGTCGCCGAGGCAAATGCCTATATCTCGGGCAGAAAGGATGGTGTCTGAGTCCAAGGGCACCTGTTTCATGCGCGAGAGGGCGTCTTCGAGATGCACGTATTTGACCGTGGGCGGATCCAAAGCGACCATATGGCCAAATTTTTCCTCTTCCACTGCCCGCACCGCAGCAGCCCCGAAGCGCGTCGCGACCAAACGGTCAAAGGTCGTGGGAGAGCCCCCCCGCTGCAAATGGCCGAGCACCACAAAACGGGTGTCGTTGCCTGTGCGCTCTTTGATTTGCTGAGCCACATGTTCGCCCAAGCCACCGAGTAATACTTCCTGGCGGCCATCCACGGCCCCCCCTTTGACACTGAGCCCGCCGCCTTTGGGAATGGCCCCTTCGGCGACCACCACAATGCCATAGTCTTTTTTCTGCAGCTTGCCTTCCATCAGGCGGCGGCAGACGACATCGATATCGTAGGGAATTTCGGGAATCAAAATCACGTCAGCGGCCCCACTGATCCCAGCATTGAGGGCAATCCAACCGGCATACCGCCCCATCACTTCGACCACCATGATTCGGCCATGGGCTTTGGCGGTGGTGTGCAATTTATCCAATGCTTCAGTGGCCGTTGTGACCGCTGTATCAAAGCCAAAGGTGACAACCGTTGAAGAGAGATCGTTGTCGATGGTTTTGGGCACACCAATCACGGGAATGCCCTTCTGATGCAATTGGTAGCCAATGGCCAAACTGCCATCGCCCCCGACACAAATCAGGGCATTCAAATTCAGGGCTTTAAAATTGCTGACAATCCGATCGCTGATATCCCGCACTTCGATCTCACCGGCGGCGTTGGTCACAGGCATTTCAAAGGGATTGCCTTTATTGGTGGTGCCAATCAAGGTGCCACCAAGGGGCAAAATATCGCGCACCAGGGCCGGGGTCAAATGGGTGATCTCTTCGGTATCCAGCAAACCGCGATAGCCGTCATGAATGCCGTAAACCTCCCAGCCACGGTTATAGGCGCTCAAAACCACAGCCCGAATCACACCGTTCAGGCCAGGCGCGTCACCGCCGCCGGTATTAATTGCAATGCGTTTGGTGTTTCGGTAAGCCATGATTTTCCCCTTGTCTGGATATAGATTTCAACAATTGGAGTGAGCATAACAGATTTTGGGGGCAGTTGCATTGAGTAAGATCAGTTGATCTTTGATTCGCAAAGAACCTGCTGAAACTAAAATATTTTCACAAAACCACCCCCCTATCCCTTGACGTTATCTTAAACATAATTTAATATGAATATTACGAACTCCGAGTGAGCTTAAACAAAGCGTCACGAATGGTCTGGGTGAAACTCCCAGCCGCAACCCCAGGAGGGAAGGCAGCGTTCGTCTTTTGGCAACAAAGGGCGTTTAAAAGCAAGCCTATCTGCTCAGTGAGAGTTAAGACCTTGAAGTCGGGTCCGCAAGGATAACGGCAAGAAGGGAGTCCCGCAGAAGTGTGGGAGCAGCTCTGAGCAGGGAGAAATCCCTGGAGGGAAAAACTCAGGAGGGTCAAGTTCGGATGGCAACATCTGGAACACTGCCACAAGGGAAAAAATCCCTGAAGCCGTTGAAACGGCAAGAGGGACAGGCGCCGGTAACGGTGGCCGATCGGGTGGCGGGGCAAAGCCCTGAAGAGTGAAGTACAGGAGGGGATCGGGTTTCTGGTTGGGTTTCGGCCTTGCGAGAAGCAACGGATCCGGTTCGGGTGAAAAGCCTTGAAGCTGTCAAAACAGCACGAAGGCCAAGGCAAGGGAAGCCGAAAGGTTTGTTTTGCACACACGGGCCGGGGGAAAACCCCTGTAGTACCCAGAGGAAGTCTGGAGGAGGACCTGTACCGCAAGGTGCGGGTAGCCGTGTTCGGAAGCGCGGGCTGAAAGGCCCGATGTCAGGTGCGCTGAAGGTGTTAAAACGCCAAGAGTGCAACCGGGAAACCTGAGAGGGACCTTCCCGCCGATCAACGGTAAAGACTCCATGAGACGGTCAAGGACGCACGAAGTTTAAGTTCGCCGGGGTTCTTCCCCTTTTTTGCTCCAGCAAACGCACTGTCTTTTTCTTGGTTAAGAAAAGGTTATATTTCTGTATTATTTTATTTAATCTAACTTCATTTTTCCGCTCTGGCTGGCTACAATACAAGTGGAAGAATTTAACCGTTAAGGGATAAGACCTTGTTGAGCCGTTTCTTAAGCAAAAAGCTGTGTCTGGCACTGTCTTGTGTGCCCCTCCTGCTGGTAGGTTGTCAATCTACTGCGCCGCTGGGGGCTGTCTCTTTTCGTACCCAGGCCACGGCCAGCCCGCCGCGTGAGGCCCTGTTCAACCAACCCGCAGCAGCCCCGTTTATTTTCAAAAGCCGCCAAGGTTTACTTTTGGCCTATCGTGGCCTGCAGGCTGACAGCCGCCAAATTTACGTGCGCCGCTCCCGCGATGGCCAGAGCTGGGACAGCCCCGTTCAGGTCAGCCACAACAATCTCTCGGTCAGCCACCCCCAAATAGTTGAAGAGGCCTCCGGTAAACTCAAGCTCTTTTATCACAGCAATCAAAGTGAATCTTGGCAGCTCTATGTCTCTGAATCCAGCGATGCACAAACCTGGACCCCTCCCCGCAAAGTAGACTTGCCCGAAAGCCAAATTTCAGACTCCAGCCTTTTTTACAGCAACAAAGAATATTTGCTCTGCTACCAGGCCTTTGGGGGCGGACTCTTTTTAACCCGTTCAAGCGACGGCCAACGTTGGGGACAACCGACTCAGATTTCAGAGAGCGGCGAAGCTCCCTCTCTGGTGCGCACAGCCCAGGGGCATTACGCCTTGGCCTATGAGGGCCCCACCGACACAGGCTGGACGATCTACCTCTCCAGCAGCAGCGATCTCAAACAGTGGAGTGCCCCACAGGCACTGGGCCAAGAGCTGGGAGAAAACAGCCGCTCACGCTGGGGCCGTTTGGTCTCTGGCAGCAAAGGCACCACTTTGGTTTTTTCAAGCCAGACTGAAAGCGGCGCCTGGGAGCTCTACAAACGCAGTTCCAGCGACCTACAGGCCTGGAGCGCCCCCAAACAATTGACCCAAAACGGGCTGCGCAATGTCAATCCCCAACTGGCACCGGCCTCCAGCTCTTCGGCCTATCTGGCCTGGGAACTCTCCCAGCCAGAATCACCGGCAGTGTCTCATCTTACAGTGCAACAGCTCCAGTTTTAGCCTGGGCTGAGTTGCTTTAAGACACCGGCTTGTAGCTCTTCGCGCTTAAAAATCCCCCGATCCGTCACCAGTGCCGTCACCAATTCTACGGGTGTGACGTCAAAGGCCGGATTGTAAACGGGTGCTTCGTGGGGGGCCCAACTCAGGGCCCCGGTATGCTGGACCAGCCCCCGCACTTCTTCTGCTCCCCGCTGTTCAATCGGAATGGCGCTGCCATCAGCCGCCTGAAAATCCAAGGTGGAATAAGGCGCCACCGGATAAAAGGGCAAGTGGTGGTAAAAGGCGTTAACCGCCACGTTATACGTGCCAATTTTATTGGCAAAATCCCCATTCAAAGCCACCCGATCGGCCCCCAGAAAAACCTTGTGAATGGCGCCCTGGCGCATCAGCATCGCTGCCATATTGTCGCAGATCAGGGTATAGGGAATGCCCCATTTGCTCAGCTCCCAGGCGGTCAAACGGGCACCCTGCAACAGGGGGCGGGTTTCGTCGACATAGACATGCAGCTTTTTGCCAGCAGCCCAAGCGGTGTAAATCACCCCCAAAGCAGTGCCAATGCCCGCCGTGGCCAAGCCTCCGCTATTGCAATGGGTCAAAATATGATCGCCCTCTGCGATCAACTCAGCGCCCATTTCTCCCATTTGGGCACAGAGGCGCTGGTCTTCTTCAAAAATCGCCACCGCCTCAGCTTGCAAGCGCTCAGGTTCTGCACAGAGCGGCAAGAGCCGATCAATGGCCCACATCAAATTCACTGCCGTTGGACGGCTCTGACGCAGCTGAAGCGCCAAAGAACGCAAGGCAGCAGGGTCTGTTTGCTTTTGGCTAAAACAGGCCAAAGACAGGGCTGCTGCCACGCCAATTAAAGGCGCTCCCCGCACTTTGAGGGCCTTGATCGCGGCAATCATGGCTGCGGGGTCGGTGGCATCCAACCAGAGTTCGCCATGGGGCAGGGCCTGCTGATCCAATAAAAAAAGGCGATCGTGCTCCAACTTCAAAGCCCGTGAGTTGAGGTTTTTCATAATGACTCCTAAGGGTTATTTTCCAATAGTTTCAGCAGGCGTTTCAAAAGATGTTGTAAATACTGCATATCTTCTTTGCCAAAAGACTGGGCCAGGTCTTTTTCCATGGTTTGCAATAACTCCAAACCTTGGAATAAAGCAGCACGTCCTGCTGGGCTAAAACACACCCGCCGAGCCCTTCTGTCATCTGGATCTGCTTGCATTTCTACCAGACCCAAACTTTCCATTTCTTTGACCAATTGGCTGGTGGCCTGTTTGCTGATACCCAAACGGCTGCTCAACTCTGTAATCCGGGTGCCCTCCAGATCCAAATGAGGCAAAAGCGCAGTATGCGCCAGACGAAATGGCTGGCCCCCTGTCTGCTGCTGGATTTTTTCGATCGCCTGGCTACTCCAAAGCCGCGCAGCCTTAAAAAGCAATTGGGCGACACTGGCTTGTTTGGCTGCTTCAAGCTGGGCCTTGAAGATCTCTTCTTGCATTTAGTAAACCTGCTTGACTAATTCGGGGTGATGGTTCAAACTAAATAGTAAACCTACTTGACCAAGTAGCGCAAGCGAAAGGATGATCTCAAAAATGACCTTATCTTTACAAGCCGTGGCCGACAATCTTTGGGTGGTGGCTCACCCCTTTGAAATAATGAAAGTCAAAATGGGCACTCACACCACGGTAATACGACTCCGTAACGGAAATCTGTGGCTGCTCTCACCAGGAGCCGGCCTGGGCAGCTTAAAAAAAGACTTCGCTGCTTTGGGGCCTGTCGCTGCCATCGTTGCTCCCAACACCATGCACCATCTATTTTTACCTGAAGCGATCCAGCTCTTTCCAGAAGCCCGGGTCTATGGGCCCAGCGGACTGAAACGCAAACAGCCCACGTTGGCGATTGAGACCCTTACAAACACGCCTCCAGATCTGTGGAAGGAAGATATTGAACAAACCCGTTTGGATGGACTCAGTTTTTTGCAAGAAACAGCTTTTTTTCACCCATCTAGCCGGAGTCTGATCGTAACCGATCTGGTCTTTAATTTGCAACACTCAGACCATGCTTGGAGTCGCTTATTTTTGCGCCTGAACGACGCCTACGGCAAATTGGGCCCGAGTCGCATGCTGCGCAAAATGGCTCTGAAAGACCCGCCTGCTTTGGCAAAATCTTTAGACACCGTCTTGGCTTGGGACTTTGATCGGATTGTACTCAGCCACGGCGAGTTGGTGCAAACGGGAGGCAAAGCGCTGCTGCGCGAAGCCTTTGAACGGATTGGGGTTTTAAAACAGGTTTAAGGGCTGCGCAGATAATTTTTGGCCGCGGGAATCGAAAGGGTGGCCTGGGTGGCACAGCACCAAGCACTCAAACGGCCCCCATAGACACAAGCGGTATCTATTTGCAGACACTGGGCTTTTTTCCAGCGTTTGAGCCGGGCCACGGGCGTATGGCCCGAGACATGCAGACGCAAACTGTCAGGAGGAGAACTCGGGGGCACCCGGTTCCAGACCAGAGAATGGCTGTGTTGTAAAAAAGCCTGGGCCGCATCGGCATTGCGCAGTCGCACCGGCTGCAAGGCGTAAATCAGGGTCAGATCTTTGGGGCGGGCCAGGGCATGGGTCACCACGACTTGCTGATCACTCCAGACATAGGGCAGATGCAGCAGGAAATGCAGCAATTCTGGTTCAATTTTCCAAGTTTCGGGCTGTTCAGGATCGCAGCCAAAACTGCGCAGGGTCTGATACCCGCCCTGACTGACCCACATGCAGCGGGCATAATTGCGGTAGTCTTCCCAACTCAGCCAGCGGCTGAATCCCGCCTGAGAACGCCAACTTTGACGATAGGTATTGAGCCAACGTGGCCAAGTCATATTCTCAAAATTCCAGGGAGCCCACTCCTGCAGACATTCCAACATCATCAGCTCATGATTGCCCATCACCACAACATGGGTGCCTGCGCGCACCCCTTTCAAAAAATGCTGCACCACCCCCAACGAATCGGGCCCCCGGTCGATCAGATCGCCGACAGAGACAATCAGCGGCGTCCAACCTCTGCGAACGGCTTGGCGCTTGATTTTGGCCTCCAAGGCCAAGAGTTCTTCATAACAGCCATGGATATCGCCAATCAGGTAGACAACGGTTTCGGCTTCGGACATCAACGGGGCTCCAATTCTTTTAAACAGCGGGCCCAGGCCAATGGAGCCGAAGGGTCTTCCCACAAAGCGGGTGCTTGGGCCCGGATTTTTTCACGTAAGGCTTGGTTAAGCTCTGGATCGGTCGCCACTTGCAGGGCTTTTTCAATATACGCCTCTGCGCTGCCAACGACGCAATCAGGCAGCCCAAATTTGAGATAAGCCGCCAAAGCGACACGCCCCTGGGCCATTTCCGTCGGCCAAGTGATCACCGGCAGACCCAACGAAAGTGCTTCGAAGATCGCGGTCCCCCCCCCACAGGGCCGGGGGTCGAGCATGACTGAGCCCAAAGAGAGTAAATTGAGGTATTCATCGTGTGCCAGCGGAGGCAAGAACCAAATACGGGGCATGAGATCACTCAGGTTCGTTTCAAAGCGCCGCAGCAGCGCTTCGCGGGCCTTCTCGCCATCAGGCTGGGTCAGCAAAACCAGATGACCTTTGCGATCACTGCGCAAGATCTCCGCCAAGATCAGGTCAAATTCTGGCTGCAGTTTGGAAAGGCGATGGGGGCACAAATAAAGTGCGCCCTCTGCGGGCAAACCATAGTCCGAACGCGGCCAAAGCTGGCCTTCTGGATGGCGCAAGACAAAACCCGGCGGCTGAAAAAAAGCGGGCAACGCCTCCAATTGGATCAGCTTTTCGCTGTAAAAACGCTGGGGATTGTCAGGGGGTTCGACAGCTGTGGCAGAAATAACATAATCCATTTCGGGCAGGCCTGTCGTGCCCAGACTGAGCCAGGAAGTCAATTGCACAGGAGCCAGGCGATAAGAGGCCAGTAGCAATTGCAAACTCTGCTCGGCATGGGGCTCAGTCAAACAGAGCAGATCCAGATCCAAGGCCAATAATTGGCCCAAAGCTTCGGGAATCTGATCAGACAAGATCGTAAAATCGCAATCTGGGGGCAGGGGTTGAAAACTCTGAAAGGCGAAAAAATCTGTAAACACCCATTGCAAATCGAGTCCGTCCAAGGGCAGACGCAGAATCAGCTGAAAGAACTGTCTCAGGGCCGGATGGGCAGGGCCAAAGACAAAAGCCACGCGCCGCTGCTGATCTGACCTGGGTAAAGCCGGGGGCTCGGCCTGCAAGGGCGGCAGCAAACGCTGCAGCAAACGTGCCAATTGTTGGCGTGGGACAAGGGCTTCGGTGCCAGTATAGACCAGATTGTGCAGGGGCAGCCAATTGGAGAAATAGGGCTCGACATTGCTAAAATCCGGTAAAATCTGGGCCCCCCCTGGCAAATCTGCCAACAGGCTAAAACGAGCCAAATGAGCCGTTAATGCCTGCAAGGCTTGGTTTTGGCTCTCAGCTGAAGCAGGAAAAAGAGGCATGATCAGGCCCTGTTTGAGCTCCCAAGCCAAGCGATCGGGCAAAGCCGGGTCCTCCAAAGCCATCTGATAACACTTTTGGGCCTCTTCCAATTGGTATTCACTTTCCATCAAAATGCCGACACGTGCGGCAATCAAATGGCGCAAAGCAGGGTAAGACGTGGCAAGTGAAATCAAAAAATCCATGGTCTGTTCTGGATTTTTGCCGGTTTCAATCTGCAGCCACATGCTCAGGGCCTGGGGATGTTCGGGCTCCAATTGCAGGGCTTTAAAATAATACTGAGCGGCTTTATCCAGGGACTGCATCGAGAGAAAAAGGTCTCCCAGCACCACCAAAATATCCACCCGATCGGGGTGAAACTGCAGGTATTTGAGAAAGTGTTGAATCGCTTGGGCCGGTTGGTTTAACTCACGGCAGAGAAAGCCGGCATGAAAATAGGCTTCGCTGAATTGCAAATCCAATTTGAAGGTCTTTTGGTAATATTCCAGGGCTTCTTCAAAGGCCCCAAAATAGCGCTGATAAATCTGGCCCAATTGGAAATAGGCAGGGGCAAAAACCGGGTTGTGATCCAGAACCTGCTTAAAGGCGCGGATCGCAGGGGCATATTCATGGCGTTCAATCTGCAGAAGCCCCAATTCATAAGCGGCCTCAGTCATATCTGGCGCCAATTCCAATGCCATTTGATAATGCAAAGCAGCCAGGTCCAACAGCCCCTGCGCTTGCAGTTGCTGGGCCTCCTCAAAATGCTGAAGTTCTGCTTTGGCTTCCACTTTTCCCGCCTTAATTCTGGTAGTCATTATACAATAGACTCCATGCCCACTTCTCTTTCAACAGCCAAGAGATTTAACTGATGCCACTGCGACTGACACAGAACCCCAATCAGCGCGTGTTAAAACTGGCACTCCATTGTGGTCGGTTCTATTCAGATGTGTAAAACCACGACCTCGCGTGCCTTTCGCAAAAAAAATCTCAATCGCTACACGGTTTACGATTTTGACAATTTTGAGGATTATTTTCTCTATTTACACCTCAATCCCCAGATTCAATGGATCCATGTCTTGGGGGGCGTTGCCATTGTGCCTGTTTTTCCCTGGGTCATTTACGCCCTGATTCATTTGCATCAACCTTTGCCCTTTGTGCTTTTTTCGCTGGTCTTTTACGGGGCCGGATTTATCAGCCATTGGACAGGAGATGGCCAGATCTCCAAGACGGTCAAAGCCTTTGGGCCCTCTTACCTGTATGTAATTTTACTCAATTTTCGCATCATCACAGGCAGCCAAAAGGCCTATGAAGCCCGCTTTATGGCCCGTTATCCCCACACGCTTTGGGTCTACCAAAGCGAGAGTGAGGCACAGGCCATCGCCCCTCCCCAGAATCAACGCCGGGCGCAAATCGGCCTGGGTTTGCTGGCCCTGCTGGGGCTGGGGTTGACCCAGGTGGGACCCTTGCTGGTCTGGGGCTGGGGCCTGGTTCTTTTGTCTCTGTATTTGGCTGCCGGATTTTTATTGGTCTATTTACAAGATCTCGAACATGCCGTGGACCTGCTCGATCAGCCCATTGCCAGCCAGCGCTTGGCCCTGACTTTGGCCCTCTCACAACAGAAACAAACGGCAGTCCCTGCACAGCAACAGGCCCTGGCAGACCTGCAAATCTTTAACAGCACTTTTTGGTACCGTTACCGCCAAAGCCGCTGGCGCCAATTGAAAGCTTGGAGCCAAGGCGCTGAAGCGGCATCCTCTTCAACGGCCCAGCCACTTGCCCAAGCCTGGCTGCAACGCCTGGAGCAGCAGCTTCAGACAGGCGGCTTTGCCGTCAACAGTGAGGATCAGCGGCTGCTTGAACAGGTCATTTTGTGTTACCCTGAAAACCATTCAGCAATGAGAGAATAGCACGATTATGTCCAAATTAAGGCTCTTGCTTCCCGTCTATCTTTTGTTTTCACTTTCAGGTTTTGCCGGCCTGATTTATGAAGCGCTTTGGGCCCGTTATATGAAATTGATCTTGGGCCACTCCTCTTATGGTCAAATCCTGACCTTGGTGATCTTTATGGGGGGACTGGGACTGGGTTCTTTTTTGGGCGGCAAATACGCCCGCATTTTCAAAAAACCGCTGTATTTATACGCTTTGGCAGAAGTGCTGATTGGCATTGGGGGCCTGTTTTACCACTACCTCTACAAATTTGCCAGTCAGGGGGTCTTTCAACTGGCAGGTTCATTGTCTGGCAACACCTGGCTACTCTGGGGCCTCAAAGGCGGGGCAGCCCTGCTGATCACGTTGCCCTGGGCCATTTTGCTTGGGATTACCTTTCCGGCCCTGGCGATTGGGGTGATGGATCTGAGTGAAGATGCTGGCCGAGAGAGCCTGCCCTGGCTGTATTTCACCAATTCCTTGGGAGGTGCCCTGGGCATTTTGGTCACTTCGTTTTATCTGATTGACCATTTTGGCACCATTGGCACCCTCTCTCTGGCGGGCAGCCTGAATATGGGCTTGGGTCTGGCCTTTTATTTACTCACACGGCAGTTCTGGCCGGATCCAGAAGACAACCCAGAAGACACGCCAGAAGCCCCGGCACAAAACCTCGATTTGGAAAGTCAATTATCCCCAACGGCCCTGGGCAAAAGCCTCTTGGGCGTTTCATTACTCACTGGATTCTCCTCTTTTTTGTATGAAATTTGCTGGATACGGCTTTTGGCCCTGCTGATGGGCGCCTCGACCCATGCCTTTGATTTAATGGTCTCAGCGTTTATTCTTGGACTGGCTTCGGGCAGTTTGGTCGTGCGCTTTGTCATGCAAAAAAGCGGGGCGGCTCTCAAAGTTTTGGCCTGGGTACAGATATTAATGGGGCTCTGTGCAGGCCTTAGCCTGGTCTTTTATGAGCAATTGTTTGTCTTTATGAACCAGTCGCACAGCATTTTGACCCCCACCCCTGGTGCCTATGGTCTGTATTCCGTCTTCAGATACGGCCTGAGTTTGCTCTTGATGTTTCCCGCCAGTTTCTTTGCAGGCATGACCCTGCCCCTGATTACCTGGGCTGTTTTGCACCTGCTCAAACACGAGCGCTTTGTCGGACAGGTCTACGCATATAACACCTTTGGTGCAATTTTGGGCTCGGCCCTGGGAGGCCTGTTTTTCTTGCCTTGGCTGCAACTCAAAGGCACATTGGTTTTGGCTGCATTGATCGATCTTGGCGTGGGCCTGGGTTTGCTCAGTTTGACCCCCAAAGCAAAAATCCGTCTGGCCTGGGCAACGGGGCTCTCGCTGGTCTTGATGGTGCCGGTTGTGGGCGTCAATCTCAATGGCTTTACGCTCACTTCGGGCGTGTTTCGCGAATCGCTGGATTTTAAGGCCAGTGAGGCACGGCACCGCATTCCCCCAGAAATTCGCCATGGCCGCACAGCCAGCATTTCTTTTCATGATTATGGCAATCTCAAAACGATCAAAACCAATGGCAAACCCGATGCCAGCGTGGCCACAGTGTCAGATATGAGCCAGCCCAATGATGAAATTACCCAGGCCGCTTTGGCACTCTATCCTGTTCAGCTCATGAAAAAGCCCTATCAAGCAGCCATGATCGGCCTCGGCAGCGGCATGACTGCCCATTACCTCTTGCGCGACCCCCAATTACAACAGCTCGACATGATTGAAATTGAACCGGAAGTCTATGAACTGGCCAAAGGGTTTGCTCCCTTTAATCAAGCGGTCTATCAAAGCCCCAAAATCAAAATGGCGTTTGAAGACGCGCGCACCTTTTTTTACAGCCAGAACAAACAGTATGATCTGATTGTCTCTGAACCCTCCAATCCTTGGATCAGCGGGGTCTCCAGCCTGTTTACCCAGGAGTTTTACCGGGATATGCGCCGTTTTTTAAAACCCGAAGGAGTTTTGGTACAGTGGATTCACTCGTATGAGTTCGATTCTCAGCTTTTGCTCTCAATTTTAAAGGCTTTAAAAACCCAATTTGCACATATCTCTATTTATGGCCTACCTAGCCTTGAATCCGACCAAACACTGCCCTCCAATCTCTTGATCTTTGCCAGCGCTTCAGCGATTCAATTTCCCTCGGGGCCCCATTTGCGCAGGATTCCCGAACTCGATGCAGATTTAAAGCGGCTGAAAATGACGACCCGTGATTTTGATGGCACCTATCGCATCGCGACCCAACAGACCTTGCAGGCCCTGATCGCCAATTACAATGCCAACTCTGACTTTTTTCCCGTGGTGGATTCTCAGGCCGAAAGACACCGTTTTTTGAATAGCATTGTAAATATTCACGAATTTTTGCTGTTTACACCGGTCTATTACCAGTCTTTTTTCGAGCCCGATTTTCACCCCTTGCTCATCGAGCGCCTCAAAAAAGGGGAAAACCGTCTAAACCTGCTCTTAAAAGACCTGGACTATAAATTGACACAAAGAGCCAAATTACAAGACCCCGAGCGCTTGCGCAAAGACTTTAAATACCTGCTCACGCGCTTTATGCCCATTTTAAATTGGGGCCACCCCACATTGCAAAAATACAGGCAGTATTTGAGCAGCACACCAGCCTTGCAGGTGCAATGGGTGGAGTTTGAGCTTTTTCAGCATTTTGCGGATCCAGATCTACGCAAAAGTATTCCCGCCATGCAAGCCCTTTTAAAAGCGCCTCCTCAGGCTTTGCAACCGGCCACCATTCGGGCCTTGGGCCTGAAAGCGATCCAAATGAAAAACCTGCAACTCTACCAGCAGGTCATTACCAACCTGGCCAAACCCCACCCAGAGATCAGCGAGCTTGAAAAAGAGCTGATGCAGAGCTTTTTGCCGAAAACCGCTGTGCCACGCTAGGCGCAAAGTGATTCCGACAGCGGACTTTTACTTTTTCAAAAAACATGATAGAGTAAGGCTTGTTTATTTACAAAAAATAAAAGGGTTTTGATATGCTAAAATCGCGTCAACTGTTCGCTCTCTCTTTGGCTTGCACTTTAATGGCCTGCCAGACAGCTCCATTGGAAAGCCCCAACATACCTAAAAAGCAGGAAACACAGCCCCTCTCTGATACAAGCAAGCAGAATCCAGCAATTATACAACCCTCTGCTTCACCCGTGATTGCGGCAAGCGCCAACCCAATCGTTAAAAACACACTTAGCAAATACAGTCAGGCCTTACAGGCTTATCAAAAAGAAAGCCTCAAATCCACTGTGACCATAGCCCCTGGTTTAAATACAGCTTCACTCACGGCCCCGAGCCAAAATACCGCACCGTCACCCATGCCTTCCGGAACAAGTGCGCCAACTGAACTCGGTAATAATAGTGCTTCAAACAGCAGTTCGGGGATTTTTCCTGAGCCAACTCCCGAAGACTTAAAAAAATTAATTCAACAGTCTTATGAATTAATGCTCAAACAAGTTGCTGAATTAGAGGCAACCCAACCTCCCGAAGCCTTGGCAAAGCAACACACAAGGCTATTACAAGGCCTGAAACAAAATAAAAGTAGAAGTGAACGATTATTAAAAGAAATCGAAGGGAAAACACTTACCGTCAGTGAGTTTCGTTCTCTTAGTGAAAAAATCATCAAAGATGAAGGTCTCTCACTGAGTGAAAATGCCAAACAAAGCCAGGAACTATCTGAACTCCAATTTGAAATCATGCGCATGGCATTGGCTGAGGAGACCCAAAGTAAATATCCGGGCAATGCTTTAGAAGAAAGTGCTTATGCACCAGCATTGATACCTATTTGGAAAAAATACATTTACGCATTAACAGACTCTTTTGTTTTAGAGAACCCATTAAATGGGTCTCTCTATTTTCGCGAAAATGAAAAGTTAAAACAAATTCAGCCAAAGATAAATGAATTCATTCAGGCCATAGAACGTCTCAATCCGCCAACAAAATACACAGAATTGCACTACACCTTATTGGCGCATGGCAAACAAAGTCAAACACTCATTGAATCTCTTTTAAAAAATCCCCTGTCGGTCCAAAACCCACAGGCATTAATCAAAGAACTGTTTGGTAATTTTGAATTGCTCTACAATTTTGGCCTTGTGAGCCAGAGTAGTTATATACTCCAAAAAGAAGTCCTTTTAGACCAAACCAAAGAGTTAGAAAAACAGGCCAAAGAGCATGACATGCAAAAACTCACTGAAGCCCCCCGCTTCAAAGGTGATTTTAAAGCCTTGCGGACAAGCAGTGAGGGCATTCAGCTGACTTGGACGACCCCACCGGATGGCACAACAACACTGATTATTTATCGCAATGAGCCCGAAAAAATTTTCAAATCCCTGACCCAAATTGCCACCCTTGAGCCAGGAACAACCAACTATTCTGATCAAGCCTCTTTAGCCAGTGGAAAAGCCTATCAATACACACTCTCTTTTCAAAATGCCAAAGGAGAAATTCTGGCGGCTTTAGAAAGTAGCCAAGTGGTGTTCTAAAGCGTCAGCTCCAGCACCTCACCCGCTTGCGCAATCTGGCTCTGCCAGCCTTTGGCCTCGGCCAGACGGTTTTGCAGGGCCAGGGCCGCATCGGGCTCGCCATGGACAATAAACAGCTGCTCGGGCGCGCGCGACAGCTCGGAGAGCCAATCCAGCAGACCGGCTTGGTCGGCATGGGCTGAGAGGCCGTGTAATTGTTCAACCCGGGCCCGAACAGGGTAATGTACCCCTTGGATTTTGAGGTGCGAAGCGCCTTCCAAGAGATCGCGCCCCCGGGTGCCTTCGGCCTGATACCCCGAGAGCAAGACCGTTGAAGCGGGGTTGGGCAATTCATAGAGCAAATAGCCCAACATGCGTCCCCCTGTGAGCATGCCGCTGCCTGCCAAGACAATTTTGGGCTGTTGGCGCTTGGCAATCTTCAAGCTCTCCTGGGCCTGGGTCACAACATGAATGCCCGCCGTCAGAGCTTGAGCATCGGCCTCACTCAGTTTGTGCCATTCAGGAAATTCAGCAAAGAGTTTGAGAACCGCAGAGCCCATCGGGCTATCGAGAATGATCGGCACAGACGGCAGGCGTTTTTGACGGATCAATTGTGAAAGCAACAAAAGCAGGGTTTGGGTGCGCTCCACAGCAAAACCGGGAATCAAAAGTGAGCCCCCGTCTGAGAGGGTTTCTGCCGCCAATTCGGCCAAACGCTCAGCCACATCTTCGTCGGGATGGAGCCGATTGCCATAGGTCGATTCAATCAACAAGAGATCGGCTTTGTCGGGCTTGTGGGGTGGATAGAGCAGCATGTCATCGCTGCGGCCAATATCCCCCGAAAAGATCAGGGTTTTGCCCGCGATTTCCAGTTCAATAAAACAGGCCCCCAAAATATGGCCATTATAATGCCAGCGCGCGCGAATCCCCGCCTCGGGAAAGAGTTCAAGCCACTCTTGCTGGGACACTGTCTGCAAATGGCTGAGGGTTTTTTCGGCCTCGCGGATGGTATAAAGTGGCTTGGCTGGGGCATGTTTGGAATAGCCATGTAAATTGGCCCTTTCAGCCTCTTCTTCTTGGACCTTGCCGCTGTCACGCAGAATAATTTCAGTCACAGCCCGGGTCGGCGCCGTGGCGTAGATCGGCCCCCGAAAGCCCTGCTGCAGGAGACAGGGCAAATAGCCCGTGTGGTCCATATGGCCATGGGTCAACAAAACAGCCTCGATCTCTTTGGCCGGAAAGGGCAGAGGCTCCCAATTTTGCAGACGCAATTGTTTGAGTCCCTGAAAGAGGCCGCAATCGATCAAAAGCGTGTGGCCTTCGGCCTGAACCAAAAAACGAGAACCGGTCACGGTTCCTGCTGCACCTAAAAAACGAATCGTCAATGGGGTCATGGAATAAGTACATCCGCATAATTAAATTCAATTGCCAGAGATTTGGCTTTCCAGGGTCTGTTCAAATTCTTTTCTGCTGCCTGCCGCACGACAGTATCCACGGCAGGTTGCTCAAGTACCGCTGCATAATTGCGCTTGGCCTCTGAACGCAAACCGGCGACATCAAAGGCCCGGCCCCGCCAGAGATAAAACGCAGCCACCCGTTCAGGATCCGGGTGCCCCAGCTCCAAAGCCCTGTGAAAATAGGGCAGAGCCGCTTCGGGGCGTTGGGCCGAAAGCGCCACCAATCCAGCAATATAGGCATAAACCGATTCGCGCGGGGCCTCTTGGCAGGCATCCTCCATGGCGCTGAACGCTTGGATTTTGTCATTCTCATCAAAATAGGCCCGGTAGGCACGGGTATAGTGGGCAAAGGCCCGCTCTTCTTGTTCGGGCACGTTTCGCCCCAGCAGTGGGGGCAGATTTTCACACACCGTTCCCTGTTTGAGGTCAAAGGCATAATAGGGCCGGGTGGAGGTGGGCACCGTACCCGCTCCAACCCAGGCCCGCCCGGCAGCGGGCTCAAACACCGCCGAAGAGACTGTCAGCAGCATGGCCAACGGTGTGCGCATGCGGCAGCGGGCATCCACCCGATCGCCGAGCAAATAGGCCATGTCTTGGGCCTCAAGCTGGCCGTGCCGGGCTTTGAGATAGCTGTCGATATGTTGGTATCGGCCCAAATTGGAGCGCCACTGCGAGGGATAGAGATGGGTCTCACGGTCGGCCAGCTTTTTGCTGAGATACATATTGCTGTAAGCAAAGGTTTCCTGATCGGTGATAAACCAGTGGCGTTCGGTGCCCGTGACCTCGTAACAGAGCAGGGCCTTTTCCGCTGCCGAGGTGATGATATACGTCCAACAGGCGGTGGGCCGATGGGCATCGAGAATTTGACGGGCCTGCTCCAGGGTCTGGGCTTTGCGCATCACTTCATCGCCGACAATCCCCACGGGCTGTCCACCCAATTGCAAATTGAGGCAGGCCACATGCTGATGCACAGCCAGGGTCAAGCCCGCTTCGTTCATGGCCGTGACCCCACCCAGGGGAATCCCGGCTGAGGTGATCGAGAGGTAATTCAAGCCATCTTCGGGCTGAGAAAAAATCACAGCAGCTTCGCGATCCCAGACCTGGGCCCCCATATAGTCGAGGTTGCGGGCGTGTAAGAGCTGCCCTTGTTTGGTCGCACCGCCCTGGGCCACAGCGCTGGAGCAGCCCATGGTCTGGACAGCCAATTGCGGTGCCAATTCCAGCTTGCGCATTTTTTGACTCTGGCAAGAGAGCCAGAGAAAGCTATCGGGCAACACAAAAGCCTGCCAAATCAAAGCTTCGGGCAAACCGGCCCCTTCCGCCAGCCCTTTGACATGGGCCTTGACATGGGCCGGAAAGGCCGCCACCAATTGGCGACCGACCCAGCGATCCAGGCCTTTTTTGAGGGTTTTGGCCGCTCGCTCGCCCACTGCTTGGCGCAAAATCTTTTCCAGATAGACCGCAAAATAAGGCACCGCTCCTTGGGGAATGGCAGCTTTGAGCATTTGCCCATGCTGATAGCCCATTTCGTAGTCACTGCCACCGATCTTGAGCACGTGTAAGCCCTGATAGCGGCGATAGCCGGGCATTCCAGCAGTAGCAAGGGCAAGGGTCTCAGACATAGGAACACTCCTGTTGGCAAGCTGCTATTAGTATAGCCGCAGCCAGCCGCTTTGTGAGAAAATTAAAGGCAGAAAACCCAGGAGATAAGCCATGCCGCGTTATCTGGTTCTGTTTTTAGCTCTCTCTGTTCTGAGCACAGCTCTGAGCGCCTGCGAAGATTTGCCCGAAGCGGTGGTCAAACGCAATTCGGCTTTGCAGGGCAATATGGGTTGGAGCGGTGGCTTTGCACCGCTGCCCCCTTTGTCTGAGCCCGCTCCCCCGGCTCAACCCGGACAAGCCAATACCGATACAGGTTTTACAGATTTACCTGCGCTGCCTTTTCCGCCATTAAACCCCTTGCCAGAGCCCAGCCCAGCCCAGGCAGAAGAAGCGCCACCGGCGGCCACGCCAAACACACCCACTTCACCCGCACCGGCCAGCAGTCCAGCAGCGGGTGATGCACCTGTGGTCACTCCCAGTCAGACGCCTTAAACAGCGCGATAAACAGCGCTATTTCCCAATTTCTTGAAAAGGCCCGTTGAGTTCAGCCTGAACTTCAGCCCCCGTGACGGTGCCTTTGGCCAAGGCCGTAAAGAGATAGACCAAATGAGCGGCTTGAATATTGCCTGTGTCTTGGCCAATTAACTCGCGCAGCGATTTTTCATAGGTCTCTGTCTTGGTTGCGCGGCTGTCGACATCGTTGTAGCGAATTTCCAATTTGATCTTCTGATCGAGCAGGTTTTCGACTTTGTTGGCTTTGAACTGCTCCCAAAAATACTGCGAGGTATTAAAAGAAAAATTGGTGGGCTGAACTTTGCTGGGATCTTGCGAGACCTGCTCGGCAGCAGATTCACCGTGATAGAGTTGGCCTGGGTATTCCAGTTTAAAGCGCACATTGCGGGCTGCCAAATCGACCAGGGGAATAAAGCGATCGGTCATGGCCTCTTTCATATCCGTTTTACTGACCACGCTGTAATAGGCACCCCGGCCCGCTTCGGTGAGCGCATTGAGCAACTCTTGATTGTGCTCATAACCCAGCCCAATTGCGGAGAGATACAGCCCTTGCTGATTGCGGCGGGCCACCAAATCTTTAAGTCCAGCCAGATCTTTGCTGCCTTCGGTCGGCAGGGCATCGGTAATAAACAAGAGACGGTTATTTTTGCTGGCATCGCGGTATTTCTCAGCCACACGGTACCCCTCTTCCAGGGCCGCCTGCAAATTGGTATTGCCCAGGGGCTCCAGTTTGCTGACTACCTGCAAATAGGGTTTGAGATCGGTGCCAAATTTAAGCCCTTCGATCTCTTTAAAAGGCTTGGCAGCAAAGGTCACCAAATTGATCACATCGCCCGGTTTGAGTTGGTCGAGCATTTGCTGCAAACCCGCTTTGAGCAAGTCCAGACGCGAAGGGGGTGATTTGCCCGGCTCATCGGCAATGGGTGCATATTCGGTCATCGAATTGGAGACATCGGCCACCACCGTTAAGACCAGATTTTTGCGCGAGGTTTTACAGCGATAAGGCGCTGTGACATGAACACCCAATTCATAGGTATCCAAAAGCGGATGACTGAGATGGGCACGGCGGGTCATGCCCATCGAAACCTGAAAAAGACCCGTGGAAGTCTGTTTGACATGATCGAAGTTTTCGTAATTCAAAAACTCCCAGGGGCGGGCCCACTCGGGTTTGGGCAATCGATTGCCCTGCAGAGCCTGTTTGACCAGTTCCACCCCGGCGGTGCTGGCCGAGTCGTCGTAAGAGAAGTAAAACGATTCACGCGGGTTTTTGGGGGTCGGCAGGGGGGTCGGCATGGGCGTGGGGGTGGGCGTTGGCTCAGGAGTGGCCGTGGGCAAGCCCGTGGGAGTGGGAATGGGGGTCACCAAGGGAGCGGGCACCGTGGTCGAAGAGGTCAGCCGAATGCGGTTGGGAAACAAAATGGCCTCATAATCGCCATCGGTCAATTTAAAGTATTTTTCTGTGCGGGCCACCCCAGATTTGTCGAGAATCTTGCCATCTCCGGCCTGCAGACCCCAGCTGTATTTGCTCAAATCGCTATCCAAAACCAAGTTGGCGGGCAATTTAACCTGTACCACCAGATCATCACTCGACCAAACAAATTGAAACTGCGCAGGGCTGGCAACCTGTTCTCCCAGGGCATTGGCATTGCGCAGATGCAAAGCAATATTCTTTTCGACCGAGGCTTTGTCCATCGGTTCACTAAAATTGAGCGTCAATCCCTGTGGAAGCGCATCCTCTCTATCTCTGATCCAGGCAGCCGCTCGCACTTCGGGCTTGTCGGTCAGGCCATTATAACCCGCTGAAAAAGTGGGGGCGCCCGCTGCACCGGTCCCAAAATCATAGCGATTGGCATTGGGATCGCCCTGTTTATTGGACTTGAGGACTTCAACACGGCTGCGATCCGTAAAACCCTCTTTCGATAAAATAATTTCAACCTGCACCCCCGATGGGGCGTTATTAAAGGCATAAGTGCCACCTGCTGTGACTGTTGTGGCCTCAAAGGGAACCGAGCTATTGAGCGAACGCACCGTGACGGTCGCTCCATCAACTGGATTGCCCTCTTCGTCAAAGATCTTGCCATTAAAGGTCGTTTTTTCGATCACCGAAATATCCGAAGTGGCGCTGGGCAGGGGGGTGTTCTGCGGAACAGGCGTGCCCACGGGCACTGGCGGGGGGGCGCCAAAGATATTGCCCGGCCCCTGGTTGGGATCACTGGGCCCAAAGCCTTTGAGGGCCAAAAGCTTTTCAATCATCTGGCGGTACTCACGGGCGGTTTCGCGGGCATAGCCCTGCTCTCCGGCAACCGCCTGGCCGCTGCAAAACCGGGCCACAGTCGGGTCGAGACCGCCACCGCCCAAAACCTGAAAGGTGCCCACAGGGGCATTGGAAGTGACTTCTGGGGGATTGTTGATCACAATCACCGGATTGGCGGTAATTTTGGTGGCAGGAACACAGGCCTGAAGACCGATCAGCAGGGTGAGTGCACAAGACGATTTAAAGCGATGCAACATAATCAAAGGGCCTCGTTTGCAAGTGAATATTTTTAAAGGGACGCTGACCCAAGTACGGGGGTTCCCTCTTTCGGTCTTAAACTGTTAAAAAAATTAGACTTCAGAGGCATAGTCGGGCCTAAGCAGGGGTTTTCCGCTGTTTGAGCGCTCCAATTGCCAAAAAGAACCATAAATATCCGCCAAAAGTTCGGGGCGAATCACAGCATCGGCAGGCCCCTGGGCCACAGTCTGGCCCTGGTGGAGCAAAAGCAATTGATCGGCAAAATGGGCAGCCAGATTGAGATCGTGCAAAACCACCACAATGCCGACCTGATTGCCAGCAATCTCGCGCAACAGACGCATGACCTGAACCTCGGCCTGAATATCCAAATGGGCTGTGGGTTCATCCAAAAGCAGCAATTGTGGGGTTTGGGCCAAAGCCCTGGCCAATTGTGCTTTTTGCCATTCCCCACTGCTCAGGCTCTGCACCATTTGCTCAGCCAAGGGAGTTAAATCACAGCGCTCCAAAACCTGGGCCAAAACCTGCCGATCCGTGGCGCTGAGGCGGCCCAGCCAGTCCTGAAAGGGGGTTCGACCCAAAGCCACATATTCAGCCAGGCGCAAAGGGAAAGCGGGCAGCGCTTCACGGGGATTGATCACAGCCACGTGCCTTGCCCTTTCGGGTGCCGGATAGTCAACCAGCGGGCGCCCCAATAATTGCACCTGTCCGGCAGAAGGTGTGAGAAGCCCCGCCAAAAGTTTGAGCAGAGTGGATTTGCCCGCGCCATTGGGGCCCACCAGGGCCAAAATTTCGCCGGGCCTTAAACTGAGCGAAATCCCTTTGACCAAGGCCCGTTCACCCAGGGCAAAACCCAGTTGAGAGGCCGTTAAAAGTGGCTCCCCCCCCAACGCCACAGCCATCAGCGGGGCCGGTTTTTCTGCAGCTCTTTGAGATCCTGAATCACCTTGCGAATCTTGGCTGCATCTTCGGCCTGGGGCTCTTGCTTGAGATAGGCCTCAAAATGCTGGATTGCAGGCTGAATCTGTCCCTGTTTGGCATAGGTCAGCCCCAGATTGCGCAAAATATCTGGTCGCTGTTTGTCCTGTTTGAGAGCGGCCTGCAAATCCAAAATCGCCTGGGGATAATTCTGGGCATTGTAATAGAGCACCCCCCGCAGAGCCAAAGCATCGGCGTATTTGGGATTGAGCTGAATCGCCTGATTGAGATAGGCCATTGAGCGGCCACGGGTGGCAGGCTCAGCAAACAAGACACTGGCAAGGGTATAGTTCAATTCCGCGTTTTGAGGAGCCAAACTCAGGGCCTGATTAAAATGATTCAGGGCTTTGTCGGTATTGCCCTGCTGGTAGGCCAATTTGCCGAGCTGAATCCAGGCAGCTACAAATTGGGGTTTGAGCTGGGTGCTGGACTGGAAATAGGCCTCAGCCAAATCGGGATTGTTTTGCTGCAGATGGAGTTTGCCCAGGCGATAGAGTGTATCTGAATAGGTTTTATCCTGTTTGGCCAATTGCTCAAAACTGCGGATCGCCATTTCGGGTTGCCCACCCTCTTCTTGCAAACGCCCCTGATCATAGAGCGCGGGCAAATAATCGGGACGAATCAAAAGCAGATTGTTGAGCACCCCTAAGGCTTTGGCATTTTGCCCGAGGCGCTCGTAACTCAAAGCCATCTGGTGGTGGGCATTGACGTGGGTGGGTACCTGGGCCACGGCTTGAACCAGGGCCGCCAAGGCGGCGTTATAATTGCCGGTCTGATTGTAAATCCAGCCCAATTGGTAATGGGCCTCGCTAAAAGTGGGGTCTTGGAGCAGGGCCTGCTGATAAGCCTGAATGGCTTCTTTCCAACGTTTTTGCAATTTGAACTGGTTGCCCGCCTCGTAGTGCTGAATCGCAGAGACCGAACGGGCACCGGAAGAAGTTGCCAGAGTGGCTTTTTGTTTTTTCTCTAACAGGGCGAGCTGTTGGCGGGCCCCAACATGTTCGGGCTGCAGGGTCAGCACTTTGCGATAGGCTTCGATTGCTTTGTCTGACATATTGGATTGAGAGTATGAAATGGCCAGATTGTACCAAACATCGGGATCTTCGCTGCGAAATTTGAGCAAATAGCGGTAGACTTCCAGGGCCTTGTCCCAGGCCTTGGTTTCGATATAGACCACACCGAGATTGTTATAAGCGTCAAAATAATCGGCGTCCAGGGCAATCGCCTGACGATAGGCCTCAATCGCCTGTGTGGTCTGTTTATTAAAATAATAGACCACACCCAGGTTATAACAGAGCAGGGGATCGGTCGGACGCAGCTTCTGCAAAGCCAAATAATGGCGTATGGCCTCGGGATAATTTTTACTGCTGTAGGCCTGATAGGCCTTTTGCTCCAAGGCCGCTGTGTCTGCGGCAAAAACAGGAGGAGTCAAAAGCAGAGTGAGCAGAGTGAGAGAGAAAACTATTGTTCGGGAGCGCCTTTGTGGGCCCATGTTGCGTATGCCTCGGAGAGTTTAAGCGGCTTCTGCTGGAAAGGTTGGGGTCGGTTGCTGACAAAGACCAGAAAACTTTCGAGATCAGAATAGGTGATCTCCCGCAGCACATCATGCATGGGGATGCCCATAAATGGACCACGGGGGGGAGCGGGTAATTTTTGCCCATAAGGGGCACAGTTGCGAATTTCTTCAATCGCACGGGTCATCCACTCGTACTCCTGGCGCTTGTTGCCAGGCAGCAATTCACGCACGTCTTTTTCAGTCAAAAAAGGCCGGTTGTGAATCGTGGAAAAAAAGATTTTTTGTTCCACCAATTTGCCAAAGCCCGAACGGAAAGAGGGCAATTGAGAATCATCGGGTTCAGCCTCGACAAACGGAGCTGTGCCCAAAGGGATATGGGTCTGCACAGTCCGAACTGGGGCTCTGCGATTGCCTCCCAAGAGTTTATCTGAGAGGGTGCGCAAGACAAAGGTAAATTCTTGAATGATGGCCTTGACCAAACCCACCGTAATTTTATGAAAAAAGTGGGCCAAGGCATCGGCCAACCCCATCACCGTTTCGACAATCGGCTCAAACATGCGCTGAAAGCCATTGCTGATCCGATCGCCAAAATTATCGATGCGGTTGCCCACCACATTGGAAACCCGGTCTATCTCCTGATTCATCTCAGAGACATAATGGTCGAGATGGTTGGTGCTGTGTTTGACGGGACGGGAGGGGCCTTGAGGCACCCCATCTTTGATCTGGCGCGACGTCGAAGGCAGGGCCTTGGGCAAACTGTCTGCTGGGGGCAGAGGCGCAGAACCACCTGCCAGCGCAGCGGATTTGGGCGTGGCTTTGGTCGCAGATTTGTTCACAGGCGCCGCAGGCAGATTGCCTGTTTGAGCTGAGCTTTCGGGGGAGGCAGGCAATTGACGGGTATTTTTTTTCTGGCTCTCGTTAATGGCTTCGCGGCTGAAGGACATATTGTCACTCCATTGCGAACGCCGATAAAGTTCATCGGTGGTGGGTTTTTTCTTATCAGCCACTGTGTTTAGCCATTTCCGGCGCTTGCCGCTTGTTCATAAGTCTCAGCAGAATACCTCACAATTGCAAAATCAGGAGAAAAGTGGGGAGATGCTGCCTAAAAATAATTATAACGTATGTTGCTGCGCATCTTGCCAAGTCGCCAGATTGAATTTTGGCAAAGTCTTGTACTATGCTTGTACTATGTTCAAACAGATCTTTCAGCAGGACGGTTATAAACCCCGCGAGGTAGAGCACGCACTCACACCACGGGCCCTGGTCTTTTTGACTGTGATGGTGGCGATTCTCGCGACAGCCTTTACAGCCCAAAGCCCCCTGTTTTTGCCCAGTGCGGCAATCAGCGTGACCCTGGGGGGCAGTTGGCTGAGTTGGAAGCGGCGTGAGGCCAAAAATTGGTGGATCAAACTGATCCTGGCCCTGCTGATGCTGGTGGCCCTGGCCAATTTTATGTTTGAGATCAGCGATAACCCCTTTGATGCCCGTGTGCCCCTGGCCCATCTGCTGATCTGGCTACAAGTGCTTCACAGCTTCGACCTGCCCCGGCGCAAAGACCTCTTTTATTCGCTTTGGGTGGCCCTGGTGCTGATCAGTGTGGCCGCCACACTCAGCCGCGAAGCCAATTTTAGCTTGTTTTTAGTCGCCTATTCTTTTTTCAGTCTGCTCAGCATCTATTACAGCCACCTCTCCAGCCAGCATGTCAAAGCCCCGCCGATCCGGCTCAGCCTCAAAATCCTGCTGCCTGTGATGGGCCTGACCCTGCTCGGTGCCCTGCTGGCGTTTGTGGTCATGCCCCGCTATTCAGGTCTCAAAATCCAGAGTTTTCCCGTTTCGATTCAAATGAAAAACCTGCCCTTTTTTCAGGGCGAGATCAAAAACCGGGCTTATCAAAACCGCAATACCCAAAACAGCTCAGGCAATAATCAGGTGCAGAGCAAACGCGATAAATTTGATCCAATGGCCTATTACGGCTTTAGTACCAAACTCGATTTAAATTACCGGGGAAAACTGTCAGATCAGGTGGTAATGCGGGTTCAAAGCAACCGTCCGGCCTATTGGCGCGGCATGTCTTTTGATGTCTACAACGGCCAGAGCTGGAGCATGACCCACCCCATGCGCCTCAAGCGGCTGGGCCAAGGTCAAAACCCGATCTGGGTCAGGCAGACAGCCCAACTCAAACAAAATGTGGTGCCACGCGAGCGCCTGATTCAAACCTATTATATTGAAAAAGATCAGAGCAATTTGGTCTTTCATGCCGCTTATGCCGAGCTGGTCTATTTCCCCACCACCTATCTGCTAATGGACCTCTACGGCGGCCTGCGCAGCCCGATTGAACTCTTTGAGGGCACGGTCTACACAGTCATCTCCGAGGTGCCGATCTTTGACACAAAAAAATTGGCGAATATCCGCTGGGAACAGGTCTTAAACCCCATGCCCAGCCAAGAGCAACCCAGCGAATACAAACAGATTCCCGCCCGTCTGCCTGCGCGGGTTACTGCCCTGGCAAAAAGCTGGAGCAACAACAGCGAGGGGCCTTATCAGGCTTTGCGCAACATCGAGCAAAAGCTCAAACAAAACTACCCCTACAATCTGGATATCCCCGAATTTCCAGAAAAAGCAGACACCGTCGATTATTTTCTCTTTCAACAAAAGTCGGGCTATTGTGAACATTTTGCCTCGGCCTTTGTGCTAATGGCGCGCAGCTTGGGCCTGCCCGCCCGCTTTGTGACGGGTTATACCTCTGGGCAATACAATCCCATCACCGGCTATTTTGAGGTGCGCAGCAGCGACGCCCACGGCTGGGCCGAGGTCTATTTCCCGCATCAGGGCTGGGTGCCTTTTGATCCCACCCCCGGCTATGTGGCGTATATCGCCGAACCCAGCGTGAACAAAGAAAACAACGCCAACCAACTGGGCAAGTTTCTGATGCGCTTTTTGCCCGAGGGCCTCAAAAAAGCCCTCGAAAGTGGACTCAATGCTGGCTTGCAATTGCTGGCCAATGGCTTTAAAGCCCTGAACCAGTTCTTGCAGGTGGTCTCTCCCGCCCAGCTCACCATCTGGGTCGCGGGCCTGATCGGCCTGATTCTGGCGGGGGTCTATTTGAATTCTCTGCGTGTCAAACGCAGCGTGGCCGCCACGCTCTGGCAACCGGCTTATCGCCAAGAGAGCGCCCGCCAAGCCATCGTCGCGTCCTACTTGGCTTGGCTTGAAAAAGCCGAAGCCCGTTTGGGAATTGCGCCGCCCCTGGGGGCCACACCACGGGAGCGGGTTCAGGGTATTTTGGCAGAACGTGAGAGTGAAACACTACAGCCTGCTTTGGGGGCCTTAACTGAACATTATTATGAGCTGCGCTATAATCCACAGCCGGTGACACCTGAGCGCGTGGCTGCCTGTGAGGCGCTTCTGCGCGAAGTGGAGCGGGAATTGGGGCAATGGGAAACCGTCAAAGAACTCCAGGCATAGCTCGGCTGATTCATTCAGTTTAAATTTAGGGGCTTGGTGTGCTGCTGGGAGTTGGGGTTGGTTCAGTGGGTTTGGAGAGATGAAGGGTGATAGCGTTTGATATGCAGTTTGGATATTTTTTTCCACAGACAGCATCAGGTTCAGTCTTCAGGTCAAAGTTTTGTTTTCCCAACACATCACCGTTGAGGTTTCTTAGAGTCACAGCAACTTGTTTAGAATGCCCCACTCTTCTAAAAAGAAACTGATTAATATTTATAGGCTTTGAATCGTTATACTTAGTAGGCGGTTTTGTAGGAGATGAAGAGGGCGTTGTTGGAACTATCTCCTCAAATAGTCCCGAGCAAGTCCCTTCTATTGTTTGCATATTAACGACCTCTTTGACTGGCTCTCCTCGTTGTGAAGTAGGCACAAAGAAACATTTTTTTTTGACTGTTTGAGTATCCAGCTTGAGTTCAAGTTCAATGCTCTCTTTAACGGGAGGGTTTAGATCAATGCTGAGAAAAGGTCCTTCTCCATGACAACCCCCACACCCAACTTTTTTACTTTCAGTCTCGCAGCCAATCAAAAGCCCCAAAAGTAAAATCAAAAACCCTCCCAGTATAATCTCTTGTCTCATTTAATGCCTCTTAAATTTAAGTCAACAAATTAACAGATAATGAACCCGACCAGTGTTAAAAACCATCTTTTTAGCATAACATCCAATAACTGTTAACTTATCTTTCCTATGTACTTATACCAAATGGGAGATATAATTCGCCATTAACGCATACTCATCCATGTTCGTTTAAAGCAAGGAATAACAAGGTTCGGCCATTAGTTGTTTGGCGTGTTTCCCATCATTTTGGTATTACCTTATTTGTGTGTTGATGAGATCCTTTATTAAAATTTAGGGGCTTGGCGTGCTACTGGGAGTGGGCGTTGGTTCTGCTGGTTTCGATAAATGAAGGGTGACTTCTGTTGATGTGCAGTTCGGATATTTGGGACTACACCCAGGATATATTTCAGTGCTTAGCTTAAAGTTCTGCTGAGCCAACACATCACCAGCAAGGTTTCTTAGAATTACTTGAATTTCCTTTTCTTTGATACCCCAGAAAACAAGTTCATTAATATCAATACGTTGAATGTCTTCTGGTTTCAAAAATACAGGGAGTGGCAGTTTATGGGACGAAGGTGTTGGGGATGGCGAAGGTGCTGTTGATATACTGGTGCCTGAACAATAAAAGCCCATGCCCCCCTGTATGTCATCTATTACTTTTGATGATTCCTGTGGATGGAAATTACATTTACGTGTCATGATCGTTTTTGTTTTGTCCTTAAGTTCAATCTCCACGCTTTCTTTAACAGGCGGGTCCAAACGTATATTTAAAAACTGCCCCATGCCCTGACATGGAGCACACTGCATTAGCTCTTGTTCAGATACGCCACATGAAAATAAAAAGGTAAACAGAATACAAAGAGAACTTCGCCAAAACATCTTAAAATTCACTTTGATACCTCACATGAACACTCCTGTTCAACCTCAATGACTATTCCTGGTTCAGTACAACTTGCGTGATCGTGACAAAGATAATGCCCGTTTGAGTGAGCAAAGCATCAGTCCCTTAATGCAGTCGCATCTGAAAGATGGGCGAAGCGGGTCGTTCGTTACCATGAAAATCATTCGGCTTGAACGTTATATAAACATCGCCATCTGCGTCCACATCCATATCGTTAATCATAAACAACGGCAAACCCTCTGGCATTAGATCTTTCAAGATATAACGAACCACTTTTAACTCTTGCGTTTTTAAGTTGATGGCAAATAAATAATTGCCCAATAAATAGAGTATTCCCCGCGACGGATCAATTGCAAAGGCTTCAAAATAGGGCTTTACAGGAGCACACACTTTATTCTCAGGGCAATTAGAGGGTGGGGGCAATAATCCCGGCAGTTCTTCTAGAATATGTTGGGCAGGCAGTAACCCACCTGAAATAGGTGTTCTCTTCGCTGGCTCGATCAACAAACTGTCCTTTTGAAGGCTGATCAAGGTGGTGAGCTTTCCGTCGGGGGATATTCGGCGTAAATAGGTCTCATAGATAAAAGGTTCCGAAAAATAGATATTGCCAGCACTGTCCACTTGCAATTTCTCAGGGTTCCAATAGCTTGCCTCACTTTTGAGGCCATCACGCAAAACGGGGACAGACTGTGGCTGTATCCCCTCTCCAGCGAAATCAATCGAATGACTTTTAGGCCTTCCATATGGATCAAAATCCCATTTGTATTGCACCCAATTTGTTGTTTGTGGAGTTTCTAAGAAACTTCCTGGAATACAAACGCCCATACCTATAGGGCATTTCACAGGAAGCCCCACGGAGTCTGATCCTTCAAGTGTTTTCATTATTCCCCCCAAAGGCCCACTCTCAAAGACCGTTTCGACAGCTTTGTTACGAATGCGTTTGAACTTTTTATTATCAATCAGATAAATATCCCCATTCGGTGCCACAGTCAGGGCTGTGATCTCAGTAAAACCGGGAGAAATCAGGCTCTCGGCACTCACCCGCAATTCATTGCTGGCGGGGCAATCTCCGGCTACCAGGGTCAAGATTCGCGGATACTTTTGAGGGTCTGTGCTGCCTTTGACAATACATTTCCCATTGTGGGCATAGACCTCGCCTCCGTAATAACTCAAATCCCGGTTGGCTGGGCTGTAATTCAGGCCCAGAATATGGCCTGTGATCGGCGCGGGTATATTCTTTAAACCTACCAAACTCTGTGTTTGCTCTAAAAAATACACCGAAGCAGGGCTCTTCTCATTCACCGCAATTTGATTTGCATAACGTTGAAGCCCTGGTACCACACCTTCAATGCCATCAGGAAAGAGTGGCTCAACCTTTTTGACCTGCAAAGTGGCGAAGGCATCCTCATTGGGTACAGGCGTAGGGCTGGGCAATGCAGAGGGGTGTTCTGTGGGTGTGGCAGATGGCTGTGGTGAAGGTCGCAGCGTCTCAGCGACTGAAGGCGACACCGATGGAGCGGGTATGCTCGCTCCCTGGAGCCCTTGGCAGGACACCAGACTCCAGACAGCTACCAGATAAGCGGCGGCAGGCATGTAACTGAATGTTCGCATGGCTAATACCCCGCTGGGTAGTGCCGGTATTGGTGGGCCGTATAGTCTTGAATATATGGATTACTGGAGCCCTCTTGATTCTCTTCTGCTCCCCAGACACCCCGCTGGCCTTGGATATTGCGATAGACCAGATTGATGCCCTTGTAGACCTCTATGCCTACGTTATAAGGGCCCGTGGGGTTCTCAAGGTAGAAGCCAATATAACGCGGATTCCAGCATTCAAAGTTGGGGTCATAAATACCACAACTTGAAAACGGATCAAACGGCTGAATCGGCAATTGCTTGCTTATTTCTTGGCTATTGATCGGGGGGCCTACCCGAAACACACCATCTGGCCACTGAATATCATTGGTGTCGTTATAGGTTTGAATTGTCAGACTTTCATCGGGATTGAGATTAAACACCTTCATCCAGAATGGGCCTGTACCCACAGGCGAAAATTTACTATTGGTAATCATACGTTCATTATAAACGACTCCTTGGCGCTGATCTTCGGAACCATCAGGCAAAACCTTGTTTTGAAGCCCTGGAGAGCCTTGAATGTCCCGATAGGCTGCGGTTCCATTGTATTGAGCCCGGAGTTCAAAGCCATAGGTATAGCCGCCCCCATTATTGACAAGCTCAAAACGAAACTCATTGCGCTGATCTTTGAGCAGAGGATAGCTGCCGTATTCTCCCAAATAGGCATAATTGTCTTCGCCAGCATGAGCCGTGAGAATAAGCTGATCATTGAGGTAGACACGCCCTTCATCATTGCCCTCAATATTAAAGACACGCACACTTTCATACTCACCGGGATTGCCACTGGGCGGAGCGGTAGGTTCAGGTGTAGGTGGAATGGCTTGAGAGACTTTTTCAACCGCCTGTTCCAGCGTCAGCGTCTGCCCTGAAGCCTTGATCACGACATCGTGTACGCCCGCTGGCAAATTGTCGGGAATACCCATGACAGCCAAATCATTGAGAATACTGGTGATGGGCACCAAAACGGGACCGATTTTAACTTCCAGATCGCGGATCGGTTGGCTAAAACGAATGCCTGCAAATTCATTGGCATCGACCTGAATGCGGAATCCTGGGCGCATCCAGCGGTTGCCCACTTGGTCATAGAGATAGTTATTTTGTGGCAATTCTGCAGCAGACGGCACCTCAGATTTGATTTGGAAACCGCCCCCGGTTCCTCCTCCTGATGAATTGCTTTCTTTGATCGACAAAACCTCGATATTTTTTTCGGGTTCATCAGAGGGCTGGTAACTCCAACCGGTCACTTCTACATTTTTGTTTTCAAAGTCAGAGAAGGGTGCGAATTGCCCCCCCAGATTAAGCCCATAGGTATTCCAGAAAGCAGCGTAACTTTCTTGGTGCAAGAGCAACGAAGCCTGTTGAAAAATAGCCGGATCAATACTGGAAGTAGAATCACCATCAAAAGTTGTCTGTTCCAGATACATCGACAAATCATAATTGCCTGCTGAAGTTTCCAGATAAGGCCGACCATTGCTGTGTTTGCGCAAAGTGCCTGTTCCTATTTCGAGCAAACGCCCTTGATGCAAAGCAGGGTTTCCCGCAATGGTGGATTCCAAATCCAACACATTTAAACTCAAACTTTGAGGCGGGAGTCGCAGGCCTTTGCGATTGGTGCCATTTATAACAAAATCTTTGAGCAAAGAGTCAGAGATCTGAATGGTTTTGTAGCGCAGCCAATTGCCTGTTTTTAAATCTTGAATACTTAAATCTGGCTTGAGCGATTTAAGCAAGGCCAATGCTCCCGCCGTAAAAGGCGTGGCGGCACTGGTACCCCCCCAGTCTGGGCTGACGCCATATTCAAAACCCTGTGAGCTATTTCTAAACGTGCCAAGGGCAAACATCTTGTCTCCAGGTGCCCAGACTTTGACCACCTGATTGCCATAAGTACTTTCATACTGTTGGATATCTGAGTTGGGGGAATTGCTGTTTCCAATCCACCAACAACTAGCTTTGGTCTCATCTGAATCAATATTTTTTATAAATGCACCAATTGGATCTGTCGTAGAGAATAAAAACCTTTCAGCAACTGCTTCTGGTGAAACATATAAAGCACGTTTAAAAGAGGCTGAATTTTGCATCAAAGCCCCTGCTATCACAATATTTTTGAGTTTTCCTGCAGGGAGTGTCGTTCGCACATGGTTGCCTGCATTTCCAGCATTAAAGACGGAGATCAGGCGATTCGAAGAGGTGCTGTTATTTCTGGGCTGGGCAGCCAAATCGATTTGGTATTGCAAAGCCCCCAACCAACCAAAGGGCATGTCTGTTGTAAACTGTTGAACATTTTGCAGCCAATTCTCAGGCCCATTGCCCACCATAGAATGCGTAATACTGACAATATCTGCCCTTAAGCGCCCAGCCGCTTCGACTGCCAAACGTAAATCCCAGCCTGTCACAATTTCAAAGGCATTAAATTCCGCCGGATCAGGTGTCTCTTTTTTTGAAAAAGTGGAGCCTATTTTGATGGGAATAATTTTTGCATGGGGTGCCACACCCACAATCCCCTTGCGGTTATTGATGCGAGAAGCAATGGTTGAGGCTTGACTGGTACCGTGATCCGTCTTGCCTTGACCTACAAAAAAATCTGGTTCCAAATAGTGTTCACTTGGATTGGGAGTTTGCGAAAAGGCAATTCTATAACCTGCTTGGGACTGATTTTCTGGAAAGGCGTTAAAATGCACCTTTGCTGCCCGTGTATACAAAACCTGGCTATCCAAATCCCCTTGGGCCGACATCGCTTGGTTCAAATTTTGAAAATCGGAATCTACAACCGCCACGCGCACAGGCTTGTTGGTTTGGCGATCATAACCCAAGGTATAGTCCCAGGCTTTGAGCACCCCGGTCTGGGTCAGCCACCAACTGTCTTCAGCATCAGCAGACTGGCCATTGGCGGCAAAGCCCTCCGAAGAGGAGGGTACATTGCTGTTGAGAATGGGGTTAATATCCATGCTCTGCAATTGATTGCCCTGTCGCACTTCCAACAAAAGCTCCACCATCAGAGCAAACATCTGGGCCCCTTCAAGGCTGTCAAATGCCAAATCTTGAATGGCCAGAGAGCCGTCTACAAGTTGGTTAAGTTGCTGGATATGGGCAGGCAAAGCATTCAGATTGGCCTGACTCAAATCTAATTTGACCAAAAATTCATCGGCACTGATTTCCCCTGTCACGTAGCCCTTGTATTTTTGCAAAAGGGCATTGAGATTGGCTTGAACAGGTGCCTTTATCTTCAATTGAAATTCACCCCCACTGTAAGTGGCGGGCACACCACCATTTAAAGCAAAAGTAGGCAAAGAACGGCCATCTGCGCTTTTGGGTATTTGGGAATAGGGAACCAAACCGCCCAAACTGGTGGGATCATTGGGGTCAAAAATATTGGTGTCATTCCTGCGCACATGGGTGGCCTGGGTTTCTCCCGGTTTACGCAAAGCCCCCCGACGGCGCAAAACAGTGTCTGCTTGGCCCCCTTCTACGAGGGTAATCCTCACCGCGCTGCCTTGTTTCCCTTTTAAACGTACCCGAAGTGAGTTCTGGGCATTTAAGAGCAAACTCTCCTGCTGAAACTCCTGGGATTGTCCTTTAAAATCCCCTTCCTTGACCCAATTTGTGCCATTGATATTCACGACAACCTGGGCATCTGAACGGGGATCTCCCCATTTTTGTACATGTAAGGTATAGCGTTTTTGGGTATCGCTAACCCGAATTTCACGCAGCACTTCAAATTCTTGACGTCCCTTGGTAAAGGTTTCACTAAAAACCACAGGCCCATTGGGAAGTGCTTGAATCGAAAAAGTCTGTTCTGAGGGCTGCTCAAAAACCTGCGTTTTGTGGGGCACTGTTTTTTTAAAGCCGTAACTGGCCAAAGACGGGCTCAGCAAAGCGTTATCAAAACGCATTGACACAGGGCCTGTATAAGCTGGGGTTTTTTGAACATGACTCTGCTCTGTAAAGGGCTGATTTTTAGTTGCACCGGTATTCAAGGGGCCCGGAGCACAAGCCGTCAGTGCCAGCATCAATACCAAACCAATTGAAGAAAATGTCTCTAATTTGAATATATTTTGAATCATCATCAAAAACTCCTTAAAACGCTTTAAACGCCACACCAAAAGGAGTGACATAAACAAGATTATGGTGGGGATTTAAGTCAAAGCTATTGGGATCGGGGATATGTACAACCGTCTCTGCTGAGCCATCAGCAGTCACCTCAGTCTGATACCCAAAGCCAAACTCCCCATCAATGGTGGCATAGCTAAACTTGGGAAAAACCAGAAACCCCCGCCCCGTGAGTTTGATATGCAATGGCTTCCCGCGTTCACGTAAAACTTCTACACTCTCTATTCTGGGTTGCAAGGCACTGACCTCCACAGGAGCAGGTTCCCCGACCTTCAGCAAAGCATCGGTATACCAGCGATCAAGCTCTATACTCAGCCGGTGATTGCCCTTTAAATAAAGATCTGGCAAAAGCTGGGTATTCAACCGAACTTTAATTTCAGTCTTCGTAACACTTTCGACCTGTAATAAAATGCTGTCATCCAACAAAACTCTGGCCTGTGGCTCTTTACCAATAAAGCTTTGTTGAACCAGCGGCGTTTCAAACTGAAACAGAAAATCTTTTAACTTGAATTCTTTGTCATTGCGTTTTTCAAACTGACCCTTGATCGTTAAACCAATTTCAGTCCCTGCATAGTCAGGGCGCAAACCAATAAGGGCACTTGGCCCCATGATACTTTCACCTGTTGATGTCAAAACAATATCTGTAATTAAAAGTTCGGGCGTTCGTTCACACCGAGAACGGGGCTTAAAGTCCTTCCAATCCCGATCTGACAGTTTGGGAGGCTTTCTGTTTTCATTGTGGCCTTTATCATGGCCTTTATCTTTGTCATTTTTAGAGCCTTCCTTGGCGGACAGTACTAAAAAATCCTGCAGCGTACCCACACTTGGGCTCAATGATTGAGAGACAGGAAGTGACGGGGCGTGACACGCATTTAAACTGAGTAATACAGTAAAAGTCAGGGCAAGAGGCAAAAACTTCATACATCCTCCGTGGAGAAAATCTTATTATGAAAAGTGATAAAACGAAGTCAGCCCAAAAAGCGACAATTATGACCCATTCTATGGATTCGGTTATAACAAATATACAAAAGCCTGTAAATCACCCTTAGGGTTAGACGAAAATGCAATCTCTCAATCAATGCCCCTTTTTCATTAAATTTTGATGATCTTTCTCAGCCCGTATACTCACAAGGTTTACCCCCTAAATCTTCGCTTATTTTGAGGGCATGACGGGTTGACTTTATGCAAAATCATGCTTTAATTTAATCGAAACTTATAACGCTAGGACTTGATTTTTGATGCCGCAGATCATCACGGTCATGCTTGTGGATGACGATCCAAATACCTTGGATTTTTTAGAAGCGTGGCTCACCGACCATTGCGATTTGCCCTACCGCTTTCAAATTTTAGGAAAAGCCCGATCAGGAAACGAAGCAATTAAACAGCTACAAAATGTTCAGCCGGATCTCATGATCCTGGATTTGAATATGCCAGAGACCTCAGGGATGATCGTCGCTCGTTTTGCGAAAACGCTCTCTCCAACTCCCCGGATTCTTTTGTATAGCGGATATGATGATTTGTTAGAGTGGCAAGATACCGCTCATGAACATATCCGAGGCTATGTGATTAAAAACAGCCCCATTGAAAAACTTGAAATGGCCGTTGAAAAAATTCTAGCAGGGGATATCTTTTGGGACCCGCTTGTCTATTACCATATGCATCAAAAATCCCGAGTGGCACGCAAGCCGCTGGTGTGGAATGAAGATCTGACCGAAAGAGAGCAAGAAATTTTCACTTTGTTTTGCAATGGCCATAAACAAACGCAAATGGCCAAGGAACTCGATTTGAGTACCAACACGATCAAAACCCATCTCAGAAATATCTGTCAAAAAGCAAATTGTGCGGATCTCGAGCAACTGAGGCAGATTCTTTTTTAAGCTCACACCCAACACCATAAACCCAGAACCCGCAACCGCCATCATCCCTCTCCGTCCCTGCTGCTATAATACAAAGAACTCTTTTTCTGGCAGGGGCTTTCATGCGCATTGCTTTTCTCTCCCGCATCTCTCGGGCCTTTAATGGTGATACGGTTGTGCGAGAACCACTCGGCGGCACCCAAAGTGCCCTGGTCTATTTGGCCCGCGAATTGCAGGCCCTCGGCCACGAGGTACACGTCTTTTGCAATTGCAAAGAGCAGGCAGGGGTCTTTGCGGGAGTCACTTACCACAACCTGCCCGAGTTGGCGCGCTTTGCCCGCCAGAACCCGCTTGATTTTTTTATTTCCTGTGCCGACGAAAGCGCGCTTAAACTGGGAATCCCGAGCAAATATTCACTCTGGTGGTCCCACAACGACTATTGTTTTCTCTGGGATGAAATGCCCGATTTACGCGCCAAAACGTCTGAGATTCTGGCCACCAAAGCAGATAAACTGGTGGCCGTCAGCCGCTGGCATGCACAAAAACTGTCAGACGTGTTGAATATCCCGCTGGAACACTTTTTTATCACCGGCAATGCCGTCAACGCCGCCTATTTTGAGCTGGATCCCGAGTCTGGACCTCAGCCCGCCACCCCGCCACGCCTGCTCTATACCAGCGTGCCCGATCGCGGATTGGACCTGCTGCTGGAGCTGTTTCCCCAAATCCAGGCCCAGGTGCCCGAGGTGGAATTGCACCTCTATTCCAGTTTTACAGTCTGGGGCAAAAGCGCGGAGTTTAATGCCGCCCAAGCCGGCCCGCTCTATGAAAAAGCACGGGCCTTGCCGGGGGTGTTTTTGCACGATCCGCTGCCCCACCCCCAATTGGCCCAGGCCCTGCTCCAAGGCAGCCTGATGACCTATCCCAACCATGCCGCCGAGCCGATGGATTTAACGGGTTTTTGGGCCGAAACTTCGTGTATTGCCGCAATCGAAGCCCAGGCCGCAGGTCTGCCTGTGATCACCAGCGCACGGGGCGCTTTGCCCGAAACCGTATTGCAAGGCCAAACCGGCATTTTAATTGAAGGAGAGCCCTTCAGTGAGGCCTATCGCGAGGCCTTTGTCGGCGCTGTGGTGGAGCTGCTCAAAGACCGTGGCAAACGCCAGGCTCTGGGCCAAGCGGCCCGTGAACGCATCTTGACTGAATACACCTGGCAGCAGCGGGCCTTGGAATGGCACCAATTCTTGACAGAGTTCAGCAGCAGCCGCATGGCCGAATCGCCGCTCAAAACACCCTTTGTGACCCCTGAAATTTCGGTGATTATTCCAACGTATAACCGCGCCCGCAACCTCAAAAACTGCCTGGAATCCTTGACTTGGCAAAGCTTCAAGGCCTTTGAGGTGATTATCTGCGACGACGGCTCATCCGACAATACCCGCGAAGTGGCTGAAAGTTATAAAGACCGGTTGAATCTGAGCTATCGCTGGCAAGCAGATTTGGGCTTTCGCGCCGCAGAGGCCCGCAATTTGGGTATGCGCCGGGCCCGTGGCAAGCTGGTGGTGTTTTTGGACAGCGACTTGGTGGTGCCCGACAGCTTTTTAGCCACCCATTGGCAGGCCCACCAGCAGCACAAAAATGTCGCGATCAACAGCTATGTGATGCGCATGTTGGAGCCCCTTGACGATGATTTGGGCCTGCCCCCGCAGGAGTTTATTCCCAAACACCGCGACAATCTCAAACCAGATAACCGCGACCGCTACAGCTTGTTTGAACGCCAGGAACCCGTCGAAGAGACCTATTACCTCGACAGCAATGCCCTTTCGATCTGGCGCGAAGACCTGGAAAAAGTCGGCAATTTTGATGAGGGCTTTATTGGCTGGGGCCACGAAGACACGGAATTGGGCTACCGCATTGCCCAATACGGCATGAAAATGCTGTTTATTAAAGCGGGCACAGAGGCCTATCACCAGCACCACGCGTTCTCCGAGGCCAAAGAAGAGGAACGGGCAGTCAATTGGAAGCGCCTGACCCAAAAACACGGCATCACCAAGTGGTACCACCCGCTTTGGGAATTGCCGATCGAAGGCGCCGTGCAAATTGCCTTGAGCGGAGAGGGCCCGCCGATGCCCCTGAGCATTCCCGTCTGGAGCGACGCGGGCTGGATTCTCAAACCCGGCCAAAATGTGCCCTTGGCGGGTCTGCACTATTTACTCAGGGTCGAAAATGGCATTTTAAACGCGATTGAACCTTTTTGGTCGCAGGCATGACCCAAACAGAACCCGAAACACAACCCGAAGCAGAGTCCGAAAAAAAAGCCTCTCTGCTGCGCCAGGGCTTAAACAGCCTGGCCAACAATGTCTTGAATCATCCCCGGCGCTGGCTCTGGGGCTGGATCTTGGTTCTGTTGATCGCTCTGCCCGGTTTTTTGCAGGTCAAACAATTTCTGGTGGGCGGCAATGGCGGCGTCACCCAATCTCAGGCCCTGCACACCAAAGACCTCATTGAGCAGCGCTTTGACTTTCCGTTTATTAACAGCTATTTAATTGTGGTTGAAAACAAAAATTTCAAACTCGAAGACCCGCGTTTTGAACGCGCCATTCAGCGCTTGCAGGCCGTGGTCAACACCTTTGAGGATACCCAAGGGATGGAGACCTGGTACCGCAGCCGCGATCCGCTGCTGCGCAACAAGGCGGGCACCCGCACCTTTTTGCTGGTGGGCCAAGAGCCCGAAGCCAGCCAAAAACTCGAATTGCGCACAGGTGAGATGCGCGCAGCTTTAAGCCCATTGGTGACCGAATTAAAACAAGCGGGCTTTGAGATTTTTCTCACGGGCATGAACGCCGTGATTTATGATATCAACCTGATCACCACGGCCAGTACCGAAGCGGCTGAAAAACAGGTCTTTGGCCTGACCCTCTTGATTCTCTTGCTGGCCTTTGGCTCATTTACAGGGGCACTGCTGCCACTGTTGATGGCGATTGTCTCGATGTTGATCAGTCTCTCGATTGTGGCGGTGATTGCCCGTTTTACGATGGTTTCGACCTATGCCCAGAGTATTTCTTCGATGATTGGCCTGGCTGTGGGCATCGACTACGCGCTGCTGCTGGTCTGGCGTCTGCGCCAAGAGCGCGAAAAGGGCCAAGAACTCAAACTGGCTTTACACCAAACAATCCTGACCGCCGGCAAATCCGTGATTTTTGCCGGGGGCACCTTTTTGATTGGCCTGGCCGGGCTGTTTTTCAGCGGGATTACGGCCCTTTTTTCGATTGGTCTGGGTGGCATTTTGGTGGTGATGGTGAGTGTCACCGCTTCACTCACCCTCTTGCCCGCCCTGCTGCTGGTACTCGGGCCCTGGCTGGATTTTCCCAAAACTCTCGCCACACGCTTGCAAAACCTGCGGCCATCCAGGCTCTGGAAGCCCCTCTCATACCATGTCATGCGCCACCCTTGGGTCTATGGAACAGGCGCGCTGGCCATTGTGCTGGCCCTGAGCAGCCCGGCGCTCAAATTGCAAATTCGCCAATTTGACATGCCCAATTTGCCTGCCCGCTTGGAGTCCAAACAGGGCTTTGATCTCCTGACGCAAATGGAGGTCTCGGGCATGATGATCCCGCTGTTTTTGGTCTTTGAAAGCGATCAACCCAGCATTCTCAACCCCGAAGATCTCCACGAATTGCGGCGGGTACACGCCCAACTCCAGGCCAATCCGCTGATTGAACGGGTCACCAGTTTGGCCTCGCCTTTGCAAGAACACCCCGATCTGGCCGGGCAATTCCCACTGATGCGCCTGATCGCCCCAGATCTCTTTCAAATGCTGCTCAGCCGCGATCAGCAATTGACCCTGATGCAGGTCGTGCCCAAACGCCTGTTTGACTTTGACGAAATGGTCAATCTCTGTGCCGAGCTGCGCAAAACCCTGGGCCCCGAACTCAAGAGACAGGGCCTGACCCTGCATATTGGCGGCCCTGCCGCACTCACCCTGGACTATAACGAGGCGACCTTCAGCCACAGCCCGCAGATCTTGCTCGGGGTGGTGGTTTTGACCTGGATTGTCTTGCTGATTTCGCTGAGGTCTTGGTTTATCGCGCTCAAGGCGATTCTGCTCAATCTCTGCTCGGTGGCTGTGAGTTATGGCGTGATCACCCTGATCTTTCAAGAAGGACTCATTCCCGCGATTGCTCCCCAGGCGATCATGGCCTATGTGCCACTTTTGCTCTTTTGTCTGATCTTTGGCCTTTCAATTGACTACGAGGTCTTTCTGATGACCCGCATCCGCGAGGCCTACGAAAGCGGTGAGAGCAATGAAGAGGCCACGGCCACAGGCATTCGCGCCACGGGTGACGTGATCACCTATGCCGCTTTGATCATGGGGCTGGTCTTTGGGGCCTTTACCCAGGTCGAGATCAGCATTATCAAACAGCTGGGCTTTGGCTTGGCCACCGCCATTTTGATCGATGCCACCCTGATCCGCATGGTGCTGGTGCCCGCTTTTATGAAAATCGGCGGGCGTTGGAACTGGCGCTGAGCCAGTATTAAAGGCTCAGAACACATTTTCCACTGCCGCAACAGACAACAAATTGAGCTGTTTTTCTGGAAGCTTGATTTTTTTAAATGTATGATATACACTTTATTTACAATCCAATAAAAATATTGTATGGTATTGCTAGCAAATTAATCAGCCAATGAAAATGATGGGGGTCTTTATTCAAAAATGAAAAATTCCAAACTATATACGGGTTTGCTGTGCTTGAGCTTGATTTTGGCCAACGGTTGTACTGGGGCAAAAGTGACTGATTCTGGCTTCTTTATTCCAAAACCCAACAAGACCCCTGAACCAAGACCCATTATGACACCACTTCCTCAGACTTCAGCGTCTCCCCAAGCTTCAGCCAACCCAGGAAGCAGCCCATCGCCATCTCCCTCGGCAACCCCTTCTGGCAATTCGACAGAAAGTGGGCCAAAAGAAATCCGTGTGGCAGCAGAATTGCAGACCAAACTCTCTCAAGCATTGGAATTAAAGAGCGAGCCGCTGGCCTTGAGTGGAGAGGTCGTATCTGCTGACGGAAAGGTCTTAGAACAAGCAATCTGGACAGTCAGTGACAGCACTATTGCTGAAATCAAAGAAGGAAAACTCTCTCCCCTCAAAGACGGTCAAATCACCCTCAAAGCATCCTCGAGCAAAGATCCCGATCTTTGGCGCATTTTCTTTATTCGCATCGGAACGCCAGAAGTTCCCCTGACAGATGCGACCCCTGCCAGTGGCTCCTATTCAAGTGCTCAGTATGAATCTCTGATCACTAAAATGGGAGAGATCTCCAGCTACGGAAAGTATCTGTTTGTGCCCGACCAAACCAAGAATCAAATCAATGTACTGGATACCTCCACAGGTAAAATCACAAAAAAAATTGGGGTTTCACCCGATCCCCAGGCCACAGAAATCAATCCAAATGGCACCCGCCTTTACGTAGGCAGCAAAACCAGCAACAATGTGGATGTGATTGATCTCAATAGCATGGAAAAGATCGAAAGCATTTCTGTGGCATCCCCCGTTTTTGATATTGAAGTGGATAGCTCTCAATTGTATGTTTCTTATGAAGGTACAAATGAGGCCCAAGAGATCTACAATCTCACAAGCAAAACAAAAACAGCCTCTTTGCCAACCACAACAAAAGGCAAAGCTTATTTGCAGTTGAGCTCCGATAATTTTTTATATGTCGGCAACACAACTTACTCTGTTGTCTTGTATAAAGTTGCGTTGGGAGCAACACCAACCGTTGCATTAACGAGTGAAACAAATAAACTGGGTTACACATTAAGGGATATGGCGATCAGTCCCGATGGATCCCGTTTGTATTTGATGTCCAATATATCCAGTACCTATGTTCAGGTTGTGGATACTTCAGATTTTAAAGCCAAAGGCAGCCTGGAAGGTGGCGGTTATTACCCTTACCACATTGATATCAGCCCGGATGGCAAATATGTGGCGGTTACAGGTTATATTTATCTCTTTGTCTACGAAACGGCAACCCAAAAAGAGGTGCATAAACAACGTTTTGGCCGCCTTGCCAATCAAACTGTGTTTGCAGCTGATGGCAAATCGGTTGCAGGAACCTTTGATCGCTCAAATTTAGGCGAACAATTGCTCAAATTTACCGATGTCAGTGGCTTTTCAAATCCCTGATTTTTGGGTCTAAGCCGGTGAGCCCTGATTCTTCTGCATTTTGGCCCAGCTGTCCACCAGCCCAATCGTGCGGTTAAAGACCGGCTTGCCGGGCTCTGAATCCGCGTCCATACAAAAATAGCCATTGCGCAAGAACTGAAACAGATCTCCCGGCTGGCCCTCTGCCAAAGCGGGCTCGACCCACGCCTGAATGGTTTTTAGCGAATTCGGGTTGAGCTGCTCAGCAAAGTCTTTTTCAGAGTCGGGGTTTTCAGGGAAGAGCGGCTCATAAAGACGCACTTCTGCGGGCTGGGCATGGGCAGCAGAGACCCAATGCAGGGTGCCTCTGACCTTGCGGCCATCCTCGGTCCCGCCGCCCCGGCTGAGAGGGTCATAGCTGCAGCGCAATTCGACAATCTCGCCGTTTTCGTCTTTGACCACTTCTTGGCAGGTCACGTAATAGGTGTGTTTAAGGCGCACCTCTTGACCGGGAGCCAAGCGGAAAAACTTCTTGGGGGGGACTTCCATAAAGTCCGAACGCTCGATATACAGCTCACGCCCAAATAACACGGGGCGGGTGCCTGCTTCGGGGTCTTCGGGATTGTTGTCGGCCTCAAAGGTCTCAAATTGCCCTTCGGGATAGTTGGTGATCACCAATTTGATCGGATCGAGCACAGCCATGCGGCGCAGCGCCGTCTGATTGAGCTGATCGCGCACGCAGGACTCCAGAAAAGCCAATTCGACAATGCTGTTGCTCTTGGCCACGCCGACTTTTTCGCAAAGGGTGCGCAGGGCTGCAGCGGGATAGCCCCGGCGGCGCATCCCACGCAGTGTGGGCATGCGCGGATCGTCCCAACCACTGACATGGCCCTCGTTGACCAAGCGCAGAAAATAGCGCTTGCTCATGATCGTCTGGGTCAGGTTCAAACGGGCAAATTCAATCTGTTGGGGGTGGCAGGGCACATCTAAATTGTCCAAGAACCAGTCATAGAGCGGGCGGTGATCTTCAAACTCAAGGGTGCAGATCGAGTGGGTAATGCCTTCAATGGCATCGGAAAGGCCGTGGGCATAGTCATACATGGGGTAGATATTCCAGGTATCTCCCGTGCGGTGGTGGTGGGCTTTTTTAATGCGGTAAATGGCCGGGTCACGCAGATTCATATTCGGCGAGGCCATGTCGATTTTGGCACGCAAAATCCGGCTGCCTTCATCAAATTCACCGTTTTTCATGCGTTCAAACAGATCCAGGTTTTCTGCGATCGGGCGCTCGCGAAAGGGGCTGTTTTTGCCGGGCTGTTTGAGATTGCCCCGGTATTCGCGAATTTGCTCGGGGGTCAGGTCGTCGACATAGGCTTTGCCCTGTTTGATCAAAGAGACCGCGTAGTCGTAGAGCGGCTGAAAATAATCAGAGGCAAAATACAGGTGATCACCCCAATCAAAACCCAACCAGCGAATGTCTTCCTGGATCGATTCGACGTATTCCACTTCCTCTTTGGCTGGATTGGTATCGTCAAAACGCAGATGACAACGCCCGCCGTATTTAACAGCCGTGCCAAAATTCAGGCAAATCGACTTGGCATGGCCAATATGCAAATAGCCGTTGGGCTCAGGTGGAAAGCGGGTGATCACAGTGGTGTGTTTGCCACTGGCCAGATCGCCGTTGATAATTTCGTGAATAAAATGGGTGTGGGTTTCTGCCTCGGCAGATGCATGCTCTGTCATTGTGTCTCGTTTGGACCTGTTTTCTTTGCTAAAGGTTAGATAGTTAATTATCACTCAGGCCGAACAGGGCTTCAAGGGATTGTTAACAGAAGACCTCAGAAAGACAGACTCTGATCGTTTTTCCCCCTTTTTTTTGATTAATCCTGTTACAATGCTGAATAGACCTTGCGCTGCCCGGAGTTAAATATGCAGGAATTTACCCAGAAAAAAGATCTTTTGCCCCAACGCCTGATGGTGGGCACCACGCTTCTGAGTTTGACACTGGTGGCGTGCTCTCCCTCTCAGGCCCCGACTGTGAGCAATCCCGGAAGCGCACCAACACCGGTGGTGCTCCCCCCTTCCCCTGCACCCATTTCAGCGCCCAACCAAACACCCGCTCCGGCCCGCACCATTCGGCTCAAGTTTTTGGCCGACGCCAGTCTTTTAAAGGGCTTTGGCATTAAACAAGTGACGGATGTGGGCCCCTGTCAAGCGGCTCTCACAGCCGTACAAACCACCCTGACCGTTCCCGGCGATCTCACAACCGAAGCCACCAATAATTTGATCGCAGCCGGGGTACAGGTTCAAGACACGGGCCCCGAAACCCTTTTGACTTTTTCAAACACCCTGCAACAATTGGCCCAAGACACCTTGGGGCTGGATTATACCTTGGCAGATTTGCCCGTGGGCACCTCGGTTGGACAAACTGTGTTTAAAGACGCTCAAGGCGGCGAATTGGGGTATATCGACTACTCGGTCAATGTCACAGATTTGACCGGGGCTGACGTGACGGTACAATTGAAGTCCAATGGGGAGTCTGCAGCCCTGAGCCCCTGCCCCAAAGTAGCCGCTCAGGTTACGGGCGCAACCTTAACTGGGACCGGTGGCGATATCGCAGCAGCCACCCCCACCCCACCGCCGATCCCTTCAGCCACCCCCACCCCCGCCGTTCCCCCGCCCAGTGTCAGTGCCTTGAGCGTGACCACCGGCGCCGTCTTTGATTCAGTTGTAATTACAGGTCTCAACTTTACCAATGCCAGCTCCGTCAAATTTGGCAATCAAGAGGCCTTTTCTTTTTCGATCGACAGCGATACGCAAATTACGGCCCAAGTGCCCAGTGGTTTTACCTCGGGCACGGTCAAAGTCACCACCCCCGGTGGCATTGCCAGTTCAACCGAAACCTTTACCTTTCAGGCTTACAGCGGCCCTGCGCGCATTTTGCATGTCGATCAAGCCGCCACCGCAGGTGGGTCCGGCAGCAGTTGGGGAACAGCGATGAACCGCCTCGACATGGCCATGTATATGGCCCAGGCGGGAGAACAGGTCTGGGTCGCCAAAGGCACCTATAAACCCACCAATACCACCGACCGCAGCAAATCGTTTATTTTGCAGCAAGGAGTGGCACTTTATGGCGGCTTTGATGGTTCAGAAACGGATATCAGCCAGCGCAATGTCGAGTTGAACGAAACCATCCTGAGCGCAGATCTGGTCGGCAACGACAATTACAGCGATGCCGATTTCAGTGATGTGACGGACAACAGTTACCATGTTGTGATTGGTGCAAATAACGCCACCATTGATGGACTCACGATTGCCGGCGGCAATGCAACAGGCAAGGCTCCCTTCGATCGCGGCGGCGGGCTCTACAATATGAGCGCTTCCCCGATCTTAAACAATGTACGTTTCTTGGAAAACCGCGCCAATTATGCCGGTGGCGGCATTTACAACGGCAATGGCAGCTCCCCGCAATTGAGCAATTTTTCCTTTAACAGCTGTTTTGCCCAACATGCCGGGGGTGCTGTTTACAATACACCAGGTTCAACCCCCAGCTTCAGCAATGGCTCTCTGGGTTATAACTCAGCCAAACACGGTGGCGGAATCTTTAATGACAGCTCCTCTCCGACCTTCAATACAGTTCAATTTGTCTCCAATACTGCCACCTATTTTGGGGGCGGCATGTGCAATCGCAATGGCTCTTCACCGGTTTTAAACACGGGCATTTTTCAAAACAACCGCGCCAGTTTGGGAGCGGGCATGTATAACGTGGATGGCTCTTCACCCACCATTACCGGTTTTTATTTTTTAATCAACAAAGCCGACAATGGCGGTGGCATTTTTGCTTACAACAATTCAATGGTCAATATCAGCCAGACCACGTTTAACGGCAATTCAGCCACCTATTTTGGGGGCGGGATTTATCTTTACAAAGCCTCTGCGGGTCTGGCCCAATTAAACCGTGTCGCTTTTATCAACAATACCGCCCGCGATGGCGCGGGGATGGCCATTCGCAGCAATAGTTCTCCTGTGGTTACCAACGCTGTCTTCGCCAATAATGCGGCTTCAGCCACCGGTGGCGGGGTGCATGTCACGACCCAGGCAGCCCCCGTTTTCAGACATATCAGCATGTACAAAAATGTGGCCCCCCAAGGGGCAGATGTCTTTTCGTATATTTTTGCCAACGCCAGCTTTTTCAGCAGCATTATCTGGAACCCCGGTCGGGCCAAACACATAGATTCACATTCGGGCAGCCAAGTCACCATGACCAACTCAATCGCCAGTGATCTGACGAGTATCAATGGCTCTGGTAACAGCACCTCTGACCCACTCTTTGTCAATTACCTCGATATAGATGGGGTTGATGATGCGCCTTTAACAGGCGATGACGGCCTGCGTTTGGCCACAGGCAGCCCTGCTTTGGGTGCAGGTGTCACAGCGGGTATGCCCGCCACAGATGTGCTGGGTGTTGCCCGCACCTCTCCGCCCGACCTCGGCGCCTATCAGGGCAGTTTTGCTCCCCTGCTGGATCCACTTGTGATCGAAGATTTGGTGGTGGGCACAGGCGATACCGCAGCATCAGGCAGCACCGTGACCGTTCACTATATCGGCACCCTCACCGACACAACGGAATTTGACAATTCTTACACCAACAACACGCCCTTCAGCTTTACAATTGGCGCCAATCAGGTCATTCCGGCTTGGGAACAGGGCCTGATCGGCATGAAAGTGGGCGGAAAACGCAAATTGACCGTGCCGCCTCATTTGGGTTATGGCTCAAGCCAGGTCGGCATCATTCCCCCCAATTCCACCCTGGTCTTTGAAATCGATTTGGTGAGCATTCCCTAAAACGGAACACCTATCACCTAAAACCTAAAACCCGTTTTGGGTTATGATGAAGCAGAACTTAAAGCTCAATTCTCGCAAGATGAAGGACGAAAACCATGGCCAAAATTACCCCCCGTGCCCAGGACTACTCCAAGTGGTACCTGGACATTATCAACCACGCCAAGCTGGCAGATTACGCTCCCGTTAAAGGCTGTATGGTGATTCGCCCCAATGGCTACGCCATTTGGGAAAAAATGCAGGCCGCCCTCGACAAAATGTTCAAAGAGACGGGCCATGTCAACGCCTATTTCCCGATGTTTATTCCCGAACATTTTATGCAAAAAGAGGCCGAACACGTCGAAGGTTTTGCCCCTGAAGTTGCCGTGGTCACTCACGGGGGCGGTAAAAAACTCGACGAACCGCTGGTGATTCGCCCCACCTCTGAGACCATTATCTGGAGCATGTACAAAAACTGGATTCAGTCCTACCGCGATTTGCCCATGCTGATCAACCAATGGGCCAATGTGGTGCGTTGGGAAATGCGCACCCGTCTGTTTTTGCGCACGACTGAATTTCTTTGGCAAGAAGGGCATACGGCCCACGCCACCCCCGAAGAGGCCGAAGAAGAGACCATGAAAATGCTCAACGTCTATGCCACCTTCGCCGAAGAACATATGGCTGTGCCTGTGATCAAAGGCCGCAAAAGTGAATCTGAAAAATTTGCCGGTGCGGTGACCACCTATTGTATTGAAGCCATGATGCAGGATACCAAAGCCCTGCAGGCTGGCACATCTCACAATTTGGGCCAAAACTTCTCCAAAGCATTCGAAGTGACCTTTCAAGACCGCGATGGCCAACTCAAACATCCTCACTCCACCAGTTGGGGTGTGAGCACCCGCCTGATCGGCGCCCTGATCATGGCCCACAGCGACGACAAAGGCCTGATTCTGCCCCCGCGTCTGGCCACTGTGCAAGTTGTGATTGTGCCGATTGGCCGCAGCGAAGAAGAGTGGAACAGCGTCTGTGAAGTGGCTGATGGCATCCGCAAAGAGCTGGCCGCTCTGGGAGTGGGCGTCAAACTCGACGACGATCAAAAACAAAAACCGGGCTGGAAATTCGCCGAATACGAATTGCTGGGCATTCCCCTGCGCATGGAAATTGGTCCCCGCGACGTGGAGAGCAAACAGGTCATGGTGGCCCGCCGCGACACTGGCGAAAAAGCCAGTATCGCCATGGCTGAATTAAGTGAGCAAATACCCGCTCTGCTGGCCAGTATTCAACAGGGCATCTACGACAAAGCCAAAGCCTTCCGCGATGCACATATCTTCAATGCCAGCACTTACGACGAGTTAAAAGCGATTATCAATGCCGATCAAGGCTGGGTGCGTGCAGGTTGGAATGGCAGCGCTGAAGTGGAAGCCAAAATCAAGGAAGAGACCAAAGCCACGATTCGCTGTATTCCCTTTGAACAGCCTGAGAACCTTGGCACCTGTGTTTATTCTGGAGAACCGGCCAAGTATGAGGTGCTTTTTGCCAAAGCGTATTAAGGCCCTCTGGCTAATCGGTACGCTGCTATTGTTGTCCCTGCTGCTGCAAGGGGGGGGGTATTATCGCGGTGTGCCGACCCGCGCCCAACTTCAAGAGGCTTTAGAACTGGTGCGTCAGCGCAGCAGCGGGGATCCCGACATGGCCTTTTTTGAACTGGATGTGAACTTAGAAAAAAACAAATTGGTGCTGCGCGGAAAAGTCGGAGATGTCGAACAAAAATTGTTGATCCTCGCGGGTTTTCAGCAGTTTAGTTTGCCCGTGGTCGATCAGGTAGAGATCTTTCCCTTTCGCCAAATCAGCATGCCGTATGCCTGGGTTCGCACACCGTGGTTGGATGGCCGCACAGAGCCAAAGGCAGAAGCCCCGCTCAAGACCCAATTTCTGTTTGGCAGTTTTTTAAAAGTGCTCAAAACCCAGGGAGATTGGGCCCTGGTCCAATCGGTCTCGGATCGTTTTATTGCTTGGGTGCCTTATCCCGAAATTCTGCCTGTGGCAGAAGCCAAATTTAATGAATGGATCGCCTTTGATTCGGTGCTCGTTCACAATGCCGAAACCCAGCTCTTTCAAGACGAAGCCCTAACGCAGCCCCTGCTCAAACTCGTGGCGGGCACACGTTTGCCCTTGCAAAAAGTGCTCGATTCGGGCTATCAGGTGCTTGTGCCCGGAGCCACGGGAGCCAACACGGCCTTTGTCAACAAAGAAGATCTGCGTCTGTTTATTCCCGGTCAGCCCTTGATTGCCGAAGCCTTGGCCGCCGAAGCCAAACGCTGGCTCAAGGTGCCCTATCTGGCGGGTGGGAACACGATCAAAGGCTGGGATGACTCCGCCTGCATCCAACATCTCTACCGTCAAATTGGCGTGCTGCTGCCCCGCAAAAGCAGCCAATTATTGCCGCTGACCCTGGCAATTCGCGACAGCAACCAACTCAAACCCGGCGATTTGTATTTTTATGGCCAACAGGTCGGGCTCTACTTGGGCAATGACGACGTCTTACATGCCCTGCCCGAACAGGGACAATTTTTGGTTTCCAGCCTGCATCCCGGCAATCCGCGCTACTTTAAACCCTTGCAAACAGGCTTTAAACAGGGAGCCCGTCTTTTATTGGGCAATTGAGCGAAGGAGTTCTTATTCCAGATCTTCTGCTTCGGGTTTAAACAGCGATTCCAAAGAGCGGTGGAAAAAGAGCCAGAGCGCCGTGAGTGGCAAAACGCCATAGTGCAAGGCCAATTGCCAAGGCGCCAGGGCCCGTTCGCCCAACAGAGGCAAGAGACCCGAGACGACCCGCAGCGGTGTCACTTCAAACAGGGCGGGCTGCAAAAGCGGAAAACCTGCAGCCAAGAAACTCAAACTGAGCAGGCCTGCGAGTAATAAAAAAAACAGCGGTTTTTGCAAATACCAGAGCGCAAAAGCCAAGCCCAAATAAAACAGGCAAAAAAGGCCCTGCCAAAGCAATTGCAGCGCAGAGACCTGGTTTTGCATGTCTAGCAGCCCCCAGACATTGCCCGCAAAGGCAGTCAGCAAAAGCCCCGTCACGAGCAAAAAGACGCTGTGCTGCTCGGCGCCAATATGCCAAAATTCTGGCTCGGGGGCCCGGTCGTACGTTTGGGGGTAGCTAACGGTATGTACTTCTAATGCCATGTGTTTATTCAAGCATATCCGGCCAAGAAAGCAAACCCCTGGCCTGCCATTCTTGAGCCTGTGAAGCCAAACCCAATTCAGTTAAAATGGCCAAACTGTGTTCACCCAAATGGGGCGGCGGCATAAGTGCCACCTTGCCACCCGGAGGTTCAAAGGCCAGGGTCCGCAGCCCCCGGATACAGGCAGAAGCATCTCCTGCAGCAAGAGGTGATTCCAGCAAAAGTGCTTGGGCCTCGGGCATCGCCAAAGCCTCAGAGACAGTGTGCAAAGCCCCAGCAGGCACCCCAAGGGCCCAGAACCCTGTCAGCAGTGCTTCGCGCGGATGCCTCTCAATTTGGGCCTGCAAGAGCGGGTGCAAGACCTGTCTGTATTTGACCCGTTCGGGGTTGGTGGCAAAACGGGGATCCAAACTGAATTCGGGGCAATTCAAAAACTGGCAGAGCTGTTGAAATTGTCGGTCGTTGCCAATGGCCAACATGATCTGCCCCTGATCCGCTGTGGTGTAAACGGTGCCATAGGGCACAATGCTGGGGTGCTCAGAGCCCATGCGCCGGGGGTCTTGTTTGGCCACCAGCCAAGACGCCGCCTGATTCGCCAGTGAGACCAAGCCACTTTGAAAGAGTCCCACAGGGAGATAGGCCCCCAAGCCAGTGATTTGTCTTTCCAGCAGGGCCACCAGCAGCGCCTCTTTGATTTGGTGGGCCGCAAGCAAGTCCATCAAAGCCACCGGCATTTTGAGGCCGGGCCCGTCGGCCTCACCATTGAGCATCACAAAGCCCGTTTCGGCTTGAATCAAAGCATCAAAGCCCGAGCGCGGGTTGTCGGAGCCATAGCCGGTTAAATGGGCATAGATCAGGCCAGGATTGAGCGCAGATAGGGAGGCATAATCCACAGCGAGTTTTTCCGCGTCCCCAGGCTTGTAATTGGCAATCACAATATCCGCCCGAGCGGCCAATTGGCTGACAATCTGCAGGGCTTCTGGCTGGCGCAAATCCAAGGCCAGCGAACGTTTGCCCCAATTGACACAGGAGAAATAAGCCGAGATATCCGAGTCGGGCGCCTCCTGTCTGAGTCGCCAAGAGCGCGTCACATCGCCGCCCGTGAGCAGGTTTTCGACCTTGATGACCTCTGCGCCGAGTTCGGCAAAGAAGGCCCCCACAGCAGGGCCCGCCAGCACAGAGGCCAATTCGAGCACACGCAGAGACTTAAAATAGGGTTCTTTCACAGCTAACCTGCTTTTTCCGCTGATGGTTTTAAGTGAATTTTAAGCCAGCCTTCAAACAGACTCAAGCCTGTCTGGAGGAAGTCTCAAGTTTCGGGCTTTAAAGTTAAAACATAAGATAACACAGCGAGGTTTTCAAAGATGAGTGATATGAGCCTGACCCGAACAACCCCCCCGACGTCTTTACCTGCCACGGCGGCCCCCACCCGTTCACGATCCTTGGCCTCTGTGGGTGCCCCCAGCCAAACACAGAGCCAACCCGAGATCCAAAGATCCGCCTCTCAGCCCCAGCTCTTTAAAGCCCCTCAGACCCATGCAGATCCCAGCAGCGAAGCCCAAAGCAAAATAGAAAGCACCCCCAGCAGCACCGTCGGCCAGAACCAGCAAATGATGCAAACAAGCCGTGATGCGATTATGGCCGATGCAACCGCAAATCCTTTCGCGGAGTTGGTTCCGGCTCTCGCTGCTCCACTCACCGAGGCACAGAGCTACGCAGAATTGAAAAAGTGTTTTGAGTTCTCTGGCGTGACTTTGCAACGTTTAGATGATGGCACCCCCAATATTTCAGCCAAAGATCTCATGCTCATGAGCCACAATCCCCTGGCTTCGACCCAAGCAAAAAAAGAATCCGAGGTCTTTCGCTTTTTCTGCAAATCTGAATTCTCAAGTGAAAACCCCAATTTCCTTGATCAGGCCTATCAGCTCAGCAAACTTGAGCCCGGTTCAACCCAATTTGATCGACAACTCACCCATATCGTTAACCGGCACATCGGCACCTCTTCAGAAGAGCAGGTCAATATTCCTTGGGGACAACGCGAAAAAATCATTACAGCCCACCGCGACTATCAACTCGCCCAAGCAGCGAACCCGCAAGACCCGCAAGCCATCAGCGCTGCCCGGGCAAAGCTTATCAAGGGCATCAGCGCCTCTGTCGTAGAAGTCAATGGTTTGATGGGGGATACCTTTCAACGTTTCTCGATCCAGTCGGCACACAATCACAAGTTCCGCAATGCACATGTACTCAGTTCTGCAGCCCGTGAGTTCAGACACGCAAGCCGGATGGAAAAAGCCCAGATCAGAGACCATATCAAACTCTATAACAACTATCAAAAATCCCTGACAGATCCCCATTGGGAGGCCAAAGAGATCGCGGCCAAACGCCGCCATGAAAGAGCGACCAACCGAACCATCCAAGCCAGTGGTGCGCAACCCGGCACCTTCAAATTCGCTCTCTACAATACCTTTGTTCGTCCCTGGAAATCTTGGTAATGATGTTCAAACACTTAAACACCCTCGCCAATTACACCCGCCCCCAAGCCCTGGCCAAAGCTGTTCCCAATAACATGGCCGAAACCGCCTCAATCACAGATTTGACGGCCCGCCGTCAAGAAGCCGAACAGGACTATTTGACCGGTTTGGGCAAGCTTCAGGAGGCCGAATTACAGGCCTACCGCGATAAAAAAGCCCTGCTTGCAGCCTACCGGCACCTGGCAACAGCGGTGCAAAAAAACCGCAACGAACCCCGCTACCACACGGCCCTGGCCTATTTGCTGATCTTGATTGAAAATCCGTCGCGGGCCCTGCCGCACATTGCCGAAGCTCTGCGTCTGGAGCCCGCCAATGAGCGCGCACTGCTGCTGCAAGAGAACCTCAAAGCCTTGCAACAGGCCTCTCCTGAGCGCAAGCGCTTGGCCAGCTGGCAAACCTTTCAGGGTTTGCCCCAGCCTGTCGCGAGCGAAGATTTTGATGACCTCTATGATGATGTGGCCTACTTCCTCAACCAAGAGGTCAAGCTCATGATGCAGACCATGGTCTCTCCCCAGCCCAGTCTGGATTTTGATCAGATGCTCGAACAGGAGCGGGTCTACGATCAGTTGATCGCCCTGGAAGAGATGGTCAACCACAAACTGCAGATTCTCGACCATGAAATGGACATTCAGACCTTTGAAACCCTGCTCAAACCGCTGCACCAGATGCAGGCCCGCTTTGCCCAGGCCCTCGAAGGGTACGCCATGTACCAGGTCTTGCTCGGAGGTATCGAAAAAGCCCTGGAACAGGTTGAGACAATCAAAGCCGCTGTGGAGCGCCAAGACCCAGCCCTGCAAACCCAGCTCGACAGCCTCTTGGATCTCTGCGATGAGTTGGCCGACCACATGGATCAGCTCTCAGAAAGCATTTCAATCGCACCGATTGAAAGCCATTATGAAGCTTTGGTCGCCCAGGTTGAGCGCCTGCAGGACAGAATGGACGAATGCACATGAAAAACACAGTGATCCTGCGGCACCTATTAAAAACCAAAGCCTTACACATGCCTTCGGCAACGCCAGAGCCCAGTTTTGCTTCCGAGTCAGGGCCCGCTTTGGCCCCAGATTTTGGCTCAAAACTGCAAAAATACCTGCTCTGTATCTTGGATCAGGTTCTGCCAGTCACGAACGGGTCTCTGCCAGCGAGCGAAACAGAATTGCAACAGCTCATCAGCGAAAAAAACCAATTGGAAGCGCATTTGACCCTGTTGGCAGCACCGCTCGATCTGCTCAGCGAGCAGGAAAACACGGCAGCCCTGACACGCCTCTGTCAACCGCTCTACCAACGTTTAGAGCAGCTAACACAAGCAGAAGAAGTCCATGCACTCTTTGCTCGGCTGCAACAAGACCTGCCTGAGATGATCTTACAGGTCAAAGCCCTGACCGCCCATTTGCGCTTCAGTCCCTTGGCAGAAAGGGTGGTCACCTCTCAGTCAGAATTGGAAAACTGGTACCGGCGCTGTGATCACGTGGCCAACCAATTGGACCGTTTGGAGCGTTTTGGTGTCAACATTCAAGCTTTGGAAAACCGCTATGTCGATCTGATCATCCAGGTCGGCGAATTGCAAGAAACCCTCGACAGACACTGGATTGCTGTCGCTTGATTGATTCAAAAATACAGGAGCAAAACAATGCAAAGCCAACACTTTAATCAACTGGCCCAAGAGGCCCAATCTCTCGCCGCTGAGCGGGAAGATCTGCTGGAAATTCTCTATCAACAAGGCAAAAGCGCTTTTCAAAGAGCCCTGGAAAGTGGTTTTGAAGACAAACTTGCCCTCAAAGAAAGTGGTGACGCCTTTTTTCGCATGTTGCAACAAGACGAAGAAGATTACCGTCCCCATTTATTCCTGGGCTATTTTTTAATGCTGATGGACGATTATGATCAATCCGAGGCCTTTCTCAAACGGGCCCAGGAACTCAATGCCGAAACAAAAGAAATCCCACACTTACTCAAGACCCTGGCTGAGCAAAAAGAATTGCCGCAATTTAAAAGCATCAACCTCTCTCAGCCCCTGGACAGACAAAAACCAGATCTTGATCTGCTCTACAGCGAATGTGAGGCTTTGATTCAGCAGCGTTTTAAAACCGTTTCGGCAGCCTCCTGCAGTTCTGCTCTCGACCCAGCAGAGCTGGCAACCCTCAAAAATCGCCTGCTGGGATTGGAACGCTTTTGGGAAATTGTCCAACCGGTCTTGGATTTTCTGGCTTTCCATTTTGACCCAGAGGTCCTCGAAAACCTGTCGGCACCGCTGCGGAGCCAGCAAAAACAACTGATCGGCGTTTATGGCCAATCCGAACAGCTGATCCAGCTTAAAAAAGAGCTGGGGCAGGCCACCAAAGCCATCAGTGAAGAATTAAAAAAGGTGCGTTCGCTGCGCAGCCAAAAAGACTTTGAGCATTTTGAAGAGACCCTCGAAAAAATCTACGATCAATGTGATCATTTTGCCGATCTTGTCGACAGTCTCGGCAACCAGAATCCGGCGGTCATCACCTTGGAAAAAGGCTACGAGCGCTTGATCAAATTTGTCAGCCAATTACAAAGCGAGTGGGAATCGCAAAAAACCCGTTTCCCCCAGGTTCAGCTCTCGTGCTGATCGTTTGGGGCAAAGACCTGGACCTGGTTGCGACCTTTTTCTTTGGCCGTATACAGGGCCTGGTCCGCCGCCAACAAGAGTTCTGTTTCATCTTCTCCCCGGCGTGGCACCAGGGTTGCCACCCCCAAACTGAGAGTGACAATGCCCTGATGGGCATTTTGCGGGTGGGGCAAAGCCAAATCGCGAATGGCCTGAGCGAGGTGTTCAGCCACCTCTTTTGCGCCAGCAGCATCGGTTTCGGGCAAAATCACCGCAAACTCTTCGCCCCCATAACGGCAAACCAAATCTCCCGAGCGGCGCGCCTGATTCATCAGGGTTTGGGCCACCTGAATCAGGCAGGTATCGCCCTGAATATGTCCAAACAGATCGTTGTACAACTTAAAAAAGTCGATATCACACATGATCAAAGACAGGGGTTTTTGCGAGCGAATACTGCGCCGCCATTCTTGGGTCAATTGCAGCGCAAAGACCCGGCGATTGGCAATGCCCGTCAGCCCATCTTGTTCGGCCTGCCGGGCCAAGGTCAGCTCTAAATTTTTGCGCTCGGTGGTATTGCGAAAGGTCACAGCCAGACCATCCTCCAATTTGACCGCAAACATTTGAATCCAGCTTTCAAATTGGGAAAAATAATGCTCTCGGCTGAGGCTCTCACCGGTTTCAACGACCTGGACATAGTCTGCAAAGATACCTTCACTCTGGAGAAAGGGAAATTGGGTTAAGAGGTGTTCACCCAAGAGATCTTCGCGTTTTTTGCCCACCATTTCAGCGGCTGCCGGGTTGAGTTCAAGCCAGCGAAAGTCGAGCAAATGCCCTTCGGGATCGCGCACCGCCTGATAGGCCATAATGCCATCGAGCGAGCTGTTGAGAATACCCGCCAATTGCCTGCGCTGCCTGAGAATGGTCAATTGCGCCTCAATCCGGGCCAAAACCTCGGCCTCTTGAAAGGGCTTGGAGATATAGTCGACAGCACCGACATCAAAACCTTTGACTTTGTCGTGTAACTCGTCGTTGGCACTGATAAACAAAACAGGAATATCTGCTGTGTCTGGGTCGGCTTTGAGCTGGCGGCAAACTTCGTAGCCATCCATCTCGGGCATATTAATGTCCAACAAAATCAGGTCGGGTTTCTGTTTTTTGGCGGTACTCAAAGCCCGCACCCCGTTATTGGCTGGCCGAATTTGGTAACCACGCTCTTGTAAAATAGCGATCAAAAGCCGCAAATTATTCGGGTTGTCGTCCACAATCAGGATATAGCCGGACATACTTAACAGACCTTCCTCAAGAAACCAACACGTCTGCGTATCATTCTAGCATTTTAACCCCAGCGGTTTTCAGCAAATTTTAAGCCTCCCTTGGGTCTCTGGCAAGGCTTTCTGGAGACTCTCTCAAGTTGGCACGTTTAAACTGAATTTTAGAGAGCCTGAGTACACCCTGGCTCAAAATGCCGAACCAAGGAGACAGACAGATGCAGCTGAAACAATTTGAAGTGCTTCAAGCACAAGCCAACCAAGCCCAGACCTCCCGCCACAAACAAGGTCAGGATGTGTATCAACAGGCCCTGGTCTGTTTTCAACAGGCGGTCAACAGTGAGTTTCAAGACAAAGCAGCCTTAAAACAGAGCGTGCAGCTTTTGCACCAGACCCTGCATTTGAATCGCGACGATCACCGCCCCCATCTGGTTTTGGGCTATCTCCTCTACCTGATGGATCACAACACAGAAGCGGCGGTCTATGCCCATCAGGCCCAAGCTCTGCAGCCGCAAGATCAACAGACCCGGCAATTATTGGCCTTGCTGACCCCCACGGCTCAGCCCCAGGTCTTTGCCGTGCAGGCCAGCAGCCGTCACAAAGACCTCGATTTTGATGCCCTCTATGATCAGGTTGAGAGCCAGATTCAAGAAAAATCCCAACACATTCTCTCCGTGCATTACCATCATCTCAAGCCGAGCCTGGATCCCGAAATCAACCGCCAATTGGAACATATTCACAGGGCCCTGGCCCAATTTATTCAGCGCACCGAGGCGGCATTAAACACCCTCGAAGCAGAATTTGACCTCTCCGAATTGGAAAATGGCATGCGCCCGCTGCAAATGCGCTTAAAACAATGGCAAAATTGGCTGCGGCTCTCCGAGCAAATGTTGGCACTCGAAGAACAGATCCAAGCTGAAATTCAGACCGTTCGCCAATGGACCGAGCAGACCCGCAAAGGCCGGCCTGCCTCAGAAAAAGAGCTGGATGCCCTCTTTGACCGCTGTGATCGCCTGGCCGACCGGCTCGATGCCCTGGAAGCTGAGGGGATTGAAATCAACACCTTGCTGGCCCTCTACCAGCGCCTGGTCAAAAAAACCGACGCCTTGCAAGACGCCTTGGATGAAACAGCGCTGGCGGCTTAAAAAGGGCATTGATGGTGACAGGAACAAAAATCTGCAGATCGGGTCAGGGTTCGAACTGGACATCCCCCCATCGATTAAGCTAGCCTAAAGCATGAACAATGTTTGGAATACCCTTGCTCCCCTCGGCGAAGCCCACATGTCACACTCAGCATTTGCCGTTCGCTTTCGCCAGACCACAGGTGAAACTGCGAGGCAAAATCCGACACGGGCACGTACACAACTGGCTCAGGACCAGTTGTGTGAGGAAAAGAGAGGCATCAGCAGCCACTAAAATGTACGGTACACTTTTAAATTTTTTACTTTATGGCACAGTCCTTGTCGCTCTGGTGGGGGTCTATGCGCTCTTGAAGCTCGGTCTGAGTGCAATCAGGCGTCAGAAACCCACCCGCCAAGAGTTTATGCTCACGGGTTTGGGTGTCTTGGCAATGATTTATCTTGCGGGGAACTTACCAGGGAGTGCTTTTCTGATAAGACTCAAACTCACCGAAAGGCTCTTTGGCGAAGCGGTATTTTTGCCAGATCCCATACGAGAAGAAGGGCGTTCCAGCCAAGATCTCAATGGTAATTATACAAAATTTCAGCTGTATCATCTAGAGGCAGAAAAAATGAAACAGATCGAGGCTGCAATTGCCAAAAACCCCAATTTTCCAGACGAAGATAAACCCAGTACATGGCAAAAAATTACCTGGCACAGATTGGTAACACCTCAAGATGCCAAGGCATTTCACCCCATCTTAACCCTTGCCAATGATTGGGCTGGTTCCTTTCATTTGCAACAGAGAATCGAAAAAAACCTTCAAGCAGGAAAACATATTTATTTATCAGGTTTTTATAAAAAGCCAACCGATATAGAGCTTTATTTGGTTTTTCCTGAACAAAAAGAATTGATTCAGATTGATATAGATACCTGAATGCGCCTGTAAAGCGAGCCCACAAAAAAACTCCCCTCAAGGGGGAGCGCTGCTGAACTCAGGGAGTCGGGAGACTGTTTGATCGCCGTTTTAGCCAAAGGCGGCGAGACCGTCACCTATACCTTCGAGCACTGACAAAATCAGGGTCTTGGTGCCAGAAGACTTGGCAGCGGCGTCTGCCTTAGGGTGGATAAGTGACGGGTGGAGAGCCGTTATCCGCTCCAGATGTGCTGCGATACATTGTTGGACGCCCTTTATGATTGGATGACTTTCCAATGGCCCCCTTTGGCTGGGCCGACCCGGTGAATGACACCATCGGCTTTTAATTGTCTGATCTGTTTTTCAATCGCGCGTGTTGTCAGCCCTAGTTTTGCGGCAATTTCAGGAATTGAAATCGTCGCCTGCTCTTGCATCAAAACAACAATTTTCCCCGAACTTTTCCCCGAACTTTTTGCGGATGCTGGGGTTTCATTCAGTTGAGGCGGCAAATGGGTTAGGAATTTCAAGGTCAGCCCAATGCCTTCATCTTCATATGCAGGTTTGGGTAATCCATCGGCTTCACAGGCTCTGAGCATTTTTTCGATACCATGTCCCCAAGATTCAATTTTGCCTGCTCGGAAAAAGGTATTGGCAATATCGGGGTTAAAGGGTTTGGATGTGTGTGGACGGGTTAATTTTTCCAATGTCCAGGTTTCGGTGTTTGTCAACATAGTTGTCGCATGAATCATGCAATTGCATCTTTCAAAACGGTTGGTTTAACTGGATTCAGTGCAACAGGGCCAACTGGTTCCCAATTGCGTGTTTTTCTACCATTCCAGCGTTCAGGATGATTGGCTTTGGCCTCCTGGTAAAGCTGGTGGCGCTTTGAGAGAATTACCTTATCCTCTCGACAGTGACGCTGGGCAGGCGTCACGAAACGAATTTGACTGTGTTGATGCTCATGGTTGAGTCTGAAGGAAAAGTGTTTTAGAACTTATCTCTGATCTCGGCATCATA